>JBOWAX010000014.1:0-4872 GCA_050864255.1 Dehalogenimonas sp.
TGGCTGTAGCGATTCCACCATGCTCACCCTGCAGGTTACTCCGAATCCCGCTGACTGGTTTTTGCAGGATACCATTTTGTTTGAAAACCAGTACCTGCTTGCCGGCCCTGCAGGCTATGCCTCCTACCTCTGGAGTACCGGCGATACCATGCCCGAAATCACTGTAAACACCGAAGGGCTCTACACCCTTCAACTCACCACACACAATCTATGCGCGGGTGCCGATTCCACCTACCTCAAAATGCTGGAAGCAGTATCGCCTTTTCATGTCCCCACCGCCTTCACCCCCAACAACGACGGCCTGAATGATACATTCCGACCGGTAGTTGATTATGAAAGGGTACATCAGTTCAGCATGGTGATCTACAACCGTTGGGGGCAACTGATCTTCGAAACCACTTACCCGGCAGAGGGCTGGGATGGAAAGGATGCACCGGCAGGGGTGTATAGCTGGGTGATCAGTTATTCGGATATGGTGGGGAAGGTTGTGAAGATGAGGGGTGGGGTGACGTTGGTGAGGTGATACCACCGGTAATATAGTTTTTCTACCTCCTTCGGCCATGGCTTGAGTCGCTTAATCCCGTTTTTCTGTCACTCAGGCCGTTAGGCCTCGATCAGGAGATTCCTCTCTGTGTTCGGAATGACGGCTTTATGTTAGGAGGGAGGAAGCAGTGGCGGCTGCGCCGCCACTGCTTCCTCCCCTTCACATATTTTAACAATGCAGTCATTCCGAACGAAACGAAGTGGAGAGAGGAATCTGCTGATTATTAGCACGACTTAAACAGAACTCCTTCTCTCAAAGAACATTTTCTCTCATCTTCCCTTCTATTGCCAAATGACACAATATAGGAGAGGGTTCTGTGATCCTATTGTATTGACGGTTTATTGGCATTTTATCCTTGCCCATTCTAGCCTGTAATAAGCCCTGATAAAACTAAAGCTCCCGAAAGAGTATGCACTTAAAAAACTTAACTAATTGTTAAAGATTTTTTATCACATTTAACCATAAATTGCCATATAGCAAAAAAATATATCCTTTTCTTAAAATATTTTACTATATTTATTGCCTCAGTAATTGAAGTCCGCAATGACAATAAAAGTTGAATTTATAAGGCAATTGATCGATTGTTCGCCAATAATCTTACTAATTATTTGCTGTAGAATTCAATGTAAAAATCATTTGAGAGATGGAATTTGGTAGAATATAAAGCCATTACTTTTAGCGTCAAATCGCATCCAATTGAATTATGTAAGCAATTACAAGCATAGGCTTCCACCATAGGTTCGAGTTACAACAGAAAAATACTAAAGTATATTTGAATCAAAAACTTAACAATTACAAAAAAAAAGCAACAATGAAAAATATAACAAAGCTCATTATTTTATGTGGATTTCTCTTTTTAGGTCTAACTGTAAAATCCCAACAGGTTAATGTAACTTGGACAGATCAAAATTATACTGGCTATTATGTGGTTAGTATTTATGTTCAGATAAATGATGGATCTAGTCCTTTTTGGGTAGGTGAGCAAAGAAATGTAACCGGAACCAGCACATTTTTTTATCTGACTGATCTGGAACTTCCAACTGTGATTAATGACCGAAAAGATTATTATAAGTATTTTGCAGTTGTATACAGACAATCTGATCCTACTCATTATGGTCAGAACAATTCTGGTTGGCTTGATTCCGACGAGTTTCTGGCAGGAGCAACAATTCCAACAATAATAATAAATTAGGTGGTTAGGAAGATTCTAATTTTATTATTAGCAACAATAGGCCCTGTTATTTCATACTCACAGGGAGAATGGAATAATTGGTACTTTGGAAAGCATGCAGGGTTGTCGTTTAATAGCGGCAACCCTCTTCCACTAGGATTTGGGGCTACGAATACAGTCACTGGTTGTGCCTCAATTAGCGATTCTTTAGGGAATTTATTATTCTATACAGACGGTAAGAATGTTTACAATAAGTTGAACCTTGTTACTGCTAATGGAAGTGATCTTTATGGCTCAGGTACTCAAGGCACACTTATTCTGCCATTGCCATCAAACAATAATAAGTATTATATTATAACCGTTTACGGAGTTACCCATAACATTACATCAATTCCTGGTACGGGATTACATTATTCAGTATTTGATCTTACCTTGTTTGGTGGTCTGGGAGATATTGTACCCGGACAAAAGAATATACCACTCTATTTACCCTTAGGTGACTTTGCTGCAGATAAATTAACAGCTGTAAGACATAAAAATAACCGGGATATCTGGATTATTGCCCGCAGTTTATCAGACAACTACTTTTATTCCTATCTTCTTACAATAAGTGGTATTGATCCAATAGCTAAAATTAGCTTTAGTCTTGTTAATTTAAATATATGGGATTTAAATAGAGGTGAAATTGCAGTTAGTCCGGATGGTACAAAAATGTGTACAGCCTACGCTGAGGGCATTAATGGATTTGAATTTGGAAATTTCAATACGAAAACAGGACAATATACTTCATTGTTTTTAATTACTCCTTCACCAAATCCTAGCAATAGCGTAGATCCATTGGGACTTGAATTCTCTCCCGATTCTAAATTATTATATTGTACTTTTCCTCATACTGATTTTGAACATACTCCAATTTATCAATACGATGCTCAACTTAATGATTCCGCTCTTTTCAGGGAATCTGAAAAATTAATAGGACATGGTATTGGGAGTGTTTTACAAACTGGACCGGATAATCAAATTTATGGTGGAATATTAGGACATAATAAGCTTAGTGTCATTAAGAATCCAAACGAAAGGATTTTTTTCGATTATGAGTATGAAAGCATAATATTGAATGAAGGTGCTTCAATGGGATTAAGCCTCCCTCAAATGGTCCAAAAATATTTTGCTTACTTCACACCCCAACACCTCTGTGCCAATCAGCCGGTTGAAATCACCTCAAACATCTGGCCACTACCTGATAGTGTTTACTGGAACTTCGGGGATGCAACTTCAGGGAGCATGGATACTTCCACTCTAATCAATCCGGACCATGTTTATAATGCACCCGGTAATTACCTGGTAACTCTAATAGCCTACTGGCCAGGGGATAGATCGGATACCACCATTAAAAATATAGTTATAACCCACCCTCCTGATCCGGCTTTGGGTTTGGATGAAGAAATCTGTATTGATGGATCAACAACTTTGAGCTCTGCGCCTTTTGAGAGTTACCTGTGGATTACCGGTGAGATTACTCAATCAATACCGGTTGCCGACACCGGCCTCTATTGGGTGGAGGTTACAAATGCGGATGGTTGCATTGGCCGTGATTCAGTGCAGGTTAGTTGGTTCCCTCAGCCCACACTTAACGAAACCAACCTCATCATCTCCCCCACCACCTGCGGTGGCAGCAACGGCGCCATACGAGGACTAACGGTAAGCGGAACTGAGCCCATTGCCCTTGAATGGAAAAACAATGCCGGAAATGTATTGTCAAACGAAGCTGACATTTATAACCTGCCCGTTGGCAATTACTACCTGTGGGCTACCGATGGTAATGGGTGCAACAACCTGGTTTCGCAATACACCATCAGCGATGCCGGCGATGTGCTGATTGCTTCTGTTTCTCATTCAGATTCTTATTGCGGTCAGAATAATGGAAGCATAACTATTACCGCCGTCAGCGGCTTGAGTGATTTGCTGGAGTACTCCATTGACAATGGAAATACATGGCAGAACAACGAAGGTTTGTTTGAAGATTTAGCCCCCGGGCCGCATAATGTTTGGGTAAAAGTTCCCGATGGGTCGGGTTGCCAGGCTGTGTATGCCAGCAATCCGGTTATGATTGATGATTTCTCCGGGCCGCAGGTAACTGCCTCCTCTGATCCCGCCACCGGCAGCAACGCCAACGGAAGTATAACCCTCACAGCAACCGGATTTGGCAACCTTTCCTACTTCCTGAACGGCGGCACACCGCAATCTTCAAACGAATTCACAGGACTAATTGCCGGAACCTACACCTGGCGCGTAGAAGATGAAAACGGTTGTTTTACCGAAGGCAGTATTGAAGTAGGACAGGAAGCCGGGTTCATCATTTCAGCCATAGCTGGCAACTCAGCTGTGTGCCTTGGTAATGCCCCCGTTGCCCCTTTGCTTATTGAAAACTTTACCGGCGTTCAGGCTTTTACAGCCACGCTGGAATACGATGCCACGCTGGTAAACTGCGAAGGTTTCAGGCCCGGCAGTATTCATCCGCAGCTTGAAGCCAATCTTATTGCCGAAGTTTATCCGGCCTCACAGCGCATTGTTGTCACCTGGTCGGGCAGCGCGCCCTTAACCCTTTCGGGATCAGTAACCGTGCTCGATCTGGTATTTAGTGCCACGCAGGTGGGAAACAGCTTCCTTACATGGGATCAGGCTCCGGCAGCCACATGGTTTACCGGCGAATACGGCAGCATTGAACCGGAGTTTCAGATTGGGCAGATACAGGTGAACCATCCACCCGTGCTGGCGCAGCAATTGCCAATTAACATCTGCGAGGGTGAGCTGGCCTGGCTTTCTGCAACAGCCACGGGCAATGAACCACTAACCTATCAATGGACTTTACCGGATGGAAGCAATGTAAACGACCCGTTTCTTATCGTTTTCAACGCATCATCAGCTAATTCAGGGCAATACCAGGTAAAGGTAAGCGACCCTCTTGGCTGTAGCGATTCCACCATGCTCACCCTGCAGGTTACTCCGAATCCCGCTGACTGGTTTTTGCAGGATACCATTTTGTTTGAAAACCAGTACCTGCTTGCCGGCCCTGCGGGTTATGCCTCCTACCGCTGGAGTACCGGCGACACCATGCCCGAAATCACCGTAAACACCGAAGGGCTCTACACCCTGC
>JBOWAX010000015.1:0-4656 GCA_050864255.1 Dehalogenimonas sp.
CCCCATATAATCCGCATAAGTAATCACCCATACATACACCCCCGCAGCAGCATCTTTGCCATCCCAGCCTTCAGCGGGCCTTGTGGTTTCAAAAATGCGCTGTCCCCAACTGTTGTAGATGACCATATAGTATTTTGAAAACCGGTCGTAATCGGTTACGGGGCGGAAGGTGTCATTCAGTCCATCACCGTTGGGCGTGAAGGCATTGGGGATATTGAAGGGGAACCAGGTGTCTATCAGGGTTACTTTTTCAAGGTTGGTGCAGCCTTCAGAGGTTTGCATCAGTACGCTGTAGTCGCCCTCTTCGGTGATGTTGATAAAGTAGGTGGTGTCACCGGTGTTCCATTGGTAGCTGGCATAGCCTGGGGTGGCTTGCAGTTGGGTTTGCTGCTCGTAGTAAATGGTGTCGGTGGTGGTGGGGAAGTTGGCCTGCGGCAGGGGTACGACGGATAACAGAATTTGGGTTGTGTCGGCACAATTGAAATAGTCGCTTACGGTGAAGTGATACAGGCCGTTGTCACCGCTACCGGCTTGGGCAATGGTGAGCTGTTGCGTGCTGCTGCTGCCCTGCGGCCCTGTCCAGGTGTATTGCATGGGGGCAGTGCCGCCGTTTACCCCGGCACTCAGGGTAATGCTGTCGCCTTCGCACAACGGCGGGGGCTGTTGCAGGCCTATTTCAGGAATTTCGTGCACCTGAATGTTGCCCGGTATAAGGGCGGGTTGCTGAATGGTGTCGCCTGCCTCGTTCAAAAACCAGGTCATGGGGCTGCCATGCTCCCAGTTGATGTCGGCAAGGCCGGGCTGGGTGGTTTCAAAAATCAGGCTGCCAAGTAACAGGGTGTCGGTGTTTGTAACGGCGGTGCTGCCATTCCAGGCAATTTCAACCCTGGCCGGGGCAGTAAACATTTGAGCAGTTATGCCGGGGAAATCCACCTCGTTGCTGTTGAAATTGGTGCAGTTCAGAATACCGGCATTGTAGTAAAGCGTGGCCTTGAACTGCTTTAGTCCACTAACACGTGTAAGCCTTATGTCGGAACTGGCGGGTTTGTTCAGGCATTGGCGGTTGATGCCGGCCAGCGCCACCAGTGTGGAACCTTGAAGGCTTTCAACCTCTACCGTGTCGCGGGCGGTGCAGCCAAAGCCATCGGTAACCAGCAGATAATATATTTGGGCGGTAAGCCCGGTGAAGATATTTCCGGTTTGTGGCAAACCGCCCTCAAGCTGATAGGTGAGGCCCGTGTTCGGTGAAATCACCGTAATAGAGCCATCGCTACTGCTGCCGGTTTCGGGCGTGGCGATGCAATCAATTTCGGGGCCGGGAATATTTTCAATGACCTGGGTGTAAACGTTGCTTATGCAGCCTGCGGCATCTTTGAGGCTAATGTGGTGCTCGCCCTCGCCCAAGCCGGTGAAAAGCCCGCTATTGGCCTGGTAAGGCCCGCCATTGAGGCTGTAGAGGAAATCAGCAGGGTTGCCCGAAGCGGGAAGTATCGACAAACCGCCCATGCCCTGGTTGCAGTGATCGTGACTGGGCAGTACATCAGCTATCTGGGTGGCGTTGTTGTCGGTGATACTGTAAGGGCCAAATTCATGGCTGCAATTGTCGCCGAAGTTTATCGTGGCCATGTAGCTGCCCGCGGGCACGTTGAGCAGGTCGGGGCCAGTGCCCACTTCCACGCCCCCGTCATTGTGCCATACAATGCCAAAAGGAATAACTGCCCCAAACACCATACCCGTGATGGAGCCATCTGACTGGTTGCAGTTGGAATTGGTGAACGCTGCATTTGAAATATCTGCCGTAGCCTGTGGGTAGCTGCCTACATGGATAGTATCATACCCGTTACAGCCATGCTCTTTTACCCTGACAAAGTAAGTGCCGGTATCTGTAACCGCCAGGGTCTGGCCGCCGGGGGTAAAATTGCCATTCCAGTTGTAGAAATCTCCCGGACCGGCATCCAGCATAAGTGCAATGGGTGCACCGGGGCAAAACAAGGTATCGCTGCCCAATTGCGGCGTGGGCAAAGGATAAATAACCACGGTATCCTTTACCGTTTTTTGCAGCAGGCCCGAGTAAACGGTAAGCTCCGGGTAGTAGGTGCCCGGTCCTGAAAAGGTATAGGCAGGGCTTAGTAGGGTGGAGGTATCATTGGGCATATTGCTAAAATCCTTAAACTTCCAGTACACTGAATCTATGCCATTGGTGTTGGCAATATTGAACTGGGTGGGCTGGCCTGCACAGTTTTGCACGGTGGCATACTCCGGGTCGTTTAGGTAGGATTGGATAAAGGAGGGGAGGCCAACCGAACTGTACCCGCTCTCCAGAAACACCCCCTGGGGATCAAAATTGCAGGCCATGCCCGATTCGTTGGGGTTATTGATTACACTAAGGTAATTGCCAATTGTAGGATAATATATTTTCCCATCAGGGCCCAACTGAAGAGCACAAAAAGGCCCTGGGCCTAAGTTAAATCTGGTATTTAAAATATCCTGATTATTGCCAGCATTCAGATTATATTGCTCAACACCGCCTTCAATACCGCCACTCAAATACAGCATAGAATTATCGGGAGAAAACTCAACTCCAAAATATCTTAGAGGGATATTCAGAAAGAAACTCTCACTAATCTCTCCTGTTGTACTGTTAAAATTTAATAAATCAAAGAATTCATTATTTCCAAGAAATACAGCAGAGCCAATTAACTTCCCATCCGGAGAAATCTTCATATAGCCTGAATATGATGTGAAAATGCCCCCTGCATTGCTGATCACGGGTTGGGTGTGCAGGCTGTCTGCCGTAACAAGGAACGAATAATAATTGCTGGTTCCAAGGCCATGGGCAACCACCCATACATCTTCGGTATTGGCATGGTGCACTGCACTGAGATGGTACGAAGTATTATGTAACAGTGGGATTGACTTATAGGAAGAAATAACCCCGCCAAGTCCGTTGTCGAGAGTCATATCAATAACAGAATATTGAAAAATTAATGGGCCTTGAAACCTGAAACTGAAAAAGTAATAATAGTTGGGGTTTCCCGGATCCTTCACAATCATAGCACCCTGGGTTGATATATTTCCTATATTATCACCGTTTAACATTATTACATGATTGAGGTTCCATATTCTAATACCATCAGAATAGAACAGTAATCTGCCATTTTCATCTGAAATTGTTGCGGTACCGGCACTCGGTCCGGTAAAAAGATTGGTTTGTCCATTAATAAGAGCTGAGGGAGGACTTCCTGTGTTAAAATCAATGCCTGCATGTGCACCAAAATACCAGATATTGGCTTCTTTGCCCTGGGAAAAGGCAGAAAATGGAGAAATAGCACAAAATAAAGTAGTTACCATATAAAGCAACACACGGGAAAGTATAATATATCCGGAACGATTAAAATGCTTTTTATCGTGGGCTTTCATCTGTAGGGTTGAGTTAAGTACAATTATGATCGTAAAGATAGGTTCTTTTTATTTGAATTCGGCGAAAATTAATAAATTTTTAATGTCAGGAAAAGCTTACAGATTTTTTTTTAATGTAAATTTACACTATTATCCGACTAACTTTCAGAACAAGGCATAAAACCTTGTAATTGTTTGATAATCAGTTGTTCGTTTTTATTTTCAAAAAGGCACCCCCTTATTAAAAAGCAAAACTGGTTTGCATCGTTGAAGAAGGAGACCCTCGTTTTTTCAGGTATTTTCGTTTAGTACTGCGCAGTAATTCAAATACATCAAGCAAACTTATCAGGTGTATCCTGACTAAGGTAGCCACCACTGAAAATGCTTTTTTTGTATTGGCCTTCTTTTGTATTACAGTCATTAACAGCTGTGCTATGAGAGTACACCAAACTTGTGTGCGGATTGCATTTTCATTTTCGCCATAAAAGTATAATGGAGTTGGAAGTTTTGCTTCATTTTTTAAACAGAAGTTCTATACCCCACCCCTTTTTATACAAAAATGCAATTTCATCTGCTGTACTGTCCATGCTGTTGCTGATAAACTCGTAATACCGGTGTTTTTGTCATGTACCTTGGTCTCAGTAATCTTAATAAATCGGCTGTCCGACAAAATTTATTTCCATATTTTTGCTCATGTTGTGCGTTTATTTTGCAAATACAAACTTACAACATGGGGCGAAACTTTCGAGGAGTAACCCCTTATTTTTATTTTAGTCGTTCAGTAGTGGTAAATTTAATTATTTGTAGAATATTATTATGAAATATTAATTATATTTGAACTGTTTAAATATTACAGAAAGGAGGTATTAATATTTGAAGTGCGAGCTTTTAATTCTTCTGTTTAAAGTGTTAACCAAAAAATCTTAAGCCATGAAAAAACAATTGACAACTGCAATAGCTGTATTGATAGTCATTACCGGTTTTGCACAAAGATTCGAACAATCTACATTCTTAGATTCAGCACACTACAAAAAGCATTACTCACACAATATCGAAGGCGGTTTTGTAGATGGACAGCCACGTGAATTTATTGTAGGCAACCTTACCGATTGGGGAACAAACAACTATTCGGTATCTGGGCAACCCATAATCGGAAATGCCATACAAAATGGCAAGGTTGTTTCTGTCATTCAAAGCAATATTCAGTTGACAGATTTCACCGTTTTCCCCTCCACAGAAAATGAATATGCCGCAGGT
>JBOWAX010000016.1:0-4410 GCA_050864255.1 Dehalogenimonas sp.
CCGGTAATTTCAATATTCGCCAGTGCGCTGGTCCAGCCGGAAGGAAGGTATGCACCGGCGCCCCAGAAATCTATGCCACCGACCATCCCATGGAACCAGTTGTCGCGGATAATAACCTTGGCAGGAGTTACGTCAAAACACCCCTGCATGGTCATTGCGATACCTGTTGTCTCATTGCCGGTTATTTCAAAGCCTTCGATGATAACAGTATTTCCGGGTGAAAGTGCTGAAGGATGAATTTTAAATACACCGTCAAATCCTGATCCGTCGATGATCGGACGTGAACCGGCTGCTGCCCTGAGTGTAATCCCTTTGGTCACTTTAATGAGACCGCTTGGTGCGGGACTGCCTTCTGTAAGATAAGTATAGGTACCGGCACAAACCTCAATAACATCACCATGATCAGTTGTTGCAGCGTCAATGGCACCCTGAATGGTTGCAAAATATAGCCCATCATTAATATTGGTCACCGGCAGGTAAAGAATATTTACACTGCCACTTACGGTTGAACCATTATTGTCTGTAATTGTGAAATTGCATAAACCTGCAGGTAATCCGCTGATTACGAAAGGACTTGCAATTCCAGAAGCCGACCCACCACCTGTCCATGTAATATCATAAGGAGCAAATCCGCCATCAAAAGTCACTGTAATTGACCCTGTTGCTTCTCCACAAATAATATGGTCAGCAACAGCACTGGTGATTAACACTGGCTCACCTTCGCAAGTACCGGTAGGTTGGAAACCCAGGCTTGTTTCATCGCCTCCGGTTGTGTACCAAGGATTGTAGTATACGTCTCCGGTAATTTTAGAAGCAATTAAGCCAGAGGCAGGACTACCCCACCAGTTACATGTTGCAATATTTGTAGCGTTCGTATTATTAACAAATGCTTTGTAAGCAAAAAAAGCACTTAAATCGTTGCCAGTTACGCTAACATTCGTAGGTCCTGTGTTTATTTTTCCAGATTCACCAAAGCGAATACCATTTTGTGGGCCACTAATAATATTATTCGTAACGATCACGATGTCGAGTGTCGCAGGATTTCCTGCATAACCCCCATCATCTCTTGCTTTTACAGCAATAGCGGCCGGATGTTCTGGTAAAGTAGCTGTTCCAACTGAACCGCAGTTTGTAATCTCAGAATTTTTTATTGTAATACTGTTGTAAGAACCATATTTCAGGTTGATATCAATCCCATTATTATTAGCATACGTTGCATCAGTCCCTGAGTTATCCATTATAATCCCATCAAGTACAGCATTGCTCAATGCTTCGAAATACATCCCTTTCTGTAAGTTATTACTTAGGTCTGAATTCGTGATATTAACATTTTCAAAAGTTCCTCCAGCTCCATTATTTTTTGCAATAAAGAAACCTTGATTATTCCCCTTGACTTCACAATTAGTCATAGTAAAACCATTGACAATTGCTGCAGTCCCTTTCCTAACTCCAACGGAAGTATTATTATTCAGTTTAGAACTCAAAACGGAAAGATTTTGAATACCACTGCTTAGTTCAAGTCCCTGATTACAGTTAGAAACGGATTCAACATTTTCAATCACGTTATCAGAAGAAGAAACTGAAATACCTGTCAAATAATTTGTAACCTTCAGATTTTTAAGTTCAGCATCTGCAGCACTAATGCTTACACCTATACCTGAGCATGCTGTTGTAGGGGTCAAGATAGTATTCGTTGGTCCCTCACCAAGTATTTTTACCGATTTGTTAAGTACAATACTTTCATTAAATGTTCCTGCACTTACCTGAATCGTATGCCCAGCCAATGTAGCAGCATCATCAATCGCTGCCTGTATAGAACAGAAGGTCTTATCGGTGTTTGTATTCACCACAAATCCAGCTCCGCCAACTGAACCCACATTGCGGGAATCGGTTCCATTAGAGCTATAGGTATTGCCTGTCATTGTTATGCCGCAGGTGACAGGCGAGTTACCGCGGCCAAAATACTGGTCGGCCAGGTTGTTCTGATCACCATCGCCTGGGTAAGGCAAATGGCCAGCCTGTTGCTGAATACCAACATCGCAGCCACTGACATTATTATTGAGTACACTATGATTGGTTCCTTCCACTACAATACCAAAACCATCGCTGGTGCTGGTTTGTACATAACCGGAAATCGTATTGTTCTGAATTACAACTCCGGTTGGAACATCCACATTTTCGGCTAACACTCCACGACGGAAGGCTGCAATACCTACGATATCACGTAAATCACCAATTGCTGTTATTCTTGATACGATATTATCCTCAACAACAATACTTCCAGGGCCGGTTGCTAAACCAGAACCATTCGGGTTCTTGATTTCAATACCGAATCTGCCACAATCTGTAACAGTGTTGTCAGCTATCAGGTTTACACCCGGGCCTTCCATTCCAACAATGCCAAATCCATTATCACCATTGTCGTGAACATTGTTCCCGGTCATGGTAACACCTGAAGCAGTTCCATCCTGCAACTCTATTCCACAACAGTTGTTATTGAATACTTCGCAATTGGTAATGGTGATATTTGATTTCAGACCATTCCAGATTACAATGCCTCTTGCACCAACTGTATGACCAGAAGATGTAACATCATCAATCAGGACATTATCGACCGGGCCATTGGCATAAAATCCACTTCCACCAACATTGTTCTGAATAGTAACATGTTGTATAGTAAGGTTATTATTACCACCTATGGCATAAATACCACCATCTGCATTACCACTGGCACCGGCAAAGTTTTGGACGGTGAGATTTTGAATGGTTACACCTTCGATTCCAGTGTTGATGGTAATTCCTTTTCCTGTTCCGGCTAATCCTGTTCCATCAAGTATTGTTCCGGCTTCACTCAGACCATTCAGTGTTAGAGGTTTATCAATCACTACCCTCTCATTGTAGGTTCCATCACAGATATCAAGTACATCGCCTGATGCTGCTGCTGTAACAGCGGCCTGGATTGTAGCAAAATATACTGGTCCTGTATTGTTTTTTACAGGAAGGTAAGGCACTGTAATTGAACTTACTGTAGCATAAGAGCCATAGCTATCAGTAACTGTTACTGAGTAAATTCCCCCCGGAAGGCTTATAATATAGGGGCTTCCATCTGTATCATTGTACGAGCCGTTAATCGGACCTGTCCATGAAATAACATAGTCACCGGTACCACCACTGTAATTCACAGTGATTGAACCATTTACTCCACAGGTAGCGTCCATAGTACTTGTTGAACTAATAACTACCGGTCCACCCAGACAACTTCCTGGATCAGGAGTAAATCCCGGATTATTGTTGGTTCCTGCACTAATAAGGTAGGGTGAGTAAGTTACCGGGCCACTGATTTTTGAAGCAATGGTATTGTCAATAGGAGATCCATACCAGTTACAGGTAGCAACCACATTAGCCTGACTATTATTGTTAATTTCATTCGTAACAGAATTTATCAAGCTGTTATTACTAATTGATACTAAAGTTGGCCCAGCATTGTTTTTACCTGGCTCACCAATAGCTATTGCCAGATTGTTTGCAGAAAATGAATTTGCAGTAATAGAAACGTTTTGTAATGTAGCAGCATTAGCACCATAAGAACTTCCATCATCACGGGCTTTTATTGTTAAGCCAACACCATTGGCACTTCCAATCCCACAATTCGAAAATGTGGAATTTAAAACTTCAATATTGGAATAATCCTTCCATTTCAGGTTTATATCAATACCCGCGCCCCACGCGTAGGAGGAGCTTCCGCTGTTGTTAACAGTAATGCCATCGAAAATTGCATTACTAAGTCGCTCGGTATAAAACCCTTTCAGGGCGTTGCCACTAAAAGTAGTATTGACAATTGAAACTTGATCCAGATCAGGCTCAGTATCAGTGTTTGCATCACTATACCAACCTTGCTGATTGTTATCAAAATGACAGCCGGAAATGCTTATATTGCTTGCTGAAGCTGTTGAAGCCAGCTTTAGTCCAACATTATTCGCATTAAAAGAACTATTGGTTAAAACCAGATCGGTTAGCGGGTTCAGATTGATACCATAACTCGAATTTCCTGTTGAAATCACATTGTCTATGGTTGTATATGAACCGGCAGTCAATCCGGTTACACCTCCGCTTATAGAAAGGTCTTTCATTACAGTCCTGTCAGTATTGCTGGTTCCGGCTGCAAGTTGTACAATGGTTCCTGCACCGTTGAGCAAAGTATTTGCTGTTCCTGCACCCTGTATTGTCAGTCGTTTGCTTGCAACCACGTTCTCATTGAATGTTCCTTCTTCAATAAGTATTTTGCCGCCAACTGCCTGATAGGCAATCGCCGCATTTATACTCATCGGAGTTGTAGCGTCATCATTAGGATTGTCATCCACATAATAATCTTCTGTAGAGATTTCAACAACATAAACTGCTGAAGGAGCT
>JBOWAX010000017.1:0-3816 GCA_050864255.1 Dehalogenimonas sp.
TCCTTTCCCGGCATTGGGCTTGCCGTGTTACTCAAAGTAGAAGTTGACGGAATAAGTGATGTTCGACTTGTTGTACATGCAGTCATGGTTTGTGTAATAGTAGAACTCCAGCTGGCTGTAGATGCCCGGCGACAGACTGCGGCTTAAGGTGATGCCGTTGTTGGTTGTACCGTAGTCCAGCTGATCCCACTGTCCGGTTAGCCTATTATAGCCGCGCACTCTGCCATAGTCGTTGCCGGAATGTCCGGAAACGGGCGGCACTGTAAATGTATAGTTGGTAATAGTCGCCCCTGCAATGCCCTGTTCAAGGATTACCGATTCAGGACCGGTCAGCGTCATGCCGCCGCCCCTGTTCGGATCGGCCACAAAGAATACAATAGCTGTCCAAGGCGATTCGGCTCGGGTGGAGTCAACCGCTTTTACACGAACAACATTTTTACCCAACGGATATGAAGTGCTGGTCTGCGCCGGACGGCCTTCCCAAACATAGGTGATTGCGTCACCATCGGGGTCGGAGCTGGATGCGGTGATAGTAATTGGTACGCCGGGAGCGATGCTATTTCCGTCAGGGGTACGGGTTATTACCGGCGTTGTGGGTGCAGAATTTGTCACCGTAAAGGTGATATTCGTCCAGTCGGAATACATCCCCCATGTGTCCTTTGCCCTGACCTTTACGGTATGGGTACCCACGGGATAATAGCTGTCTGCAGTGTTGCCGGAGTATTCAAGAATTACGGAATCTCCGTCCGGATCGCTGGCAGAGGCAGAGAGGTTAACCAGCAGTTTGCCGTCCTTGGCGGTACGGACTACCGTCGCGCTTCCGGTGGGTTTGTTCGGTGCGGTGTTGGTGATGGTGATGCTCTGCGAATAGGTAAAGGTTCTGCCTTCACTGTCTGTCGAGCTTGCAATCAAGACATAGCTGCCGGGTACGCTGATGGAAATGTTGCCGCCATTGTTTGACAAGGTTCCAGAATAGGACGCCGGAGCTCCGTCTTTGGTCAGCGACCATACAAGGCTTCTGCCCTCCAGTCCGGATACGGCCGGCAGGGAAACATTAATATTGCCGCCGATGTGAATAGAGGACGGGACGGTGAACGGGAAGCTGGCAATCGGCTTGACTGTTGCTGTGTTGGAAGCAAAGGTGAATTTCCTGCTGTTCACGTCCGTCACCTCGGCGATCAGCTTCACAGCGATGGTTTTATTCGTACTGATTGCAAGATTACCGCCGTCTGCTCCGACCGAGCCTGTCGCATACTGTAAATAAGGTTTTGGCTGACCGCCATCCACAGAAAGAAGCCAAGCTATTCCCGTTCCGTCAAGCTCTGCACCGGATGCGGTGACAGCAATGGAATCCCCGCTGTAGCTGAGTGACGGGAGTCCGATGGACATCTGCGGGATGGGATAAACCGTGAAGCTTCCGCTCCGGACAAAGGTTCGGCCTGTGGGGTCCGTCATGGTCAGTGTCAGCTCGTACTGTCCCTTTGCCAGGAAGGTAAGAATGCCACCAGCTTGGGTCAAAGTACCTGACGCATATGCGGAGTAAGGTTCAGCGCCGCCGTCATCCTTGATAACAGTCCAGATTGCGGTGAGGTTTTGCAGATCCGTACCGCTGACGCTGACTGTTCCGGCTTCACCCACGTACCAAACTTGCGGCAGTTCGAGAGAAATTGACGGAATCGGGCAGACCGTAGTGGAAGCACTGTAGGAGAACTCCCTGCCCAGCGCGTCCGTCATGGAGGCTGTAAGGGTGTAATCTCCGGTTTGCGTGAAGCGGATTCTCCCGCCGTAGGCATTGAGGCTTCCCTCTATGACGGAGGAAAGCTCAACGGGCTTGCCGTCTTTGGTGAGTGTCCATTCCACCGACAGTACATTGTTGTTGCCGCGAGTCCTTAAATCAATGATGCGGTCGGTATGCGTGGCTTCCGGGAGCTCAAAGGAAATGCTCAGCACCGGCAGGACTTCGATCCTTCCGCCGTTCTCGAACAGGAATACCCGCCCGGTTTCATCGGTGATTCTTGCGATCAGTTCGTAGGTTCCGGCATGCTTAAAGCGGATGGAGCCGCCGCTGTTATCCAGCGAGCCGTCGACATATGTGGCCCAATCCTGGAATCCGAAGCCGTTCTCCAACAGCCACTCCACGTTCAGCCCATTAAGCTCCGAGGTTTCCATAAGCACCTTGACGGCAGTATCGGTGTGTGCGGTTCCAGGCAGAGCATACGAGATGCTCGGAACCGGATAGACCTTGACCGGTACGGTGTAACTGTAGGTTCTTCCTGCGGGATCGGTGAAGGCTGCTTTAAGAACATACTCTCCTTTATTAATAAAGCGAATGTAGCCGCCCTCGTTGGTCAGCTCGCCCTGAACCACATCGGTAAGGGCAACGTCCTTGCCGTCCTTCATCAGCGACCACTGAATTGCGGCGTTGCCGAGGTTTTCAAAGCGGGTTTCCACATGGACAGTTTTATCGGTATGGGTGATTTCCGGTACATAGAAGCCGATAGAACCTACCGGATAAATCGTAATTGTCTTGGAGGCTTCAAAGGCTCTGCCGGTTTCGTCGGTAAGCGTTCCGGTGAGCATATATACGCCCTTGTCCTTGAAGCGGATGGTTCCGCCTTCATCTGTGAGGCTGCCTTCTACTTCATCAGCGAGCACTGCCGCTTCACCATTTTTTGCAAGGTTCCAAGTCACGCTTAGTCCATCAGATTCTGTCAGCACAGTTTTGATTTCAATAGTTTTATCCGTATGGGAAGCTGCCGGCAGGTCAATGGAAATTCCGGCCACAGGATAAACCCTGGTACTTTCACTATGGGTGAAGACTCGTCCAGTATCGTCGGTTATGGATGCTGTCAGTGTATATTCGCCCTTGTTCATGAACACAAAGGTTCCGCCCTCATTCCCGAGGGTTCCTTCCAAAATGTCAGCAGGCTGGACGGTTTCATCATCCTTCGCTGCTGTCCATGTAATGTCGTGACCGTAGACCTTATCTAAAAGGAAAGTAAGTGTTGTTGATTTGTCTGTATGGGTGGTTTCAGACAGGTCAAAGCTCAGGTCAATGACCGGATATACCGTGATCTGCTTAGACAGTACGGTTTCTTTTCCTCTGGCGTTTTTGGCTGTGGCAGTAAGCGTATACTGCCCGTCCTCCTTAAATTGAATGGTGCCGCCCTCTAAGTCGAGGCTGCCGCTGACTGCGTCCGCCAGCTCCATAGGCTGCTGGGAGCCGTCGACAGCTGTTTTAGTCAGCGTCCAGGTGTATCTTTTCATGTACTTCCAGATGGGCATCACCTGAACTTCGCTGTCAGTATGAGCAGTTTCAGGAAGCTCAAACCGCACCTGCGCAGGCGGATAATATGAGCCACCTCCCGGATTGCCCGGCGTTGGCGTAGGAGACGGCTTGCTCTCATCCGGATTCGTCGGAGCAGGCGTCGGCTGCTCTGTGGACCCCGGCGTAGGACTCGGCTTCGCTGCATCCGGAGTCTGCGCTGGAGCGGACGGCGTTGGCTCAGTCGGCGTTGGCTCAGTCGGCTTCGGCTTTACCTTGTCGACCATATCCTCTGCGTCGCCCTTGGTAACCGGGTCGTTGGGACGGATTTTATTATCATCCGTATTCCCGATAATTCCGTCCTCGCGGCCGATGATGACAAAGCCCTTGTCCTTATCCTCTATGTCCGTCTGATCCTCATAACCGCTGTGCCCCTGTGTGTTTACCGCTTCCTCATCCCTGCCCTCCGCTCTCACGAGCATCTTGATGATTTCTGCGCGGGTGATGGGATCATCTGGGCGGAAGCCGTCAGGGTAATCGGCGGGGTCGAT
>JBOWAX010000018.1:0-3581 GCA_050864255.1 Dehalogenimonas sp.
TGTTTCAATTAATTTTCTTTAACCCTAATATTAATAAAAATGAAAAAACTTATTTTGTTATTTGCAATTTCGCTAATTGCATTCGTTGGTTATTCACAGTTTATCGTCCCGGTGACATTAACAGGCGATTGTGTTTACCCGCAAACAGGTACTTTTTATGGAGTACATGTCAAAGTATATCAAGGCACGACACTAATGGCTGAGGGTTATGCAACATCCTTAACAACTACTAGCCAATTTACAGTTGAAATCCCTGAATTTTGCATTGTTGACAATATAAAAATCTATAAAATTGTTGTAGATGCACTAAAAGGATATATAAGTCCATACTCATTAATATGTAGAGGAACATTTGTAAATTCTGAACTGGTATCTTGTCAGGATTTTGTAACTGGTATTGGTATTCAACAAGTTTCCTTAGAATAGTTAATCAATGAAAAAGCAAATTATCATTTGGCTTATCACCGTGCTGCTTTTTGAACTTAATTTATACGCCCAAAATCAGGCAAATACATGGTACTTTGGTTATATGAATGGCCTGGATTTTAATTCCGGTTATCCTGTATATTTACCAGATTGCCCTCGATGGTTAGGTTTTACTACCAGCGTTTCTGACACAAATGGTAATTTGCTTTTTTTTACTGATGGACAAACTGTATGGAACAAGGACAGGGAGATAATGCAAAACGGGGATGGCCTTCATGGAGATTGGATAATACGTCAACCCGCTGTAATATGCAATGACCCTGGGAACCCCGAAAGATATTATTTATTTACAGTAGGCTCCCTGGATGTTTATAAAGGTCTCGAATACAATATTATTGACATGTCCCTTGACAATGGCAGAGGTGCAATAATTGAGAAAAACGTTGTTGTTTCTTCCGGTCAATTTGCAAAGCACAAAATTACCGCAGTCCGGCAGGCTAATAACCTTGATTGGTGGATTATAACTCGTTTTCAAGAGCCAAACAATCCAAATGCCTGGGCCAGTTTTAGTCTTACCTCATCCGGATTAAATCCTGTGCCTGTTATTAGCCCGGCTTACCATCTAAACACAATGCAATGCGGGCCAGTAAAGGTTTCACATGATCGGAAGAAACTCATTTCTGTTCAAACTGGCAATGCAAATAGTCACGGAAGTTTTGACGTTTGTGATTTTGATAAAAACACGGGAATCATTTCTCATAAGTTTCATATTAAAGAACATTGTGATGCTTGTTTTGGTATCTATGGCATGGAGATGTCTCCCGATTCCAAACTCCTTTACATTTCTTTTGATGCGCTTCATCTTGTACCCCCAAACCAACATTTTACTTTTATTTATCAATATGATCTGACAATTACAGATTCTCTCGACTTTCTGAATTCCAGGCTGACAATTAGTACGAATAGCAGTGCAAGCGATTTGCAGCTCGCCCCCGATGGGAAAATTTACGTAACAACTACTGCACTTGATCCTCTGCAAGGCAGATATCTCGGGGCCATACATAATGTGTGGAAGCGGGGTATTTTTTGTAATTATGAGATTTCTTCTGTTGAAGTTGGAACACCAAATAATAATTTTATATCAACCATCCCCTCTTTTCCTGCCGAACTGCTTTTCCGCTTCGTCTGGTATGGTGGCCCATGTGCCAAAACCCCCTTCACCTTCCGCCACCGCTTTATTCCTGAACCCGATAGCATCGTCTGGGATTTTGGGGATGGTGCCACCTCAACAGATTTTAACCCCACACATATTTTCAACTCAGGTGGCAACTATGAAGTGCATGCCCATGTGGTATATCCGGATGGAAGGATTGAAGAAACTTCAAGAGAAGTGGAAGTACATGCTGCTCCGGAACCCTGGCTTGGGAATGATACCCTGATATGTTCAAATGCTACAATAGAACTAAATGCAGGGGCGGGTTTTACCCAGTACGTCTGGAACGGGCAATTCCCCCCGGGAAACCAGTATTATACTGTGACAGATACCGGCTATTACAGGGTCAGGGTTAAAAATGACCTGAATTGTTTTGGTTATGACACAGTGCATGTAGCTTTGTATCCGCCTGTTTTCCTCGATATTTCACAGGCTGAAATTTCCAACACTACCTGCAGCAACAGCACAGGTGCCATCCGTGGAATACTGATTTCTCCAGCTGCTCTTGTTGAGTGGAGGGACGGCAGTGGCAACCTGGTGGGATCAACAATAGATATATCAGGACTACCGGTTGGCAACTACTATCTAACTGTAATTGACACAACGGGCTGTATTACTGAGATTCCAACCCCATTCACCATCAATAACATAGATTCGGATCTGATCATTGAATCGGCCGTAGGAAATACAGCTACCTGTGGACAGTCCAACGGTAGCATTCAGGTTGAGACATCCGTGTTCGGCGATTTGCTGCTGTTTTCATCGGATGATGGAAATACGTGGAAGGATAACCTGGGTAATTTTATTAACCTGCCAGCCGGACCCTATATGATACGGGTAAAGGACACGGAAGGTTGTGAAGCGGTATACAGTAATAATCCTGTTTGGGTATATGATGCAGGCAACCCGGTGGTAACATATGCCGGTTCGACCTCAGCAACGGGAAGCAATGCCGATGGGACAATTACGGTGACAGCCACAGGCGATAGCCTGTACTATCAGCTGAATGCCGGTATGGCTCAGGATACCGGTTATTTTGAAGGCCTGGCACCGGATGTTTATTACGTAACCATTACTGATAAGTATGGTTGTGACACCACGGTAACTGTAACCGTCACATCAGAAACGGGCTATCAGTTATCAGCCATGGCCGGTGATGACAGGCAGTGCCTGCACGAGCTGGCAACCTCTGAGCTTAAGGTGAGCAACCTGAACGGCGTAAAGGACTTTAAGGCAACCGTGCTTTTTAACAGCCTGCTGCTGGACTGTATCGGGTATGACGGGCAGTTTCATAATGACCTGACGGTAACGGAGTTCACCGACAGGATAGAGCTGGAATGGCATGGAGCACAACCACTGGCATTGAGTGATACGGTAAGTTTGGTTCATTTGATCTTTGAAACCCGACAAACGGGGGTTGCGGATGTAAACTGGGATATGTCGGGCAGCAGTTATTTTAAGGATGAGAATGGGATGAACATCCCCTGCACACCAATTGATGACGGGGAGATTATGATCAGCGATCCGCTCGTGCTGGTAACCAACGGTGATCAGCGAAAATGCGAAGAAGAGTTCGCAGTTATCTCGGCTGATGCTTTTCATGGAGTTCCGCCATACACACATGAATGGATTCTACCCGACGGCACAATAAATAACGAATCATCTATCTGGTTATTCAACGTGGGGGCACAAAATGCCGGTGAATATATCATTAAGGTGACCGACCATTATAACTGTGTGGCGAAAGATACAGTCAGACTGGTCGTAATACCACCTCCTTCAGCCAACATTCCAAATGACACCATACCCTTCGAACAACAGTTTACCCTCGAAGCCACACCCGGCTACTTCAGCTATCAATGGAATACCGGCGATACCACCTACTACATAACCGGCACCGAAGAAGGCAGCTACTCAGTTATTATTCAGACCGAGGAAGGCT
>JBOWAX010000019.1:0-3139 GCA_050864255.1 Dehalogenimonas sp.
GTGGCCTGGAGTTGGGTTTGCTGTTCGTAGTAAATGGTGTCGGTGGTGGTGGGGAAGTTGGCGGTAGGCGACGGTATAACTATCAATTCCACGGTATCTTCAACCACACACTGGTATGCATCGGTGAGCTTTAAGGTGTAAGTGCCGGATTCTGCCTGGGTGAGGCCGAACAACCAGAGCGACGATTCACTGTCCTTTGAGCCGTCTGGCTTTGTCCATTCCCAGACAAAAGGTTCAACTCCTCCTGACAACACATTGGCTGAAACGATGGCAAAATCATCTTCACACTTGCGCTGATTACCCCCGGTGACCACCAAGGGAGGGGAAGTAATCTTAACATTGCCATCAATGGGCTGAACAGGAATATCAATGCCGTTTTCATCCCTGAACCAGGAAGCGGCAGATACATCCCAGTTTACATCGGCAGTGCCGGGTTGTATGGTTTCAAAAATCAGGGTGATCAGGTTTACGGTATCTGAAAGAGCCAGGCTCTCCTCTTCCTGCCATTCAAAAATTACCCTATCGCCAAAATCAGTGGCGGTCATTTCGGGAATAAATTTGTCGCTAAACCCCTGGAGGCTAAGCCGCGTTGTGTCGAACAATACGCCAACCCTGAACTCTTTTACCCCATTAAGATTGGTAACTTTTAACGCAGAAGCAGCCTGTTGCAGCAGGCATTTGCGGTCGGTGCCGGCAATTGCCGAGAGGGCATAACCTGTCAACTGCTCCACGGTTACGATAAAAGTGGTGTCGCAGCCATATTTATCGGCAACGGTGATTTGGTAATCCCCGGCAGTCAGGTCGGTAAATTCGCCACTAAGTTGTCCGGGGCCGCCATCGAGGCTGTAATACACACTGTCGCCCGTGGCGGTGATGTTGATGCTGCCGTCGTTGCCGCTGCCCGTGGCCGGATTGGGAAATATACCGGTAATCACCGGCCCGCCCAGATTCTCAACTTCTACCGGGTTGGCAGCATAAACGGCATCGCAACCCAATTCATCAATTACCCGCACATAGTAACTGCCGGGCGGAAGATTTTCAAACACGCCCCCATTGTCGAAATAGGGCGGGCCGTTGGTGATGGAATACTGCATGGTGCCCAGTCCCTGCTGCAGGGTAACGACGATTTGCCCGTCCTTCCGTCCGCACAAAGCGTGGGTAGGTTGGGCATTTTCGACAATCAGGTCAGAATCAAGGTTGTTGATGGTGTAGGTTTCCATCAGCACGGTGCAGCCGCTATCATCGGTTAACCAGAGGAAATAGTTGCCCACTCCCAGATTGTTGATGTCAATTTCGTTTGAAATTTCCAGCCCGGCGTTGTCTTTCCATGAAACCGTAGTTCCCGCCTCCACCACCAATCCGGTGATTGAACCCGTGGCATTGTTGCAGGTGGTGGGTGTGATGGTAATGTTTGACTGATCGAGCAGGGGTGGCGGGTAAAAGACAACGCGTGTGGTGTCATAAGCATAGCAATTCAGGTTGTTGCGCACACGCACGGTATAGGTTCCGGTATCGGTAACGGGATAATACTGGTTGCCTGGGGTAAATTGCCCCATCCAGAGATATTGTGTGAACCCGCTGCCGGCATCCAGTTGACCGGATTCTCCGGTGCAAAGCATCAGCGTATCGGGTAGTTGTGGCTCGGGTGCGGCCAGCACCTCCACTTCGCGTGAGGTTTCTTCAATTCTTCCATCCGGATAAACCACATGGGCATGAACTTCATAGTTACCACCTGACTGGAAAATATGTGTCGGGTTAAAATCAGTTGATGTACTACCATCACCAAAGTTCCAAACTATACTATCAGGTTCAGGGATAAAGCGGTGGCGGAAGGTGAAGGGAGTTTTGGCACATGGACCGCCTTGCCAAACGAAGCGATAGAGTAATTCAGACATAAAAGTAGGAAGCATGACCCGATGGTTTTGTAATACTTCAGGGCCCAGAAAGATTGCATTTTTTACTAAACTGCATTCACTGTCTCGAGCCCACACGTCATGTATTATATCAAGGAATCTGTCTGAATTACCCTGTAGATGGTCCCCATAGATTTTTCCGTCAGGTGCAAGTTGTAATCTTTTTGTATAGCAAGTATCTATAACTATTCCTGAATTAACGAATTGAGCTGAATCAATTTTTGTCAAATCATATTGATATAACAAGGAATAGTTTGTATCAGATGAAACCGTACAATAAACCAATTTAGAATCAGGTGAAATTTCCATCCCGTACATTCCCCTTGATGAACCATAACTATAATACTCACTTATCATAAAATGGTGAATAATTTGCCCTGTTGAAGCATTAAAACTTGAAATATCCAGAGCTCCATGATGATTAGCGTTACTTGAATGTAATGAGATCATTTTTTTTCTATCCTGTGATACTTTTATTTCACCATCAATTGCTATATTAAAAAGTGTCATATTAGGTGCATAACTTATTACTGGAACTGGATCTAAACCAGTTGGTGTTAAAAGAAATACTGCCCAACTCTGAATGTTATTATTGTCTTTAGTCCGTGTGATAATCCAAAAATCTCTGTTATTTGAATGTCTGACAGCTGCAACTCTATGACGTGCCCATACTCCTTCATCAACAAGAATGTTCTTAGAGGTAACTGCTCCTTTGCCATTATCCAATGAAATATCTATAATGCTGTATCTAAGTCCGATAACTAGATCCTCACCCCCAACAGTAAATATATAGTATTGATTTGAGTTACCGGGATTAGGAACAATGACAGCTGGTTGATTATTATTTCCGGCAAATAAACCAAAGCCATTCTGCAATGTATCCAGATCAGTATTCCAAACTGTATTCCCATCTGTATAGAATAATAGCTTACCGGTCGTGTCGGATAGACATGTAGAATTAAGCATATAGTCAATGCTTTTATCAATGATCACAGGATAACCTGAATTAAAATCTAAACCTTCACGTGGTGAAAAATACCAGTTATTTGCCTGGTTTTGACTTATTGCCAAGATAGGAAATAGAAAGAATAATGCAGTTAATAACTTTTGAATATATATCATTATATTTTCAAACAAGAGAGACGTTCTTTTATTTTTAGTAATTAGAAGACTATTAAAAATGCAAGCTACTTCAATTTATTTAAAAATCAGCGTGCAAATTGATA
>JBOWAX010000020.1:0-3010 GCA_050864255.1 Dehalogenimonas sp.
CTGGTTGACACCTGGTTTCCCTTCAACATCCCCAACGCCTTCACCCCCAACGGCGACGGCCTTAACGACACTTTCCGCCCCGTTACTGATTACGACCGCTTTAGCAAGTTTAGCATGGTCATTTACAACTCCTGGGGCCAGCGGCAGTTTGAAACCACCAACCCCGCTGAGGGCTGGGATGGTAAGGATGCCGCAGCGGGAGTGTATAGCTGGTTGATAAGTTACAGCAACCATACCGGGAAGGTGTTTAAGATGAGGGGTAGGGTGATGCTGGTGAGGTAGTTTCCGATAAAGCATTGATTTTGATTTTGTTTTGCTTATCTTTGCAAAATAACTTCAACCTAAAACATTAAGCCATGAAAACATTAAAATGTTTAATGCTATTAGCAATCTTAGCTCTTACCTTCAATGCCGGCGCCCAGGATGTTGAAGTCTTTATTACAGACAACACAGGCTATTCAGGTCTTTATGAAGTCAGATTATACGTGATAGACGACTACACGCAAAATGTTTGCCTTGTGGCGCAAAAAAAGAACCAGCCTGGACTGCCAGTGCTATTCATTTCCAATGAAATTAGTCTGTTATGTGTCAATCTTGTAAGCGATCAGATTGACCGTTATCGATACATTGCAAACGTGATAAGGCAAAGCGCTCCTGGAAGCGGTCAAAACTGGACACCCTTACTTGATACAGGCGAAATGTGGGGTCAATTTGATATTTACGTTACGATAAACTAACTATAGAATGCTCCGCTGTATTATATTTATGGGATTGTTTCTTTTAGGTGCAACCGTTTATCCACAGAAAGAATACAGCAACTGGTATTTTGGTAAGCACTGCGCACTGACTTTTAACAATGGCTACCCTGAACCTTTGCCAGAAGGAAATAATATGCACGATGGTGCTTCAATTAGCGATTCCCTGGGCAATCTGCTTTTTTATACTGATGGTAATGTTGTATACGACCGCTTGAACAGACCAACGCCCAATGGTGTAGGATTGAATGGTGGTCTGATTAACGTACAAGGAGCGTTAATAGTAAATTTGCCAGGAAGTGATAGCTTGTATTATTTGTTTTTTGTACGTGGCAAATTTGATTATATACCGGGCACTGGATTCTCATATTCGGTATTCGACAAAGGTTTAAACAATAAATTTGGCGATATTGTAGCAGGGCAAAAAAATATTCCGGTTTACCTTCCTTTACCAGGTTACGCGCTGAATAAAATAACAGCCGTAAGGCATAAAAATAATCGGGATGTGTGGATCATAACCCGCAATTATCCGGGCAGTAATTTCTACTCCTATAAATTATCTCCTGAGGGATTAGATCCAGTTGGAAAGATCAGCCAAAGTCTATTTAATCTTCCCACACACTCTGCTGCTGCTCAATATTTTGGTGAAATAAATATAAGCCCGGATGATTCTAAGTTTGCTGCCTGTTATGAAGAATCAGGAAAAGTAGAATATGGATCATTTAATACTGAAACCGGTATTTTAAACCCTTTATTCATTATTGAGCCTGATACAACATGCGGTTCACCACTTGGTACCAGATCGCCGACAGGCCTGGAGTTCTCTCCTGATTCTAAACTTTTATATATTAGTCATAAATCTGGTTATATTGATTTTTATGAATGTTCTAAAATACATCAGTTTGATGTATCGTTAGCTGATTCTGCCCTTGTCAAGCAATCAGAATATATAGTTGGTATAGGGATAGCCGGCGGACTTCAGGCAGGTTCTGACGGTAAAATATACGGGGGATTGAGTGGTGATAATACCCTTAGTGTTATAAATAATCCCAATCAAAAGGGCATTTTTTGCAATTACTCCTTTCGCTCAGTACCACTTGGTAATGGCAACAGGCAATATCACGACGGCTTACCCCAAATGCTTCAAAAGTACTTCTCCTACATAAACTACACTGCTGCGTGTACAAATCAGCCCACCCTATTTACATCTAACATCTGGCCTGTACCTGACAGTGTTTCCTGGAACTTTGGAGATGCTGCTTCAGGCAACAACAACACCTCTGTATCATTAAACCCATCACATATTTATAATGAAGCCGGCGATTACACAGTTACTCTTATTTCTTACTGGCCGGGCGGCAGGTCTGATACTTCTGTTAAAGTGATTTCTGTTTTACCGGCTCCTTTTCCCAATATTGGTGATACAGCATTCATCTGTAAGGGCGATTCCGTTGCGCTTGAATCTGATATTTTTGAATCCTACCTATGGAGCAGTGGTGATACCACATTATCCATCACAGTGGCTGATACCGGCACTTATTGGATTGAGGTAATTAATAGTTTTGGATGTACAGGACGTGATTCCGTCAGGGTGGATTATTATCCTGCCCCCGTGGTGAGCGATTCAGTTTTGATTTCGCCAACTGCCTGCGGAGGAAGTACAGGCGCAATTCGTGGCATTACCGCCACGGGCGTTGAACCAATAAGCGTGCGGTGGCTAAACTCTTACGGAAGCCTTGTAGGTACTGCCTTTGATATTTCAGGCTTACCCGTTGACTGGTATTCCCTCTGGCTGACCGATGGCCGTGGATGCACCAACTTTATTGAAAAATATTACATCAGAGATGCAGGCAATGTGTTGATAGACACAGCTTTATTCACAAATTCCTATTGCGGAAATAACAATGGCAGCATCACCGTTAAAGCCATAACAGGACTGGGCGACAGGCTGGAATATTCCATCAATCCCGGGGAATGGTTGTCAAATGAAGGCAATTTCACCAATCTGGAACCCGGCGAATATGTTGTAAAAGTTCGGGTTATCGACAGTACCGGATGTCAGGCAGTCTGGCCTGATCAAATTACCATTTCTAACGAACCCGGGCCTGTGGTTGACGCCAGTGCCGAACCTGAGACTGATAACAACCAGGATGGCACGGTAACCCTCAACGCCACCGGATTTGGTACCTTAACCTACATCCTTGAAAACGGCATACCACAAAACAACGGATACTTTATAGGTCTTGCTGCGGGGG
>JBOWAX010000021.1:0-2745 GCA_050864255.1 Dehalogenimonas sp.
CTTCAATAGCAACTTTAGCCTTGAACTCAGGACTGAATGTTCTTCTTGATCTTTTCATGGTTCAGAAATTTTAAAGTTAGTAAATTTCTGTCCAGTTTAATTAGACCATCTCACCAGGTATACACATGAAAGATTGATTTCATTTGGGATGAACGTATAAGAGAGAGTTACATCTTGTTCTTGTGCTACCTGACAATAGTTTTGCGTCACAACATCTAAGACAAAAAGCTTAACATCGTATAAGCCTGAATAACTGGTATTTTCAATAATACTTACAGTTATATATAGTGCACTGACATTGAATCCGAGAGCACAAATCCCAACTAGTAAGATAAACTTAAGGTTTTTCATGAGTTGGTTTTTTGGTTAATAATAAGACAAAGATACCAAAATATTGTTAATTTTTAAGTTTTAACTACATTACTTCACCAACGTCACACTCCCCCTCAACGTACTCACCTTCCCCATATAATCCGCATAAGTAATCACCCATACATACACCCCCGCAGCAGCATCTTTGCCATCCCAGCCTTCAGCGGGCCTTGTGGTTTCAAAAATGCGCTGTCCCCAACTGTTGTAGATGACCATGCTAAACCTGCTAAAGCGGTCGTAGTCGGTTACGGGGCGGAAGCTATCGTTGAGGCCGTCGCCATTGGGGGTGAAGGCGTTGGGGATGTTAAAGGGGAACCAGGTGTCAATGAGCGTGACTTTTTCAAGGTTGGTGCAGCCTTCGGTGGTTTTAATGATTACGGAGTATTCGCCTTCTTCAGTTACTGTTATGAAGTAATTGGTTTCACCGTTACTCCATTCGTAGGAGGCATAGCCTTGCCGGGCTTCGAGGGTATACTGATTTTCGAAGGGGATGGGGCTTTCTGGGAAGTTGGCGGTGGGTAGTGGGACTACATTAAGTGTTACTGTATCTTTTACATTACAGCCGTAATCATCGCTTACTGAGATAATATAATTACCTGACTGATCAGCACCCAAGTCAAATAACCATATTGGAGTGTCATTGGTTGTTGACCCATCAGGTTTTGTCCATTCCAACACATATGGTGGTACTCCCAGAAAAACATCACCTGATATTACCGTGAAATCACCTTCACAGAGACTTTTATCTCCATTAGTAACCAATACAGGCGGATCGCTAATTATTACCTCTCCGTCAATAGGGGCACATGGTATATTATTCCCGTTTTCATCCTTGAAATAGCTGCTTCCGGGTATATCCCAGTGAACTTCAGCCAATCCTGTCTGTCTTGTTTCAAATACAAGGTTGGCAAGGGTAGTTGTATCATTCAATGCAAGCGGACTTGCCCCATGCCATTCCAGTTCTACCCTGTTAGGGAATTCAGTAACAACTAGAGCCGGGTGAAACAATTCATCATAACCAATGCAATCCATCAACAGGCTATTGAACTGTACTGTTGCTTTAAAATCTTTAACGCCATTAAGGTTAGAAACCTTTAATACGGAGGTTGCCAACCTATACATGCATTGCCGGTCTTTTCCAGCAAGTGCCGATAACTGGTAACCGGTTTCAGATGTAACAGTTATCGTTAAAGTAGTGTCACAGCCATATTTATCAGTAATAGTTACATCATACACATCAGGTGCCAGAGCTTCAAAGTATCCGGAATCCTGTGCAGCTCCACCGTTGAGTTGATAGTACAGACTATCACCTGTTGCTGTAACTGATATTGTTCCATTCGCATTAGCACCTGTAGCATTGGTTGAACCGATGAAAGTTACCACGGGGCCTCCTGAATTATTCACCCATACCGGATTATTATTGTAAATAGCCTCGCAGCCCTGAGCGTCTTTTGCCCATATCATGTATTCTCCCGGAGGCAGATTATCAAAAATACCCTGGTTGTCATACCATGTATTCCCGCCATCTGATGAAAAAAGGAGCAGGTCGCTGAATACTGAAGTTTGAACCTCAATACTACCGTTTGATAGTCCACAGGTGGCATTATTTCCATCAGCTGATTCAATTATCAGGTATGCATCCGAATTAATTACATTAAAAGGGGTTGGAACTTGTGTAATACACCCGGTAGTATCATTTAAAGTCAGAAAGTAATTCCCAGCCGGTAGTCCTGAAATTTCTATCTCTGTTCCTACCAGATTTCCATTGCCATCATGCCATTCAACAGTTGCAGCCGGTGATACCTGAATACCTCTTATGGCACCTGTGCTGTTACCACAGGTAGTGTTAGATATCTGAACATTTGAAATATCAAGAAAAACAGGCGGATACAAGCCAATATGTATAGTATCGGAGCCATAGCAGTTAAGGTCGTTCC
The DNA here is from genome assembly GCA_050864255.1 of Dehalogenimonas sp. Classification (GTDB taxonomy): domain Bacteria; phylum Chloroflexota; class Dehalococcoidia; order Dehalococcoidales; family Dehalococcoidaceae; genus Dehalogenimonas. The sequence continues at coordinate 2,310 of JBOWAX010000021.1, forward strand.
TTACCCTTACAGAATAGAAACCTGTATCAGTAACTGTATAATATTGGTTTCCCGGAGGGAATTGCTGATTCCATACATATTGTGTAAACCCATTCCCTGCGTCAAGTTGAAGAGTTGTTGCCGCACACATCAGGGTATCATTCCCAAGCCAGGGCTCAGGTGCTGCAAGCACTTCAACCTCCCTTGATGTCTCTTCAATCCTGCCATCAGGATATACCACATGAGCATGCACTTCATAATTACCGCCTGATTGGAATACATGAGTCGGGTTAAAATCAACTGAAGTGGTACCATCGCCAAAGGACCATATTATACTGTCAGGTTCAGGGATAAAGCGGTGGCGGAAGGTGAAGGGAGTTTTGGCACATGGACCGCCTTGCCAAACGAAGCGATAGAGTAATTCAGACATAAAAGTAGGAAGCATGACACGATGGTT
>JBOWAX010000003.1:0-199904 GCA_050864255.1 Dehalogenimonas sp.
TTCTTTGAGTACGGTGATGATCTGCTCTTCGGTGAATTTTTTCCTGATCAATCGAGCCTCCTTGAACTCTTTATTTTAGCGGAGGACTCTACTTCTCGGCGATACTAATTATGGGGGGAGGGTCAGTATGACAACAATATCCTGGAGTTATTGAACTGGTTGCAAGATGCAGGTGCAAGAAGAATTGCTGGTAACAAAGCTGTGATTGGCCTTCTTCTCTAACTCCGCCCAAAAGAGAAACGAGCAGTTAGCTCAATGAGCCACCCACCAATCACATTGCGAATCAAAAGAATATTGAGTTCCTGAAACTTGATCACACAAAAAGTCATCTTGTTTAGTCATTTTGCTTTAAACCAGTTTCTTTCAACACCAATTCTTTATATGCCGTCCGGAGGTAATTAGTAATATTACCAATCTTGCCATCACCTATTTCCTTGCCTTCGATGCGTGAGAACGGCATTATTTCCACTAGGCTTGAGGTCAAAAATGCCTCCTTCGCCGAACGAAACTCTTCAAGAGTGGTATCAGCCTCGACGAAGGGAATTCCCAAACGGGATGCGAGTTCAAGAACCACACCACGTGTTATCCCTGGGAGGATGGCGTTATCTAGACTAGGTGTCTTTAACAACCCACCAACTACAGCGAAAATGTTGCCTCTATTTGTTTCAACTACATAATCGTCTTCGTTTATGAAGATAGCCTCGACACCACCGCGTTTTTCCGCCTCCTTCTTGGCCATTGAGTTTTCTAGTTGGTTCAGCGTTTTATAGCGATACATCGGGGAATCGCTTTTCCTTCTTGTCGAGAAAATCGATGCCGACAAGCCTTGATTGTAATCTTCTTCTGATGGAGGTTGATATCTTTCGACAGTGACAACGATCGAATAACTTCGATCCTTGCGGGGCACGGTTACGCTCAAACGAACGCGTGCTTCATTTATCTGGCTCTTCTCAAGCGTTCCGAATACAGCGGGTTCGATCTCTGATGCCTCTAATTGAATACCGAGAAAAGCTGCACCGGACTTTAACCGATTGAGATGGGCGTCAAACCGGAACAAACCGCCATGGTAACTTCTCATTGTTTCGAAAACGCCGTAACCCAAATTGAAGCCAGAGTCTGTGACCGGCACTTTGGAGTCTTTGAGTGAAGTTGTTACGCCATCGACATACGCCAATTCAAGCATGCGTTTGTCCTTGCCAAGTAGCCTCACAGTTCGAAAGGAAGTTGCGTAAGATGTCATGGCCACTTGGGGTCATGATGGATTCCGGGTGGAATTGTACGCCCTCTACAACGAAATGCCGATGGCGCACTGCCATGATTACGTCACCGGCGGTGGCGGTGACCTCAAGAACCTCTGGGAGATGTGTTCGATCTATGACCAGTGAGTGATACCGTCCACCCTCGATTGGATTAGGCAACATCCGGAAAATAGTCCGGCCGTCATGGTTTATCAGTGTGCTTTTACCGTGTATTGGTAGTGATGCGGTAACAACCTGTCCGCCGAAAACCTGACCGATACATTGGTGGCCCAAACAAACCCCCAGCACCGGCACCTTGCCACCGAAGCTAAGGATGACCTCGTTCGAGATACCGGCGTCATTGGGAGTGCCCGGACCAGGGGAAATAATCAGACTACCTGGATCGATTTCTAAGATGCGTTTAATCGTGATCTGATCATTACGAAAAACCATCGGCCGATAGCCCAACTCACCGACATATTGGGCTAAATTATAGACAAAGGAGTCATAATTATCGATTATAATTACTGGTTTGTTTTTCAAAATCTATACCTAAAGCTTTAAAAAGTGCCCGGCTTTTGTACAAAGTCTCCTCATATTCAGCCTGTGGATCGGAATCGAAGGTGATGGCGCCGCCAACTTGAAAGTAAGCCCTGTCGGCTTTGGTCAATATTGTACGGATGGCGATATTGAAATCAAGATCGCCATTAAAACCAACATAGCCAATCGCGCCTGTATAGACACTGCGCCTCGTGGGCTCGAGTTCATCGATGATTTCCATCGCCCTGATCTTTGGTGCTCCGGTTACCGAACCACCGGGGAATGCCGCTTTAAATAAATCGTTCCATTTATAGTTGTCCATAAGCTCACCAGTGACCGTAGACGTTAGATGAAATACTGTTGGATAAGTTTCAAGCACCGCCAGTTCGGTTACTTTTATAGTGCCATAGAGGCAGACACGTCCCAGATCGTTTCTGGAAAGATCCACGATCATCATGTTCTCGGCGCGGTCCTTCTCGCTTGCTAAAAGCTCGCCAGATAAGGATTTATCTTCCTCGGGGGAGCAACCCCTGGGTCGGGTGCCTTTGATGGGTCTCGTTTCAACCCTAGCCCCTTGAAGCTTCAGAAAGCGCTCTGGCGAGGAACTAACTATTTGAAAGTCGTTGCAGTCGAGGTATGCGGCGAATGGTGATCGATTAATTTCGCGGAGTCGGCAGTATAGGGCATACGGGTCCATCGTCGAGGTAATTTCAAACCGTTGCGACAGGTTTACCTCGAAGATATCACCCGCGATGATGTATTGACGTGCTCGGTTCACGGCGGAGAGGTATGAACCTTGTGTGAAGTTACTCTTTACATGCGGTTCAGGAAAAACCGGTTCGAGTGGCGATAAAGGGGTGGGTGAGTTCAACAATAGATCATTTAACTCACAAAGCCGGCTTTTAGCTCTCTTAAGGCGCGCAGATTCTTCAAGTTCGGGGAATCCGCTGCTGATTATATAGCTTTGGTTTTCTAGATGATCGTGGGCATACACCACATCGTACAAACCGAAACGAAAGTCAGGTATGTTCACATCGTCTTCTATTTTGGTGGGCAGTTTTTCCAAGTAACGCATGGAATCATACCCGAAATATCCTACGGCGCCTCCGATGAAAGGTACCGGGTATTTATCTCGCGCAATCCCGAAAGTGCTACATGCACGCCACAATTTATCAAAGGGATTATGCCATCGTTGATTGCTGCCTGCGTTGCCTTGCATTGTCGTCTTTCTGCTGAAGTCTTCAACGACTAGAAAAGGACGGCAGCCAATAAATGAAAACCGCCCTAGCCTATTGTCTACTAGGCTACTATCCAAAAAGAAGCAGCCTCGTTCGTTCCGGAGACGAGCAAAAACATCGACCGGTTTCAGATTGCTTGCAACCTTCTGGATATAAGGTAAGCGTTTTTGGAACAAGCTAGTCCTTGTGCGAGGGATGATTGGGAACATAGGCATAATAGCCTAAACCCATGATATAGGTCAATTGAACTCGGACTCGTATCGTCAGGCTGCTATATGTTTTAAGGTTATCCTTGATACCAAAATACCAGATTGTCGGATATTCCCGTAGATTTGCCCCATTGGCGCGGGTAAGGTCATAAACCGAACGCCGAGAACTGCCACAACCAACCCTCAATGCACCTCCCTGTTGTATCGCTAGGCGGGCTGGTTCTGTTTTAGCATAATTAGATATATTGAGATGGCACCTCAAAATTTGGGTTGACCTGACCCCAAAAACGAGTTCAGTTTGATGATAGACTGGAAAATAAGAAAAGGGGGAATCAGATGCCCAGGAAATCATTCACACCGGAGCAGATTATCAACAAGCTCCTCGAAGCCGAGATCCTCATCAGTCATGAACCTATCATGGCAACGACTTCCTCAAAACCTTCAATCATATACCCGAACGTAACAGGGTGCTCCAAAAGGCTACCCTTTTTGTGGAGACTCAAACTCTACAGGAGACACGAATTCTTGAGTGGGTGGGACGCTAACAGTTTAGGCAATGAGGTGGTTCCTTCTCTGATTCCTCATTTTTTGTCTCTTCGTCAAGCTCTTCTAAAAGATCCTTCAAATACATTACTCCGTCTGCCTCAACGAAATCCTGAAGTAAAGTCTTAACTTTGTTTTGAGGATCAAACTTATCAAAAACTTCTTCTGGAATATTTACTTCTAGAATGATTGTCACCATGTAATTGCCTCCATAATTACTTGATTTTAATGAGGAAACAGAAGTTCTCCGAGTATGAAGACGAAAACAACGAATCCAACTATCGATGCTATCCAGACGAGAAAAGGCCTTTCTGTGTTCTTGATAATACATACTGTGCCGGTGAAAAATGCGCTGATCCCGGCTAACCCAGCCAGTGAAATAGGGACAGCAAGTAGAGGATTGCTAAAAATGGTATCTCCTCCACGCTGTCCGGTGGCCACAAAAACCTGGAAGACACCGAATAGAACAATGAAAAAGGCTAGTAACCCAACAGACCATTGTCCCAATCTAGTTTTTGGCATTACTCATATCCTAACTAGCTTGCGATTTCGATTGCCTATCTGTGGGAGTATTCTGTACCGTTATCGCAGTCTCCCTATTCCCTGATTTTCTTCCCGGACGTGTGGTTAACCTAGTGACAGACCAAGAACACTTCTTTTGTAGTTTTGATCGTGCCCTGAGTGCTTTAATGAACTCTACCTGAGGGCATCTTTCGATTTCTATAAGTGCGCATATTGTAGAATAGCCGGAATATTCGCAAAGTCGACAAGCCGGATTCCCTGCTGTGAAAGTGATATCCCTGAAATGGTTGTCCATATCATTCCTCCATATTCTCAGAGCCATTGACACTTGCCATGTACTCGTGAATAATTGGAGTGAGGGCACGCAAATGCTGGGCTGCAAGCGTCAGATGAGCGTATCTTCAACCCAGGCGATCTCTTCACAGATCGCCTGGAATTATTTTTTACATCTGTCAATTTGGTTTTTGTTTGCTTTGATTCCCTCCTATAAAAACTATAAACCGACCCTCTCAGGTCGGTTTCACTATTGGCTCTCCGTCACTCAAGTGACCAGATTTAGGTGGCGGTTCAACGCCCCCTGCTTAGTAGTACTGGTGATTTTACCCTATATTCATTCTCCTCAGTATACGCCCCCTCTTTCATTTCTCAAGGGAAGTGCGCTAGTCCATAGTAGTACGCGAAACTACCTGTGTCAAGGTCTTGTGCTCGGCTAGATGTTTTAATAGTCAAACTCCATCTGAAACACAGGCGTCGGAGTGGTTTTGCATAAGAATCGATGTGCACTCGTATGATTTCGTTGGTAAGGCTTATTTACCGCTGATTGTCCGTCGATATGACGGTTGCAAAAGGAGCTGCCCTCCGTCAGGTGAAGTAGATTTACTACCAACCGGTGTGTGGTTGAAGGTTATGGACTAGTTTTGAAAGAGAGCTATAGATATTGTTTTTCACTTACTCAGTCTATCCCAAAAATTGTTGTTGATCATCATTCTTAGTCCAACACCGAACAACACAACACCAGCTAGGATTAGAGCGATAAATACACCCCTAGAGAAAGTGTCCGTGATGGTAGAAGTGAATATCGAATTCAAAATAATCCATTCGGTAACAAAGGCCATTACTAATATACCCAAGCCGAAAACCGTTCTTAATACACCTGATACCGCTATATTCATATATCATCCATTGAACAACTCTTAACTGTGGCAGTATAGGACTCGCGTCCTCCTCCCGACGAGAATACCAATTTTTACTCATTACCGCAACCATCTTAGCCTCAGAGGCTGGTGGCTTATAACCAAAGAGCTGTATATTCTTCATCCCGGCATGTTGTATCTAGCACGATTGCTGAATGCAACATTACAACTCTAATGTCACAAGGGATTTTGGTGTGCGGTGAGAAAACATGAGTGGGTGATGTTAACATATGCATAGAAAAAAGAGGGGACTATGCCGAGTAACAATTCCAAGTACACCCCGGTGTCCAGGAACAAATAAACAAATCCTGGGCCTACGAGACCAACACCCCCATCTACGGCATCGACACCCTCCGTGGTGGCCGCCGCGCGATCTAGTTCAAATTCCCGATGTAACATTAGGAGAACCGGCCAGAAATGGCCGGTTCTCCTTTTGGGTGGCTGACCTTGGTTATGTTGCGCAGAGTGGTTATCGTGATAGTGCGCTTCTTGTGGCTTGAACTCGACATCGTTACAGTATTGTTGCTACAATGATGTAGCTATGGAATTGAAGCATAAAATTAGGAAATGTCGTCAATGCGGCATGGTCTTTGAAGGCAGTTATGCCGGCAGGGCACTCGCTGGGCATATGTGGCTGGCCCATCAAATACGCAGTGGCTATAAAGCTGAATTGGAAGACAAGATTAAGGCGTTAGAAACAGAATTAAAACGCGTTCGTGCTGAAAGCAAGCAAGAGATACTGGATTTACAACTGGAGCTCAGAAGTGTGAGCGATATGTGGGGAAAAGCTTTGTGTCCCCATTGTCATAGTACTATAGACCTGCATAAACAGATTATCGATAAACAAACCGGTAAAAAAGGGTTTCAGTGCCCTGACTAGCTATAAAAACGCTGCAATTTATTCAAGCCAAAGGGCGGAGTAACTGCCCTTCACGATTAAAAAGTGATAGAAACCTACCCCATCACCGTCTTGTAGAACTTGAGGTTGTCAGCGAAGTTAACGCTGCGTAATCATTTTACATAGATTTTACACTCGGATAATACTGCGATAATGTAAGGCTGTTACCATGGTCTAAAAGGGAGGTAATTATGAATAAAAACATTATCAGATTCGTATCCATACTAATGGCGCTGGTGGCGCTGACCTTCGGTGCGGTCACTACCTTCGCCGCTGACGCACCGCCGGTCACTGAAAGAGCAGCGTTAACTGTGGATCAGCTCACTGAACGTATTATGGAGATGCAGAATCGTGACCGTGTGGCTGGCCTGCTTGACCGCCTGGTGGCCAATGATCGCATTACCCAGGGTCAGGCTAATCAAATCCTTAAGGCGTGGGATGACGCTCATCCGGACTGGAAGCCTCTGATTGAACGCCTCACCGATCGTATTATGGAGATGCAGAATCGTGACCGCGTCGTTGCTCTGCTCGACCGACTCGTTGGCAATGATCGTATCACCCAAGGCCAGGCCAACCAGATTCTCAAAGCTTGGGATGACCTTCACCCCGACTGGAAGCCTCTGATCGAACGCCTCACCGATCGGGTCATGGAGATGCAGAACCGTGACCGTGTGGCTGGCCTGCTTGACCGCCTGGTGGCCAATAATCGCATTACCCAGGGTCAGGCTAATCAAATCCTTAAGGCGTGGGATGACGCTCACCCCGACTGGACACCGCCAATTACAACCACCTAGCAGATAATGAAGGAAAAATATACAGGCCGGATTTTTGCCGGCCTGTATTCTATTCTCATTTCGGCTCAGCTATAATGCAGATATGACTATGAGCACAATTTTCATTGTTGATGATGAACCCAATATCGTTGAACTCGCCAAGCTTTATCTGGAACGGGAAGGCTACCAAGTTGCCAGTTCAGTTAAAGGCCTGAATGCGCTTGACCAGATAGCGGAGTGTAATCCAGCTTTGGTCATACTCGATGTCATGCTACCAGACATTGACGGCTTCGAGGTGTTGAAAAGGTTAAGAAAAAACAGCCAGGTACCGGTGCTCATGCTTTCGGCACGCAGAGAGGACGTCGACAAAATAGTCGGATTGGAGACCGGCGCCGACGATTACCTGACCAAGCCATTTAATCCTCACGAACTTTTAGCCAGAGTCAAAGCGTTACTCAGACGCAGTAATATCTCCTCATCGCCCGAAACCATTATTCTTGGCAAATTGACTATTGATATCGCGGGCCATCAGGCAACGGTAGACGGTTCGATCATCACGCTGCGCAACAAAGAATTCGCCCTCTTACTCACCCTTGCTCAGCAGGTTGGGGTAGTTTTCAGCCGGGACGCCCTGCTGAACAAAGTCTGGGGTTACGATTACTACGGGGATACCCGGACCGTGGATGTTCATGTCAATCATCTGCGTGCCAAACTTGAAGGCTCCGGCGTTGAAATTGAGACCCTGCGCGGTACCGGCTACAAATTGAAAACAGTCAGGCAGAAACTGTGAGCATTAGGTTCAAACTCTTTATCACCTACTCTCTGGCGGTGATATTCACTTTGGCTCTGGCAGCCTTGGGCAGTACGGTTCTTTTACGCGGCTATGCCGACCGGTTGGCCTTGGAAAATCTCAGGGATACTGCCAGACCGATCAGTGTTCAGCTTATTGCGCTGGTGCGGGGAGACGCTGCCACTACCGAACTAATCGACAATCTGCAGGAGCAGGCGGACATAAACAATGTGTACATCTTTTTTGTCAGTCGAACCGGTTCGGTACTACGGCAGTTCACCCCAACCGAGAGAAGCCCGATTTCAGTTACTCAAAGTACTTTTCCCCAAGGGCTTACTCAGATAACGACCGGTGATTTTGTTTCCGCTGATGATGAGACTTATCTGTATGCCGCCTATCCGCTGGGGCTGGCATCTCAGCAGGTTATCAAAGCGCAGCAACTGGCGATAGTTATTCCACAACCAAAAATCGGCACGGTTGTTACTGGTTTGATCAAACCATTTGCTTGGGCAGGCATCATCGCACTGGCTGGTTCGTTAATCCTGGCATTGTGGCTGGCGCGTTCCGTTTCAAAGCCGGTGAAAAAAGTCATCGTGGCCGCCGATACCATTGCCGGCGGCGATTATAAATATCGGATCAGGTCTAAAGAAACCGGGGATCTAGGTGATTTGGCAAGAAGTTTCGACCACATGGCTGACGAAGTTGAAGCCTATCAATTGAAGCTGAAGCACTTTGCTGCCGACGTTTCTCACGAACTGAAAAGTCCGCTCACCGCCATTCAAGGTTTTTCCCAGGCGCTTATTGACGGCACCGCCGCCGATGAAATAACCCGCCATAAGGCGGTGCAGGTTATCAATGACGAGTCACGCCGGCTGCGCCGCCAGATAGATGAACTTTTGGATTTGTCCCACCTTCAGTCCGGTAGTATGCGGATGCAGTTTATCAAATGCGACACTGCCGAAATCCTGCGTCAATCGGTTGATCTGTTGAGTATTCCGGCGACAGATAAATCGATCGCCCTAGAACTGACAGCGGATTCCGGACTATGGGTCATGGGGGACCCGGACCGGCTGGAGCAGGTCTTCAATAATCTACTGGATAACGCCATAAAAAACAGCCCGTCTTTCTCGAAGATCAACATTGAGGCACATAAGACTGAGGACAAGATAATAGCCTCAGTCATTGACAAAGGACCTGGTATCCACCCGGAGCAATTAGAGCGAGTTTTTGACCGCTTCTATCAGATTAACGGGCTGAGAACCGGCGTGGGTTTGGGCCTGGCTATCAGCAAAGAAATAATCGTTGCTCATCACGGTAATATCGAGGCACGGAGCTCTCCTGGTTCCGGGGCCGAATTCGTGGTTTCCCTGCCGGCAATTGACATTAGGGATCCTTAATTTCTTGGTACCCCTTACGTGATAAACAGATACTTTCATATTGACTCTTTATTACAGCACATTTACAATAGGCGTGGTTAGACTGATGTAAGGTAGGTCAGTTGCGGCGTTTATTAGTGATTATGCTGGCAACTGTGATCGGGTTTTCAGGGGGCTGAAGGAGATCAATTACCTTAATCGTTTCCAGGGATGTTCTGGCGGCACGTTGGCTCGTATAAACGCACCCTATCCCATAACCGTCTTGTAGAATTTGAGATTGTCGGCGAAGTTAACGCTGCGGGTATACCGCTGCACCATCTCCAGTGATTCCCATCTTCCCAGGTCTTTAATAGTCAATGTATCCATTCCGGCTTTTCTAAGAATACAGGCGAAGGTGCGCCGGAAGGTGTGAGGATTACAAGTGATCCCGGTTTCAACTTCCAGTCTCCTGAGCATAGCGGTTATGCCCCACTTGTTGATGCCCCAGATGGTATCGGTGGGTGTGTATTCGCTTAACCATGCTGTAAGATACTCTTCAGATAATTTGCCGAATGGAGCTAAGGCTTCTTTCTGACCTTTACCCATGACTCTAACGGTTTGGTCGTCCCAGTCAATGTGCTCCGGCTTGATCTGCACCAGTTCGGACAGGCGTAAGCCTGATTCAGTAAAGAGGGCGATGATGGCCTTGTTACGATTACCCTCAGCACAGTTAATTAACTGCTTAACCTGTTCGGGATTAAGGGCAGGCAGAATCAGCTTGGGTAAACGCGGTGCCTTCATTGAGCCCATGGGATTGGGTATACATGTTGTTTCCTTGCGCCAGTTGTAATAGGCGCGAATGACTCTGAAGTAGCCATGCCGATTACCAGGGTTTTTGAACTGTAGCAGGAATCGCTCGATGTCACCTCTACTGGCGGTATCAAGGTCAATATGCCGGGAGATGACACGGAACTTTCTCTCATAGCCTTCAATGGTATTAATGGTTACCCCTTCTACCGTTTTAGACTGGATGAAGTCTTGAAAAGATTTTGCCAGTTCCGGGTAAGGCTGCTTAGCTATGCGTGCTTTTGTGACCATCTTCCTGATACTCTTCTGGTTTCTCGTTCCAGACACACTGTTTACACACGTTGAAGCTGAAAGCAAGTCTAAAATGTCAATGAATTACGAATGGCACATACCGGCCTGGCGTCTCCGGGAAACAGGGCCGCAAAAGGCCCGGGTGTTATGGTTGGAGGGTAGCGGCCTAAAACTCGGCTGTTTGGCGGGACCGTCAGGCTCACAAGGGCATTAAACCAGAGGGGCATTGCTATCTTGGGCGCCGGCAATAAGCTTCAGTAAGAAGCAGCGCACCAATCTTGGCACGTATGACACAGTTCTGAAAACAAGAAAAGCCCGGTATCGGGCCATTACACGATTACAGCTGATGGTGGCATCGGGTAGATTTGAACTACCGACCAAGGGCTTATGAGTCGAGACGTCTGGAATACCGAATACCCGCTTAAAGCTTTATGTCAATCATATACCGGCACGACAGTTCCAAATGGCGAAGTTGCAAAAAGCTTCTCCATTTCACTAATTGACCGCATATTAATATGAGATCTGTTTCCCAGAAGACAAAGGTCTAGCATACTCAAACCGTTTCTTTGGGGGCTTAAATGAAGACAGTTGCTGACCCCCAAAAACGAGTCCAGTTCAATGATAGACTGGAAAAATAAGAAAGGGGGAATCAGATGCCCAGGAAATCATTCACACCGGATCAGATCATCAACATGCTCCGAGAGGCCGAGATCCTCATCAGTCAGGGAGCCACCATTGCTATTATGCTTAAAAAGATTGGCGTCAGCGACTGTACCTATTACCGCTCTATCCGAAATCTATCCCAGTCGATTAACGTAAATTGGTTTTCGTGGCATCAATACCGTAGCCTTCAACTAAACGGAGTACACGCTGCTTAATCTCGTCCCTGATAGCCCTCACCGCAGCTATGTCCTGGCCATTGGGATCCGGTAACGCCCAATCCTCTGATGGCACGAATACCGCCGGGCAGACTCCTTCTTCCTTCATACAGCCCATTGTGATTACCTTGTCGGCACTGGTCGTCATCTCGTAAATCAATTGTCTGGGTTTGTTCTGGCTGAGATCAAATCCCAATTCAGCCATCGCCTTAACTACCATTGGGTTAACGGATTCCGAAGGATTCGTTCCAGCTGACTCGGCGACGGCTTCGCCTTTGGCGTAGCGGTTGAAAAATGCCTCAGCCATCTGGCTTCGCCCTGAATTATGGATGCAAACAAAGAGTATTTTCTTCAACTCAAATCCTCACTGGCTAATTAATCATCACCAGATTATTCTACTGCGTTTTTCAACAGCGACAATATCTCGGCCTTGGCGGGTACCTTCCCTGAAAGGACCACTTTTTCGTTAATCACCAGCGCTGGAGTCATCATTACAGGGTAAGCCATAATCTTGGTGATATCCTTAACTTTTTCAATCTCAGCTTCAATACCCAAATCCTTCACCGCATCACGGGTCACGGCTTCAAGTTTGATACACTTGGGGCACCCGGTGCCGAGAATTTTGATTTTTATCATGACATCTCCTATCTACTTAAAACATTCCAAATATCAGACCAGCCAGAGTTGAGGAAACAGCTACAAGGCCGATATAAGTAAAAGCCCGTTTATTGCCCATTATCTTCCGGATTACCAGCATGCTGGGTAATGATAAAGCAGGACCGGCCAGCAGAAGCGCCAGGGCTGGGCCTTTATCCATGCCCAATTCCAGGAAAGCCTTGATAATCGGCACTTCCGTCAGCGTGGCAAAATACATCAGTGCACCAAAAACTGAAGCCAGCGCGTTAGAAAGAATATTACTGCTACCAACCACGCCGGTGATAAGATCTGCCGGAATCACCGCCTTGATAACGCCAGCCAGAAAAACACCACCAATGAGCCATGGGAAGATCAGTTTTACGAAAGCCCAAGTTTCCTGGAACCATTGCTTGATCTCATCGAGGTTGAAATAGCGCCAGAGTATCAGACCCAACGCGAACAGCAGGATGACGGTGATCGGCCAGTTGGCGGCGGAGGCAAATATCAGAACACCGACCATGCTGCCAAAAAACAGCAAGGTTTGCCAAAGTGGTTTTTCGGCTGCATCTTCCTCGGTGAAAAGTTCCGGACTCGCCTGAGTTTCATTACTTTTTCGAAAAAGATATGCCATGATTAAACCTATAACGATGGCCAGCAATACCGCAGCGACAGCCCTGGCCAAGCCGATATCCCAGCCAAGCAAGCGGGCTGAATAAACTATCGCCAATATATTGATTGCCGGGCCAGAGAACAGAAAGGTTGTGGCCGGCCCGATACCCCCGCCGCGCTTGTAGATGCCGGCAAAGAGCGGCAAAACCGTACAGGAACAGACAGCCAGAATACTGCCGGATACCGAGGCGACGCCATAGCTCAGGAACTTATTAGCCTGGGGGCCGAAGTACTTCAGCACCGCTGGTGCCGAGATGAACACGGCAACACCGCCAGCGATGAAGAAGGCAGGCACCAGGCAGGTCAGCACGTGTGCTGAGAGATAATCAAAGAGAGAGGTAACACCGCCAGAGAGTAAGTTTAAGATGAAGTCCACTTTTAGCCCCTTGCCTTAATATGCATATATGCGCATATAATACCTTGTTATGGTGGTGCTTGTCAAGATAACTATGTACCCACTGCGCCGTGCCCGGTGGTTTATCCACTAAACTGCAGCAGCTTGACGGTCAGTCGGATCAGTTTTACGCTGTGAGCGCATTGATCGACACGTCCTGAAGCCATGGTATCACCACAAAGTTACCCTCGCTGATTTCGTCCACGCGATCAATCCACAGTTTTTCAGCCTCGGCACGGGCAACCAGCATGGCATCGCTGGCGTCAGTCAGAGACAGGCTCTGATTGATCACCCACCACTTATTATGAATTCCGGCTCGGCTCAGATCCTCGCGCAGCCTCTCGGCCTCAAAGACCGGGGTCGCCTCCGGAAGGGTGACGATGATGATTTCCGTTTGTTTCTCATCCCGTAGCCTTGGCAGCAGCCTCTGGACCGAAATAGGAGTCTCTCCCTTAGTCCGCTGAACCTCGCGGTGATAGCTCTGGGTAGAGTCTAACAGCAGCAGGGTATGTCCCGTCGGCGCGGTGTCGATGATCACCACTTCACTCTCCGCCCGGTCGACGATTTCGGCAAAAGCCCGGAATACCGCGATTTCCTGCGTACAGGGCGAACGCAGATCCTCCTCTACGTAGGCAACATCTTCAGCGCTCATCGTCTCCCGGGCCTTGGTTAAAACCTCGTTCTGATAGTTCAATAGTTCCTGCTCTTCATCGATCCTGCTCAGGGTGATGTTCTCGGCTTTTTCGATGACGTATCTCAGATGGTCGGCTGGGTCGGTCGAGGTCAGGTGTACCTTAACCCCTTTTTTGGCCAATGCTAGTGCGACAGTGGCAGCGACCGTCGTCTTGCCGACACCGCCTTTACCCATGGTGAAAATGACCTTTTTGCTCGTCAGGTACAGGTCTTCGACCAGATCGACTAAAGGACTCAAGCCCGGACGCAGGTTTTTCACCGGGGCACTGCCATAAGCATCATCCCGGAAAAAATTCCTGATTCTTTCGATTCCGAGGATGTTGTAGGATCTTAGAGGTACGGTGAAAGTGCGGTATTCTCTTAGATTCAGCGGAAGGTTCCCGAGAGCCAGGCGCTGCTTGGCGAAAATGCTGTGGGAAACGGCGTCTGAGGCAGCACCTAGTACGCCATTAATGATCAGGAGTTGGTTATTGATATTCAGGTCACGGAGTTCCAGGCTGGTGCGCTCGGCCTCTACCAGCGGTAGTTCCTCCGGCCGGGATACCAGCACCAGTGTTGTTTTGCTCCCATCGGCAAGGTTCGAAACGGCATTTTTATAAATACCCTTTTTTGCGTCAAGCCCGGCGAGCTGACCCAAGCAAGACGCACCGTGAGTGCTTTCGCTGATAAAATTGCTCCAAGCCGAAGGAAGTTGCAGCATGCGGAGGGTGTGGCCGGTGGGGGCGGTGTCGAAGATGATGTGCTCATACGCAGCACCGATCTGCGGGTCGGTGATAAATTTGGAGAATTGATCGAAGGCGGCGATTTCAACAGTACATGAGCCGGAGAGCTGCTCTTCCATGTTGACGATGACGCTCTCCGGCAACTTGCCCCGGTAGGGCCCGATGACCGATTCGCGGTACTGGCGGGCGGCCTCCACCGGATCCAGGTTAGCCACCACGAGCCTGGGCACGCCCTTAATGGGAACGCCTTTGCCGTCTAGCGTGGTTTCAAACACATCTTGCAGGTTCGAGGCCGGATCGGTGCTGATTAAAAGAACCCTTTTTCCGCTGTCGGCCAGGTTCACAGCAACGGCGCAGGCTATCGAGGTCTTGCCGACTCCGCCTTTGCCTGTAAAGAACAGGTACTTGGTGGGATTGAGTTTATCCAAGGTAAATGGGTCCAACGTGGTTGTGATCATCTTAGCAGCACTCCTCATCTAATCCGCAACACCCCCTGCGTCTTGGTGGCTTAACAACATCCAGTTTCGGCCCCAGCCAATCCATGAACTCTTGGTCGGTGGGGTAAGTTTTGGTTTTTACCAGTTTGCCGTCGAATAGAGTAATAGGCAAGGCACTCGCCCCTTCTTTTTCCAAAAGTTCGCTGATAACCGGATTAGAGATGAATCGTTGGGTGTCTGTCGACAGTCCGTACCTCTGGATGATGATACCCTTATCTTTGAAGGCGTTGACAGTAGCCGCAACTCTCATTAATTCTGGATCAATCGATGGGCCGCATACACCCGTCGAACAACACATCGCCGGGTCATAGATTTCAACGATTTTCATCTTGGATTGTCTCCTCCCATAAACGGTCGAACTTTGAGCTTCGGGCACGCTGAAAAGGGGAAATTACCCGCCACAACTGGCCTCGCCGTCCACCGGACGGCAGGATAATGATCAGGCGGGACCGTCGGTTTGCGCCAATATACCGAAGACTTGAACCAGGCTACTACCGCCGCAGTCCGGGCACTCTATGTCGACTTCTTCGTCAGGGTCTATCTCAACCCTACTGTCACAGTCCAGACATTTGTAAGTATCCATTACTTAACCTCCGTGTTTGTTTATCTCCCGCTCCAGGGCCGTTGTTATCTGTGAAGGATAGATTGTGGCCATGCACACCGGTTTGCCGTTCAAGGTGATGATGGGTAGCGCGCCGATTCCGTAGGTATTGAAAGCCTTGATGACCGGGGCGAATTTCTCGTCTTCGGTGTCGATCTCCTGGATGTCGACAACTGCCGCTGGTTCTTTCGTAACCTTCTCCACGGCTTGTTTGATTTCCTCAATCGTCTCCGACGATTGTCCTTTGGGGCCTCAGCAGCTTG
This sequence comes from Dehalogenimonas sp., assembly GCA_050864255.1. Lineage (GTDB taxonomy): Bacteria > Chloroflexota > Dehalococcoidia > Dehalococcoidales > Dehalococcoidaceae > Dehalogenimonas. Next base: position 15,751 of record JBOWAX010000003.1, read on the forward strand.
ACTGGGGACCGCAGGGATTGCTCTCGGGGAATACGACGATGGCAGTTTTCAGATTGTCCATGTTTTTCTCCTTTCTATTTGTAAACAACTTCAAATGGTTTATCGAAGTAGCGACGCTTGAAATAAAGGGATACATTGACCAAGATGATGAGCGCCGGCACCTCGATCAATGGACCGATTACTGTGGCAAAGGCCACCCCTGAATGCAAGCCGAAGATGGCGATAGCTACGGCGATGGCCAATTCGAAATCATTGGATGAGGCGGTGAACGAGACGGCCGCCGTTTGCGGATAACTGGCGCCCATCCGGCGGGCGATGAAAAAGGTAGCGAACCACATAATGCCGAAGTATAGTGCCAGAGGAATGGCGATACGGGCAACGTCCAACGGCAGGGCAATGATATTTTCGCCTTTAAGCGAGAACATCACAATGATGGTGAAAAGGAGGGCGGCCGGAGTGATATTACTGATTTTGGGCAGGTACGATTTCTCCAACCACTCTTTTCCTTTGAGTCTGAGCAGGCCGTACCGGCTAATGACGCCGGCGATTAAGGGTATACCAAGAAATATGAATACTACTTTTGCTGACTCAGCAATCGATATAGATGCCGATATTTCCTCGACCAACCCCAGTTTGGGCAGGAGGAACGAAATGAAGATGAAGATATACACGGCATACAAGAGCATCTGGAACAGGGCATTGAAGGCTACCATGCCTACCGCCAATTCCCGGTCGCCTTTGGCCAAATCATTCCAGACGATGACCATAGCGATGCAGCGGGCGAGCCCAACCAGTATAAGACCTATCATATATTCCGGTTGGTCACGCAGAAAGAGAATTGCCAAACCGAACATAACCAAGGGACCGACAATCCAGTTCTGCACTAAGGAAAAGGCCAGCAGCTTCAGGTTCTTGAGTACCTTAGGCAACAGGTCGTAGTTGACCTTGGTCAGTGGCGGGTACATCATCAGGATAAGCCCGATGGCGATGGGTATGGAGATCGCACCGGCCTGAAGCGAGGTGATGGCGTCGGTGACGCCGGGGGCAACTTGCCCCAGGAGGATGCCGAAACCCATGGCTAGGAAGATCCACAAAGTAAGGAACCGGTCCAGAACTGGAAGCTTAGCGGCGATGGATTTTCCCTTATCAGTGCTTATATCGTGCATAGTGAAGATTCCTTTCTAATTTGGTACCATGGGCGGAACTCGATCAGACCGCCCCAGCAGTCGAGGTATCACCTTATAAAAAACACTGGCTAAAGGCATTTGGATGATGAAACAGAAAACAACTCCCAGCACCACGTACGGGCTGTCAGAGAAAGCCGTGATTGCCAGGGCAATAGCGATAGACAGGTTCTTCGTGCCGGTGCCATAGATGAGCGGGATTGACTGTGCGTAGTCTAATTTCAAAAAGCGGCAAAGAAGACTGCTAATCAAGTATGCCATAAGATAATAACCAAGAGCTGCGACCAGCCCGATCCCTATCAATTGCGGTTGGTTGACAAGATCATGGGCTTTCATGCCGGTGCTGATGAACACGACGCATAGGGCAATTAGGCTGGATATAACGGCGAAATTAGGTGAGAAGGCTTTTAATTTCTTTTCACCCACGAAGCGTAATAAACCTATTCGAGTGATTGCTCCCGCGAGCAACGGTAAAACAACAATCAAGGCGAGGGTCTGAATTATAATTGTAAATGGTATCTGCGCCGTAGTCCCAGCCAGTATTGACAGTGTGAAGGGGATCTGAATGATGCCAATCACCAGGGTAATAGCCTGCAGGGACACCGCTAGGGCGATGTCTCCGGAGAGAAGGCCGGTCCATGAGGCAATCAGTCCGCCCGGAGGGACCGTAGCCGCCAGAATCAAGCCGATTCCCAATTCTGGATTAGACCCCAGAATTGTGTGAGCCAACGGATAAGCTATTAACGGTGCCAGTACGCTTATGAAAATGATGCCGAGAAATAAAATTTTTGGTTTTTTCAAGACCTGGATATATTGTTTCGGATTAGTGGGGATTATCATCAGCCAGATCAGAACAAACAGAAGCGGGATAACCGCTCCCTTTAAGCCGCCGGCCGCACCGGGGGAAAAGTATCCGAAAGTAAGTCCGGAGATGACGGCTAAGAGCACCCATAAGGGCATATATTTTTTAAAACCAACAGCAAAACCGTTCATTAATTTTGACCAGACTTTCTTCTCAATAACTGAAAATGTCCAGAGCCCTCGTTTTCTACCGCTTGATCACCAACACGGGCTGACAGCTCTGCCTAATGACTCCTTCCGAGACGGAGCCTAGTACCACTTCTTGAAAGTTGTTTTTGCCCGTCGAGCCGATCACGATTACCGAGACAGTCTCATCATCGGCCGTTTTCAGTATCTCGGCTAAAGGATTGCCTTCACGTACAATACCCTTGGCACTAAAACCGGCTGTCTTCAATTCGTTGACGATATTCCGTACCTTCTCGAGGTGTTCGTCCTCGAGACGTTTGAATTCTTCGTTGAGGTTGACCGGGTAATTTCCGGTTACCCCGCCAAGGACAGACACATTTCGAAGCTCCTTTTGGTCGAGAACGTGTATTACCACTACCTCTTCTGCGCCGGCTGGTTTTAATTGTTTGATATACTTCAGTGCCTTCGTCGCAACATCGGAGAAATCCGTCGGATACAGGACTTTTCTGAACATCGATTCTCTCCTTCCTGATTATTTTTGTTGCTCCGTAGTTTTTGTGATCTCCAACATATGCTACCTTTTAAAGTAAAGAGATACGTTACCAATCCGTTTTGGGCCCATCACCACCAAAGGTTTTAGTCTGCCTTACTTGTTGTTCGCGAGCCATTCTAGTGCAGGTAAAGAACTTGAAAGAACAGTTCCTGCTTTGGAGAATTTAGCTACCGCAAAGGTCTCCATAATTTCCTGGGTAGATGCCCCTGCTTTTTTGGCTGCTTGTGCATAATTTAATATGCAGGGTTGTGAGCCTAAAGCAATTACCGCCGACAAAGCAATAAGTATTTTGTATTTTTGAGGCACAGATTCCTTCGAATAAGCGAATTGCCTGTCACTAATATGATTTACGACCATGCTTTCATCGAGCTTCCCTAGCATTTCCAATGGCTTGGGAATTTCCCCATGCTCTTTTTTGATATTTCCCATGATTTGATTGAAATCCATTGCTATCTCCTATTATTTATTCACATAAGCGTAAGACAAAAAATATTGCTCACCGATCAGGTTTCTTCGAGAGTCAGAATGATGAGTTCCTTTGCCTCCTTGACCTTATTAGGTTCAATGTAGTCCATGACTGTTTTATTGTCGGAACTCAATGTCTCGTGAAGCGGCAGTTTTTTAAGGCCGATATCCAGACTCAAGATTATACTCTTGGTAACATTGACACCGGCTTGTTCGGCCATCTTGAAAGCGCATTGGTTCGTACAACCGTCAACAGTGATTATTTTTTTCGCTGCCTTGGTCTTGCCAATCACTCCTTCAAGCTGTAATGGCAGGCCTGCCAGGCATCCTATGGCTACTTTTTTAAGCCCGAGCTCTTTGACTACATCAAAACAAGCGAGTGTACTGGTGATTCCGGTATTGGAAAGGCCTCCGTTACAAGGGAAAATTACATTTTCGTGTGTATTTACGCCTGGTTTTAAGGTGGAATTATTATCCATATTTCTCCATTATTTTAAGTGCTTTAATTAAAACTAGGTTACCGGACAGAGACGCCCACGATTTCTGAGTGATTTCAGGTCTGTGGCGACTTGCTTGTCATGCGACAGCGCCTGCTTGACTGCTGTGATTAGGAGGTCTCTAAAATCGCCTTCAATCTCAGGGGCTAAATAATAAATTGTCCACAAACCCTCACGGCGACATTCAAGCAAACCCGCATCGTAAAGCTGCGCCAGATTGCGGGACGCCCGCGTCTGAGAAATTGCCAATACCTGCATTACTTCACAAACACAACATTCACGTTCAATTAAAAGGTCCAAAATGCGAATACGAGTTTCGTCCGAACACGCTTTAAAAACCCTGACTAAATCCTTCATACAACACCTGCCTATATGCGTATATGGACATATTAGCATTAGATGGAAATAATGTCAAATTCTGACCTTAACTCCAACACTCTGCTTGCTACCTCGGAGAAATCCGTCGGGTACAGGATCTTTCTCAACATCGATTCTCTCCTTCCTGATTATTTTTGTTGCCCTTGCTTAAATACCGCCGATGGGTCGGCGGTGCCATCCAAGTGACTCTTGAGTTTACCGCGTTGTGACTGCTCGATCTTGTCGTATACCGATTTCTTGAGGAAGGTCAAGGCTTCGGCGGCGTTGCCATCGAGAATGATGCCTTCCAGGAGCATCATTTCATTCTCGTCGAAAGCTACGGCGGATTTTCGGATTTCCAACATCTGAGCGCTCCTTGAATCATTGTGCCCTAAAACCAGGATGTTATTGCAAAATATAGGCCCACGACTATCAGGATTACCCCTGCCGCTTTTTTTGTGTATGAAGATATGTTGCGAATATGGGTTGAGGCCAATGCTCTCTGGGCGAATCCGACTGAGATGCCGGCGCCGAGCACCAAAATCCAATGCCCCAGCGCATATGCCAGGAGCAAGGAACCACTATAAGCGATATTGTCGTTGGCAGCGGCCAAAAGAAGGATCACTCCCAGCACAGGTGTGGCGCACGGTGAAGCGATGATGCCGAAAAATAAGCCCATTAAAAGCGCTCCGAGCAGGGCTTTTTGTTTTGGCACGAATCGCTGGGGAATCCCCACATTCATATTTAACACTCCCAGGAGAAATAGTCCCAGTACGACCGCCACGGGTGGCAACAGGTATTTCCAAAGGTCACCGACGTCACCGAAAAGACGTCCCAGCGTCCCGGCTAGTACCCCCAATAAAGTAAATGTAATGGTCAGACCGAGAACAAAAACGAGGGAATACTGCACGGCCTTAGTCTTGGAACCTTCCGCATAGCCGCCGACGTAGCCGATGATGAGGGGTATCGTCGGCAGAACGCAGGGGCTGGCGCTGGAGGCAATTCCCCCTGCAAAAGCGGCAGGGAAAGCCAGCCAGCTTTGCGCCTGGATGATTTCACCAAGGCTGCTCAGTAACCCATCCATCAAGCCAGCCCCAAACTCCTCAATTTGGTCAATATCGAACTGAGCGGCCAGACCCCGACATGCCGGGTGACTTCCTTGCCACTCGCATCAAAGACGATCTGAGTCGGGATTCCCAAGACGCCGTATTGTTGAGTCAGCGCTTGCTGCTCGTATACGTCGACGATGACTACGTTCAGTTGACCGTTGTACATGTTAGTCAGGTCGTCCAGTATTGGTCTCATTTCCTTGCAAGGGATGCAGCTGCTTGAGCCGAACTCAGCCAAGGTCACTTTTCCATTGGAAAGTGCTGCCGACAGCGAGACGGAGGTCGGTTCCGTTTCGGGGCTTTTTTCGCAGGCAACGGATAACACCATCATTCCTAGAGCCAGCGTTACCGCCAATAGGTATTTCGTCCTAAGCATTTTCATACCCCCGTTTGGTTGTTACTTTCACTCCGGCTGGAATAACCTCGCCCTGGTTTATCACCTTGAAATCTTTGCCCTCGAGGTATTTTTCCATCAGCAGACCGATGGCGATAAATAATGGCAGTGAAATCAGCGTCCGCGCCAGGGTGAACTCGACGCCGAGGTAGCCGATCACGATACCCAGCATCGGGATCTTCATCGAGGAAAAAGCCCCGAGGTAAATGAAAATATTGCGTACGCTGGTGCCTTTTTTCCAGAGGATGGGTTCTTTTGTTTCTTTAACCTTTTCCGGTTCGATATAGTCCATGACCATTCTGCCGCTGGAACCCAAGACCTCATGTAGTGGAAGTTTTTTCAGGCCGATGTCTAGGCTCAAGATTATGCTCTTGGTGACATTGACTCCGGCTTGTTCAGCCATCTTAAAGGCGCATTGGTTCGGACAACCGTCTACGGTAATGACCTCATTGGCTGCCTTGGTCTTGCCAACGACACCTTCGAGTTGTAGCGGCAGACCGGCTAAACAGCCGATAGCCACCTTCCTCAGTCCCAATTCTTTCACTACATCTAAACAGGCTAAGGCGCTGGTGATACCGGTGTTAAAAAAACCTCCGTAGCAGGAGAAAATGACATTCTCATGGGTGTTGACGCCGGGTACTAATACGGGGTGGTTCATAATCCCTCCTACGGAATATCTAGACGTTAGTCAGGCAAGTTTCGGTCTTGGATCCGATCACAGGGCAAAGCCGCTGGCTCTCTCGCAGGCGGCGGCGGTCAGCTACCGCACGGGAGTCGCTGTTTAGCGCCTTATCGACGGCATGAACGATCAGGCTCTGGTGGTCTGCATTTACTTGGGGTGGTAGGTAATAGATGGTCCAGAGCCCTTCGCGCCGCTGCTCTAATAGCCCGGCATCGTGTAATTGCGAAAGGTTGCGCGAGGCCCGGGTTTGCGAAATCTCAAGCGCCTGCACCACCTCGCATACACAACACTCTCGCTCAATAAGGAGGTTCATGATACGCAACCGAGTTTCGTCGGATAATGCCTTGAAGATCTTGATAAGGTCTTTCATAAAACTACCTGCCTATATGCGTATACATGCATGTTAGCAGGTGAGCCGGTTTGGGTCAAGAAGCAAGAATAAGAAAGATTGAATCGAGGAGCGGAGTCGGATAAGTGTTTCATCTAGGGGGCAAGATTCATTTTACGAGAATGATCACCTTTTGTTGACCTGCCCCCATCCGTGATACCACTTGTTAAATCGTTACTGCGACCATTATAGCCTCATGGGCTGGTGGTTTGTTGACAAAGGAGTTATACATTCTCCATCCAGGCACTCGTATCTAGCACGATGGCTAAATGCAACATTACTGCTCTAATGTGACACAGGACTTTCATGGCTGACCTTTGCTATATTGCGCAGAGTGTTTATCGTGATGATGCGCTTGATGTCGCTTGAACTCGACATCGTTACAGTATTGTTGCTACAATGATGTAGCTATGGAATTAAAGCATAAAATTAAACAATGTCCTCAATGCGGCATGGTCTTCGAAGGCGGTTATGCTGGCAGGGCACTCGCTGGGCATATGTGGCTGGCACATCAAATACGCAGTGGCTATAAAGCTGAATTGGAAGACAAGATTAAGGCGTTAGAATCAGAATTAAAACGCGTTCGTGCTGAAAGCAAGCAAGAGATTATGGATTTACAACTGGAGCTCAGAAGTGTGAACGATATGTGGGGGCAAGCTTTGTGTCCCCATTGTAATAGTGCTATAGACATGCATAAACAGACGATTGATAAACAAACCGGGAAAAAAGGGTTTCAATGCCCTGACTAGCTCTAAAACAAGCTACTATTATTACAGGCAAAGGGCGGAGAAACCCGCTTCGTCCGATTAGAACTTTATTTGCCATAATCTTGGTGTAGTTGATTCCTCGGTTTTGAAGCTGGAATGCGAGCTTGAATACTTCAGACATACCGTAGTTTTTCCGCGTGTTCCAACATATGGCCGGGTTAAGTTATTTCGAAAAAACTTAACCCGGCCAGTCTTTAGAAAGCGAGGATTAGACCAAGTATTTTAGCTTATTCTGACTTTGATGCTAAGGGTATTTGCGATTGGAGGACCAGTAAGGCCAACTGAACCATAAGTCATTTCAATAGTGACCGTACTTGGCTCTATTCCCTTGAATATCCACACTTCTTTACCAGGACCTCCTATCGAAGGCCAAGGAACATCTGAAATATATTTATGACTTTCAGTTTGTACCACCTTGTGATCAATACTGCTTATTGACCATCTCATACCAGCTCCACCGTAGGCGTAGAGTGTTACTGTAAACGAATCTCCAACATCAATATTGATATCAGCCCACAAATGACCGCCATGCAATACAGATGCCGTATCAAGGCCTGACTCTTCCACGACGATCTCACCATCAGATACATGCACCGGATTGTATAAGAATTCAACAGCAATTAGAGCGCATATCAGAAGTATTGAGCCTATAGCCAAGTATTTTTTAATTTTCATATATCAAGACCTATAGGTTTTATCCGCTATTTTTCTTGCTCTGCTGGGTCGCCTCAATAAAGACGCTTTCTAAGCTGCCGGTAGTGCGGCGCATCTCGGTGACAAACAGCTTCTCTCCCGCCAGAGTGGCAGATATCTTTTCCGCGGCATCACCTGACGCTGACACCAGCACCCGATCCCGTCCCTGCTTGACCGGATATCCCAGTGATTGCAACAAAACGGTGGTAGCGGGTAGATTGCCGGTAACTATTTCAAATACGGTATCGGTGGCGGCGTTGTCGTCGAGGAGATCGGCCAAGGCACCCTGTTTCACGACCACGCCCTTTTTCATGATAGCCAGGTGGGTACAGACCTGCTCTACCTCCGACAGCAGGTGAGAAGCCAGCAAGATAGTCTTACCTTGACGGTTGAGTTCAATTATCAGATTGCGAATCTCCACGATACCTTCCGGGTCCATGCCGTTGGTCGGCTCGTCCAGAATAAGAAACTCCGGGTCATCCAACAGCGCCAGCGCTACAGCCAGCCGCTGTTTCATACCCATGGAGTAGGTGCGAAACTTGCTTTGAGCCCGGTCGGCCAGGCCTACCAATTTAAGTACTTCCGCTATCCGGTTTCGGTCAACTGGATGGAGCATTTCACCAAAGAGCAATAGATTATCCAGACCGGAGTAATTAGGATAGAAACCGTGCAAATCCATGACCACGCCCATCCGGCGCAATGATCCTGACTTCCAGTCTTCTCCAAATAGGTTGACCTTGCCGCTGGTAGCGGTCAGCAAACCCAAAATCAGGGAAATAGTGGTGGTCTTGCCGGAGCCGTTGGGGCCAAGGAAACCATACACTTGGCCCTGTTCAATTTCAATACTCAGATCCTTGACCGCGGTGATCTCACCGAAGCGTTTGGTCAGGTTTTCGGTGCTCAATACGATGTTACTCATGATTAAGTCTTTAGCTCCTTGCGGCGGAATATGGTGAAAACAGCGAGAGTATAGAAAGCGGTATAGCCCGAGGCAACGATAATCGAAGGAACGACGTCTCTATAACAGTTCTGGGTGTCTCCAAATACGCCGAATCCCATTGAATTGGATGTCACCCAGAACTCCTGCATTAAGCTGCCGTAGTTGTAACCCAGCGACAATGGCGACAGCAAACCGATAATATTGTCCATGCACGGACTAGCCATCAGGAAGATATTGCCACCGATAAATGCGATAATCAGCCCGACAGTCATGGCGGTGGTCGGTGAAGCCACCAAGGTGCCCAGGGCTGCCCCACCCATCATATAGCCGATGAACATGAAGGCGGCTACGCCGAAAATAGAAGCAATCGCGGCAAAGCTGAAAACCGCCGGGGCACTGCTACTAAGATTTTGAAACGAAAGGAACCCGGCCAGTGAAACCGCCAGTGTCGCCAGCAGGGCTAAATATAATCCCAATCCCACCACTGTCAATACCTTGGCTCCCATCAGACCGGAGCGGGTAACTCCCCGACTGATTATGAGACGGTAAGTAGAATTACGGTATTCGGAGGCAAACAAGGTTACGCCGGCAGCTACCGCCAACACTGGAATAAAACTAGCAAAACTGAAGGCCGCATTTCGGGTCATGGCCGAAAAGGAATAATAACCGCCTTCTGCGGTTAATGAAACAATTTCGCTATCGAAATATTCGTTATAAAATTCTTTCCAAAACTCGATATTTGCGGGTAAGAGATGGCCATTGTCATCAAGGGCAATATAAGACTGGTAATCCATGGTATCAGGTATGGCATTGCCGTATACAACCATCTGCCCGGTTTCGATCATTGAAGTAATCTCTGAACGATGTTGATTGATACTTTGGACCTGGCGGCTATAATTATCATCCATATTGGAGGTAATCAGTATGGCAAAAAGTACGATCACGGCCGAGATGATATAGAGCGCGATACCTTTGCGGAGTTTCCGAAACTCCAGGCGGGTAAGCCGGAGAAGATTATTGCCTTCGGACATGGGCTACCTCCAGATTATATTATTACCGGGCGGTTGGATCAGTATCCAAGGGATTATACCACCCCAACATGAACAGGAGATGAAAGAATTACATCATTTTCTTTGAGGACTGTCTTTACCTGCCAAACCCAATTCTCATCGTCTAAAACAAGAAGTAGCCGCATGTGAGGACATAGATTCCTTCTTGATTACCCAGCAGAAGTTTCACTCAGATCAGTAGTGTTTTTGGCATTTTTAAAAACAATATAGCTGCCACCAAGAACAAAGGTATAACCAACTAAGGTCAATATGAAATTGACCATCAACTCCGATTTTTGGAAATAGGTATATGTATTCAACAGGAAGAATCCTAGATTGTACACTAGCGACAAACTGACCAAAATAAGGGCTATCCTGCTCACTTTTAACGGAGATTTGGCAGTGAAATAAATGAGTATGGCGCCAATCAGCAAGGCTATGATAAAACTCATCAGCTGAAAAACAAAGAGACTGGAATCAAAGCCGTACAATGTGAAACCTCTGACCAGAGAGAGAAGATGTGGGAGGACATATAAAAACGCCCCAACACTAATTAGAGTCAGACCGAACCGCTTTTTATCACTACTCATCTGGACCGTTTCTCCTTTTCAATCCTCACTCTTATATCACTTCACTTCAAGTGATATTAGGTGCGATCCTTTGAACGAACCTTTGAGCCCTTGGACACGATAATCTAAGTAAAAAGCGTATATACCCGGTTCTAGTTCCAAAGTTGTCGTAATGATCACATTCAACACGTAAGAACTGTTTGAGTAGACAATCGATGAAACAGGGAAGGGTTCTATACTCAACCCGGTGGGTAATTGTGAATCTCCAGACGAAATAGAGACTTCACAGTTGCCCGTATTTCGGATGCCTTTTTGAGTCTCAAGTTCCCATTCAAGAATGACCGTTTCACCTCGGTCAATAACTACTGAATTGGGGATCGAGACATTTGCACGATAGTTTCTCAAATCCGAGGAATAGGGGTCGAAAGTAAATAACCCCTGCTCGTCCAATAATACTGTTATTGTCATGTCATCTGTTTCCCCCTCCAAAACAGCAATTGCTGTCACCTCACCTCCACCTTCACCAAGAGTAACTTGAGCTGTAAACTCCCCATCACCCTTGACTTGAACCGATTCACCGTTAATCTTAACGATGGCCTCTGGGTTTGAGATATAACCATTTATTGGAAAAGGCGTCGTTCGATAATCCGTGCCTTGATCCCCGTTTGGTTCAAATAGTGATACCGACAATGGGGGAGTAAAAGTGACAGAAACCTGTTCGCTTATAATCTTGCCATTTAATTCGGTTTCTACATCTACAAGATTTTCTCCTGGGACAAGACTTACGAAACCGAAAAATGTACCGTTCGCTACATAAGCTGGACTTCCATTGATAGATACAGATGATGCTTCGTTCCCAACAAACCCTTCAAATTTAGCGATGCTGTTATTTGTTGTACTGCCACTCGGAGGGGAAGCGACGATGAAATTTGAAGGCTGGCTAGGGTTACATCCACTGGCTGTTGTGACCATTAACGCAACCAATAATGCAACTGATATCCTGTGGTTGAGATTAATCAAGTTCATACATACCTCCCCATTCTTATTCGGCTTCCAGAAACCGAAGACTGAAAGTGCTCCCTTTCCCCAGCTTGCTCGTTACCGATATTTCGCCGCCGGATACGGTCACGATGCTTTTAGATATTGAGAGTCCCAAACCAAAGCTGTGTTCGGAACCAGGATTGTCAGGTGCCTTGTAGAAACGATCAAAAACGTGTGCTTGATGTTCTTTTGACATTCCCTTTCCTGTGTCAGTGACCGTGATTGTCACCTCATTATCTTTCAGACTAGCTTTCAGGCACACATCACCACCCGCCGGAGTATATTTGGACGCATTATCAAGCAAGTTTGATAGTACCCGCATGAGGAGTTTAGGGTTTCCTTTGATGTAAAGTCCTGGTTCGATATCACTCGAATAATTGATATTTTTATCTTCGAATAAATACTTGAACGAATCCCCCACCTCGTGAGCAACGGGGGAAAGATCAAATATCGATACCCCATTTCTCAGTCGTCCTTCATCCGCTCGAGCTAAAAAGAGGAGATCGCTGATAAGTTCTTCAAGTGTATTGACACGATGTAATACAAAATCTAAAAGCTGTTGATACTCCTCGTTGGTTCTCACAGAACTCATAGACTTGGTGACTGAAGTTTTCAATGACGCCAGGGGTGTTCTTAGTTCATGTGCAGCGTCTGAAACAAACTGTTTTTGGGCAATAAAGGCCGATTCCAATCGATCAGCCATATCGTTGAAAGAGCATGCCAGACTCCCGATCTCATCGCTAGATTTCACGTCCACCCTTTGACGTAAGTCTGTTTCACTCATCTGCTGCGCCACGGTGGCAATGGTTTTTATTGGGGCCACGGTTCTACGGGAAACGAACCAGGAAAAAAATCCAGTAAATATCAGAACGAGGGGCAAAGCGGCAAAACCGTTTCTATAGAACTGTTTAGCAGCTTGGATGTTGGAGAGACTCTGCTGATCCAAGGATGCCACAATGACTATATCCACGCGTTTGTCTGACGTTGGCTGAAAGTACAGGTTGCGTGGCCCTTGATTCGAACCGGGAGAAACAACGGTCACCGGGAAATCCACAGAGTATACCCTAATAGTGAATGGAGCAGGACCTAAGTTAGTGTAACTAATTTCCATCCAAGTCGAACGAGGGTCACTGTCAATTCCCATTTTCGTGGAATACCCCTCAAGCATGGAAAAAGTATCTAATATCTCGTCTATCGGGATGTTACTAAAATCTGGTCCATCCAAGACCGTTTCCGGGGTATTTCCATTAATGTAACCTACACCACTTTCCATTAATCTCTCAGCCGAATATTTTGCACGTTCAAGACTAATATAGCCCATGAAGACAAAGGATACCGCAATTATGATTAATACGGAACCTGTGTAATAAAGTGCCAGCTTAAGACTAAGACTTCGTATTTTCAACGATATAACCAAGCCCTTTCACTGTCCTAATAATCATTTCTTTATCCTCAGGAAATAACTTTTTCCTAATCCGGCTGATAATAACATCAATCACGTTTGAGAAAGCCCCACGTTCACAATCCCAAACGTGTTCCTGTAGCATTTCACGAGTCACTATTCCACCCTGATTAAATGCCAGGAATTCAAGAACGGCATATTCTTTTGGCGTTAGAATTATTTCAGCAGCGCGGTAACGCACAGTTTTTCCAGTGGTGTTTAATACCAGGTCACCGATAATAATTTCGGGGGAGCAATGGTTCTTGGACCTCCTAATCAATGCTCGTACCCTGGCATGTAATTCAGGATAGCTGAACGGTTTTACCAGATAATCATCTGCTCCGCAGTCAAGTCCTTTGACCCTGTCATCCTCACGATGTCTGGCGGTCAACATTAAAATCGGAGTCTCATTCCGATTGTTCCGGATGGCTTTACAAATAGAAAACCCATCCATCTTAGGTAGCATAATATCAAGAATAATTAGATCATATTGGTAAGCTTGTGCCATCTCATGACCTGACAAGCCATCGGAGACCCAGTCAACAGCATAACCATTTTCTTCGAGGCCTGTCTTTACAGACCAAACCAGATTCTCATCGTCTTCAACAAGAAGTACCCGCATGCCCAGATAATACCATATGATAAAATAAAGGCAACCAAATTCATTTTCCGTTCATGTTAGAGCCCCATGTTGACTTTCCCCTCATAAATAGCGCCAACCAGCAGGTTTTCCTGCACTTCACGATTAAAAAGTGATGGAGACCTACCCCATCACCGTCTTGTAGAACTTCAGGTTGTCAGCGAAGTTAACGCTGCGGGTATAGCGCTGTACCATCTCGAGTGATTCCCAGCGTCCCAGGTCTTTAATAGTCAACGTATCCATTCCGGCTTTTCTAAGGATACAGGCAAAGGTTCTGCGGAAGGTGTGGGGATTACAGGTGATCCCGGATTCAACTTCCAGTCTCCTGAGCATAGCGGTTATGCCCCACTTGTTGATGCCCCAGATAGTATCGGTGGGTGTATATTCGCTCAACCAGGCTTTGAGGTACTCTTCAGATAATTTGCCGAATGGAGCCAGCGCTTCTTTCTGGCCTTTACCCATAACTCTAACGGTTTGGTCGTCCCAGTCAATGTGCTCGGGTCTGATTTGCACCAGTTCGGATAATCGTAAGCCTGATTCAGTAAAGAGGGCGATGATCGCCTTGTTACGGTTACCCTCAGCATAGTCAATGAGCTGCTTGACCTGCTCGGGATTAAGAGCAGGTAGAATCAGCTTGGGCAACCGTGGTGCTTTCATTGAGCCCATGGGGTTGGGTATACCCGTTGTTTCCTTGCGCCAGTTGTAATAGGCGCGGATTACTCTGAAGTAGCTATGGCGGTTACCGGGGTTTTTGAATTGCAGCAGGAAGAGCTCGATTTCGTTTCTATTAGCCGTACCAAGGTCAATATGCCGGGAGATGACCCGGAACTTCCTCTCATAGCCTTCGATGGTATTAATGGTGACCCCTTCTACCGTTTTAGACTGGATAAAGTCTTGAAAAGATTTTGCCAGTTCCGGGTAGGAGGGCTTATTGGCGCGTGCTTTTGTGACCATCTTCCTGATACTCTTTTGGCTTTTCGTTCCAGACACACTGTTTACACACGTTGAAGCTGAAAGCAAGTCTAAAATGTCAATGAATTACGAAAGGAGCAAACGTGCCTGACGGCTCCGGGAAACAGGGCCGCAAAAGGCCTGGGTGGTATGGTTGGAGGGTAACGGCCCAAAACTCGGCTGTTTGGCGGGACCGTCGGGCTCACAGGAGCATTGATACAGAGGGGCATTGCTACATTGGGCACCGGCAATAAGCCTCAGTAATAAATAACGGGCTAATCTTGGCACGAATGACACATATCTGATATAAGAAAAGCCCAATATCGGGCCGTTACACGATTAAAGCTGATGGTGGCATCGGGTAGATTTGAACTACCGACCAAGGGCTTATGAGTCCCCTGCTCTACCACTGAGCTACGATGCCGTGGTGAACTTCCGAATGGTAATTTTATAATTAGGCTGCTGGTATTGTCAATCGGAACGACTCAACATACCAAACCTTTGCCGCCCCAAGGGGGATAGATTATAATGACTTCAATCCTAACCAGTTACTCCCAACGATATTTTATCCATCAGGCGGTATATGAAGCTGACACAACCGACGGGAAGCGAAGAGGCAATTAGAGCCGCCACCGAGATCTTCAGCCGTGACCGCGCCAATCTGATCCCCATGCTTCAATCACTCCAACAGAAACTGGGGTACCTGCCGCCCAAAGCCATAACGGCGGCGGCAGAGGCACTGGGACTGGCAGAGAGTACAGTGTACAGCGTGGCCTCATTCTACACCCAGTTCAAATTCAAACCCGCCGGCCGGAATATCATCAAAGTCTGCCGGGGTACCGCCTGCCATGTCGGCGGCGGAGAACGCATTCTGAGTGAATTGGAGCGGCAGCTGGACATCAAAGCGGGAGAAACCACCACCGATCTGGAATATGAACTGGAAACGGTGGCTTGTATCGGGGCATGTGCCCTGGCACCGGTAGTGGTGGTGAATGAAGATATCTACGGCAAGACGTCTGCCGGCAAGATTCTTGATGCGGTTAATGACCAAAAAAACAACGGAACGGGTTGCGCATGCCGGCAGTAACGGAATTTACGACACTCCAGGCCGAAGCCAAAGCCGAGTGGCAAGGTCTTATCCAGAGTCCGACTCCCCATATACTCATCGGCACAGCTACCTGCGGCAAAGTATCGGGCGCCATGAGCGTTCTGGATGCAATCAATGCCACCCTGGACAAACTGAATATCAAAGCCACCATAACGCAGGTCGGCTGCTTCGGTATGTGCTATGCCGAGCCGACTATGGATATAGTTTTACCCGGTATGCCCCGCATCAGCTACGGCTTCATGACGCCCGAAAAGGCCACCAGGATAATTGAAGACTACATCGTTAACGGTGATCCGCGGCCGGATCTGGCATTGTGTACCGTCGGTGAAGGCCGGATAGAAGGTCTGCCGGCACTTGATGAGATGCCCATGCTCAAGGGGCAAAGGCGTATTGCACTGCGGAACTGCGGCCACGTCAATCCGCTGCGCCTCGGCCATTACATCGCCCGTGGCGGCTATGCCGGACTGCACCGGGCACTGACCGAACTCAACCCGCAAGAGGTCATTGATGACGTGATTGCATCCGGTCTGCGCGGGCGCGGCGGTGCAGGCTTCCCCACCGGGCAGAAATGGCAGTTTTGCCGCGACGCCGACGGCTCTCCGAAATATGTCATCTGCAACGCTGACGAAGGAGACCCAGGCGCCTTCATGGATCGTTCCATTCTGGAAGGCGATCCCCATTCGGTCATAGAGGGTTTGATCATCGCCGGTTATGCCGTCGGGGCTGCTGAAGGTTATATTTACGTCCGCGCCGAATACCCGTTGGCAGTGACCACAGTAAAACACGCCGTGGCGCAAGCCCGTGAGAGCAGCTTACTGGGGCGGGACATCATGGGCTCCGGTTTTAATTTTGAAATCAAAATCAAGGAAGGCGCCGGAGCCTTCGTCTGCGGTGAGGAAACAGCCCTTATCGCCAGCATTGAGGGGCGGCGCGGCATGCCGCGGCCCCGACCGCCGTTCCCCACAGTCTCCGGTTTGTGGAACAAACCCACTAATATCAATAACGTCAAAACACTGGCGATGGCCTCATACATTCTGGCCGGCCATACGCTTGAATATGCCGCCATCGGCACCGACAAGAGCAAGGGCACCTGTGTTTTCGCCCTGGCCGGCAATATCAACCACATGGGGCTGATTGAGGTACCCATGGGAACGCCGCTGAATGAGGTGATTTTCGGCATCGGCGGCGGCATTCCTAAAGGCAAAAAGCTGAAAGCAGTGCAGATAGGCGGACCTTCCGGAGGCTGTCTGCCGGTGGGCCTGACTAATATCGGTCTTGATTACGAATCTCTGGTTAAATCCGGTGCCATCATGGGCAGCGGCGGCATGATTATTATGGATCAGGGCAACTGCATGGTGGATGTAGCCCGGTACTTCCTGTCTTTCGTCCAGGCCGAGTCCTGCGGCAAGTGCGTACCCTGCCGCTTAGGCACAAGGCAAATGCTGGGCATACTGGAACGAATAACAAAGGGGGAAGGACGGCCGGAGGATATTCCGACCCTGGAAGAACTGGCTGCACAGATTAAAGCAACATCATTGTGCGCCCTCGGCGGTACGGCACCCAATCCGGTGCTGACAACCCTGAAGTACTTCCGGGAGGAATACGAAGCCCATATATTCAACCAGCACTGTCCGGCCGGGGTGTGCAAGTCACTGATTACCTATTCTATCGCAGCCGACAAATGCAACGGCTGCCGGTTATGCGTCAAGGCCTGCCCGGCTCAGGCAATCACTTTTGTGGCCAAGCGCCAACCGGTAATATTGGATGAAGCCCAGTGTAATCGCTGTGGTATCTGCCGTGATGTTTGTAATATGGAAGCAGTGAACGTAAGTTGAAAAATAAAAATTCAGATTTTGCACCTTCACCGTGATATCAGCATGATTAAACTAAAAATTGACGGAAAAGACATTATTGCCGTAGAAGGCCAGACAGTACTGGAGGCAGCACGGGATGCCGGTATCTACATTCCCAATCTGTGTTATGCCCCGGACCTTAAACCTTACGGCGGCTGCCGGTTATGCGTGGTGGAGATAGACCGGATGCGCGGATTGCCAACTGCCTGCACCACTCCGGCGGCAGAAGGCATGGTGGTGAGCAGCGATACACCGACGCTGGCCGATGCCCGGCGAGCGGTACTTGACCTGTTGCTGGCTGAGCATCCGCTGGACTGCCTGGCTTGCGTAAAAAACATGAATTGCGAACTGCAGAAGGTGACAGCATTCCTGGGCTTCACCGAACGCAAACTACCCCACTCCGGGCGGATTCAAGCCATTGACGACTCCAATCCGTTTTTCCGTCTGGACCGGAATTACTGTATCCTGTGCGCCCGCTGCACCCGTGCCTGCGACGAGATAACCGGCAACAATGCTATTGAACTCATTGACCGGGGTTATGAGAGCCGGGTAAGCACTGGCGCTGATCAGCCTTTGATATATACCAAATGCCGGAGCTGCGGTGAGTGCGTGGCTCACTGTCCTGTAGCCGCAATGGCTCCAAAAGATTATGTAAAGGCAGATTCCGAAATAGCCACCATCTGTCCCTATTGCGGGGTCGGCTGCGGTATAAAATTGCAGCTGCGCAGCGGCAAAATCGTCAGTGTTGAGGGAGATGAAGCCAATCCGGCCTCCCATGGCCAGTTATGCGTCAAAGGCCGTTATGGGATTAAAGAATTTGTTCATCATCCAGAACGGTTGACCACACCGTTGATCAAAAACCACAGTGGTACATGGGTGCCGACCAACTGGGATGAGGCCTTGGAACATACCTGTTCCAAACTGATCCGTTACAGTCCGGGTGAAGTGGCCGTCTTTGGCTCAGCTAAGGCCACCAACGAGGATAACTACTTGATTCAGAAACTGGCTCGTGCCGTCCTGGGCACCAACTCAGTGGATCATTGCGCCCGACTGTGCCACAGCCCCACCGTAGCCGGACTGGCCGCGGCCTTCGGTTCCGGGGCCATGACCAACTCTATCAGCGATATTAAGGATGCCGGCTGTTTTCTGGTCATCGGCGCCAATACCACCGAAACGCACCCGGTGATAGGATTTGAAATCAAAAAGGCTGTCAGAAACGGTGCCCGGCTGATTGTGATTAACCCGGTGAAAATACCATTGGTGCGCTACGCCGATATTTTCCTCCCACCGAGGCCGGGGACCGATGTACTGCTGCTTTCGGCCATCTGCAAAATCATAATTGATGAAGGACTTTTTGACCGGGCTTTCATCGCTGACCGCACCGAAGGTTTTGAAGCCCTGGCCGAATCCCTCAAAGATTTCAACCTTGCCAATGCTGCCGAGGTCACCGGTGTACCATTAAACGAAATCCAAGCGGCAGCCAGACTGTATGCTGCCACCAAACCCGCCGGTGTTTACTACGCCATGGGCATTACCCAGCATTCTCACGGCACCGATAACGTATCGGCCGTCGCCAATTTGGCACTATTGACTGGCAACCTCGGCAAGTCCGGGGCCGGGGTGAACCCCTTGAGAGGACACAACAATGTCCAGGGTACTTGCGACATGGGGGCCCTGCCCGACGTCTATCCCGGATATCAGAAAACGGCTGATACGGCATCAAGGCAGAAATTTGAAGCAGCCTGGGGAGTGAAACTACCAGAACAACCCGGACTGACCATGCCGGAAATCATGGACGATATTGACGCTGGCCGGATAAAGGCACTGTACATGGTGGGGGATAACCTAGTGCTGTCTGATGCTGATTCCAACCGGATCCGAAAAACGCTGGCCAAACTGGAGCTATTGATAGTTCAGGATATGTTCCTGAGCGAAACGGCAGAACTAGCTCACGTTGTACTGCCGGCCGCAAGTTTCGCTGAAAAAGACGGCACATTTACCAACACCGAGCGACGCGTGCAGCGGGTTCGCCGTGCCGTGGCTCCGGCGGGTGAGGCCCGCCCGGACTGGTGGATTGCCGCTGAACTGGGCAAACGGCTGGGCGGTAAGGGGTTTGATTATGAAACTCCGGAAGAAATATTCAATGAAATGCGCTCTCTTACCCCATCCTATGCGGGCATTACTTATAAAAGACTGAACAGCTGTGGTTTGCAATGGCCCTGCCCCACCGAAGATCATGCCGGAACGTCGATTCTGCATACCGAACGTTTCACCCGGGGCAAAGGTGCCTTCAAGGTAATCAACTACCGGCCTTCGGCCGAATTACCGGATAATGACTTTCCGTTTATCCTGACCACTGGCCGCAGCCTGTATCACTTCCATACCGGCACCATGACCCGGAGAATTGGTGGTTTGATGACCTTGCAGGCGGAAGAAACGCTGGAAATAGGTTCAAGCGACGCGGCCGCACTAAATATCAATGATGGTGATACAATCAAAGTCAGTTCCCGCCGCGGTGAAGTCACCGCCAGGGCTCAGCTGAGTCATCGGCTGGCTGTGGGAGTGGTGTTTATGACCTTCCACTTCCCGGAAACCGCCACCAATATCCTGACTTCCCCGGCAGTGGATCCGGTGGCTAAAATACCGGAATTCAAGGTAGCGGCGGTCAAACTGAAAAAGGTGACGAAACCATGAAGCAATACCTAGGCATAGACGTCGTGGAAATCAGCCGCATTGAAAAGGCAGTCGCTCGCTGGGGCGACAGCTTTCTGGAACGAATATATACCGCTGAAGAACTCAGGCTTTACCGCGGAAAACTGCCTTCCTTGGCGGCCCGCTTTGCCGCCAAGGAAGCCGCAGTCAAGGCGCTGGGGGTTAACGAACTGATTTATCATGATATTGAAATCACAGCCGAATCCGGCGGCCGCCCATCCATCACCTTATACGGACGGGCCAGGTCGCAAGCCTCGGAATTAGGCATCACCGACCTGACCGTCAGTCTTTCACACAGCCGCGAATACGCCGCTGCGGTAGTGTCAGGCATCGTTTAAGGACGCAGCGTCCCGGCAAATACCTGCCATGCCAGCGCTGACTTGGCCAGCAGGCTCAGCAGGATATAAACTCTTTCACCATACAGGTAGTTCGCCCAGCGTCCCACCTTCTTATACTGTAGCCACATATTTATGGCAAAAAGATTAAAAAAGATAAAGAGTATCGGCAAGATAAAATAAACAAAGGTCGGCACCGCGCCGTCCGCAGTGGCAATGGATCCAAAGAAATAGAAAGCAATGCCTATCCAGGGAATAATTCCGGCGAATGTCCCCACCCAAAATGGTGCCCAATCAGTTTTGGTAGTGGTCTGATTGCGCACTTCCATCAGCAGACCACAGAGATTCATGACCGCGGTCAGGGCAAAAACACTGATCAAACCGGCTACGTCAGACAAACCGCTCAATAAGGCGATCAGCACCACCATCACCGAGGCACTGAATGAATACTCAAACCAACGGGCATAATTAATACCTCGGGAAAGGTTGTTGACGTACCATGGGAATACCTTAGGTGAAGCAATGGTGAAATGGGCGATTGACGAAATAAACAAGAACAAGGCAACGCCCGCACCAAAAGGCAAATTAAATACGGTTTCCGTCACCGGCTTCAAGGACTGAGTGGCCTGATCAAAATTAAGGAAAGCACTGGTTACCGGCATAGTGAAGTCCCGACTGAGAGCAAATATCGCCGTTGCCTGAATCAGGTGAAGCCCACCCATGACAAGATTCCAAACACGCAGTTTACGGTACTTTGGATCGTTTACCATTTGTCTACCCACCTCCTTGATTTCTAATATTATATACGGATTTCCACTAAAGTCATTAATAATTTTCAGGCGTAAAAAAAGGGGTAGACTTCTCTGAGGAAGTCTCCCCCTTTCTATTCTATTCCAATTGACTGATTAAACGCTGTTCAGGACTTCTTGAAGATGCCGAGCAGAATCAGAACAGCACCCAGGGCGATAGCGGTCCAGAAGCCGTATACGCTGGCCCAAAGGATTAAACTACGGTTGGCAGCAGCTTCATCAACCGCTTCGTCAACTGTGGCACTGGTAAAGGTGCTTTCATTGATGAGCATCGTAATCGGACCGGCCGGATGTCCTTGCATAACAACAGTGGTTTTTGTTGTCGTGAAAACTGGAGTGCCACTGATTGGTTCAACTTTAATCGTAGTAGCAACATCGACTGTTTGAGGTAATCCTGTGACCGAGTTAGGAACATAGGCATTGTCTTTGCTGTCAATCTTGAAAACATAGACTTTTACACCATCAATAGTCTCTTCACCGGTGAATGTCGCCGGCAATGAGGTTCCGGTAGTCGCCGACCATAATTGATAGGTTTCCTGTTGGGTATCAGCCGGGAAGGTGAATTGACCACTACGAGACTTATCACCACCTGCTACATTAGCACGGGTGGTACGGTCTACCGCGTAGGTTTCGGTAGAATCAAGGGCAGCCAAAGCGGGACTAGCCGCAGCTAAGGGGGCACCATTAGCCGCCAGGGTAAACGTGATAACTTGGTCGATGATAAGTGCATCAGAATCGTTTACATCTACTGCTTTTAAAGTACGTTCCATTAAAGTACCGCCAGGAATGGTTACAAGAGTATTAGATGCAAGATCAAATACCTGAACCGCACCTTCAAAACGGTACACCTTTTCGTAATCAGCCGGCAGTTTTGCCATGCCGGGAAAAATGAGATACAACCAGACCAGGGCAAAGACGAGCAGGACAGCGCCGAGGGACACCAATATACGCCTCATTTGAACCCCTTTCTTTTTCCAACAGGTTGAATACCTGTTCAATTATTTTTATGATGACCATAATAGGAGCATAATGTGCTATTGTCAATAGTTTGACTGTACATTCATTCAAATATCTGCAACAAGACAAATTATAACGATTACGCCACCTTGACACCCTGACCGGCTCGTGTTATTCTTCAGTCGAATGGTCGCTCAAAGCTTTTACGCCTATTATTATTTTACCTGGTGCCTCAAAGGCACATCAGGGAGGTTCGGCGTTTCTGCGTAACAGCACCTAATATATAAGAAGCATCCAAGCAGTAAATCCTCCCAAACGGGAGGTTTTTTTGTTTATGGAGATAATGAAAGGGAGAACAGAAGATGATCATCATGAAAAAGGACGCCAGTCCGGAACAACTCCAGCACGTCATTGACGAAGTATCCAAGGCCGGTCTGCGTACCGACGTATCACGTGGACAACACCTGACGGTTATCGGATTGGTTGGTGATGAGCGGCAGGTTGATTTCACCCATTTGGCGGCCCTACCGGGAGTGAAGGAGGCAAGAATGATTGAAGCGCCCTACAAACTGATTAACCGTGAGTATTCCAACGCTTACGGCGAAACCAGTACCCATATAGTGAAAATCGGAAATGTGGAACTTGGCGGCGACGAGCCGGTGATTATCGCTGGTCCCTGTGCCGTAGAAGACCATGACGCCCTGTTCCGAATAGCTGAACAAGCGAAAGAAGCCGGCGCCCATATACTAAGGGGCGGGGTTTTCAAACCCCGTTCCAGTGTTCATTCCTTCCAGGGGTTAGGCTCCTCCGGTGAAGCTGGAGCAATTGAGGCACTGACATGGCTCAAGGAAGCCGGTGAAAAATTCGGCATGCCGGTAGTTACCGAGGTCCGCGGTGAAGCCCAGGCAGAACTGGTTAGCCGTTATGTAGATATTATCCAGATTGGCTCCCGCAACATGTACGACCAGGATCTACTGCAAACCGCCGCCCGGACAAAACTGCCGATCATGTTCAAACGGCATTTCGGTGCTTCAATTGAAGAGTTCTTGTCGTTTGCCGAATACATAGCCGCCGAGGGCAACAAAGATATTATACTGTGTGAACGCGGGATCGTCCCGGTGGGCAAAGGTAAAAATTTCACCCGCTACCAGTTGGATCTTTCAGCAGTGCCGGTAGTCCAGAAAGAAACCTTCCTGCCCATCATTGTTGATCCCAGCCACGCCACCGGCCGCCGAGATCTAATCAAGCCCATGAGCCTGGCGGCTGTTGCCGCGGGAGCTTCCGGGCTGATGATTGAAGTTCATGACCGGCCAGAAGAAGCACTGTGCGACGCCTCTCAAATGATCAGCCCAGCCGAACTCAAGGAAATCATCGAATTGGCAAGACAGATACGTCAGATTACCGTAAAATAAGATTATGACTCACCAGATACACGTTAACCTTAAAGATCGATCCTACCCCGTCAATATCGGCGAGGGGGTACTGAGCCAAGTGGGGGATTTGCTGTCCGAGCGGAGCCGCAGCGGACGATTGATCGTGATTACCAATCCAACCGTGGGCCGGCTTTATGCCGGGGCAATGACAGAATCTTTAAAGGGGTCCGGTTTTGAACCGGAGGTAATCACCATCCCGGACGGAGAAACCTATAAATCACTGGCCACAGCCGGCAAACTCTATGAGAGCCTGTCTCGTCGAAGGGTGGAACGCAATACACCGGTATTGGCGCTGGGTGGAGGCGTCATCGGGGATTTGACCGGTTTCGTGGCGGCCACCTACCAGCGCGGTGTGCCGTTTATTCAAGTACCGACAACATTGCTGGCTCAGGTAGACTCCAGCATCGGCGGCAAGGTGGCGGTGAATGCGGGGAGGCTGAAAAACCTAGCCGGGGTTTTTTACCAGCCACAGTTAGTGGCCGCCGATACCACAACTTTGCTGAGTCTGCCGGTAAAAGAAATCCGAAACGGCATGGCTGAGATTATTAAAAGCGCCATTATTCGGGACCCGGTGCTGTTTGCCTTTTTGGAGGAAAATATGCCGGTGCTGCTGGACCGGGATGTTCGGACGCTGACTTACGCTGTTCACCGGGCTGCCGAAGTAAAAGTGAATGTGGTAGAACAGGACGAACGAGATCAGGGACTCCGTCATATCTTGAATTTCGGGCATACCTTTGGACATGCCGTGGAAAGCGTCTCTAATTTTAAGGTCAACCACGGCACCGCGGTAGCTGTAGGCATGGCTACCGCCTCCCGGATGGCCTATCGGCTGGGAATGCTTAGTGGTAATGACCTGGAGCGTATTTTGAATGTCATCGGCGCTGCCGGGCTGCCGGTAGAACTGGCGAACAAAAAGATTGGCCCAGCCTTGATACAAGCCATGCTCCATGACAAAAAAATAGACAACGGCAAACTGAAATTCATCCTGCCGACCGGTATCGGCGAGGTAACCGCCCGCACCGACGTTAACCCTGATATGATTGCGGAGGTTTTGGGATAATGAAACCTGCAGTTTGTACCGTCATCACCCAGGCCGACATGACGGCGGTTGCTGCTGCTTCACCGCTAACGGACCTTTTTGAGGTCAGGATAGATTTAATCGGCGAAGCATGGCCAGAGGTGGTGCGGAAACTTGATAAACCCTGGCTGGCCTGCAACCGACTTGCGACCGAAGGCGGCACCTGGCGCGGAACCGAAGCCCAACGCAAGGAAGAACTGCTGAAAGCGCTCCATCTGGGTGCGGCCATCATCGACCTGGAATTGGCCACCCCTAATCTGAGAAAAATGGTAGAGATTGTAAAAAAGAAAGCCCGTTGTTTGGTTTCGTATCATAATTATGAATCCACACCTTCGCCGGCGGAACTTAAAAGCATCGTTGGGCGAGAACTGGCCGCCGGGGCCGATATCTGTAAACTGGTGAGTACGGCTAACGTCTTTGAAGATAATCTGAATCTCCTCCGGCTCTACCAGGAATTCCAAGGCTGCCGGCTGACTGTCTTCGGTATGGGCGAAACCGGGATGCTGAGCCGGGTACTGGCACCGCTGGCCGGGGCTGAATTCACCTATGCTGCGTTAAAGGCCGGCCGGGAATCGGCACCCGGCCAACTGACGGCAGTCCAACTGGCTGAAATTTACCGCTTATTAAAACCATGATTACAGCAACCACAAGCTTAGTGGCCCTGATCGGTGACCCTGTGGCGCACTCAGTATCGCCGGTGATGCATAACGCCGCCTTTCGAGAGCGAAAGCTTAATTACACCTACCAGGCTTTCAGAGTAACCAAGGAAGATCTGGCGGCCGCAGTCAGCGGCCTCCGAGGGTTAAACGTGCGGGGTGCCAATATTACCTTGCCCCACAAGAAGGCAGTAATACCGTTCCTTGATACCGTGGACTCGCCGGCACTCCGCATCGGGGCAGTCAATACCATAGTCAACGAAAACGGACGGCTGACAGGTTATAACACCGATGCTGCGGGCTTTCTGGGAGCACTTAGAGCCAGCGGCTTTGAACCTCAAGGCAAAAAGGCGGTGGTGCTGGGCGCCGGAGGAGCGGCCAGAGCGGTGGTTTTTGCCTTAAAAGATGCGGGCGTGAAGGTCAACGTCATCAACCGTACCTTCAGTACCGCCACTGCCCTGGCAGCTGATACCGGTACCGAAGCGTTTGAAATGACTGATGAGGGTTACCGGCAGGCGCTTGAAGGCGCCTTACTGGTTGTCAACGCCACCAGTGTCGGACTGAGTCCGGATGAGGCTTCGTCACCATTGCCGTCTATATGGTTGCGACCGAGCATGACGGTGTTTGACACCATTTATCGCCCTCGCCACACCCGGTTAATCCGCGAGGCCAAGGCTGCCGGCTGCGCCGTTATCGGCGGACTGGAGATGCTGCTAGCCCAAGGGGCGCTTTCATTTGAATTATGGACCGGAGAACCGGCCCCGCGGGAAGTGATGAGCCGGACCGCCGAGGCGGCGCTGGAGTGAAAAGCAATATCGCACTGATTGGATTCATGGGCTCCGGTAAATCCACGGTAGGGAAACGGCTGGCACGACGATTGGGACGGAATTTCATTGAGACTGACCGCCTGATTGAACAGCAGGCCGGAATGCGCATCGTCGACATCTTCAAATCCGGCGGTGAAACTAAATTCCGTGCGCTCGAAGAAGAGGTCATCAAGTCCGTGAGCGATACCGCCGAAAACAGCATAATTGCCTGTGGCGGCGGTGTTGTGGTCAGACCAGGGAATATTGAACGTTTGAAGTCTTCAGCGGTAATCATCTATCTCCAGACAAGCGCCGCCTCACTTAA
This sequence comes from Dehalogenimonas sp., assembly GCA_050864255.1. Lineage (GTDB taxonomy): Bacteria > Chloroflexota > Dehalococcoidia > Dehalococcoidales > Dehalococcoidaceae > Dehalogenimonas. The sequence goes on from JBOWAX010000003.1 coordinate 42,530, forward strand.
TGAACGATTGGCCTACGGTAGCAAACGACCTTTGCTGGACCGGCCGGACCGGAAAGAATTCATCCGTGAATTGGAAGCAACCCGACGGCCGCTGTATGAAGCAGCGGCGGACATCACCGTCAAAACCGGCAACCGGCCTTTCGCTACCGTTATTGATGAAATTGTCAGGAAAATGGATATTAATGAAAGCCCGAATCAGTAAGAGTATTATCGGCGGCACAATCACCGCCCCGCCATCCAAGAGCTACACAATCAGGTCATTGTTTGTCGCGGCCACGGCCGCCGGCACCAGCCGGATCATCAATCCGCTTGTGTCCGAAGATACGAAGGCTGCCGCAGAAGTACTTGAGCGGCTAGGCGCGGTCATCGAAAGGCAACCGGGTGTTTGGATAATCACCGGCGGTCAACTTAAACCGCCGCAACAGGAGCTTGACTGCCGCCAATCAGCGGCCACACTGAGGTTCCTGACACCCCTGTGTGCCTCGCTTTCCGGTCCAAGCCGAATCACCTTTGCTCCCGGCCTGGCGCGGCGTCCAATGACCCCGCTGCTGGATATTTTAAAGCAACTGGGAATAGCAGCGGAAAACAGACCGGATTATATGTTGATTAACGGCGGCCGGGTAAACACCCGTGTTGTATCCCTGCCGGGTGATATCAGTTCCCAGTTCATCTCCGGACTCATGCTAGCAGCATCACAATTTCCTGACGGGCTGCAAATCAAGTTAACTACCCCTGCGCGTTCTAAAGACTACTTGCGGATGACAATGGCCTGCCTGAGGCATTTCAGCGTAAACGCGGACCATAATGACACCCTGACCGAATTCACGGTCCGTCAACAAACCCCCCGTCCGACCAATTACGAGGTGGAAGGCGACTGGTCCGGGGCATCTTACTTCCTGGGTATGGGAGCACTCAACGGCCCGGTCAGCATTTGCGGCTTGAATCCCGGCAGTTTTCAGGCTGACCGTTTCATGTTAAACTGCCTTGAACAAATGGGCGCCACAGTTACTATCGACAATGATAAAATTATGGTGGAGCCATCAATGCTGCAAGCTGTTAACGTTGACCTTGACGAAGCCATTGACCTGCTGCCTACAGTGGCGTGTCTGGCTGCAGCGGCCAAGGGTACAAGCCTAATTACCGGCCTGAGGCGGGCCAGACTCAAGGAATCAGACCGGATAAGAGCGTTGGCCGAAAATTTGAAACCCATGAGTATATCCGTCACCGAAGAGACTGACCGTCTGCTGATAACCGGCGGCCAACCGCACGGAGCGGTCATTGACAGCTTTGAAGACCACCGTATCGCCATGGCCTTTGCCATGCTGTCGGCGGTCTGTGGTGACAGCATCATTGAAGGTGCGGACTGTGTTAACAAAACCTATCCAGACTTCTGGGAGGACTTTCAACAAGTCGGAGGAAAGGTCATTTTGAGTGAATAATTCCTTTGGTGAAATTTTCCGCATTACCAGTTTCGGAGAAAGCCATGGCGACTGCGTCGGCATCGTCATTGACGGCTGTCCGGCCGGGCTGCCGCTCACCGTTGAGGACATCCAACAGGAAGCGGACAAACGTAAAAGTGGCTGCAACCGGCCTTTGGCTACGGCACGTAAAGAAGAAGACCGAGTGGAGATATTTTCCGGCATCTTTAACGACCGAACCACCGGGGCGCCGATCATGATGTCCATCTGGAACCGAAATATTGATTCTTCCGAATATGAAAAAGTAATGAAACTTATCCGGCCGGGCCATGCCGACTTCACTGCCTGGGAAAAATACGGCGGTTATCACGACTGGCGCGGCTCTGGACGTTTTTCCGGCCGTATTACTGCCGGTTTTGTCATGGCCGGCGCGGTGGCAAAAAAACTACTGTCCACCATCGGCATCGAGACGGTGGCCCACGTGGTGGAAATCGGCGGGGTCAAGGCTGAGCCGCCGGAAGATATTGCCGAAATCAGAAAGATGATGGCCGAAAATGAGGTCAGTTGCGCCGATGCCGCCGCGGCGATCCGGATGATAGAAGCCATTAAAGACGCCGGGCGTGAAGGCGATTCTGTCGGCGGGGTTATTGAAGCCCGGGCAACAGGTTTACCGGTTGGGTTGGGTGAACCGGTTTTTGACACTTTGGAAGGCTGCCTGGCCAAAGCGTTTTTTGCCATCCCGGCCATAAAGGCCGTGGAGTTCGGTGCGGGTAACGAGGTGGCCCGGATGAGTGGTTCTGCAGATAATGACCCATTCATGATGGTAGACGGTCAGATTAAGACCGTCAGCAACCACGCCGGTGGTATTCTCGGCGGTATCAGCAACGGCATGCCCCTGATTGCCCGGTTGGCAGTTAAAGCCACCCCCTCCATCGCCAAGGAACAGAATACCGTTAACCTGGCCACAGGCGAAGCGGCGACCTTGAAAGTCGGCGGCCGTCACGATACCTGCATCGTACCCCGGGCGGCGGTGGTCGCTGAATCAATGACCTCGGTGGTGCTGGCCGACCTAGCCCTGCGCGCCGGATTTATCGGAAGGATTATCAAATGAGCCTTGAAGAACTGCGCCGCCGGGTTGATGAACTGGACGACGGTATTGTTAAGCTGCTGGCTGAACGTTTGTCTATCGCTGAAGCCATCGGTCAGGAAAAGGCCGCCGGCGAGGTGCCACCACAGGACTTGGGAAGGGAAAGGCGGGTCATTGAACATGTGACCGGCGTCGGTGCTGCCGAAGGCATGACCGCTGATGAAGTGGTGGAACTGTACCAGTCCATTATTAAACTGGCCAGGCAGCGCCAATCACGAAGCGTCGCCTTTCAGGGCGAACCGGGGGCTTACTCCGAACAGGCTGCTTTTCAATATTTCGGTTCTCGCGCTTCGGTCAAGGCTTGTGAAAGTCTGGAAACCGTATTCAAGGAAGTGGAAGGCGGCGGGACACAGTTTGGCATCATTCCCATGGAAAACTCCATTGAGGGCAGCATCTCCCGTTCCTATGACCTGATGCTGGAATCCAGCTTGATGGTTTCTGGTGAATTACACCTGAGAGTCAACCACTGTCTCATCGGTAACCCCGGCGCAACACTGGATTCAATACGCCGTATTTATTCTCACCCGCAGGCACTGGGGCAATGCGGCAATTTCCTGCGCCAGCTTAACTTCGAACTCATTCCTACTTACGATACCGCCGGTTCGGTCAAACTGATAAAAGAGCAACAAATCGCCGATGGCGCTGCTATCGCCAGTGAACGAGCTTCGGCTATTTACGGAATGAAAATCCTGGCGCGGGATATTCAGGACAATCCCAACAACTTTACCCGTTTTTTCGCCATCGGACGTAAGGATGCACCCCCATCCGGCGATGACAAAACCTCAGTGGTATTTGCCGTAAAGCACCGGCCTGGAGCGCTTTATGAATTCCTGCGTGTTCTGGCAGAACACAAGATTAATCTGACCAAGATTGAAAGCCGACCAACCCGTAAGAAAGCCTGGGATTACAATTTTTATCTTGATTTTGAAGGCCACCGGCAGGATGCCAATTTCCAGACCGCCTTACCGGCACTGGAAGATCAGGTACTGTTTATTAAGATTCTAGGTTCATATCCGAGGGCCAGATAATTTGAAAAACATAGCTGTCATCGGTGGTTACGGCAAAATGGGAGCCTGGTTTGCCCGGCTGCTGAAAAATGAAGGCCACTGCGTCAGCATCATCGGTCGCGACAAAGACAAACTGGCGGCCGCGGCTGTAGAGCTGGGATTGGCCGCCACCGATCGGATGGAGAGCGCGGCAGCGGCCGATATCATCATTATCTCAGTACCGGTGGACAGTTTTGAAATGGTCTGCGGCCAACTAGCGCCTCAAGTGCACCCCGGCCAGCAGATTTTTGACCTGACCTCGGTTAAAGTCAGGCCGGTGGAAGTAATGCACCGCTGCTTCGGACAGGCGCAAACGCTGGGGATACATCCGGTATTCGGCCCGGGCGCCGAAAGCTTGAATAGCCAGAACATCATCCTGACGCCCACAAACGAGAGTGAACATAAACTCGCCCTCAAAGTAAACGAATGGTTGACCGCCCGTGGGGCGCGGGTTCGCGTTACTTCACCCGAAGAACACGACCGGCTGATGTCCATATCGCTGGGGCTGGCTCATTTTATCGCCATCGTTACCGCTGACGCTCTTGTCAGCCTGGATAAGTTGACCGAGATGAGCGGAGCCGGAGGCATTACCTATAAAGCCTTATTAACGTTGGTGGAAAGTGTATTATCGGAGGATCCAGCGCTCTATGCTTCCCTGCAACTCAATCTACCGGCGCTGCCGGAGATGGAAAAGCTGTTCGGAGAAAAAGCAACCGACTGGGCAGCCATAGTCAAGGACGGCCGCCGCGAAGACTTTATCAACCGTATGAGTAATTTGAAAAACACCCTGGAAGCAGCGAACCCGGACTTCGGTGCTTCATACCAGAAACTTTACCACCTGGCCAATCGTCGCCGGGAATGACGCCATTGAAGGTGGTAAGGGGTGAGATTGCAGAAACCAATCGGGGTATTTCCTCGTCAAAAACGAAGTTCTACGCTCACCAGACCTTGATGCCGGTATTTTGCCCGGTATTACCCGGGTTTCGGTCCTAGAAATCGCCCGCAGGCTGAGAATCCAGACAATTGAAACCCGAATCACCCTTGAAGACCTCAAGACTGCCGATGAGGTGTTCATTACCTCCAGTATGGTTGAAGTAATGCCTCTTACCTCGATCAACGGCAGAATAGTTACGAACGGTACGGCCGGGAAGATTACCACCAAATTGCGTCAAATTTACCGTTCACAGTGAACACCAACTTGACTTAAACTCAATTCAGTGGGGATAATTAGTCTCAGGACTAACAGCATGTTTGGAGCAAAATGGGATTTTTTAGAGGCATCGGCTTGGGGGTCATCGCCTTTTTATTATTTTTATCAGTGTTGGTACTCGGCACCAGCCTGAATATCAATTTTACCGTCCTTAATCCCGGATTTATCAACGGCCAGGTACAGAAACTTGATATTGCTGACGTAGTCCGTGAAGAAGTGATTGCCAGCGGAGCCATCAACGACATTCCCCAGGCGGTCAATGAATTCCTAAACCAGGAACTTCCAGAATATTCAGACGAATTAAAACAGGCCGTAGCTATGGCAGTTGACCGTGTATACGATTATCTGCTCGGCCGCTCCGATACGATTGATTTGCCGATTGATCTGGGCGAAACCGTTCTGGATCCGGAATTATTATATTCTCTGGCCGATCGTATCGACTGGGCGGACCTGGCCGAGGAAATGGTTCAGCGTACCATAAGCCCCCAGCTCAATCCGGTATTTTCCTACCTGACCGACTATATCGACGACGCCATGATCAAGCAAGATGCCTGGTTCAAAGCCACGCTCCGAGAGGTGGTTACCCCTTTACAAGAATACTTACTGGGGCAGCGTGATACCCTGGATATTGTCATTGATCTGGGAGAGACAGTGGCAGTAATGTACCAAACACTGTTTGATGTGTATAGCCGTTTTCCTCCTCCGGAAGTCAGCGATCTGACGCCGTTGGAACGTCAAATGGCTTTCAACGTTTTCTTCTACAACGAATTGACCGCCGGTGTTCCTGCAGTAATTGAAATAGATTCAACAGCCTTTGAAGGCACACCGGAAGCTATCAATCAGGCCTTGTCGGATTTAAAGACAAACTTGACACAAATCAAAGATTATGTCAATTATTACCGCTTCGCCTTCCTAGGCCTGCTCCTGTTAATTGCCGCCCTGGCTGGTTCAGTTTACCTGATACTGCGGGATCGGCGTAAATGGTATTTTTACATAGGACTGACATTGTTCATCACTGGATTGGTCGGTTTTGTCAGCGTCATGGCCACCAATGCCGCCATTGGTGTCAACACTGATTTCGGGGATGTCCCTACAGCGGTTCGTTTTTGGTTGCCCGGCCTGGTGGAAAGCGCTATCCGTCCCTTCCTGTTCTTCAGCATCCTGACCGGCATTCTGGGAATCACCGGTATCATCCTGGCCCAGATTGACCGGACACGCCACCCCTAAATCAACGGTTTATTCAGGAAAGAACTAAATTCCCGACAGAGCTTCAAGCCCGGGGCCATCGTTTTTACCAGGGAAATTTTTAAGTCGGTTCAGCGCCTTTTTAGTATCCGAAGCCACTCGGGCTTTATCAGTATGCCTAAGCCGAAATTTGAACAACCAATAGGTGAACTCGCGCATTTCCGGAAGTTTAAGGGAACGATTGGGGCGTTCACCCCGGTCTCGACGAAATAGCTTCAGAAGTTCCGGGCGGGATTGTTCATATAATCTTATGAAGCTCTCATCGATAGTATCATAGCCTTTGATTACCAGCGAACGTTCTTCCTTCCGGATCTCGTCTTGGATTGCTAGAATCAGAGCCTCTTCCACGGTAATGCCATAGAAATAATTCAGATGCTGCTGATAGCGTTTTGCACCCATCAATTGCCTCATCTCAGCAGCGGTGACATCCATCGGCGGCCGGGAATTAAATAACAGGTCTATCTGCTCAGCCTCAGGAATCAGATCTGGTAAAGACCCTGAAAGACGCTCGGCCAATAGAAGGAAATCAAAAGCCTCTCCGGCAATTAGATACCGGAAAACGCGTCCATCAATACATTCATCATCAGGCCAATAACCGGCCGCCTCAAGTAAGGCCGGATACCAGTGCTGCCCGGACTCAATGGCCATCCGCAACCGGTTTACGGCCGCGGCTGCGCTTTGCATGATTTCAGTATTCTGATTGGTTTCCCCAGTCATGGCTTTAATAGCACCGGCGGCTCATGGCTTTCCTCCGACGTCCTACCACTTAGCCAACAAAAAATCCTGTTATCCACTTTGAATATAAAAATATCAGGCCCCACAGCATTTCTTGTATTTTTTTCCGGAACCACAGGGACAATTATCGTTTCGGCCAACCTTATGCCCTTCAGCATCTTTGGCAACCGGAGTGACGTTCCGGGGTGCGGCCACGGCCTGCATTGGTGAAGAAACCGCCGCGGCTGACGCTGAAACAGCTGCGGCAAGCGGCGCGTGACTGGCCTGGGCACCGGCCGGCATGGCCGTACCAGTTGATTGTTTGACCACTTGAACCTTAAAGATGGTATGCACCACATCATGTCTGATACCGTCCAGTAAATCCTGGAAAGCACGGAAACCTTCATTTTTGTAAGCATCCACTGCTTTCACTTGCCGTAAAGTCTGCCAGCCGGCTTCAAGCCTCAGGTGTTCCACAAAGGTCAGGTGCTCAATCCACAATGAGTCCATCACCCGCAGCATCAGATGTCGCTCTATTTGCCGCATCACCTGCGGAGTAATATCCTGTTCCTTCTTCCCGTATAGCGATTCAGCGGCACTTTTCAGAAATTCCCCCACCTCTTCCGAGGACATCCGCGAAATCGCCTCTGCGGTGAACCCTTCTGGCTGAGGCATTAAGGCGCCGAGGTCGGCAGTCAGACCGTCAATGTCCCAGTCATGGTAATCCAAGCCGGATAATCGGCCAGCCACGATATCGTCAATTTCCTGGTAAACCATATTCAAGATGTTCGACTTGAGATCTGCGCCAGCCAATATCTTGTGACGTTCTCCGTAGATAATCTCACGGTGCTTATTAACCACATCGTCATACTCCACCAGATTCTTGCGGATATCGAAGTTATACCCTTCCACCCGTTTCTGTGAGTTTTCAATGGAGTTACTGATCATTTTGTTTTCAATGGGCGTATTCTCATCGAAGCCGAAACGCTCCATCAAACCACGAACCATATCACCGCCGAAGCGACGCATGATGTCATCTTCAAGCGAGACAAAGAAACGGGATGAACCTGGATCACCCTGCCGACCGGATCGTCCCCGAAGCTGGTTGTCAATGCGTCGGGCTTCATGACGCTCCGTACCGATAACGTGCAGACCGCCGGCTTTGACGACGGCAATATAATTCTGAAGCCACTCTGTAAAGCGTTTGCGTTCTTTATCTATGACCTTACGGCAACGGCCGGTATCAATAGTGCACTCCAGCTTTTTCGGTCTTGCCGGCAATTCATCGGCCAATTCTGCCACCTGGTTTCTATAGTCAGCCAGGTACTTTTCAGCGACCTCAGCAAGCCGGCTTTCAAGTTCCTCTATTTCGGCTAATCTACCACTATGTGCGGCGGCTTCAGGGTTAGCTTTAATTTCCTGAATAAGCTCCAGACGCTTGGTATTAATCTGTCCTTGAAGTTGAATTATTTCAACCTGATTTTTGGCAATTTCTGCTTCAAATTCAGTTAGTTTCTCCCGGATATCAGGGGATTTGGACAGTTCAGACGACAGATGTTCTTTGAGGTCAGCCAATGGTTCATAACCTTCAAGCCTGCCGCCGAGAATAATGTCCACACCGCGTCCCGCCATATTGGTGGCCACGGTAACTGCTCCTGGCTTGCCTGCCTCGGCAACAATAGCCGCTTCCCGCTCATGTTTTTTGGCATTAAGCACCTCATGAGCAATACCCTTGCGCTTGAGCATGTCGGAGATCAGGTCGGAGTTTTCAATGGACACCGTGCCCAACAGCACCGGCCGGCCGGCATCACGTGTTTCTTCTACTTCACGGATCACCGCCTTGAACTTGGAGGCCAGGTCTTTATAGATATAATCGGTATGATCATCGCGAATGATTGGACGATGGGTCGGCACAGCCACCACTTCCAAGTTGTAAATCCGAGAAAATTCCTCAGCTTCAGTCAATGCGGTACCGGTCATACCGCAAAGTTTGTCGTACATGCGGAAGTAATTCTGAATGGTTATGGAGGCATAAGTTTTGGTTTCCTGGCGGATTTTCACCCCCTCTTTAGCTTCAATCGCCTGGTGCAGCCCCTCGGAATAACGGCGTCCGACCATTTTTCGACCGGTAAATTCATCAACAATCACAATACCTATGCCGCCGTCGGGATCACGATCAACCACATACTGCCGGTCACGCTGATAAAACTCTTTGGCTGCCAGCGCGTTGCGCAAATGTCGTATCAGCGGAGCATTCTGCGGATCGTAAACACTATCCGCTTTTAATAGACCATCCCGCTTAACTAAACTTTCAAATTTGATCCAGCCTTCTTCGGTCAGTTCGGCCTGCCGCTCCTTTTGCTTGAGTTCATAATCCTCACCGGAACGTAACCGAGCCACCATCTTGGAAAAAGCTTCATATAATTTACCAGCTTCCACATCCGGAGCACTGATAATCAGCGGCGTACGCGCCTCGTCAATCAAAAGGTTATCCACCTCATCAACAATGGCGAAATAAGGACCATCCGGACGCTGGACGACATTTGTAAGGTCCATCACCATATTATCCCGCAGATAATCAAACCCGAACTCCGCCGAGGTACCGTAGGTGATGTCGGCAGAGTAGGCCTCCTGACGTTTGACCGGGCGATAATGCTGCCAGGGATCATTATCTTTGCCGGAGTTATAGGACGGATCATAAAGGCGGGACGGTTGGTGTTCATCAGGAGTTTGCATTGGATATATCGAAGCGACGGAGACCCCCAAAGCGTGATAGACCGGACCCATCCAATAGGCATCACGGCGAGCTAGGTAATCATTCTGGGTTACCAGATGAGCGCCCTTACCCAGCAAGGAATTAAGATACAGGGACAATGTGGCTACCAAGGTTTTCCCTTCACCGGTCTTCATCTCGGCAATTTTGCCTTCATGCAGCACCGCACCACCGATTATTTGAACGTCATAATGACGTAGACCAAGGGTTCGCCGGGCAGCTTCCCTCACTGCGGCAAAGGCCTGCGGCATAATTTCCTCAAAACAGGCGTTCTCTAAGTTGAGTATCTTATCTTTAATTTTATTTCTTTCGTTGGGGCCGACGGTAACGGCCAATTGACTCCTCAAGAGGTCAATATCCCGCGCCAACTCGGCATACTCTGACTGAATTTTGGCTTTGAATTCAGTGGTTTTAGCCTTTAGTGCCTCGTCAGTCAGCTGCTGGTATTCGGGCTCTAGCCGGTTCACCTCTTGAACCAGGGGCGAAAGTCTCTTGATTTCCTTTTCGTTGGAATCCGCCATGCCACCAAATAATTTCTTAAACATTTATCAATAACCTCTTTTTGCGCCCGGAAGGGGCTGATTTCAGTATATATAACGTCATGAAACTAATTATGTATTCTACCACATCATAAAAAAGGAGACAGCTGAACCATCGGCGCCATTTCCCGGTAGGTTTTCAGGCCGCAGATGCATAAAAAACATATTGGCCGTACTATTCCGCCGATTGACTCAGATTGGTACGGGTGCTAATATGCCTAAAAGCCAAAGCTTTCAAAAATATGTTTACCATGACCGACCAATCCAACCTGCTTGATAATATTGCCCGGGAAATCCATAGCTGCCAACGGTGCGGTTTGGCCGGGACGCGTATTTGTGCCGTGCCGGGTGAGGGCAATCCGCTGGCTGACATCATGTTTATCGGAGAGGCACCCGGATTCAATGAAGACAGCACCGGCCGGCCCTTTTGCGGCGCCGCAGGGAAATTCCTGACCCAATTGATAGAATCGATCGGGCTTAAACGAGACGATGTTTTTATTACCAACATCATCAAAAGCCGGCCGCCGGGCAACCGCGACCCGTTGCCGGAGGAAATAGAAGCCTGCAAACCATGGTTGGACCAGCAATTGGCGATAATTAAACCAAAAGTTATCGTGACTCTCGGCCGATTCTCCATGACCAGGTTTTTTCCAGGCAAAACCATCAGCCGGATCCACGGTCAGTGGGAAAAACAAGGAGACCTTGTCTGCTTTGCCATGTATCATCCGGCAGCCGCCCTGCACCAGGGTAGCCTGCGAGCAACAATATTGGCTGATATGGCCAAATTACCAGAAATACTTAAGGAATTAAAACAAAGTGAAAAATCAGAACCCATCCAAACCCGGCCGGCGGAACCAACCGTCCGGCAACTTGACCTCTTCAGCTTCTAGCCACTCACCCCCCCCCTCCACCCGGAAAAACAACCGTCTGCGCATCATTCCGCTGGGTGGTCTGGGTGAAATCGGCAAGAATATGATGGTCATTGAATATGGTGACTACATCATTATCATTGACTGCGGTTTGATGTTCCCTGAAGAAGACATGCCAGGTATTGATCTGGTGATTCCGGATATCACTTACCTGTTAGAACGCAAGGACAAGATCAAAGGTATCTTCATCACCCATGGCCACGAAGACCATATCGGTGCGCTGCCTTATATCCTGCCTCAATTAGACGCACCTATTTATTGCGCGCCACTGCCGCATGGCTTAATCACCGTCAAGCTCAAAGAAGCCCGGGTTCATGCCAATAACAAGGTACATGAGGTAAAAGCCGGGGATATCATCAAGCTTGGCGTTTTCAGCGTAGAATTTGTTGCCATGTGTCATTCCATTCCGGACGCGGCCGGGTTGATAATCCGCACCCCCATCGGCACCATTGTGCACTCCGGTGATTTCAAACTGGACTATACACCAGTAGATGGAAAAACCTGTGACCTATCTCGGCTGGCTCAGGCAGGCTCTGAAGGAGTACTGCTGCTATTGGCCGACTCCACTCATGTAGAAATCCCAGGTTACACGCCTTCCGAGAAGGTGGTCGGTGAAACTATTTCTGCCGTTATGTCCAATGCACCAGGCAGAGTGATCGTCACCACCTTCGCCTCTTTGGTGGCACGGATACAGCAAGTAATGGATGCTGCAGTTAAGTATAACCGCAAAATATTTATCGCTGGCCGTAGCATGAGTGAAATTGTCAAGATGGCTCTCCGGTTGGGGTATCTGAAAGCTCCTGAGGGCCTTATTGGTGAGCTGTCTGAAATGAACCGATTGCCGCCCAACCGCATTGCACTGGTCACCACCGGTTCTCAGGGAGAGCCTACCTCAGCATTGGTGCGCATCGCCAACGGAGAACACCGAGAAGTACAGATTAAAAAAGATGACACCATCATTATCTCAGCCTCACCAATACCGGGCAATGAATCCGTGGTGTCCAAAACGATTGACAGCCTTTTCAAACTGGGGGCACAAGTCTATTATGACCGAGTTGCCAAGGTGCATGTTCACGGCCACGCCTCTCAGGAAGAATTGAGATTACTGCAAAGCCTCATCCGGCCGAAGTATTTTGTCCCGGTACACGGTGAATACCGTCATCTGAAATTGCATTCTCAACTGGCTGAGCAAATGGGAGTGGTAAAAGAGAATATATTCACCATGGAAGACGGGGACATACTTGAGCTAACGTCTCAGGGAGGCAAGATAGTGGGGCATGCTCCGGCCAGCAACGTTTATGTTGATGGTATTTCCGTCGGCGACATCAACGGCGTGGTATTACGGAACCGCAAGATGCTGGCTCAGGACGGCATTGTAGTTGCCATTGTCACCCTTGACGCTGAATCCGGACATCTGGCCGTCAGGCCGGATATCGTTTCCAGGGGTTTTGTTGACCCTGAAGCAGGCAAAGCCCTAATTGAAGCCAGCAGGGACTTGGTGGTGAAGATGTTTGAGACAGAAGTGCAACAGGTTTCCGATTCCGCGGTTATCTCAAACCGGGTCAGAGACCTGCTGTCCAAATTCTATTACGAAAAGACACGGCGGCGACCCATGGTGTTGCCGGTGTTGGTTACAGTATAGGGAATCGTAGCTTTTCGGGGAGTTGTCTAATGTGGAAAATACCGGTTGGAATAGTCTCAGGCATTATAGGTATTCTGATATTGATTAACGTGGTTCTGGAAACAGAATACCTCTCCTTCGCGGCTGACAATATGCTGCTGCAAATGGTGGTAGCCATTGTGGGTTTGGCCTTTATCCACCTAGGTTACCGGTTAATCACCGCTCAGTGGTCCAACAAATAACTGAGTCGAGGCATCCGGAGCAAACCATGGATCAAATTGAATTATTGTTACAAGAACTTACTGAAATCGGGGGTGTTCCCGGCTATGAAGATAACATTTGTCGCATTATGAAGCGACATCTTCATGAGTGCGGAAAAGTATCAAGTGATAAACTAGGAAGTGTTGTCTGCGTTCAGAATGGTAGTATGGTTGAGCCACGCATAATGTTGGCAGCTCACATGGATGAGATTGGCTTCATGGTGAAGCTTGTTACCCAAGATGGGTTTATCAAGTTCGTACCCCTCGGTGGTTGGCCCAATCAGCACTTGCCTGCTCAAAGAGTATGTATAGAGACCTCCTCTGGCCCAGTCATCGGAGTAATAGGTACTCCGCCTCCACACCTATTAATAGAAAAGGAACGCAACAAAACATTTGATAAGAAGGAAATGTATATTGATATCGGTGCCACATCGAAAACGGAGGTTGAGGCTACAGGGGTAAAAGCAGGTGATCCCATTGTACCGGTTAGCGAATTTATCGTTTTGTCCGTGAAGCCGCCGACTTACATGGCAAAGGCTTTCGATGACCGTATCGGTTGTGCAATGTTGATTTCAGCAATGGAATCACTGGCTTTGAAAGATCACGCCAATACAGTATTCGGCGTGGGTACAGTGCAGGAAGAGGTGGGGCTGCGGGGAGCCACTACCAGTGTTGAATTGGTAGCTCCAGACGTGGCTATCATATTGGATATTGGACCAATTGGTGATGTGCCGGGCATCAAACCGGATGAATCAGTGACACGCCTTGGAGGCGGGCCTAATTTGGTCATTTTTGACACAGGAATGATCCCTAATCTGAAACTTAGAGATCTGGTCATTGATACAGCAAAAGAGCATAATATTCCTTTACAATTAGACACAGTCGAGTTTGGTGGTTATGACGGTGATGTTATCCATCTTTATAAGAGCGGAGTTCCTACTGTGGTTATCGCGTTACCGACTCGTCATGCTCACAGTCACAACTCTATTGTTCGGCGTGACGATTTTGACCACGCCATCGCTCTTGTAACGGCTCTGGTGCGAAAACTTGATAGTTCAACAGTGGCCGGGCTGTGCACCTAGCTATCCATAAATTGGTTTGACGTGATAAAAAATGCGTAGTTTTACGTCAGGGATTCAGATACCACGCCGTATGAGCGCAGCGGTCTGTACCGCTTGAACATGGCATATAGCACAAGCTAGAGCATCGTTGGCATCGGATGTTGAAGGCAATTCAGTTAGATTCAATTGGAGTGCCACCATTTTGGCTACTTGGTCTTTGTTTGAAGCACCGGATCCGGTAATATAGGCTTTAATCTTGGCTGGCGGGTATTCAAATACTTCGAGATTGGCGTTGGCAGCGGCTAGAATAGCCACCGCCTGAGCTTTGCCGATAGCTAAAGCAGAGCGAGCGTTTTCCGAGAAAAAGGGGCTTTCCACGGCTGCGCAGTCAGGGTGGTAGATATCAATGATCTTCACTAGTTCTGCGTAGACGTGTTTCAGTCTTTCAGCCATCGGTAGTTTTTCCGAGCAGTCCACAGTGCCGCAAGTCACATACACCAATGCTGAACCTTCGACATCGATGATGCCATAGCCAAGGCAGCGAGTACCGGGATCAATACCCAGCACCCTCATCTAGGCCGCCTGAAACTTTTCCAGAGCCTCAGCAGAGAAATCAGCGTTGGAATAGACGTTTTGCACATCATCCAGTTCTTCTATAGCCGTCAACAGCTTAAGAACCTGCATGGCGGTATCATCATCCAGCTCCACCTGAGTTTTCGGCTGCATATCAAGCCCCGAATTTTCAATGGTCAGACCTTTGGCCTCAATCGCCTGCCGTACCGCTTCCAGTTGATCCGGAGCCGTTACTATTTCCAGATACTCCTCATCGGGCTTAACATCTTCAGCACCGGCATCAATGACTTCAAGAGTCAGCTCATCAATATCCTGTCCTTCCGCTGGAACCGTGATTGTTCCTTTGGAATCAAATATCCAGGCGACACAACCGGCTTCGCCCATGGCGCCGCCACTTTTGGTAAAGAGATGGCGAACCTCCTGAATGGCTCGGTTACGGTTATCCGATACCGCATGTACCAGCACCGCCACCCCGCCCGGTCCGTAACCCTCAAGGGTGAGTTCCAGTAATGTTTCGCCCTCAAGCTGGCCGCTGCCTTTTTTAATCGCCCGTTCAATGTTATCTGAAGGCATACGGGCATCCTTGGCTTTTTGAATCGCCAAGCGCAATCGGGCGTTCATATCCGGATCAGGGCCGCCTTCTTTTGAAGCCAGGATGATCTCCCGGGACAGTTTGGTGAAGAGCTGTCCACGCTTGGCATCGGCTGCACCCTTCTGGTGTTTAATGGTAGCCCATTTTGAATGTCCTGACATATCTTACTCCTTGCGGCGTGTTTTCTACGTCCGCTATTCTAACATTTTAGACTGAAACGTAGAAGCCAATAGCTTTTGACAGCCCATGGGTGCCCCTATAGAATTGAGCTTCCATGATAAACCTAAAATCGCAGGACACAGCACCGATGCAACATAGTAAATGGCTGGTGCTGGGGGTGCTGTCCACAGCATTGTTCATGGTGAACCTTGATGTTACCATTGTTAACATCGCTCTGCCGGACATCATGGATCAGCTGCCGGCTTCTTTGGCAGATGCTGAGTGGGTGCTTAATGCCTACGTTCTGATATTTGCAATCCTGCTCATCACCATGGGACGCTTGGGGGATATTTTCGGTCGTAAAAGGCTTTTTATCGGCGGCCTGCTGGTATTCACCCTATCTTCATTGCTTTGCGGTCTGGCACCTAATATAGGGTGGTTGATTGCCGGACGAATAATTCAGGCTGTGGGCGGTGCGGCGATGATGCCCGCTACCTTATCCATCCTAAATATCAGCTTCCAAAGCGGTCACCGGGGGCTGGCCATGGGTATTTGGGGTGCTTCAGCAGGTGCGGCAGCTGCTCTCGGCCCGATCATCGGTGGACTGTTGGTGGGCGCTCTTGGTTGGCACTGGGTGTTCCTGGTTAACATCCCTTTAGGTGTTGCCACCCTAATGATGGCGGTTATAATAGTTCCTGAATCACGCGACCCCAACGCTAGTCGAAGTATTGATTTTCCGGGCATCTTCGCCGCCACTACTGCGCTGGGGGCAACCAGTTTTGCCCTGATTGAAGGCCAGGCGTTAGGATGGACTTCAGCGATAACACTGGGATTATTCGCCATCGGCATAATTGCCGCGGCGGCGTTTTTATTCATCGAAACAAAAGTCCGTTTACCATTAATACCGCTGGGTTTTTTCCGTAACAGGTCTTTTACTGCCGGCAATATCTTGGGGCTAATCATAATGTTCTGCTTGGTGGGATTGATATTTCTCTCGGTTATGTATCTTCAGGCCATCAGGGATTTCTCCCCCTTGGATGCCGGGTTGGTGGTGCTGCCGTTACCACTGGCATTAATGATCATATCACCAATAGCCGGACGATTGGCTGACCGTCTCCAAATGCGTTTTCTGATGTCTACCGGCATGGTAATAGTGGCGCTCGCCTTATCGTTACTGTCTCAGATTACCCCGGACATCGCCGCTTCCATGATGGTGTGGCCCCTGGGACTAGCCGGACTGGGATTAGGGTTGGTCATGGCTCCGCTTTCTTCCGTGGTGATGGCCTCAGCTCCAGTGGCCCGTTCAGGAACGGCCTCCGGTATTCTCACCACCATGCGCCAGATAGGTGCCACTTTAGGTATTACGGTTCTGGGAGCCGTGCTTCAATTCAATATGGTGAATAATTTAAGAATCTTCTTTGAAGGCATCCCTTTCATGCCTCAAACAGCCAAAGATGCCATACTTGAGGGAGTCAGCAAAGGAGGAATGGCCGGAGCAGTGACCTCAGATGCTCCGGAATTCTTGAAAACGCTAATCGCCCATGTTATGACGGACCAATTCTCCCTCGCTTTAAGTTCCGCAATGACGGTGGCGATGTGGATCTGCCTGACCGGCGCAGTTGTAGCCTTATTAATCGACTACCACCCGCGCCGCGAGGTATCAGCGACGGGGTGATAAAGGGTTATTTTAAATACAGTCGATTAGAGCTAAATACCATTGGCGACCATAACCTCAGTGGATTTGATGATAGCAGTTACGGTGTCCCCGACTTTGAGATTCATAGATTCAGCAGAGGTGCGCGAAATTAAACTGACTATCTCCATCCCTCCCGATTCAACGACAACCTCAGCCATAACCGTGCCCAATTTGACGTTCTTGACGATGCCTTTGAATTGATTACGCGCACTAATCATTTTCTTCCTCCTTTAATAGCTTTCACCGAGAGTTATTAACAATAGAAACTTTGCTAAACATCTTTGGATAACACACAGTTGGTGGGTCTTACTAAAAAATTTATGCTGCAAGGAAAATAGAGTAAGGAGCGGAACGAGCGAAAATCAGTTATAGCAGTATTCCTGAAGTTGTATATATTCAACAGCATGCCGGTGCTTTGAATAGCAGGAATCTAGCTTTGATATTGATAAAACCAACTTCCGAACAAAAGATCGGCATCGATAACTAACTACGGCCGCTGCGACTGATTTCAGCCGGGAGGGCACTCGGCTTAATCAGGAGACATACCTTAATGGCTCTTTGTCGCCCTATTCCGCTCCTTGAAACAAACCTCCACGCATCAATTCCTGCGCCGAATAGAAGCAACTTTCCGCTTTTTGGAAACATTCTTGATTCAGACCAATGAAAACAAAAGGAGACCCCTACAATATAGGCGTCTCCCAATATATATAAATTCTTTTCACTGGCTCTCCTTTCCAAATACGGGAGGCACCGGTGTTTCCACCTGCACCCTTGGAACCTTTCGGTTCACCGGTTCCGCAACCATAACCTTCGTTTTAGGTTGTCGGAACTCGAAGAGTTGCCGCCTTTTCGGCGGAAGTGACGAAATTCTAACTTAAAGCAGCCTACATGTCAACAAAAAGTATTAGTCCTGTTAACTAGTACTGCTTACCAGCCGCGAGTTGCCATCAGTTGATCCGCGGGTATCTGGCCGATCTCCAAACCGTGCATCGCCTCACCCAGATTTTCCGAAACTTCAGCGATGATAGCCGGATCCCGGTAGTGAGTGGTTGCTTTCACCACAGCTTTGGCGCGCTTAGACGGATCGGCCGACTTGAAGATGCCAGAACCGACAAAGACCCCCTCAGCCCCCAGTTGCATCATCAGGGCAGCGTCAGCCGGAGTAGCGATACCGCCGGCGGCAAAATTCACTACCGGCAGCTTACCAGTTTTATGCAGTTCCAATACCAGTTCAAGCGGAGCGTTAAGCTCCTTGGCCAGTGCCATCAGTTCTTCAGGGGGAGCGGAGGTCACCCGCCGGATGCCGGCCTGTACCGCACGCATGTGGCGAACAGCTTCTACTACATTACCTGTCCCGGGCTCGCCCTTGGTGCGGATCATAGCAGCGCCTTCACCAATACGGCGTAAAGCCTCGCCCAGTTCACGGCAACCACAAACAAACGGTACGGTAAAATCCTTTTTCCAAACGTGAAAAGACTCATCAGCCGGTGTGAGTACTTCTGATTCATCAATGAAATCCACCCCCATGGACTCAAGCACCCGGGCTTCAACAAAGTGACCAATGCGGCACTTGGCCATGACAGGAATAGTAACGGCTTCCATGATTTTCTTAATCACGGTGGGATCCGCCATGCGGGCGACCCCTCCGGCAGCGCGGATATCAGATGGTACCCGCTCAAGCGCCATGACGGCGCAAGCCCCGGCATCCTCGGCTATCCTAGCCTGCTCCGGGTTGGTCACATCCATGATGACCCCTCCTTTAAGCATTTGCGCCAGACCGCTTTTTACTTTAAATGTCCCCGTGGTTATTTCTTTTTCCATATCTATAGCCCTTCTTGATTAGTTAGTTGGTGAACTACAATTCTACTATTGTCATGGTATTTATAGCAATATAACGGACACCATTATTATGTTGAGCTCGAAGCAGCTTCATCTTCCGGTCCGGTTTCCACACCCGCCTCAGTCGCCACCGGATAAAGTTCCGCAGCCAATTCAGGGTTATCATCAACCAGTGCGCGCTTCAAAGCGGCAATGCCGACTTCCAGCTGTGCCAATTCAGGTTGACGGGTCGTCATGGATTGCAGCCACATTCCTGGCCGCGCCAGTGCCCGCACCAAATGGTTATCCCCGTGGCCCGCAGCATAGCGCGTAAATTCATAACTCAAAGCGGCAATAACCGGTAATAGCAGAATACGGGAGGACACCATCAACCAGAGCTCCGGTTTGCCCAGAAGGCTGAAAACGGCGATGGCGATAACCATCACCGCGAGCAAAAAGCTGGTACCGCAGCGGGTATGCGCGGTGGAAAACTCTCTAACCAACAACGGATCCAATTTAACACCGTGTTCAAAAGCATTGATCGTTTGGTGTTCAGCCCCATGATAGGCAAATACGCGCCGAATATCGGCCATCCGACTAATCAGTTTCAAATAGATAATAAACAGGAGCAACCGAATCAAGCCCTCAACAACGTTGAAAAGAATGGCAGATTCCAGCCACTGATCAAAAATACGGGTGACAAACAACGGAGTTAAAAAGAAAATGGCGACTGAAACCACCATTGAAAAGCCGACCAGTCCCCACATCATCCAGAGGGAAATGTCTTCAGATTCTTCTTCAAGGGCCACATCAGCGGAATGCATCAGCGCCTGGACCCCCAAAAGCATTGCCTCCAACAAAACAACAATTCCGCGGACAAACGGCAACTGCCGTAATTTGCCGGTATATATCTTGGGAAGAGGCTTGGATTCAACGACTATGTCACCCTTAGGCCGACGTACCGCTGAAACCAAGGATGTCTGACCGCGGATCATGACTCCTTCAATAATCGCCTGTCCGCCGTAATAAAATTTTTGTGCCATAATTTACCTAAACTAGAAATCCGAGATACAAAATTGGACACAATATCGAAAACCCGAATCTCTGATAATAAAAAGGGGCGGCTGTAAACCGCCCCATTTATTGCTTTTCTAAAAGACTTTTTACTTATCCTTGAGGCCATAACGCTGTTTGAAGCGATCAACGCGGCCGGCAGTATCCACCATGCGGCGTTCACCGGTATAAAAGGGGTGACACTTGTTACAAAGCTCCACTTTGATCTCCGGTTTGGTAGAACCAAGGGTAAAAGCGTTGCCGCAAGAGCAGGTCACCTTGGCTTCAGGAAAATATTTGGGATGTAGTTTTTCTTTCATAAATCATTGACCAGTCTGAACGCTGGCCATCCTCCTGTTATTGCTGGTGGGTTTGTAGGCCACAACACCGTCAATCAAGGCAAACAAGGTATGATCCCTGCCGACACCGACGTTTTCACCCGGCTTGATAGGGGTACCGCGCTGACGCACCAGAATAGTGCCAGCTAAAACCTTTTCACCAGCATACCGCTTCACACCCAGCATCTTGGGTTTTGAATCTCTACCATTACGGCTTGAACCGCCGCCTTTTTTATGAGCCATCTGAAATTCTCCTTAACTACTTCGCCGGGACGACGATACTCTCAACCTTGAGCCGGGTAAAAATGGGACGGCCGCCGGTACGGGTATGTGCACGTGTTTTATTCTTGTAACGCAGACCGCGGACCTTTTCTCCCATACCGTTACCTTCAGCAGTGGCAACAACCTTAGCGCCCTCCACAGTGGGTCTGCCGGTATTGACTGTCTCGCCGTCGGAAAAAAGCAAAACTCTTTCAAATTCAACGGTGCTGCCGGCCTCAACGTCAAGGCGGTCAACATCAATGATTTGGCCTTCAGTAACTTTATACTGTTTGCCACCTGATTCAACTATCGCGTAAATGGTACACCTCCAGAATTAAACAACTTGCCATTATATCAATCTGGATATTTCCGTGCAAGTAGCGGCAGAGGAGTAAACTGACTCCTTGCCCCCACCGCCCAATAAGCTTAAAATAGCTGAATATAATGAACCAAGCTTCCGATACTCCCCCATCTCTGCCTCGCCATGTTGCAATCATCATGGACGGCAACGGCCGTTGGGCGGTCAAACAAGGCCTGGAACGACTTGAAGGCCATCGTGCTGGCTTAAATAATATCCCTGAGGTCATTAATTATCTGACCGAAGCAGGGGTCTCCTATATAACATTGTTCAGTTTTTCCACTGAAAACTGGAAAAGACCGAAATCAGAAGTCAACGGTTTATTAAAGCTCCTAGCTGAAGCCCTGGAGGAAACCACTAGGAAATTGGATGAACACAACATTGTTATCCGGCACCTGGGAAGATTGGATCGCTTGCCCACTTCCTTAAAAATCGGTATTAACAGAGTGATGGACAAAACCAAGAACAACACCGGTGCCGTGGCCGGTTTTGCCTTTGATTACGGCGGCCGTACCGAAATTGTTGAAGCAGCCCGCAAAGCTATCAATCATGGAATCAAGGCTGAAGAATTGGACGAAACGGCTTTCGGCAACCTGCTGAGTTCTGTCGGTATACCGGATGTGGACCTTGTCATCCGCACCGGCGGCGAACAACGATTGTCTAATTTTCTTTTATGGCAGTCCGCCTACGCTGAACTATATTTCACCGATACTCTGTGGCCGGATTTCAATGAACGTGAAATTGAAAAAGCCTTAGCCGACTATGCCAAACGGCAACGGCGCTTCGGTGGATTATCGTCAACATGAAGAAACGCATTATTTCCGGCTGCGTCCTGGCACTATTGGCATTGGTACTCGTCTGGCTTGATGAACCTGTGCCATGGCTTACAGCCGGTGTGATTTTCTGGGGGGTCATGGCCCTCCGTGAGTTCAATCAGGTTGTCGGCCTGACCAAGGCTAAACCGTTTGCGGTCATCGGCACTGTAGGCACCATACTCTTTATTATCAGCCCTCATTTTAACAACGGCCTGGAACCGTTACTGGCCGCTTTCGTCGCCGGGTCTTTACTCTATCTGCTTAAACCCGGTGACCGGTCACAATCATTTATCCGCTGGGCCTGGACGCTGGCCGGCGTCATATACATCGGTTGGATGTTATCTTTCATCGTTGCGTTACGCGGGTTGGAGGGTGGCCGGGAATGGGTGTTCTTCGCCCTGGGAGTAACAGCCGCTTCAGATACCTTTGCCTATTTTATCGGACGAACATTCGGCAAGCACAAAATGGCTCCTTCCATCAGCCCGAACAAGAGTTGGGAGGGAGCGGCAGGCGGCGCGTTTTTTGCCATAGTCATGGCTTTGGTAATCAAAATGGCTTTTGACCTGCCCGCCGGATACCTGGAACTGGGGCTGCTGGGTCTGGCAGCCAGCGCTGTTGGTCAGGCGGGGGACCTGGTGGAATCGCTTTTCAAACGTAATATGGCCATCAAGGACTCCGGCAACAGTATCCCGGGCCACGGCGGTTTTATGGACCGGATGGACTCAGTAGTCTTCGCCGCCGTTTTGGTTTATTACTACGTCACTGTCTTCATCCAGTAATTTTTGACTCTGACCCTACCTCATTAATTACCAATAATCCACTTCACCGTCCCGTCCGTTTATTTGTGTTTTTTACCCTGTTATTATCATTTTCTTATTTTTTATACGCCATTTGGCTTATTGACTTCGTAACGGTGTAACGGCACAATAATCATTGCCTGGTAATTTATTGTTACTGAGTGTTCGCTATTTCCTACCCAAACGAGATGTTTGTTAAAGGAGGTGTATCTATTCATCAATGACCCCGGGAAAGACCGGCACTGCGATATTAAGACCCGCACACTAAGTCTCAAACCAACGTATTGAAAAGGAGTATATTCATGCCTAAGTTTCATACTACTGTATCCCGTCGCGACTTCATGAAAGCCCTTGGCCTGACCGGTGCCACCCTCGGAGCTGCCGGCCTGGTCGCACCCCAATTCCATGACCTGGATGAAGTGGTATCATCCGCTGGAACGGAATGGAAGAAACCCTGGTGGGTTAAAGACCGCGATTTTGAAAACCCGACCATGGAAATTGACTGGGACGTCCTAAACCGCTTTGACCGCGCCGGCAAATTCGGCGCCGGTAAATCTACCGAATGGGATAGTAAAGTCCAGGAATTGTACGCCATGGTTGACAGCATGTACGGTACCCGCGATACCGCCGAACTCAATAAAAAATGGGCACAGGAAAAAGTTCCCGGCATGACCCACCGTGATCAGGCGCTCGATAACGCCACCGCCGTCATCAATAACGGCGCCCGGTCAGGCTATTCAGGTCTGGGCCCGGAAGAACTGGGTGTCGCCAAATGGCAGGGCACTCCGGAAGAGAACCTGCACATGATGCGGGTAGCAGCCCGTTTCTTCGGCTCCATTTCCCAGGGCGTCTGGGAACTCAATGGCAAAACCGAAAAAGCCATGTGGGCCGAGCTAAAACTGCCCACCGATACCCGCAATGCCTTTGTGCTGGCTGTCCGCCATCCGCAACTGGCCATGCGCACGGCACCGGGGCAAGTTACCAATCCTTACGGCTATTTACTCTCCACCAATGCCATGGCGCAAACCCAGCAGTTCGTCAAGAACATGGGTTATAAGGTAAATAATCTGAGTTGCGGCGCCGGCGTCAACACCCTGCTGTCCGGTATCGGCGAGATCTCCCGCACCGGTATCAACTGCATCATGCCACAGCACGGCAACGTCCTGCGACGTTCAGACTCATTCCTGACCGATTTTGACCTGGCGCCCACGCCGCCCATCGACGCCGGCATTTCCCGCTTCTGCAAGACCTGCAAGAAGTGCGCCGATACCTGCGTACCCCAGGCTATCTCTTTCGACGATGAGCCGTCCTGGGAAGTCGGCCAGCCCTACCTGGTGACCGGTATCAAACATTACGACTTCCTCTACCCCAAGTGCAATACTTACAAGTCTAACTGGGCACCCGGCTACTGCGGCGTCTGTCTGGCCAACTGCCCCTTCACCTCCATCCTCAATGACGGCGGCATGATTCATACCCTGATCAAAGCCACTACTTCTGCCACCCCACTCTTCAACGGCTTCTTCCGTAATATGGACGACTTTATGGGTTATGGACAGAACCGCGGCGGTTTGGATGTGCACTCCAGAGACAATTATGTTGAACAATTCTGGGCAACCATCGGACCGGAATTCGGCTTCCTGACCCACACGGGTTACTATCCTCACTAAAATACACTTATAATGTTCATTGGAAACCGGCGGGCGGATGCCCGCCGGTTTCGTCGTTCCGGGTAGCCGTATCAGGTAGATGGATGATAAAATACACCTGATACCGGTTGGGCCAAACCTGGTGTGCGGCAAAAGTCTACCGCAGGAGATACAACCTCTGGAAAATAATCCATTAACAAACACTCCTCAGGCGGAAGTGCTCACCCGTCAGATTCTGGAAGAACGCTGGGACAAGGCGCTCGCGGAACACGGCACCAACCGCATCATCGGAGTAAACCTGCCGGCTTTTAACCGGGCAACCGCCAGCCCGGCGGAATGGTCGCTGATGTCCTTCCTGCCGCTGTATCTGGTATCCAGTTTCCTGAAATGCCAGCAGTGCGGTCAGTGCTGCCGACCCAATGAGCGGCACTGGGACCGCGGGGTGGTGCTGTCCCGGGACGAAATACTGACACTCAAAAACTATTACCGGCTGGAAAAACGGGCTGGTAAGACATACCTGAAATATCCCTGCCCGGCCCTGAGCGGCAGCAGATGCACCCGTTATAAGATACGGCCTTTCGGCTGTCGGCTATTCCCGTTCAACATCACCTGGAATCCGGAAACCGGAGATGAAGAAGGGCTGGGGCTACTGATGCACTGCCCCGCTGCCAGGGAATTTTATGTCACTGTAAACCTGTTCATGCAGGATTTCTACGCTCATCTCGAAAAATGCCGTGCTGCCGGCAAGCCCCGCTTTGACCTGAAGGATCTGGACCTGATACGGGCAAATTATGAATCCAAAACAATCCATCCTGATGACCTCGCTTACATGAAAGCCAAGGCAAAGTCTCCCTACTAACCAGAAGAGATATCATATGATGCGTTATCCATCGGGCAAGAGTACCGGATTCGGCGTCCTGATCTGGGGCGTAGTGATAACGCTGGCGGTATCCGCCTTTATCGTCCCCGCCGGAATGCGGGTGGTGGTAACCGCGGGAAGCATCATCGGTATCGGCTTCATACTGTGGATCTGGTACGGCACCTATTACGAATTCCATGACATCTGTCTGCTGACAAAAATGGGGCCCTTTGCTGAGCGAATACCTTACGAGCGGATTACCTCGGTGAAACCTGTCACAGGCATGGCTTCTTCCATGGCCTTGTCCAGCGCGATGATTGAAATCAGGCACGGCAAGAATTACGTGTCCGGCACAACCTTCATCTCTCCGGAGAACCGGGAATTATTTTTGGCAGAATTAAGAGCGCGCTGCCCGAACCTTAGATTAAGCAACCTGCCGCCCCGTACCGATTTCGCTTGCCGTGCGCCTGTCGGTTATTGTAAGATGACCGTCTTTAGACAAATTATTGAGGGACTGAATGCCGAACAAATCCATCTCAGCCGGCTTACTTTTATTGACCGGCGTCCTGACACTGGCCTTAAGCGCCTGCACTCCGGAAACAGTATCCCCGGCTGCGCTGACCGATGCCTCTCAGATTTACGCCAATGACTGTGCCAGTTGTCACGCGCCGGACCGGACTGGTGACCACGGCAAAGATATTACCCCGGGGAAATTAACCGATTTCACCACTAACGATCTGACAGCCTTCGTTACCGATCATAAAACCGGCAAGAACCTGACGGCTGAACAGATCGCTATCCTGGCTGACTGGTTGAAAACCACCCCCTGACGGCAAGACCCGGTCACCGGCGGTACTGCCCGCGGATTAGCCCCAGAACCCTTTTTTACGGTATTATTATGTAATGAATTACCCGCTTAACCTCGCCGTCCTGGGTAGTACCGGCAGCATCGGACAACAAACGCTGGACGTGGTGCGTCGTCACCCGGAGCGCCTCAAGGTACTGGCCATGACCGCCGGCAGCAACCTCAACGCGTTTAATTCCCAGATCACTGAATTCCATCCCCGTTTTGTCTCCTGCAGGCATAACGCCTTCAATCCCGATGGCCTGGAATGCCTGTCACCGTCAGAAATGGCCGCCCATCCGGATATTGACATCGTGGTTATCGCCCTGCCCGGCGGCGCCGGTCTGACACCTGCGCTGGCAGCGAGCCGATCCGGCAAAATTATCGCCCTGTCCAACAAGGAATGCCTGGTGGCCGCCGGTGACCTGCTCATGGCAGAGGCCAAAAAATATGGGGCCCAAATTCGCCCGGTAGACTCCGAGCATTCGGCTATATGGCAATCCCTGGCGGGAGAATCTTCCCCACCAGATAAGCTAATTCTGACCGCATCCGGTGGCCCTTTCCTAAATTTCACTCAAGAACAAATTGAAGTGGTCACTCCGGAACAAGCATTGGCTCACCCTTCCTGGAAAATGGGCAGGAAAGTGACTATTGACTCCGCCACCTTGTTAAACAAGGGGCTGGAAGTTATTGAAGCCCACCGGCTATACGGTTTGGATTACGACCATATTGAGGTGGTCATCCATCCTCAAAGCATCGTCCACTCTATGGTGGAGTTCGCTGACGGTGCCATCAAAGCTCAGTTATCGCCGCCGGATATGCGGCTGCCGATTCAATATGCCTTTTCTTATCCAGAGCGATGGGGCAATCCGGATTTACCACGGGCGGACTGGACCAAAATCGGAAGGCTGGATTTCACCGCACCGGACTACCAACGCTTTCCCTGCCTTAAGCTGGCGATAGAAGCCGGGAAAAAAGGAAATACCTACCCGGCCGTACTGGCCGCTGCCGGTGAAGAAGCGGTTAATCTGTTTCTAGCCGACCGTATTAAGTTCAGAGATATCGCCAGGTTAGTGAATTCCGCATTGGAAGAACATATCCCAAGGGGTATTTTAACGTTTGAAAGTATAGAAGCCGCCGAAACCCAAGCGCGGCGACAAGTTTTAGAAAACGCGAGGAGTCTCTAATTGCTTTTCACATTATTAGCTTTTATGTTGGTACTGGGAGTACTGGTACTGGCCCACGAAGCGGGGCATTTTTTCACTGCCAAAGCCATCGGGGTCAAGGTCAACGAGTTCGGCGTCGGATATCCGCCGCGCCTGTTCGCCATAAAGCGCGGGGAGACGGAATACTCCGTTAATCTTTTACCGCTGGGCGGTTTCGTCAAACTATCCGGAGAGGAAGACCCGGACGCTCCCGATTCTCTGGCTTCCAAAAGCCACGCCAAGCGAATTACTGTTCTGGCGTCAGGGGCGGTAATCAATGCCCTCCTGCCCCTTATCCTGCTGACCGGCGCCTTCCTCATCCCTCACGATGTCGCCCGCGGCGCCATTGAAGTGTTGGAAGTCTCCCCGGATTCACCGGCTGAAGCGGCGGGAATCATCGCAGGTGATACAATCATCAGTTTCGATGGGCATGAACTGGAGAACAATGCCGTTCTGGGACGGATCATCTTCATGAATCTGGGCGAAGCTTCAGAAATGGTCGTTCGCCACACTGACGGCACCACTTCAACTGTGACCGTTACCCCACGCTGGGAACCACCGGCAGATCAGGGTGCCGTCGGGCTGCAAACTACCACCAAAGATGTGGTGATCGAACGGGAAAGCCTGCCGTTTTTTGAGTCTGTCGGCCGGGGTTTCAGTGAAAGCATCGACCTGCTGGTGTTGTTCAAAAACAGCATCTTATCCATGATTGCCGGCACCGCAGAAGGCGGTGTAGCCGGACCGGTGGGTATCGCCACTATCGTCGGTGACGTCGCCCGTGCCGGCATATCACCGCTACTGGAGTTTACCGCTCTTTTATCACTTAACCTGGCTATCTTGAACCTGTTGCCGATTCCGGCATTGGACGGCGGCCGTATTGCCTTCGTCGTGGTGGAATGGGCACGCCGCGGCAAGCGTATTGACCCTCAAACGGAAGGCAAAATCCACTTCATTGGGTTCGCCTTCCTGATATCCCTTATCATCCTGGTGACATTTAACGATATAATGCGGATTGTAGGAGGAGGATAGTCAAATCCCAATACCTAAATCCCAAATCCTAAACAATATCAAAATCCAAATAGCCAATGACCGAAACAGAGCCGACGGTCTGGATGTTACCCGCCATGAATAATCGACGCCATAGCAAAACCATAACCATCGGCGGTATATCCGTCGGCGGCGGTGCGGCTATCACTGTTCAATCCATGACCAAAACCGACACCCGCGATGTTGCCGCTACGGTTGCCCAAATACGGGAACTGGCTGATGCCAAGTGCGAAATTATCCGCTGCGGTGTGCCGGATTCTGAAGCCGCTGAAGCCCTGCGCGATATCAAGCGTCAGAGCCCCATCCCGGTTATCGCGGACATCCATTTTGACTACCGACTGGCTCTCACCGCCATCGAAGCAGGAGTTGACGGCCTGCGTATCAACCCCGGCAATATAGGCGGCGATGACCGGGTAAAACAACTTGTGCTGGCGGCGAAAGCCCGGCAGATTCCCATCCGCATAGGCGTTAACGGCGGCTCATTACCGCATGAATTTGAACCGGACCAACCGCTGCACCAACGGATGGTGGATTCCGCCATGGCCCAGGTCAGGCTGCTGGAAAGCCTGGATTTTGACCTCATTAAAATATCGCTCAAGGCCTTTGATGTACCGGAGACGGTGGCCGCCTACCGGATGATTGCCGAGAAAACAGCTTACCCGCTGCACTTAGGCATGACTGAAGCCGGGACCGCCCGTACCGGGGTTATCCGCTCTGCCGTCGGTATCGGCACGCTGCTCGCCGAAGGCATCGGAGATACCATCCGTGTTTCCCTGTCTGCCTCCCCCAAAGAGGAAGTCCGCGCTGGATATGAGATTTTAAAGAGTCTTAACCTGAGGCAACACGGCCCGGTGTTGGTCAGTTGCCCCTCCTGCGCCCGCACCGAAGTCAATATTGTGGCTCTGGCGGAACAGGTTGCCGAAGCACTGGAAACAATCAACAAACCCATTAAAGTCGCCGTCATGGGCTGTGCGGTCAACGGACCCGGTGAGGCTGGAGACGCCGATGTCGGTATCGCCTGCGGTAAAGGTCAGGGTATCCTGTTCCGTCGCGGCGAAAAGATTCGGGTTGTAATGGAAGCAGAGTTTCTGACTGCCCTTTTAAAAGAAGTTGAAAACTTCTAAAATGTAACCATCCAACCGTCTGGAGGGAATTATGGACGCAACTTTCTGGCAGGCGCTGACCGCCATCGCAGTTGTCATTCTGGCTATCGGCCTTTTCTATGCTATCAACAAATATCTCCAGTTCCGGCGCCGCGACGACGCCAAGCTGGCCCTGGATTTTTTCCGAGACTTCCGCAGTGATGATTTCAAAGCAGTTATACGCAGCATTTACGGGGTTAAACATGACGGCTGGAAAACCCTGGCGGACTACCAACGGGTGCGCATTGACCATCTGGTAGACTGGTTCAATTTGCTGGGTGCCGTTACCCGCAACAGGGAGATTAACGAGAATCTGGCTATTGAAACGCTCGGCGGCCCCACTGCCATCCGCTGCTGGTACCGATTACGGCCCTACCTGCGGCAGGAGACTGAGCGCCGCGGCTTTTTCTGTGAAGATTTTGAAGATTTCACCCGCCGCTCACTAACCCATTTCAAGCGCCGCGGCATACCCATCTGGTTCAGTTGGGGTGAAGAAAGGGAAGAGCTGGTGGAAAAGCTCCAGCAGCCGGAACTGAAACCAAGAACCATGGAAGAAATACGTTCCCAAGAAAAAAACAGAGGTAATTAATGAGACTTTCCCTGCTTTTCGGCAAGACCCAGCGTGAGATTCCCGGCGAGGCGGAGACCGTCAGCCACCGGCTGCTGCTGCGCTCCGGTATGATCAACCAATTAACCGCCGGGGTCTATTCCTATATGCCGCTGGCCTGGCGCACCGCCCGCAAGATTATGGACATCATCCGAGGCGAAATGGATGCCGCCGGCTGCCAGGAGATCGCCATGCCGGTACTCCAGCCGATAGAGTTGTGGGAGAAATCCGGCCGTGGAACCGCCTTCGGCGACAACCTTTTCAAACTGGAAGACCGAAAGGATCGGACGCTGGCCCTCGGCCCAACCCATGAGGAAGTGGTCACTGACCTGGCCTCTCATTACATCCAATCTTACCGTGATCTGCCACAGCGACTGTACCAGATTCAGACTAAACTGCGTGACGAACCGCGTCCCCGCGGAGGGCTTATCCGGGTCCGTGAGTTCATCATGAAGGATATGTACTCCTTTGACGCCGATGAAGCCGGTCTGGAAACCAGCTATCAGCTGATGGTGCAGGCTTATAAAAATATCTACCGTCGCTGCGGACTGAAAGCCATGGCCATTGAAGCCGATTCCGGGGCTATCGGCGGCAAGGCATCACATGAGTTCATGGTACTGGCTGAGTCCGGAGAGGACGAAGTCATCTTCTGCTCCGGATGCGGCTACGCCGCTAACAAGGAGAAGGCCATATTTAATAAGGGAACCGTCGCCGCGGAACAACCCCTCCCGACCGAAGAAGTGCCCACTCCCGGCAAAGAATCCATCGAGGACGTGGCCGCCTTCCTAGGGCTAACCGAGTCCCAGATGCTCAAGTGCGTGTTTTATGTCGCCGATGGTGAGTTTATTATCGCTGTCATCCGGGGCGACCTGGAAGTCAATGAAATCAAACTCAAGAACCTGCTCAAGGCCGCCGAACTCCGTCTGGCCGTGTCTGAAGAGGTTACTGCCGCCGGTGTGGTAGCCGGTTCGGCCTCACCCGTTGGGTTCTCCGGCAAGGTGATCACCGATGACTCTGTGATGGAGAGCGTTAATTATGTCGGCGGCGCCAACGTGGCTGGCCGTCACATGAAGAACCTCAACCTGGGCCGGGATTTCAAGGCCTTCAAAACCGCCGACATCGCCTCCGCCGCTGTGGGTACAGCGTGCGCCCGTTGCGGCGGTACGCTTGAGTCTACCCGCGGCATTGAAGTAGGTCATGTTTTCAAACTGGGCACCTTCCTGGCGGAAACCTTCGGCGCGCTTTATACCGATGCCGATGGCAACCAGAAACCCTGCATCATGGGCTGCTACGGTATCGGCGTCGGCCGGCTGCTGGCGGCCGCTATTGAGCAAAATCACGACGACAAAGGCATCATCTGGCCGATGCCCATCGCCCCCTACCAGGTACACCTGGTGGGCCTGGGACTGGAGAATGAACCGGTCAAAGCCAAAGCAGAAAAACTGTACGCTGAGCTGACCGCCGCCGGTATTGAGGTGCTTTACGATGACCGGGCGGAATCACCCGGCGTCAAATTTAACGATGCCGACCTGTTAGGCATGCCGCTGCGCCTGACCATCAGCCCGCGATCATTGGATAAAGGCGGAGTAGAGGTCAAAAAACGCAGTGAGAAGGCGTTTGAGCTGGTGGCCGTTGATGACGTCTGTAAAGCTGTTGGATCACTGATAACAGCCGGCACCAATGATATTCCCCAGGATTAGAAGGGGGTACGAGTAACTATGATGAATAACCCCATCGAAATCATTGATTTGATGGCCCGGAATGAAATTCTGATCAGTGATTTGTATCTGACTTATGCTGAGTTATTCCCCAAACTCGGTGGGTTTTGGGCCGACCTTGCCGATGATGAGAAGCATCATGCTGAATGGCTGAAGCAGTTAAAGTCACCTTTTTTAGAGCACACCGGAACCATTAGCGTCAGATTCTCAGCCAACACGCTGGAGGCTTATGGCGTCTATCTGGAGAAACAATGTACGCTGGCCAAAAGCAGGAAAATCAATTTAGCCAAGGCCATTACGACCAGTTTGTATATTGAAAAAAGTCTGATTGAAAATAGATTCTTTGAGATCTTTGAAGGCCGCTCCCAGGAATGGACAGAGGTCAAAAGAGATCTGATCGCCGAAACCCGGATTCATTTAGCCAAGATGCAACAAATGGCTAAAGAAAATAATCTGCAATAGGTTCAACTTTTTGCGGATTGAATCCTACCCCATCGCTGCAGCGTCAATGAAGGTCTGCCCCAGGAAAGCCCCGTTTACCCAGATCTGGAAGTCATAGCGCCCTTCGCCGGTAATGGGCAGCGGCGGGAACTGCAGGTTCAACTCCACCGTTGCCAACTTCTCCTTGGCGGTAAATTTACCTTTGGCTTCTGCCAGCTTTTCGCCGGTGTTGGAATAGACATACCGGGCCTGGAATTCATATTCGCCTTCGGCTTCAGTCAGTTTGGCGTAGAGCGACACCGGACGCTTGGCGGGAAACTCCTTGACGTGTACCCGGTCAAAGATACCGATAAGCGAGATTTTGCCGCTGGTAGGGTCCTTTACCGCCACATCGCACACCAGCGCGGCGATGAGCATCGGTTTACCCTGACCCGACACGACTTCCTGTTGTTCTTCCATGAGGCCATTTTAGGTGCGCCCTCATACCCTGTCAATAAATTTATCTTGACTTCAGCCCTCCGGGGTCTATAATCACGGCAAGGAAGGTCAAAGATGGCTGACTATGAATTTTCCGATGCCGTGAAGCTGCACGCCTACCAGAACGCCGGGGCGCATTGCGAATGTACAGACGCCTGCAAGGAACACCCCAATGACCGCTGCAAGGTCTATTTCTGGCGTTACACCGAGGCTCATTACTACCCCATCGATCCCGAGGCTCCGCTGAACATGTACAATTGCCGCATGCTCTGCCTGCGCTGCCGCCGTAATCTGGAGGCGGCCGCACCCACCACATCTGAAAACTAAAGGCTACCACACGGTGATAATAACCGCCTCGGCGGCTTGGTAGCGGTCAAAGAATAGCACCGCCAGATTGCGGCCAGGAATCATCTCCGCAGCGGGTATGTTTTGTGCCACCGCCACACCTTCAAGGTAAGACTGGGCGGAACCGGATATTTGGATGGTGGCGTTATATGCGATGTTGTTAAAGTCTTTTAGTGTTGCTTGTTTAAGCATTGTGGTCCTTTCGGGTTGTTAGTGTTCAGTAGTCAGCCAAATCCTAATATCTAATTTCTAAATCCTAAACAAATTCCAATATCTAAATCTCAAGGTTCAAAACAGGCTTTAAGCCTTCAGCCATCAGCGTTCAGCAGTCAGCTACTTTACGGGGCGGGAGAGCTACGGTGGAAAATACCAAATCTCAAATACCAAATAACAAACAGGACGAAGTTTTCAGTAGTCAGACAAATCCTAATATCTAATTTCTAAATCCTAAACAAATTCCAATATCTAAATCTCAAGGTTCAAAACAGGCTTTAAGCCTTCAGCCATCAGCTTTCAGCAGTCAGCTACTTTACGGGGCGGGCTTGACCTGCCAAGCCCCACTTAATGGCTTGGTGGACTATCCTTACAGGATTGCCGCAGCCGCGGCGGCGGCCTCGCAATGACATTTATAGCCCACTTCATGGTTTACAACTCACGAATACTTGAAAGAGTATGGGGCATCAAGGATGGGGATTCGTCTGCCGGGTGGAAAACGAAGGAAACGAATCCATTATTCACAATTGGAAAGTGGTCAAACAGCCTTGTCCCCGTAACAAAAAGCAAACAATTCATCTTTACAGTCTGATTTTCATCAGATTAAGCCCCTTAAAAGCGCGGTAATCCAACCTAAGGCCGGTTACCCGGGCCAGCATACCGTCAACCGTCACCACATCGTAGAGCTGTTGGGTGAAGTTAGGTGGTACGGTAATTTCACCACTCAGCACCGCGCCCGCCGCGAGGCGACGGCGGAAGATCGGGTGTTCCTGACCGTAACCGTACGACGCCGGATCATCGGTTTGGGGGTGCAGCAAAAAGGCGGTATCGCCTTCAATAAACAACACATCCGGCACGTCGGACAACAGGCGTTTAACGGCGGAAAGGCCATCGCCGCCGGGATTGATCATGAAGTCCGGATATTCCCCGGTGACCGCCGCTGAGGCGGAAATCACAGCCAGCCGCAGCCCTGCCCGTCCCAGCAGCCACGCCAGAATGTCCTTGATGTTATGAGTGGCGTGCCAGCGTAATTGATTTCTGGTTTGCCAGTTTTTGAGGGCCGTCCAATAGTCATCAGCGGCTAACACCAGCAAGGATTCACCCGGCGCGCGGCAATGTAGCGCGGCAGAAATGGTGAACGTCAAACCGTCGCTGACCTCAGCACCGACAGCAGTTATACAGCCCGAACTGAATTCCACGGTATCACCGACACCGAAGACTGGGGAATCATACGGCCCTCCGGCGTTATCCAGCTCTAACTGCAAACTGCCGGAAAAAGGTTCCGACTCAAGTACCGCCGACTTGATATCCACCGAAACGTCGATACCAGCCACACCGGTTATCGCCCGCCAAACCTGGGCCGCCGAGATCAACCAGACGGCATCGTCCCGCTCAATTACCACCGGCCCGTATTCAGTTGTCATCGCCAGCGGTTCCGGTTCAACCCACAACACCTCATCAAAAGCCGCGCCCGGTGCCAGTGACGTCAGATAAACCCGGTGGTAAGGGTCAAGACCGCTATTACTTTCCACCCAGGCACAGCGGTAATTATTCGGTCCGTGCAGGGAGGCATTGCGGAATTCATACCCCTCGCCCGCTGGAGAGGCGGCAAGTTCTCCCAGCACGCCCCAGTTCCCGGCTTCATCGTATGTCAGAGTCCATAAGCGGTAATCACCAGCCGTGGTGCGTCCGGTCAGCGCCAGCCGAAAACCTTCGTCATAAACACCGGCAAGGCCAGTCAGCGTTCCGGTGGTTTTATCCCACGCCCGGCGCGGCTGCCAGATACCGCTAAGACGGCGCTTGACGTACAGGGTGGTCTGGTCAGTGAAGAACACGCCCAGATTATGGTCTTCGTCATAAACCGCCGTCAGGCCGCCCACCGCGGTGGTGGGTAGATAGTCAATCAGTTCCGGATTGCTCCAGGTTAAACCGTCATCGGTACTGGTGATGCGGCGGATACCGCGGTCAGTGCTGACCCAGAGTATTGAAACTTCCGCGCCGCATGAGGCTACGGCGACGTTGACCGCACCGGTCTGTCCGGTATTGACCCACTGGCTGAAATCAGCTTCCGGCCCCGGTACCGCGGTGCGTTGGCGGTAGAGCCGACCGGAGTCAGAGGCATTTGTAATACGGGCGCGGATCAGAGTGCCATTGGCGGTAAAAACTGCCGCGTGCAGATAATCAGCTTCGGCACCGCTGTACAAAAGCTGCCACTCCAGCCGGCGGCGGGTGATGACGGCTTTGAGGCACGGCTGGCGCGATGGCGAACGCTGAGCGGCGGCAAGGGTCACGGATAACGGACGCATTATTCGCCCTGCTGTCCGGGTACATATTCGGTGCCCCAGAAAACGTGCCCGGACACGTAGCCCAGGTTAAAGGCCACCAGGAAACCCAGCATGTGGTCATAGCCGCAGTGGCCCAGCCAGTAACCGGTCAGCAGCAGCCCGATAATCCACAGCCATTCAAAGCGGTGCCACAGATCCCGAATGATATATGTCCAGGGGCGGCCGCCGAGGCGGGACCAGAGTAGTTTGTATGGATTCATTTATTCCTTTCGTAGTTGTCAGTAGTCAGTTGTCAGTTTTCAGTTTTCAGTTGTCAGTTACCCCGGTGTTCGCTGAGAATGATATTTTAAGTTCGTTTACATTTCTGCATTAAACAACTTCCCAATCCGCACGCCGTTGTTCCAGTGCAACCTTTTCAACTCAGACTGAAATGTCGCTAACCGTGCCGACCCCCAGCGAAAGTAACCGCCGGCAGCGTCTTCGCCGCTGTTGACCCGGTTCACCGCAAAGGCAGCCCATTCAATGGCGGCATAGGCCGCCGCTCCGGCAACCACTATCTCATGATGAACAGCGGGTATAGTGGTGCCGGTTTCATCAAGCAGGTGCGGTGCGCCGTAGCAGATGGAGAGCGGCTGCCCGTCAGGTACAGCTCCGTCTTCAACAGTCAGCCGCTGCCCCCAGGTATTGAAGCGTCGCAACGCCCGCGGTTCCAGAGCCACCGGATATTCCACTGATTCAATATTCACCCGGTCTTCAATTGAGGTTATGTCCACTACCCGGCTGCCGGCGATGGTATCCAGAGTTATGCTCAGTTGCTGCGGTGCCGTCAGGGAATATTCGGCGGCGGCCCGCAGCAGATGGCGGTCAAGGGTGTCGTCTTCCCAGCGGTAAGCGGCAGCGCTAGTGTCGCCGAGGTCTGTGCGGACGAGGGAACGAAGGGCAGTTAAGTTCATTTTTCCTCTAGTTTTCAGTAGTCAGTTGTCAGACAAATCCTAATATCTAATTTCTAAATCCTAAACAAATTCCAATATCAAAATCTAAAGGTTCAAAACGGGCTTTAAGCCTTCAGCTTTCAGCGACGAGGCGGGCGAGGCATGCCTCGCCCCTACGGGATTTCGGGAAATTACAAATTCCCTAACATAAATCAACAAAAGGGACGAATACCAGTGTAAATGTTATAATCCCGATCATCATGGAATGGGTACCAATTTTCTATACCGATGCGAATGGGAACCAACCGGCAAAGGATTTCATCCTGAGCCAATCCGATAGTGCAATAGCTGAAATACTTCATACCCTAAAGCTGCTGCGTCTATTCAATATTCAACTAGAAATGCCTATTTCAAAAAAGATCAATTCTAAAATCAGAGAATTGCGAATCCATCACGGATCTGATTATTTCCGCATCCTTTACAGTGCCATCCCAGAAAAAAGATTCCTGCTGTTGCACGGTGTTTTAAAAAAGACCGATAAATTGAATGAACAAGCCATTGAGACAGCAGAAAAACGACTGACTGACCATATAGAGCGTTATTCCTAACAGGTTGACCAATGATAACAGATATGTTATATATTCTATTGAGAATAAATCATGAACAACGAATACGATAAATTTGAAGCGGAACTCCTTACCCGGCCGGGAATTCGAAAGGCCTACGAAGAGCTGACGCCTAAATATACCCTTATCGAAGAACTGATCCAGCGCCGCAATGATCTCAAAATCAGCCAGCGTGAACTAGCCAGGCGCATCGGCACGCGTCAGCCGGCAATTTCCCGTTTAGAAGCCGGCGATAACAACACCCGGATTGAAACTCTCATCAAAGTTGCCGAGGCGCTGGATCTGAAATTCACCCTTACTCCCAAAGAGTCTTCCGGGAATCAGAAGGCGTTGACTATTAAGTATTAAGGCAGTGAACTTTCAGCCATCAGCGGTCAGCAATCAGCTTACTGGATCCCCGGCTTTCGCCGAGGATGACAAGCCCGCCTTCGGCGGGAAGATCCAAACCCTAAGCACCAAATCCCAAACAATTTCAAAATCCAAATGACCGAAACAGGAAAACCCGAGATTGCTTCGGCGTAACCTCGCAATGACGATTGGGGAGAGGGAACCCGAGATTGCCGTCCCTGTTCGAGCCAGGGACAGGCTCTGCTGCGCTCCTCGCAATGACAGAGGTGTGAAGTTTTCAGCTGACAGCCTAGTCCGTAATACCGATCAGCGCGGCGGCTTTGACGGCTGAGAAGAGCGCCAGCGAACAGTACCACTTGATGCGGGTGCGGGCGGCGTCTTTATTCTCCAATGACCCGAGGTGTTTAACCTGAATCAGGCCAGGACTGGACAGGCCGGACAGTGCACCTTCACCGAATTGCACCGCGAAGATGGTGGAACAATCACCACCGGTGACAGCCGCTTCTACCCCACCGGCTACGATATGGGTATCCTTGATCCAGTCATTAACGCCGATGGGCACGCCGTTCCAGCACTGGAGGAAGTTGCCGTAGGCGTCACGGTCTGTCTCCAGCACACCGCCGGAAGCACGCACCAGAGCCGACACCTTGCGGCGGGTACGGCGGCTCATTAAGAGCATATCCGGTTTACCGCCGCGTACCAGGTCAATCAGCTCGTCCAGCATATCCAGCGTCAGGTCCGCCCCAGATGAACCAGCGGCAAGCACCTGTTCACCGCCGGCCCCGGTGCCCAGGAGCGCCCGCAGACCGTCGAACTCGCGGGCATTGGTGGCGGCATCACCATAGATAAAGACCTCTTCAAATTTATCCTTGAGCGCCTTGGCTTTCTGCTGGATAATGGCCGCCTGAAGGTCCTGGAAATTAGACCGGGTAGTCTTCAGGAAGTTGTCCAGGTCGGCGTCGCCACCCATAATTTTCAGGTGCGCCGTCTTCTGTTCAAAGGTAGGCGTACTTTCCGCCCAGTCCTCACCAACATCATAGAAGGCGATATCGGGCAGCGTTTTCTCCTGGTTATAGGTCAGACCGTTGCCGGTGATTTCAATGAAGGGCAACCGGCGCAACACCGGCGAGTCCTTGAGCATGGTTTCCACCACGCCCTCGAGTAAAAGGTCATTGGACAGTTTGGAAGCTTCAGATAGAGTAAGAGCCATATTGTTTTCTCCTTTCAAATTAAGCTGTCAGCCATCAGCTACGAATATCTAAGCACTAATTTCTAAATCCTAAACAATATCAAATTTCAAAGTTCCTAAATTCAAAACAGGGTACCGAGATTGCTTCGCCGCAGGCTCGCAATGACGAGATATTTAGTTGTCGGTTTTCAGTTTTCAGTAGTCAGTAGTCAGCTTTCAGCGGGCGGGCGAGACGTGTCTCGCCCTTACAGAGGGACGAATATCTAAGCACTAATTTCTAAATCCTAAACAATATCAAATATCAAAGTTCCTAAATTAAAAACAGGGTACCGAGATTGCTTCGCCACAGGCTCGCAATGACGAGATATTTAGTTGTTAGTAGGCAGTTTTCAGTTTTCAGTAGTCAGTAGTCAGTAGCCAGTAGTCAGTTTTCAGTTTTGGCCGGGGGTTAGAAGCCCAGACCGCGGCGGATTTTATCGGCGGGGGTGAGGTTACCCATTAGCGAACCTCTGGGGGCGGCCACCGGGGGCGGCGGGACGGCTTTGACCGCGGCTTTCACCCTGGTGACCAGCGCCTTGGCACGGGTCACCGCCTCATCCACCGCAGTTACGGTGTCGCCGGTGATCATTTCTTCCGGCAATTCCGGGTTCAGCGCCGCGGCGGCTTTGCGGTAGGCATCAACCGTCTGAGTCAAGTCTCCGGTCAGCCGGTCAATGGCGGCGTCGCGTTCCGCCAGGGTTATGGACATCAGGTCAATGTCCGGGGTTGCTGCGCCGCCTTCGTCTTCTTTTTCGGAATCGAAGGAAACGATTTCCTTTTTGCCTTGATTTTCTTTCATGGGGGTCCTCCTTAGTTTTTAGTTTGCAGTAGTCAGTTGTCAGTTGGTAGCTAAGAGTACCGAGATTGCCGCGTCGCTGTGCTCCTCGCAATGACGATGGGGGCCAGCTTTCAGCTATTAGCTTTTCAGTTTACAGTAGACAGTTATGAGTACCGGGGGAATACTACCAATTTCAAATATTTTAATAAGGGTACCGAGATTGCTTCGCCGCAGGCTCGCAATGACGATGGGGGCCAGCTTTCAGCGGTCAGCACCTGGGTACAGGGCGGGCGAGGCGTGCCTCGCCTCTACAGAGGGACGAATATCTAAGCACTAATTTCTAAATCCTAAACAATATCAAATATCAAAGTTCCTAAATTCAAAACAGGGTACCGAGATTGCTTCGCCGCAGGCTCGCAAAGACGAGGGGGTGAGATGGCAAAGCTACGACCCTTGTCCCCTTATGGCCTTCTCCTCTGCC
Organism: Dehalogenimonas sp.; assembly: GCA_050864255.1. Classification (GTDB taxonomy): domain Bacteria; phylum Chloroflexota; class Dehalococcoidia; order Dehalococcoidales; family Dehalococcoidaceae; genus Dehalogenimonas. Next base: position 82,175 of record JBOWAX010000003.1, read on the forward strand.
AACCAATCAGCGAATTCCTGAGCCGGGTCGGTGATGCCCAGGCCGGTCATAGCGCCCTTGCGGGAGCGGAGACCTGAAGCCACCAGGGCCTTTTCGTTGGCCACCAGCGCAGTAATATCCCGCGGCAGCACCGGCGGCCAATGAACCTCCACTGTCACCCCGTCCAGATCAAGCTCACGGTAGTGGGCATAAAGCTTCAGCGCCATTTCCGCCCGCCGGCGGTACACCCCGGTGCGGATCAGACGTTTGCGCCAGACCCGGTGCAGCAGCGGCTGCATTTCCAGTTCCAGGGCCACGCCGGAAACATCCCGCCCCAGTCCGCCGAAGGCTGCCCGCGGTACTTCACCCAGGTCATGCATCACCCGGAACAACAGGTCAATGTAATTCAGGTGAAGCTGACCGCCGCCGCCCTGCAGCAAATCCAGCAGGTAAGCCCGTGCCTCTTCCGGCAGGTGCCACACCGCCCCCGGAGACACGGCAATATCCGATGACGATTCTACGTTCTCCAATACAGCGATGGGATTGCCGGACAGCTCCAGAATACGGGAAAGCTGACTGACGGCCCGGTTAAGCTCCCGCTGGGCTTCAACAAGCGGCTCCAGGTCAGAGGTACCCCAGGGCGATTTGGGCCGGGAGAGATTCGGGAAAACGATAAAGGGGATGAAGCCGTAGGGATTGGCTCCGTCAACCGCCGTCACCCCATTGGTGCTGACTTCAAAGCGCTCCACCGTCCAGCTTTCAGTGACTTCCACCTCTGCCGCCCCAGCCCTGATACCCCAAGCGCGGTCAGCTGCCGCAGCAGACAGGCGGTATCCGGCACGCACCTCCTCCGGAGTTACCCCGTCCAGGCCGAAGGTTACCTCCAGGCCGCACACATCCGGCGCGGTCACCCGCACCATCCCGGCAGCATCATCCCAGCCCAGGCGGTAACAACCGTCACCCAGCACCGCGGTATCGACTTCCGTTTCATAGTCCAGCCGGTCCAGGCAGTTACCGGCATGCCACCGGTCCAATATGGTTTGGGCTTCAGCCACCGCCGCCCCGTCCCCGGCCGCCCGAACAGTCAGCCCGTTCATCAGATAGGCGCTCAACTTGTCCACCGCCGCGGCGGCGTAGTTAAAGGTCAACCGGCGTTCCCCGGCTGCCCGCCCGGACCACTGGCGGCCGCGGTACAGGTCCAGCATCTCCCTGTAGCGCCGGCGGCGCTCATCATCAGCATGATCACCCGGATTTAGCATTTCATTCATCGGCGCCCACTACTTTCTGAACCCGCTGCGTCCTTTCATATTCACCGATGGCGCGAGACACCGTGCGGCGGGTAACATCATATTCAGCAGCTATCTCTTTCACACTGAAGCCGGCGCGGCGCTTCAGCGCCATATCCCGGCCGCGTTGTTGGGCCTGAAAAGAACGCGCCAAAGAGGGATCATCATAAATACACAAAGGGAAGGGACACTCCAGGCAGGCTGGCGCCAGCTCACAGCCTTCATCACGATAACTCAGGTACTCCGGGGGCAGGTCAGCGGGGTCATACGCGTTTTCAACAATCGTCTCGTCTCTCATCAGCCTCTCGTAGTCAGGTTTGCTCAGTGCCATATATAAGCTCATTTGTTCTTTATGACAACCGCAGAAAGCCGCCTATCTGATACCCGGGAGGGTGAATTGCCGCGGCCGCGGTGTATGGTAAGTCAAGCTAGTTCTGGCTTGAGCGGTTTATAGTATAGTATTACTGTTCTATATTTGTCAAGGGGCAAATGTCCCATTTTGAAGATTTATTTTTGGATGTTTGTGCGGAAGGGAACACTCAACGCCTGTAAGTCAACAAAGTCTTGACAAATTTTGATAACCAGGTATAATTCAAGTGTTGAATTCCCCAAAGGCTTCGGCCGATGGGCGCTGAGGTGCCGGAAACGGCACTTCGGCATTTTAGGGGCTTTTTATTGAACGGCAGTCACAATGGCCGACAACACAGAGAACTCCGCCGGGTGGCGACCAATTCAATTATAGCAATCAACGACACAATCCTTGCAGCCTCCCAATTTTCCCCGATTCTCCATGATAGTATGGGGACATTTCACAAACCACCGGCTTGGGGCTCTGAATAACATTCAGGATGTTACGATGGATGAAAAGACAACACCCACCACCATTGACGAATACATCGCCGGATTCCCCGATGCAGTTCAGGCTATTCTTCAGAAAATGCGCCGTACCATACAAGCTGCCGCGCCGGAAGCAACCGAGACCATCAGCTACCAAATGCCCACCTTCAAACTGAATGGCAAGGCCCTGATTCACTTTGCGGCCTTCAAGCACCATATAGGCTTGTACCCTACCCCATCCGGCATCACCGCCTTCGACCAGGCACTTGCCCCCTATAAAAGGGCTAAAGGCTCAGTGCAGTTCCCACTGGAGAACCCGGTGCCCTATGATCTGGTAAAGCGAATCACGGAATTCCGTGTGGGGGAAGCTATCAGTAGGCAGTAGTCATACAAATCCTAATATCTAATATCTAATTTCTAAATCCTAAACAATTCCAAATATCAAAATCACAATGACCAAAACGGGGCACCGAGATTGGTGGACTACTCTTGCAGGTTCGTTGCATGAACCCGTTCGGATGATGCAAGGTGTCGCAAAGAAAAATTTATATGAAACCAATCATAATCAACATATCCAGATTAACCTACACCATTGATTTACCAGTTATATTACTGTTTATCGCGGTCTCGTTAGATGTAATATCCACCGTTCTTTTCCTGAGCCTGGGTGTGGGCGCTGAGGCAAACGCAACTCTAAGAAAGTTGACCAAAATATCAATTTGGTTTGTACCAGTTTACCTACTGGCCATTGAGGCGATCTTTGTCCCGTTTTTATCCCACATCCTCAGAAGAACCTTTTGTTATACCTTTGCACTCCTCAGTATTGTATTGGCCGTTAACAATTTTTCGCTGCTAATCTTTGATTCCGCGTTTATCGTAAACTGGCTGGGCTTTAACGGTGTAATAGCAGTATTTACCGTCTTCGGCCTCACCCTCTTTGCCTACCTCTTATCAAGGGCCAAGCTGCCGAAAAACGAAACCTTAAGGACCTGCCTAAAATTCGTGCTTTTCCTGCTGTTTCTTGGTTTAGTCCACCTGGGATTTGTGGGCATAACGGAGCTGGCAGCTTAAATACTTACAGAAATAGGTTTTCCGGCGAGGGCAAAGCCAATACCGGCTATTGGCATTTATCCCTTAAACAGCCGCCGGCAGCCCCAGATCATCAGCGGCAGCAGCCCCAACAGAAGCACGTTGCGCGCCAGCAGCACCCAGGTCACCACGGCTTCACCATCCTGCAATTCAATATAATGCAGTGGATAGACATAGGCAGTCATAAAGCCGATGGCCACAAACAATATCCAGGACAACGGATTACCCCGCCGCAAAAGCGGTATCAACGGATAAAGCCAGATAATAAACTGCGGCGACAGCACCTTATTGAAAATCATGAAAACAGTTATGGCCGCCGCTGTAAAAGCCACCAGTCCAAGCGCCGCCGCGCTGTCCCGCTCTCCGTCCTTGTTCTTCATGGCCCCGGTTTTCTTCAGGAACCGATCAAACAGCCAGTACACCAGCATCAGCCCAGCGCCCACAAATACCCAGTAGTAAGCGGCGAAAAAGTCCGCCACCGGCGATACCAGATTGACCGAACCAAAGCTATATTTCATATCCACACTGAACCAACCCAACTGTTCCCCGGCCAATAATGCCGAGGCATACAGGCTTTCAATCTGGAGCGGCCGGTCAGAGTGGTAGAGGAAGGAATCAATATAACCCCCAGCACTGACCAGAAGTGGCACAATGGAAACCGCCAAAAGAGTCACACCAAAGGCCACCCCACCACGCACCAGTTCCCGTTTTTCCCCCCTGCGCCAGTGCCAGATAAGAAACAGCGGCACCAACACCACGGCGTATATCTTGGCCATAACCGCCAATCCCAAGATAACCCAGCAAGTTTTGGTGTTACCCCAGATCAATGCTAACACCGCTAATAACACCAAGCAGGCCACCGCCAGGTCATAGCGCAGGGCAATAATCGGCCCGATAGCCAGCAATGCCAGAGTATAAACCGCCAGCGTCTTCCAAACCGTCAGCCCCAAACGCCGAGACAATACCGCCAGTAATACCAGCATTAAAAGATCAAAAAAGACGATTCCCGCGGTAAAGGCGACAGAATAAGCGGCGTAGCCTTCACCAGAAAGCCCGGGTATGACTATCAGTGACAGGGCAACAGGCGGGTACTCCACCGGGAAATCCAGGTACGGTATTTGGCCGGACAGCATATCCGCTGCGTACTGGTGGAAGATGCCGAAGGCAGAGATTTCATAGTCAGAATAGAATCCATTGGTGAAAACAAAACCGAAAACAGCGATATGAGCAAGGATAAAGCCAATTAACAATGGCTGACGCCATACTGAAATATTCACCTGATAAGATTAGCTGATAAGAGGCTTTGAGTCTACATATCTTCTATTAGGTAGCTAGCTTCAATGGCTCATAATCAACTACATCTTCTGCTGAGAACACATAAACAAAAAGCTGCCGACTCCAGCCGACAGCTTTTATACGGAGATTATTGTTTAACTCCCGATGGGGTTCCCGCCTTCCTTGGAACCAGGGGTAACGTTTCCTGTTTCGCTAATAGCCCATTTATACTGAGTAGCTTTATCCAGATAGTAAGCCGGGTCACCTTTACCGACACCTTCAGCGTCAGGGTCCCAAACGCGGGCAGTATCATCATTTATAAACTCAAGACTGTCGTCCACAGTGATATCATAAAGCGCGGCACTAACAGCCACAGTAAGGTTATGTTGTTCTGCTTTGGCCGCATCAGTAGCACCACTGTTGATAAAACTCAATACGTTCGGAACCGCCACTGCAGCAATAACACCGAGAATGGCAATTACCACCAATATCTCAATAAGGGTGAAACCGTTTTGTTTTCTGTTGAATGACATGGTTTGCCTCCATAAAGAGCCGAAATACAGGGGGTGTTCTAATTTGTTCTATTATAACCGATAATCGTACGATGTCAATGTCATGTTTTCAAACATTCACAAAATTCACCATTTCGTATAGTATTATGTTTGATGTATGGTCCGCCTTCAATGATAGCCAATACTGTGTTCATCTTAGGAATGCTTATCCTAGGCCTTGTACTATGTAAAAGAGATATTAAATACATCGTCATTTCAGTTATCGGCATCGTATTGGCCACAATATATATGGCGCGACTAATGACTGGTATCTCCATTTTACTCAACACGTTAAAACCAACATGGCATATTTTTTTAACATATATATTTCCCACCTTACTGATCCTTATAACGATTGTTTTTGTGGTTCGCTATGGTCTTCATATCTACCAAACAAAAACCTTTCGAGTGCGCGTATCAACTCATGAACGAAGCTACCCCAGCTTTAATTTATCAACAAATCTCTGGAAATCAATTAATAACTGGTTTACACAAAAAGACAATATTGCTGTAATTGTAATTGCAGTCACGTCACTGATACTTCATCTTCTCATAATCTCTAATCCCGGGCATGTTATTGCCGATGAAGGTTATTATGTTGCAGAAGCGCGCTATATTTTAAGTGGGGAAATGCTACGCGTACTTGAACATCCACCGCTTGGCAAATGGTTAATAGCTTTCGGCATGTTCCTTTTCGGTGACAACGCCGTCGGATGGCGAATTATTCCGATTTTATTTGGTACAGCGTCAATTCTGATTTTTTATCTACTATGCAAGACCATGATCAGGACAACATTTAGCAAAGAAGCCATGGATATCGAGGAGAATAATAAGTATTGGGCGAAAAGCGGGGTATTTATTCCTGTTGGTGCCACATTCCTGTTTGCTTTTGAAAACCTGAGTTTTGTCCAATCACACGTTGCAATGTTAGACGTGTTTTCACTAACGTTAATGATGGCCGGGTTTTTATCGTATTTTAAAGACAGATATCTTTGGGCAGGAATCCTTTTTGGTTTGGCAATCTTGAGTAAAGAAACTGCAGTATTTGGTTTGGCTATCCTAATGATACATTGGGCATTCTGTAATCGTCGAATGATCATTATTGAATTACGTAGTGGGTATAGTGCCCTCCAAGAAAATAGCAGCTCACCCCTTCGTAATCACCATGTTCTTAACATTGCAGTGTTACTCACTGCGGTCATATTTACATGGTTTATACTATTGCCACCTATGGAATATATTAGGACGGAGTTCTGGGGTAATCCAATCGGGCGAATATTCTACATTCCGTGGCACAGCCTGATGGCTTTAGCCGACGTAGGCCAAGGAAATGGATTCTTAACCCCAACCAGCACATTGTCTTGGTTAATCCACCCTGCGGTCGATAATTTTAATTATGACAAAACGGGAATACGGTACATCGCAGGAATGGGATGGAACGTCTGGCTATTATTGTTACCAACAATCGTATATTTAGGTTGGAGGAGTTTTACTAGTCACACCCACAGACATAGCATATATCTTTTCACCTTCATTTGGGTAATAGTAACATATGCCATAATTCTTTTAATTGATATAACAACAGGAAGACCGACGTATCAGTTTTATTTATATACAGTAATCCCGGCAGTCTGTTTAGGGATTGCACTTTGGGGATGGGAGATCGGGGTATTTGTCCAAAATAAACAAACTTATCGCCTTATTTATCGAATCTTCCTTTTGGCGCTAGCCATATTTAGCCTCAAGGTTTTTTTCACCATGTCACCATTCTAATCTTCAGAAAGAAATGTTTTGGACAATAGCACTACTATTAGGCCACAACAAATACTTATATTCGTAACCCGACCACCAGTATATTTCAAGAATAGTGAATATTTCTTGCCTTCGCCATCGCTTTCGTTGTTTTGCGATTAACTGTAACCATAAAGGTCTACAATGAGAAACCTTCAGACGCACTGGGGGAAAAAGCAATCGAGAAGACATCAATCTTCTCGATTGCTTAAACCAACGTCCTTTTTAAGACTGTGTCACTGAAAGGTCAGTATTGATGACGTACGTGTATTGAAGACTTGTATGTCCACCAATGATAAAGGCACCAACACTTGATGAGCCAATTGACACATCGCCTGCACTACTGAGCGTTGCCGCGGAAGCTAGTGTAGAAACATTGCCACCTTCAACTGCCGCGGCAGTAACTGCAACGACAACATTGTGTAACTCAGCTTCCTTTGCCTCTTCTTCACCACTACCAATAAAGCTGATGATATTCGGCACGGCCACGGCGGCGATGACGCCCAGGATGGCAATGACCACCAAAAGCTCGATCAGGGTGAAACCTTTCTGGCCCTTGCGGAGTTTTTTCATTTTTAGATTTTCTAGGAACTTCATTCTGTTTGTCACCACCTTTCAGTCCTCAGACTTTACTCCCAATATGTATTTTATCTTTTAGAGAGTACAGATGATTATAGTGTTACTGCTTAAGTATAGTCAATAGTATTTTAGTAAGGCCCTTACGCAATAACCTTCAACGTTGCTTAGTACGATGGTACTAGAAGTATGTTCTAATAACAATACAACGGAGTTGGGGTTGTGTCAAGAGGGGAAGTTTTTAGTTGTCAGTAGTCAGTAGTCAGTTTTCAGCAAATCCAAATATCTAATATCTATTTTTAGCCATTAGCCGTCAGCTATCAGCTTTCAGCCATCAGTAAATCCAAATATCTAAATGACCAAAACAGGCTTTAAGCCTTCAGCCATCAGCTTTCAGCTATCAGCTATCAGCTATTGTGGATCCCCGGCTTGCGCCCAGGATGACAGAGTTATTGGGGAAATGGGATTGCTTCGGCGCTGGAGCGCAGAGAAGTAATATTAAAAATGATTAGCCAGGGTAAATTCGTTGAACGATTTGTCAAAAAGTGTTTTTTTATGTATAATTACGTTTGATAATATTAATTATGAGGTAAGAATTCATTGGATAAATTCTTCAAACGCTTTAAGTCCAGCCAACGGGGCTTTACCCTGATTGAACTGCTGGTGGTGGTGGCTATTTTAGGCACGATTTCCGCCGTGGCGATGCCGAATGTGCTTCAGTTTATGAACGAAGGCGACACACAGGCAGCGATGGCCGAGCAGCATAATCTCCAGGTAGCGGCCGCAGCCTACGCATTTACAAACAAAGTAGTGCCGGATGATATGGAAGACCTGACTCCCTGGCTGGTTAACCCGGCCCAGTTTGAGTGGACTATCACCGACGGCGCTGTGGTACCGGGCACCGGTAATCCTTTATTGGAAGCCTGATAAAATCTAAGCCCAAGGCCAGAGAAGCCCCGAAATGGGGCTTCTTTTTTTATGGGGAGTAAGTTAGTTATCAGTTGTCAGCTTTTAGTGGTCAGTGGTCAGTTATCAGCTATCAGCTATCAGCTATCAGCTTTCAGCTATCAGCTTTTTGGGGGCACCGAAATTGCCACACCGAGCTATTAGCCATCAGCCATCAGCCGTCAGCGGTCAGCAACGGGGCGGGCGAGGCATGCCTCGCCCCTACAGGGGGATGATCGGGACCGAGTTTTCAGTAATCAGTAGTCAGTTTCCAGACACAACAAAACCGCTTCCTTCATGCGGATCATCAGTTGGTCGAGCGTTTTGGCCTGGGTATGACACCCATGAAGGCTGGGGACGCTACCTACGAAGTAGCCGTCTTCGTCTTTTTCGATGACAACTGTATATTCTTTCATACCGTTATCCAATCCAATGCCGAACTATTCTGTACGATAAGTGTAATCCATAGTATGGGGTTTTTCAATGCAGTAGTCAGTAGTCAGACAAATCCTAATATCTAATTTCTATTTTTAGCCATTAGCCGTCAGCTATCAGCTGTCAGCTTTCAGCCATCAGCAAATCCAAATATCTAATATCTAAGCACTAAACAAATTCAAATATCTAAATGACCGAAACAGGCTTTAAGCCTTCAGCCATCAGCTTTCAGCTATCAGCTATTGTGGACCCCCGGCTTGCGCCGAGGATGACAGACCCGTTGGGCGGGAAATTCCAAGCTCTAATTTCTAAATACTAAACAAATTCAAATATCCAATATTAAATGATCAAAACGATTCAGTTTACAGTTATCAGTCGTCAGTACTCAGTGACGAGGAGGGATCGGAGAACTATAGTTGCGGGATTGCCGCGTTGTTACAAACAGGGATGTTACGGGGCAATACCGCTGCTGCCTTTAACAACAGTAATGCTTTTTGCCAGGGTGTACAGGTCAGTGCCGATACCACGGTTCGCTTCCTGGCTGATTTCAGTGTAAGTGTAGGACATCTCACTGTCTGTGCCGAAAATCGTGTAATGTTCCTGGCCGTCAGCGACAAAGACATAGATTACGACGTAGGCATTAGACGGCACGGTGATGACTTCCGTCGTATATCTGACAAACCCATTGGAGTCAGTATATTTGGACACCGGGGCATGATAATCAGGATTCTGACCGGGGATAATAATCTCATAGGCAAACCGGACCGCCGCCGGATAAACATAGGCCCCCATTACGGTGACAACCCGGGTGTCCAGAATGAGCTGACAGCGCACCGGTCCCTCGGTTTTTTCAGGTTCGTCATCAGATCCGAGTTTGAAGTTAATGTCTTCAAACTGGATACCATCACAACCGGCAGGCAGAACCAGTATGGCGGACAGGGCAAGAACCAGAAACAATTTTTTCATCTCTGTGCCTCTAAGGAAGGACTTAAGCAGATTGTATACCCCAGTGGTAGAGGAATCAAGACATATTTTTTATCAGTTTTCAGTTATCAGTTTTCAGTTATCAGCTATCAGCGGATAAATCCTAAATCCTAATTTCTAAATCCTAAACAAATTCAAATATCTAAATCCAAAGGTTCAAAACGAATTAGTTTACAGCTATCAGCTGAAAATACCAAATAACAAACAAATCCTAATATCTAAACGACCGAAACAGGAAAAACCGAGATTGCTTCGGCGTAACCTCGCAATGACGATTGGGGAAAGGGAAACCGATATTGCCACAAACGCTTGCGCGTTTTCGCAATGACATATTTATTATGAAATGGATTCACCGGCTTGCGCCGAGGATGGCAGGCTCCTTGAGGGACCGGGATAGCTTCACGGCACTATGCCGGATACTCCGTACCCTGACTTAATATGGAGATATATTCTTTATAACCATACAAACGATCCCGGCGGCGGCCTGTCAGCTCAGTGACGATACCCATACCGACAAGTGTTTCCAGAGCGGTCAGGACCGTTGGGGCAGACAGACCGGTAATGCGGGACAAAGCAAAGGGCGATAACACCGGCCGTTGGCGCAGGGCGTTATGCACCTTTAGCACTGACCCGCTGTTCCTCCCCGCGCTGGTAATCAATACCTGATCCTGATCAAACAACACCGTTAACGCCCGGGCGGTCTGGACGGCGGAATCAGCGGTTTCCCTGACTCCGGTCAGAAAAAAAGCCAGCCAGCGCTCCCAATCACCATCAAGTCTGACCGCCTGCAACAAATCATAGTATTCCTGCCGATGGCGCTTCAGATACAGGCTTAGATACAACAGCGGCTGACTGATGGCATTCTCCGCACAGAGGATAAAGGTGATTAGTAATCTGCCCAGTCTGCCATTGCCGTCTAAAAACGGATGGATAGTTTCAAATTGCAGATGGGCAAGAGCCGCTTTGATCAGGAGCGGCGTTTTACCCGGCTGATCATGGAGGAACATCTCAAGGTTGCTCAGACAATCCATCAGGCGGTCCGGCGGCGGCGGTACGAAAGCGGCGTTGCCCGGGCGCGAACCGCCGATCCAATTTTGGGAAGTACGAAAATCACCGGGTTGCTTGTCCCCGCCCCGGCTGTTGTTTAACAATATGCCGTGAATCTCCCGAATCAAGAGCAATGACAATGGAAAGCCTTCCTGGAGACGACGCAAACCATAGTCCATGGCGGCGACATAGTTTGACACCTCAATGGTGTCTTCAACCGGGACACCCGGCGCAGCGGCGTTCTCATAGAGCAAAAGGTCAGACAGAGAGGACTGAGTACCTTCAATCTGAGAAGATAAGACCGCTTCCTTACGGATATACATGTACAGGAATAATGAAGTGTCCGGTAATAATACAGACACACTGTCCAGACGCCCCAGGGCCAGCAACGCCTGATCCATCAACGACTGGAGGTCAACGTCAAGGACAATGGGCGGTTCCGGCGGTAATGGCGCCGGTATAAATGACTTGAAGCGCTCACCACCGGATATTTGACCGGGGGTGAATGAACCGGTAAGTCCTCTTTTCACGATGACCACCTTATTAAAGTATTTTAATTTGGTTCAGGCTTATTTAAATATACGCCGTTTATTTAAATATGGCAAGGGGCGAGGTGGATTATTAGCTGCCAGTTTTCAGTTATCAGTTATCAGCTTTCAGCGGATAAATCCTAAATCCTAATTTCTAAATCCTAAACAAATTCAAATATCTAAATCCAAAGGTTCAAAACGAATTAGTTGTCTGTTTTCAGCTATTGAGGATGACAGAACTTGTGGGGAACCGAGATTGCTTCGCCGGGGGCTCGCAATGACGGATTATTAGCTGTCAGCGGTCAGCTATCAGCAACGAGGCGGGCCAGGCATGCCTTGCCCCTACCAAAGGCATTGGGGGACTATACTTAGAGGATTGCCGCGTCTGTTGCTGCAGACTCGCAATGAAAGATTATCTCCTTTTTAGACAAAAAGGAGAAGGAGAGGCGGGTTGCCTCTCCTTCTCCTAAAAGCCATAGGCTCAAACTATCTTACGATTTTGAGGCCGACAGACGCCAGCCAAAGAGAGCCATGAGGATGATTCCGGGTACGATGAAGATCAAGGCACCCATCCAAGCGGCGGTGGGATACATTTCCTCTATAGTGCCGAAGTAATGCTGAATGGCCATGAGAACCAGCAGTAAGCCTACGGCTCCGAGACCCCAGACCCACCAGGCCGGTTTGGCATCATTCTTTTTAGTCCAGCTGAAAAGCTGAACCAGGCCGAGAACGATAACGGCTGTGATTACTATCCACATAAAAGTTAATTCCATATTTTTGCTCCTTTCCAAAAGTAAATGGTCATTTTAGATGAATTTAGGATTGATACCATACAGATACTCTTCATTGTCCCACCAAGTCTTCGGGTCCTTGTTGCCGTAGTGCATGAGTTCTTCCATGTTGGCAAAGAAGCCGTTGAAGATAGGAGTGATGGAAGAAGTACCGGCGACGAACTCATGGATGAAGCTGGACCGACCGGATGAGTTGAACGGGCAGAACGCCTGACAACCGGCACAGTTAGAGCAGCTGACGGTGTTAAGCCGCCATCCTTTGAACCCATCGGGGCTGAAAGGTACACCAGTCTCGGACTCTTTAAGGGGTTCCCAATTGGGATCGTCCAGCGGCAAAGCATCAAAGGCGCAGAACTTAGCACAGGTAGCGCAATTCAAGCAGAAACGGGAGATGCCCGCGTCGATCGGCTTGGTGGGCTCCAGAGGCAGATCGGTCAACATGCGGCACATACCGCGTACCATAGAACCGAGTTCCGGGGTAATGATTGCAAAACCGAAACGGCTATGCTCACCGACGCCGGAAAGGGCGCCGAAGGGATTAGACGGTGCCATTTCACCACTCCAGGCATTAATGCCATGATAACCCAGACCGGCGACGAATTCCTGCATCTGAGCAGCAATCACGGGCAACCGGGTGTAGGCCAGGGAAGTGGCACTCCTGCCCAATTCGGAAGGTTCACGCAGAGTCAACTCGGTGGGCTGGAGATGGGTCCAAGTGACCATATACTTGAAGCGGGCCGGAATACGATACTCGCTATCGGTTTCAGCTAGGGTATCATCGTTGACGAAATTATAGGCCTTGCCGTTGGATTCTTTGGAGAAAATCAGCTTTTCAGTGTTCTCATCCATAAGAGTTACATGAACGGAAGAAGCACCGAACAGGCGGCCGGCTTGCCGAAGCATGCGGGTATTTTCTTCCGGTGTGCCTTCCCAGCGAGCCATGTTGCGTGATTCGGGAGTCGCGGCTTTCTGAAGACCCATGAACTGTGTTTTACCGGCAGGGGTGTAGTAGTTGTAAAAACGGAGGACGCCGGCGGCTCCGTTGATAGCCAGGTCCCGGATGTCATCTGATTGCCAATCCGGGGCGGCGTGATTGATGGTTTTCTTAACCAACTCATCGTAGTGTTCGCGGCCATAGACGGCATTAGGATGGGTGCTGGCGCGATACGGGAAAGTGGAGATCTTGCTACGGTCACGTCTCTTAACTATGCTCCAGTCAATCTCCAGAGTAGCAGGTACGCCGAAATCATTTTCCTTGACCCACCAAGCGCGCTTGAGTTCACCACCAGGGCTGGCGGCTACTTCGTCCAGGTCATGGAAACCAGGATTGACGACGGAGGCAGCGCCGACCCCGGCGGCTGTCAGCCCCAATCCTTTCATGAAATCACGGCGGCTTACCGTGTGATGGAATTTACCCATAGTGTCCTCTCTTTCTTAGATATAAATGTAATGAATCTGTTAGTTGAAATAAGATGATTTTCTGTTGTAGAGCCCCCCTCTCTTTATGTATGATTTTTCAACTTGCACCCATTATACACACAATTAGGCACGATTCGCATCCGCCAACAGGCCTAGTTTTCGTAATAGTTTGGTAATGATGAGGTGATTATTGATCAGGTATCAGCTTTCAGCTATTGTGGATCCCCGGCTTGCGCCGAGGATGACAGGCCCGCCTTCGGCGGAAAATTCCAAATCCTAAGCACCAAATAACAAACAATATCAAATACCAAAACCATAATGACCAAAACAGGGTACCGAGATTGCTTCGCCGGAGGCTCGCAATGACGGATTATTAGCTGTCAGTGGTCAGTTGTCAGCCATCAGCAACGAGGCGGGCCAGGCATGCCTAGCCCCTACCAAAGCATTGGGGGACTATACTTAGAGGATTGCCGCGGACACAGACAAACCCGCTGGCGGGAAATTCCAAGCTCTAAGCACCAAATAACAAACAAATCCAAATATCTAATGTTTAATCACTAACAAATTAAAATATCCAAATTCAAGTGCAAAGCAATTTGAGATTTGGCCAAAGACGGGCAGAGGAATAGGGGTTTATTTTCCGAAAAATAGGTGGGAATACTAATAGCCCTTTGCCTGGCGCGCGGTGTACCCTCAATGGGGACAGGCAGCGCAAAAGAGAAAAAGGGAAGGGTTAAGCCATGTTTCATTTATCCAAGGCAAAAGAAGGACAGACTTTCAGGATACTGAGAATCAAGGGCAGCCCGGCCTTTCACCGATGGTTTCTACACATGGGCTTGAAACTGGGCAGTGTATTTGAGGTAAAAAGAGTAACCGCGCTGATTATCAGTAATGAAGACGAAGAACCAGTAACATGGTTAGAGATACTTGCCAATGGCCGCCTGATCCGGCTATCAACCGATGAATTCTCCTGTTTGGATGTTGCGCCTTGCACTAAATCTGCACTGGCCGCACTTCCGGTCGGGTTAATTTTCAATGACTGATAATGATGGCTGGCTGGCTAACCGAAAATATACAAGCGAAAACTAGCTAGCCTCGGTGGGGCGAAGGACTTGTTCCACCAGTGCGGCGGTGGTGTCCAGGCCGTTTAAGTCCAGCGGCAGGCCCATGGCCCGCAATTCTGAATAACCTAAATCACGATATTTGCGGCGCGCGGCGGTACGGCACATTTCATCATAAAGATCCAGCCAGTCATGTCCAGCACGGGCGGCGCAGTGGAGGACAAATTCGTGAAGGTGTGGGTGAGTCATATGGAGGGTATTATACCCGGTGCCATTGATGGTGATGCAAAGTGATTCAGCGGTATTCTCAATGATTTATTGGGCTGATGTCCACCCCTAATGCCCTAATGCCATCTTATTATCTTGCAATCTTTTAATATCAACACTCTATGGCAAGGGTGGACAGAGACGGAGTTGTTAGTTTTCAGTTTTCAGTTTTCAGTGGTCAGTAAATCCTAAATCCAAATTTCTATTTTGAGCCGTCAGCCGTCAGCTATCAGCTATTGTGGATCCCCGGCTTTCGCCGAGGATGACTGAACTTGTGGAGAACCGAGATTGCTTCGCCGGGGGCTCGCAATGACGGATTATTAGCTGTCAGCCATCAGCTATCAGCAACGAGGCGGGATCGGGGGACATGGCAAATCCTAAATCCTAATATCTAAATCCTAAACAAATTCCAATGTCCAAATCACAATGACCAAAACAATTCAGTTGTCAGTTATTAGTTTTCAGTGGTCAGTTGTTAGTTGTTTACAGGGGGAGAGGGATAAATAAGGAAGGCTAAAAGCTAAGTTGTGCCAAGCAGAGCTATAAGCCGAGTTCTGTACCCTTCTTGCGAAGGGCGGCAGCCATCTATCTAGGCCTGACGTTACCGGCAGGCTCGTGCGGCCAACCCGGGAACAGCGCGGACACACGCCTCAGTCCCCCTATTTGGCCTTGCTCCAGGCGGGGTTTTCACGGCCGGACGGTCTCCCGTACGCCGGTGAGCTCTTAACTCGCCATTTCACCCTTGCCCGCACCCCTTGCGGGGCCGCTGGCGGTATGTTTCTGTTGCACTTTCCATAGGGTCGCCCCTCCCGGGGGTTACCCGGCGCCCTGTCCAGTGGAGCTCGGACTTTCCTCCCCGGCAAATAAATGCCGCGGCGGCTGCCCGCTCTGCTTGGCGGGATTACTGTATCGCAAAGCAGATTTTATGTCAACGGAACCGGACACCGGCATATCATTTTGTAATTGGCGAATTAAGGCCTGATTAATGTATGATACCGTAGTTTACCTAAAGGACTAGGACTCAGGGTACGCTCTGAGTCGGTTTTTGACCGATACCGACTGAAGAATAAACGCAAAGGATATAAATACGGATGTACAAGAAGATACTGGTACCCCTTGATGGTTCTAAGACCGCTGAAGGCGTATTGCCTCACGTCAAGGCGCTGGCTTATTCTGAGGCCGCCGAGATTGCGCTGCTGAATATTGCGTCCAATCCGGCCCAGGAGTTTGCTTTTGAGGACCCGGCTATTGCCGCCGTTACCGTGGCCGAACAGGGTCAGAAGGCCATAACCTACATGGATAAAATCACCAAAGAGCTGAAAGCCGCCGGTTTCAAAGTATCCTCCCATCTGCGCGAAGGTTCCCCGGCCAACACCATCATCAAGATGGCCGAAGAATTGGAAGTAGATATTATCGCCATGTCCACCCACGGCCGCAGCTGGCCGGCCAACTGGCTAATCGGCAGCGTGGCTGAGCGGGTGGTGCGCCATTCCCGGATTCCGGTGATGATGATAAGGGTACAAAAATCCTAATTTCTAATATCCAAGCACTAAACAAAATTAAATATTAAAGTTCCAAAATTCAAAACGGGTACCGGAACCTCTGTTGCGAGTAGACAGTAATCAGTTTTCAGTTGTCAGCTTAGGGGAGGACCGGAGAGGTTAACAATAAGCGTCAAACAATAGCATTAAATCAATAAATACTTCAGTATCAGTAAAACCGCAACCAAAAATTTCTTTTCTTCAAGGAGGCGTTTTTTTATGGACCACGGACCTTCAACTGATTGGAAGGTGGAAAAATCCGGGTCATACAAGTCCAAACTGGGATTGATTATGTTTGCCATTTTCACCCCCATCTATATGGGCTTTGTACTGATGAGCGTCATCAGCCCGTCGTTCATGGCCACCGATGTCGGCGACCTGAACATTTCCATCGTTTACGGCTTCTTCATCATTATCCTGGCGGTAGTCCTGGCTGTCGTCTATAACAAACTTTGCTCCAACAAAGAAAAACACGACGACCCGGTGACCCATGAACAGGAGGATAAGGCGTAATGAACTACTCCGCCGAACCTCTGGCAGTCGTTATTTTTGTCCTGTTCGTCCTGGCAGTGCTGGGCATTTCCTATTGGTTCGCCCGGCGCGCAAAATCAGCCTCCGGCTACTTTGCCGCCGGCGGTAATATCCACTGGTCGGTCAACGGCATAGCCTTCGCCGGCGACTATCTCTCCGCCGCTTCCTTCCTAGGCATCGCCGGTATGATTGCCCTGTACGGTTTTGACGGCTTCCTCTATTCCATCGGCTTCCTGGCCGGCTGGATGGTGGCCCTGTTTGTGGTGGCTGAACCGCTCAAGCGTATGGGTAAATACACCTTTGCCTCAGCCATTGATGCCAAATTCAAATCCCGCGGCGTGGTTTTTGCGGCCGCGGTGTCCACACTGATTGTTTCCCTGTTCTACCTGATTCCACAGATGGTGGGCGCCGGCGCGCTGATCACACCGCTTTTAGGTCTGCCTTTTGAGGCCGGCGTACTCATCGTCGGCAGTATTGTAATTCTCATTGTTGCCACCGCCGGTATGGCCTCCACCACCTGGGTGCAGTTCATCAAGGGCGGCCTTCTGGTACTGTTCTCCCTGATTCTGACCGTGCTGCTGCTGGTCAACGGCTTCTCCACAGCTCCCGGCGACCCGGACAGCCCGCTGAACAACCTCCAGACGCTGGAACTGACCAATACGACACCAGGCAGCCTGGCGCTAGCCGACAGCTCCTACACCCTTTTAGAAGAATTCACCGTTAACGGACGTACCTTTGTCAAAGCGGAGAATGACGGTCTGATTAACTACTGGAAACTGGAAGCCGCCGACGGCGTGCTGACCCAGGCCCAGTCTATTGTGACCTCCCCGACTGAGGCTGACCTCTACAACGGCGCAGCCAAAGAGGAAGGGCTCTTTTTCCCGGTGGGCCACCTGAGCGAGATTGAGGGCGAGGCCAATACCCAAACCGGACCGGTTAACCTGTTCTCCTTCTTTGGTATCATAAAGGACAGTGAAGTCATCCGCTGGGGTACCCAGAAGATCCAGGACGGCGAGGCCACGGCTACCGTCTATTACCAGGTACCCACTCAGGGTGCCGATATCTTAGTACCCGGCCAGAAATTCACCATTGACCCGGCCAAGGGTGCCAGCACCGCCGACCGGGTGAACTTCGTATCACTAATGCTGTCGCTGTTTCTGGGCACCGCGGCCCTGCCGCATATCCTCATCCGTTATTACACCGTGCCCAGTCCGGCCTTTGCCCGTAAATCCACCATCGTGGCGGTGGGCGCTATCGGCCTCTTCTACCTTTTGACCTTTTTCCTGGGACTGGGAGCGATGACCACCGGGGTCATTGACCTGACTAACCAGAATATGTCGGCACCGCTGCTGGCGCGGGCGTTCGGCATCGGTATCTTTGCCATCATATCCGCTATCGCCTTTGCCACTATTCTGGGCACGGTCAGCGGCCTCATTGTGGCCGCCTCCGGCGCGGTAGCCATTGACCTGGTACACAAGACGCTGAAAATCAAGATGTCCGATACTGCCATGGTGCTTATCGGGCGGATAACCGCCATCCTGGTAGGCGTGTTGGCGATGGGACTGGGACTGGCCTTCCAGCATATGAATGTATCATTCCTGGTGGGCTGGGCCTTTACGATAGCCGCTTCAGCCAACCTGCCAGCCATTATCATGATCCTGTTCTGGAACCGCGTGACCGCGCAGGGCGTTATTGCTTCCATCATCGTGGGCCTTGTGGGTTCACTGGTGATGATCCTGCTATCGCCGGACGTGTTTACCCAGGTCTATAATCTACCGGCCGCCGACGCGCCGATGCCCATCAGCCAGCCGGCCATTATTTCTGTGCCGCTGGCCTTCCTGACGCTGGTGGTGGTATCCCTATTGACAAAGAAAAAAGAATTGATAGAATCCAAGGTATAAGGAGGCCAGCGATGTACGAAAGAATATTAGTCCCTCTGGATGGTTCCAAACTGGCGGAAACCGTGTTGACCAACGTGGAAGACATCATGGTCAAGATGGCGCCAGAAACGGAATCCGAAGTTACGCTGCTGGAAGTGGTCTCTGGCCTGACCTATAACGCGCTGACCCGGGACCGCCGCGCCCAGGTACCACTGGAAGAACATGAACTGGAAGAGGTCAAGGCTGAGGCGCTGGCTTACCTGGAAGAAACGGCAGCACCGTTGCGGGCTAGAGGCATCAAGGTCAATACCATGGTGTCTGTGGGTGATGTCGCCGAGGAGGTGGTCAAAGCGGCTCACGAAGTTAAAGCCAACATCATCGCCATGTCCACCCACGGTTTTTCCGGCATCAAACGCTGGGCGCTGGGCAGTATCGCCGACCGGGTGGTCAAGATAAGCGATATACCGACGATGGTAATCCGGGCGAAGGGGTAAAGCTCAAAACTGTTAGCTTCAATAAGCGGACGGGGCTGAATCAACCCTGCGATAGAGTGAAATAAGGAGCCACGACGGCGCACGCCGTCGTGGCTCCTATAATATCCAAATTATATTCAATTTCAAAGGTTCTACATTAAAATGACTTAAACGGATGCGGATTTTGATTTCTCCGAGCTTTTAAGTTTGTTCAGTTATTTTAGCTTGGGATTTGGGATCGTTGTTTCCCGGGAATTTTTACTCTTTACAATCTCGTCTCCGGCTGATAAACTCTAAGCGTTTATGTCAATTAAGAAGAACGATAAAGCTAAACCGACCTCTAAAACCAAAGCGGTCAAGGCTAAAACAGCCGTCCGCAAGCCGGTCAGGGCGGTCAAAACCACCCGCGCGGCAAGGATGAATAAACCTTCCAACGGCAAGAATGGCGCCGGTTCCTGGTTTGGACTGGCAGTGCTGATAGTGGCCGTGGCCGCACTGCTTATCTGGCAGCGCGAGCCGGTGGAAACTTTTCTGAATCAATTCTTTTCCGGCACCGCCACCGTTTTCGGCTGGGGATTGCTGCTGATACTGCTGGGCATCATCGTGGCCGTCGCTATTTTCAAACGTCAGGCGTTAGCTACATTTGCCCGCAAGACTACTTTCATCTATTGGTACCGCTGGTTGGGGGCGATAGTCCTCATTCTGGCCAGCTGGGGCCTGCTGGCTCTGGGCGGCGCCGGCGGCAGCTTCGGGTTGGCGGTTATCGGCTCCGATACCGGCGCCGGCGGCTGGGTCCGGGTTATCGGCCTTGTAATATTTGCCTTTATACTGCTGGTTCCCGCCGCAGCCTGGACGGCCATCAAATGGCTGGGTAATGCCGTTTCCCGGCCGTTCCGCGTTCCCAAAGAGGCACCCCAAACTGAGAGCGGGCCCTTCCGCACCTACCCGCCATCACACAGCCAACCGCATCGGCAGGGTCAGTTCCGGCCGTCAATGATGTCCGGTCGGCCACAGCCGCCCGGTACCAAACCGCCGCAACCACCGGAAGCCACGGCGAGACCGTCTTCCATCTTTGTGGCTGGTAAGCAAGAGGCAGTGACACCGGCCGGCAGTGATAATAGGGCCGCCGAAACCGAAGCGGCCCAAGCGGCCGACCAAAAGCGCAAGGATGATAAAGAAGAAGAAGTGCGTGACCTGAAGCAGGTGGCGCAGGACGTCTGGCGCAAATATGGCGAAAACTCCTCCATGCTGGCGACCGACGGCTGGCGGCTGCCGCCGATGGATATTCTGGATTATACCCCGGAGATTGAATACGGGGAGGCCGACAATCAGCAACGCGCCCGCATGATAGAAGATGCGCTGGGCAGCTACGGCGTGGAAGGCACGGTGGTGCAAATTAACGCCGGTCCAACGGTCACGCAGTTCGGCGTGGAACCGGGTTGGGACCGCCGCATTAAGGAAATCAAAGAAAAAGACAAGGACGGCAATATCATCACCCGGCAGGTGGAAACCGGCCGAACCCGGGTCAAAGTAGACCGCATCTCATCCCTGGCCAATGACCTGGCGCTGGCTTTAGCCGCGCCGGCTATCCGCATTGAAGCACCAATCCCCGGTAAATCACTGGTGGGTATTGAAGTGCCGAATACGCTGCTGGGCAGCGTTTCCATGCGCACGGTAATGGAAACCACCGCCTTCCAGAAACTCAAGTCCAAGGCGCCCCTGGCGGTAGCACTGGGCAAGGGCGCCGGCGGCGAAGCCGTGGTGGGCGACCTGGCCAAGATGCCGCATCTGCTTATTGCCGGTTCTACTGGTTCCGGTAAGACAGTATGTCTCAATGCCCTGATCTGCGGCATCCTGATGAATAATACGCCCAGCGAAGTACGGTTCATCATGATTGACCCCAAGCGGGTGGAACTGACGCCTTATAACTCCATGCCCCATTTGGCGGCACCGGTTATCGTGGACGTGGTTAAGGCCATCGGGGCACTTAAATGGCTGGCCGGCGAAATGGACCGGCGCTACAAGCAGATGGCTAACGTGGCCGCCCGAAACATAGACGCCTATAACAAAAAGGCCGGCGAAGAGAAGATGCCGTATCTGGTGCTGGTCATCGACGAGCTGGCCGATTTGATGATGGCGGGCTTGGATGATGTAGAGCACCTTTTGTGCCGCCTGGCCCAGATGGCCCGCGCCGTGGGCATCCACCTGGTGGTGGCCACTCAGCGGCCTTCAGTGGACGTTATTACCGGCCTGATCAAAGCCAACTTCCCCACGCGCATCAGCTTTGCGGTGACCTCACAGGTGGACTCCCGCACTATCCTGGACTCTGTCGGCGCCGAAAAACTGCTGGGGCGCGGCGATATGCTCTACCTGCCGACCGACGCCGCCAAACCCAAACGGCTCCAAGGCTGTTTTGTCTCCGATCTGGAAAGTGAGCGGTTGGTGTATTTCTGGAACGGTCAGAACCCGGAACCGCAGGCGCCGATTCTTAAGATTGAGGATATACCGGCACCGACGCTGCCCGGCGGCGCAGTAGACACCGTCCACAGCCGGGATTCACTATTTGACACGGCCATGAACCTGGCGCGGCAAACCGGTACGGTGTCCGCCTCCTTCCTGCAGCGCAAACTGCATATCGGCTATCCACGGGCGGCACGGCTAGCTGACGAAGTGCGTGAGGCGCTGGATAACGACCTGGACGACGGCGGGGCTGAAGTGCCGGAGGATGATTACTAGAGTCCGCGTGGCTGCTTAATTTGTGCTAACCCAGGTTTTAGGCTATCGTATATTTATGCCTAAACTAACTTTCCTTGGAGCCGCCGGCAACGTGACCGGCTCACGCTATCTGCTTGAAGATACCAATACCCAATTATTGGTGGATTGTGGGATGTACCAGGAACGTGATTTTCAATCCCGAAACTGGGACCCGTCTCCACTGGACCCATCGCAGATTGACGCTATCCTACTGACCCATGCCCATATAGACCACTGCGGATTGCTGCCCAAACTGGTGCACGACGGTTTCAAAGGACCGGTTTATGCCACCGATGCCACCCTGGAAATGGTGGAGGTAATGCTGCTAGACTCGGCCCGCATTCAGGAAGAAGACGCCGATGCCAAAAAGCGCCGCCATACGCGTGAAGGCCGCCGCGGAAAGACGCCTCCCGAGGTGCCGCTCTATACAGTGGAAGATGCTGAGGCTTGCGTGCCGCTGTTTCGGCCGCTGGAACGTGATAAGAAGATAAAACTGGACGGTATCTCCGCCACGCTGTTCAATGCGGGACACATCATGGGGTCAGCTATGGTATTTCTGGAGTTTCAATCCGGCGGCGGAACGCGTAATATCTGTTTCTCCGGTGATATCGGCCGGCCCGAACGCCTGCTCCAGGATGCTCCGGACACACTTACCAAACTGGATTACCTGGTAATGGAATCTACTTACGGTGACCGGGAACACCCGGCGACAGAGGACGTCAAAGCTAGATTTGCCGCCATTATCAAGGAAACTGCGAGACGCGGCGGCAACATCGTTATCCCCGCCTTTGCTCTGGAACGGACCCAGGAACTGCTGTATTCTCTGAAAACGATGTTCAAAGACGGAAGCATTCCTCAGTTACCGGTTTTTGTGGACAGCCCAATGGCCATTAAGCTGACTGAGATTTTTTCACAGCACCCGGAACTCTGGGGTGGTGATATTGAAGGCTATAAAAAGGGCTCACCGTTTAACTTCCCGGGGCTGACGCTGACCAGCTCGGCCACAGAGTCCCGGGCTATCGCCAAGAAGAAAGGTTCCTGCATTATTATCGCCGGTTCCGGCATGGCCACTGGCGGGCGAATAAAACATCACCTAATCAACAATATCTCCGGCAGTGAAAACACTATTCTGTTTGTCGGCTATCAGGCCAGAGGAACACTGGGGCGGGTCATCGTCAATGGGGTTAACCCGGTGCGCATCCTGGGAAAGTATTACAAGGTCAAGGCCCGGGTGGAGCAACTGCACGGCCTGTCCGCACATGCGGGGCGCAGCGAACTTCTGGATTGGGCCTCACAAATGCCTGCGGCTCCACGGCATGTATTCATCACCCACGGTGAAGAAGAAGTCGCCGCGGCCTTTGCCGGTGAGTTGCGCAAGCGCACCGGATGGGAGGTCAGTACGCCGGAATACAAGCAGAGTTTTGAGTTATAAAATAAACCGTTCATCCGTAGATGAACGGTTTATTTGTCTGTTGTTACTTATGTTTGATTAGATTTCCTTGCTCTTCAATATCCGAGTGGCCAGATAAGTGCCGCCGGTGATCAGCGCCAGAGTTACTCCCAACGCCAGCCATTCAGCACCGCCGGACTCACCGGCAGCCAGGTGATTACCCCAGCTGGACAACGAACCAGGCATCACCCGGCTGACCCACGGGATAGCGCCCAGACCAGTTGTGGCCAACAGCACGCCGAGGGCAGCGCCGCCGGCGGCCAATGAATTCTTGAACAAAGATGAAAAAACCAAGGTCAAATTCACACAGAAGATAAGATAAACAGCAATCAAGGCAGTTTGGCCGATGAAGCCTCCCAAATTACCTTCTCCAATCAACAACCACGTATAACCATAGGCCCCGATGCCACCCAGCACCAGACCGATGATAAAGCTGAAGCTGATAGCCATCATCTTGGCAGTGACGAAAGCGCCAGTGCTGACCGGCTTGGACAGGGTCATCACCGCGGTGCCGCTGCGGCGTTCACCGGATATGGCGCCCATAGTCACCAGTACCGCCACCAGCAATCCCATTTGGAGCGCTGTGGCTGAGTACTCCGTCAAGGCCTGAAGCGCCGTGGGCGGCGGCAGTTCAATAGTCCCCAGGTCTTCCCCGGCCAGCTTGATTATCTCTGGCAGGTACTTGATCATCACCGGCGTCAACAAACCAAAAAACAGAAAGATGCCGGATACAATTAACAGGCGGAAAGTGCGGAACTGTTCCCGCCATTCCTTGGATAGTAAAGTCTTGAAGCCATTCATGATTTCTTGACCACCTCAACGAAAATATCTTCCAGACTGGGCTGAGTCAGCTCATACCGCAACAGCGTCAGACCGCTCCCAGCGATCAGGCGCGGCAGTTCCCGGCGCGCTGCCGCCACGTCGTCGGCAGTAACACGGGCTGTCGGACTGGAATTACTAACTGTGTTTTCCGCCTTAACGAACCAGGGCTGCTTTTCCAGCGATACAATAAACGGCGCGAAATCCTCAGCGAACTCCATCTCAAAAACCGAACGGGCATACTTCGCCCGCAGTTCTTCAACAGTGGAAGTTACCACCAGCTTTCCTTCATTGATAATTGCTACTGAGTCACAAACCCGTTCTACGTCAGACAGAATATGGGTGGACATGAAAACAGTAGCCTCTTCCTTAAGGCGGCTAATCAGATCCAGCACGTCGCGGCGGCCGATGGGATCCAAGGCACTGGTCGGCTCATCCAAAAACAGCACTTTGGGATGATTAAGCATAGCCTGGGCAATGCCGAGCCGCTGCTTCATGCCGCGGGAATAGCCCCCAACCTTGCGTTTACCGGATTTGTTAAGCTCAACGGTATCAAGCAGCTCAGCCGCCCGTTTCCTGAGTTCCGAATAATCCATGCCATAGAGCCGGCCGGCAAAATGCAGATATTCAACTCCGGTCATCCAATCATAAAAAGCCGGTACATCAGGCAGGAAACCGAAGTTCCGGCGGACCGCGACAGAGCTTTGCGACACTTCTTCACCACAGATGAAGGCGCGGCCTTCGGTCTGACGGGACAAGCCGGTCAATATCTTAACTGTAGTGGTCTTACCGGCGCCGTTGGGGCCCAGGAAACCAAAGACAGCCCGTTCCGGTACTTCCAGATTAAGATTGTCTACGGCAGCGATATTGCCGAAACGCTTGGACAGGCCTTCAGTTTTTATAGCCGGAGTCATACGGTCCCTCCTCACTCTCACCATGACGGCCCCAGACCAAATAGACAATAGCGCCAATCAACTGAATAAAAATGATGATCAAGGCCCACACCACCTTGCTCTCTCCCTTAACCCTTTTCCGTTTATACAAATCCATCAGGGCGATTACCACCAGTACCATTTCAATAATGAAAATGGGGATGAGGAGGGGTAACAGGTCCTTTAAAAGCGCCAGATCTGCTTCGGTCATGAGAAACACTCCTTAATTTTATTATAGGTATCTTCCAATGATTCATTGATTACTCTGGTACCACCGATGACCGGCATGAAGTTAGTGTCTCCGACCCATCGGGGTACGATATGGCAGTGCAGGTGAGCGTCAACACCGGCACCTCCTGCCCGACCCAAATTAAAGCCGACATTAAAGCCTTCCGGATTCATGGCGGCGGTGATAGCCGACTCACACCGTGCTGTCAGGTCCATTATTTCCTGCCGTTCTTCGGCGGTCAGCGCCGAAAGCCGAGCGACGTGGCGGAAAGGCACTACCATCAGATGCCCGGCGGCGTAGGGATAAGCGTTCATGATGACAAAGGACTTCTCACCCCGGTACAGAATCAGCGTTTTGGCATCATCGTCCATTGCTGGCAGATCGCAGAAGATACAGCCATCTCCCTTATAGTTCTCAAACAATTGCGCCCGCCAGGGTGCCCAAAGCTGTTCCATCGTTTGCTTTCCTTATTTCGTTATTCTGCGAAATAGTATACCTCGTCAGGTATTGGTGTCAAGCCTGATTATGAGGGAAAAGCAAGGTACGGACAATAGCCTGAAGACTAGACTTCAACTGGCCGAAAGGACAGGTAAAAAGCAACTATGTATATTCGCCACCGGGATTATGTGGTAGAATTGGGCGCTTTAAATCCAGAAAGAGCTCGACATGCCCAATAGCCTTAAAACGAAAGTGATCATCAACCCTGCTGCCGGTTCCGGCACTACTGCCCGACGCTGGCCGCATATCAAACGCCAGTTAGACGAACTGGGCGTCAATTACAAATTTGTGTTCACCGAAGCCCCGGGACACGCCATCACCCTGGCAAAAGAAGCGGCAGAAGCACGCTTTCAGAATGTCGTCGCCGTCGGCGGCGACGGAACGATCAACGAGGTGGTCAACGGACTGTTAACCGCGGCACTGCCGATTGAGCCGTTGATGCCGGTTGATCTGGGAGTCATCAATACCGGTACCGGTTCCGACTTTGTCAGGTCACTGGGTATACCGCGGAACCCGGACCGAGCCTGCCATCACCTCCTCAGCCGCCAGCGCTTGAAGGTTGACGCCGGGCTGATTGAATGGACCGAAAACGGGGAGGAAAAGCGGCGCTATTTTGTCAACGCCGCCGGAGTGGGCTTTGATGCCGAATCAGCTTCTTCCAAAGCTCGTATCTCCCGGATACTGCGGGGGCCGGTGTCCTATATATTGAGTGTCGGGGCTACACTGTTCGGCTACAAAAACCGCCCGGTCAAAATAAAGTGTGATGAACGAGGGGAGAATATTCACCGCGTTCTCTCGGTTATCATCGCCAATGGCAGTTATTTCGGCGGCGGTATGAAAGTGGCGCCGAATGCCGAACTGGGTGATCAGCTTTTTGATGTACTGACCATTGGTGATATTGGAAAGCTGGAGCTGATTCAGGCCTTTCCCAGTGTCTACCGGGGCACTCATATCACACATCCCAAGGTGACGGTGGAACGCGCGGCGGTAATCACCCTGTCTTCCACCGAGCGACTGCTCCTTCAGGCAGATGGTGAGATAATCGGTGAGGGAGCGTTCCGGTTATCGCTGTTACCGGGTGCGTTGAACGTGATTATCTGAGCAATAGGGCTGACGGAAGGCTATTAAACTGATGAAAGAATACGTAAACAACAACCGGGTTTACTACGCCTGCAGTATCTGTGGTCTGGCCTTCACTGAGAAATCCCCAGCAGACGAGTGTGAACTCTGGTGCGCCCAAGGGAAGGGCTGAAATCTGGTGTTAGCCAAGCGCGCCGTCGGCGCGATAGAAAACGGTTCACTCAAACTGAACACATAGGCCGGGTGTGCAATATACTCAGGCTAATTGATTTACCGCCCGCTCAATCCGCTCCAGCGCTTCGGTCAGTGTTGCCCGGGTACAGGCAATGTTCAGTCTTTGAAACCCTAACCCGCCCACCCCAAAAGCGTTGCCGTCATCCAGACCCACTCCGGCTTGTTCAATGAAGAAGGCACGTAATTGATTCTTATCCAGTCCCAAAGCACGGCAATCCAGCCAGACCAGATAAGTACCTTCAGGCCGGATAACTTTAAT
The DNA here is from genome assembly GCA_050864255.1 of Dehalogenimonas sp. Classification (GTDB taxonomy): domain Bacteria; phylum Chloroflexota; class Dehalococcoidia; order Dehalococcoidales; family Dehalococcoidaceae; genus Dehalogenimonas. The sequence continues at coordinate 109,718 of JBOWAX010000003.1, forward strand.
GCGGGGGATGCGCTTTTCCACATAATCAGTCAGGTAATCCAGGTTAGCCTGCAGGTATACAGAAAGTTGGGTCAGCCATTCATCGCCGTGACTAAAGGCAGCTTCAAGGGCAGTCAACGCCATAACGTCCGGCTGAGGCATGATACCACCGCGGGCCCGCTGAAACTCTGTCCGCAGCCTGGTGTTGGGAATAACGATAACCGAGGCCGCCAAACCAGCGAGATTGAAAGTCTTAGTGGCGGACATGCAGACCAGCGAATTTTGGGCAAATTCCTCGGAGATAGCGGCAAACGGGGTATGGGTTACGCCGTCAAAAAGTAATTCACAATGAATTTCATCAGAAATGACCACAGCCCCGCTATCAATGGCAATACGGCCCGCCTCAATCAGTTCCGCTCTGGTCCATTCACGTCCCACCGGGTTATGTGGATTGCACAAGATCATAGCTCTGGCCGGGGGGGCGGGGCGAAAGGGATTATCTCCGGCCTTAAAGCGCTGACGCAGGTCATCAAAATCCATCTCATACCGGCTTTTGGAAAGTTTAAGCGGGCTGGCGGCGATACGGCAACCAGCGTCCGGAACCACGGACCAAAAGGGATGATAGATCGGGTCAGCCATGACCACAGCGTCACCGGGATGGGCATAGGCGCGCACCGCCGCGGCGATGGCCGGTATCACACCGGGGGTGAATACCAGCCATTCCGGCTTCACTTTCCAGCCGTATTTATCATCCAACCGCTTAATCACCGCTTTGATTAACGAAGAGGAAGTATGGGAATAACCGTATACTGGATGTTCGGTGCGTCGCCGCAAGGCCTCGGTTATCGGCTCAGCCACCGCAAAATCCATGTCCGCTACCCACATAGGAATTACGTCCGACCGGCCAAATACTTCCTTACGCAAATCCCATTTGGTGGAATCAGTACCTACACGAAGAATGGGCTGGTCAAAGTCATAACGAACCATAGTCACTCCTGTTATTGTCTTGAAAATAAAAGGTAATATAATACTATTATAGAACGAAGGGGGTTAAAACATGGAATATAATAAACTCACCGAGGCAGAGGAGGAAGTGATTCTTCGTAAAGGGACAGAGCCTCCATTCACGGGTGAATATGAAAATACCACCGCTCCGGGTACTTACGTCTGCCGCCGCTGCAATACCCCACTTTACAAATCAGACAGCAAGTTTCATTCCGGTTGCGGCTGGCCAAGTTTTGACGATGAGATCCCCGGCCGGGTGAAAAGAGTGACTGATGCCGACGGACGGCGAACCGAGATTACTTGCGCTGCCTGCGGCGGCCATCTGGGGCATGTATTTGCCGGTGAACATTTTACTCCTAAAGATACCCGGCACTGCGTGAATTCACTGTCTATCAAGTTTATTCCTGAATAAAACATAAAAAGTATTTTTGCCATCTTAATGTTCCAATGTTGACATTTATTGGTCATTGTTGCCGTTTATTATCCTATTAGGAGAGCCTGTAACCTTCCAGTCTGTGAAATTTGCCTGCGTTTAAATATGGTGTTTGACAATCGTGTAACATGGTGGTAATAATACCAACAACGATATACGGCAACTAATTGCCGTATGAGGGCATTTAGAAAAGGAGATTTAGCATGAATCTACAGCGCCCTAACGGCAATGATGCCACCCAAACCATCAACCGTTCCAAAAACATCGTCCCCATGAGTGGGTTGTGCTCCCGTTGCACCGATGACTGTACCGGCAACTGTGAGGTATTTAAATCCACCTTCCGCGGCCGGGAACTGATATACCCCGGCCCGTTCGGCAGCGTTACCGCAGGGGCCGACAAGGATTACCCCGTTGACTATTCCCACTTCAACATTCAGGGTTACGCCTTCGGGGGCCGTGGTTTGCCCGAAGGTGTGGAGGCCACCCCGGATACAGCCACGTTTCCGAGTGTCGACACATCCACAGAATACGGCTGGGACAAAAAGGTTAAAATGAGGGTGCCGGTTTTCACCGGCGCGCTGGGCTCAACTGAAATCGCCCGAAAATATTGGGAACATTTCGCTATCGGTGCCGCTATCACCGGCGTGACCCTGGTTTGCGGTGAGAACGTCTGCGGTATTGACCCTCAACTGGAACTTGACGGCAACGGCAAAGTCTCCAAATCTCCAGATTTGGACCGCCGAATTGAAACTTACAATCGTTATCACCGCGACATGGGTGAAATTCTGGTACAGATGAACGTGGAAGACACCCGACTGGGCGTGGCAGAATATGTCTACAGCAAGCACGGCCTGAATACTATTGAACTCAAATGGGGCCAAGGGGCCAAGTGTATCGGTGGTGAGATCAAGGTGAACAGCCTAGAACGCGCCCGAGAGCTCCAGCGCCGCGGCTATATCGTCACGCCTGACCCGTCCGACCATGTTAATGTCGATGCTTTCAAAGACGGCTCGCTCAAGGAATTTGAACGCCACAGCCGACTTGGTTTCATCAGCGAAGAGAGTTTCATGGAGGAAGTAGAGCGACTGCGTAACATCGGCTTCACCCGCATAACTCTTAAAACCGGCGCCTATTCTCTGCGGGAATTGGCTATGGCTCTTAAATGGGGCGCTAAGGCCAAGATTGACCTCTTAACCATTGACGGCGCCCCTGGCGGCACCGGTATGAGTCCGTGGCGCATGATGGAAGAATGGGGTGTTCCCAGCGTTTATCTTCACTCAGCAGCTTACGAGTTTGCCCAGCGCCTGGCGGACAAGGGTGAGCGGGTACCGGACCTGGCCTTTGCCGGCGGCTTTTCCAGCGAGGACGGCGTCTTCAAGGCGTTGGCTTTGGGTGCGCCTTTCACCAAGGCTGTCTGCATGGGCCGTGCCCTGATGATCCCGGGTATGGTGGGCAAAAACATCACCGGCTGGCTGGCTGAGGGCAAATTGCCCCGTACCGTCGGCCAATTTGGTTCTTCTGTTGAAGAGATATTCATCCACTACGAGGATGTCAAGGAACTAGTTGGGGCGAACGAAATCAAGAACATACCATTGGGCGCCATCGGCATTTACAGTTATGCGGAAAAACTGCGGGTGGGGCTGCAGCAGCTCATGGCAGGTGCCCGCTGCTTCAATCTGCCGGCGATCTCCCGCCGCGAACTGATGTCGCTGACTGAAGAATGTGCAGAAGTATCCGGCATTCCCTATGTCATGGAAGCCTATCGGCAGGAAGCCTTGGATATTCTGGACGGCTGATTAATTAGAGATTCTAAAGAATAGGTGGTCGATGAACGACCACCTATTCTTTTACAAATCAGCATCAAACATTCACCATCTGATCAATAATAGCAGTTTCTGGATAGGCCCCAGGATCAAAACGATGAATTGAGCATCTGGTAATGAAACAGGAATTTTTCAAACGCGGGGAACGATTGCCAGCTTCGGCTTCTGGGAGTTATTTCTGGATGAGAACCGGGAATACCAGGCAAAGCCCACGTTTTTTCATTGTCGCACTACCGCTGGAGATGCCGGAGGAAATCCAGACGGAGTGAGTCATTTTTACTCTTTTTTCTTGACCATAAAAGAACGTTATTGATATAATCACTCCTTAAACAAGGAGGCCCCCGATGACCAATCCCCAATTCAAAGAACTTCGCCGTTCCTACGGTTTTGATGAAGTAGCCATCGTTCCCGGAGATATGACCATTAACCCGGAGCAAACGGATGTCGGATTCAAGATCGCAGATATTGAATTCAAAATCCCGGTAATCGCAGCCGCCATGGACGCCGTAACCGACGTCAACATGGCCATCAGAATGTCTCAATATGGCGGCTTGGCTGTGCTCCATGGCGAGGGTATTCAAGCCCGCTATCATGACGCCGAAGCTGTCTTAGCCCAGATTGCCGAGACACCCCAGTCTGAAGTGACCGCCCTTTTACAGAAAATCTATACCGAGCCCATTAAAGACGAACTTATCGCCGAACGCATAAAGGCCATCAAGGCTGGTGGCGGCACCGCCGCCGTGGCTATAATGCCGGCCAATGCCAAGCGGTTGGCCCCGGTTATCGCCGAGGCCGGCGCTGATATGCTGGTAATCGCTTCTACGGTCACCACCGCCCGCCACGTATCCAAAAGCTACCGCGGGCTTATTTTTTCCGAACTATGTTCCAGCCTGAAAATTCCGGTAGTCGTCGGTAACGCCGTCAGTTATTCTGCCTCGTTGGAACTGATGCGTGAGGGTGTCGCCGGTATTTTTGTCGGAGTAGGTCCCGGCGCTGCCTGTACATCCCGCGAAGTACTGGGACTGGGTGTACCGCAGATAACCGCCACCATGGATTGTGCCGCAGCGCGGGAAACCTATCTGGCTGAAACCGGTCGCTATGTTGCCATTATTACTGACGGCGGTTTCAAAAAAGGTGGTGATTTCTGCAAAGCTATTGCTGCTGGTGCCGACGCCGCCATGTTCGGATCCATCATTGCTAAATCTGAAGAAGCACCCGGTAACGGCTACCATTGGGGGATGAGCCATCCGCATCCGTCGCTGCCCCGGGGCACCCGCATCCGGGTCGGCACCACCAGTTCACTGGAGCAGATACTCTTTGGACCTACTTCTGTTGTGGACGGCAGCCAGAACTTTGTCGGTGCCCTACGCACCGTCATGGGTGTCTGCGGCGCGGCCACTATCCGAGAGATGCAACAGGCAGAAATGGTAATTGCTCCGTCTATTACAACCGAAGGCAAAAGTTACCAGCTTTCCAATAGCGTATAACTAACTTTCATAGAAAACAAAAAGAGGGGCGATAAGGCCCCTCTTTGTATTAGTGACGGTTCTCCTAAAGAATCCGACCCACCGCGGCCGCAATTGGTTTTAGGTCTTTCATCAATTGTCTGAAATCAGACGGTGACAATGACTGAATCCCATCCACCAACGCTTTGTGCGGGTTGGGATGCATTTCAATGAGCAGTCCATCAGCCCCAGCGGCGATAGCGGCTTTGGCCAAGGCTGGCACCAGTGAATAATTCCCGGCGGCATGACTGGGATCCACTACCAAAGGGAGATGAGAGTATTTTTTTATCACCGGGATGGATGAAATATCCAGCGAAAAGCGAGTGGAATCCTCAAAAGTCCGGATGCCCCGCTCACATAATATGACCTGCTCGTTGCCTTCAGATAAAAGGTAGTCCGCCGCGGTTAGCCATTCAGTAATGGTACAAGCGAAACCCCGTTTCAACACGACCGGACGATTGATCTTGCCCAGGCAGGTCAACAAGGAATAGTTCTGCATATTGCGGGAGCCGACCTGAAATATATCTACATAATTCGCCATCATTTCGGCGTCATGAGCGTCCACCACTTCGGTAATCACCGGCAATCCGAAACTCTTCCGCGTCTTGTCCAACAGTTCCAGGCCCGCCTTTTTCATGCCTTGAAAACTGAATGGGGAAGTTCGCGGCTTAAAGGCGCCACCCCGGAGAATAACCGCGCCGGCATCTTTTGCCACCCGCGCCGCTTCGGTCAATTGCGCTTCATTTTCCACGGCGCACGGCCCGGCCATAACGACCAGCTGATTCGCGCCGATTTTGACATCGCCAATGGTGACGACGGAGTTCTTTTTCTTAAACTCCCGGGAGGCCAGTTTATAGGGCTTCATAATGCGGGTAACGCTTTCAACTCCGGGTAAAACCGCAAACTGGTCGGTATCAATAAACCCGGTATTGCTGCCAAGCAGTGCCACTACTACCTTGTCGGTACCCAGATTAAGCTGAACATTCAGGCCCAGTAATTTAGCTTTATCCACCACGACGTCCACTTCCACTTGCGGGGCGCCGGTCATCATTTCCACAATCATGTTTATTGGTCCTCCGTTATTACTCTATCACAGGTAACCGGATTAAATACACCGATACCGGCTGGAAAACGAGAAAAATACCAACAGCCCTGTCTTACGACAAGGCTGCGAGTAAAATATAAAAAGTCTCCTGGCAATGGCATATTTTCCACAAGGGGTCGCCCCCTCAGTATCGTCTGCGCTGATGCGTTTCACGGCCGTGTTCGGGATGGGAACGGGTGGTACCACATCGCTCTAATCACCAGAAGACTCTTTAACAAATGTTAATATGAACCTTCTAAATATCGCCTTCAAATATTCGGTTATCTCAACTCTGAAGCAAGTCAAGCCCTTGACCATTAGTACCACTTAGCTGAACACATTACTATGCTTACACCTGTGGCCTATCAAGCAGGTAGTCTACCTGCGGTCTTATCCTTCTCGCGAAGGAAGGGAGATCTAATCTTGGAGCCGGCTTCGCGCTTAGATGCTTTCAGCGCTTATCCGTACCGAACTTGGCTACTCAGCAATGCCCCTGGCGGAACAACTGATACACCATTGGTCCGTCCTTCCGGGTCCTCTCGTACTACGGAAAGCCCCCCTCAAATCTCCGGACGCCCACCACGGATAGAGACCGACCTGTCTCACGACGGTCTGAACCCAGCTCGCGTGCCGCTTTAATGGGCGAACAGCCCAACCCTTGGGACCGATTACAGCCCCAGGATGCGACGAGCCGACATCGAGGTGCCAAACCTTGCCGTCGATGTGAACTCTTGGGCAAGATAAGCCTGTTATCCCCGGGGTAGCTTTTATCCGTTAAGCCACGGCCCTTCCACAAGGAACCGTGGGATCACTTTGCCCGACTTTCGTCTCTGCTCGACTTGTTGGTCTCGCAGTCAAGCCTCCTTATGCCAATGCACTCTACGGGTGATTTCCATCCACCCTGAGGAGACCTTTGGGCGCCTCCGTTACTGTTTGGGAGGCGACCGCCCCAGTCAAACTACCCACCAGACACTGTCCCCTGGCTTGCTCCAGGGTTAGAAACTAAATCCATCAAGAGTGGTATTTCAACGTTGGCTCCACCGGGGCTGGCGCCCCGGCTTCACAGCCTCCCACCTATCCTACACATGGTGAACCCAGTTTCAGTGCCAAGTTGTAGTAAAGCTCCACGGGGTCTTCTTGTCCAGTGGCGGGAAACCCGCATCTTCACGGGTAATTCAATTTCGCCGAGTCCCTCGTTAAGACAGCGTCCAAGTTGTTACACCATTCGTGCGGGTCGGAACTTACCCGACAAGGGATTTCGCTACCTTAGGACCGTTATAGTTACGGCCGCCGTTCACTGGGGCTTCGGTTCAAAGCTTTGCTTGCGCTAACCTCTCCCCTTAACCTTCCAGCACTGGGCAGGTATCAGCCCCTATACATCAGCTTACGCTTTAGCAGAGACCTATGTTTTTGATAAACAGTCACTCGGACCCCTTTAGTGTCACCGTTCAGAGAACGGCACCCCTTATCCCGAAGTTACGGGGCTAGATTGCAGAGTTCCTTAACGAGGGTTATCTCGATCACCTTGGGACATTTACCCCCACCTACCAGAGTCGGTTTGCGGTACGGGCGCCACTGCTTCATTGGCAACGAGGGTTTTCTTGACGGTATGGACTCAACTAGATCGTCTTGGATCTCTCCGCAACTTCCCCCGGCCTTCAACTTAACTTGGGAGTGGATTTGCCTGCTCCCAAACGCCTTTGACCGGTGACACACCATGTCCAATGGGTATGCCTAATCTATCCTCCCGTGTCACCACTTTGCCTCCACAGCGGCGGTGCTGGAATGATGACCAGCTGTCCATCGCTCTACGCCTTTCGGCCTCGGCTTAGGCCCGACTAACCCTACGCGGATTAACCTTGCGTAGGAAACCTTAGGTTTACGGTGGGTGTGTTTCTCACACACCTTACGCTACTCATGCCGACATTCTCACTTCCCCACGCTCCACCGTCACTCACGTAACGACTTCACTGCGAGAGGAACGCTCCTCTACCATCACGACGAATCGTGATCCATAGCTTCGGTGACAGACTTGAGCCCCGTTGGATTGTCGGCGCAGAACCACTTAACCAGTGAGCTATTACGCTATCTTTAAAGGGTGGCTGCTTCTAAGCCAACCTCCTGGCTGTCTGTGTAGTCCAACTTCCTTTACCACTTAGTCTGTACTTAGGGACCTTAGCTGATGGTCTGGGCTGTTTCCCTTTCGACTACGGAGCTTAGCCCCCATAGTCTCACTCCCGGACTTGAGCTTATGGCATTCTTGGTTTGGTTGAATTCGACAGGATCTCTCCCACCTAGTCCATCCAGTGCCTTACCTCCATAAGCGAACATCCGAGGCTGTACCTAGATACATTTCGAGGAGAACCAGCTATCCCCGGGTTCGATTGGAATTTCTCCTCTATCCACAGTTCATCCGACAACTTTGCAACGTTGACCGGTTCGGGCCTCCACTCCGAGATTATCGAAGCTTCACCCTGACCATGGATAGCTCACCCGGCTTCGGGTCTAATCAGTGCAACGAAACGCCCTATTCAGACTCGCTTTCGCTACGGCTCCGCAACGTAGTTGCTTAACCATGCTACACAGATTAACTCGTCGGCTCATTCTTCAATAGGCACGCCGTCACTCTTCCGAAGAAGAGCTCCGACTGCTTGTAAGCGCACGGTTTCAGATCTATTTCACTCCCCTCTCGGGGTATTTTTCACCTTTCCCTCACGGTACTAGTCCACTATCGGTCATCAAGAGTATTTAGCCTTGCCATGTGGTCATGGCTGCTTCCCACAGGATTCCGCGTGTCCCGTGGTACTCAAGATCAGATTGAGGAGCCTAGCTCTTTCGTTTACCGGACTATCACCGTCTATGGTGGCTCTTTCCAGAGACCTTCAACTAGAGTTCGGTTTGTAACTCCTCTGCCCGTCTAACGCCGGACATAATCTGTCTTACAACCCCCCGTAAGCTTAGGCCGTTAAACCACTTAGCTTATGAGGTTTGGGCTGTTCCCTTTTCGCTCACCGCTACTAAGAGAATCTTGTCTTTTCCTCTGGGTACTGAGATGTTTCACTTCCCCAGGTTGCCTCTACTCAGCCTATGTGTTCAGCTGAGAGTGACCAGGTTTTACCTGGCCGGGTTGCCCCATTCGGAAACCCCCGGTTAAGCTTGCTAGACAGCTAGCCGAGGAATATCGCAGTCTTGCCGCGTCCTTCATCGCCCCTTGATGCCAAGGCATCCACCGTGCGCTCTTTCCCGCTTGACTTGCTTCAGATTTGAGATAACCTTACTATTTTGTTGGCGATATTCAGTTTTAAAGGTTCATTATAAATAAGAAACGGCCTGGTGTTTATCACCAAGCCGTCTTGGTTAACACCGTTTCCTGCGCTTTATGTTGCTCTGTTGTTTATCATCATATTTTCAAACGCGAAGAGAATAATAGCATAGCCCATCAAACCATGTCAAGGGTATAGTCAGCTTTAACACAACTCTTCCGCAAAATTATTTGGGTATTTTTCAAAATAGTTGAGCAGACTGAATGGTGCCAGCCACGGCTTGCCTTAACATGCTTGGGCTATCTATAATGCTCTTATCTTCCTTATATTAAAATGATGATGGAGCATACATGGCTGAGACTTCCCCCACCGTAACTACACCTGAATATTATAGCGTATCCTTTTGGCGGCGCTGGTCGCGATTATACGACCGAGTGGTCACAATTTCATTTTTACCTTTCGGCGGTGAAAAACGTTTCCGGCAGAATTTCGTAAATTTAGCCGGTATTAAACCATCGGATCGGGTGCTGGACATCTGCTGCGGCACCGGTTCCACAACAGCTATCATTGCCCCAGAGGTGGATCAAGGGCATGTTACCGGAGTGGATCTTTCTCCAGACATGCTGGCCGTGGCCAAAAAGAAAGTCGTGGCCTCATGGGTCAGCTTTCAGCGCGCCAGTGTGGATAATCTACCCTTTAACGACAACTCTTTTAACCATGTCATCTGCTCTTATGGTCTGCACGAAATCCCGAAAGAGCTTCGGGCCGCCGCACTGAAAGAGGTTTTACGGGTTCTCAAACCCGGTGGTACCTTTCTGACTCTGGATTACCATCTGCCGCGATATTTCCCGGCCCGCCAAGCTATCGGTGCTTTTGTCCGCATTTTTGAACACGAAATCGCCTATAAAATGATGCGGGGCGAACTGGCGGCTGAGGTGGCGGGGGCCGGTTTGAATTTGAAAGATAAGAAAACCCCTCTTGGCGGTATGTTTCAAATCATTTCCGCCACCAAGGACAAATGACCATGGATAATACGGTGCCGCTGCAAATCACCCGCATCAACGAGAATTCACCTGAGTCGGTAGAGGATGAAGTGGTACGGGAAGCAGCGCTGACTATTTTTTTTAATGATACGGAATTGGTCACTATGTTGTGTTCTCCCGCGGATGAACGCTATCTCACTGCCGGGTTTCTGGCCGCCGAAGGACTGATAGAAAGCGCCGGGGATATATTATCGCTCACTCTTGACGAAACAAGAGGCATCGCCCGGGTCAGTGCACGGGATCAGGGGGAAGCCGGGCGCATTTGGAAACGCTTCATCTCTTCCGGCTGTGGCCGCGGCGCCACCTTCTATTCCGCCGCCGATGTTTCCAGTCCTCCGGTAGAATCAACGCTCACTATCCGACCGAAGCAGATTTACCGCCTGATGAGGGCTTTCCAAGAGCAGAGTGAAGTTTTCAAATCCACCGGCGGCGTCCATGCCGCCGCCTTAGTGGCCGGGGACAATATTGAATTATTTTCCGAAGATATCGGGCGACACAACGCAGTAGATAAGGTTTTCGGCCGGTGTCTGTTGGACAACATCACCACCAGCGATAAAATGTTACTGGTCAGCGGCCGAATATCTTCTGAAATATTGTTGAAAACCGCCCGCCGCGGCATCCCGGTACTGGCCTCCCGGAGTGCGCCGACCGATTCCGGCGTTAAACTGGCCGAAAAACTGGGTATTACCCTTATCGGCTTTGTCCGCGGACACCGGATGAACGTGTATGCCCATCCGGAAAGGATTGATTATGCAGAACAATAATGACATCACCATCAAGATCAACGCCCTGAAAAAAGAAAGGAACGCCGTCATTCTGGTGCACAACTACCAGTTGGGTGAGGTTCAAGACATCGGCGATTTTGTCGGTGATTCGTTGGAGCTGGCCCAAAAAGCGGCAACCACCGGAGCTGACCTCATCGTCTTCTGCGGCGTCCACTTCATGGCAGAGACCGCAGCCATCATCGCTCCCGGCAGTAAAGTGATACTGCCTGACGCCCATGCCGGCTGCCCCATGGCCGATATGATTGACGCGGCCGGGTTGCGCCGCATGAAAGCCCAGTTGCCGGGCCGCCCAGTCGTTTGTTATATCAATTCTACCGCCGAAGTCAAGGCAGAAAGCGATATCTGCTGCACGTCTGCTAATGCGGTCAAGGTGGTTAACAGCTTGCCGGATGATGAGCTTATATTCGTGCCGGACCAGTATCTGGGTTACTACGCTCAGCAGCAGACCGGCAAACATATCCACTTCTGGCCCGGCTACTGCCCTACTCATGCCCGTATCCTGCCGGAGCACATCCTGGAACTCAAGGCGGAGCATCCGAACGCCGCTGCGGTCGTCCACCCTGAATGCCGTCCGGAAGTCACTGCGGTGGCTGATGAGGTGCTTTCCACCGGCGGCATGATCCGCTTTGCCCGACGCCCGGAGGTTACCGAGCTAATAGTGGGTACCGAGATGGGCATCATCCACCGTCTGCGCAAGGAAAATCCGGGCAAGCGCTTTTATCCGGTTTCCGAACAGGCCGTCTGCCCCAACATGAAACTAATCACCCTGGATAAAGTACTGACCGCTTTAGAAACGGAAAATCACGAAGTAACCGTTGGGGAAGAAATTGCGGACAAAGCGCGGCTCACTATTGAGCGTATGCTGGCAATCAAAGCTTAAACCAGCTCCGGTCCACCGGAACTCGAAGCAAGGATGGTAATTTATGGACAATTGCCGGCACATCATGGTATTCATCACCGCCACCGATAACGAAGAGGCCAGTCTTATCGCCCGGGTCTTGCTGGAACAGCGTAAAGCGGCCTGCGTTAACATCATTAGCGGCATAAGCTCAGTTTTCCGGTGGCAGGGTCAGGTGAACGATGAGACTGAGAGCCTGTTGATTGTTAAGAGCACCCCGGCTTTGCTTGACAACATTATTGAGACCGTCAAAGAAGTTCACTCCTACGAAACACCGGAAATTATCGCGCTGCCGGTAATCGGGGGCAGCGGTGAATACCTCAAGTGGTTGGATGAATCAGTCAGCCTTGAGGATAACCCTGCAGCATAGTAAATCCCGCCGCGGCAAGAGTATAATAATCCGAACTTAATAACTATGTTTAACACAATACGGGAAGACATCAGAAACGTCTATGCCAAAGACCCGGCCGCCAGAGGCTTCTGGGAGGTAATTTTCACCTATCCCGGTCTCCATGCTCTGTGGGGATACCGGCTCAGTCACTGGTTGTGGAAGATTAAATGGCATTTCCTAGGCCGCTGGTTGTCCCATCTTACGCGTTTTCTGACCGGGATTGAGATTCATCCCGGCGCCACTATCGGCCGGCGTTTTTTTATCGACCACGGGATGGGTGTCGTCATCGGCGAAACGACTGTCATCAGCGATGATGTGCTTATATATAAGGGAGTGGTGCTGGGCGGCACGTCCCTTTCCAAAGGGAAGCGTCACCCCACCATCGGCAATAACGTCGTGATTGGTTCCAACGCAACGGTGCTGGGCAATATCATTATCGGGGAAGGTGCCCGCGTCGGTGCCGGGTCAGTAGTAGTAAAAAACGTACCGCCGGGAGCCACAGTGGTCGGTATCCCTGGACGAGTAGTTGATGAGAATAAGACACAGACCGTTACCGACCTTGAACACGGCAGACTACCGGATCCGGTGGCCGAAGCTGTGCGCTATATCATGGCCGAACAGGCTAAAATTGAGAAAAGATGCGCGGCGCTGGAGGAATTGGGCGGTATAACGGCCCCGATAGACGTGCTCAAAGAAAAACGCCGGGAGATTGAACGTGAGTTTGATGACGGCGAGTTTGACACCGGCGGCGGCATTTAGTTAGCTTAGGTCCAATTTTCAATTCCCCAAACCCGCTCTTCTTTTCCATGTGATATTTGTCTTCATGAGTTTTTCTGTTATAATTGTTGCAAATGATAATCATTTGCTATCTGAAATTTGCTGCCAAGGAGACTTCATGACACCGCTGGGAAACACCGAATTAAAAAGTACCGGGCAGCGGGCGGTCATCCTTGAAATAATCCGCCGCGGCGGGGGACATCTGGACGCGAACGAGATTTACCAGCGCGCCAGACGCAAATTACCGCGATTGTCGCTCTCAACGGTATATCGCGTCCTGCAGAAATTCAAGGAAAACGGCCTGATTGAGGAACGTCATCTGGATGAGAACCATCATCATTACGAGATTTCGCGCCGGGACGAGCATCACCACCTCGTCTGCAACGGCTGCGGCAAGGTTATTGAGTTCAGCCTGCCGGTCGCCGACATCGTGGCCGCCCGTGTCTCTGAAGCCGAAGGCTTTGAAATTAGAAATTGTGAAATAAGCCTGTCCGGGCTCTGCCCTGATTGCCGAAAGAAAAACTAATCTATGTCCAGTTGCCATAACCAGTCCACTCAGCCAGCCGCAATGGCCGGAGCCCTCAAAGTCGCTCTGGTCGGCAGCCCCAATGTTGGTAAAAGTTCCGTCTTCCACAGCCTGACAGGGCGACGGGTAATTATTTCAAATTACCCCGGCACTACCGTGGATGTCTTTCGCGGCCGTGCCGGTTTTAACGGCCGTCCGGTAGAAGTTGTTGACACCCCCGGCATGTACTCATTGCATTCCATCACCGAGGAAGAGAGAGTAGCCCGGGCGATTCTGCTCCAGGAAAAACCTGACGTGGTACTTCACGTGGTGGACGCTAAAAATCTGGAACGGATGCTGCCTATCACCTTCCAGCTGATTGAAGCAGGGCTCCCGGTAATTCTGGTACTCAACATGATAGACGAAACAGAAGCGCTGGGTATTGAAATTGATACCGGCAAGCTGTCTTTTGAACTCGGTGTACCGGTGATAAAAACCGCCGCCAACCTGGGACGCGGCATCAATGAACTGAAACAGGCCGTCATCGGCTTCCAGCCGGTCTGCCTGAACCTGCCGGTGTTTTACGACAACACCATGGAACAGGCAGTAACCGCGCTCCTGCCGCTGGTTAAAAACCAGCCGGCAGTCAGCAAGATGTCGCCCCGCGCCGTTGCCCTGCTGCTGCTCAGGGATGACACTCAGATAATCCAATTGCTGGCCGACGGCGGAGCCGACATGAAGGCGATCAAAAAAATCATCGGGGAAGTCCGGACTTCAATAAATCAGACGCCGGCTTATCTCCTGGCGGTCAGCCAGCAGCGGGCGGCGCAACAACTGGCCCGGAAGGTCATGACTCAACGTTCAGCAGACAAACCGGCTTTCCGGGAAAAACTATCACGCGCCATGATGCACCCCCTGTCCGGAGGTCTTATTCTGGCGGCAGTGCTGGCAGTGATGTATTTCTTTGTCGGGGTCTTTGGAGCCGGCACGCTGGTCGGCTGGCTGGAGGAAACAGTATTCGGCGGGATTATCAACCCATGGCTTCAGGAAACACTGCGCAACCTGATCCCCTCTAAAATCATCGCTGACTTATTTATCGGCGACTACGGCGTCATAACCCTTGGTCTGACCTATGCCATCGGGATAATCCTGCCCATCGTCACCACCTTCTTCATTATCTTTTCCATTATTGAAGACTCTGGTTACCTGCCGCGGCTGGCCATGCTGGTTGACCGGTTATTCAAGTTTATCGGCCTGAACGGTCGGGCGGTTATTCCCATCGTGCTGGGTCTGGGCTGCGACACCATGGCAACCATCGTCACCCGCACCCAGGAAACCAAAAGGGAGCGTATTATCACCACGCTGTTGCTGGCGCTGGCTATCCCCTGTTCGGCTCAACTGGGCGTGATCTTCGGAATCCTTTCAGTGTCAGCCGGGATGATTCTGACCTGGCTGGGCGTTGTGCTGCTGGTTTTCCTGCTGGTGGGCTATCTGGCCTCGCGGATAATAACCGGGGAACGAGCCAGTTTTTACATGGAGATTCCTCCGCTGCGTCTGCCGCGGTTGACCAACGTACTGACCAAAACTTACGCCCGGCTGGAGTGGTACCTGATGGAGGTCATTCCCTTCTTCCTGCTGGCCAGCGTGATTTTATGGGCCGGGGACGCGGCGGGACTGCTAGATATTTTGATCGACGCTCTCAAACCGATACTGGTATTTGTCGGTATTCCCGCTGAGGCGGCGGTGGCCTTCATCATCGGCTTTTTCCGCCGTGATTTCGGCGCCGCGGGGTTGTATGATCTGGCTACCGAAGGGATTCTGTTCGGAAACGGGCTGCTGGTTTCTGCGGTAGTTATGACCCTCTTCGTCCCCTGTATAGCTCAATTCATGGTGATGATTAAAGAGCGCGGCTGGAAAACAGCGCTGGCAATCGCCGCGTTTATCTTCCCCTTCGCCTTCCTGGTAGGTATGGTACTTGACCGGCTGCTGAAAGTAGCAGGAATTAATCTATGAACGATGATGCATCAGACAAAATGACGTGTCCCTTGTGCGGCCATGAATTTGACGCCGTCGCCGGAACCGCTTTTTGCGGCTCGTGCCCGGTCGGCAAAAACTGCCGATTGGTGCGCTGTCCCAATTGCGCCTATGAGACTCCGGCGGAGCCCAAGCTGATTTCAACAATCAGGAAACTGAGGAGAAAACCATGAATATTGATGAACATGGCGAGGAAATACTAGAAGCGCTTTGGATAAAAACACTGGAAGAAAAAACCGCCGTCGGCGCCGACGAATTCCGGGGTCGGCAGACGCTGGCTCAGCTTATTGAGCACGGCCTGGTCGTCAGTGCCGGTGACGGCAGCCTGTCGCTGACCGAAAAAGGGCTCCCAGAAGCGCGCAGCGTGGTCAGGCGTCACCGTTTGGCGGAAAGGCTGCTTTATGACGTGCTGGGGACACGGGACAGGGTGATGCATGACAAGGCCTGCAAATTTGAACACCTGCTGGATAAGGGGCTAGACGAAAACATCTGCGTTCTGCTGGGACATCCCAAGGTATGCCCGCATAATAAACCGATTCCCCCCGGCAGATGCTGCGAACAGGCTTCCACCAAACCGCACAAGCTGGTGTCGCCATTGTCGGAACTCAAGCCGGGACAGCAGGGCCAGGTGGCTTATCTGTACGCGCCGGAAGCCGATAAACTGCAAAAGCTCATGGCCATGGGTATCCTGCCGGGCGCGCCAATCAAGCTCATCCAAACCTTCCCATCATACGTATTTCAAGCCGGCAACAGCCAGTTTGCCACCGACCGGGAAATCGGCGATGCCATTTACGTCAGATTAACCGAAATCACTTAAATCACAGGGGGGCTGAATTCGGCGCGGTGGCCGCAGTGCAGATCATGGACTATTTAAAATCGATTACGCGACAAACCCTTCACCTGATCTCTTGACGCCCACCCTCCCCGCGCTTACAATCGAGTTATGAACAAATACGATGTCGTCATCATCGGCGGGGGACCAGCGGGGCTTTTCGCCGCGCTGGAACTTGCCAATAAGAACTCCCTCAAAGTCCTGCTGCTGGAAAAAGGGCTGGATATCGACGAGCGGTCGAATATCGTCTCCGGGCTGGGCGGCGCCGGCGCTTTCTCCGACGGCAAACTGACGCTTTCTTCCAAGGCCGGCGGGCACCTGGCCGAATATCTCGGTGAGGCGGCGGCGGAGGACCTGATCAGCTACGTCGATAAGCTATGGCTGGACTTCGGCGCTCCGGACAAAATTTACGGCATGGGGGAGGGCGTGGCGGACATCGAACGGCGCGCCTCGCTGGCCGGTCTCCGGCTGGTGCCGCTGCCGGTGCGCCACCTGGGCACCGAACGCTGCCCAGCGGTGCTGCGGGCGATACGAGATCACCTCAAGAACCGCGTCGAGATCAGGATCAACACCGCCGCCCGCCGCATTGTCGTCAATGACGGCAGGTTAACCGGCGTCGAATTGGACGGCGGCGAGATGATCGAAGCCAGGTACGTCATCGCTGCGCCAGGGCGTGAAGGCGCCGACTGGCTGATGCAGCAGTCCCGGGCGCTGGGCCTGTCGCTGACGACCAATCCGGTGGACGTCGGCGTACGTGTTGAACTGCCCAACGCCGTCCTCGACAGCCTTACCAGTGTCCTTTATGAGGCCAAGCTGGAGTTCTTGTCCCGCGCCTTCGACGACCGCATCCGTACCTTTTGCATGTGCCCGCAGGGCACGGTGGTGCGGGAGACCACCGGCGGTGATGACCCGGTGATCACGGTCAACGGCCAGAGTTACGCCTCCCACGACAGCCCAAATACCAACTTTGCCCTGCTGGTCAGCACCCAGTTCACCGAGCCGTTCAAAGAGCCAATCGCCTACGGCAAGTACATTGCCCGTCTAGCCAATATCCTCTCCGGGGGCGTGCTGGTGCAGCGTCTGGGTGACCTCAAGAAAGGGCGCCGCTCAACGCCGGAACGCATCGCCCGGGGCCTGGTGCGACCCACTCTGGCCGAGGCCACCCCCGGCGACCTCTCCTTTGTGCTGCCGTACCGACACCTGACCGGACTCATGGAGATGCTGGCGGCGATGGATAGGCTATCTCCCGGCGTGGCCTCCGACCATACGCTTTTATACGGCGTCGAGGTCAAGTTTTACTCGTCACGTCCCAAGCTGACCGCCGGTTTTGAGACGGAAATACCGGGGCTGTTCGCCATCGGGGATGGGGCGGGGTTGTCGCGGGGGTTGATTCAGGCGAGTGCGTGCGGGGTGGTGGCGGCGCGGGCGATACTCGCTCCATAAGATAAAACAATGAAAGAAATCGCATTAACGGTCTCCGTTGTATTATTTTTTATTGGTGTTATCTATTCCATCTCATATGGTGCTAGGTATGGCTTAAACGTTAATCCAGATGATAAAAGGCATAAGAATTGGCTACTACTCGGCAGGATCTATGGAGTTCTGTTTTACGGATCAATCGTCTGGACTATTTACGCATTTACAAGAGATACAGGCCTATTAATATTCATGATAGTTGGCGGAGTATTAGGTTTTTCACTTGGATTGTACGTTATAATCAAGTATTTACGCTGACGGTTCTTCTTTTTCGGATTCGAGAGGGACAGGACTTCTTGGAACGACGAATTGAAAAGAGTGAGGCGCCCGGCGGGCGCCTCACTCTTTTTGCTTATTTATCGCGGCTGGCCACGTAGTACTCGATAGCCCTGGTCATGAATTCCGCCATGTCCGGGTGGTACTTGCGGTAGAAGGCGGCGAAGCGGTCGTCGGCGGAGTACATCCTACCAAGACCCAGCACCATCTCGTCAGTATAATGGTGGAAGTTTTCCATCAGCTCCCGCCAGCGGGCGATGCCTGACTGGACTTCCGGGCTTTCCGGCCCCTTGTCTATGTCGGCGGCGATCTTCCGGTAGATGGTGTCGAATTCCGCCTGGACGGCGTCCATCTTCTCCTTGCCCATGGCCATGACTTTAACCTCGGAGTCGGCGACGATTTTTTCGCCGTACTTCTCGCGGGCTTCCTGGCGCATGTTCTCGATTTCCTCATCGCTGAATCCTTTATAGTATTCCTTGATGTTCATGTCTTTTTCTCCTTTCAGTTTGCGGATGGTCCTGTCCACCGTCACCAGCAGTTCGCCGAGGCGTCCGGCTTTCTTCTCCAGCAGTTCGCGGTGGGACTGAAGCGCCGCCAGCATGTCGAAGTCCGGTTTGTCGATGATCGCCTTTATCGCCGACAGTTCCATTCCCAGTTCCCGGTAGAACAGGATCTGCTGCAACCTAAGCGCCGCGGCCTCATCGTAGCGGCGGTAGCCGGCGCCGGAATAAGATTCCGGTTTCAACAGGCCGATCCTGTCGTAGTATTGGAGCGTGCGCACACTCACCCCGGACATGCGGGCCAGTTCACCGGTGGCGTAGGTGACGGGTTGGGTCAAGCCATCACTCCTTTTTTGGTTTCATCGATCGATATAAAGGAGTATAAACTATGACGTAACGTCGTAGTCAAGGGGGTTCGAGAAGATTATTTGCCGTTCAGTGCGCGGTTAGCCAGAGCGTCGGCTTCGCGGTTGCACTCCCGGGGGACATAACAATATTTGACGCTGATAAATTTGCCTTCTAGTGCTTTCACTCGAGCGTACAAGGGTGCCAAGCCTGCATTTTTAACCCGGTATTGACCGCAAAGCTGCTTGACCACCAATTCCGAATCCGCTTTAAGCAGAAGTTCGTTAGCACCCAGTTTGTGAGCTTCCTCCAACGCCGCGATAACTGCGGCGTATTCAGCTTGGTTATTAGTCAGGCGTCCCAAGCAACGGCTGACCTCCCGAACGACCTCCCCGGCGGGATTTTTGATCATAACCCCCAGCGCCGCGGCGCCGGGATTACCACGGCTGGCGCCGTCGGTGTTGGCAATAAGCTGCGTCAATTAATTACTCCAAATATAAAATACGACCGCAGGAAGGACAGCCGACCACTTCTCCAGTCCGGGCTCGGTGCAACCAGGCTGTGGTCACAGCGATACCACAGCCGCGACAAATACCCTGTTCCAGGCGGGCTACCGCCCGTCCTTTTTGTTTTTTAAGCTGCTCGTATTGGAGATTGACTGCCGACGGCAGTTGCTCGGTTAAATGTAACCGATGCTTTTCCATCCCGGATAACTCTGTTTCAAGTTTCGTTAGTTCGCCAGATAGTTCTTCCCGGCGACGCAATAGCGCCTCTTTATGCCGTTGTAAGGCAATTTCGGATTTATCAATGGCCTCTTCGGTGTTTTCAATGTTTTCCATCAACCCTAATTCTTTGTCCTCATAGGGCGCCCGATGGCTTTTCAGAAGCTCGATGTCCTTCTGTAACGCTGACAATTCTTTCGGGCTGGTGACCCGGCCACCATAAAGCTGCTCCTCGTGGTGTTTGATGCGAGCGGAAAAATCATCAACCTCTGCCGATATCTCCCGCAAATCATGGCGCCATTTGTCCAACTGATTCTTATCCCGAGCAATCGCGGCACGCTCCGCCGCCAGAGGATCCGCGGCTAATTCGGCTTTAATTGCCGAAATTTTCTGTCGGCGGTCAAGGATAGCCGCATCAGTTTCCTGTAGTTGGTTAAGCACCTTGGGAAGGCTCATACGTATATTGTACGGGTTGGAGACGGCAGAATACAATCCGTTCAGCATCTTGAAAATCCCACCGGGGTTAGCAATTCATCATCCGACAGCCTATAATGGCTATATTGACACAGGAGGTATTTTCTTGACCGACCGAGACGACCGCGTCATGATTTTCATTGACGGGTCTAATATGTACCACTCGTTAAAAGCTCATTTTCACCGCTCCGATATTGACCTGGCCCAATTCTGCGCCAAACTGGTAGATAAACGCCGCCTGGTGCGCATCTACTATTACAATGTGGAAGTCGGCCAGCGGGAAGAACCGGAGCGCTTCAAGGACCAGAGGGTTTTCTTTGACAGCGTGGAAGCGATGCCCTACACCGAATTGCGCCTAGGCCGGTTGGTTTATACCAGCGGCTGGCCCAATACACCGCCCTTTGAAAAGGGGGTAGACGTCATGTTGGCCACAGATATGCTGACTCACTGTTTTAAGAACAATTACAATACCGCTATTCTGGTAGCCGGAGATTCTGATTTCGTCGGTGCCTTGCAGGCAATTAAAGATTACGGCAAGCACATAGAAGTTGCGCTTTTCGGTGAAGAACGTACTTCCGTCCCGTTGCGCAAGGTAGCCGATGTAGTGCATATCATTGACGGCAATATGTTAAGGGGTACCTGGAAATCACCAGCACCACAACGCTCCCGCCGGGCTCGCCGTCCGCGGCAGCAGCAACGCCCGGTGAATAAAGACGAAAACGCTCAAAGCCCGGCAACGGCACCGGTTAACGGCAACAGCACCACTAACCAAGTATCCCAACCCTCATTTCCAATACCAAATCAAGCGCCACCGTTCATATTGCAACCCCAGCGGGGCAATCCCGATGGTCTGGAATAGGGCTCTCAAGGACCGATTTGAAAACGAGTCCGGCGCTGTCTTAAAGGATTGGGGTGGTCAGTTGCCGGTGGCCGTCGTGTTTCCCAACACTTACCGCATCGGGATGTCCAATCTGGGAGTGCATGCCCTTTACAAGTGGCTGAATGACCATGACGATTTTCTGGCTGAGCGCGTTTTCTGGGACGAACAAGAACTGTCTACCAGCGGTGCGCTGTCCGTTGAAAGCCGACGCCCGTTAACCGATTTCAGTGTTGTAGCTTTTTCGGTATCCTGGGAATTGGATTACTTCAATATCCCCCGGATTTTACGTGCCGCGGGCCTTCCAGTATATTCCCGCGATCGGGACGAATCACATCCTTTAATCATCGGCGGAGGCGCCACACTGACTGCCAACCCAGCACCGGCAGCTCCATTTTTTGATGCCGTCTGCATCGGTGAAGCGGAGGCAATACTGCCAGACTTGCTGGATACCCTGAAAGGGAGTTTAAATGTACCTCGCCGGGATATCCTTGAGCAATTAACCAAGCTACCCGGTATTTATGTTCCGGGGCATAGCCAGAGTGCTGTCAAGAGGCGCTATAACACCGATATGAACACCTTCCCAATTGGCACGACGATATTCACCAACGATACCGAGTTCGGCGATATGTACCTCCTGGAGGCTCAGCGAGGCTGTCGTTATTCCTGCCGTTTCTGTCTGGTAGCCGGGGCTTTCTGCCCCTTCCGATGGCGTTCAGTGGAAGTATTGCTCAAGGAGGCCGAGAACAATCTGCAGTACCGTAAATGTGTGGCCTTAGTCGGCCCGGTCGTGAGTGAACATCCTCAAATAGTGGCCCTACTGCAAGGTCTACGCGAATTAGGCTTCCACTTATCCATGGGTTCAATGCGAGTCAACCCGATTTCAACCGAGGTTCTTGCAGAACTGGTTAAAGGCGGCGTGAAGAGCGTGACTATTGCTCCAGAAGCCGGTAACGATCGTTTGCGCCGGTCCATCGGTAAAGGATTCTCCGACAATGACGTAATTGAAGCAGTGAGCAAGATCGGCGCCGCCGGTATCCGGCAGCTTACCCTCTACTCAATGGTCGGCCTGCCCGGAGAAACCGACGAAGACGCAGCCGACCTGGCAGCTCTGGTAATTCGTTGTAAAGCCGAGGCTGACAAATACCGGTTACTCCTTTCATTGAACGTTTCGGCCTTTATTCCCAAACCGCAAACATCATTTGAGCGGAAGCCGATGGCCAACACCACTGAAATCAACCCACGCCTTGAAATGCTGTCCCGAACCCTGCCGCCCAGAGGCGTCAAGGTCAAACCGGATAATACGGATTGGGGGCTTGTTCAGGCGACCCTGTCCCGCGGTGACGAACGCTTGGCGGGGGTCATTGAAAAAATGGATCGGGTTTCCCTGGCCGGTTGGCGGCGTGCTATGAAACAACAAGGCCTGAGCGCCGAGAATTACGCTCACCGTCGATTTGACGATAAAGAACCACTGCCCTGGAACGTGGTGGAGATGTGATATACCATTTGGTCATTGCCGGCAAAGAACCCGGAATGGAATCAGACTACCCCTTCAGTAACTCGGTCACCACCGCGGCCACATCTTTTCCATCCGCTTTACCCCGTAACATAGGTGTCAGCTTACCCATCACCTTACCCATATCCCGCGGGCCGGCGGCACCAGTTTCGGTGATAACTTTTTTTGCTTCCACGGTAATTTCTTCGCGGCTTAGTTGCTTGGGCAGGTAACTTTCCAGAATATCCAACTCAGCCTGCTCCAGAGCTACCAGATCTTCACGGTTCCCTGCCCTGAAAGCCTCAATGCTCTCTCTTCGCTGCTTGGCCATCTTGCTGATAACCACATGAACCGCAGTGTCATCCAATTCCTTCTGCTGTTCAATCTCAGCGTAATTTATAGCAGACATGATTAACCTCAGGGTATTAAGTTTACACTTTTCCCCGGCACGCAGGGCGTCTTTCAGTTCCGATGCCAGATTTTCTTTGAGATTCATATTACTACTTCCTTATTCAATTCTGAACAGATTCTAAGCAGGGTAGCCGCGGGTGTCAACCACAACTATCCAAAATAAAACCAGCCGCCTGGTGGGCGGCCGGTCAATAACCATAATATTATTCTATTTAGTTGACAACACCTAATTTGAAACCGCGATCAACTTCCTTATGCGGCAAACCAAGCTCATCCTCCAGCCAAAGCTTTACGTCAAGGTAGGTATCGGAGCCAATATCCTGGCGGGTCCATTTAAACTCACCTTCGTTCAGCTTTGCTTGGTGTATTTCCTTGAGCTTTTCTTCGATTTTCATCGGCCAAGTAGTTTTTTCTTTGGCCGGCACATTGGCGGTCCCGTCATACTTGCGTCCCAGACACTCATCAAAGAGGTCGGCGGACACTATCGCATAGTTTTTGTTGACAATGTGCCTGATGGCCTCACCCAGTGTCAATCCCATAATTTGATAGTTCCCTCCTTTTTCTCTGAAGCGATATTATACCACTTTTATCGTGGTAATTAACAATTACACCCTACTCCGGTTTCCTGACCCGGGCAAAGATATAAAAACCCCGAACAACCTCTAGCTCCTCAATCATAAACCCGGCATCCTGAAGGATCTTTGCCCATTCTTCCTTGGTATGTATAAACATTATACCGCGTTCCACCACGTAACGGACAAAGGTATTCATAAATAAGGAAAGAATCGGGTTCTTGGGTTGATAGATATCAAATATAATCAACTTGCCGCCCGGTTTGAGAATCTCATAGCTTTTCTGGAGCAGGCGGGAAAACAGCTTGAACTCATGTGATGCGCTGGAATTATAGATCCGGTCAAATTCTTCCGGTTTAAAATCCATCTGGTAAGCGTTGCCCTTAATGAGGGTTTTGTTTTCGCGCTTCACCTTGGCATTGCGCGCCAGCATAGCATCGGACTGATCAAGACCGACAATTCGTTTAGCTTCAATGGTGTTGCAGATGTAGCCGGTACCGCAACACAAGTCCAGCACTTCCATCTGGGAGGTATCTTCGTTGAGCATCCTTTTACGCATGCTCTCGTAAGTCCCCCCCATGAACAGCCGGGTTAAAAAATCGTAGGCCGGCGCGATTGTCTCAAAAAATTTTGGCTCTACCATCAATCACCTCTCATCCTAAAATAAATCCCAACACAACAGCGATATTGGTAATAGAATAAATCATGACCATATATTTATTGGCGGCCGCTACCCTCAGCGGATCGTTAAAATGAAGGCTGGCTGCTCGGGCGGCGGCAAATGCCAGCGGCAGGCCGGCAAAAACCAGCACGGCTACTGTCGGCAATACGCCGATCATGAGCAACCAGACTGTATATAGATAAATACCGGCCAGAGAAAAGATAAATAGATTTTTCGCCCCCGACGGCCCGAGTCGGTAGGTAAGGTTTTTTTTGCCCGCGGCGCGGTCTTCGCTATAGTCGGGAATCTCGTTAATCAGAATCATTGTCCACATGCAAAGACCAGGAATTAGCCCGACCAGCAGGATATCACCGGATAAACCACCTGCATGAATATAATATGCCCAACCGGTTATAACCGGCCCGTAACCGATAAGCATGGCCAATTCGCCAAGCCCTCGGTAAGCAAGCCGAAAAGGGCGGGCGGAATAGGTTATGGAAATAAACGCCCCGACCGCCGCGATACCTAAACTGCCGATACCGACCTCGAGGGCAAAGAATATACCAATAGCCAGTGCCACCAGATATAACCCAACGATAACCCACATCGCCTGTCCAGGCCGGATGTGGCCTGATGCCAGCACTCCAGAGCCGCCGGAAAAGGGGTTTTTGGCCCCGGGGGTTGAGCGGTCGGTGCCGTACTGGAAGTCCAGTGCGTCGTTGAACATGGTCAGGCCGATCTGAATTCCCGCCGCCGCGATAAAGGCCAACACAAAGTAACCGGGGTTGAACACTCCTTCTGAAAATGCCGCCGCTCCGCCGATTAGAACCGGCAATACTCCCTGCGGCAGAAATTTCAACCGTGCGGCTTGTACCCAATAATTGAAGGGTACGGCAAACGTTCTAGTAGCAGCGCTCAAGAACCTGCCTCAGCAGTGCCTCTGGAACTTTACAGGAGATTTTACCGTTCTCTTTGTGAAAACTACCAAATTTTTCAAGAAGGAAAAAGTCATTAATAGCGGTGCGCCGCTTGTTATCAAAGGTGAGTGTTTCGAGAATCTGTTCAATGGAAATGTCGGCTGGAATTCGGGTCGGCAGGCCGATTTTATTGAAAATAGCCTCAATGCGGTCTGCAAGTTCGATATCCATAAAACCCAGCGCTGCAGAAATGCGGGCTTCCACGGTCATCCCGACGGCGATGGATTCACCATGCAGCAGTTGCCCGTTTTTCCGTATCTCCAACGCATGACCGATAGTGTGGCCCAGTTCCAATTGGGGGTCTAGTTTGCCTTCATACGGGTCAATAACCAACAACTCCAGTTTAAGTTCAATGGTGTGGGCAGAGATGTATTCAATATCATCCCAGGAAAAATCGGGGGCTTTCTGATTGATATACTCAAAGAAGGTCTCTTCCTGACAAAGACCGTGCTTGACTGATTCAGCCAGTCCGGCTCTAATCTGGCGTTCCGGCAATTTTCTCAAGAAACCGAAGTCAATAAACACGAACTCCGGCGGGTAATATTGCCCGAAGAGATTTTTGCCTCTCTTATAATTAACAGCCTGTTTCTGTCCGATGGCCGAATCAATCTGAGCCACCATGGTAGTGGGGATATGAAAAAAGCGAATACCTCGGAATAGCAAGGCTGAAAGCAGCCCTCCGAGGTTGCCGACCACGCCGCCGCCGAGGCAAACAATCACACTGGACTTGGTGGCGCGGGCGTCCAGCACCTTAGCACCCAGTTCTTCGAGGGTTGCCAGAGTTTTGGACTGTTCACCGGCAGGGAAGACAAAGGCCTGAGTTTCTGCTACTTGTTCCAGCTCAGCCTTCACCGGTTCAAGATAGGCACCAGCCACGTTGTCATCAGTGATGATAAAGAATTTATCGGCATCCAGTGCACCAGCGCAAGCGGCCAATTGATCTAGAATATCACGCCCCAAGTAGATGGAACGATAACGCCCTCCGCCGATGTCATATTTTAAGGTCTGTAATTCTGCCATTTCCCTCTTCATTTCTTATAACCTGCTACAACGGTACCCATGCCGCCACTCTGGTATTTATGCCAAACGTCGGTAAACCCATTATCAGTCAGTATTTTGGCGATATCGGTATTCTTCGGCAACAGCATCACTGAATGATAAAGGTACCGCGGCGAACCCTTGGCCGTCCCGAGCACCGTCCCAACAACCGGCAACAAATACTTCAGCGCAAAGAGATACAAACCGCGCAACGGTTGTTTTTCGGGCTTGGTCATATCCTGAATGATAAAGATCCCGCCGGGCTTGAGTGCCTTGAACACATTCTGTGCTGCCAGATTTTTATTGGCAAAATTACGGAAGGCGAAACAAGTGGTAATAATGTCATACTTATCCTCACCGTAAGGAACCTCGGAATCACCCACCCAGAAATTGATCTCCCGATCCTTAAAACCCTTGTCGTAACGCTTTTTGGCCACCTGGACCATTTCCGGTACCAGGTCAAAGGCGTCAATTTTGATGTCGGGGAAATTTCGGGTGGTATTAAACGTTACAAAGCCGGTGCCGCAGGCTAAGTCCAGCATCTTCAGCTCTTTTTTTTCTTTTTTATAGTGTCCGATTACCTTAAGTACGTCCTTAACCCAACGGCGATGGATACCCAAGCCGATTATATCGTCGGTGAGGTCATACTTGGGTGCCTGGTAGCCGAAAAGCTCCAACATGTAAGCTTTACGCTTTCTGGCCGCCTCAGACTCAAACCCGGGGTCTTTGAGATGTTGCTCTGCTACAGTCCCTTCAGCCATCCTAAGCCTCCGGTTTATAGCCGACAATAATACAGGCAATGCCGCCAGATAAACTCTTGTAGTAACAATTAACCATGCCGGCATCTTCCAGGATTTTCTGAATCTGGGCATTCTTCGGCATAAAATCAGTGCTTTTCTTGAGCCAGCCGGCAGCTGATTTCTCGGTACCCAAAACTCGAGCGAATATCGGTAAGATATATTTCATGTAAAAGGCATATAAGCCTTTCATTGGATGTTTTTCGGGTTTGGTCAGGTCTTGGATAATAAAAATACCGCCTGGTTTCAAGGCATTGAATACGTTTTTGGTAGCCAAATTCTTATTGGCAAAGTTGCGGTAGGCAAAAGACGTGGTGACGATGTCGTATTTGTTTTCGCCGAACGGAATCTCGGCGTCTGCCACCCAAAACTTAATGTTGCGACCTTTGAAACCTTTTTCATAGCGTTCTTTGGCTACTGCAACCATATCGGGGGATAAGTCAAAGGATTCAATATCAATGTTCCGGAGTTTCCGAGCGACGTTGAAGGTGACAAAACCGGTACCGCAACCCATGTCCAGCATATCCGCCCGCTGTTTACCATTCATGAATTTCTCAATAATCTTGACCATAGTACGCACCCACAGACGGTGAGCATAAAGCCCGTAGATATCATCGTGGAAATCATAATTCCTGGCCTGGACCACAAATAGATCCACCATATATTTCTTTCGTTTTCTGGCTTCTTCCGACTCCAGACCCGGGTCTTGTACCGGCGCGATTGTTTCCATGAGCTCTCCTTCGCCCTAAATTCTCACAACAAACGCCCGAAAACATACCCATTGGGCACAATTGGGCGTGATTGGCGTTATCTAATACCTGGCACGGAAATGTTACGAATAGTACTAAATAATAGGGTTCATGGCCGGTCATGTCAAATTAAAAGGCGCTTTTTAGATAACAGACCATTCCCCAAAAATACGCTTCCTTACTGCTAATTAAAATGTTATTTCCGGCTTCTTGTGCCGGCGAAACAAGTTGAACAGATTCCATCTGCGCCCAGCCAGCTCATGCCCGGCTACCGCCGCCATCAGATCCTTAACCGCCACTCGGACATCTTCACCTTGGTACAACACCTGATACAGCCTTTCAGTTATAGGCATCTCGATACCCAATTTCTGGGCCAGATTCCAAGCAACAAGTGTCGTGGAAACGCCTTCGGCCACTCCACTCATAGTGGCCTCAATATCTTTAAGAGCTTCGCCCCGAGTCAGCCGCTCACCCACCTGATGATTACGGGACAATTTGCTGGAACAGGTGGCAATCAGGTCACCCTGCCCAGCTAGCCCCGACAGGGTCAGCGGGTTAGCCCCCAGTGCCGTACCCAGCGCAGTGATTTCGGTCAAGCCGCGGGTCATCAGTGCCGCCTTGGTATTGTCGCCGTAGCCCAAACCATCAACAATACCGGCACCTAAAGCGATGATATTCTTGAGTGCACCACCCAGTTCCACACCCACCACGTCGGTATTGGTAAAAGCACAGAAATCCGGGGCATTAATGAGTTTGACACCCCGGCGGGCGCGGGACTCATTTTCGGCGGCTACCACAGCCACCGCCGGCTTACCGCCCAGTATCTCCCAGGCCAGATTTGGGCCGGAGAGCACGCAAATATTAGAATGATGTTCTTTTCGGGTTTCATCTTTGATGACTTGCGTCATCCTCTTGCCGCTGGCTATTTCCAATCCTTTAGCAGCGGAGATTATCAAGGTGCGCTTGCTGAAATACGGTGCTATCGTCTTCAGATTGGCTCGCATTGATTGGGAGGGGACCGCCATAATGACGGCGTCAGTGTTTTGAGTAGCCTCTTCAACATCCGCAGTAACCCTGATGCCGTGCGGCAACCTAAATTTCTCCGGCAATTTTGAGGCCTTAAAAATACTCTGCCTCACCCGGAAGGCTTCTTCCTCCGTTCGAGCCAGAATGCGAATACCAGCTTCCTTGCGGGATAATACAGAAGCCAGAGTAATTCCCCAGGTTGTAGCGCCGATTATGGCTATTTTAGGCATTAGGTAACCGCCCTTCGGAAGTCGACCGGCACAAAGCCGCTCAACGCGCCTTTTCGGATATTTTGCGCTCTTTGCCGGCGATCAAACGTTGAATATTATCGCGATGCATAATGATGATAATGACAGCGCCCACCATCGCATATATCAGGTACTCCACTGGCAAACCACTCATCAAGGACAGAGGTATCATGATAGCATACGCCCCGGTGACTCCGGCAATGCTGCCCAACGAAGCAAAACCGGTCAGTCCTAGGCTTATAATAAAAACTTCACCGCCGAAAATGGCCGCCAACGGATACAAGGCAATGAAACCACCGAAGAAGGTTGCCACGCCGCGACCGCCTTTGAAGTGATTGAATATCGGGAAAATATGACCGCCCACCGCCGCCAGTGCCGCCATGACCTGGACCATCAACAATCCAAGGTGATAATCGCCGATCAGAACAAACTCGTGACCGATAACCACCCCCGCCAGCCAAACTGCGGCCACGCCTTTGAGCATATCCATAAAAGCCACTAAAGCCGCCATCTTGCGCCCAAGCGTTCTCAAGACGTTGGTGGCTCCGGTCCGGCCGCTGCCATGCGTAGTAATGTCTATCTTAGCCTTACGCCGGGCAATGAGATAACCGATCGGAATACTGCCGATCAGGTAAGATGCTATCAGAACGAGTAAAAACTCAGTTACGAACATTATTTTTCACCTCTGCCTTTGAAGGTCAGCTTGATAGGCGTCCCGGCAAAGCCGTAAGTTTCCCGCAACCGGTTCTCCAGAAAGCGTTCAAAGGAAAAATGAACCAGAGCGGGGTCGTTAACAAAGAAGATTATTTCCGGTGGACAAACGCCCACCTGAGTCGCGTACAATACCTTCAACACCCGGCCGTGGGCGCTGGGGGGCGCATGCCGGGCGAGTGCGTGTCTCACCAGACTGTTAAGCTCGGGGGTAGGAATGCGCCGTTTGCGCTCCTGTTGAACCTCAAAAGCCGCGGGAATGACTCCCTCGAGTCCTTCCCCCGTTAGCGCCGAAACATAGAGACGCCGGGCGTAGGGAATGAACTTAAAGCGGGCTGCCATATTTCGATCAAATTTAGCCATGTCCACTTCTTTCAGCAGATCAGACTTGTTAATAACCAAAATCAAGCCGCGGCACTTATCGCGGGCATATCCGGCGATATGGGTGTCCTGAGCTGTAGCCGATTCACCGGCGTCAAGCACAATAAGAACAACGTCGGCTCGGTCAATAGCATTCAAGGAACGGATGACGCTGTATTCCTCAACGCCGCGTTCAATCTTGCCGCGCCGCCTAATGCCAGCGGTATCTATAAGTACCACACCACCGGCACTAAAGTCAATGGGTGTATCGATAGCGTCGCGGGTTGTGCCGGGTACAGCGGAAACTATAGCGCGTTCCTCACCGATGAAGGCGTTTAAAAGCGATGACTTACCCACATTTGCTCGTCCTGCAATGGCAATCTGCAGTCTGTCGGGTTCTCCGGAGGTTTTCTCCTCCGGAGGCAACATTTCCACCACCAGATCCAGGAGATCCTCAGCACCGCGGCCGTGATAGGCGGAAATCGGCATCGGCTCACCAAGACCCAAGGCGTGAAATTCAGCGGCGTGGTGGCTCAACCGTGTGTTATCCACCTTATTCACCGCCATTATGACCGGCTTTCCTGTACGGCGCACCTCATCGGCGATTTCCTCATCCTGAGGGGTCAGACCAGTCTTGGCCTCAGTCAGGAAAATAATTAACGCAGCTTCCTTCATTGCCATCCGAACCTGGTCATTGACGGCATGGGTAATAAAGTCCCCGTCCTCCCCGCCGGCCATTCCGCCGGTATCAACCAGCACGAAATCTCGGCCGGCATGATTCATGGGAACTTGTAAACGATCACGGGTGGTGCCGGGTAAATCCTCAGTGATAGCCTGCCTCTTCCCGGTCAACCGGTTTAGGAGAGTGGATTTACCCACATTCTGTCGGCCGACAATGGCCACAGTCGGTGTATTATTCATAACAATAAGTTAATTATCTGAAAAATCGGGCATTGAACCGGAAAATTTTAGGCGTTACAGGACCCGTTTCCAGTCCCTTCATATTTTGAAATTCTAAAGATCAACAGGCGAAATCTGATCTTCTACACTACCAGTTATTATATATTATAGCATGACCAACCAGAGGCCGCGGGAACCGCAGACGGTTACGCCGTCCAAGACATCAGGAGTCCACCCAACATATCGGCCAGCAAGGCTTTCTGGATGTGTAACCGGTTTTCGGCTTGGTCAAAGACCACGGACTGCGGCCGGTCCAATAGTCCTTCCGCTACTTCCTGACCGTAGTGGGCCGGCAGAGGATGCATGATAATGGCATCCGGCTTAGCCCGGCTTACCAATGTTTCATCCACCTTATAACCAGCAAATGCCTTTAACCGAAGATCATTCTCAGTTTCCTGCCCCATGCTAATCCAAACATCAGTATAAACGACGTCAGCGCTTTTCACAGCTTCCTCAGGGCTGTTGATAGCATCAAAAACGCAGTTATTGGCAGCCGCCAGTTCCAAAGCGCGCCTGACTGATGCCGCCGGCATCTCATAACCTTTCGGCGTTGCGATTGTAAAATTCAGACCAACCGAAGCCGCTGCCAGAGCCAGGCTGATAGCAACGTTATTGCCGTCCCCCACATAGGCCAGTTTAAGTCCTGGGAATTCGCCCTTATGTTCAAATATCGTCAGTAAGTCGGCCAGCGCCTGACAGGGATGTTCCGCATCGGAAAGGGCGTTAATAACCGGCACGCGGGCCCATTGAGCCAGTTCCTCAAGAGTTCCCTGACTGAAGGTGCGCACCGCCAAGGCATCGACATAGCGAGATAATACCCGAGCAACGTCAGCTACGCTTTCCCGCTTACCCAAACCCACCTCGGCGGGTGATAAGTATATAGCTTCCCCGCCCAGTTGCTTCATGGCCAATTCAAAACTGACCCGGGTCCGAAGCGATGGCTTTTCAAATACCAGCGCCAGGGTTTTACCCGCCAGTGTATTTTGACGCGGTTCTGCTTTCAGTGCTGCCGCATCGGACAATAACAAGCGTATCTCGTGACTTTCCAGATCGGTTATAGACAACAGGTCCTTTGATCTCATATAAATTCACCATAAATAAATAATGCCTCAGTATATCACAAGCTGGATAGCTGTATTGTTCAGCGGTTGCTATAAGACTAGTTTTGGTCTACACTAAGACTAAGATGTATTTAGTAAATCGGCAGAGCTGTACCGTAAGAGGCAGGCTGAAGTATTTCACCGGTTTACCGTCCGCGTTTTTCTGCGGCGGATTCGCTGGCGCGCCGTCCCGGCGTTAAGAACCGACCAATCTCCCACCAGCAGCATCACTTCCCGATTACCCTGACATACCCGGTTATACCCAAACATAATAAAGCCGAGAGGACTAAGATGACAACAAAAAAAGAGACAGCCCTCTATCACGATCTAAACGACCGTCTTAAAACTGATTTGGCACGCCTGAAGGAACAGTTTGAAACACTTAAGGCGTCCGCGCCTCAGGAAGACCGGCGTGAAGGTTCGCCTTTCGGCAAACGTGAAGAAGAAGCCACCGAAACCGCCGATCTGGAAAACCGGCTGGCGCTGGAGAAGCGCGTGCTAGACCAGATGGCCGAGGTTGAAAGTGCCTTGGATAAGCTGGAAAAGGGCACTTTCGGCAAATGTGAAAAATGTGGTCAGTCAATTGACCCGGCTCGCCTGACAGCCCTGCCTTACGCCAAAATGTGTATGGCCTGTAAATCCAAACAGACCCGGCCGGCTTAGGTGGCCTGATGCTGCCGTATGCGGTATTCGCCTCCGTCCTGACACTGGATCAGGTTACCAAACACTTGGTACGCAGCAACATGACGCTGGGCGAGAGCATCCCGGCAGAAGGTTTTTTTCGGTTGGTTTATGTTCATAATTCCGGTGCGGCCTTTGGCATCTTTCAAGACGCCCGTCCCTTGCTGATAACGATAGGTATTGTGGCTTTCGCCGTGATTGCCTGGCTAGTTATTTCCCGCCGTATCGCTTTCCTGAATGATACCTGGGGCCGGCTGGTGCTGGGACTCATTGCCGGCGGCATTATGGGCAACTTGATTGACCGGATTTATTATGGCTATGTTACCGACTTCCTGAGCGCCGGTATCTGGCCAAACTTCAATATAGCAGATTCATCACTGGTGGTCGGCATGACTGTATTGGCTCTTCTTTATTTTCGGGCCGAACGTCGCGGGGCAAACCGGAATGACTGAATCACAAGAACTGACCGCTGTCGCAGGCGGTATCCGCCTAGATAAATATATCGCTGGTCAAGTACCAGAATTATCACGGGCTCATATCCAGGAATTAATAAAGGAAGGCCGGATAACGGTCAACAACCAGCTAAGCAAATCATCCCACCTGCTTAAATCAGGTGATTTAATCTCGCTGAAAATTCCCCAGCTGCCGCCGATCGAGGCCATGGCTGAGAATATCCCGGTCAATGTCTTATATGAAGACAACGACCTAGCGGTAATTGATAAACCGGCTGGACTGACCACCCATCCCGCTCCCGGCCATACGTCGGGAACACTACTAAACGCCCTACTGGCTCGTTTTCCAGAGCTGATTGAGGCCGGTGGTGAACGGCCCGGCATCGTTCATCGGTTGGACAAGGATACTTCAGGCCTGATGGTGGTGGCCCGTTCACGGCGGGTTCAGGCAGCCCTTTCGGATCAATTCAAGCGCCGGGAGGTGACTAAAATATATCTGGCACTGGTAAAGGGCACCGTGGAACCGGCAGAAGGAATTATTGAGGCCGCCATCGGCCGCGCCCAAGTTAATCGCAAGAAAATGGCCGTTACTGAAAATGGCCGAGAAGCCCGAAGCCAGTTCAAGGTTGTCCGACGCTTCAAGGGCCACACCTTACTGGAGATGCGTATTTTTACCGGCCGCACGCACCAAATCCGGGTCCATCTGGCGGCAATTGGTTACCCGGTAGTAGGTGACGCCACATACGGCGCTAAATCCGAAATATTTCCCCGTCAGTTCCTGCATGCTCACCGCCTCAGTTTTCACCATCCGGTAACCGGATTGGAAATGAGCTTTTCCTCAGAATTACCGCCCGACCTGGCCGTGCCCCTTGGCGGGCTGACCTAGCCCCGACTCCGCCTTCGTTGTATAATATACTCCGGTTATCTGAGCATCCGGGGAGTCCTGTTTGATATCTGACAAACACAAAGCGCCGCTGGCTCTGGAATTCGCCGGGTTCTGGCGAAGATTCGGGGCTTTTATCGTTGACCTGTCAGTATTGGGCGCCGTTGCTTCGTTCCTGACGCCATTTCACTGGTTCGGTTTCGGAAATTTCTTTGACCTGAGCAGTTTCATTGATGTTCCGCTACTGGCGATTCCTTTCGTGGCCGTGGCCAATCCAGTATCCGCCGTTCTCAGTGGTGCTTATTTCGTGGCCTTATGGGGTTGGCGAGGGCAAACACTTGGGATGATTATCGCCGGTATCAAGCTAGTCCGCACTGACGGTTCCGACGTGGATACCGGGCACAGCATCACCCGGTTGCTGGGCATAATTATTTCGGCTCTGCCATTATTCTTCGGACTGCTCTGGATCGCCTTTGATGAACGCCACCAGGGCTGGCATGATAAAATTGCAGCGACCTATGTGGTGAAGGTGCCACGTCTTCCGGAGACCGAAGGTGCCGCGCCGCCCGCGGGTGCCTGATATGCCGGCCCCTGATGCAGTCGGGGCGGAAATTACTACTCAAATCAGAGGTATGATGAACAAACAGATAAGGGTGCGTTACGCACCGTCTCCCACCGGTTACCCGCATGTGGGCAATATCCGCGCTGCCCTGTTTAACTGGCTGTTCGCCCGTCATAACGGCGGCAGCTTCTTGGTTCGTATTGAAGACACAGACCGAACCCGATTCGTTGAAGGAGCAGTTGAGGCTATACTGGATGGTCTGCGTTGGCTAGGACTGGACTGGGACGAGGGACCGGAAAAGGGCGGTACATATGGGCCCTATTTTCAGTCAGAACGATTGGAAAAATATCAAGCAGCGGCGGAACGGCTGATTGCCGACGGTTTCGCCTATCGCTGTACCTGCTCTTCTGAACGGCTGGAAGCACTACGCACCGCCCAGACCGCCGCCAAGTTACCGCCCGGTTATGACCGGCACTGCAGGGACCGGTGCGACATTACCGGTGAAGTCGTCAATTCCGTTGTCAGGTTCAAGGTGCCGCTGGAAGGCTCAACCACCTTTAGCGACTTAATCCGCGGTGAGGTAACGTTTAACAATTCACTGCTGGATGACTTTGTACTACTTAAAAGTGACGGTTTTCCCACCTACCACTTAGCTAATATCGTGGATGATCATGCTATGAAAATCAGTCATGTCATCCGAGGTGAGGAATGGCTGTCCAGCGCACCACGCCACCTGATGCTCTACGAGGCACTGGGCTATGAGCCTCCCCTGTTCGCCCACCTTCCGATGATCTTGGGCACTGACCGTTCCAAGCTTTCCAAGCGCCACGGAGCTGTCTCTATTATTGATTACAAGGAACAGGGTTACCTGCCGGAAACGATGATCAATTTCCTGTCATTGCTAGGCTGGTCTTTGGATGACAAAACTGATCTAATGTCTATCAATCAGATTATTGATAATTTTTCTATCGATCGCGTTTCCAAAACCGCCGCCATCTTTAATGTGGAAAAACTGGACTGGATGAACGGGGTTTATATCCGGGAACTGAGTCTGGATGAATTCACCGATCGATCACTCCCATTCCTTGCGGCGGGAGTGCCGGAATCCGCCACTTATGACCGTGATTACGTCAAAAACGCATTAGCGTTGCTCCAGGAACGGGTGAAAAAACTGGGTGAGTTGCGTGACCAACCGGAGCTGACCCATTTCTTTTTCAATGACAACCTGGAATACCTGCCAGCCGAGCTGGTTGGTAAAAAAATGACCTCGACCGGGACGCTTACCGCCTTGGAAGCAGCACTCACCAAGATTGAATCCATGCCAGAATTCACTGTTGAAACCATGGAAACTGCACTGCGTGCTCTGGCTGAAGACCTGGAACTCAAACCGGGCCAACTTTTCGGCGGCTTGCGGGTTGCCGTCACCGGCCTGAACGTCTCACCGCCGCTTTTTGAGACTATGGCGGTTTTGGGAAGGACACGTACCGTAAATCGCATTCAAGCGGCGGTGGCCAAAATGCGGCAACTGCCCGAGTAAACCCGATTGAATATAACGACAATTGTCTCACCTCAATACCGAAGCTTTACCGAACTTGATTCTAAAAAGGGAATAACGCTAAAGTTACCAAGTTAGGAAAAGGAGGAAAGGTTAAGTCTATGCCAAGTTCGTTAACCGCTCAGGATGCCCTTGATTGGATGGTCAAATTCGGCATCATTCCCTATTGGGACTCAATAGACAATAAGGCGATGTTCCGCAAAGTAACCATCAAAAAAGATAAGATGCCGTTTATCAGCCGTGAGGCCGAAGAACAGGCCTGGCCCGGCGTGGTTAAACTGTTGGGGCTGAAGACAGAAGGTGATTGCGCTACCGTACGCAGCAATATTGAACACGTTCTCCGGGAACAGGGTAAGCTGGCCTGATACCCGCATAAAACTGCTTTGAATAGCTTTCAGGAGACCATTTTGGCCCAAATCCCACCATATATTGAACTCTATGAATCCGGAGAACTGGAACGCCGAGTAGAACGTTTGGAGGCCCGGCTGGAGGAGTGCGATATCTGCCCTCGCCGCTGCGGAGCCAACCGGCTGAAGAATGAAGTAGGTTCCTGCAATGCCGGAAAGCTGGTGGCAGTAGCCTCGGTCTGCGCCCACCTGGGCGAGGAACCGGTGTTGAGCGGCAGCCGCGGTTCCGGGACGGTTTTTTTCGGAAACTGCAATATGAAGTGCGTATACTGCCAGAATCATCAGATATCACAGGACCCGGACCACCAACGTTCCAATCAGGTTTCACCATCGCGCCTAGCTAATCGGATGCTCTACCTTCAGAACGAACTCAACTGCCACAATATCAATCTGGTATCGCCGTCTCATTATGTACCGCAGATTTTGAGGGCTATCTTTGAGGCGGTACCCAAGGGGCTTCGGCTTCCCCTAATATATAACACCAACGCCTATGACGAGCTTACCACACTGACCGAACTTGATGGTATCATCAGTATCTACCTACCGGACCTGAAATACGCCGATTCAAATCTGGCAGCCCGGCTTTCGGACGTGCCTCATTATGTACCCACCGCTCGAGCCGCTATTAAAGAAATGTACCAACAGGTGGGAGAACTGGAACTAGACGAGGATGATATCGCCGTTTCCGGGCTTATCATCCGGCACCTGATACTGCCCAACGATCTGGCTGGTAGTGAAGCCAGCGTCAAGTGGATAGCTTCCGAGCTTTCACTTTCAGTCCCCGTCAGTCTGATGGCTCAATACACTCCCCGGCATCGGGCTCTGGAAGTGCCGCTGCTGGCGAGAAGCATCAACGCAACGGAATACCGAAAGGTAATTAACCTGCTGGACGTAATGGGGATGGAAAACGGCTGGCTGCAGGATGATAGCTCTCAGGATTATTATCTGCCTGATTTTAACCGGGAAGACCACCCGTTTGAAAGAGGTTAACCAGCTAATCCGGTTGTTTTGGTGAACCATTGATAACGAAAATAGAAAAACCCATCGCTATTTTTTCCAGCGATGGGTTTAATTGCATTTTGTAAAAACAATCGGCTGAAATATCAGCCTTTGCGTTTGCGGTTACAAAAAGCAAAGTGGATCTTGTGACCGCTGACTTTATCCTTCTTGTTGACGTTCTCTATGAACGTTTTTAGTTCTACCGGTTTTTTGTCCATTTCGGCTTGTTTCGCCATGTTCATTCTCTCCTGACAAACTGAGTTGGTATTATATCATGTCCGTGCTTTCAAAACCAAAAGCAAGACCTCTGAAACTTGGAGAGCCCCCGCTTGAAGCGGGGGCTCCGTTTTTAATGTTAAGCGGTGACTACCTTCTGCCCGCTACTTTGCGGGCGGCCTTGATGGCAGCGCGACGGGTGGCAGTTTCCTTACGTTTGCGCCTGGTTAGCGGTTTCTCAAAGCGGGCGCGGCGGCGGGATTCGCGGATGATGCCGTCAAGTTGTACCTTGCGGTTGAACCGCTTGAGCATGCCCTCAAAGCTTTCGTTATATTCCGGTCTGACTTCGGTCAAAAAGAATCACCTACTTCCTATTTGGGAATAAGAGTCATCCTGAAAGGATAACGTCTCATTCTGAACTTTCCGGAGACTGATGTCAAATATAATATCAGTTGGGGTTATACCGTTAAACGCTCCACTATTGCACCGGCATGCAATTCCAGGGTATCCAACACCGGTACCTTCACATCAGGCTGGGCAATAATAAGCGCCAATTCTGGACAACCCACGATAAGCCCTTCAATACCATGATCGATTAATTTTTCAGCGATGGCCAGGCAGGTTTGGCGAGAGGTATTATTGATTACACCATTGACGAGTTCACCAATAATGATGCCGTTAACCCTCTGCTGATCTTCAGCATCAGGTACGATTGTCTCAATATCAAATTTTTCAGCCAGTCTGAGACGGTAAAAGTCATCACTGACGACAAAATCGGGGCCCAACAATCCTACCCGTTTTAACCCTTTTCGTTTAACAGTTTCCCCAACCGCTTCGGCAATGGGCAGCAGCGATAGACAAGACGGTGTTTCTATATCGTCCGCCATGGTGTGCATTTCATTGGCACAGATAACCAGATAGTCAGCTCCGGCACCCTTCAAAGAATCAGCCGCCCTAGCCAATAAAACGGCCGCATCTGCCCGCTGCCCGTCTTTTCGCAACCGCTCAATCTCATCAAAATCAAAGCTACCCAAGAATATTTTAGTTGATTGAGAACCTCCGGTTTTTTGAGACACGCCAACATTAATCAGTCGATAATAATTTCCTGTTGATTCCCATTTCATGCCCCCCAAAAGGCCTATTGTTTTCATAATTGTTGCAACTCCTGATTTGAATTAAGCCAGATAGATCATGGCGATACCTGCGCCGATAAGCAGCGTGGCCACCAACCTTAACAGCAAAGCACTCCGTCCGGTGTCCACTCGCAGCAGAACCCCCGGCAACAGCCGATTAATGGCGAGTGCTAACAGAAAAACGAATATGGGACGGGCTCCGGTAATGGCTGAAACTAGTGAAACCGGACCGAGGGCCATCGCCTGAAACACAAAAAGGATACCAACCATGGCCAATGTTTCATTGAACACAATCAACCCACCCAGCCGTCCGAGCTGAGGCAAGGCCATGACCTCACGAATGACCGAGCGTCTCAATGAAAAAGCCATATACATGCCCACCAGACACAACGAACCGACCCAGTACATATTCCAGAATGTAATTTCTCCCAGCGCGTATTTACCGGCCACGTCAGCCGCTGCGTTTAAAAAAGCCGCCGTCAGGAGAAGCATAAGCGGACGCCCCCGCCAGCGAATGCCGCCGCCGTCCCGAAGCCGAACGGCAATCATAAGTGTGCCGCTGACCATGATACCAATAGCCAGCCATTGCATGAGAACCAACGATTCACCAAGGAACGGTACCGCCATCAGCGCCACGAATACCGGATAAGTATGATACACCGGTACAGCCCAGGATACTTCTTCCGAGCGGTAAATATTCAATAGCAGCGCTACGGATACCGCCCGAATGATCCCGGAAGCGACAGCCGCTGCCAGAGCCCCACCACTAATATCTGCAGGCAATGGCGCCAAGAACATCACCACCAGAGATAAAATGAGAATGATGGTACTGGCCGGCAATAAAAAAGCCCGCAGCGATGGCATACGCCGACCGATCAGATGACTGTCAATAATATTGACTGCGCCCAATGTTACCGTGCCCAGAAGGGCAATCAGAACCCAATCACTCATAACTGCTGGCAGGATGGACAGAGGTAAGTCCCTCGTCCCCTCACCACAATTCGTTCCAAAGCTGTGCCGCAGCGGTCACAATGATCACCGCGCTTATGAGCCACTTTAAAAGCGAAATGAGCGTGCCCCAATTCCCCGCCGGGGCGGATGTAGTTGGAGATACTGGCGCCCTTACTGTCAATGGCTGCCCGAAGGATTTGCTGAATTGCCCGGTGGAGTGCCCGGTATTCCTCATCTGAAAGGCTGTCAGCCGGCCGTAGCGGGTGAATTTGCGCTTCATAAAGTGATTCGTCGGCATACATATTGCCAATGCCCGCAATGAGCGTCTGGTCCAATAGCATCGGTTTGATCGGGCTTTTGCGTTTTTTCAGAATAGTTTCAAAAACACCGACAGTAAAGCCCGGCTCCAGTGGCTCCGGCCCAAGGGCATCCAACGGACCGCTCCCCGAAATCAGGACCATCCGTCCGAACTTCCGCGGGTCACGAAAATATATCTTAACACCATCGTCCAGCGTTATCTCCATCCGGTTGTACGGCGGCGGTTCGCTATTAGGGGCAGCGACGATAAGCGATCCGGTCATCTTGAGATGGGTCAGTAGACGTTGTCCGCCGGATAGATTCCAGACGATGTATTTGGCCCGCCTGGACACTTCTAACACAATCTGACCTACCAAACCAGCGATGAATTCTTCCGGCGTGTGCCCTTTTACTGTGCCCGGCCAAAGGACCTTGACCTCAACAATACGCCGACCAGTGACATATGGCCGTATTTCGTTAGCAACCGTCTCAACTTCAGGCAGTTCGGGCATGATTCCCCCTAAACAAATATCTTAAGCTTACTGCAGCGCAAGCGCAGGCTTAACCGGATTGTCCAACCGCCAAATAACCGGTAACAGCACCAGCACCCCCAGTAAAAATCCTCCCAACACATCGGTCGGCCAATGAACGCCGAGATACATCCGGGAAATCCCAGTCAGAACCAGCAATGCTACCAGCAGAATTCGCCAAACAGCGAACCAGCGCCTATCCACAAGAACCACCTTCAGCCGGAAAAATAGGAACCCGCTGAAGACGGTAAAATAGGCAGTATGCCCGGATACAAAACTGAAATCCCCGCCGTTCGGCCGGGGGCGGTCAATCATGCCTTTCAACCCGGCAGTAAGCAGCGATTCCACCACCAGCGCCACCATCAGCCAAAAAGCCTCGCGCCGGAATCCCTTGACCCAAAGCCAAACCACGATAACAAAAGGCAGCACTATTGAAGGCGCTGTCTCCCCGATAAATTGAACAGTCCGCATCGGCGGGTCAAGCAACGGCGTCTGCCAGTTTTGGACTAATTCAAACAAAACCCGGTCAAATGATTGTGGTTCGAATCCAGCCAATCCCGTCAGCAACACAAATAAAAATAGTATGACAAAATAACCACCAACAGGAAAATGGCGCACTCTATTCCATCTCCCCCCAATTGGCTCCGTATTTCAAATCAACCTTCAGCGGCACATCGAGTTTTACCGCCTCAGCCATCAGACGCGGTGCCAGTTCCGACATAAAAAACATTTCTGCCTGTGGCACTTCAAAAATAAGTTCATCATGCACCTGCAACAACAGGCGGCTTTGTAGATTTTGCCGTTCCATTTCCCGGCGAACATCCAGCATGGCCACCTTGATAATATCGGCCGAAGTCCCCTGCACGGGCATGTTGATGGCCATGCGTTCCGCCGATTCCCGCAACTGTCGGTTGGAGACATTGATATCCGGAATATAGCGTCGCCGACCGAGGATAGTTTCTACATAACCGCGGGAGCGAGCCTGTTCCTTGGTGGCATCAAGGTACGCCCTGACTCCGGGATATCGCTCAAAATAGGTAGATATAAATTTGGCAGACTCTTCCCGGGTCAGTTCAGTCGCCTGTTCCAAGCCGTAACCACTCATACCGTAAATCACACCAAAATTGACCGTTTTGGCAAACCGGCGCATGTCAGACGTAATTTCTTCCTTGGGTAGTCCGTAAAGCCTCATGGCCGTCGCCGTGTGAACATCATCGTCATTCTTAAAAGCGGCTATAAGTTCACCATCACCAGAGAGATGGGCCAGAGCTCTCAAATCAATCTGAGAATAATCCGCCGCCAACAACAGGTAGCCCGGCGGTGCCACAAAAGCCCGGCGGATCTCCCGCCCAAGTTCGCCGCGTACCGGAATATTCTGCAGATTGGGATCGCTGGAAGACAGACGCCCGGTCGCCGTTCGCGCTTGGTTGAAACTGGTATGCAACCGCCCATCCCGCGGAGATACCATCATCGGCAGGGTATCCACATAGGTGGATTTTATTTTGGCCAAGGTGCGGTAATCCAGGATGAGTCGGACGATTTCATGTTTGTCCTTGAGTTCTTCCAAAACCGCAGCATCGGTACAGTAACCAGTGCGGGTCTTGCGTCCGACGGGTAAATGGAGTTCGTCAAAAAGGACCTCTCCCAATTGTTTAGGTGAAGCTATGTTAAAAGGACGGCCAGCATGTTCGTGTATACCGATTTCTATTGTCTTTAGTTGCTGTGCCAGTCGCCCGGACATAACCTCCAGCTTTTCCTTATCAAGGGCAATGCCGACACTTTCCATATCCATAATTACCGGAACCAGCGGCATCTCCACCTCATGGAATAATCGAAGCTGGTTTTCCTGAACCATATCCGGCGCGAGTAATTCATACAGCCGGAAGGTCATGTCAGCGTCGGCACAGGCATAATCAGCGGTTTGACCGAGGGAGCAAAGGGAGATACATTTCTGATTCTTGCCTTCACCAATCAGCGCCGTTATCGGCGTCATTTCCACGCCCAAACGACTGAAGGCCAGACCTTTGAGTGAAAGTGTTTTCTCTCCCAGCAAATGGGCGGCCAGCATGGTGTCAAAATCCAACCCGGCCACTGTGAAGCCAGCTCGCCGCAGTATCTGCAGATCATACTTGGCGTTGTGGGCGATTTTCTTGATTCCGAAATCGGCTAATACCGGGCCCAATGTGGCTAACAGTTCGGAAATACCCCATTGCCGACCGTCAGCATCAATATGGCCCACAGGCAGATAATATGCTTCACCGGCTCTGGGAGCGATGGAAAGGCCGAC
Source organism: Dehalogenimonas sp. (assembly GCA_050864255.1). GTDB lineage: Bacteria > Chloroflexota > Dehalococcoidia > Dehalococcoidales > Dehalococcoidaceae > Dehalogenimonas. The sequence continues at coordinate 152,803 of JBOWAX010000003.1, forward strand.
TAACTCAGCTGTCAGCGAATCTAATCCCGTAGTCTCAGTATCCAAAGCGAATCTTCCGGCCTCAATTAACCGCACCGATAGCGCCGCTAACTGCTCCGGACTCTCAACCAACTGATAACGGCAGTTAATTTGGGGTGCAGCCGGCACACTTTTCGACTCAGCTGATGAGCCGGCAGACTTCGCCTGAGGCAGGCGATTGATCAAAGAAGTAAATTCCATTTCCTGTAACAGAGGGATTACCTTTTTACGGTCAAACCGGCCGGCATGGCACTGTTCAAGTTCAAAATCCACCGGGAGATCAGTAACGATTGTCGCCAGCGTCAGGCTTTGACGTGCTGCTGGCTCCTGTTGCCGGAGGTTTTCCCTCAGTTTTTCCGGCCGGATAAGTTCGATGTTCTCATAAATAGCGTCAATATCGCCATGGTCGTTTAACAGTTTCACCGCCGTTTTTTGGCCGATACCGGGTACTCCCTTGATATTATCCGATGAATCCCCTACCAACGCCTTGTAAGCCGCCACCAGCGACGGAGGCACGCCGAATTTCTCCGCTACGGCATCAGCATCATACAACCGGGTATCAGAAAAAGTACCGCCCGGTTTTGGATAAAGCACCTTGATGTCATCGTTCACCAGCTGCATCGCATCAGCGTCTCCGGTCACAATGATTACATGTGTTCCTGCCCTCGCCGCGCAATGCGCCAGTGTCCCAAGCAAGTCATCAGCCTCATAACCCTGTCGCTCAAAAACCGGAATATCAAAAGCCTCTACCATTTGCCTGACCCGCCCCATCTGGGCAATAAGCTCAGGCGGTGTTTCGGGTCGGTGGGCTTTATAGGCCTCAGATATCTCGTGCCGGAAAGTCGGCTCCTTACGGTCAAAGGCAATGGCGTAATAATCCGGTTTTAGGTCTGCTACAACCTTAAGCAGAATGTTGGTAAAACCGAAAACGGCGCTGGTGACTTCGCCGGTTTTGCTGATGGATAACTGCCTACCATATTTGAAGGCGTGGTAGGCGCGGTGTACCAGAGCTGAGGCGTCAAAGAGGACCAGTAACGGCTTATTCATGCTTAGATTATAACAGAAAACCGCCCTTTTGGGCGGTAAAACGAACGTTTCAGGAAAGAATCAGCAACAGGAGCAGACCGCCGGTTGCCGATGGTTTTCGGTGGCCACACAATTAGCACAATCCTGACGGCTGATGATATGAGTGCTTAGCGACGGCAAACCCAGTTCCATCTGATGGGTATAACTGATTACCAACCCATCGCGGTAACAATAAAAATAGTGGGTAGCGTCGTCATAACGGACATTGGCTCGGCCGACATAACCGTGAATCAGACGGGCAAAGCTCAAGCTGGAATAAGCTGTCGCCCGGAGCTTACCCCATATACCGGAAAAATACAGGTGGGCTCTGAGACTTTCAATCTTACCGCGATTAAAAATGACATCCATGGTACCGCCGCGTTCTTCGGCTTCTTTGAATTGGTAGAACTTTTCATCTCCACCATCATATAACCTGATGCCGGCGCCGCCCTCAAGTTCCGGGGTATGCGTGATATCAGTCAGATAATCTTTACCCACAACCCTGATAATATCATCGGGATTACGGATTTCCGCAAACCCGCGCACCACGGCGTCTAACAGTTTGGTGTAGCTAATTGATTTCGGAGGATCGTATTGCTGTAAGCGCAAATTTATTAACTCCTGAGGCCTCATATTAGCACCGGTCACCCGCCGAATCAAGGGTTTTTAGGCATAAATAAGGGTATTCTAATTATTTCCGTCAGCTTAGACTAGTTCAAACTATAACCGGCACAATGCCCGAAAAACAGCCTCCATGTTATAATATTCCCCAATAAACGTGAATACGCAGATTAACCTCACCAACAAGCTGGAAAATTTGTTGTCGCCGGAAGCCCTGGAACTCTTGGACAAAGCGGCTAAAATAGCCGGAGGACTCGGCTACCGGATTTTTCTGGTCGGCGGCGCGGTGCGTGACATATTGTTAGGTCGGGCTGGATTTGACCTTGATCTTTCCGTTGAAGGCGATGCCATAGAGATGGCTAAAGCCTTGGCATTGAAGACTGAGCAGGTAACCGTGCATCATCGCTTCAACACCGCTCGGCTCCAGTTGAAAGGCTACCACCTTGATCTAGCCCGTAGCCGGGAAGAGACCTATGCCCGCCCTGGTGCGCTGCCTACGGTGTGTCCGGGCACTATTGAAGCTGACCTCAAACGGCGCGATTTCACCATTAACGCTATGGCGATATCCTTGAATGCTGCTGATTCAGGCCAGTTAATTGACGTCTGCCAAGGTCAGGAAGATTTAAAAGCCGGGATAATCCGAATTCTCCATCCCGACAGTTTTGTTGATGATGCCACCCGATTGTGGCGGGCGGTGCGTTATGAGGAGCGGTTGGGATTTAATCTGGAACCGAAAACTCTCAGATTATTTAAGCGTGATCTGAAAATGATAACCTCCATCACGCCGGACCGACAGAGATATGAACTGGAGTGTGTGCTGGGTGAGCCGGAACCGGACAGAGCATTCCTCCGTGCGGATGAACTAGGGCTGTTGCGGCTGTGGCATCCCGCCCTCCGGGGGGATGATTGGCTGGTTGAAGCGTTCCGGAAAGCACGTGCGTCAGATGAAACTCCATCGCCTAACCTGTATCTGTCTCTCCTGTGCTGGCGAATGACCCAATCGCAGAAGAATGGTTTTGCCAAGACGCTGCGGCTGACTCGTCGCCAACACCGCATGCTGACCGATTCAGCCATCATCGTTGAGAGTTTACCCCTGCTGAATTCACTTCAGACGCCGCCTTCCCTTGTTTCAGCCCTGCTGGCCGACCTGGACCCAGAAACACTATCTGCGGCATTGGCAGCGCCGTTACCAGAACGTGCCCAGCATAACATACGGCAATTCAGATCTGTCTGGCGTCAGATCACCGCTGAACTCACGGGTAATGATTTACAGGTCATGGGCATCCCCCGAGGCCCGGAAATCAAGCGACTACTAGAAGAAATAAGAAATCAGCGGCTCGACGGCCGGATTTCTGGTCGCGCCGAAGAAGAAACTTTCGTCCGCTCCTGGGTGGAGCGTTTTGCTTAACTAACCATCAGCCCGGATTTCCCGGCTATTCCATTTTTTTGAAGGAAGTTTTGGGTGCGTTGCAGATGGGGCAGTTGTCAGGTGCCTCAAGTACGGTATTGCCGCAAACCTGGCAGACAAAATATGGCTTTTCCTCCATTTTCATCCCCAGACCGGCGTCATTCAATGCTTTTTGAAAGAGTGAATGATGGATCTTTTCCACTGCATTAGCATTCTTAAAACTGAGTTCTGCGCGTTCATTACCTTCTTTTTTGGCCTGGTTAATGAAATCCGGATACATGGTGCTGAACTCATACTGTTCACCACTAAGGGCTGCTTTGAGGTTAGATGAGGTATCCTCAATCCCCTTCAGTACCTTCAAATGATTCCGGGCATGGACCGTTTCGGCCTCTGAGGCCGCACGAAAAAGCCGGGCAACCTGTGGCAATCCCTCAGCTTCAGCTTTTTCGGCAAAAAACAGGTATTTGCGGCTGGCCTGACTCTCGCCGGCGAATGCAGCTGCCAGATTTTGTTCCGTGTTTCCCATAATATTCCTCCTAAATTACTCCATAAATAATACCGTATGACAGACCGACTTCCAATCCTCAGCAGGGCGAATATGCTAACCAATGGGCAATATTTGACATTTTTTCTTTTTGGCCCGATATTGTATGGCTTAACACACCTTGGGGATATTGACTATGACTTATTCAAAAAGCAACACCGCCGCTATTTCAATCACCTCCAATACCGTGTTGATCATTCTTAAGTTGGTCGTCGGCATTATGACCGGGGCCGTCAGCGTGCTGGCTGAGGCTATTCATTCGGCACTGGATCTGGTCGCGGCCATCATCGCCTTCTTTGGAGTCCGTGCTGCTGATAAACCAGCCGACCGGGAACATCCCTTCGGTCACGGTAAGTGGGAAAATGTGTCCGGGACAATTGAAGCAGTTCTAATTTTTATTGCTGCCATTTGGATTATCTACGAGGCAATAAATCGTATTATTCACGGCGGCGCGGTAGAGATGCTGGGCTGGGGTGTCGCGGTTATGCTGATTTCAGTCATCGCCAACACTATGGTCAGCCGCCGTCTATTCAAGGTCGCCAAAGCCACCGACTCAGTTGCGTTGGAAGCCGACGGGCAACATCTGCGAACGGATGTAATGACCTCCGCCGGGGTCCTAGTGGGACTGGTGCTGGTCCAGTTGACCGGGCTGGAAATTCTGGATCCGATCATCGCCATAGGGGTCGCTCTAATCATAATCAAGGCGGCCTATGATATTCTCCGGAAATCTTTCGGCGGTATCGTTGATACCGGCCTGCCGGACGAAGAAAACACAGTAATCGCTGAAATAATAGAGGTGCACCGGGAAAAACTGGCCGGTTTTCACGGACTGCGTACCCGTAAAGCAGGTTCACATCGCTTTGCCGAACTGCATCTGGTTATGCCTAAATATCTGTCGGTTGATGAAGCGCACCGGATATGCGACCATCTGGAAGAAGAACTGAAATCAAAACTGCCGCTGCTGGAAATTACGTTACACGTTGAGCCGTGTGATGATGATAATTGTCCAACGTGCGCCGTGACCTGTACGGAGCGAAAAACCAAACAAAAACGTCGGCGGACTGTTAAATCCAACAACCGGACTTAATACCGTCGCCAGAACGAAGGCACAAACAATACCAGCAGAGTAAACAATTCCAAACGCCCGGCCAGCATTAGAACAATCAAGACCCCTTTGCCGATATCCGGTATCCAGGCAAAGTTTTCATAGGGGCCGACCCCCCCCAGACCGGGGCCGACATTGGAAATAGCCGAAACTACTGCGGACAGGGCTGTTTCAATATCAAGACCAAGTGCGCTCATTACCAGAAAGCCGCCCCAGAGAATAGCCAGGTACAAAACCGTCAGACTCATAATCCGCGAAACGGTTTTTTCAGGCATGACGATGTCACCGAATTTCAACGGAATAACCGCACTGGGATTGAAAGCCAGAACCACCCGGCGATATGAATATTTGATGAGAACCAGCAGCCTTATTACCTTGAGACCGCCAGCGGTAGCGCCGGCTGATCCACCAACAACCATCAACATCAGCAGAATAGCTCTGCTGAAAGGAGGCCAGGTATCATAATTAGCACTGGTATAACCGGTGGTAGTAATGATAGACGTAGCCTGAAAACTACCCTGACGCAAAGCATCGGTAAAGGGCATGACATTATTGGTTACCAGATTGAGGGTGATGAATAATGTTGCCGCCGCCATGAGCCCGATATAAAGCCGAAATTCAGGGTTTTTGAGAAGTTTGCCCGGTTTCCTTTTCATAAACATGTAATAGAACAAGGCAAAATTGATACCGGCCAGCAACATGAAGAAATTAACGATAAGCTGTACCGGTGTACTGGCATATTCTTCAATGCTTAGGTTCACCGGGGCAAAACCACCGGTCGGTAAAGTGGTCAATGAAATATTAACGCTGTCAAAAAGAGGCAGGCCGGCCACCATCAATGATGCAAAACAAAGGATTGTAAAACTTACGTAGATTAACCACAATACCTTGGCCGTCTCCCGGATGCGGGAGGTCATGCGCTCGCCGGACTCTCCAGGCATTTCGGCATCGGCCATTTGGGCGGCACCGATACCCAGCAGAGGGAAGAGAGCAACGAAGAGGGTAATAATACCCATACCGCCCAGCCACTGCGTTAGTGACCGCCAGAGGAGAATGCCATGAGATTGGTCGCCGATGTGAGTCATAACCGTAGCACCGGTGGTGGTAAAACCGCTCATGGCTTCAAAAAAGGAATCCAGGAAATTCGGAAGCGCCCCCGAAAAATAATACGGCAGGGCACCGAACAAACAGGCTGCCAACCAAGCAACCACTACCAGAACGAAGACATCCCGCTGGGTCAGATTTCTACGCTGGGAACGAGTCAACAGGAACAACAACCCGCCGCCGAGTGTCGTAACGACAGTAGCCGCGGACATGGCACCGAAGGCCGTTTCACCCTGTACCAGACTGAGCACAGTCGGTACCGCCATAACACCGCCAATTAAAGTGATAAGGAGGCCGAGAAAATGAATAATGGTTATCGGATTCATAACCGACCTACTTGAACAAGTCTTCCACCGAGGGAATAGCCGCCAATGTGGAAACCATCACAATATGGTCACCGGATTCAATAACGCCGTCATCCGGAGGCACCACGGCACGGCCATTGCGGATAATAGCTGCCACAACGGCATCAAATGGAATCTCAACCTCAGACAGCATCTTACCAGCTATTTTGGCTACCGGCGAAACCACAAACTCTATCGCTTCCAAAGTTGATTGTTCCAACACTGCCGCGGCAATAGCTCCACCCCGAAGAACGTAGTGGGCAATTTTGCGGGCAGTAATAATTGCCGGGGATCCGGCCACATCAATACCAGCTGCTTCAGCTAGGGGAATATAATCCGGCTTGTTGATTACGGTTAGGGTGCGGCTGACCCCAAGGTTTTTTGCCAGCAAACTGGCCAGGATATTAAGCTCATCGTTTTCGGTGGCTGCCACTACGGCATCTGCGTTGCCTATCCCCTGCTGTACCAGAAAATCACGCTCAGTGGGTTCGCCTTGGAGAACTGATATATTATCCAGACGGGCGGCAATCTCTTCCGCCTTTTCTTGATCACGCTCTACCAGTTTAACCCTGACCCCCCGCCGAGCCAGACCTTCAGCCACCAGACAGCCGATACGGCCCCCGCCGATAACAGCAACACTGCGAGTCGGCCGTTTGGGAATGGCGAACAATCGGGTAAGTCTTTCTAACTGGTCACCGGCCGCGGCAATATAGATAGTATCGCCCTCTTTAATAACCACATCGGGTCTGGCGATCACGCCGCTGTCGGTATGGCCCACAGCCACAATGTGAAACGGTATTTTATCAACGATATCCGATATCTTCTTGTCAAAAAGTGATTGGTCTTCAACCTTGAACTCGCGTAACTGTACTACCCCGTCACCAAACTGCTCAGCCGGAGTTGAATAGAAACCGGCTAAAATGGACAGGATTTCAGACGCCATCTCCGCTTCCGGATTGATAAAAATATCTATTCCAAGGCTTTTGGGACGGACAATGCGCCGAGTGGCACCGGGGCCTTTGGCCGGAAGCTGAAAATAACCGGTGTAGTCGGGATTGCGAATGCGTGCGGCTGTCCGGGCGGCTCCCATCTCCTTGGCGATGAAACAGATGACCATATTAGTTTCATCAGAATCAGTAACCGCCAATACTAGATCTGCCCGATTGGCCTCAACTTCCCGTAAAATCCGCGGTGTAGCGGCATTGCCTTTGATAACCTGAACGTCAAGCTGACGACGAATGGATTCAACGGCCGCACCAGATTCCTCAATGACAATAACGTCATGATTTTCAACGGATAAAAGTGAGGCGAGGTTGTACCCGACGACCCCGCCGCCGGCAATAATGATACGCACTTACCTGATCCTCGGCGTTCTCCCCGAATGTAGCAGGGATGCCACCATTTGCAGAAAACCAGTTAGTTTACCTTGGGGAGGACGGGAGATTCGGATAACGCGGTCACCGGGGCGGGTGGAGCAAATACTCCCCGGTTCATTTGATTCTGTTTTCATGACCCTCTCAAGCGACTTGCTTTGTATCGTCATATTCAACTGAAGGCGCATTTTAGGCCTAAATACGGGTGATGTCAACCCTCCGAGGAATCCGGCCCTTGCTTTTCCTCTCGGTGGGGCATCAGCGGACAATTACCGCTCTCCAAATTACAGAGAAGTCCATCCGGGGAACGGGTGCGGCATTCTATCTGCAGCGTGGTGTGCGTAACGCCGTATCGTCTGTCCAGCAGCTTTTCCACCTCACATCTAATCCTGGCGGATTCCGATGTCGGCAGGTCGCCGATTACGATATGAGCCGACAATGCGTGGAGCTGCGGCGTTAGGCTCCAGACATGCAGGTCGTGGACATCGTCAATACCCGAAACTGCTTTGATATTTTCAGCAAGCTCGTCCAGTTTGATGTGACCAGGGGCAGCTTCCAATAGAACCTTGACTGCTTCTGACAAAATGCCCCATGCGGAAATCGCGATAATAACGGCAATGACCGCACTGACGATGGCATCCACGGCGGTGAAACCGGTCAGCATGATGATAACCGACCCGATAATAACTCCTATAGAGGCCAGAGCATCCCCGAGAACATGCCAAAAAGCGCTTTTAATATTAATGCTTTCTTTCTGTGCCTCTCGCAGCCAGTAGGCCACCACCAGATTGGCCGCCAAGCCGACTGCGGCCACCCCGAGCATGATCGGACTGTTTACATCCTGCGGCGACTGAAACCGTTGTGTAGCTTCATAAATGATGAAACCGGCGATACCGAATATAGCCAGGGCATTGACCACTGCCACCACCACACCAAGACGGTGATATCCAAAGGTCATGCGATGGTCCGGCGGACGCTGTGCCTGGCGGAGCGCGTAAGCTGAAAGTGACAAGGCCACAATATCGGCCAGCACATGACCCGCGTCAGACAGCAGTGCAAGACTGTTGGATATAATCCCGCCGGTCACTTCGGCGATAAATATTATGCTGGAGATAATTATTCCCAACTTGAGCCGGCCACCGGCGGAATGCGGGTGCGGGTGTTGATGCATAATCAGTCCTAAACGAAATTCACGGTTGTTTTTTTACCCTTTTCCTATTATCATAACAGCTATTGAGTAGTTGTCTAATCTAAATCCTGGAGGCGCCGGTGGTCAAGCTTTCATTAATGCCCCGCGAGGAAAAATTTTTTGATCTCATTGAGGCCGCCGCGGCCAACATGGTTGAGATAGCCATAGCCTTCAAAGACCTGGTTGATGACTGGCGTGACGTACCGGAAAAGATTTCTAAAATAGCTGATCTGGAGCACGCCGGCGACTCGGTCACGCACCAGATAATAGCCCTCCTCCACCGCAGTTTTGTTACCCCTTTTGACCGTGAAGATATTGCCCTGCTGGCTCACTCCATGGATGACGTTACCGATCTTATTCACTCATCAGCGGACTACATGCTGCTGTACAAAGTCGGGACACCGGGACCGCGGGTACAGAGCCTAGCCGGGCTGATCGTCACCGCGACACGGGAGATTGCCGCAGCCGCGCCCAAGCTCCGCAAAACCGCTACCATGAAAAAACTGTTTGAACATTGCATTGAAATCAACCGGCTGGAGAATCTGGCTGATCAGGAGTTCCGGGCGGCCCTGGTGGAATTGTTTGACGAGCAGAATATGGCTGACGTCATCAAGTGGCGCGAGATTTTTGAAGCTATGGAAAGCGCTACTGACCGCTGTGAAGACGTAGCCAATGTTTTTGAAGGGGTTGCCCTGAAGAATGCCTGAAGCCGCTTTAGGCGTTCTGATCTTTATCGTTGTCCTGGCGGTAGGTCTCGGCTTTGTTAACGGTATGAACGATGCCGCCAACGCCATCGCCACGGTCGTCGGCACCCGAGTATTGTCACCACGGACGGCTATTATTATGGCGGCTTTCGCCAACCTGCTGGGTGCCGCCACAGGCACCGCGGTCGCCGCTACCATCGGCAAGGGAATTCTTCACCCGGAGTTTATCACTTTTGATGTTATCATCGCCGCCTTGGCGGCGATCGTTATCTGGGGAGGGGCAGCCACTTTTTTCGGCCTACCCATCAGCCTGACTCACGGCCTGGTTTCCGGTTTGGCCTTTGCGGGTCTGGCGGTGGCTGGCTTTGATGCCGTGAATATCGGCGTTTTGGGTAAAATAATATCGGCGGTGTTCACTGCACCAATGCTGGGTTTTGTCGGTGCCTTCTTCCTGATGCTGGCAGTATATTGGCTATTCAAGGACAGCTTGCCTTCAAGGATCAGGCATATATTTTCTAACGGACAGGTGCTATCATCAATGTTTATGGCCTATACCCATGGCAAGAATGACGGCCAAATGCCCATAGGTGTCATTACTATGGCCCTGGTAATTTATACAGGCAACACCGGATTATGGGATGGAATTCCGTGGTGGGTTATCATCGTGTCGGCGTTAGCCATCAGCATGGGCACCGCTATAGGCGGCTGGAGAGTAATGAAAACTCTGGGTTTCCGAGTTACCAATTTGAAGCCTGCTCAGGGATTTGTCGCTCAGACCGGCGCAGCCGGCATCATTGAACTGGCATCCAATCTGGGCATTCCGGTCAGCACCACGCATTCGATGAGCGCGTCCATCATGGGTGTGGGGGCGACGCGGCGTTTTTCGGCGGTGCGCTGGAGCGTGGCGGGCAATATTCTAACCGCCTGGGTAGTGACTTTTCCGGCTTGCGGCGCGCTGGCCTTTATTGTGGCTTCAATACTGAAGCTGTTCTGATAATATCCCGGGTATATGAATGATTTTTACAGATTAACCCGCCGAGAATGAATTCGGGACTTTTCTGCAGTGATGATTGCGGATATAGCATTAACTGCCCGGTCAATCAAGCCTTCTTCATTGACCACAAAGTAGTCAAAAATCGGAAGCTGCGCCAATTCTTTTGGTGCGGTTTCAAGGCGGCGTCTGAGGGTTTCCGGGGATTCAGTCAGGCGGTGTGACAACCGTTTATTCAGTTCTTCCAAAGACGGCGGCAACAGAAATATGAAAACCGCATCCGGAGCCATCCTCTTTATACTGGCCGCCCCCTGCACGTCTACCTTGACCAGCACGTCCCGGCCGTTTTTCAGTGATTCCCTGACCGGAGCCTTCGGCACGCCGTAGTAATTGCCATAGACTTCCGCCCATTCCAGCAATTCATCCTGCTTAATCAGGGTGAGGAAATCTTCCTTTTTATAGAAATGATAGTCCCGGCCTTCCATCTCTTTGGGTCGTATCGGCCGGGTGGTAGCGGTGGTAACGTAATCCAAGGGCAAATCCTGGTGGTGCCGCATCCGCGCCAGCACGGCGTCTTTGCCGACCCCGGAGGGACCTGACAGGACCACCAGTACCGGCGCTGGGATCGGTGGGTTAAAGCTCAAGAGGAACCTCAGCCACTTCGGTTTTAGCCGCGCCGCGGCCGACGCTGACCCGGCCGGTGATAGTTTCCGGTGCCAAGGCGGCCAAAACCACATGACCGGAATCGGTGAATAATACCGCCTTAGTCTTGCGTCCGTTGGTCATATCAACCAACATCCCCTTGCTACGGCTTTCCTGAATAACCCGCTTTATAGGAGCCGAGTTCGGCGGGGCAATAGCGATGAGGCGGTTCATTGCCAAAATATTGCCGAAACCAATGTGCACGAGTTCAATTGTCATGGCTATCCTCATTACAAGTAGAAAGATACAGTTTAATATTCTATCGCTTCTCTGCAAGCAAGGCAACAGTCTCCAAACCCCCAGTTACCTATCGGGCCCTTGACAGCCAAAATATACCCATCGGTTCCCATCCGAAACTTCTGAGTCCTGCCCACAGAAATTCAACACCTCTGAATAATTGCGCGATGAGTATATCTTATTGTTATTTTTTTATACTTACTTATATATTATGCATAGTCATTAGCTTTATTAATATATTGGTTTTTACACTATTACTTAATATACGTCATTTGGCGGATAGGCAAAACAGTTAAATTAATAGATAATGAAGGAGATAAAACTGCGGACTTGAACCAAATTATAATTAATATATAATTGAATTAAGTCGGTAATGGAGGTTTTGATGACATGACCTCCGGGAGAGACCGGATGACGGCGGCAAAGACCGCAATTAAAAAAAGTAAAAGGAGAATTAAATGTCTAAGTATCACACAACAGTATCCCGCAGAGACTTCATGAAAGGTCTCGGCTTGGCGGGTGTCGGAATTGGCGGTGCCGCCCTGATAGCCCCCAGCTTCAATGACCTGGATGAGGTTATCTCCCAGGGAATGAGCTACCAGAGACCCTGGTGGGCCAAAACACAGGACAAGAGCACCACGGAAGTTGACTGGGCGCAGATGAAAAAATTCAGCGAAGGCAACGCCCGTGGCCGCGGCAGTGAATACCTGCTGACCTATCTTTCAAAGGAAGAGCAAGATGCCCGCCGAGCCCAATTGGATGCCTCGGAAGCGGCGTACCGCGCTGAGGGCAAGCCCGGCTATTCCCTACGCGACTATGCCTTTTCCGGCAACGCCAATCGTGGTGTAGAGTCTAATACCTTCATCGGCCCCAACGCTTCGTCATTCGAAAAATTAGGTTTCACTAGCAAGTGGAACACCACCCCGGAAGAGCACGCGGCCATGCTCCGCACCTTCGCCCGTTTCTCCGGAGCCATGTCCATCGGCTTCACCGAGCTCCATGAGGACACCACCATGAAGTTCATGTATGAGTACGGTCCTAACATGAGGCAAAAATATACCTTCGCTGATGTCGACCAGCCGTCAGAAACAACTAGTGAGCAAGTCTACCCCCGGAAGTGCAAATGGGTCATTACCGTGGTCAATCAAGAATCACAGGCACTCTGGAAGATGAACCCCACCGCCTTGATGACCCAGATCCGCTATGGCCGAGCTCAGAATCTTCAAGCTCGTGTTCAGGGTTTCGTTAAGTCACTCGGTTACCACTGTCTGTCAGAAGGTGGCAACGGTACAGGTATTGCCCCCGCCTTTGCTGACGCCTCCGGTCTTGGTGAACTGGGTCGCCATAACCGCTTCATAACCACCGAATACGGCTGCACCGTCGGTATTTTCCGCTATGTGACCGACATGCCGCTGCCCGATGAAAAACCCATTGACGCCGGCTTCCAGCGCTTCTGCAAAACTTGTATGAAATGCGCCGAGGTCTGTGGCGAAGGTGCTATCTCCTATGAAAAAGACCCCTACTGGGAAGTTAAAGGTGAATGGAACAACCCAGGCAAGAAAGCTTGGTTCGAAGATACCCGCAAATGTCGTGCCTTTAAGATGCTGCCTGATTCCTGCGCTGACGGCAGCTGCCTGGCCATCTGCACCTTCACCAAGTTTGACAAAGCCAGTATCCATGATATCGTCAAGGCTACCTCTTCCGTTACCCCGTTGTTCAATGGCTTCTTCAAGACTATGGATGACTTCATGGGTTACGGTATGATGGATCCTGCCGACTTCTGGACCACTCCGTTACCGGTTTACGGTGTCCCCGGTGACGCCGGTATGACGCACTACAAGTAGTTGGTTCTCACCAATAACAAAACCCCCCGCCCCAGGGCGGGGGGTTTTGTTATTGGTTGCTTCAGTAGTATAGTTAGATTTAAGAAAACATCAGGAGGCTTCCATGGCTACTGAAAAATTCACCGTGTCCGGGGACAAGGTTTTAAGCAGAATTAAAGACCTAATCCGTGAGGGTAACATTCGCCGGGTCAGACTGATTCATGAAGGTCGGGCCATAATAGATATTCCTCTATCCGTTGGGGCACCGGTAGCGGCGGTAGGTATCCTAGCCGCCCCTGTATTGGCCGCAATCGGTGCTTTTGCCGCTCTAGTAACTGAATGTACCATTGAAGTGGAGAAGGTGGATGATTCAGGTTCACGCGGCACCGGGGCTGAGTTGCCTGAATAGATCCATTTATCGACCGGTTAACCCCATCAAGGCTGACTAAACTTGGGGGGTTCTTGACGCACGGACGTGCGCCTCGTAAAATGCGCTCCATGAAAAGTACTTCTTTGACCCGACTCGCCTTTTTCCTACTCTTGTCCTTAGCCTTCCTGCTCAATGCAAATCCTTACCCATCTGCCGCGGCTGATGCCCGTTGGTCGGAAATTCCCCTTCCGAGGACGGGATCTCCCAGTGGATGGGCGCTGGCGCCGGATACAGATTTAACTCAACTGACAGTCGACAACCAGGGGAGACTTTACACTTGGGCCATCGGTGAGAGCGGCGGATTGTTCCAATCCAACCATGGAGAGGATAAATTCACTAAATTGTATGCTTCAAGCGACACGCCTGTCGCGATAACCATAACCGCTGACGAACATATCTATTATGCCACCAAAACTTCTGTTTATCGTTCCATTAACAGCGGCAGCACATTCCAACAAGTAGCAGCACAACCGGGCGGCGAGGACAAGCAGATTACCGGTTTGGACATTTACCACCGGGCACAGGGCAACGTCGTTGCCGTTTCCGTAGCGGATACCACCTCGGGAATGTCCGGTGAAATCTATTTGTACGATGAAGCGGACTTCTTCGGTGGTTGGATAGATATGAATGTTGGTAACTACAATGTATTGGACGTCATTTTTTCCCCGACCTTCAACACAGACCGCACAATGTTGGCTTTGGCAACAGATGGAAGCGATGCTTTTGTCATGGCTTTTTACGGTGGCAGTTGGCGCAAAACTGTCTTGAAACATGCCAACGAAACCAGTGTCATTGCCAGTGCCGGCACCCTGACGCGGCCAGAAGACTTTGCTCTTCAATCCAATGCGCAATTTTATGTCACTATTGGCAGCGGTGGTGCTGACAAAGGCGGAGTGTGGCTGGGTTTTTACCAAGCGGTGGCGCAACCGCCGGTGGCTTTTCCGCTCACCCCAGACTTGAATGAGGACTTTACCTGCCTAGTTGTTAGCGGCGTTACCGGCAGTTATCGCCTTATCAGCGGTACGGCTTCAGGCAACATTTATTCTTCAGCTGACGGCGGTATTAACTGGCAAGCTGCAACACGAAATCCAGGCGGCGTTAGTATCTCAGGTCTAGTGGACCTAGGAGAATCTGCTTATGCCGCGTCTTCAGGTACCGGCGGCGGTATCTTTAAATCTGTTGACCAGAATTCAAGCTGGCTACCTTCCGCTTTGATTGACCAAAACAGTGCCGGTACCCTGGTAAAGGTCCTACCGTCTCCGGATTATGCCACTGATAAAACCCTCTATCTGTTGGGTTTCAATTCAGGGCATGCGCTTTGGCGGACAACAAATCGGGGATTGTCATGGCAAAGACTCATCGGCAAAGGGGATTACGGCATCAGCGAAATTGAAGAAGTCATTGCCAGCAATAATGGTTCCTTGTACATTCTTGCGAGCACCTCCGGCAACGGGATTTGTCTCATCTCCAATGATCAAGGCAACACATTTGACATCTTGAACTTGCCAGTACCAGTTAATAGTGCATCACGGTTGGCTGCGGAGAATACTACCCAATTATTTTTCTCCACTTTTGATGGCACACTAGCCCAAATCTGGCGGATAGGTACACATCAGTACTTTACAGCCGTTGCCGCCGGTGATCAGCGGTTGACCTCCCTTGAGCTTTCCCCGGCATTTGAATCCGAGCAAACAATAATCGCGACCGCGGCCAACGGCGACGTTCTGATTTCCACAGACGCAGGTATCACTTTCAACTCGCTACCCGGCCTACCACTTACCGGCGAAATTCGTCTGAGCTTTGATCCGGATTTCAGCACTAGCGGAAAGATTTATGCTGCCAATGATGCCGCAAATCAGGGCATCCATCGTTTTACTATCGGTGGTGCAGATTGGTACAGAATTGACTCCGGCCTGCCGGCTGATACCTTAATCAGTGGACTGGCCGTAACGCGAGGCAACATAGTCTATGCCTCGAGCTATAATGAAGTCACCGACAACACCGGCGGGCTGATACGGGCATTATCCGATGAAGACTCCTGGCACCTGACGCACATCGGTCTGCCGGACGGGGCTACATTAGAGGGAATCGCCGTCATCGGGAGCCAAATATGGACTCAGGATACCACCAATAATCGTATCCTGACCTATACCGACACACTGGCCGACCCGGTACAGCTGACCTCGCCGACCGCGGCCGCCGGTGGCCTGGGTGATTTTACCTCCGGCACCGTCTCTGGTATTGATCTCAGGTGGCAGCCCATCAGCGGAGGAGGCGGTTATGAGTGGCAGGTTAATGACAGCGCCGGTATGTCAGCACCTCTCCTGAATGGCACAACTTCGGCTTCAACTATCAGATTGAATCTACTTGAACCCAATATGACCTATTTCTGGCGCGTTCGCGCCGTTACTCCGGTTCCCGGTCCGTGGTCAGAAAAAAGGTCTTTCACCACAACTTTAGGCGGGACTGTCACCGTACCCGAACTGATTACACCCGCACCCGGTGCGTCTGACCTGGGCCTCAGGCCAATCTTCCAATGGCATCCCGTCAGAGGCGCCACTGAGTACAATTTGATGTTGGCGGCGGATTCAGGATTCACCGTTCCCATAATCAACCAGATGGATATTCCCGGCAATGCCTGGCAATCTGAGACAGCGCTGGAAGCCGGAAAAACTTATTACTGGAAAGTCCAGGCAGTCAATGTCGTCACTAACTCTGCATGGAGCGCAGTCTCTGGCTTCGCAGTCGCACCGGAAGTAATACCATCGGAAACGACTGCCCCGATCCAGACAGTCACCGCCACCATCCCGCAAGGAATAGAAATGGCAATTCCCGAATGGTTGGGATTGACCATTGCCGGTATGGGTGGTGCCATGGTTCTGTTGTTGCTGATCGTAGCCGTAACCATCAGAAACCGCCGGGTATTGTAAGGCAAGCGCAACGAACCTATAATTGATGCCAAATGATAATATCTGTCACATCTGATTACCGAATAAACAAGGGCTGTCCCGTCAATGTTTGACGCACTTATTGCCCCGTTTTCCGATAATCTCTTCATGACTCAGGCGCTTATAGCGGGTGTACTGGTGTCCATCGCCTGCGCCATCGCCGGAACTTTTATGGTATTACGAGGACTGGCTTTTATCGGCGATGCTCTGGCTCACGGGGTGCTGCCCGGTATCGCCCTGGCGGTGATTATGGGTTTTTCGGGTATCATCGGCGCGGCTATCGGTGCGGCGGTAATGATTGGGGGTGTCAGCTTGGTCACACGTCGCTCCCGACTGTCATCAGATACCGCCATAGGTCTTTTATTCGTCGGTATGCTGGCTTTGGGTGTGGTTATCGTCTCTCAATCAAGCTCTTTTACCGGTGATCTGACCCGCATCCTGTTTGGCGAAATACTGGGCACCTCCTGGAGTGACATTCTGCTGCAATTAACAACCACAATAATCATCGCATTTATGGCCTTTATTTTCGCCCGAGGTTTCCTGTTGCTGGCTTTTGATCCGGAACAGGCTCAAGTGGCCGGTTTTCCTTCAGGGCTCTATCACAACATCATGCTGGTGATAATTGCCGCTACCATTATCATTTCATTCCAGACAGTGGGCACTTTGCTGGTCTTTGGGTTGTTAATCGCCCCGGCTGGGGCCGGGGCCTTGATTGCCCGGCGGATTGGGATCATGATGGTTTGGGCGGCGTTGTTTGGCACTCTCTCCATGTATATAGGTCTGCTGTTGAGTTACCATTTCAACCTGGCTGCAGGGGCCACGGTCATCTTAGTCGCCACTTTAATATTCTTTACAGTTTTTACCATCAAAAACCTTAAACCACGTTCTGAAACTATGGGAAATGGAAACCACGATGCCTGATACAAGAATAATTGAAGCCCATGACCTCAATATCGGCTATGAACGTGTTTCAGTTGTGCCGGATATTAACTTTGAGCTCCATCTTGGTCAAGGAATCGCTCTTATCGGTACAAACGGTTCAGGCAAATCTACCCTGTTGAAAACCATCGCTGGGTTGATACCCCCGATATCAGGAAAAATTAAAGTTTTCAACTCCGACCCTGGAGACCAACCAAAATGTATCGCGTATCTCGGCCAGTTTCACGCCTCTGGTTTTGTCCTCCCGCTACGAGCGGTTGACGTGGTCCAAATGGGCCGATTTCCACATCGTGGTTTGCTCGGCAGATTTAACAATGATGATAAGACGTTCGTCCAGGACGCCATGAAAACCATGGGAGTTACTAGTTTCGCTGATGCCCCGTTGCGATCGCTTTCAGGCGGCCAACAACAGAGGGTTTATCTGGCCCAAGTACTGGCCCACCATGCCGACCTGCTAATATTGGATGAGCCAACCTCCGGACTGGACGCTGGAGGCCGGGAACTTTACCTGCAAGCCATCAAAGATGAGATATGCCGAGGAGCCGGTGTAGTGGTTGCTACCCACGATGTCCATGAGGAAGCCTCTATCTGCCACCAGGTAATGTTGCTGGCACACCGGGTGGTTGCACTGGGGCCACCGGACCAGGTTATCACCCCTCAATCACTAATGGACACCTTCGGCATCGCCATCAATAGTGAGCTCCCCCACGTGAACGTACTGGAATGCGGCCACGGCCATGGCGGATCTCGACACCAGGAATAAGTTACTTAAAGAGTTCGCCCCCTTGTCCTAAACATCGACCAACATTAACCTCTTTTCCAATAACTGCTATTTTACCCGAGCTATTTAATATTTTTTTCTGTCATTAATATATTATTGTTACATTTGTTTATTATATTAATCATTATGTTATTTTATAATTTTATTATTTCTTCCTATTTATGACCTTTTAATGTACTTTAGTAGTTATATTCCCGCCCTTTTAGCTATGTCCTTAATGCTTAGTGCCTCTAGTCCTTTAGTACGATGCCAAGCCGTTCTTATTAGTCTAATATAATACTACTATAGTTACTTTGTACTAAATCAATGGGGGGGGTGAAATGAACCTTGACCTCCGGGAGAGACCGGATGACGGCGGCAAAGACCGCAATTAACCAAAGCAATAAAAGGAGAATTCTATGTCTAAATTTCACAGCACTATTTCCCGCAGAGATTTCATGAAAGGTCTCGGTTTTGCTACCGCCGGTGTCGGCGGCGCCGCTCTGGTGGCCCCTGGTTTTAATGACCTGGACGATGTTATCTCCAACGGCAGCGTCTCCCGACCTTGGTGGGCTCGCACCGTTGATAATCCCACCTCTGAAGTTGACTGGACTCAGATGAAGAAGTTCAGTGAAGGCAACTCCATGCGCGGTTCCAGAGCGGAATACATGCCAACATACATTGATGACGCTGAAAGCGCTCGCCGCAGCGCAGAAAAGGATGCGACCGAAGCCGCTTGGAGATCTGAGAAGAAAGCTGGCTATACCATCAGGGATTATGCCTTTGCTGGTAATGCTCGAAATGGATTGGAAAGAAATTCATTCATGGGACCCAGTTCCGATACACCAGCTGACATTGGAGCCCCCAGGTGGGAAGGCACACCGGAAGAGAATGCTGCCATGGTACGCACCTTCCTCCGCTTCCACGGTATGATGTCTGTCGGTTTCACCGAGCTCCATGAAGATACCACCATGAAGCTAATGTACGAGTATGGTCCCAGTAATCGTCAGAAATACACCTTTGCGGATGTGGATGAGCCGTCGGAAACCTCTACCGAACAAATCTATCCCCGCAAGTGTAAGTGGGTTATCACCGTTGTCAATCAGGAAAGTCAGGAACTCTGGAAACGCAATCCCACCGAGCTTCAAGTACAGATTCGCTACCCCCGCGGGCAATGGATCCAATCCCTCTTCCAAGGCTTCATGACTTCCCTCGGTTATTATGCCCTTTCTGAGGGCGGTAACGGCACCGGTATCGCCCCCGCCTTCGGCGTCATGTCCGGCCTCGGTGAAATGGGCCGTATGAACCGAATGATCTCCACCGAATGGGGCCCCACCGTCGGTGTCTTCCGATATGTCACCGATCTGCCCCTGCCCGATGAAAAACCCATTGACGCCGGTTTCATGCGCTTCTGCAAGACCTGCATGAAATGCGCCGACGGCTGCGGTGAAGGCGCTCTTTCCTTTGAGAAAGAACCGACCTGGGAGACTGTCGGCCCGTGGAATAACCCCGGTCATAAGGATTGGTTTGAGGATTCCCGCAAGTGCCGTGCCTGGAAAATGCTCCCCGGTACCTGTAACGCCGGTCGCTGTCTCGCCGTCTGTACCTTCACCAAGTACGAAAAAGCTTCAGTTCATGGCTTCGTTAAGGGCCTCTCTTCAACAACGCCTCTCTTCAATGGCTTCTTCAAGAACATGGATGATATCTTCTACGGCGACGGCCTCAAAGACCCGGCTACCTTCTGGGATCAGCCGGTACCCATCTTCGGCGTGGAAGGTTCTATCGGCCTCGATAATTATTAGTCCACATCGACTTTAACTCGCTAAATGGAGAAATGGGGGGATTCATCCCCCCATTTCTTTTTGCTATTCCTAGAAAAACCGGATTACGGCGACTGGGCTAAAATAACACAATCCAGCGGAGTAACACCCACGGCCGCGAAAGTTAATACCTGATTCTGAAACACCGGTGTTTGTCCTTAACCACCCGACAAGGTAATCACCACCCAATTGCTGATAAATACCTTATATCATAGCTATTGACCCTGACCAAAACTAATTATTGTTCTGGAATATGGCCACAGCCAACAGATCTCGATACCAGGAATAAGTTACTTGAAGAGTTCGCCCCCTTGTCCTAAACACCGACCAACATTAACCTCTTTTCCAATAACTGCCATTTTACCTGAACCTATTTAATATTTTTTTCTGTCATATTTATATTAATATTTTAATTTTATATTGTATTATGTATTAATAATTAATAATTTTTTCTTTTTTCCCTTTATTTTTGGCCTCTATTTACACTTTAGTAGTTATTTGATTATTCTTACCGCCATACCCGAAATGCTTAGAGCCTCTAGTCCTTTTGGACGATGTTTCATCATCAATAACGATGTTATCCTAACTTCCGTAGTTAGTTTTTATCAATATTAATGGGGGTGAAATGAACCTTGACCTCCGGGAGAGACCGGATGACGGCGGCAAAGACCGTAATTAATCAAAACAATAAAAGGAGAATTCTATGTCTAAATTTCACAGCACTATTTCCCGCAGAGATTTCATGAAAGGTCTCGGTTTTGCTACCGCCGGTGTCGGCGGCGCCGCTCTGGTGGCCCCTGGTTTTAATGACCTGGACGATGTTATCTCCAACGGCAGCGTCTCCCGACCTTGGTGGGCTCGCACCGTTGATAATCCCACCTCTGAAGTTGACTGGACTCAGATGAAGAAGTTCAGTGAAGGCAACTCCATGCGCGGTTCCAGAGCGGAATACATGCCAACATACATTGATGACGCTGAAAGCGCTCGCCGCAGCGCAGAAAAGGATGCGACCGAAGCCGCTTGGAGATCTGAGAAGAAAGCTGGCTATACCATCAGGGATTATGCCTTTGCTGGTAATGCTCGAAATGGATTGGAAAGAAATTCATTCATGGGACCCAGTTCCGATACACCAGCTGACATTGGAGCCCCCAGGTGGGAAGGCACACCGGAAGAGAATGCTGCCATGGTACGCACCTTCCTCCGCTTCCACGGTATGATGTCTGTCGGTTTCACCGAGCTCCATGAAGATACCACCATGAAGCTAATGTACGAGTATGGTCCCAGTAATCGTCAGAAATACACCTTTGCGGATGTGGATGAGCCGTCGGAAACCTCTACCGAACAAATCTATCCCCGCAAGTGTAAGTGGGTTATCACCGTTGTCAATCAGGAAAGTCAGGAACTCTGGAAACGCAATCCCACCGAGCTTCAAGTACAGATTCGCTACCCCCGCGGGCAATGGATCCAATCCCTCTTCCAAGGCTTCATGACTTCCCTCGGTTATTATGCCCTTTCTGAGGGCGGTAACGGCACCGGTATCGCCCCCGCCTTCGGCGTCATGTCCGGCCTCGGTGAAATGGGCCGTATGAACCGAATGATCTCCACCGAATGGGGCCCCACCGTCGGTGTCTTCCGATATGTCACCGATCTGCCCCTGCCCGATGAAAAACCCATTGACGCCGGTTTCATGCGCTTCTGCAAGACCTGCATGAAATGCGCCGACGGCTGCGGTGAAGGCGCTCTTTCCTTTGAGAAAGAACCGACCTGGGAGACTGTCGGCCCGTGGAATAACCCCGGTCATAAGGATTGGTTTGAGGATTCCCGCAAGTGCCGTGCCTGGAAAATGCTCCCCGGTACCTGTAACGCCGGTCGCTGTCTCGCCGTCTGTACCTTCACCAAGTACGAAAAAGCTTCAGTTCATGGCTTCGTTAAGGGCCTCTCTTCAACAACGCCTCTCTTCAATGGCTTCTTCAAGAACATGGATGATATCTTCTACGGCGACGGCCTCAAAGACCCGGCTACCTTCTGGACACAGCCGGTACCCATCTTCGGTGTGGAAGGTTCTATCGGTATCGACAATTACTAGTCCTGATTGCTCCATATCACTCAAATAACACCTAATAATCAAACTCGGAGGTCGATCGACCTCCGAGTTTGATTATTATTCTTTTTCCCATTGTGTTTGCCCCATCGCCCTGGAGAAGTTTATAATCAAAGCATGCCTGACCTTTCCGTTAAACTACTCCCCGGACTTAAGCTAAAAAATCCCGTCATCGCCGCTTCCGGTACCGCCGGATATGGTGACGAACCGGACCGCATGTACGATATAGCCAGCCTCGGTGCTTTCATTTGTAAAGGCACCACACTGCAGCCCCGCGCTGGAAATCCACAGCCCCGCATCATGGAAACACCTTACGGCATGCTCAACTCCATCGGCCTGCAAAACCCCGGAGTTGAAGCAGTGATTGAAAAATACAGCCCCATATGGCGGCAGTGGGTCACACCAGTCATCGTCAATATCGCGGCCGATTCCGTGGAAGAATACGCCTCTCTCTCCCGCCGTCTTGACAGTATACCCGGTATCGCCGCTTTAGAGATAAATATTTCCTGCCCAAACGTCAAAGCCGGCTGCCTGGAGTTCGGCTCCACACCAGAATCCGCCGCAGCGGTAACCGCCGCTGTTAAACAGGCCACTTCCCTTCCGGTTATAGTCAAACTCACCCCTAACACCGCCAATATTGCCGCCCTGGCACGGTCAGTAGAAGAAGCCGGCGCTGACGCCGTATCTTTGATCAACACCCTGCGGGGTATGGCCATCAGTATTAAAAACCGCAAACCGGTACTGGGCAATATCACCGGAGGTCTTTCCGGTCCGGCGATAAAACCGGTAGCCCTGGCCATGGTCTGGCAGGTTGCCGGAGCGGTAACGATTCCCATAATCGGCGGCGGCGGCATCATGACTGCCGAAGACGCCTTGGAATTCATCATGGCCGGAGCATCTGCCGTGGAAGTCGGCACCGCTGCTCTGGTAAATCCCCAGACACCGCTGTCCATCATCAACGGGCTGAGCACCTATCTGCAACAAAATAACCTGAATGACCTTTCCAGCCTAACCGGCGTGGCGAGGTAACCATTGGCTGAAGCCGGCGATAGATCCAATCGTGCCATGCGCCGGTCTACCCTGGCAGCCGCCGTACTGGCCTCCTTTCTGACTCCCTTCATGGGTTCTTCGGTCAACATCGCCCTACCAGTCATCGGTCGCGAATTCAGTTTGGATGCCGTCAGCCTGGGTTGGGTAGCCACCACCTATATTTTGGCTGCTGCCGTATTTTTGCTGCCTTTCGGCCGTCTGGCCGATATCAAAGGCCGGCGGCGAATTTTCATCACGGGTCTGGCGCTTTACGCCGTTGTTTCCATCGCCATCGGTTTCAGCCAAAGCGGCGCTCAGCTGATTGCACTTCGGGCCGCCCAGGGCATTAGCGCAGCACTGCTTTTCGGCACCGGTATTGCCATTCTGACCTCAGTTTATCCTCCGGCCGAGCGCGGCCGGGTGCTGGGCATTAATGCTGCCGCCGTTTATATCGGTCTGTCACTGGGACCAACTGCCGGGGGACTACTTACCTCGTCATTCGGCTGGCGGAGCATCTTTTTCATCACCGCCATCATCGCACTGGTAGCCCTTTACTTCATAAGCACCCGCCTGAAGACCGAATGGCAGGAAGCTAGTAATGAACGTTTTGACTTGAGAGGAGCTACTGCCTATGGCTTCAGCCTGACCGCGTTGATGCTGGGATTTTCTGAATTGCCTGATATAACAGGATTTATAATGACTGCCGCGGGAATCCTGGGAATGGTGGGCTTTATCGCTCTTGAGGCCAACACGCCCCATCCAATATTGTCATTAAACCTATTCCGCTTCAATACCGTTTTTGCCTTATCAAACGCCGCTACACTCATCAACTATGCCGCAACTTTCGCCACCGGCTTTCTGTTGTCATTGTATCTCCAATTCATAAAAGGCTTCTCTCCCGCCGAAGCGGGGCTGATTCTAGTTATCCAACCGATACTGATGGCAATAATTTCACCTTATGCCGGCCGACTAGCCGACCGCATTGATCCCAGAAGGTTGGCGACAATCGGTATGGGGCTTTCTATGGGCGGACTGTCTATGCTGATAGTCATCAGCGAAAACACCTCGATGTTATACCTTATCGCCGCCCTAATCGTACTAGGCACTGGATTCGGCTTTTTCTCCTCCCCTAACTCTTCAGCTGTCATGGGGGCAGTATTGCGACGTCAATACGGAATAGCCTCAGCCACCCTCTCCACCATGCGCTTGGTCGGACAGATGTTTTCGCTTGGTATCGTTATGCTGCTCTTCGCCCTAATCATCGGCCGGGTTCAAGTTTCACCAGAAGTTCACGTTGAACTGATCTCCAGTCTGCAAGTTGCCTTCGCTCTATTTACCGGTTTATGTCTCGTTGGTGTATTTGCGTCATGGCCCCGCGGTCAATATTTTCCTCGAGACCACGCTTAGCCATCGAACACTTCAGGCTATTGACACAACTAAATACGTTTGTTACCATCTAATTGAAAATTAATTTCAATTAGATGGTGTTATGGCCTCTTTACAACAACTACTCAGGCAAATTAAAACCGCCGGTTATAAATTAACCCCCCAGCGACGAGCGGTGGTTGAATTCATGGTCAAGCGGGATACCCCGGCAACCCCACAATCCCTGTACGCTGCGTTGAAGCCGAACCATCCGGAAATCGGCTTGGTAACGATATACCGTACCTTGGATTTACTGGATAAATTAGGACTGCTATGTCGATTCACCGGCGGCAACAGTCCCGAATTTAAAACCGGTCCGCCAGAACACCATCACCATTTGGTCTGCTCCAGTTGCGGAGATGTGGTTGATTTCACTGGTCATTGCCCGCTGGAACTACAGTCGGCCCTGGAGCGGGACACCGGTTTCCGCATTACTGATCACAAACTGGAATTTACCGGTTACTGCCGTAGTTGTCAGGAAATCTGAATGAAACGCTGCCTTTTATTTTCCGCGGTTTCCCTGTTCTTGATTATCAGTTCAGTCATGCTGACCGGTTGCCAGCCGACAAGCACATCAACCATCGTTGTTACCCATTCAATCCTGGGGGCGGTAGTTAAGGAACTGGTCGGCGAATCCGTGACCGTTACCGTACTAATGCCCGAAGGCGCCGATCCTCATGACTGGGAACCTTCGGCTCGGGATATCGAGAAGCTGAATAAGGCTACACTCATCATCTGGAACGGGTTGCATCTGGAGGTCAGTATCGAATCCGCCGTAACCAGTGCCTCGGGCCGGGGGGTGAGTCTCTTTACCGCCACCGATCATATTCAGGTTCGGTTTGTCGGTGAAGCTGAACTAACCGGTGATGAACACGCTACCGGAGCTGCCGATCCCCATTTCTGGCTAGATCCTCTGTCAATGAAAAGCGTCATCACCGCCCTGGCCGCGGAAGTAAAAGCTGTACTCGGCATAGACACCGCTGCCGCCGCGCGCAATCTGGAAAGCCGACTGGACGACCTTCACGCTGAAATGGAAAGCCTGATTAGCGGCATCCCCTCTGCAGACCGCAAGTTGGTCACCGGCCATGATTCCATGGGCTATTTCGCCCGGCGCTACGGATTTGATATCATCGGTTCAGTAGTACCCAATCTATCATCCCAGGCGGCGATATCCGCATCGGACATCGCCGCTCTGGTCGATCAGATTAAGATTTACGACGTTAAAGCAATTTTTACTGAGGCCGGAGCTTCCACTAACGTGGTCCAGCAGATATCAGCCGCCACCGGGATAAAGGTCGTGGAACTGGCTCCCACCCGGTTGCCACCTGACGGTTCCTACTTCACCTTTATGTCGAACTTGACCCGCAAGGTCGTTGGCGGGTTACAATAAAGACTGGACGAATTCATTTTGTATTGGTCAGTCCTGATTAACCAATTGTTCATGGAGATCTTATAAATGTCATTTGAACTCGGCCCTCTGACTGTTCATATGTACGGCATTGTACTGGCGCTGGCCGCTCTTGCCGGGGTGATTATCGCCTATTTCGAATCTAAACGCCGCAGCCTGAATTTGGATCACCTGTTTAACATGGCTCTCATCGTATTGCCGATGGGTGTTCTCGGTGCCCGAGCCTACCATGTCATTGACCAGTGGGGCTACTATTCTCAGAATCCCGGACAAATCATCGGGGGGGCCGGCCTGGGTATTTTCGGTGCCATTATCGGCGGAGCGGTCGGCCTGTTAATCTACACCACCTGGCGTCGGCTTGATCCACTACCCTGGATGGATTCCATTGCACCCGGCGTCATCCTGGCCCAATCCATCGGTCGCTGGGGTAATTATTTAAATCAAGAACTCTACGGTTACCCCACTGATTTACCATGGGGTATTTTCATTGACCCGGTTAATCGACTATCAGGCTTTGAGCAGTATACCCACTTCCATCCCATGTTCCTGTACGAATCATTATGGAACCTGTCCGGCTTCGCTTTTCTTATGATTATCGGACGTAAATGGGCCGATAAACTGAAAACCGGTGATATCTTCATCTTGTATCTTATTTATTACGGTATCGGCCGGTTCATCCTGGAGGGTTTTAAGATTGATGTCTGGACCGTTGGCGGCATACCCACCGCCCGCTGGATTACCGGCGCCGCGGTCATCGTCGGCATCGCACTGCTCTGGTACCGACACAGAAGACGACCAGACACCAATTTGGGAGCAGACGATGGATCACAAAACAGCCACTGATATTTTGCTGAAACTGGCCCAGAAACCAACACTCAGTCCCGAAGAAAAAGAAGCCGTTATGACCGCTGTGGGTGTCTTGGGATGGTCATCACTGGCCCAAAGCCGGATTAAAAACATCAAGGCTAAAAAAGACAGGAACCGTTAAAGATAAGGGCGTAAATACCATGATGCCGCAGGTTATTATCTGGTATTCAATGGCCTGACAGGCCGGGCCTCAATATAGCCACGGTAACCCATTGGTTCTAATTGAAATCTTGGCCCATCGCTATCCGCCCAATCGAAACCGTAAATCTTGGGGTCATAATTTTTCATCACTTCCCAAAGACTGCCGATAGCCTCTTCATACTTTGAATCATCATACGGCTGGCCTTGGAAGACCATCATTTGGCATGACGACAGCGATATAAGTTCAAACCCATCCGGCACCGGACCCTCATAGGCGCGGGGCACTTCCACCCCTTGAGCATAGACTGACGTGCCAGGGGTTACAAGGTTTTCCGGTAACCACATGCCGATAGGTTCATAAAGCGCATCTTTAATTTCCACCAGCTCATTCCAGACTTCACCACCGACCTCTTCGCAATAGGCATAATAGTCTGCTGCCTTTTTGCCACGTTTAAGAATCAGCTTTCTTTCCGGACGGTCGACGACCTGAACAAAAATGGTTGCTACTTGTGATTTTTCTATCATTTTTTTCTTTCCTTTTTGATTTTTAAGATAATAATCGGAGGCCCGCAGAGGCAAAAACAGCCTGATATCCGGTTTGTTCTTCCGGTAAGAACGCGGATTGACACTGAATTGCCTGGAAAAAGCCCGAGTAAAACCTTCGTGTGATTCAAACACAAAATCAAAGGCCACATCGATGACTTTGACTTCAGCATCGCGAAGTTTAACTGCAGCTTCAGAAAGACGCATGACTCTGATGTATTCAAAAGGATTTTTTCCAATCACCTCCTTGAAAATCCTGGATGAATAGGAGGGAGAATAGCCGGCTGCCTGAGCCAGCATATACAAATTTATGGGCTCTTGCAGGTGTCGTTGGATGCAATCTTGCATCAGCTGAACCGCCTTGATTTTTTCCTGGTTCCCCACTACTTACCTCAAAAAAAAGTATAGCATCAGCGGAAAGTGAAAACTTGACTCGGATTGTTGAATTTTTCTTTTGATGCCACTAAATATCCACGCGATGGTATTTATCATATTGCGCAATAAAAAAGCCCCCGCCAAGCGGGGGCTTTAAGTCACAAGCATAGGCCTTAGGTCTCCAGCACAACCACCTGAGTTGTCAACGGCAGATTACTGCGCGTTATCGTCAGTTTAGCTTGCGGGACAATCCCATCAGTACCCATTTCAGACAGGAAGCGGCCCACAGGTTCCAACTCACGGTTACTTTCGGGTAGTTGATAATGCATTGGAATAACGATTGAGGGCTCAATCTGGCGTACCAATCTAGCCGCCGCAGCGGAATTCAGCGCGCTCATATCCCCCACCGGGACCATCAAAATATCCACCTTGCCCAGTTCTTCAATTTCACTCTCTTTGAGCGGTGTCCCCAGATCACCCAAATGACAAATGGTCAGCTCATCCATCGCCACCACAAAGACGACATTCTTACCGCGGATAAGGCCTTTCTCTGCATCATGATAAGACGATAGGCCAATGATAATAGCGTCGCCGATTTCATATTCACCCGGCCGGCTGACTATCCGCGGCGTGCCGCCAATGCCCTCTGAATGATTATGACCGGGGTGCTGATGACTGATAGTAACAATATTTGCTGTCTGCTTCCCTAGCGCAAGCCCGATATCTGGTGAAAACGGATCGGTAATGACTGTGGTATTTTTACCTTTAATTCGAAAACATGAATGTCCGAGATATTTTATTTCCATGGCGGGATTATAACAAGGCCAGACTGAACGGTCAAAGCTGTGCCCGACATCCCTCTATTCACAACCGCCACAGGCCGGAGATACCGCTTTTAACAAATCTCCTTCCGGCATTGCGAGGGAATCGGAAGCTGTCAAGCTCCGAACTTCACCCGATTCGGCATCTAGTTCAATAACGAGCAGCCGGAATTCTCCCTCCGGCAACAGACCATAATTCAAATCATTAAACTCTCCAACTGGCCAATCCAATTCTCCAACAGTCAGGACATTGTGATAAAGCGCTGCCTGCACTTCCCAGACATTGCCAATCTGCTCAGCAGTGAAGGTAAAACGATCGGAGTAAATACCAGGGACTATGTCATTAACCAGATCAATAGCCTGATCTGCGTTGATATACTCAACCGACAAATTATCCGGTCCGCTTGATGCCTCGGGTATATTTTCCACCTGGCAACCTGTCGCCGCCAGCACTAGACCCAAAAGGCCAATCATTAAAATTTTCTTCGTCATACTTCTATTATAACTCACTTTGTCCAATTAGGGCTTTCTTCGAAGAAGGTATCAAAGCAATTCCATCTCCAAACCTTGACAAAAATGCCTCAAAGGTGTTAAATTAGCAGAGTTAGCAATCAGTTAGTTAGAGTGCTAAATAGGTATAAAATCTATGCTCAGTCAACGCTCCGAGACCATACTCTCCAGTATCATTCGTCAATATGTAACCAGTGCCGCGCCGGTGTCATCCTCGGCCGTTATCTCCGAGTGCGGTCTGGATGTGTGTTCCGCAACGGTTAGAAATGAAATGGTGCGTCTGGAGGAAGAGGGGTACATCGTCAAACCCCATCATTCCGCCGGCAGCGTCCCTTCAGATAAGGGCTATCGTTATTTTGTTGAGAGTATCAAGAATGTTCGGTTGCCAATAGCGGAACAAACACTGATTAATCACCTCTTTCATCAGGTGGAGAAAGAGATGGAAAACTGGCTTTCACTGGCCGCCGGACTGGTTTCACAGCGGGCCCATAATGTTGCCCTGGTCACCCAGCCCAAACAGTTCAGTGCCCGATATCATCACTTGGAACTGGTTACCCTGCAGGAGAGTCTGGTGCTGGCGGTGCTTATCATGCGCGGTGCCCGGGTGCGGCAGCAGCTGGTAAGTTTTGAAAACCCTATCGGCCAGTTTGAACTCAATACGATATCTGGTAGATTAAATGAAGCATACGATGGTCTGAGTAAGGGCAAGATTGAACAGCACAACCTCTGCCTAAGCGAAACCGAGAAAAAAGCCCGAGGGGCCATAATCAAGATGCTTCAGGCTGAGGATGAACAGGGAAATGAGGAGCCTTATCTGGAAGGCCTGAACTACCTGTTGGAACAGCCGGAATTCAATAAGAGCAATCGCGCCCAGTCCCTAATGGAATTGGTTGAAAAACGCCGTCTGGGCCGCATGCTGTCCGATGAAGAATTTGACGAAGACATCAAAGTCTTCATCGGACAGGAAAACCGGGAGGAAAGCATTAGGGATTACTCAGTAGTGCTTGGTACTTACGGTCTGGCAGATGAAGCCCGGGGTATGCTGGGAGTGATCGGACCTACTCGGATGAACTACGAGAAAACGATCGCCGCGGTGCGATACTTGTCGCTGGTAATGAGTGCCCTCGTCGCCGAGCTCTACGGGCGGGATACTGGCACCACTGCTGACGAAAATCGGCCCTAGGTTTGGAATTATCAACTAATTTTCTAACAAGAGGTAATTGATGACAAAAAGACATGTGGAAGGCTCCGGCGAACAGTCGCTTCAGGAAGAATTTGAGAACCTGAATACCGCATTAGAACAGGAAAAAGGCCGCGCTGAGGAAAACCTCAATAATTTTAAGCGTGCCCAAGCGGACTTTATTAATTATAAACGCCGCACTGACCAGGAAAAAACAGAATCGGTCGGCTTCGGCAAGAGTCTGGCTTTCCTGTCCATTCTACCGGTGCTGGATGACTTGTCCCGAGCTCTGTCAGCCGTACCATCCGAATTGACTGATAATTCATGGGTACAGGGCATGTTGCTGATTGAGAAAAAATTCCGCAGTCTGTTGGAAAAGGAAGGGGTCACTCCGATGAACACCGTCGGCCAGCCTTTTGACCCGGCCTTTCACGAAGCCGTATTACGCTGTTCTGGAGAAGAGGGCATCATCGTAGAAGAACTTTCTACAGGTTATTTGTACAAGGATAAGGTGTTGAGACAGGCTCAAGTCAAAGTAGCCTGCGAGGACATCAGCGAATAGCATTCACAGTTATCGACTAAGCGTCTTAGGGTTGTATAATCAAATCGTACTTAATAAGGAGGATTCCAAACCATGGGAAGAGTAGTTGGCATTGATCTGGGCACCACCAATTCCGAGGTCGCCGTCATCCAAGCCGGTGAGCCGGTAGTCATCCCTTCAGCCGAAGGCGGCAGTCTGGTACCGTCGGTTGTAGCAGTTAATAAGAATGGAGAGCGACTGGTTGGTCGACAGGCCAAGAACCAGGCCGTATTGAATCCTGATAACACCATTTATTCAATTAAGCGATTCATGGGCCGTACTTGGGGCGAACCAGCCGGGCGTGAGCTTCCAGTAGAGGATGACGCCAAGCGTAAGGCCTACAAAGTCACCAAGGGCGCTAATAACGAAGTTAAGGTCGCTCTCGGCGGCAAGGAATATTCCCCACCGGAAATTTCAGCCATGATTCTACAGAAACTCAAGGCCGATGCCGAAGCCTTTCTGGGTGACAAGGTCACCGAGGCGGTTATCACCGTTCCGGCTTACTTCAATGACGCTCAGCGTCAGGCCACGAAAGATGCCGGACAGATTGCCGGTTTGAACGTACTGCGTATCGTTAACGAACCCACCGCCGCTGCCTTGGCTTATGGCCTTGATAAGAAGAAGGAAGAAACCATCGCTGTCTATGATCTGGGTGGTGGTACCTTTGACATCTCCATACTGGAACTGGGGGATGGCACCTTCCAGGTAAAATCCACTAATGGCGACACCCACCTGGGCGGCGATGACTTTGACCAGAAAATCATTGACTGGTTGGTCGCCGAATATAAGAAGGATCAGGGCATTGACCTGTCCAAAGATAAAACTGCCATGCAGCGTCTCAAGGAAGCCGCTGAAAAATCCAAGGTAGAGCTTTCTACCGTGCAGCAGACCGAAGTCAACCTGCCCTTCATCACCGCGGATGCCTCCGGCCCCAAGCATTTGAATATCACACTGACCCGTTCCAAACTGGAGCAACTAGTAGCCGACTTGGTGGAAAAGACCATCGGCCCTTCCCGTCAGGCGCTTACCGATGCCGGCAAGACGGCTGCTCAGATTGATGAGGTCATACTGGTCGGCGGTCAGACCCGTATGCCGCTGGTACGGGCCAAGGTAAAAGAGTTCTTCGGTAAGGAACCCAACATGAGCGTTAATCCGGATGAGGTAGTCGCCATCGGCGCCGCCATCCAAGCCGGCGTTATTAAGGGTGACGTTTCCGACGTACTGCTATTGGACGTTTCCCCATTGACCCTGGGGATTGAAACCCTCGGCGGTGTGGCCACTCCGCTCATCCCGCGCAATACCACCATCCCTACCAGCAAAAGCCAGGTTTTTTCAACCGCCGCGGACAACCAGCCCAGCGTGGAGATTCATGTTCTGCAGGGAGAGCGGCCCATGGCCACCGATAACCGCACTTTGGGCCGCTTCATGCTGGACGGCATCCTGCCGGCACCTCGCGGTATGCCTCAGGTTGAAGTTACCTTTGACATTGATGCTAATGGTATTCTCTCCGTCCGCGCCCAGGACAAGGGCACCGGAAAGGAACAGAAAATAACAATCACTTCTTCCTCCGGTCTATCCAAGGAAGAAGTGGAAAAGATGCAGAAGGACGCGGAGGCACACGCCACTGAAGACACTGCCCGCAAAGATTTGGCTGAGGCCAAAAACCAAGGCGATACACTGGCCTACCAGTCTGAAAAGATGCTCAACGATAACAAGGACAAGGTCCCAGAGGAGTTAGCCAACGAGGTTACCGGCAAAATAGAGGCCGTCAAAAAAGCGCTGCAGGGCTCTGACACACCCGTGCTTAAAGCCGCCATTGAAGAACTCAATCAAGCGATGCAGAAGATGGGCAATGCGGTCTACAGCCAACAGCAAGCTCAGCAGCAACCCGAAGCTGAAGGGGCCGAGGGGGCCGCTGAAGGCGGCGAAGCTCCCAAAGACGACGGTACCGTAGAAGGCGAATTCCGAGAGGTTTAATCACAACCTACAAATACGAAAGCAAAAGAGTGGCGGGGCAATTGCCCCGCCACTCTTTTTATCACCAAAAAATGGGCTCCGCGAATAGCTTTCATTATCCACAAACAGCTAATTCACCCGGTATTTTCGGGGAAACACTAGAGTTATGTGCCCCCTTACACCCTTCCGGAAGGGTTCACCGGTTTCGGATTTCGGGATCAGGGTTTCCCTTCTTACTTTACTGCCGTGCTATTATTATACATGGAGATTCAGTCAGAAATGGGTAAAGGAGGGTAAGGCTATGTTCAGAAGAATATTGGTTCCCCTTGACGGTTCAACCCTGGCTGAAGTGTCGTTGCCCTGCGCGGAGGAAATGGCTGGCCGCATGGGCTCTCAGGTTATTCTGTTGAGTGTCCTGGAATCAGGTGCCGACCAGTATGAGAACCTTTTCCAGTGCTACCTGAACTCCCGCGCCGCTAATCTCCAATCACGGATACTGGAAAGCGGCGGACCGGATGTTACCATCACTCCGTTACTGGTCAGAGAAATTGAAGAAGATGACCTGATAGCGGAAGAACCCCCCGGCAAGGATCTGGGGCATCCGGCGGCCGACATCATCGGGGCGGCCGCAACACAAGGAGCCTCTATTATCGTTATGTCTACTCACGGCTATTCTGGTTTACGCCGTGTGGCGTTATCCAGCGTCGCCGATGCGATTGTCCGCGGCTGCGGAATGCCTGTGCTGCTGGTAAGACCCCATGCCGATGCTGCCCAAACCCGGAGCCAGATTTGCCGTAATATGGTCGTCCCGCTGGACGGATCGGCCATGGCAGAAACCGCTCTGCAGGTGGTAGAGGATATGGCCGTCAAAATGTCTGGGCAAGGTATGACCGTCAATCTGATTCATGTCGCACCGGAGAACCGTGTCACCACCACAAACGAACCCAGCCAAACGTTCTTGGAAAACGTTGTTGATCCCTCTTGGTGCAAAGCGGGTGATAAGGCAGAACTTTATTTTGAACAAGCTACTGCCTATCTGAAGCAATCCGGCGCTAAACTGGAAGCCGCTGGTGTCACTGTCAATCACGCGGTACGCTCCGGTAAACCGGAGGAAGAGATTGCCTCTTATACCACCGATACCAGTGCCGCCATGATCGTCATGGCTTGTCACGCCCGCACCGGAATCAGTCGCTACCTCATGGGCAGCACCGCAGACCGTATCCTGCGTACAGTGGATGTTTCCGTCCTGCTCTTAAGACCGAAAAAACCGCAGGCACCTGGTGCAGAATAACCTTTTAATCCTCATAATTGAAGCAGGGAAGAGGTTAATGACGAAGCCGATGCGACAGAGTCCAATTGAAGTATCGCTGAAATTGCTGATTATTATGGGGTTCGTAGTGATACCGGCAGCCTGCACGAGTGATACCGAACCGAATAATCATATCCCCTCGATCATCAGTTACACATACCGCGTCATCAACACCTACCCTCATGACCCCGATTCTTTCACCCAAGGGCTGGTTTATCGCGACGGCTTTTTATACGAAAGCACAGGTCTATACGGCAGTTCTTCATTGCGTAAAGTTGATCCGGTTACCGGCCAGGTAGCGCAAATGGAGGCGTTAGCGCCGGGTTACTTTGGTGAAGGACTGACCCTATGGCAGAATTCACTCATTCAACTGACCTGGCGTTCACACACCGGATTTGTGTACGATGAGTCTAGTTTTGAAATGAAGCAAAGTTTCAATTATGACACCGAGGGCTGGGGGCTGACCCATGACGGGAGCTGTTTAATAATGAGCGACGGCACCGCTACGCTGTATTTTCTTGACCCGGCAACCTTGGCCGTCACCGATAGCATTGAAGTTCATGACAGTGATACGCCCGTTGAACGTTTGAATGAACTAGAGTACGTCAACGGCAAGATTTACGCCAACGTCTGGCTAACCAATAAGATCGTTGTGATAGATCCAAACGATGGACGGGTTACCGGGTGGATTGATCTCACCAGGCTGCTCACTTCAGAACTAAAAGGCAACACTACCGTGGATACCCTCAACGGTATCGCTTACGATGCCGCAGGTGACCGGCTGTTTGTCACCGGCAAACTATGGCCATGGCTCTTTGAGATAGAATTGATAGCCTTGCCTTAGCCTGAATTATCACGATCAACCGACGGCTAATCACCGGGCTTTGCCAGCGCGGCTTCTAATTCATTGCGGAGCCGCTCCTCCTCGCCGGCCAGTTTCTCCCATTCATCCGTTCGGCGCTTGATGCTCTCTTTGAGCGCCTTGTGACGATCAATGCGCGCTACTACTTTTTTGGAATCTTCATAGCCGCCCGGATTGGCAAACTCATCTTCAATTACAGCCAATTCCGCTTCTTCAGCTGCCAATACGCCTTCAATCCGCTCCATCTGTTTCTTGATGGGCGTCATTTTGCGATTAAATTCATTGCGGAGTGCCCCGGTGCGCTGGCGCTGTCCGGCAGAAGGCCTTATCGATGCCGGTTCATTTACCATTTTTGCTCCGACCGGCAACGACTGACTCGACGATTCCTGATGATATAAATATTCTTCATAGGTGCCCGGGAAGACCTCTGCCCGTCCGTCCTTAACCTCAATTATCCGGTTGGCCGCCTGATGAATCAGCGTCCGGTCATGGGTGATGAAGCACAGCGTGCCACCGTAATCCTGAAGTGCGTCTGCCAGAATTTCCCGGGAAGGGATGTCCAAGTGATTGGTAGGTTCATCTAATAAAAGAAAATTGGCCGGTTCGGTCAACATCTTGGCCAGTGCCAGCCGCGCCCTTTCTCCTCCGGACAGTACCAACACCTTTTTAAATGCGTCATCTCCACTGAACAAAAAGCCGCCCAGTATTGCCCTCAATTTCTGTTCCGACTCATCCGGGGCCGCTCGCCTCAGTTCAACAAGCATGGTGTTCTGGGGATCCAGCAGTTCCAACTGGTGCTGAGCGTAATACGAACCGGTTACGTTATATCCAAGTTGCCGTTTTCCCTGTTCAAAAGGCAGTACTCCGGCCAATATCTTTAACAAGGTACTTTTACCGGCACCGTTCGGCCCGATAATGGCCGCCTTGTCGCCCCGCCGTAAAGTGAGATTAAGATCCCGGTACACCACGTTCTCACCATATCTTTTATGCAGGTGATCCAGCCGGATAACCTCATCACCAGGCCGGGGCGGTTCCGGAAAGCTGAATTTTATTCTCTTCACCAGCCGCGGCACCTCAATCCGTTTCACCTTGTCCAATGCCTTGATGCGGGACTGCACCTGCCGTGCTTTGGTAGCCTTGGCGCGGAAACGTTCAATAAAGCGGGTTTCCTTTTCAAGCTTTACCGCCTGCCGGGCAGCCGCCGCCTCCAACGTTTCCATCTCCAACCGACGGGTTAAAACGTAGTCATCGTGGTTGCCGCGGTACACCGCCGCCGTCCCGTTCTCCAGCGCCACCACTCGGGTCACCACCCGGTTTAAAAATGCCCGGTCGTGGGATGTCAGCAACACCGCGCCTTGATACGCCGCCAGATAGCTCTCAAACCACATCTGGGTTTCCAAATCCAGGTGATTGGTAGGTTCATCCAGCAGCAGTAAATCAGGGTTTTGCAGTAATATTTTCCCCAACTCCGCCCGCATCAGCCAGCCGCCGCTGAAATTGCCCAGTGGTCTGTCAAAATCCGACTCTTTAAAACCCAGTCCGGTCAGTATCACCCTGGCCTCTTGCTCCAAATCGTAACCGCCGTAAGCCTCAAAACGATGTTGCAGCTCACCCAATTCCTTAAGGATCGCTGCCTGGTCGGTTTCGGGGTCCGCTTCAGCTAGTTCATCCCGAAGTACCACGATTCGATGTTCCAGGGAGGTAATATGCCCGGCAGCAGCCGTCACCTGTTCCAGAAGCGGTCGTGGTGAGCGGTTGTCCACCTCTTG
This sequence comes from Dehalogenimonas sp., assembly GCA_050864255.1. Classification (GTDB taxonomy): domain Bacteria; phylum Chloroflexota; class Dehalococcoidia; order Dehalococcoidales; family Dehalococcoidaceae; genus Dehalogenimonas. The sequence continues at coordinate 189,804 of JBOWAX010000003.1, forward strand.
CCGCAGGTAGCCGATAGTTATATCTTTGGGTCGGGTTATCGTGCCGCCGTCAGCCTGCGCGATACCGCTGATGATTTCAAATAGCGTAGTTTTCCCCGCCCCGTTAGGACCTAAAAGCGCCGTACGGTCACGTGCGCCGATATGAAAACCGACACCGCTGAATAAACAGCGCGCGCCGAAAGATTTTGAAATGTCATTTAAACTGAGCATGATCGGGGTATTATAAATACGATGAGTTACTTTGTGAAATATCACGCGTGATTAACCGGAAATAATCTGCCCTAAAAACCCACAATTTATTTTTTTTCTCCTTAATAGCACTCTTCCTACCTATTTCGTCACTACTTATTATTATGAATTTGTGCACCTTTGTTTGTGATTATACTATTGTAACATTATTTATGTTATTAGTTGCTATATTATTATGCTTTTTGGTATGCCCGAAATGCTTAGAGCCTCTAGTCCTTTAGGACGATGTTTAATTCAAAATTGTTATATATAATATTTATTATTTTATTATTTATATATCTCTTATCCTGATTTAGTTTACCTCTCTATATTATGATTTGCACAAGGAGGTTGGGAATGCAAATGACTCTCGGGAAACAGTCCGGGTGACCGCGTGAAAGAACGTTAGGACCAATAACAAATACAAGGAGAATATTTAATGGCTAATTTTCACAGTACAGTATCCCGCCGGGATTTCATGAAAGGTCTCGGCCTTGCCGGTGCCGGCCTCGGCGCCGCCTCAATGGCTGCTCCCAAATTCAACGATCTTGATGCAATGATCACCTCCCAGGCCGGACCGCTGCAGAAGATGCCTTGGTTCGTCAAGATGCTGGATCAATACGATTTCACCGCTCCCCATGACTGGAGCAAAATATCCCGCACCGATCAACGTCATACCATTCAATGTTCCTGGCAGGGTACGCCAGAGGTTGACGCCTGGATGGATGACCGTGACGGTCCCGGTACTAGCAAAAGAAATTTAGCTGAAAAGGCCGCATACGCCGAGACCGGCCTGCAGGATCCCAAAGGTTGGGGCGGTATCCGCAACATGGCCTACCGCGGCATGATGAACAAGAACAGCAGTGAAGACTCTCCTTACGGCTTTTTGCCCCCCAAAGCAAATACCCCCGAAGCTCGCGGTATTCCCAAGTGGAGCGGCACCCCCGAAGAGAATTCCCGGATGATCAAGGCTGGTCTGATGACCTGGGGCGCTTGTGATGTAGTATTTCATGAGCTCGATGATAGAATGCGCAATTTCATCTTCACCCATGACTTCCATGACGGCAAACCTTACGTCTTTGAAGATGTGCCCGTCGGCTATGAAACCGGCGAAACCGCTACCTCCAAAGGCCCCCGCGCTGGCAAGCGCGTGCTGGCCAACAGCGCCAAGTACGTCATCAACTACCAGCTTCAGATGAGCAACGACACCATCGATAACAACCTCTCAGATCGCCGTTACGGCCATGGCCGTACCATTCAGCGTCAGCTGCAGGGTTGGCTGGCCGGTCTGGGCTATCAGGCTTATGGTCCGCTGGATTACACCAACAACTTCTCTGAAAACGTAGCTTTCGCCGTTCTGGGCGGCGCCAGTGAAATCCTGCGTACCTACATCTCCGGTTCCCCGGTCTACGGTTCCAACTTCGGCGTCGCCGCCAGTATCATCACCGACCTGCCCGTGGAACCCACCTACCCCATTGACGCCGGTATGCACCGCTTCTGTTATGACTGCATGAAGTGCGCCGAGCTCTGCCCCGGCGGCGCTATCAGCCGTGACGGCGGCGGACCCAGTGCCCCGATTGTCCGTGAGCCATCTTGGGAAGGTATCGGCCCCTGGAATCGCTGGAGCGGCCGGTCAGCCTTTGACGCCAAGCATCCTGAATTGGGCGCAGTCAACAAGAACCCATATACAGGTGTCAATGAACCCGGCTTCTACGCCCACTGGTGGTTTTCACCCGGTGACTGCAACCAGAGCGTCGGCATCAACAAATGCGGCTCGTTCGGCTGCGGTTCCCGCTGCGTATTTGGCCGCGGTACCCATGCTGCGATTCATGAAGTTGTCATGGGTACTCTGGCAAATACCTCGGTCTTCAATAGCTTCTTCCGTCAGATGGACCAAGTATTCGGCTATCCGATGTACGACTACGGTTTTGACAGACCGCAGGAAGACATGGACAGATTCTGGAATTTCGAAACCAACACCCCCATCTACGGTATCGACACCACCCGAGGCGGTCAGCGCAAGATCTAGTTCTAGTTACCGATGTAACATTAGGAGAACCGGCCAGAAATGGCCGGTTCTCTTTTTAGGCAGGTTTTGACTACATTTATGTATTGCCTTTATAATCCGAAGAATCTAAATGAAAATCCCAAAAATACTGGATCAAATATTAAGCCCTGAAGACATGACATCCGTCATGGAAATTGCGACGGCTAACGCTCAACGCCTTGGTGTCAAATACAACAGGTTTATCACCAGTGTAGTCACGGTAATCAGAAATAATTATCCTCCAAGCAACCGTTTTGATGATGAAGAACTGCAAACAATCGTGGCCGTAGCAGATACTATCGGACATGGGTCCCGAGGTATGATGAAACGGCTGAAAGAAGCTTGCAATGGTTGTGGTTGGTGTTGCTCCCAAACGAACCGTATTGTGATTAATGAAGCGGACGCAAACCGTATCAGCCGTAAGTTAAAAATAGCCCGGGAAGAACTCTTTGTGTTGGATGGCGAGGATTGGATTATGAAAAAGGTCAAGCCTTGCCGTTGGTGGAATCCTCGAAACGGACGCTGTTTTATTTACAATGAACGCCCGCAAACCTGCAGGATATGGCCGCTCGGTATAAGTGATGAAGGCATCAATACAATTATTACCCAGAGTGAATGTAACTACGCGGTAATGGTGTCCGCACAGAGCGCTATTGGCTTGCTGGAATCAGCAAATACGGATGAACTCAAGGCTTGATGAAAATCTTTGGAAATATTGGTATTAAATATTATTAATCTATAGCTTGGTGTAAGAATTACAGGTTGTATTATCATTCTAAAAGATATACAATCCTTACAAAAAAAGAGGGGCGTCAACTGCCTGTATTAATACAATTCACCTCGAGGGTAATGGAAGGAGAGGATAGTTGAGGCAAAACGTTTTCTGGCAATTAAATGGGAGGAAAATCCTTCTCATTGGCGTTATATTAAGCTTGGTTGGTGCCTGGTTTTACGGAAGCTTAACTTTGTCAACTGATGTTGAATCCTATTTACCAGATGTTTTACCCGAAGCAACATCTTTTGAGTTGGTCTCCAGTCAGCCAGGAAACGAACAATATCTATATTCAGCCAGTTCCAATACCGAACTTATCGGCTATGTTACCTCCGGACAGGGTCAAGGTTATGGCGGCCCAATTAACGTATTAGTAAGCTGGACAACTGATGGGGTAATTACAAATATTCTGGTATCAGAAAATCAGGAAACACCTTCCTGGTACAACAGACTTTATACGGACGATTATTTTAGTCAGTATATTGGGCGTGAATTCTCTGGTGACTTTATACTAGGACAGGACATTGATGGGACTACCCGTGCTACTTTTTCTTCCAGAGGTATCGCGCAAGGAGTTTTTGACGGTCGTTTGTTGTTAGCTGAGCATCTAGGCCAGCCCTATACTGTTGAACAAGAAGCTTTAAAACTCGGCTTACCCCAATACCTGTTAATTATTGGTATTGCTTTGGTGGTCGTTTTCCGGTTATTGCCAGGACTGAAAAGGTTAAACTGGCCGCGCTATCTGATGCTGGTCTACGGCCTGGCAGTCTTTGGGCTTTTAACTACCACCATGTTGTCGCTAATTAACTTTATCGTCTTCCCGCTTGGTTTTGCTACATCACCGTTAACCAATCCCTCCCTCTATATCCTGGTTTTCGGTATCATTGGTCTTGCCTTACTTTTCGGAAAGAACTTCTGGTGTTTCTGGATATGTCCATTCTGCGCCTTGCAGGAAGGGGCTCATTTCCTTGGAGGCAGTAAGAAAAGGCCAGTTACCCAGCGTCAGCTGGTACTCCGAAACACCCGTTACTTTATACTCTGGGCAGTGGTTATGCTGGTGCTGATACTCAGGCAGCCTCAACTAGCTGTTTTTGAACCTTGGAATACCATTTTTGCCTTTGAAGGAGATACCACTCAATGGTTGCTGGTGTTAGCCGTTTTAGGCGTCGGTATGTTCATCTATGATTTCTGGTGTCACTATATTTGTCCGGTAGGTGCCACCATGGACATTGTTTTGAAAATCCGCATGTGGACAGTCAATACATTCGGGCGGCTGTTAAGCCGCTAAAACCCATATAGGAGACTGAAGTTGTCAAAGAACAAGAGTAAAGATATTACAGTGATTGCCGCAGAAGACGTTAAACGAAGTAAGAAGACTTTTGGAAAGAACGACGAGTTCAATTGGACTCAAACAAAATGCACCGCTTGCGGGCGTTGCAGTCAAATCTGCCCGGTTAATGCTATCACCATTCAGAAGACAGATAAGTTAACCAAGCGGATGCAAGCAGCCCCTTGCTCTCAGGCCTGCCCTGCCGGGGTTGATGGCTCCCGTTACGCTCGATTTATAGCCGAAGGCAAATTCGGTGAGGCCGCAGCGGTGATGCGTGAGAAGGTGCCTTTTCCTCTGGTATTGGGGCACATTTGCAAACGTCCCTGCGAATCTGAATGCCAACGAAGACAATATGAAGGCTCTCTGCAGCTTAGGGCACTGAAACGATTTGCTGCATCTAATGATTCAGGCTTATGGCAACAAAAAATTAAGACTGCTCCGGACAGCGGGAGAAAAGTGGCGGTAGTGGGCGCTGGTCCGGCAGGATTGTCTACCTCGTATTATTTAACTCTCCTTGGCCACAAGGTTACCATCTTTGAAGCTTTACCCGATAAAGGCGGGAAAATGCTCTCCAGCATACCTGACTACCAGTTACCTAAGAATGTCGTTGCTGATGAAGTCAGCATTATCGAGAATCTAGGGGTAATAATCAAAACTAATTCAACAGTTGAATCAACCAAGGATCTGCTGTCAGAAGGATATGATGCTGTCGCGCTGGCTATCGGTGTCAAGGGCTGGGGTAAATCAATTAAATTGCCCATTCCAGGGTCTGAACACAAAAAAGTTATTAAAGGTACAGCTTTAAGCGGTGAAATTGAAGCAGGCCGGTTGCCCGATTTGGGTCCAAAAGTTATCGTCCTCGGTGGTGGCTCGGCTGCATTTAAGATTGCCCTGGCCGCAGCCCAAGGCGGTGCTGCTGAGGTCCATATTTTCGGCCAGGAACATACCGGGGACGTAGAAGCTGAATCTTGGGACGTTGATGATGCCCTATCCGAAGGTGTTATCGTGCATTCTTCTTCCATGTTCTACCGGGTTATTGTCGAAGATGATCGGGTTATTGGTGTCGGGGCTCTGAAGATCCGGGCTCTAGGGTATGATAGTGGAGGACAGGTTTGCTATGACACTTTACCTCTTGAAGAAGAGATCTTTGAAGCCGACAGTATTATATCGACCCTTAAGAGTGAAGATATAACCTTGCAACCTATGGGAGTCAGTCCCGGAATTTTTGCGGCCGGTGATGCCGTAAATGAACAACGCTCAGTAATTGAGTCGGTCGCCGCCGCGCGGTGGGTGGCTACAGCGATTGATAGATACCTGGGCGGTGCTGGAGATCTGGACCAAAGATTGGCCCCTGAGGAATCAAAAAAGGCCCTTACTCCGATCCGTGACCTTAAGAGGAGAAGTCCATCTCCGGTACCAACCAACTATCTAAAAATTGCCGACGGTAGTTTAGCTGCTTCTGAACTCACTTTTTCTCCCAAAGCCGCCATCGCCGATGCCGAACGCTGCCTAAAGTGCGATTTGAGTTATAATCTTCAGGATTATAATCTGAACACCAATGTCTGTGTATTTTGTGGAAGGTGCATTGAAAATTGCATGTGGAATGCCATCACCACGGGTACAGGTTATGCTGCAACATCTGAAGCCATGGAACAGACGAATCAGTCAAATAAAGCGAAAATATACAGCTATGTTCTAACCATAATTGTTGTTGCCATCACTATTATGATTGCCGCTGCAATAATCAGCAAACTATTTGGATAATTCAAAAGGGATTATGTTTTATATGAAAAAAGAATTGAATCGCCGTGAGTTTGTAAGAATTACTGCTGTGGGTGCCGGAGTATTAGCGCTCGGTGGTTGGGGGGTTAAGGAGTTAATTGAATCGGGCACTGCCCGAGAATTTGCCGAAACTCAGGCTTTGCTCGGCACCTATATCACCATTAAGCTCATTGATACAGATTCCAGGCAAGCTGCGGGAGCTATTGAGGATGCCTTTGCTGAAATTAAACGTTTATCGTCAATTCTATCCCGCCATGACCCGGCAAGTGAACTGTCATTACTGAACAATAAATCAGTCATTAACAATGCCTCAGCTGAACTTGTCGGCATAGTTCAAAAGGCGAAGAGCCTCTCTGATCTGACCGACGGTGCTTTTGACGCTAGTGTTTTGCCCCTGCTTAAGCTCTACAGGGATTCCTTTGCGGATGGGGGTGATCCCCCTACCGAAAAAGCTATTGACGCAACCCGTGAACTAGTCGGTTACAATAATATTGAGATTAAAGGCCGAGACATAATCCTGACTGAACCCGGCATGAGCTTGACACTTGATGGGATCGCTAAAGGTTATGTCGTGGACCAAGCTGCAGGGCTTTTAAAATCCCGTGGACTGACTCAGGTAATGGTTGAGGCTGGTGGTGATATGTCGCTTCGGGGTATGCGCCAAGATGGTCAACCTTGGAAAATCGGATTAGCCCACCCAAGGGCGCTGGCTGGCTATTACGAGGTGCTTCAAACATCAAATGACTGTATGGCCACCTCTGGGGACTATGAGAATGCCTTTACAGCAGACTATTCATGGCACCACATTATTGACCCACGATTAGGACACTCACCGCGCGAAGTAGCATCAGCCACGGTGATTGCGGCTGATACCGCATATGCAGACGGATTGGCAACTGCAGCCATGGTCATGGGTGTAACAAACTCTTTAGATCTGTTTGAAAGGTTGCCGGGAGTTCAGGCTTTGCTCATTGATAAATCAATGAAAAATCATACAACATCTGGGTTTGGTAAAATAATCAATAAACAGGGTCAGTAATCAAGTGAGGACAACGATATGAGTGGTGAAATTCTCAAGAAAAGTTTGTTATATACCTCTCCAATAATCGGAGTTGCTTTAGTTAGTGTTATTTTCAGCATTAACCTGATACTTAATCCAGCGGAAGAATTGGGTGTGACACCCCCTACAACCACACCGGCCCCGACTCAGACGACACCGGCCCCGACCCAAACTACACCAGCCCCTACTCAGACGACACCCACACCAACCCTTCCTCCAGGTGATGGCGAATTTTAGTATTCGGCATAATGACGTTATTATATCTCTCGAGGATTAGATGAATCTGGTTTTAGCTAGAGCCTGTTCCAATTCTTGCCCCTATTGTTTTGAGGCAACGGAACGGAAGGAAGGCAAACAAAACTTAATATCGATGGAGAATATCCTTCAAGTTGCGCAGTGGGTTAGAAAATCAAAATTAGCGTCATTATCATTACTGGGAGGTGAACCTTTTTTACACCCGGAATTAAGTACAATAGTCAAAATATTCCGGCAGGCTAACCCAGAAACAAACCTTAGGGTTCTTTCCGGAGGTATTTTTAAAAAACAATTGCTAGACGGGTTGTCACCCCAAGACGTAGGTTTGGTTTTCAATATCAATGAACCAAGAGATTATAACAACCCCAAACACTATGCCAAAGTGTTGAACAATGTTGAGTTAGCCATTCGCAAGGGTTTCAACGTGGTAATTGGTTTTAATGTTTGGCGTCCCGATTTTGACACGCATTTTATGCCTGATCTCGCCAAACGTTTGGGTCGGTCTAAATTTTGCTGGACGGTAGCTAATCCGATTAAAGGACATGCTTCAAACGTTGTTGGACAGGATCAGTACGAACCATTGGCTGACAAGTGTTTTGAAATGTTGCAATACGCCTCGAGTCTAGGCCTGGAAACAATGTCTGACTGCCCTTTGCCTTTTTGCTTTTTCAATGAATCTCAGTTGGGTTGGGTGACCCAGTATCATCCGAGGACAGCCTCCAATTTGGGTATATGCAATCCAATTATGGATATTACCCCTGAACTGGAAGTTATAAGGTGTTTCGCACTTTCCGGTATGCAAAGGGTTAAACTGACTGACTTCCGCAACGAATGGGAGTTAAGAGAATGGTTTGTAAAAAGTATTGACGACCGACTTCTGCAGGGTGGTTGTTACCCCAAGTGCCGTGACTGCGTTCACTTTAAGAAGGGTCGCTGTTACGGGGGGTGCCTGGCATGGCATGAACAGGTTGGAGATGCAGAATCTAAACCAATGGCACTTCAGTTGATTGAAGATATGAGTCAAGCCTTAGAAGATAATAAGCCGGAACAGGCCCTTGAACACTTTAACCAGGCCAGCAGCTGGGTTAAAACGGATGTATCAACTTTATCGGCTGCTATAGCTGCTTCTCAACTCAGTGATTGGCGTATGGCTTTTCTTTTCGCAACCGAAGCTGATCATATGACCGCAAATCGTGAAATCAAGCAACAGATTGCCGCCATTTTCGCCGCAATGCCCAGTGATGCATTTAAGCAGGAGGAAAGTCCAGAACCAAGCCCTCTCCCTCCTTATATTTCAAGTGTGGATGATTAAAAACCACCTCTTTAGAAAATAGCTGCCGTTTTATATCGGGACTGTCATTGACTTCCAAATTATTGAAGAGTTTCTCGTGCCCGGTGATATTAATCCAACGATAGCTATGTTACGACAACCAAAAACAAAACAATAAAATCTTGGAAATATTTTTCGTCAGGTCAAAGCAAATCCTCTCCTTCAGGCATTTTCATATTTAGTTAGCTTGTTTATCTATGACTTGTATGGCTAGGATTTCAATACAATATACTTTAGTAGCGTTTATTTTGTACTTATGTATATATACTTAATGCTTAGTCTCCCTAGTACTTTAGGACGATGGCAGCGTGACTTTTTAGGTGTAACGTTAGATAACCTTTGAGGAGGCTTGTATTTGCTTCTTCATTATTTGTTGGACATATCAACAAGGAAGGGGAAACAGAATGAATTGATGGCTTCCGGGAGAGACCGGTAGGCTTTCAGGAAAGACTGAATCGGTATATTTTACACACAAGAAAGGACAAGGCTATGTCAGTATTTCACTCTACAGTGTCCCGCCGGGAATTTATGAAGAATCTCGGTTTAGCCGGAGCCGGACTCGGTGCCGCCGCTCTGGTAGCTCCCCAATTCCATGACCTTGACGAAATGATGTCTGCGGAAAAGGCCGTTCAAAAACGCCCCTGGTTTGTCAAGGAACGTGATTTCTACGATCCGTCCGTCGAACATGACTGGGACGTGATCAACCGTTATGACCGTCGTTGGCAGGCTCAAACCAATCGTATCAAATCATATTTCAGCTACTATGGTGACGCAGACAAAAGAGCCCGACTGTCAGCCGAGGGAGCAGCCATTTCTGAGGCTCGAACCTTCCAGACTCCGGGCTACACCCTGCCTTCACGCGCCTTGCATGCCGCCCGCGCGGAAAATCTCAGCTGGTCCAAAAGTTGGACCGGTCCAGTAAAATCTTCAACTGGCAACTATTCTGAATCCAAAACCCCTGAGGAATTCGGCACTACCAAGTGGTCCGGCACCCCTGAAGAAAACTCCAGACTGATGAACGCCGCCATGCGTTACTACGGCTCCGTCATTACCGGCTTTGCCGAGTTTGACGATGTCTGGAAGAATAAAATGATGGTTTCCTACACCACCCGTGGTGCTACCGGTGATTGGAAGGCCACTAACGGCGCCCTTCCGTCCGAGGACGAATCGCTCCGTTATGTTTTTGAGGATGTGGATAAGGGTTACGATACCCCGTCCAAGAAGGTTTTCCCCGGCCGCAAACAGCTCTACATCATCACCACCGCCAGTCCGGTGGCTTCCCAGTTCCTCAAAGCCC
>JBOWAX010000007.1:0-26559 GCA_050864255.1 Dehalogenimonas sp.
ATGGTGGGCCATCCTGGTCTCGAACCAGGGACCTCGGTCTTATCAGCAATTAGTCTTAATAAGCGGTCAAGCGTTCCCTAATTCGCCGCCTCCTTTTGGTGATGTTATGTCCACTCAATACCCAAGTCTATCTCGTCAACTTTGATCTTTTCTTTGTCTTCAGAACCGAATATTTTGATTTTGTAATGATGCTTTCTGTGATTGGCAAAACGGGATATAAGGTCAGGAAGAGTGTAACTCAAGACCCTGAGCTGTTCTTTAGCGGTCATCCCCCCTTTTTTTCGATGTACCCAGATTACTTTGATTTTAGAGCTACAAATATCCGCAACGTGCTGTTTTTTGGCTTTCTCGTCAGCTGTTATCCAAATTGCGTTGTTGCAACGGCACCATTCGATAACCTCCGGATCCAAAACCCCTAGCCTGCCATCAAATGCCTCTTTGATGCTGACGATGTTGTAACCAACCTTTCGGAGAGCCTCCGCAACTGCTGGATTTAATTGCTCGTCCAATAGGAATAATGGGTTTGTTTCAATTCCGGCGGGCTGATTCTTCCCACTCAAAGGCTGTTAATACCTCGTCTAACGGGATTTCGTAGGACGAGGCAACAAAAGATGGAGTATCGCCACCTTTGACCATCGCCCAGATAGCACTTGTTGGTATCCGTGTCCCTGCAATACACGGTGCCCCGAAATGTATCTTGGGATTAAATAAAATGCCCTGAGTGGGAGACCACTCAATTGCAATTGAAGTTGTATCATTGAACCTTATCCCGTTTACCGGGACGATATGATTTTCGAGTAAATCAAAGGCAAGCTGCCCATATTTACTTGCCGCAATCAGTTGTTCCTTCATCTTGACGAAAACATCCGATTTTTCCGTCCACAACATTTCAGTAGCAAACGGGCTTTTATGTCCTGTCGTCTTCCGAAGCCAATCTTCGGCGGTATATATTTTGGGAAAGCTCACCCCTGCCGCGCGTAAAGCTGAAATAATCCTCATAGAAATAAAATCTTCGAATGAAAGCAAAAGGTGCCGGCCCGTTTCTCGTTTTGCTGAAGGATCGGAAAGCCCCTTCTGCATCCAGCGGATTATTTTCCTGGACTCTACTGTAAAAGGCATCGTCTTATTCAACGAATAGGCAATATAACGAGCCGCCTCGGCAGGTTCGTACATCCCTTCGAAGCAATATTCCTTCGTTTCCATCATAGTCAGCACCTCCTGTATACCTCTTAATTTTAACAGGAAACTACTGAATTTTCGTTATTTTTCATGGCACATCTGGCGTGTTCACAAGTTGAAGCTGGTCTTCTGCCGCTTGAAAGACAGTTCCATCATCAGCTTTGACTTCAAAATGAACTGACTCCTCTCCTTGGCTTATGTCACCATTTACATCTGATGTTTTTATTGGGAGACTGAACGTAATGATACCCTCTTTCCCGAAAGGGTTGCCTCTAATCATTTTCACGCGATCGCCAATATCCATCTTTACACCAACCTCTTAGTCACATCGATAACTACGGCATGTGCTTGGCAATCTTCCAGCAAATGATCCCCATGGCCGTTCCGGAGGTATAACTTGCCGCCCTGCTCGATAATCCGCCCTATCAGAACCTCACCATTGACCGCACAAAGTATTATGTTACCTTTCTGCGGTACACGGTCCCGATCCACTGTAACGATTGCTCCGTCCGGTATCTCAGGCTCCATGCAATTGCCTGTAACGCGATAGCCTTCAATGTTCCCCGGGGCCGCTTGGCTACGGGGCCGGTAAATGTATTCTGAAGGCGCTTCAGCACCGGTACCGGCATGGATGACGAAATGGTCATAAACCGGGATGGATATCGGTGCCGCGAGGCGATAGCGTTCGAGGATGTCGTCCGGGGATTCTGCCATGGTTTGAACAGCGACATCAGTTTTCCCAATGAGTTCACTTACTGAAATACGGAAGGCTGAGGCTAAACCGCTTAGTGTTTGCGCACTCGGTCGCGAAGCCCCCCTATTTTCCAAGGACACTATTGTTGTTCGTGGCAAACCAGATTTTATAGCTAGCTGTCCTTGTGTCCAGCCGCGTGTTTTCCTTAAAGCTTTGATTGTATCTTTCAAGTTTTCCATGTGTGACGCAATTGTAACGCTTAAAGTCTCAATTACTCAAGATATCCGCTGATTATTGGCGATATTGGTATATACTATTGCGTCATTTTATTCTCTATTGCGTCATATATCAACGCCAACCACCTTGACTGTATTGCGTCTATTTGTTTACAATTGCGTCATGTTAAATCACAAGGATATTCAACTCCTAACAACCTTGATAGGTTGCAAAAAGACGCTAAACCTCAATGACGCCGATTTTTCGAACCGGCTCAATATTCCCCGTACAACGTGGGCACAGCACAAAAATCTTAAACGCGCGCCAAGTATGACACTGATAAGAGCTATCGTTCGCACGTTTCCAATTCTGATACCGGACGTGATTGAGTACCTGAAAGATGATGGCAATGTTGCCGGTTAAGCGCGGTCCCGGGCGTCCCCGGAGGAAAACTCTATCGGAGATTAAAGCCGCTCAGGCCAAAAATAAAACGTCTGAGGAAGTAGGACTTGGGGAAGGCCGAATTCCAAAAACAAACGACCTTAGAGAACTGAAGCGGCTTTATCGAATAAAAATGAATATGGCGGGGAGCTAGGAACTCCCCGCCGAAAGGAGCAACCAGAATGGTCAAAATCTACCGTTGCCCCAGTTGCCTAGAAGTATATCCCAAGTGCAGCTGCCCAGCAAGCAAAAAAGCAAAGGAGTCAAAATCATGATCACCGCCATCAATGATCTGGACAACATGGACGCCCAACAAAAGGCAGCCTTTATTCAAGCTGTTTATCAAAAGGGGTTCAACGAAGGCCGGGACGTGGCCCTCAAGGCCACCGTTGAGATTATGGAATCACTGGCTGGCGGCTTCCGGCCGCAGGAGGTCAACGTAAACGGACCGAGCATATCAGAACAACGAACAATGGGCATCCATCCTAGCGGTGGGGAGGTCACATTTTGACTACCTCAACACTAACACTACCCCGTTTTAAAACTGGTTCTCAATGGGTATCAATGGTCATCGCGCCCCGCGGGGCCAAGTGCGAGGTCTGTGGCTTCCCGATCTATCGCGGTTATCCTTGCTACCTGGTACGCGGCACCCGTGATAACGGCTTCCCTGCCGCCGGTGAGGGCGACCTCATGCACCGGGAATGTCTGGAAATTAAACAGGAAGCGACGGAATAAATCATGGCCAAACTGGACGATATTCTCTCTCAACTCCAAAGCGTCAAGCCGGTGAACGGCGGCCATGTCGCTTGTTGCCCAGCGCATGAGGATCATAATCCTTCACTCCAGATATCCGAAAAAAACGGCTGGATAAACCTGCACTGTCATGCCGGTTGCGATAAGGAAGCGGTGCTGCAGGCCCTGAAACTAACCACCGTGGACCTCAAAGTCTCTTCCAATGGCAACGGTCATAAATCGTCCAATGGTAAACGAAAGGAAGTTGCCCACTATGACTACCAGGACGATGCCGGGGAATTGCTATTCCAGGTAGTCCGATTTGAACCCAAGGGATTCCGGCAGCGCCGACCGGACGGTAAAGGTGGCTGGATCTGGAATTTACAGGGTATTGAGCCAGTGCTCTACCACCTGCCGGAGATTATTCAGGCTGTTGATGAAGGTGGCCAGATATACATCTGTGAAGGTGAGAAGGACGTCGAGGCAGCCCGGATGATGGGGCTGACGGCCACCACCTCACCCATGGGCGCCGGTAAATGGCGGAAGTCCTATACAGATACCCTCCTCGGTGCGCGGTCCGTGGTTATTCTTCCGGACAAAGATGACCCGGGCCGCCGCCATGCTGCCGATATCGCTATATCACTCCACAGCGTCGGTGTCTCGGTTAAAGTGGTAGAGCTGCCGGGACCCGGCAAAGACTTCACCGACTGGCTGTCCAATGACGGTAAGATGTATGACTTCAATGCCGCCGTGGAAGCAGCTCCGGCTTATGAACCGCCTGAGCGCACCGCTGATGCCACGGATTTATCCCGTGGTGAACGCCTTAAAGAAATCTCCGGTGAGATCTATTGTCTGGAGAACGGCAAGATCTGCTACCGGTCCACCAACCGGGAGGGCTTTGAAGTCATTACCCCGTTATGCAACTTCGTGGCCACTGTCACCGAGGAGATTACACGGGATGATGGACTGGAAGCCAACAAGTTCTTCAAGGTCCGCGGCCAGTCATGCACCGGTACCCACCTGCCCGAGATTGAAGTCCCAGCCGCCAATTTCGCCGGGTTGAACTGGGTCGTGGGTGAGTGGGGCATGCGCGCCATCATCGGCGCCGGTATGAACGCCAAAGACAAACTCAGAGAAGCCATCCAGCTGATGAGCCAGGACGCCCAAGCGCGCCACATCTATACTCACACCGGCTGGCGGCATCATGAGAAGCAGGATATCTATCTTACCCAGGGCGGTGCCATCGGAGTTGATAACGTCGATGTAGATCTGGATTCGCAGTTAAAACGCTACACACTGCCATCCCCGGACCCTGACCGGACGGTTGAGGCGGTCAAGGCCAGTCTGGACTATATCTATATCGTTTCAGATCCTCATGTCTCAATCCCGTTATGGGCGTCAATGTATCTGGCCCCATTGGCCGACGCTATTGACCTTGCCTTCACGGTCTGGTTGGTTGGTCCATCCGGAAGTTTCAAATCCACCTTAACCGGGTTGATATTGAATCACTTTGGCGACTTCGACCAAAACCACCTTCCGGCCTCATGGCAGGATACGGCCAATCTACTACAAAAACTCCTATTCTTAGCCAAGGATATGCCGCTGGTTATTGATGACTGGGCACCGGGGCAGGATCACTCCAAGGCAAGGGAACTGGAAACCAAAGCGGAGCATGTTATCCGCTCCCAAGGCAACCGGCAGGGCCGCGGACGGATGAACAAAGACACATCCACCCGGGGTAACTACACTCCCCGCGGACTGCTCATTACTTCCGGCGAACAGACACCCAGCGGCCATTCTCACACCGCCCGGATATTTACCGTACCACTGGAGCGCAACCAGGTGGACCTGGATATGCTGACCGAGGCCCAGCGCAACCGTATTCAATACCGGTACGCCATGGCCGCCTATATCGCCTGGTTACAACCCGACTGGATGGACAGGAAGTTGCAGATCCGCCGACGGTTTGCCGAGTTGCGTGCCGAGATACTGGAAAAAGCGGAAGCCCAACACATTCACCCCCGACTGCCGGACGTTATCGCTATGATGCAGCTCGGGTTATCGATGGGCTCCCAGTTTGCCTTGGAGGTCGGAGCCATCAATCAGGAAACCCACGACACTCTGTTGAGCGACGGTCTTCAGTGTTTCATCGACCTGGCAGCGGAGCAAGGCGGCAGGGTTGAGGAAGAGCGGCCGGCACGGCGATTTGTTGAAGCACTGCAAGCTTCAATGAATATGGGCCAATGCTTCCTGCGTAACAAATATGAAATGGCACCAACTGACCATGGTCCCGGTTGTGTGCCTATTGGTTGGCGCGACACCAACAACGGCCATGTCTTGTTGGAACCGAACGCCGCCTATCAGACAGTGGTGCAATTCCTGAATAAATCAGGACGTCCGTACACAATATCACCAGCAGAGACATGGAAGGATTTATGTCGTGAAAAGATGTCAGACCCCGGACCGGACGGCAGACCCACTGCATTAGCCCGGATAACCGCTTTACCCAAGCCCATCAGGGTGGTAAAGGTTAAATCTGAAGCTATAGGGCTTGATGGAGAGGGTGAAGATTGATGAAAAAATGTTTTGCTGGAAGGGATGGGGTATTTTTTTTGGTTACATTGGTTACAAGCCTTTTTGCCAAACGTGGCTTACGATGTAACCAAGTGCTGGTTACAAGCCCTAAAAAGTTGGTTACATTGGTTACAGACATAATGTTAGCTGGTTACAAATTGGTTACACGATTGAGCCACGAACAAACAAAGAACTTTACAATAAATAACTGGTTACAAATTGGTTACAATACAAGCTTACGTTTAGCATCCCCTCTTTGTAACCATGTAACCAGAAAAACCCTGTGGGCCACTCAGTCAGATGTTATTTTTATTCAAGCTTTCAGAAAGGACGTTCAATAAATGAAAGTCGCTTTATACGCCCGTGTCAGCACCCGAGACAAGGATCAGAATCCGGAAGTGCAGTTGTATCTGATGCGCCAATACTGCCAGACCAACAACTTCGAAATATTCGGTGAGTATGTTGATGAAGCCTCGGCCACCGATTACATCAAGCGGGACGGCTGGGCCAAGTTGATGAAGCATGCCGCCACCCGCCGGTTTCAGATGATTATCGTCTGGCGCATGGACCGCGCATGGAGAAGCCTCATCGATGCGGTAACCACCATGCAGGATCTAAAAAACAAAGGCATTGATTTCCGGGCGGTCAGCCAGGGGGCCATTGATACTTCCACCCCCATGGGCAATTACATGTTTCAGGTCCTGATGGCCGCCGCGGAGTTTGAAAGAGAGACCATCCGGGTCCGGGTGGTGGAATCAGTTGACCATTATAAGAGGGTCGGAACGAAATCGGGGAAGCCTTGGGGTAGGCCAAGGAGGTCTGTGGACTTCAACAAAGTTTTAGAAGCCTTACGGAATAATAACTGGCGGTGTAACAGGGCGGCTGCATGGTTATCTGAGCAAACCGGTGAGACTTATGTCCCCGGATCTGTTTGGAATCGGGTCAATGAGGTCGCCGCGGAGTCCGGCATGACGGTCCGGCAGTACATCGCCGCAGCAAAAGCCGAAAGTTGCCAGGGAGGTGGAAAGTAACGATGGGTACACCTTATTACCAGGACAACATGCGGACCATCTACAACAGCGACTGCCGATCGATGGCGGAGATACCCGATGACGCCATTCAGTGTTGCGTTACGTCGCCTCCTTATTGGGGGCTTAGAAAGTATGCTGCGCCGGATATAGTTTTCGGTGATGGTTGGCGCGGTCAGTTTGGTTTAGAGCCTGCTATTGACCAATACATTGAGCATACCATCGAGATCATGCGTGAAATACGGCGAGTGCTCCGGCCGGATGGGGTGTTATTTTGGAACATCGCCGACAGTTACGTCTCTGGAAAGGGGACGTGCTACAACCCCGGAGGGGGATTTAATTCCCTAACTGGCCATACAGCCTTAAAAGAGGGGCAAGCATACCCGTTCAACAGGGGAAATAAATCTACTCTGGCCACTCAGGGTCTAAAACCCAAAGACCTTGCGCTGATTCCCTTCCGTGTCGCACTGGCTGCCCAGTCTGACGGCTGGTGGGTTCGCTCGGACATCATCTGGAATAAATCTAACCCCATGCCGGAGAGCGTACAGGACAGGCCAACCGACGCTTATGAGCATATCTTCATGTTTACCAAGTCGGAGCGGTACTACTGGGATATCGAGGCGGTGCGGGAAACGAAAGCAGAATCAACCATTAGGGATAACCGCACTAACGACGACGGCCAAAGGCGAGAACGAAACTACCCCGGCGCTCAGTCTAATGGTGGAACAAATCTAGGTGGCACTCAAGGCGGCCGGAATATCCGCAACGTCTGGACCTTCCCCACCCAGGGATATCCAGACGCCCACTTTGCCACATTCCCGGAGGAGCTGCCCGAACGTTGTATCAAGGCGGCTACCCGCGAGGGCGACACAGTTCTAGACCCTTTTGCTGGCAGCGGTACGACGTTGTTAGTGGCTGCCCGACTCGGCCGGCGCTCAGTCGGTTACGAGATCAGCCCGGTGTATTGTGATCTCATTGTGAAACGCAACAATCAACACGTTCTGGTGGCCACGGGTGTTGAGGCGGTGACCGTATGAAAGCTGATTACAGCTGCAAGGTAAACGGCTGCCCGTATTTTGTTGACTCGATTGATATGCCGAACACAAACGGGTATTCAATGGCCCGGCAAGGGTATGGCTGGTTTGGTTGTATGTATTACGTCGCGACCATCAACAACATGGGGCGTAAAATCAAGCCTTGCATCAAAGAAGAATTAATAGCCGCCGCGGCGGAAAGGCAGTTGGTGCTACTATGACCACCACAACCCAACGCATCCAATCCGTCCAGCAGATCGTCCGGGCGCTGGAAAACGCCGGGTGCCCGGCGCCGGTGCTGAACCCGGTCAAGCAGTGGGCGCTGGATCTGCTGCTGGATGAAAAGAAGCTCACCAGGTGGAACGCCTGGTGTAACCAAAGCGAAATGAAGGAGGCCGCGGAGTTTGAAAGAGAGACCATCCGGGTCCGGGTGGTGGAATCAGTTGACCATTATAAGAGGGTCGGAACGAAATCGGGGAAGCCTTGGGGTAGGCCAAGGAGGTCTGTGGACTTCAACAAAGTTTTAGAAGCCTTACGGAATAATAACTGGCGGTGTAACAGGGCGGCTGCATGGTTATCTGAGCAAACCGGTGAGACTTATGTCCCCGGATCTGTTTGGAACCGGGTCAATGAGGTCGCCGCGGAGTCCGGCATGACGGTCCGGCAGTACATCGCCGCGGCGAAGGCCGAAAGTTGCCAGGGAGGTGGAAAGTAACGATGAGGTTGACACACCTTAGTTTGTTTTCTGGGATAGGTGGGATAGACCTAGCAGCAGAATGGGCGGGATTTGAAACCATTGCGTTTTGTGAACGGGATAAATTTTGCCAGAAAGTACTAAAAAAACATTGGCCTGATGTGCCGATATTTGAGGATGTGAAAGATGTCAAATACAACAACATTATGGCGCACACCGGACGCCAATATGATGAGAGGTCCATATACAAAAGAAACAATGAGAAAACGGGTAATGAACCGTCTTCCACTTCATTTGAACGATCAAATTCACCATCCAGAAATAGTGGGGTCACCATCATCTCCGGCGGATTCCCCTGTCAACCTCACTCTGTTGCAGGAAAGCGTAAAAGCGATACTGACGAGCGTAATCTCTGGCCGGAGTGCCGGCGCATCGTTAGCGAGATTAAACCCCGATGGTGTCTTTTTGAAAACGTACCAGGGTTGTTTACCTCTGGAAGGGGACACTTCTTTGGAACTGTTATCTCTGACTTGGCCGCGTTGGGGTACTCTGTTGGATGGAGTTGTTATGGGGCTGTCGATGTGGGAGCGAGGCACAAACGTGACAGGGTTTTCATTATTGCCCACGATGACAGCAAGCGACGGCCATGGACACGAATATCAGTACAGTCAAAGGAAGAACGGCGAGAAGGTAAAGGTATTGACTCTATCAGGGGTGGTGAAGTTGCATCCGACGCCTAGGGCGTCGGATGCAAAAGGTTCAGGACCTGTTGGGAGTGTCAGTCAGAAAAATATGCAAAAGAGAAGCTATTTATGTGCAGAAGTAGCGACGGAACAATCTGGGCAACTGAACCCAACGTGGGTAGAGTGGCTCATGGGATTCCCCGAAGGGTGGACAGACTTAGAGCATTAGGGAATGCTGTTGTACCTCAACAGATATTCCCTATATTCAAGGAGATCGCTGATATTGAACACAAGGAGGCCGCGGAGTGAGCCGAATAGCAGGACTCTTTGTGGTATTTTTGGCACAACGGCTTCAATTTGAGCGGCTGTTGAAGTGGTATTGGCATCAGTTTATTTGCTCTGCTGTTCAGCCAGCAGCTCATGAACTTTGGCCGGAAGTCCCAGCCAGACGTATGTGGGATGATTTACTGGTAGCAATACTATTCCCCTTCTTATTTGTACCTGCCGCTGTCTATTATGGGGCTTCCAAAAACCACCCCCCGAAAACGCCCCAAAATCACGATTGCCCGGAGCCTTTGGAAAATAATTCAGAAAAGGAATGTTTTTAGAAGAAATGGCCGCTGTTAAATGCCCTGAGCCGCCAGTCCAAGACAACTACATCGTCGCCCTGGGGGATTTGTTGGACCAGTGTTCCGATGAGTTAATTTCCAGAGTTGTCCCATCAACAGCAATTAGTTTAGTAAAAAAATTTGGTGGAATACCTGAAAATTATATTGGTAGAAACGCTGTTGAATTGGCGGAATTACTAAAAGGCTCACCGGATGATTACAAGGACTATGTAATCAGGGGTAAAGGCGATGGCTGTGAACGCTGCTCCTGCGCCGGTGAGTGTTGTGACATTTGGGAAAGGATTGAGCCTAAGAGACACAACAGGCTGTCATCCTTTGAGGCCGTGGCTTTAATGAGGGAATTCTCTATGCTTCGTTTGCGGCGTCAGCTGCGGTTACCGCTTAAATAGGCTGATGATACCCAGTACCGTTCCGGCGTTGATGGGGTAGAGAATTACCCACTTGACGACCGACCAGCCGCCCTCAAGGAATGAGTAATCCCACAATAGCAGCCTCGGCAGGGCATAGGTGAAGAACCCGATAGTTCCCCCCACAACATTCAAAACAAACACCCCAATGTTACCGATCACATTATCGGTGAATTCATGGGCTGTGAATCCGGTTAAGGCGTTCATCAGATTTTGCTCCGGGGAGCCAAACCAGCTCCCCTCCAGAATGAAGCACATCATCTGGCCTATCATATAGGTGAATACCAGCCATACCAACCACTGGGGGCGCATTAGATACTCACCTTCTTACGGTTGGCCATCTCGCCCAGGGTAACTACTCCAATCGGGACCAATCCCCAAAGCCCGGAGCCGATGACTACACCAAAGAATACATTCCAGATGATACCGGCAAAGGCCGATGGCATCAGCTTTCGTGTATAGCGGTAGCCGATCATGGTGATGACTGCCCCGCCAAGGTACACAAACGGCAGCCAGACTATCTCCTGCGGGATTGATTGGTTGTCCAGGTAATCATTAATCGCTGTACCGATACCTGGTAAATCCTCGGCATGCAGGTCAACGTAAAACATAGAGAACACAGCGGGAATATCATCATCCGAGACTATTTCCGGAGCGGCGTCCTCACTTCCAGAGTCAAATACTGACTGATTGGCCGCGCCGTAGCTCTTAATCACCGCGGTTACATCAGCGTCGGTAGTGGTGGTCCGGAAGGTTGGCGTGGCGTCGTTGTCGTTGCCTGACTGGTCCGTAAAGGTTGTGTCATATTCCCAGTACCAATGACCGACCAGTGTTCCTCCGACGGTGATTTTGACGTAGTAAACGTATGGCATGACGTTATTGGCAAACATCACCCAGTCATTTGCATTGTCAGGGACAGAAGCACCAGCCAAAGCAGTTGAATCTTCTTCTACTCCATCAACAAATAATTTCAAATCTGTTCCATCAGCAGTGACCTTGATGGTGTGTTCACCTGATGTTATGGAAGCAGTGGCGGTTAATGCTGAAGCAATGGGCATGGTTTGAAATGTGCAATCAAATGAGCCGATATTCCATGAAGTGCCATTTGATGAATACATGCCTGCCCCGTCAGCGTATGCGTTAGTTTCATATAACCAATAAATTGTGTTAGCAGTAACCCGCATGACAATTGCGTATTTAACACCACTACTTAAAGCATAATTTGTTAAATCAATTTCATACCAATCACCTGTGTTTGTAGTGGTTATAGTATCACCATCGTAAGTCCCAGAAGTCAAAGCGGAACCAGTTGGGACACCTGCAGAAGTAGCATATATGGACACAGTAATTGTCCCCGTTAAACCTGTTCTAAATAGTTTTAGTTTAACTGTGTCAAGGGTGTATGCACTGGTAGTGGTGAAAGATTGGGCAACCCATTGGGTGCTTTGTACGTTAATGGCACTACTGTGGGCAGTTGAACTCTCTTGAGCCACACTAGGCAAAGCAATATTCCCAGTTACATTCCCTGCCCCATCAGACGCCAATGTGAAAGCAGAATCCTTCCCAACAATATCATCAGCAATGGATGATTTCAAATAGCCTGATACTTCAATCTCAAAGTCATCGCCCAATTCCAGACTGGCATCATCCGGCACCGTCATCCCCCCAGCCCCCGGGAAGTAAGCCAAGTCGCCGTTCATCGCTGTGGTGCCGCCGGTGTACAGGTTGTAATTGGCGGCGGAGTTCTGGCTGATCTGCGGGATGAAGAACATCCACGGATCCCCGTCCTGCCCTGGCATGAAAGCCACATCCTCCCCGGCGGCGTTTTGCATGGCCACATTGGTGAAGTTGCTATTGATATATGCTCCATCCAGCAGTCCCTGAGTGCTTAGAGTAAGCGGCACGCTGACATTCTGGGCGGTATAACTGGTATTAGTGGCTGTAATGGCCGCCTTGTACAGCGCCCCGGTGACCGTAGAGGCGATAACAGGTACTGAGACGGTCAGCAGCACCAACCCGGTGATAATAAGCCCGTAGAATCGCTTCATGACTTGTCTCCTATGACTATGTACCCGGTGGCCAGCCCGTATATCAATACAATAACTGCCAGCGCGGCCGGGTGAAGTAAGCCGAGAGCCGTGGCTCCTGCCAATACATGAGAGTTGGCCACCATGGCCGCCTGGTTGTCGGATATCCAAGCAAAGCCCCAGACAAAGAAGCCGATACAGATAATCAAAGTAATCAAGCTGGTTAGGATAATCCAGTTATCCAGGCTAAACAGCTCCTGAAGGCCATCGAGGGCATCCCCAACCATGGTTCCTTCCCATTGAGCGCCCCAAGAATCAGCCATGGCAGTAGTCCAGCCTCTCCTATCCGTATTGATAGTCTGAGTCTTTACGCTGAATATCTGAGGGGCCAGTGTCTGTAAGCCTGGTATGGTTCCTTTACCGTAAGCAGCCCCGGTATCGTTAAGGATAGTACCCTGTACAGTCTCGGTTAAGAGTTTAACGCTCCAATCAACCTCAAGCTCCTGACAGACAGTAATAATCCAGTCTCCTAAGAGCTGTTGGTTCTCAGTTTTGGTTTCTAATTGAGAATAGTCAGTAGTAACAAGGGTATAACTGATTTCAGGTGGAGTCTCCCAGTATTGAGGGTTCCCTGCCATTATAAGGACTAAGGATGACTCCCAATCCGGTGCTGATAGTGGGTCAAAGTAAAAAGCAGAGTAACCCATGTCATACCCTGAATTGTTATAAGCATAAGGTTCCACCGCCCCGAGCTGAGTGACTCCATCATCATCCATCAACCGGAAATGGAATAGTTTATTGGCCGGAGTTGTCGGCTGATCGGTGTCGTAAGCGATGGTGTACTTAAAGGCAATCAACACATCATCAGTCACCGAGACGTTGGTCACTGCTTGAACTGAATCAATAGTGAAGGTCGTCGGTGACGCTGGGTCAACCGCCAGTACCGGAGACGATGCTCCGAGTACCAGCACCACTGCCAGCGGCAGGGCTAAGAAGCGGCGGTAGATTTTTGTTTGGATCTGATTTCTTCTGCACATTTCATTATCGCCAATACATGCACCGGCTCACGGGGGTAGGCATGGCCGGTCTTCCATGTCCAAATAGTTTTACGGTGTACATTCAGGGCTTCAGCCAGAGCAGACGGACTGCGCTCATAGTGAGCGAGGATAAGATTGATATCATCCTTCAACCTGAGCAGCTCTGCCATGGCGGTGCCGATAGTCCTGATGGGGATGCGCCGTGTGCGCTTTTGTTTTTTCTCTTCCAACATGGACTCAAGATACATTGGCTTTCCTCGTCTATCAAGGTATTTTGCTTATTATTAGATAATGTTCGGGATAATCGTTACTACTGCGTAACGATTGCCAAAATTCACCTTCTACAATGACTGGAAAACGTGCCGGAGCGTTGAAAGGAGGTGAATAATTTGAAAATATTCGGAATCGTTGGAGCCTTTTTCGGCGTTATCCTCCTTTTTGCCGCCATGCCGACGTTTATGGGTTCTCTGGATGAAGTCAAGGTTGATCCTGTAACTCAAGCGTTTGAGACAGTTACAACCGGAGTTGGGGAACTCACAGCTGACGTAGTGCTAACTCAGGATCTTTACGGGAACCGCACTGCTTCTGTCAATACCGTCACATCTGACAATGTCCTCGATACCCCCGTTGCCTCCACCTATACCTCGGCAACCAATACCCTGACTGTCTCTGGTTTGGTGGCATCAGACACTCGCACTATCACAGTCAACTACAACGTTGACGCTTTATCCGACTGGACAATGATGAGTCTTTTGATTGGCTGGGCTCCTGCATTGTTCGTAATCGGCGTGTTTGCGCTGATTGGCGGCACAATCTTTGCCGCTACCCGGCGCGGTGCCGGTTAAATCACGGTTTCAAATGGACTAACCATACAAAATTTAGAAACAGAAAGGGGGTGAATTAAGTGAGAGCTGCTTTAAAAATCTTTGGAGGCGTCCTTCTGGTCATCTTCCTGGCGGCAATGACCCCGGAAATGTTGACTTCCCTGGCAACCGTAACGGCTGATGCGAACATCGCCGACTACACATTGCTGGAGATGGTAGTCAACTGGGCTCCTGCTCTGCTGTGGCTGGGTGCCATGGGTGCCGTTGGCTTCATGATTTTCTCTGAGGTCAAAATGCGCCGCAGCGGTGGCGGTGGTGGCAGGGCCAAACGATATCGCTAGTCTCACTTAATCGCAACATGGGTAAAGGCTTATTCGGGTTAGGAAAAAACAAACGGGAACACGGCGTACTACTCCTTACGGAGGACAGCCGACTCCTGGTGTTGTCGCTACCCGTCGAGGTCGGTTGCGTGAGAGATGACACGGCACAACAGGCTTGGGCGCTACTATCGGACGATTGCTTTCCGCAGCGGGGCACCAATGTTCCGTTCATTTTAGCAAGCGAAAGAGATGTAGCGCCCATTCCGTTGGATGGAAACAACACACGACAGGGTGAAGACTCTAAAAAACTGGTATCACAGATTTTCAAGGAGCGTCGTAAACAGGCGCACAGTATTTCAGAATCGGAATTCAAGAAGGACCGCATGGCTGACATCTTACAAACCATGATCTATGGGTCCGGAGCAACTATTCTCGGCATGTTACTCATTGGGCTGGCTGTAAATTCTGACCGAATACAGTGGCCATTTTAAGGAATATTAAACATGGCAAAGACAAACGCAATAGTAATTGATAGGCAAAAAGGATGGGGAGCAGAAACGCTTCCTGAAACAGACCTCAACGTAAATTGGAAGAAACGACTGGTTGGGAATCGTTGGTTGCCGGTAGTGATTCGGCAAACTGATGAATCCGGCAAAGTTACATATACCCAACCCGAAATACCCAAGGACGTTAAAGCCCCACCGGAAAAATTATGGAGAGCGCTGACCGCCATCTTCCAGATCTGTCAGCGCTTGTTTCCCGGAGACAGCCAATTGTGGAAAAAAGCCAAACTGGTATCACTGGTTGTGTTCCTGATTGTGCTGGGTTTCGTCCTGGTAGTGGTGGGAACTGAAATGATAGGACCGGCTTAATTATGGCTGTAGGAAAAAGAAACGGTAAAAGCAAAGAAAACCCGCAGGACACCGTGCCTGAGGTTAATGCTGCCGGCATTACCCCTGACTTTACTGACAATAGTCCACCGCCTGGCGGTTTAACCCGTGAGATGCTGGAACAAGACTTGACCACCATGGGCACGCCATCAATAACTCGCGAGCTGCTGCATACCGGCGATAACCCGGAAACGCTTTGGATGCGGACCATCATCGTCAACAACAAAGCCGCCAACAAAGCTGAAATGAAACTGGACGCGGCGCTGGCTTACTTCGATCTTTGTGATGAATTCGGGGACGAGGACGGCAAAGCCTATATCCGGCGCAAGCTGGCTGGTTGGGCTTCTATCAACGGTACTGCCAGAGAACAAGCTGTCTCTGCCGCCATTGGTGAACGTTATCGCATGGCTGCTTCCCGAAACGGTGAAGGGAAGCAAGCCGGACCGCCAAAAACACTATAAAACCAATTAGGAGTGATAAATGGTTGCCATTTGGGGATTCATAGGACCGGAAGGCGCTGGTAAAACCACTGCTATGACCTATTGGATGGAGCGCCATATGCTCACCAAAAACCAGTATGGTCAAGGTGGTCAATGCCGGACATTTCCGGGGTATGAGCTTTACACTCCCAACGGTCAATTAGTCAAAGAGATCAGCACCAAAAGCCTGGTGACAGAATTGGCACAACTGAACAATGTAATCGTTGGCATTGACGAGATCCAGCAATTCAATGACTCCTCCCGCCATATGACAGTAATCAACCAGCTCACCGGCTACGTTGGCATGCAGCGCCGGAAAGTCGGTCTAGGGATATTCTATACCCTCCAGAATTGGCAATGGCTCTATGACCGCATGCGTTGGCTGACTCATTTACTGACAGTGTGTTCTGACCTACACTTCTCACCCTGGGGCCGGGAGAATCATATTCCCCAGGGAACGGTGATGAAGATGGTGACCTATGATTGCAAAGGCTTTTTAACCGGCGAGCCATGGTCACAATTAAACACTGCACTTTTACGGCCGAAACATCTATTTCCGTATTACCGCAGCTACAATGTCATTGATATATTCGAGGGTCAAGAGCAGATAAAAGTAAAGAAACGGGTCACTATGTTTGACCTTAACCAACCCGGCAACCCATCCGTTGAGCAATTAGCCGAAGCTTCTCAGGTCCCGGCCGGGATGAATACACCGGCCATGTCTCATAACGACCTAGGCAACCTCACCCAGGCGCTATATGACAGGGGTATGAGTCAGAGCGAGATAAATAAACTACTACGAGGGACAAACTCATGAGCGACGAAGCAGCCGAACTCTTAGGTCAAACGCTGGCTGATGCTATTAACGCGCAAGGCGACGCAATAAGCGCCGCCCTTCAATCTGCAATAACAAGCTCGATGGCTGATGCCGTGGCGGCCTTCATCGGTCTATTGATAGTAGCCGGAATTGTTTCCATCGCCATGATCATGAAGGACAGCGAGGGGAATCGGGATCCAATTCTGTTTCTGATGGCCGGTATGGGTATCATCGTTTATGCGATAAGTATATTTGACCCAACCATCGCCCAGAATGTTCACTTCAACGCGATATTGGTCGCAATCGTTGGGATGTACTTAGCTGTCAAAGCGGCAGTGTTCGCGTTCAGTAAAGGCCGCGATAGCGACGGAGGTTAATTATGGCTAGTATCTGGGATAGCAGCGGCTCAAAGGTTATTAAGACTCAAACAACCATTGACCCCGGACTTCTGAAAGCGGCTGAACAAGCCAAGAACAATACTTCCGGCTCTACTACTACCGCCGGAACCACCACTGAGATGGGCGCGGCCCGGTTAGCGGATAAGAACGGCGGCAAGCCGTCTGATTACCTTGGACTTACCGCGGCGCAGCTGGCTAATAAGCTGGGCGGTAAGCCGTCTGATTATAAACTCTATGTGCCGGCTGATACTTACATTCCCCCAGCACCGGCAGTCACTTCCCCCAGCGGAACTTCCGCGGCCCTTGACCCCGGGCTGGTAAAGGCTGCCGAGGAACAGGCAAAAAAAGCGTCATCACCGCCGCCAGGTCAAACTGATATCACCGTTTCTGAAGCTAAAACACCTAAAACCGAAGGTGCAAACCCACCGACCACATCGGACAAAGCCACAGATTTGGATTCTACGAAGCCGGTTTCTGAGATTAAGGTTGCTCCAGAGGGAATGTCCACCACAGCAGCTTTATCCTTGGGGATGATGCCTGCTGAAACTGCCAAAGACTTAGGCATTGAGGGCACCACGATCAGCAAATCAGAACTGAATAAAATCAACAATATCGGAATTATTGATTCAGTTGATAAGGCCTCATTACCACCGGTCCGTGAAGGTAGTCAAATTGATAATACAATCCAGGATATCAAGACTGACAAATCATATTCTTACGGTGTTATTTACGACGCCTCAAAGGACGACCGCAAGGCTACTGCTCCTGATATGTCAAAGGTTACCGATTCCCTGCCGATGCGCGGGGACGTATTCTCCGGGGGTATTGTCACTGAAGTTGATACTAAGACCGGTAGAATCACCGTTAGTGGCGACGATCGTATAACTCAATGGGGCACAGGGCAGGAATGGTATGTCCTGGTTGACGGTAAATGGGAGCGCACCGGGCCCACCGGGCTGTTGTACGGCGATGTGCTGGGCCTCGGCGCGGGTAAGGCTTCTCCTGATCTGGATTATGATACCTGGCAGGCCGCCAATAAGACGCTCAATAAATACCCTGACGTGCTATCCGCTGTGGCTGATGGAGTTGATTCTCAGACACTCAAGAACGCCGGGTATAGCGGTACCATGGCCAACGCCCTGGTTGATCTCAAGGATTACATCAAGGACGGCAATATCGACATCGAGGCCGCCCTGGCTGATGGTGTCTCCACTAAGACGCTGGGGCAGGTAGGTGTCAGTGTCACGGATATAAATGCCGCGAAAAGCTATGAAGCAGCCCTCCCTGAATACTTGAAGGATTTAACGGCTATCGTCGGTTATGACGTCACAAAAGACAACATGGACTCAGCGGCAAAGGACGCTGATGAAATTATTAAAGCTCAGGAATCGTTGAGCCCATATCTCAAAACTTACGAGGTGCCATTTATTACCGTCGGTGATTACAAAGGAATGGCGGTCACTGACGGGTTAGCAGCTGCAAAATTAGCCGATAAATACGGTGGAAAACCATCTGACTATATGGCCACAATGAAGCCCGGGGAACAATATGTTGACGTTCAACAGGCTGTCAAAGATGGCATTGACCAAAGCATACTGAAAAAAGGCATAGGTTTAAGTATTCACGATTACACCAATATCAAAAATCTATCTGAGTATGTTGACGAAAAAGGCAGTGTCAATATCGTTCAAGCCGTAAAAGACGGATGGAGTAAAAACATCATTCAGAGTACTTTTGGGCTTTCGGACAAAGAATTTAGTGAGGCTAAGTTTGTTGCTGATTTCGAAAAAGCCAATTTCCTAGACAAAACTACAATGGCATTCAAAAAGGACCCGGGTGAATTCATGAAAAACGTTGGGATCTCAATGATTCCAATCTATGGCACGGCCAAACTGTGGGATGATAATGCGGCTTTGAACACACTGGGCGTCGTTACTGACATTGCGATGGTAATTCCGTTTGTTGGGGGAATATCAGCTGGTGTGAAAGCCGGTATGGGGATCGGTCGAGCCTTAGCAAAAGAGACATTTTTTACCGCCAGAGGACTGGTTGTAGCCCCTATAACTTCGATTGCGCATCCAGTCGCTACTGCAAAGGCAATGATATCCCCGATCGGCACACTGTTAAAACCATCAAAAATGCCGACAGCAACATTCTGGCGCGGTTCATACGCAACAATGGATATTCCCAAAGTTGAAGCTGGATACGGACCGGCGGCTGTAGCCACCCGCAACGCTATGGAAGAGGCGGTTGTGGCGCGTTCTCAAGGCAATGTTTCCGGGAAAGTGCCGATTGTAGTAGATGGCTCAGAGATTGGGGTCATTAAATACAGTGGATCTGGTTATCAGACGGTATTTAAGAACTCAGTCGGTACCGCAACACCATTTGGTGATGCTTTTACCGGAGGAAAAGGTGTCCAGGCCACAGGGGAGGGAATGTATTTCAGCCCCGACATGAATCTAGGTCTTACAGCTCAAAGCGCTTCCGGTAAAACTCCCGGTTATATTATGAAAAACGGTGAAATTGTCGGCACTATTGGCAAGGACGGAGTAATGCTGGACGCTAAAGGCCAAACCACGGTTGGCCGTATAGCAGACAATTCCAAGGTGTTGGGCGTTGATGGCGGTAAATTGGGTAAAATCACATTTGTTGATGGTACCCCTACTCTTAAATCAGGTAATGAAATGATCAAGGTTGCGATAACTGACGGAGGAGGCATTGTCACTGACAACCTAAAAATAATCGGGAAATATTATAAAGACCAGCCGGTATGGGAAAAAGGGAAGCTGGTCGGTAAAATCAATAAAGACGGTATGATTGTTGACTCAAAAGGCAATATTGTTAAAGCTTCTAAAGAGCAAGCGGTTGGCTTTTTGCCTGAAGGAACAGAAATCGTCGGCAGTGGCGGCAATGTCATCGGTAAAGTAAAGGGAAAACCGGCATTTGCAATCGTTCAATCTAAGGGTATGGAGAGGCTACCTAACGCTCTGCAATCTTCTGATAATATGGCGGAGTACGCTGACAAAGCATGGGCCTTAATGAAGGCTGATAAATCACAGAATGAACTTTATCCAGTATTCAAACAATATGCAAAGTATATTGAGGATGAAGCATTGGCTCCGGCTGGCTCCCGAATGGTCCCTGTATTAGACGACAAAGGCAAGCCGGTCATATTAAAAACAACCGGTACCGGTGGGGAAACTATCCAGGTACCGCTATTCCAGGTTGTTTCAAAGGATTGGTTTGAAAGAAGTTTGGCGGTTACACGCGAGCTTAAAGGCAAAGCGGCTACCATGCAACCTAAAATGACAGTGGAAAAAATGCTTTCCAAAGTAACTGATCTGCCGAATGCAAAAGAAACCGCTCCTAAAATTGCGGAATGGTTCAGGACCAATAAGGATGCGCGCCTTGTCGGTAGCACCGTAGAATATTTATACCTGAAAAAGAATGTACCTCATGATATCGACATGGGCGTTAGAAACCCAGAAAAGGCAGCCAAAGAATTAGCTAGAATTATTAATAATACCGGGAAAACCGATATTGATGTAAAGGTCGCCCTCAACAAAGACGGTACAGCCCGAT
Organism: Dehalogenimonas sp.; assembly: GCA_050864255.1. Taxonomy (GTDB): domain Bacteria; phylum Chloroflexota; class Dehalococcoidia; order Dehalococcoidales; family Dehalococcoidaceae; genus Dehalogenimonas. The sequence goes on from JBOWAX010000007.1 coordinate 20,686, forward strand.
TAGAGTATGTTGACCCGAAATCCGGACTGAAAATAGAAATAGCTAACATTAAACGCATCGGCCAATATAAAACAACAGAGGTTGACGGTGTTCGTATTGAAAAACTCGAAAGCCAGATTGACCGGACACTGTCGCGTATGGTTGATGAATTTGGAGGGAAGGGTTACGAACGATTCAATCGTTTGGCCTCATCCATGGGTTCTAAGGCTGACATCGGCATTGGCGCCAAAGCCCCGTCATTGGCCGATCTTTATAAACTTAAAGCTCGCGGAGTAGCGAATACGGTCCGTGATATATTCAAAAAGGGTTTAACCAAGGAAGAACGTCTTGCCGCGATTAAGCGCACTGCTCCTGATTTGTACGATGAAGCAGCAGCGGTGATGAAGATGGAACAAAGGCGTCTAGCTACAGCACGAAAGGCCGTTAAAAGACCTGTAAATTTACGTTCAGCCACAGTGTCAGGCCGCACAACTAGAGAAGTTAGTGTATCTGCGCAGAGACGGGTTGAAAGGGACCTGAACCGTATTGACCGGGAGTTGAATAGCCGCAGATCAAGATTAGAACGGGAAATCACTCGTCGACGCTCAGGGCTTGAACGTGTGGTAAGGGAATTGCCGATAAAGATTCCAAGGACACGGGTTGAGAGGGATTCAACAGCACGTGAAGTGGAACGATTATTAGGTGTTAGGTCCAAAAACAGACCAATTGAAGTTACACGCAACAACGTCAGGTATTCTTCAACGGAACGTGGTAGAAGAACACCACCCGATAGAGGTAGGACACCACCGCCAGGCGATACCCCGCGCTACAGATACAGGCTTACAAAAACGACCTCACGGAGGACATCAAGGAAAAACGATGACAAGAAAGAGCAGCGAGAGGTTCTCGAACAAGGCGACGTTGCTTGGCGTCAAGGATTATGGTGGATAGTAAGGCGTAAGAGTGGTGAGACAATCTACACAAAATACCCACCGGAAGGTGCAAAGAGATTGGACGGCACACCTAAAGAGACCTTTTTTACCCGGGGCGGCAAACCACAACAGGAAGATAAATTGCCTATGGGTGTCACTAAAGTACAAATAGATTTATCTGATAAGCCGCGTATCAAATTCGCACAAAATAAAATCCCCCGAAACGTCAGACGTCAGATCGGAATGTAAACGTGCTCGCATGATGGTATAATTCAGTCATCATGAGGCACCGTGCAACAGCCTTAGTTTTTAGAGAGGGAAAAGTCCTCCTGGTAAAAGACAGGGGTGTTGAATTTTATTCACTGCCCGGTGGCGGGATCAAACACGGTGAAAGATCAATTGACGCGGCAGCACGGGAATTATACGAAGAAACAGGGCTTAAAGCCCACTCGGCCGGCCGGTTGCGTGAGTGTGATTTTACGGGTTCCGCTCAACACCATGTTTGCCTTGTAAAAGCGCACGGCGATGTGAAATTGAAAAAGCGTGAGCTATCAGATTACTTGTGGTGGGATCAACTCACTTACGTCCGTACAGCCCCCCACGTTAGGGCTATCCTCGCAAAACAAAAGGAACACCCCCTGGTACCTCTTGATAAACCGATGGTCAGGGCAAAACCACATTATCAGACACCAAAAAAAGGCGGTGGGGAGGTTGTAATAACCTACGCTGAAGTCCCATGGTGGCAATGGGCTATTGTGACGGTGGTGGTCATCGGGATAGCTGTTCTTATTGTCACCAACTGACATTATTTTCTGGTTTTCCTTTTTAATCGTTCAAGGTAACAATCTGGCCCATAATTGTCTAAAAATATTAACCGATAAACTTGCCCCCTAGTTTTGAAATAATAGAGGTTGTTTACTTCGCCGTTGGTCCCTGCTCTTCCGTTTAAACCTACATCTGTTTGAATCCATTTAACTCTTTTATAAACCGACAAGGGGAGTCTTTTGTTCCATCGATTAGATTCATAGCGAGCTAATATTTCCCATGGCCCCTTCTTTTGCCTGAAATTCAACCAGTAAGTGAATAAAATCAAGATAATTAAAAATACCCAAGCATAGACAGGGGTTTCAAATAAATTCATATCGAAATTATAAAGGCCATTCAGGCCAATTACCAAAGATGATGATGACCGGCTTAAATTGGAAACCGGCGATGTCGCCTGGCGGCAGGGACTATGGTGGATTATCAGGCGTAAGTCTGGCGAAACTATTTATACTAAACGGCCACCGGAAGGGACTAAAAGATTTGACGGCACTCCGGCCGAAACATTTTTTACACGAGGGGCTAAGCCCCAACAGGAAGATCAGATGGATATGGGTGTAGTGAAGGTAGATATTGATCTCAATGAGAACCCCAAAATTGACTTTTTAAGAGCTAAACCATCTAAACTGAGCAGTGGTATACCTCGCAATGTAAGAAGGCAGATTGGAATGAGATAGTCATTTATGTTAAAGTCCCTTGAAGGGGGTGGCTTATGAGTGAAATCATTATTGAGTCAGATCGGATTCTACTGTCCAAACTGTTCAGCGAAAAACCTCTATTCATCTCCGATATTATCTGGGTCTATGAAAAGATGGATCAGGATATGGTTTTAATACCACCAGTCCCTTTAATGCGCCACCACAAGGTTGTCATCTGCTCTTTTAATCCTGACGATATGAAATTGCATTTTGACGAAGTACCCATCAATCATAGCCAATGTGCAGACAGCATCAAAGCAATCGCCCAGGTTGCCCCCTGGGCTGAGATTGGATGGGACGAGGGCAAAGCAAAACAACTTAAAAAAGCGCCAGAGGCTTTTGTCACGCAGGTCATAAAACGACGCAACGTCATAATAGAGCAGTTTAATAAAATAGCTAATCAGCAACCAGCGGCATAAGCCACCTGGTAGCTGCCATATAGCCCTCGTAATACGCACTGGCTTCCATGCTCAGATTTCCCATAGTCATTTCAGCATCCCCAATACTTTTATTGACTTCAAAGAGGTGCCGGCAGTATCTGGCTGTAGCGTTGACTGCCAAAGTAGTAATACTGAAGCCCATGTTTTCCTCGTCCGTGCCCAAACCGAGATCCTTGATTAATGGTCGGATGAGATCCTCTCGGGCTGGAGTTTTCCAAGTCCATTGTTGACTATTATCGATGTCCTCAAGCATTTTATCTGCTACCGATACATTGGCGATTACCATCTGTTTATCTCCTTTACTACTTATTAACTTCTTAGATATTACGTTATATATAAGTAGTTGTCAAGTAGTTTGTGTAAATATATTGCCACCGCGCAAACTGCGAAGTATAATCAATGTTATGAAGATGCCATTGAAACAACTTAGAGAGGCTGCGTATCTTAGCCAGAAGGATTTAGGCGACAAAGCCGATATTTCACAGAAGACTATTAGTCAATTAGAGCTTGGTAAACAGAAACCCAACTTCAAGACCATCCGCAAACTGGCCGAGGCGTTGGGAGTTGAGCCTTGCGAGATTGAGTTTTAGGTATGTTTTCTGCGCTTGGTATTATACTGAATGCCGTCGGCACGTTAATTTTGGTCTGGGGAGCTTACAAATATAATCCTGCGAAAGCGTTCAAAACATGTGACGATAATAAAGGGCTTCTTTTCTCAGAAGAAATTCTGGCTAAAACCCAAAATATGCGTTGGTGGTTAATAATCGGTCTTTTTCTATTTATTTCTGGAATAATTCTTCAGCTTATTGGGATATGTCCCTATTAGTTCGACTAATAGACTCCTTCCCTGCCCTCAACTAACCCCCAAACCCCGCCCCCGGACGCTTCTAAAAAGTATTTGAAGGCCGTTTAGCCTCGCCTAATAGGTTAACCTATTGAATTAATTCAATGTCCGGTGTAGAATGACCATGCATGATACAAACGGCTGAAGGAGACACTATCATGTTAGGTATGCCCAAAAAGAAAACTTCCCATTCTATGGTTATTGAAATAGAGATTTGTATTGAACCTGATGAAGATGGTTATTTAGTCTACTGCCCTGCTCTAAAAGGCCTTCATAGCTGGGGCTCAACTGTGGAAGAGGCCAAGCAAAACATCCATTCGGCATCGATAGCTTATCTTCAGTCTATGGCCAAGCACGGCGATCCATTACCTATCGGTATTATCAAGAAACATGAGTCTGATGACCCCGATAAAACAGGTTGCTATACCGAGAACATGAGCCTCGCCTTGGCATGAATTACCCGCCGCATGTATGGGCTCAAATCAAAAATATCACTACTGATGAGCTCATCGCGGCCTTGCTCAAAGATGGATTCACTTTTGACAACAAATTACGGACAGAGAGAATTTATCTCCATCCGGATGGGCGACGAACAGCTATTCACTACCACATCGGCAGCAAGACTTTCCCCAAAGGTTTGTTGAAACGTATCTTGGAAACGGCCGGATGGTCTGTTGATGACATGAGGCGCCTCAAGCTGGTAAAATAACGTTGAATTACGACAGAGGCGAACGCTTTAAGGGTCAGTCCTTAAGGGGTTCCCTCTCCCGGTTTACCGACCAAACTCAACAACCTCTTTTACACTATCCTTCGGGATGTACTTCGGCCCGCCTTCCAGTACCCCCTGAGTTTTTGTACAAATGGCGAACCATTCACCGATATCGAAGATCGCCAGGATGATTTGGCCTTCATATTCCTGGCCGACCTCTATCTGTCCTTCGATTACCATACCGCTGAATGTGATACTACTTTCAAGTCGAAATATTCTCCTATCGGCAACATCGTGTAGGAAGTCGATCTTCATCTTCCGTTTCAGCTTTTGATATAGCTCTTCGGCCTTCTGTTGAGACATTTTCGGAATAAAGAACTTGGTCATAACTTCATATTATCCACTGGGCTGAATTTTCTGTGGGCTTCAACCGCATGTTCACTCCCCAGACTGGAAGTATACCGCCGAGTCATCACCAAGGTGCTATGTCCGAGTAATGATTGCACTTCAAACTCCCCGGCACCGTTCATCAACGCCCTGGTAGCGAAGGTATGGCGGAAAGTATGCGGACCGGGGCGACAACCCTTCACTCCTGCCTCTTTGCAGATCCGTTTAATGAACGTCTGGATGGACCCTTTGGCCAGAGGTGTCCGTTCCTCGGTCAGCCAAAGACATGGGTAGCTATCCTTGCGTTGCAGCAGGTATTTGTAAAGAGCTTTCTGAGCATCCCGCCCCGCCCTCACGTATCTCTCTTTAGAGCCTTTACCCATTACCCGGATTGTCTCTTTTTGCAGATTTATATCGGCCAGCTGGATATTGGCCAGCTCTGATAACCTCAACCCGGTATCCAGCAGCAGCAGAATGATGGCCCGGTTGCGGATGTCCAGGAAGCCGTTGCCGGAACAGATCGTCAGCATATTCTTTATGTCTCCCATACTGAACGGCTTAACTACCTTCCGCGGAATTGACGGAGGCTTCTGGCGCTCCATCAGATTAGTAGTGACGTAACCTTCACCCTTCAGCCACAGCAGGAAAGTCTTTAAGGCCCGGTAATGGACATTGATGGTAGACGGCTCCAGCTTCCGTTCGTAAAGTGAATAGAAATACAGCTTTACATGATTCGGTTGGATCTTAGAAGATTCCAGCGGTAACTGAGCTGACTGCAGAAAGTCGATAAATGACTGAATCCGTCTAGAATATCCGTCCAATGTTCCGGTGGCTTTTCCTTCGACCTGACATGAATAGAGATATAGCTTTAATAAGCTGGGTAATTGCTCGGAATTCGTTAAAAGACCGAGGTCTAGAGCCGTGACTGTGCAATCGTGTGATTTATGTGCAAGACCGAGTTCTACAACCATATTTGTTTCGGCTTGGGGAAGGCCGGAAACCGCTTTTTAATCGTAAATGGTGGGCCATCCTGGTCTCGAACCAGGGACCTCGGTCTTATCAG
>JBOWAX010000004.1:0-165723 GCA_050864255.1 Dehalogenimonas sp.
GCTTCTTTGAGTACGGTGATGATCTGCTCTTCGGTGAATTTTTTCCTGATCAATCGAGCCTCCTTGAACTCTTTATTTTAGCGGAGGACTCTACTTCTCGGCGATACTAATTATGGGGGGAGGGTCACACCAACTAATGCTCCTTTTTATACTTTGTATTCATTTGCCAAGTCAGATCCAGCCTTCTATTTATAAGATTTCACTATTTGTTTTGGCAGACTTTTCGTTGTCCCTTAGTTGTTTTATCCATCTGAAGACGGGGGACCAGAACCAATTCCTCCATTAATCTCAAAGCTCAGTTTTAGAAGGATCTTCCGTCTTGGAAACAACCACCTCTGGCACCTCTGTGATGGTTTCCGACTTCACTTCTTTCGTCTTTTCATCATCTTGTCCGGAGGATTCATCCCTGAACGACTTAAGACTTTTTCCTATAGACGCACCTACCTGAGGCAGTTTTCCAACTCCGAAGACGAGAAGAATGATTACCAGAATAATACCTAGTTCCATTGGTCCTAATCTGAATGGCATACTATAACTCCTTTGTATTTTTTGCAGGTTACTGAAAAGGCGGCTTGAAATCAATTTTAGCTTTGGACGATTTCAAGTGTCTGAACGTAAGTCAGCAAGAAAATATTCTTTTTCAACAACCTGCTAGACAATGAATTACTTTTCTGGTTTTTTTCACCTTAGAATTTAATACTAGCGACACAGTATGACCACTAAAGACGCCGCGCTTAGCTTTTTGTTCGAAGCGCAATACCCAGTGCTCCTGGCCCACTATGAACGCCTAACACCGGACCCACTTGGGCGACAAGAGCCTGGATGTTGTACATAGCGGTGATACTAGCTGCTAACTCTTTTGCCTCATCAGGTGTGGTGCTATAGATAATTGCCAGGTCTTCGATATCCTTAGCACTTCTTACGAACTCCAACAGTCTTTCCTTGCCTTTGGTGCGGCTGTGCACCTGAGTCACTGGCACAAACTCGCCATCTTTGAGTGTAAGCAAGGGTTTGACATTCAATAATGAACCGAGCAGAGATTTGGCCTTGCCGATGCGCCCGCCCTTAGCCAGATATTCCAATGTGTCAAAAAGGATCAGCAGCCTAGTGTTGGGCACCATCTTTCTGACCACATCGACGATTTCAGTCAGTCCCTTACCGGCTCTGGCCATTTTGGCGGCAGCGATGACAATCAGCCCGTGTGCCATGGATAAGTTCTGGGTGTCAATAATTTCAATAGGACATTTAAACTTTGCTAGCTTGTTGGCTTGTTCGGCTGAGTTGGTTGTGCCGCTCAACTTGGTAGATATATGAATTGAGAGAATTCCGTCGGCTTCCTTGGCGAGTTTGGTATATACATCTACGAAATCCTGTGGGGTAGGCTGGGAGGTGGTTGGATGAACAGACTCAAGCATAAGCTTTCGATAGAACTCATCCTCGGCTATATCGACCCCACCGCGATATGATGTGCTTCCAAAGATCACGTATGAAGGTACTACCACAATACCCAGCTCTCTTACTAACTGAGACGGAATATCAGCGGTGCTATCAGTAACCACTCTAACAACCATAATAATTCTCCTTTTTTTATTAACTATATTGGCAATCGCTATGGCCAGCTAAGCCTACCAATTTTGGTGGGTCTATTATCTACATTTTAATTTTCAGCGGTTGTGACCATCCCATGCGAAACCAAATCTTTACCTTCCAATTCCACAAACTGACTATAGGATTCGTTATCTTGTAGAACAACCACCGTAAAACCGTTTTTATGCTCATCATTGTTCCCTCCTTTTATATTTTGATTGAATACTTAAACAGGCCTTCTTTACAAAATTCACCTCCTTATTTTCGGCCTGATTTTACAGCCAGGCGTTGTCTCTCCCGCCATGTGTCGACCCAGACGAGCAGAGATGGTAATACGAAAAGGGTGCTGACCAAGGCAAAGAAGACATTGATCATGGTGACGAAACCAAAGTCACGCAATATCAGGAAATCCTTGGCGATTAATAGCGCGCCAAAGCCACCGATTACAGTAAGGCCCGAGGCGATAATGGCGCGACCGATCTTGGTCATAGCCGTGGTCATCGCTTCCTCAGGTCCTTCACCTTTGCGCCTTTCTTCGTAATACCGCATCATCAGCAAGATAGTGAATTCCACGCCGATACCCATGATCAGCGCACCGAGGGTTGCGGTGAGAGGGGTATATTTGATCTCAAATAGATACATTATTCCGCTTGACCAGCCGAGGATGAGCCCTATTGGCAGGACCGCTAGTATGGCACGTAGCAGGTTAAATTTGAATAGAACAAAGAGGACTAAAAAGATTAAACCAACCCCAATAAGGGTCATCTCTATCCTCCCCTCAGTCAGAGCGTTGAAGAGCTCAATCGCGATTATGGGAGTTCCTGTAAGGATGGCATTTATGCCTTCAGGAGGATTGACCACGTACCCAGTCAATTGGTCCCTTACTTCCTGTATTTTGCCTAACTCCACTTGTTCAATACTAATTACAAGATTAGCGGCGGTGTAATCATTGCTAATCAAGTTCCGTTTGATGGGCACAGGGAGTTGCGACAGGATTTGTTTGATTTGCTCTGCACTTTGAGGCATTACCCCACCGGTAGCTTGAAGGACTAGACCGGCAATACTGTTAGTGTCCGTAATAAAATCAGGCTGCTCAAGAGCAATACGCTGTTCCAGTTGCACCATCCAGGCTAAAATCGATGGGTCGGTGATGTCATCAGATTCGATTAGCATACTCATCGAACTGACACCACCAGCAATTTCCCCCAAGGCCATCAGATTTTTCAATGCGGGAACATCCTGAGAAATAAAGTTCGTCTCCTCAGTTTCGGTGGCAATATGAGCGTCACTTATCAGACCGCTTATGGTTAAAACTAAGGCTAGAGGGATAATTACAGCCGGATTTTTAATTACCCATGGTGCGAGTTTTCTGAGGCCTCTTTCCACGAAGCCAGTTTTCTCTGTCTTTGTTTTGGCCACCCCTCCATTATTTGAATTTTTAATTGCTTTGCGACGATCATGCATATACAGAATGCCCATGAGTAAAAATATCGCCGCTAGGTATGTGGCTACCACGCCAATTATCAACAGAAGTCCGAAATCACGGACCATGGGAACAGGTGAGAAGAACAGCGCCGCAAAACCAAGAGAGGCTGCAATAATAGCGATACCAATTGTCGGCCCAATATGAGTAATTGAATCAATAATGGCTTCAGCGACGGTTTCGCCCCGTCTGGCCTCTTCATCGTATCTATTATGGAATTGGATGGCGTAGTCTACTCCAAGGCCTATTATTATGGGAAACGCCGCCATGGTAACCATAGTTATAGGAATACTAAGAACACCCATGATGCCAAAGGTATATATCATACCAATAAGAACAATACCCAACGGCAACCATCTCCAGACAAAGAAGCCACGCACACTAAAGACCACAGACAGGATTACCAGCATTAAAAGTATAGAAACCAGTAGCATATTGAGCAGGCTGCTGGACATCATATCTTCTATCTGGCTCAAGACAACGGGCATGCCAGTAACTACAGTCTCAACCCCGGAAAAACCGGCATCGGCTACTAGTCTCTCAATCTCTCCGGATACCTGGTTTTGTTCAGCAATTGATAAATCTCCTATAAGGGTTATGGCGATAAGTGCATGCTGGGCATCAGGCAAGACCCTTATAAAAAACGAGTTAATCTGGCCACTCTGAGGATCTACAACAATAGACTGAAGTACTGCGGGGTCAAGCGGTAGCTCAGGGCTACCAGTTTGTTGAGCGACCACTTGTTTTATAAAGAAAGTGGGTCCTAGGGCTGAAACAACATTTGGATTTGTCCCCATCTGGTTCTCGATGGTCTCCATCGCTGTCACGTTGGCGGGCTGCAGTAGTTGAGTTAAATCATTACCTGTCACCAAAACTACCACAACGCTGCTGCCGAAATGCTGGTTAAACTTCGTGTAATCCTGGTAGGCCTGAGAATCAGTGGATAAGTAGGTTTCGACACCTGTAGCCAACTTGAGTTGTGTGGCACCAAAGAGGGCGGCAATAATCAGCATTACACTGACAACGATAACCAGTAGGCGTTTGCTCTCAATGAACACGCCCAACTTTCTAAAAAACTGTTCCATCTATTTCCCTTTTCTTAGTTAGTTATTACCTTATTAGAGAAGGTTAAATCCCTGAAAAACGGCCGCAGTAACCGCCAAGCCAATTAAAACCCCGGTCACTAACTGTAAAGGAGTGTGTTCCCTCAACTGGTAACGAGAAATACCCAACAACGGGATGAGAGCGGCGGCAATCAACGCCGGTGGTCCGAATAGAATAACGGCAGACGTAACCATGCTGGTAAAAAGAGACAGGTGGAAACTGGCTCGATAGCGTAAATTTATAAAAGTAGTCAATAGCGCTGTTGCGCCGAGCCCGATCAAGGTAGCCATAATGCTCAAAGGAGCATTAAAAGAGTAGAGTATCAACGAGCTGGGCAGACCAAAAAGGCATACCAGAAAGAACATCTCTCTGGGTTGTTCCCGAAATAGAGAACGATGGGTCATCCTGACTCCGGTAGTACGAGCAACTAGAACAACCCGCACCTGCATATACAGGAGGGGGAAGAAGTAGGCTGGTAATAGAGACATGACAGTCCACTTAACCCAATCTTCCGGGTTGAATCTCGCGGTAAGTAATACCACCACCGGTATCACGACCACATAAGGATGCAGCACGTAGGAGATTATTTTGGCTATTTCGTCTGTCTTAACTTTGGCGCCTGTCATCGTTCAACCTCGAAATTTTATTCATGTTTGGCCTCAGCAAGCAGATGGCAGATGCCGTATTTTGCCGTCTGGTTGGCTAACCAGATAGCGTTTTTAATAGCCTTTGCCCGACTTCGACCGTGAGAGATGATAACGTTTCCCTTGACTCCCAACAGACAAGCGCCACCGTATTCGCTATAGTCCATGCCCTTGATAAAAAAGTCTAAGCCCGCATAGGCGGAGAGTGCCTGGCTGGTGACACGATGACTGCCGCCCACTCTCGTGCCGTGGCGAGGGCTCAATTTGATGAGAGACTCGCCCACACCCTCCAATGTCTTGAGCACCGCATTGCCGGTGAAGCCATCAGTGACAATAACGTCAGCCTTGTTTTCTGCGAGGTCGTTACCTTCAATATTGCCGATAAAGTTGAGGCTGGATTGCCTTAAAAGTTGGTGGCTCTCCACAGTGAGCTTGTTGCCCTTGGTATCTTCACCGCCACTGGAAAACAATCCTACACGTGCCGATTCCAAGCCAAAGATGCGGTTGGCATAGAGGCTACCCATCCGGGCAAACTGCAAAAGGTGATTGGACCGGCAGTCGGCGTTGGCTCCACTGTCAATCAGTAGGAATGGGACCATGGAATGCCTTAAGTTGATGATGCTGGCAATGGCTGGGCGCTCCACCCACTCTATCTTGCCCAGACTTAAGATGGCAGCACCGAAGACAGCCCCGGTTGGGCCGGCAGAAACAAAGGCGTCAGCCTTGCCCTCCTTGAGCAGGTCGATACCGATGGCGATGGACGAGTGCGGCTTCTGGCGCAGGCCCTCCATTGAATGCTCGTGGAACTTGATATTCTGACTAGCGTGAGCAACGCTGATATTGAGCTTTTCTAACTGGTCCCCCGCCATCACACGCAGGAAGGGTTTATTACCCACCAAGATGATTTCTACGCCCTTGTCCTTGAAATCATGAGCAGCTTTGATAACTCCCTTTACAATCTCGTGAGGAGCGAAGTCACCGCCCATGGCATCTACCGCAATTCTCATCTCTTTACCGCTTCAGAATTCACCCAGGCTTTTTTCCTCATATCCAGTCTCTTGAACTTGATTACCTGATAATTGACTGAACACTGGAACCCAAAAAAACCAAAATAAAACCTAATAATTTTTCTAGCTTTGTTTGTCATTATATTATCCACAACCCCATAAATAAGCCGAATCATAAATCGACTTATACTACTTCCATTAATTAAAATCCCATAAGTAACCATAATATTATTCAAATCTAATTAAAACGACGGTGTTCTTAGGATATTCCAAACGTTACGGGTAAATCGGTGTAGCTTGACTAAGCTATCACGGTTTAACTGATCCAGTGATGCCTCGTACTTTTCAACATATTGCTGATAAATACCAATTAATCTTTGGGTTTCGTGGTCGGTAAATGATAATCCTAAAATAAGACCGGCCAGTACGCTCATTCTCAACTTGGTGGCCGGTGTCTTCAAAAGACTATCCAAATAACTCTGTTGGGCTAACTCACGTTTGGATTCTTTGAGGTTCAATAACAGAGCCGTTATAACTTCGGCGCACAGTACAAGCGATGAACTTGGTTCCGGTATTCTGGCCAGTAATTCGTCGAAGAGATCTTTATAATCATCATTCACACCTTTGCTCAAATTAGTCAAAACGCGAGTTTTTATATCATCCCACTCATCCTGCTCTCGTACATCGCCTGCAAGTTTAGAAAATAGATCAGTAGTTTCGGCAGTAGGAACAAAACGTACGCTGGATCGTCCGGGGCCAGCAATTTTCTTGGGCGCATCGTATACAGAAGCTACCATGCCTTTCTGTTCAAGTAGTCGCAACATATCATAAGCTGTAGAGTTATTAAGGCTCAGCCGATCGGCAATGACACTATAGTGAACAGGCTCCTTCATATCCCGATAAGCATCGAGGAGCTTGCTGAGAAACACCTTTTGCCTGAATGTAAGTCTCATAGTCTTGGTTATCCCCTAATCTGGCTCATTATACATTGGTAATTTGGCTTGGAAAAGGGCAACTGGCCAATAAACTCTTTATAGACGGCATGGAGGATTGAGTGGCTAGTTCGCCTTGGTGGATGCATTCGTTGACACGATGAAAATCCACTAAGTTAATGTGGGCTACCTGTGGTTCAATTATTACGTCAGCTCCTATCAAGCTACGACTTAATGCCTGATTGCTGACAATATTGACTGTTTGGATTGCTATCGTAAGCATATTGGGGCCATTCGAACTGTTATTCTTCTGGCTTGCCTCAAAAGGGGTATCTTGCCCTTTTGGTATAACGTTTACCGCTATTATAAAATTTGCCCCCATTTCCTTTAGGATTTTAACTGGCACGGGGTCAAGCAATCCTCCATCGACCAAATACCGGCCTTCTAATTTAGTCGGCTTTAGTAACACAGGTATCGAGCAACTGCCGCGCACCGCCTCTCTTACTAATCCTTGCCTGATCACGACCTCCCGACTGGTCTCAATATCAGTTGCCGAACAGGCAAAGGGTATTCTTAAATCCTGGAATTCAACGTCACCGATAATTGATCTCAACATGTTCCCAATTTTTTGCCCACGAACTAAGCCGGATTTTGGTAAGGCTGGGTCCATAAAAAAGGAAAACCATTTCCCTCCTAATTCTATTGCTAATCGTCTCATTCGGTCGATATCCTGCTCTTGTGCATAAACGGCACCTATAAAGGAACCCATACTGGTACCAGCAATCATGTCTATCTGGATCCCTTCTTTCTCTAAGATTTCTAGTACGCCGATGTGAGCCAGTCCTCGCGCGGCGCCACTACTAAGTGCCAAACCAACTTTCCTCTCCGTAATTAAACGACCCAATGAATTAAGACTCCAATACAATTGTCGATTTCTTCATGCTCAAACTTCCATCACTAAAAGGAATTAACTTGATCTCTGTTTGTTCTCTTCCCATTCAAAAGGGTAGTTGTATTTGATTCATAGGCCACTTTTCACCTCTTGTACAGTCTGTTGTATACCACAACACAAACGATGTATAATTCCAAAATATCCAAAAAACATGGTAATATACTTTGAATTTGAAGTCAAGCTGTAACTAACTCAAACGGGTGGGTGAGGAAAACAAGAATGTGGAAATACTACGCTTTCAAAGTTGCAGGATTCAGTCTGTCTTACCTGCCAAGAAGAGTTGGTTATCTTGGCGCTATTTTCATTGCGGATGTTGCGTACATCTTCTTTCCGACCGTCAAGGCCGGAGTCACGGATAATATGAGGCATGTATTCGGGACGAGTGTGGACGATATTATCCTGAGCAAGGCTGTACGTGGTGTACTGCGAACTACGGTAAAAAACTATTTGGACCTCATCAAATTACCGCAGATGGGATTAGATGACATCGAACAGAATATCAGCGTCCAAGGTTGGCAACACCTCACGGATGCTTTGGATCAAAAAAAAGGTGTTGTTTTAGTCACTGCTCATCTGGGAAGTTTTGATATCGCGGCACAGATATTTGCTATTCGCTCAGTCAAGGTGACTGCCCTGGTAGAATCTCTGAAACCATTGCCTCTACGTAATCATATTATTGCTTTACGGGAAAGTCATGGCGTCACTTTCGTGCCAGGCCAACCGGGTACGTTGGAATCGATGATGCAATTATTGCGAAACGGCGAAGCCATATTGATGGCTTGCGACCGCAATATTCAAGGAAAGGGTATAACTTCGGTTTTCTTTGGGGAGGAGGCGACATTGCCCACGGTCGCTGTGAATATGGCTATGCGAACGGGAGCTGCTATTGTCCCCATCTTTAGCCACCGTGGTACTGACGGCAACTACATAATCAACGTAGAATCGGCCTTCAATGTTATACGTGGCGGAAACCGCGCTGTAGCAACAAATGTTGCACAGGTAGCTCGAATCATGGAAAGGCATATCAGATGTCACCCTGAGCAATGGGTAGTCCTTAAACCTATATGGATAAAGAATAAGCAAGAAACACCAGTATTCACTTAAAGGGGGAGGAAATTCAATGCCGGAGCATGTTTCAATTGATGCGCTATTGGATGAGTTAAAGATTGAAAGAGAACGTCAGGTACAGCTTATAAGAAAATTAAGGCATATATTTCTAGAATTAGATAACGCAGGCTATAAGCCGTTGAAGTCATATTACAACATGTTCTCAACATGGGAACATAACTTAGCCACTATAGAAAAACAGATAAAAAAGCTTGAATAATTGTATGCAATCAGCGAAACGGGACACTATTTGAACCGTACACTTTGGCTTAATCAAACAGCGTTAACACAACAAAATTAAACAACAGCACAAAAAAACTAGGTACTAGGATTGCTTTCAGATTACGGATTTGGTTGATTTCAACCCTTGTAAGGGAAATGGTCATAGCGATAACAAGTAACGGGATAATCCACGATTTAAAGAAGTATGCAAGGGGATTACCAGAAAGACCTAACACTATGGCAGCGACCAGCACAAAATTGTGTTGGTTTAACAAAAGAGATTTTAGTGTTGCCATAGTCAATTCTGTCAAGCTTTCGGTTAGAGTGAATATAAATAGGGGTAAACTGATTAAGTATAATCCTTGTTAAAGACAAAATACCAGAACAGGCGATGAGAACGACTCATGCGATTGTGGTCCGATTCAGTGTTAATCCAATATAGCGCTTATTGCCAGGCAAATTCCAGACGGAAAGTGGTCTATGATGACCCCAGCTCCAGCTGAGCGAATAGTCTAAGAGCGAACTTTTCAGAACTTCCCCATTTGGAACTACCGTGCCTATATATGACTGACATAAAGCATCAAGCCGGTATTCGATACACCAGACGTCTCAACTCATAAGCCCTTGGTCGGTAGTTCAAATCTACCCGATGCCACCAACGAATCCCTAGATACAAAAGCATATGAATAATCAATGTTTCCAATGCGGTAAAAAAGGCGAAGACTTCTTTGGATTTAGTATTTGCGACGCGTGTAAATCCAAACTGAAGTTATTCACCGATGAGACAATAAAGGAACACCTCTTAGAAAGAGACGATTACGAAAAAGAGGTGGACGATAAATTAGAGTTACTTGAGAATATATACAGGGCAAGGAAGATCAAGCTACTTCACATAAAAAGTAGGATTAGAGCTCTGCGTATCTAATACCGAATAAGGATCATAAACGATAATCGTCAAGAAGCCCGATAGAGGGCTTTTCGTGTTTAGCCCCCTGTCCGCACGTGTGGCCAACGTGCCCGCTTTGTCGCTTCATCACCCCCAACCATACCACCTGAGGTCCTTTGAGCCCTGTTTGGGGCACACACGGGCACGTTGGCTTCCTTCTAAATCATTGACATTTTAGACTTGCTTTCAGCTTCAACGTGTGTAAACAGTGTGTCTGGAACGAAAAGCCAAAAGAGTATCAGGAAGATGGGCACAAAAGCACGCATAGCTAAGCAGCCTTACCCGGAACTGGCAAAATCTTTTCAAGACTTTATCCAGTCTAAAACGGTAGAAGGGGTCACCATTAATACCATTGAAGGCTATGAGAGAAAGTTCCGTGTCATCTCTCGACATATCGACCTTGATAAGGCTAATAGAAGCAACATTGAGCGCTTCCTGCTGCAGTTCAAAAACCCCGGCAACCGCCATAGCTACTTCAGAGTCATTCGCGCCTATTACAACTGGCGCAAGGAAACAACAGGTATACCCAATCCCATGGGCTCGATGAAGGCACCGCGTTTGCCTAAGCTCATTCTGCCTGCCCTTAATCCCGAGCAGGTCAAGCAGCTGATTAACTGTGCTGAGGGTAATCGTAACAAGGCGATCATCGCCCTCTTTACTGAATCAGGCTTACGCCTGTCCGAACTGGTTCAGATCAAGCCGGAGCACATTGACTGGGACGACCAAACCGTTAGAGTCATGGGTAAAGGTCAGAAAGAAGCCTTAGCTCCCTTCGGCAAATTATCTGAAGAGTACCTCAAAGCCTGGTTAAGTGAACATACTCCCACCGATACCATCTGGGGTATTAACAAGTGGGGCATAACGGCTATGCTCAGAAGACTTGAAGTTGACACCGGCATCACCTGTAATCCCCACACCTTCAGGCGCACCTTCGCCTGCATTCTTAGAAAAGCCGGTATGGATACGTTGACTATTAAAGACTTGGGACGCTGGGAATCGCTGGAAATGGTGCAGCGCTACACCCGCAGCGTTAACTTCGCCGATAACCTGAAGTTCTACAAGACGGTCATGGGGTAGGGTGCATTATCAATTAATCGTGAAGTGCGGTTACTCCGCCCTTTGGCTTGAATGAATTGCAGCGTTTTTAGCGCTAGTCAGGGCACTGAAACCCCTTTTTACCGGTTTGTATATCAATCGTCTGTTTATGCATGTCTATAACACTTTGACAATGGGGACACAAAGCTTGCCCCCACATATCGTTCACACTTCTGAGCTCCAGTTGTAAATCCATTATCTCTTGCTTGCTTTCAGTACGAACGCGTTTTAATTCCGTTTCTAACGCCTTAATCTTGTCTTCCAATTCAGCTTTATAGCCACTGCGTATTTGATGTGCCAGCCACATATGCCCAGCGAGTGCTCTGCCGGCATAACCGCCTTCGAAGACCATGCCGCATTGAGGACATTTCCGAATTTTATGCTTCAATTCCATAGCTACATCATTGTAGCAACAATACTTTAACGATGTCGAGTTCAAGCTGCACGAAGCACACTATCACGATAAACACTCTGCGCAACACAACAAAGGTCAGCCATGGAGGTCTTTGTCACATTAGAGCAGTATTGTTGCATTTAGCTATCGTGCTACAAATGAGTGGTGGAATCTGAACCTTTAAATAAGCCTAGCAATCCTCGACTTAAATTGGCACCCTTATTACAGTAAGGGTGCCAATTAACAGTGAAGGCGCTCGATTATCACATGAGGACGGACTAAGAATCTAAGAATCCTTATTGTCAATTGCAGGTAAGGAAACCACGAATTTAGCTCCGGTGCCGGGGGCGCTTCGTGCTTCGATATTACCGTGATGAGCAATGATTATTTCTTTACTGATAGCCAGGCCTAAGCCCACGCCGGTTCTCAGCCCGTTAATCTGATAGAAGCGGTCAAAAACTCGCTCCAATTGCTCCGGATGGATACCAGGTCCTTCGTCAATGACTGAGGCTATTATCTTGTCCTCAGTCTTATGTGCCTCAATGTTGATCTTCGAGAAAGACGGGCTGTTTTTTATAGCGTTATCCAGTAGATTATTGAAGACCTGCTCCAACCTGTCCGGGTCCCCCATGACCCATAGTCCGGAATCCGCTGTCAGTTCCAGGGCGATCGATTTATCTGTCGCCGGAATACTCAACAGATCAACCGATTGACGCAGGATTTCAGCAGTGTCGCATTTGATAAACTGCATGCGCATACTACCGGACTGAAGGTGGGACAAATCCAAAAGTTCATCTATCTGGCGGCCTAGCCGGCGTGACTCGTCATTGATAACCTGCGCCGCCTTATGGCGGGTGAGTTCATCGACGGCGGTACCGTCAATAAGCGCCTGGGAAAAACCTTGAATGGCGGTGAGTGGACTTTTTAGTTCGTGAGAAACGTCGGCAGCAAAGTGCTTCAGCTTCAATTGATAGGCTTCAACTTCGTCAGCCATGTGGTCGAAACTTCTTGCCAAATCACCTAGATCCCCAGTTTCTTTAGACCTGATCCGATATTTATAATCGCCGCGGGCAATGGTATCGGCGGCCACGATGACTTTTTTCACCGGCTTTGAAACGGAACGCGCTAGCCACAATGCCAGGATTAACGAACCAGCCAGTGCGATGATGCCTGCCCAAGCAAATGGTTTGATCAAACCAGCAACAACCGGGCCGATTTTCGGTTGTGGAATAACTACCGCCAGTTGCTGTGCCTTGATTACCTGCTGTGATGCCAACCCCAGCGGATAGGCGGCATACAGATAAGTCTCATCATCAGCGGAAATAAAATCACCGGTCGTTGTCTGAGTAAGCCCTTGGGGAAAAGTACTTTGAGTAACTGAAATCGGGCTTCTCTCGGTTGGGGTGAACTGCCGTAGTACCGAACCGGTTCGGCTGACAAAAAAGATGTACACATTGTTTATGTCCGCCTGCTCCTGCAGATTGTCGATTAGTTCGGTAGTGGCCGCGTCTCCCCGCACCAGCGCAATAAGCTGAACACTGATCGGTCTGGCAGTATCCCTGAGATTTTCCAGGGCCAGCCGGTCGGCATAGCCGCGTAATAGAACCGTACTGCCCAAGGCTGCCAGAGCCAAAGTGAATATCACCGCCAGAGAGTAGGTGATAAAGAGTTTTAACCTAATGCTCACGGTTTCTGCCTGACTGTTTTCAATTTGTAGCCAGTACCGCGCAGGGTCTCAATTTCAACGTCGGAACCTTCAAGTTTAGCACGCAGATGATTGACATGAACATCCACGGTCCGGGTATCCCCGTAATAATCGTAACCCCAGACTTTGTTCAGCAGAGCGTCCCGGCTGAAAACGACCCCAACCTGCTGAGCGAGGGTGAGCAAGAGGGCGAATTCTTTGTTGCGCAGCGTGATGATCGAACCGTCTACCGTTGCCTGATGGCCCGCGATATCAATAGTCAATTTGCCAAGAGTTATGGTTTCAGGCGCTGAGGAGATATTACTGCGTCTGAGTAACGCTTTGACTCTGGCTAAAAGTTCGTGTGGATTAAATGGCTTGGTCAGGTAATCGTCGGCGCCGGTCTCCAATCCGACTATTTTGTCGACGTCCTCTCTGCGTGCCGAAAGCATGAGCACCGGTACCTGGCTGTTTTTTCTTAACCTTTTCAACACCTCAAAGCCGTCAATGTCTGGTAACATGACATCGAGTATGACCAAAGCTGGATTACACTCCGCTATCTGTTTAAGCGCATTCAGGCCTTTAGCTGAACTGGCAACTTGGTAGCCTTCCCGTTCCAGATAAAGCTTGGCGAGTTCAACGATATTGGGTTCATCATCAACAATTAAAATTGTGTCCATGGTTATATCTGCATTATAGCTGAGCTGAAATGAGAATAGAATACAGGCCGGCAAAAATCCGGCCCGTATATTTTTCCTTTATTATCTGCTAGGTGGTTGTAATTGGCGGTGCCCAGTCGGGGTGAGCGTCATCCCACGCCTTAAGGATTTGATTAGCCTGACCCTGGGTAATGCGATCATTGGCCACCAGGCGGTCAAGCAAGCCAGCCACACGGTCATGGTTCTGCATCTCCATGACCCGATCGGTGAGGCGTTCGATCAGAGGCTTCCAGTCGGGGTGAAGGTCATCCCAGTCTTTAAGTAACTGATTGGCCTGGCCTTGGGTGATACGATCATTGCCAACGAGTCTGTCAAGTAGAGCAACGACGCGGTCACGATTCTGCATTTCCATAACCCGATCGGTGAGGCGTTCGATCAGAGGCTTCCAGTCCGGATGAGCGTCATCCCACGCCTTAAGGATTTGATTAGCCTGACCCTGGGTAATGCGATCATTGGCCACTAGGCGGTCAAGCAGGCCAGCCACACGGTCACGATTCTGCATCTCCATGACCCTATCGGTGAGCTGATCTAAAGTTATCGCTGCTCTTTCAGTTACCGGCGGTGCGTCAGCGGCGAAGGTGGTAACCGCTCCGAAGGTCAGCGCCACCAGCGCCATTAGTACGGATACGAATCTGATAATGTGTTTATTCATAATTACCTCCCTTTTAGACCATGGTAACAGCCTTACATTATCGCAGTATTATCCGAGTGTAAAATCTTTGTAAAATGATTACAGAGCGCTGATGAGGGAGTGGTTGGGTAAAAATTTATGGTACGAAAGAAACGGTCTTTGGATTGTCGATAACATCGAAATCATCAGTGATCCCGACAACAACAGCGAAATCTCAGCAGAGGGCACTAAGATTGAATAGGTGACCCTCATCCCAAAATAGAACCAGAAAATATTGTATTTGATTGTCAACCAACGAGGCGTTACAATTCGGTTTAGCTACGTCTCAAGTTGTCGTCTTGGTTAAGGTTTAAGCTGAATCAATGAAACGACTTGTCTATGCACCATTTATCATAGGCTGGATATTGTTGATTTTTCCTGTGGGGATCGTTCTGGGTCAACAACAGAACATCAATTTGATTTCAGAGCCGTTGATCAAACAAAACAGTATTCTATCCATAATTCAAGACAAAACTGGGTTTCTTTGGTTCGGTACAACTGATGGGTTAGTTAGATATGATGGAGTAAGGACGACTGAGTTCAGACATGATCCATCGAATGAACATTCTCTCAGTAATGATTATGTGTTCTCTATCGCCCAAGATGACCAAGGGGACATCTGGTTAGGCACGAATAACGGTTTAAACAAGTTTGATATTAACACAAACTCATTCACCAGATATTACGCTGATCCTGAAAGTTCAGATAATTGGCTGTCCGGCAATGTTGTTCGATGTCTCACATGGGATGATCGAGGTTCACTTTGGATTGGCACTGACAACGGCGTTGATAAGTACGATCCTTCCAGTCGTGTAGTAGAGCATTTCCAACGGCACCAGGACGATTCAGGTTTGAGCCACAACCTGATTCTCTCTCTCTGGGTGGATGACAGCGAAGATGTCTGGATTGGCACCGACAACGGATTAAACCGCCTCAATATGAAATCGGGTGAAATCACAAGATATCTAAATGACCCTCAAAACACTGTAACTATCAGTAACAACGTGGTCATGGCACTCTTTAAAGACCAGTATGGAGAATTGTGGGCTGGAACAGACGGCGGACTAAATCGAATGGATACAGATACTGGCAAAATCACTCGGTATCAACCCATTAGTACAGATCCGAATAGCCTGAGTAATTCCAGAGTAAGGGCTATTTATGAAGATACCGAAGGACTGATTTGGGTAGGTACAGCGTCTGGTTTAAATCTGTTCAATCGGACAACTGAAGACTTTACCCAAGTTCGTCAAATATTCGGTAACGCATATAGTCCTAGCAGCGAAATAATCCGTGCCATCTACGAAGATGAATCTGGTCTTATGTGGATTGGGACCCAATATGGCGGTTTGTACAAGCATGAGTATCGTTTCGACATCTTTCGATATTACTGGGCTAGCCCTGGGACAATTGATGGCTTAAGTCATAACATCGTAACTTGCCTGGCTCGTACACCAGATAATCGCATTTGGATAGGCACACACGATGGATTAAATATATTTGATCCGGAATCCAATAAATACATTCAGCTACATTATGACCCAGACAATTCTAATAGCATCAGTAACTCACAAATACGTTGTCTCGCCCAAGGGGCATCTGTCGGCCAAATATGGGTCGGCACAGCTTCAGGACTTAACCTTTACGAACCATCAAATGGCAAAGTCACGAGGTTCTTTTACGAGGAGGAAAAACTAGGGGGCTTGTCTAATTCTCATATCACGTCATTGTGCATTGACGTGATGGGAAACTTATGGGTAGGAACAGGCATGGGATTGAATAAGTTCGATTCTAAAACAGGAATATTTACTGCCTTCTTTAACGAACCATCTAATATAACCTCGATTGATAACTCACGGATACGATCAATATGCAACGGAAGCGATGGGGATATTTGGGTATCCACTGACAATGGTCTTAACCGTATTGACATTGAGACTGGACAAATCACTAGAGTTCCCATAACAAATTACCAAGGCGCCAAACTGCCCATATTAACTGTAATATCTGATAACCGTGAGCTCCTTTGGTTGGTAACAGATGAAGGGGTAAAACGATTTAATCAGAGCACATTTAATGTAACTCAAATCGAATTCAGCGACGGCTCGGATAAAATGAACGTTATTATTAATATTGACAATGACGGTAATCCTTGGGCAATTACGAATAATGGTCTATATAAATTAATTGGTACAAAATTTGTGAAACAATTAGGCAGATCAATAATTAGGGTGGATTCAGCCAATAATACCGCAACCGTGACTGTCGGTGATCTGATGTATTTCGGTGGTTTGAATGGATTCATGAGTTTTAATCCTGAGGCATTAATCAAAAATGACTATTCTGCCCCTATCGTTATCACTCAATTCGATTATGGAGATTCACAGATACTAGGCCCAGTTACAGAAAGTATTAAACTTACCAACGAACAGGACTCATTTACAATTTATTTCGCTCTCCTCGATTACCTCTCGCCTGAGCTTAATACTTATTCATATATCTTGGAAGGATACCAAAAGGAATGGCAACAGACGGAACCCGGGATTTCCACCGTCAGCTATTCAAATCTTAAGAGCGGTAAATACATCTTTCGTGTAAATGGATCAAACTGCGACGGAATTTTAAGCGATAATACAGCAATAGTTGAGATTTACATTGCGCCTCCATTGTGGCAAAACTGGTGGTTTATTTTGCTTTCTCTGGGTATATTGGCGTCAATAATTTGGATTTTTGTCTTCTTACGCACCAGAGTTATTGTCGCACAAAAAGAACACTTGGGAAGGCTCGTCGATAGTCGAACTGAAATGCTTTCGAAAGAGATTGAAAGGCATACTGCAACGTCATTAGCTCTCGAAAGAGTAGTTAATGAACAACAACTCACTCAAGAAAGACTTAAACAAGAAATGACGCAAAGATTCCATTTTGTAAGGATACTACTTCATGAAATAAAAACACCTTTGACATCAATGCGTGCTGCGACCGAAATCTTGTTGTCACAAGCTCAAAGCAATCAACATAACACCGTCACTAAAACGGTGTATGACGGCGTTAGAAATATTGAACGGCGTACTAATGACCTCGTTGATCTGACTAAGGGTGAAGTGGGTTTGCTCAAACTAAATAGAAGCTGGGTTGATATTGAACAAATGCTGTTAGAATTGAGGGAGCATTGCCAGTATGAGATGACAGCTGTCGGGTGTAATCTCGAAATAATTATCACACAACCCATTAAACCCATCTGGGTCGACCATGACCGGATTTGGCAAGTTCTAATGAATTTGGTTGAAAACAGTATTAAACATAATGAACAACCCGTTAAAATTAAGGTATCTGTTATCGGGTCGAATGACAGCTTAATAATTCAAGTACAAGACGATGGTGGAGGGATTGACCCTAAAAACATGGATAGGTTATTCAAAACATATTACGACCTATCAGCCCAGGGCAGAAAATCCGATTCTTTGGGTTTGGGTTTACCACTAGCCCGCATGATTATCGAAATTCATGGTGGTCAGATCTCGGTACTCAACAATAGTTCAACAGGTTGTACAATTGAAATATCGTTGCCCTATTTGGGAACCTCTCCATGAAAATCCTAATTATCGAAGATGATTCCAAAATCGTCAACATGCTTGTAATGTTACTTACGATGAGATGGCCCCAAGCTGAAATTAGAGCAACTGCGCATGGTGAAGAGGGTATCCTATTTGCTGGAAGTCATCAGTATGATGCAATCATACTTGATCTGGGGCTGCCTGATATTGATGGATTGGAAGTGCTAAAGAGTATCAGGGGTTTCTCAACAATGCCGATCATCATTCTCACGGTTCACAATGATGAATCTGAGATCGTTCGCGGTCTTGAACTGGGTGCGGACGAATATATCACGAAACCGTTTTCCCAAATAGAGCTTCTTGCCAGAATAAATTGCGTGATTCGTCGTAAGACTAACCAATATGTTGAAAACCCGGTCATCAAGGGCGAGCTGAATTTAGACTGGATTAACCGGAAACTTGATTGCAAAGGCAAATTGATTCTTCTGACGGCCACAGAAACAAAAATACTTCATCACTTGATGGTCAATGCCAATACTACGATAACGGTATCCAGTCTTGCCGAAATAATTTGGGGTGAGGACTACCCAGGGTCATTCAAGGCCATCAGAGTATACATGCGCCGCCTCAGAGAAAAACTTGAGCAAGATCCATCAAGTCCAGCGATTATTATTACCCGTCCCAGTTTAGGTTACGAAATTCGACTTTCTTAGTTTATAGTTCTATCTACATTAGTAGAGTACTAGGCTAATCAAATATTGTAATCATACTGTTATCCTTACCATATACAAATTAACCTATATGTAATCCTCAGCAACTACAATTTGCTCTATTGGGGGTGCTCCATAGAGGTTATTCGCAACTTGTATATTAGGAGGTGGGGATGACAATGGCGTTCGGGAGAGACCGAAGGGTGAAAAATAGAAAAGGAGTGTAAATAGATGTCCAAATTCCATTCAATAGTAAGCCGAAGAGATTTCATGAAAGGGCTTGGCCTTGTAGGAGCCGGTTTGGGCGGAGCAGCAATGGTTACCCCGGTTTTTGGTGATCTCGACGAATTAACAAACTCTTCAAATACTAAGGCCATTATGCCTTGGTGGGTGAAAGACCAGGACAATCCGACAACTGAGATTGACTGGAACATTCTTGACCACCGAAAGCCGGTAAGTTTACCTCCGTTTCCCCAAGGACATATTGGTGTAGGACCTTTAAAAGGTTATTTAGCCCCCAATGAACGACACAAGCAAGGTATCATGCAAAATATCTCAGGTTGTACCTTGAAAGATAGGGCTATTACCGAAGCGGTCGCAGTTACCAGGGGGGCAGTATTCGGTTTACGAAGCATCGACGGTCTTGCCGTTTACACCAATGTCGACTGGGGGGTTCCCCGTCATGAAGGTACTCCAGAAGAGAATCTGGAGATGGTTAGAGCAGCGGGGCATTTCTTCGGGGCGCCTTATATAGGAGCTTCAGTCATCGATGATAAGATGCTAAGATTGACTTCAAGTCGGGTCAAATTTGAGGACGTTGATGTGCCGAGTACGGACGCTCAAAAGAACGTCATAGTCCCGAAAAAATGCAAATATGCCATTACCTACGAAATTGTCCAATCTCATGCCATGGATCGGCATGGCGTCAAAGTCTATCAATCCGGCCCGTACCAAGGTTATATACCATATCTAGCCTTGTCTGGGTGTTTTAGAGGTTATCTTGATGAAGGTATCGTTGAACATCAGCTTCAAGCCTTCATCAAATCACTCGGTTATATCGCAATTCCGAGCCGTTCGTTAGGTTTTTCTCCTCCACCATGGGGCGTAATGGCGGGACTAGGAGAATTGGGGCGGGCGGGTATTATTTGTTCGCCACAATATGGTAACGAAGTAAGAGTGACCTGTTCCATGATCACTGATATGCCGGTTGCACCCAGCAAGCCTATCAACGCCGGTATTACTAAATTCTGCGAAACATGCAAATTTTGTGCCGACAATTGTCCGAGTGGGTCAATCAGCAAAGAAACGGAACCTAGCTGGGAAGTGAACATCAATGAAACTGGATTTGATAAAGTGGGTAATCCAATTCCACCTTCCCCAATGAACCAAAGTGGTATTAAGGCCTGGAAAACGGATTGGGATAAATGCACTAATCTACAAGGTGGCCCTCGTGAATGCCAGGCTTGTCAGCCTGCTTGCCCGTTCAGTAATATGAATCAAAGTGTCATTCATCCCATTGTCAGAGCAACCGCAGCCACAACGCCATTATTTAACACCTTCTTTGCTAATATGCAAGAGTTGTTCGTCAACGATAATTCTGACCCAAGTGATTGGTGGAAACGTGACCTATCTTCCTACAAATTTGATCCTCTGAGTGGTGGCGTCCAAGCGAACGGATAGTTAAAGGGAAAGCCTACGGGGCTATCCCCGTAGGCTTTCCAAAAAAAACGATCTTTTTAGAGCACTATCATTTGTTTGGACTGTAAATTGAAACAAGATAAGCCGGAGGGTAAAACCCCGGCTCTTACCAATAGATCGGTAAATCTAAGTTCTTGCCAATCTTAAACATCTTGGTACCACAGTTGATACAAACGCCCCGGGTGACCTGACCCCCAAAAACGAGTCCAGTTTGATGATAGACTGGAAAAATAAGTGATCCTGCCCCCATTTTCAGTACCAAGTAGAGAGAGACTTTTTACAGATCACTTTTTGGAACTGTCGTGCCGATATAAGATTGATATAAAGCATCAAGCCGGTAATCGATGTTCCAGACGTCTCAACTCATAAGCCCTTGGTCGGTAGTTCAAATCTACCCGATGCCACCAACGAATCCAACGAATCCCTAGATACAAAAGCATATGAATAATCAATGTTTCCAATATGAAAAAAAAGGCGAAGACTTCTTTGGATTTAGTATTTGCGACGCGTGTAAATCCAAACTGAAGTTATTCACCGATGAGACAATAAAGGAACACCTCTTAGAAATAGACGATTACGAAAAAGAGGTGGACGATAAATTAGAGTTACTTGAGAATATATACAGGGCAAGGAAGATCAAGCTACTTCACATAAAAAGTAGGATTAAAGCTCTGCGTATCTAATACCGAATAAGAATCATAAACGATAATCGTCAAGAAGCCCGATAGAGGGTTTTTCGTGTTTTCAGAACTGTGTCATACGTGCCAAGATTGGCGCGCTACTTCTTACTGAGGCTTATTGCCGGCGCCCAAGGTATAAGTGCCCCTCTGTTATTATGCCCTTGTGAGCCTGACGGTCCCGCCAAAGCGCCGAGTTTTGGGCCGTTACCCTCCAACCATACCACCCGGGCCTTTTGCGGCCCTGTGTCCCGGAACTGTCAGGCATGTTTGATCCCTTCGTAAATCAGTGACATCAAAGACTTGCTTTCAGCTTCAACATGTGTAAACAGTGTGTCTGGAGCGAAAAACCAGAAGAGTATCAGGAAGATGGTCAAAACAGCACGCCCTGGTAAGCCCGCTTACCACGCCCTGGCAAAATCTTTTCAGGATTTCATCCAGTCCAAAACGGTAGAAGGGGTTACCATTAATACCATCGAAGGCTATGAGAGGAAGTTCCGTTTCATCTCCCGGCATATTGACCTTGATACGGCTAACAGAGGTGACATTGAGCGCTTCCTGCTGCAGTTCAAAAACCCCGGTAACCGGCATGGCTATTTCAGAGTCATTCGTGCCTATTACAACTGGCGCAAGGAAACAACGGGTATACCCAACCCCATGGGCTCGATGAAGGCACCCCGTCTGCCCAAGCTGATTCTGCCTGCCCTTAATCCCGGACAGGTCAAGCAGCTTATAGAATGTGCTGAGGGTAACCGTAACAAAGCGATCATCGCCCTCTTTACTGAATCAGGCTTACGCCTGTCCGAACTGGTGCAGATCAAGCCGGAGCACATTGACTGGGACGACCAAACCGTTAGAGTGATGGGTAAAGGTCAGAAAGAGGCGTTGGCTCCTTTCGGCAAATTATCTGAAGAGTACCTCACAGCCTGGTTAAGCGAATACACCCCGACCGATACCGTCTGGGGCATTAACAAGTGGGGCATAACCGCTATGCTCAGGAGACTGGAAGTTGAATCCGGCATCACCTGTAATCCCCACACCTTCAGACGCACCTTCGCCTGTATTCTTAGAAAAGCCGGTATGGATACGTTGACTATTAAGGATCTGGGCCGCTGGGAATCCCTCGAGATGGTGCAGCGCTATACCCGGAGCGTTAACTTCGCCGATAACCTCAAGTTCTACAAGACGGTGATGGGGTAGGGTGCCTTATCAATTAATCGTGAAGTGCGGGGAAACTACGGCGTTTTATCAAGCTAGTCGGGGCACTGAAATCCATTCTTTCCGGTTTGTTTATCGATAGTCTGTTTATGCAGGTCTATAGAGCAAGAGGTTTTTGGATATGAAAACCACGTGGGGCAATTGGCGTGGGAAGAATTTTGGGATATGAATCTTGATGATATCCCTTATATGGGTACAATCAAATTCGGAGGAAGCTATTGATGATACAAATATCAAATTGATTTGATAAAGGAAAACTCTAGTATTCTTGACAATAATCGTAGAGGAGGTGATTCGTCCAAATATAATGCTACTCAACTGGATGATTTATGCGAATTGATCGATTACCATAATGTCAGATCGAAGGTGATTTTGTATATCAAACAGAATGATAGAATATCCATCAGAGGCTGAGTGTAGCACGCTGATTGACCTCAGGCCCTCCAAGGCCATGGGGCAGTCAGGTCGCTACACTCTAGCCTCCCCAAGAGCCCGAACAGTTGCCAGGGTTAATCAAACCCGCATTACGCAAGGACGGGCCATGAAGGAGAAGGAACAAACAGGGGTCCTCTGTACCCCTGTTTGTTCCTATATAAACATTACTTGATATCTATCGCCAAGCAGTCGATGTTTCCGTACCAAATCTAGGCAGTTCTACCTTTCCTTCCCAGAAAGCATTGATATAATCGGGCTCTTTCATCTTTTCTTGACCGTAACCCATTGTATCGTCCATCGCCCTAAAGAAACTATTGAAGATAGGAGTGAATTTAGTGGTAGTCATTACAAGTTCATGAACGGATGCTTCGCCCTTACCTTTAAATGGGCAATTCACTCCGCAACCCCAAGTTCCACAGATGTCATACATTGGTCTGCAATCCGGCATTGAATACCACCAGTGACTGTAAAAAGCTGGTTCATTTATACCAGGTTCCTGTCTGAATACTTGAGGTGTTTTAGATTCAAATTCACTTCTATTAGGCCAACGCTGCCATGGGCCAATCGGTTCCCAACTTGGTTCCTTGATAATCTCCCCCGTTGGATCACCTTGTCTGCTCAAAGCTCCGCCAGGACACAGTTCAGCACATTTCATGCAGGTATGACAGAATCGACGCATACCTGCGTCAATCGGTTTTGTCGGAGCAAGCTGCAAGTCAGTGATAATGCTCGCGCATTCGCCATGAACTGCACCAAATCTAGGTGACATCGCCATGTTGTTGCGACCCAACTCAGATGTGCCACCAAGAATTGCCATGCCGACATTTTCTGACAAATTGTTAGTGTAGTCCAAAGGCCCGATTGCCTGATAGCCAAGTCCGTGTAAAAATGCTTGAATTCTCAACTGTATCTGACGTCCTTCAGGGTAACGCAAGCCACCTTCCTCAGCAAACCTTCCTAGCCAAGTATGGCTTTCATCAAAGTTATATTGGACTACCCAACGGCATTTGTTAGGAATTACTCTCTTTCCATCGTTATTAGATGCTCTGGCTGTGGTTACCGTCCCAGTAAAATAGGCCTGATCAACATCTTCAAAGACATAAGGTTTTCCATCATGAAATTCGTGGCTATGAATCATATTTCTACTTGTAGCTGGATTAAGTTCAACAATGGAAATATCAGATGCCCCCAACAGAACACATACCTGCCTAAGTAGGATTGATGCTTCTTCGGCCGTACCAGTCCATTTTGGTACTTTAAGATCTTCAGGGGTTGTCACTTTAGGGCCAATAAATCCATCGGGAGAATATGCATTAAAGCCGAGACCCGCGGAAAACAACACTCCTGTCAAAGCACGATTCCTCAAATCATAAAATGGATCGTTTGACTTAAGTCCTTGTTCGCGTCGTTGAGCATTTTCAGCATAAAGCCGATCAGCGGTACCAGCTCCATCCCGTAAATCAATCCATGCTTCCCCTTCTTTTTTACCTTGCCAACTGCATTGATTTACATGGCGGAAATCTGCCCTAGTGACTTTACCCCAGTCAATATCAACGGTAGTATTATCGTATTCAAGTTCCTTTACCCACCATGGCCATTTATGAACTGCTGGGCTCGCCGAAATCATTTCATCAAAATCATGAAACACTGGTGAAGCCAATGATGCTAATCCCAAGCCGGCTCCGGTAAATCCCAGTCCCTTCATAAACTCTCTTCTGCTTACTGTTGAATGAAATTTAGACATTTAATCCTTCCTTTACATGGTTAATAGAGGTCTTCGGTCTATCCCGAATGTCAAATACCATTACCCCTCCTTCTTTACTCCATTCCCCTCCAAATTTTAGTCGGTCTATCTGATCGATGATTTGAAACAACCTTGAGTAGCATCACCAAAGTGGATACGTGCCTGTTTGGTTGATCTCAATGCATTGCGACACAGACACAGACGCAAACCCTTACGCCTGAAATCATTGGCACTCTTTCACAAGTGGATAGACACATTCTTCAAGTTTCTGCAAAAACGCTTTTCGGCTCATCTGGTAATGGTAGTCAGTTTGAATTGATTTCCAGTTTTCACTCACTCTCATTAGCAATCCTAACTTTATTTGCCGAAATTGACATCGTACCAAGGGATTAATCGGCATCAGCATTTAGATACCCTGGTTGGTATCGTTTAGACGGGTCTAATTGGTACCGGGTGGGCTTCATACAGCGACGTATTAAATTTAACTAATTACTTGGATCCTATTGACAACGTACCTCTTCGGTACAACTATCTTGATGTCGGTGATGTAGTGTCCTCTAGTTGAATTGGACTTATGAATAATTGTAATTTGCCCATAAACGACCCTGCCCTCCATATTCTGGACTCACTTGCATCCGGCGTGGTTCTTATAGACCCGGACACCCGCTGTATTTGCTGGATGAATCAGTGGGATTGCAACTTATCAGCAGTTCATTGGCAGAGGTATGTTTGGCTTCAGGGGAAGATATTATCTTTTTGGAGAGACCTGTTTATGGGAAAATGCCCAAATTGTGGTTTTCCCTGATAGATTAGAGTGCTGGTTTCCTGCCAACTTCTTCACTCTCTTTTGCACAATCATCGGGAGGTTAGAGGCACAATACACGTCATCCAACTCCGTTTTGTATCCCTGTAGAGGGAGTACAAAACGGTTGCAACCAAATGTGTAAGTGAATTTGTTATACAGTTCAACTGGTACAATATAGAGGCACCACGACCAATCCAAACGATGATTAATAGTTGGATGGAAAGCCGGACACTTTCCATCCAACTATATTGGGACCTATATGATCTTTTTGTGCCTTCTTATTACTAACTGCCATACCAAGGCGAAGAGAATTAACGCTGGAATTCCGAATATTAGAGCTCCGTACAAACCCGGACCCGGATAATCCTCACGGATTGAACCCAGATAATGCTGTAGAGATCCAAATAGTAACAAAACTCCAATGGCTGCGATAATCCATTCAAACCATTTGAGCGTTATGTTTTTATTACGAAGCCAATATAATAAACCAATCAATCCTGCACCAAAAATGAACGCAATAATCACCCATTCCATTTTATTACTCCTTGTTTTATATTAATAATTATACTTGACCGATAAAATTTGGTGGGAATCCATAACTCCAATGTTCCTTGAGGTTCCAAAAATCCTCCGGATTTTTAAGCCCATATCCAAATGATTTATCCATGGTAGTAAAGAAACTATTAAATAGGGCGGTCGTGCTTGAAGTAGCCTTCACAAAGGAATGGACCCAGGATTGAGATATCGAATTGAACGGACAAGATCCTTGGCAGACTCCACATTTCGTGCAATGAGTCACGTCCATTCGGTAACCTTCGTACCCAGGTGTGTTACCGGCGTGAATACTGTGATTTGAACCGAATTCAGATTCCCAAGATGGTTTTCCCTTGGGTAACGCGCCGTAGGGACAGGAATCAGCACAGATACCGCAGGTTTCGCAGAACTTGTACATCCCCGCATTAACGGGTTTAGTCGTGGCTACAGGCATATCCGTCAAAATACCATTCACCGTTCTGACGAACATTCCATATTCAGGACTCATAGTAGGAAGGCACATACGGTTATGTTCACCAACACCAGAAAGAATTCCTCTTGGTGCTGCACATGTCATATGAGCACGGAATGCGTTTAAAGATTGATATCCGAGAGCTCTGACGAATTCAGCCACATTTGTGTTGATTGTTTGAGAACGGGCGTATGCCAAACTTGTGCTTGATTTACCAAGCGGTGATCCTTCTCGTAAGGTTATCTCAGGTTGCATAAGCGCTGTCCACACAATCATTGTTCGACAGTTCTCGGGAATTACCATTTTTGTGTCGGTGTAATATGCTTTTGGAACATCCTCGAATTCATAACTCTTATTCTTAATTTCCTTATAAGGGTATGGTAATTCGCCATTTCGTTGTTGATGAGTCCAAATGATTTTCCTCGTTTTTTCGGGGGTAATTTCTATACATGCTACATCTGCAGCGCCGAATGACCTGAAAGCAGCTCTTAAAGTTTTTAGGTTGTCTTCAGGTGTACTTTCCCATCTGGGAATTCCGAGTTGTTCTGGTGTTTTTACGAGGCCCATACCATCAAACGGCCCGGCGTATCCTAGAGAATATGGAGATGTGGATATACCACTCACCAAGTTCATAGCGTTATCTCTTGTCGTGTTGCCTGTGTATTCCGGATAATAATTTTCAATACACCATTTCAATACATATTCTGTATTATTGGCTTTAAGGGCTTTCATCTCCTCCGAATTATTGTTTGAACCACCCGGCATATAGCTGTTGACTTGCCGCTGATCAAGGCGTTGCATTAATTGCCAATCAATCGGATTTGACGGTTCGTCTCCTTCCTTAACCCACCAACTTCTTTTCCAACCGGCCTTTGAGTCTGCTGTTACTTCGTCTAGATCATGGAAATTTGGACTGACAACTGCTGCCGCACCCAATCCGGCTCCTGCTAAACCTAACCCTTTCATAAACTCCCGTCTACTTATTGTTGAATGAAACTTGGACATAAATTAATTCTCCTTTATTGATTTTGGTTGACTGAGCAACTCCCGAAAGTCATTACATCATCAGCACCCCCTTGAAATAACGCAGTATAATCTGTCTGTCCCTTATCACTTCACTACTGCTTGTGAGTCACCCCAAATGAAAAACCTTCCACGACGATTATCCTATTAGTTGCTTATCTTACAATTTTAATCGAAGTAATAGTATTGCTATTTGACAAGTTTGTCATCGTACCAAAGTCCTAGTTTGTCTAAGCATTTAGGTAATTGTTAGTGTATCTTTAGGACGGTATCTTAAGTTATTATTCCTCTAAATCAATTGTATAAGTATTGACATATATTACTTTATGGTTGTATTCTCTAATCTGTTTATTTGGCATTATTTTTATGACAGAAAATAGATTTTTCAAAAACGACCCAATTCTAGCTTTCCTTGATTCCATTCCAACTGGAATCGTGTTGATCGATCCAACATCTCGGACAATTTGTTGGATGAACAAGAGGGTCTTTGAGTTAACGGATCACTTGCCCGAGAATACCTATGGGCATATCTGTCACCACTTGATTTGTCCAGCAGAAAAGGACGAATGCCCCATACTGGATTTCAATAGTCAAATTGATAGAGCTGAAAGAACACTTGTAACACTAGATGGCAGAGAGATTCCAATATTAAAAAGTGTTCAAAGAGTACGTTTATACCATAATGATTATCTTTGTGAGTCTTTCATAGAAATTTCCGGTATGAAACGTCTGGAGCAAGAAATTATTAATAATCATGAAAAATTCAATTTCTTACTAGACCATATACCCGGTAGCCTGTGGACGATGGATACTGACCTCAGGTTTACTTCAATTTCCGGCGCTGGTTTCAGAACTACCGGCAGAAACCCTAATGATATGATAGGTAAAACAATATTTGAATATTCCGCTCAATTTAATGAAAAATCACCTATGGTAAAAGCCCTCCGGAGAGCCCTGCAAGGATTGCCAGCCTCGTATGAACAAAAAACAGTGGTAGGTGAACGGTATCATCTTTGTCATGTCACCCCAATATATGGCTCCGAAAACACCGTTACGGGTATTATTGGAATAGGAATCGATATCACCGACAGAAAATCGGCTGAACTTACGATTGAAGATGATAAAGCAAAGATTAGACGATTAGCTCATGCCTATGTAAAAGCCCAGGAAAAGGAGCGTGAGTGGATAACTTTGGAAATTCATGATCGCATCATTCAACCGCTATCCGGTATATCCCAGGCGCTGGCTGCTATGGGGTCTAATAAGACATTGCCAAGTGATATGAGAGAAATCGGAAAAGAGGCATTATTACAACTGAAGATGGCAATCAACGAAACTCGTACTATCATGCGTGAGTTTTATCCTACAACTTTGACCAGATACGGGCTGGTGCGTGTATTAGCAGCTGAAGTTGATCGTTTACACGATGAAATGGGCTGTAAAGTCGAGTTCAGACACCAGTGTGATGGTGACATCCCTAATGACATACAGACGACTTTTTATCGCGTGGCTCATGAAGCTCTACTGAATATCAAAAAGCACTCCAAAGCCAAGAACGTTCTGGTTACTCTAACATGCGATTTGAATGCTTGCGAAATGACCATCAATGACGATGGTGTTGGATTTGACTACGATAAGCTTAGCGGCAAACGGCTACCAGGTGGCTTAGAAAGCATGAAACAACGTACCGAAATTATTGGTGGGCAATTTCAACTTCAAAGCACTAAAAATCAAGGCACACAATTATCAGTAGTTATACAACAAAACTAAAATACAACTAGAAGGGAAAGTGACCATGATAGTTGCAAATACCTCTTTAGAGAATGTTTCCACCCAAACTGGAAATACAGTAGAGACCACAAAACAAATCCGTGTTTTCATCGTTGATGATCACGAAGTGGTTCGCCGGGGCTTGCGCATGGTTTTAGCTAACGAGGATGACATCACGATTGTTGGTGAGGCAGATGGCAAAGAGCATGATGCGTTATTTAGTCACGTTGAAACAACTAAGCCGGATATAATATTGATGGATATCCGACTCGATGGGATGGATGGTTTTGAGTTGAGTGCCCAAATAAAGCAATCTTATCCGGAAACAAAAATCATCATGTTGACCGGATATGAGAGTGAGTTATACGCCTCCGAAGCCTTGCTTCACCGCGCCAATGGATTTATTACCAAGGAGAGTTCCAAGGATTTCATTTGTACTGCTTTGAGGATGGTGGCACTGGGTGGCAGTGTGTGGCAGGGTGAAATCCTTTTCCACGCAATAAGAAGTTTGAAGCACGCAAATCCTTGTTCAACTCAAGCTGCAACTGTAAACAACTCCCAATCGGTCGATAACTTAAAGAATCGGCTTACGTCGCGTGAGACCCAGGTTCTTGTGGCCTTAGGGCAAGGGATCAGTAACAAGGATATTGTAAAAAGATTTGATCTTTCCGAATTAATTGTCAAAAAGACTGTCCACAGTATTTTTACTAAAATTGGAGTATCCAACAGAACTCAGGCTGCGCTGTACGCACAGAAATCAGGATTGGAATAAGAGGGACCTGCCGCCCTTCGTCAATCTTCGATTCTATTGAGCGACTACGAATGCTGCCTTGAAATGGAATTGAAAAAAGGGCACCCTGAATCCAAAGCTAAAGGGTCAAAGCTAACAGAGCATCATTGAAAAAGGAAACTTTTTGAGATCCCTGATAACTGGACAGAGACGAGGCAGGCCCACAAGCGAAAGAAATCGTTGATTTTGTTAAAACCAAGTATTTTCTTCGTAAAAAGGTCAATTAAAGATACAACATTGCCCATAATCAGACAAAGTAAAATAAAGCCCGTGCAACTTCATTCGCTCCAATATATATTTTAATTATGTTTGTGTTCCAAGTATATCCTGAACTGGGTCTTGCTAATAATTGTGTGAATAGGTTGGGAAAAGTTGAACCGTTGTAGACCCATATTTGTTCAATATCGGTGCCCGATTGCCAAGAAATATATACATCAGTACAGCATAAATCCCAAGGAAGACTAATCGTGCAATATAATACTTGGGTGTCAAATGGAAATACTGTCCCAACGTTTATTGGCTTTCCCTCAACATCCATAGCTGAAGAAACGACAATACTTACACCTGTCATTTTCGTGTCAGAGCAATCATTTGTTGCAGTACTCACCATAGACACAGTTGTCGAAGGCTCAATATTACATCCATCTAAAAGAAAAGTTAGCAATGTAATAATAATGATTATCTTAATGGAGAAAATTCGTTTAAGCAATAGTGGTTCTCTTCGGTATTACAAAGCCAGTGTGCAGGATAATACCCAACACACTGGCTTGTTGTTTACCTATACTTTAGTCCAGAGAGCAGGAGCAATACCCCAAACAGGTTGTTCTTCCATATCCCACCAAGTTTCAGGATCTTTTAAAGTTCCATAATCAAATAGGTCGTCCATATTTCTGAAGAACCCATTGAATACGGATGTTGTTGCTACGGTCCCACGAATAACCTCATGAATTGACCCATCCGAAATCTTGCTGAACACACAAGTTCCCTGACATGCTTGACATCTGGGGCATTTATAGTTGTAAAGCCTCCAACCTTTATAGACGTGCCCGTCTATTACATTATTTTCGCCAGCTTCAACTGGGTCCTCATGCTCCCACATCGGATCACCCATCGGCATTGATCCGTAGGGGCATAGTTCAGAACATTTCTTGCATGAAATACAGAACTTGAAAACCCCTGCGTCTATTGGCTGAGTTGTCGCCAATGGTAAATCAGTAATCATGCGTTGTATACCTCTATACATAGCTCCGTAGAACGGTGAGACTAAATTCATAGCCTCACGGCCATGTTCACCAATTCCCGCTAATGTACCCCAAGGATTGGACTGAGTCATACCATCTACTTGAAGTCCTTGATAACCCAATCCACGCAAAAATTCCTGCATCTGAACCCTTTGTATTGGCATTCTGGTATAAGAATTTTTGTTAGCACTCAACCCTACTTGACTAGGAGTCCGTTTGGTCAGATGCGTTGGTTGCAAGTTTGTGTAAACAATCATGTACTTACATTTTTCAGGGATGACTGTTTTATCTGTTCCATCAGAAGCTTTGTCGACATTCTCGAAGTTGATTGGTTTACCTCTTGTCGAATTTGCGTTTATAAGCTTACGGGTGTTACTAGTAAGTTCGACAACTCCGACCTCCTCACAACCGAAGGTTCTGGCAGCAGCCCGGACCATTTTCAGATTCTCTTCGGGAGTTCCCTGCCACTTTGCCATACCCAGTTCCTCGGGTGTCATAGCCGTTTCTAAACCCGTGAATGATGAACTCTTGTGTTTTGCAGCGTTATAGCCCCGGTACCCTCCATAGGTATGGAAATCATAGAATGCGAGAGAACTACTTGCTGATTCCATTGCATAGTCTCTAACAGTATTGCCTTTCCAGTTAGGAAAGATTTTTTGAATGTAATCCCATTGAGCTTTCGGCCAAATTGATAAGCCTTCTCGGATAGCTGGATTTACATCAGGTGGAAGGACATCTAAGATATTTTGTGTTGTTGAAACTGTGGAAGTAAAATTTGCTGCTGCTGCAAAATACTTGGTTCGGTCAGATCTGTGACTAAGTTGCCAGTCGATTTCAACAGTTGGCTTTTCTGCTTCTAGTTCTTTGACATACCAAGGACGAAATCTCTTATCAGCGTTAGTAGACGCCACAACCTCATCCAAATCCTGAAAAACAGGGGCAGACAAAGAAGCGGCTCCTAATCCAGCTCCTGCCAGTCCCAATCCTCTCATAAAATCACGTCTACTTACTGTTGAATGAAACTTGGACATTTAATAGTTCTCCTTTTCTTTTTACCTCTCCTTTTCCGGTCTCTCCCGAATGTCATATATTCATTTGGGCCTCCTTTATTACTTCACCCAAATCGCGGGCTGTCTATCTGATTGAAGATTTGCAGCGACTTGAGTCGCATCACCGGCAAAGATATGTGCCTGTTTGCTGGAATTCAATGCATTAAACGAATCAGACTCGTACCCTAACGCCTTGAACCCTTGGCACTCTTCCACAAGTGGATAGACACAATCTTCTTCAAGTTTCTGCATGAACGCTTTTCGACTCATCTGGCATATAGTAGTCATTTTGAATTGCTTTCCGGCTATTACCTATGATCATTAGCAATCTTAACCTTGCGTGCTGATATTTACATCGTACCAAGGTATTAATCAACATCAGCATTTAGTTATGCTGGTTGGTATCGTTTAGATTGGTCTATTTGGTATGACCTGACCCCCAAAAACGAGTCCAGTTTGATGATAGACTGGAAAAATAAGTGATCCTGCCCCCATTTTCAGTACCAAGTAGAGAGAGACTTTTTACAGATCACTTTTTGGAACTGTCGTGCCGATATAAGATTGACATAAAGCACCAAGGCGGTAATCGGTGTTCCAGACATCTCAACTCATAAGCCCTTGGTCGGTAGTTCAAATCTACCCGATGCCACCAATATAGATAATCGTCAAGAAGCCCGATAGCGGGCTTTTCTTGTTTAGCTCCCTGTCCAAAGGGATTGACTTAGACAATTGACATGCAGTGTGTTTGATGGTTAAACATGCAGATAATTCTTTACAGTTGTCAATATACTTGACAAGAAGTGTTAAGTATGTTATCGTATCAAGTGAGAATGATGATGGATGCAAAATACACAATGTATGTGACTGTGGCCATGACAGGCATTGAGGCCCACCGTATCAGACGGTACGAGGCTGCTGGATTGCTTTCACCATCAAGATCGGACGGCAAACATAGGTTGTTCTCTGACAACGACATTGAAACCATTCAGGAAATAACAATGTTAGTTGATCAAGGAGTGAACTTTGAAGGTGTTCGTCACATTTTAGCCATACGACGCGGCGAGAGTGTGTAATATTCAAGCACTTGGAGGTGAGTTATCGAGAAGAATAATGACGGCCGAGTTCTTTCAAGAAAACTATATTAATAATTGGAGGAAAAATTATGTTACTACAAAAATGGGATCCAATACGTGAAATGAGACAGGTTGATCGTGCAATGAATCGCTTATGGCGTGGTTACGGATGGCCGGATGAGGCTGAAGAGTGGAATATCCCTGTTGACGTGGCTCGTAAAGGGGATGAGTTCATCGTGAAGGCATCCTTGCCTGGTGTCAAACCGGAAGACATTGAAGTCTCGGTTGAAAACAATGTTCTAACACTTAAAGCCGAAAGTGCTACGGACAAGGAAATGGAAGAAGGCGGTTATATGGTGCGTGAGCGATCTTGTGGCACCTTCTATCGGGCACTTTCACTTCCCGATACCATTGATACGTCCAAGATTGAGCCCGTGTATGCTAATGGCGTACTCACAATTACCTTACCGACGGCAGAAGAGAAGAAACGGAGGCAAATCAAAGTGGCGGTCAAGGAAGAGCCCAAGGCCATAGAATCTAAATAAACCAGTCAATATTCACATTGAGAGGGAGGGCTTCACAAGCCCTCCCTCATTTTTATTACCAGTTTCAACAGGCCATGAGACCCCCTCCAAAAGGGTAATGTCCTACGCCGTACCTATTGCACTTCTATAATAGATTAGTCGAATTTTATTTCTCCGTCCTTGACAGATACTTTTATGACATCGCCGTCTTTGAATTTGCCTTCCAATACCGCCACCGCCAGCGGATCCAGCACCTGGCGCTGAATAGCTCGCTTCAAGGGCCGGGCGCCGTAAGCCGGATCGAAGCCGACCTCCGCCAGTTTTCCTCTGGCCTTATCGTCCAGTGTGATTTCTAGGTGCCGCCCAGCCAGTCGTTTTTTTAATCTAGCAAACTGAATATCGACTATCCTTTTGATGCTTTCCAGACTCAATTGTTGGAAAATGACTATCTCGTCCACCCGGTTCAGAAATTCCGGT
This sequence comes from Dehalogenimonas sp., assembly GCA_050864255.1. Taxonomy (GTDB): domain Bacteria; phylum Chloroflexota; class Dehalococcoidia; order Dehalococcoidales; family Dehalococcoidaceae; genus Dehalogenimonas. The sequence goes on from JBOWAX010000004.1 coordinate 34,341, forward strand.
CTGAAGCTGAGTTTCAAGGCTTCCAGTACCTTTTCCTTCATCTCTTCTTCATGCCCGGAGCCCAGTTCAGCAATCCACTGGCTACCGATGTTGCTGGTCATGATAATCACCGTGTTCTTGAAATCTACGGTTCGGCCTTGTCCGTCGGTCAAACGTCCGTCGTCCAGTATCTGGAGTAATGTGTTAAAGACATCCGGATGGGCTTTTTCAATTTCGTCCAGCAGTAACACGCTGTAAGGGCGGCGTCGCACCGCCTCGGTCAGTTGCCCCCCTTCTTCATAGCCCACATAACCGGGAGGTGCCCCAACTAGACGTGAAACCGAGTGTTTTTCCATGTATTCTGACATATCCAGCCGCACCATGGCTTTCTCATCATCAAACATGAATTCAGCCAGTGCTCTGGCCAGTTCGGTCTTGCCTACGCCCGTGGGTCCTAGGAAAATGAAACTGCCCACCGGTCGATTGGGATCCTGGAGTCCCGCTCTGGCTCGCCGGATGGAATTTGCAACTGCTTTGATGGCATCATCTTGGCCCACTAACCTAAGCCGGAGCCGGTCTTCCATCTGGAGCAGCTTCTGGATCTCTCCTTCCATCAGTCGGCTTACCGGAATGCCGGTCCAGCGGGCTACCACTTCGGCTATGTCCTCGTCATCAACTTCTTCTTTAAGCAATTGACCTTCTTTGTCGTTTGCCAGGGCAATTTCCCGGTCCTTGAGTTGTTTTTCCAATTCGGCCAGAGTTGTATACTTCAACCTAGCGGCGCGTTCCAGATCGCCGAGGCGTTCTGCTTTCTCTATCTCGTGAATCGTCTGTTCCCGTTGCTCCTTGATTTGCTGGAGCTTTTGAATATCCTCTTTTTCATGTTGCCACTGTGCTTTGAGTCCAGCACTGTTTTCTTTTAAGTCAGCCAGTTCTTTTTCCAAGTTAACCAATCGTTCTTGGGACGCTGTGTCTTTTTCCTTTTTCAGCGCCTCACGCTCAATTTCCAGTTGCATTACCCTCCGCTCGACTTCGTCCAGTTCGGTCGGTACACTATCGATTTCGGTACGCAGTTTGGCGGCGGCTTCGTCTACCAGATCGATGGCCTTGTCCGGCAGGAACCGGTCACTGATATAACGGTCGGAAAGTACAGCCGCGGCTACGAGAGCCGTATCTTTGATACGTACACCATGGTGAACCTCATAACGCTCTTTGAGCCCTCGCAGAATTGAGATGGTATCCTCAACGCTTGGCTCATTGACTGAGACCGGTTGGAAGCGACGTTCCAGAGCTGCGTCTTTTTCCACATACTTGCGATATTCATTTAGTGTAGTGGCGCCGATAAGGTGAAGTTCCCCTCGGGCCAGCATTGGTTTAAGCATATTGGATGCATCCATAGCGCCTTCAGCCGCGCCGACGCCGACCACGGTGTGCAGCTCATCGATGAATAGAATGAATTCGCCTTGGGCTTCCTGGATTTCTTTCAACACCGCTTTGAGTCGTTCCTCAAATTCACCTCGGTATTTGGCACCGGCCACCAGCGATCCCATATCCAGTGATACCAGTCGTTTTTTTTTCAGGCCCTCCGGCACATCGCCCTTGACTATCCGCTGGGCTAGGCCTTCAGTGATGGCTGTTTTGCCCACCCCCGGTTCGCCGATAAGTACTGGATTGTTCTTGGTACGGCGCGATAGTACTTGGACCACCCGGCGGATTTCCTCATCCCGCCCGATAACCGGGTCCAACTTGCCTCGGCGGGCGGCCTCGGTCAGATCACGGCCATATTTTTCAAGTGCTTGGTACTTACCCTCCGGGTTGGGGTCGGTGACCCGCTGGCTGCCCCTTATCTGAGTTAAAGCTTTATACAGCCGGTCTTTGGTGATTCCAGCTTCCCGAAGTATACGCCCGCCCGCCCGGTTGTCCTTGTCCAATATTGCGATTAATATATGTTCGGTGCTGGTGTATTCGTCCTTGAAATTGGCTGCCTCTCTCTCTGCAGCTTCTAGTATCTGTTTCAGATTCGGTGAAATATACACCTGGGTGACACCGTAGGCTTGGGGCAGTTTCTCCAGTTCGACCTGCAGCTTCTCGGAAATTGCGGACGGCTGAACCCCCAACTTTCCGAGTATCTGAGGCACCACCCCCCCTTCTTGGTTGACTAGGCTCAGAAGCAGATGTTCGGTTTCTATTTGTGCGTGCTTATTTTCTTCGGCCTGCCGCTGCGCAGCGAATACAGCCTGCTGGCCCTTTTCGGTGAATTTCTCAATATTCATGATGTTTTTTTCCCCTCATAAATCTTCGATTTGATCATGGAATTGAGGAAAACCCATCTGTAGGACAGAATAGGTACCATTTTAATTCAGAGTTCTGCCATCCTTAGGGTTTGTTACCTATGATTTTACCACGACCACACCGTCATTCTCTATAACACCTGTCCTTTGGTTTCAGTAATAGCGGCGTTTGTTAGAGCTCGTCAGGGCACTGAAACCCTTTTTTCCGGTTTGTTTATCGATAGTCGGTTTATGCACGTCTATAGCACTTTGACAATGGGGACACAAAGCTTACCCTCACATATCGTTCACGCTTCTGAGCTCCAGTTGTAAATCCATTATCTCTTGCTTGCTTTCAGTACGAACGCGTTTTAATTCTGTTTCTAACGCCTTAATCTTGTCTTCCAATTCAGCTTTATAGCCACTGCGTATTTGATGTGCCAGCCACAACCAAAGTCAGTCATGAAAGTCTTGTGTCACATTAGAGAAGTAATGTTGCATTCAGCAATCGTGCTAAATGCAAGTGCTTGGATGGAGAATGTATAACTCCTTTGTCTACAAGCCACCAGCTCTGGAGGCTATTCTTGTTGCGATAACGATTTAACAACTGGTATCACAGATGGGGGTCAGGTCAAACCCATATGAATGTCCCCATACGTACATAGTAAATACGTTGTTCACGGTCCCCTGTCTAATCAGCAACAATAGAATAGAAAGTTGCTTGTTTTACGGATTGTGAGGAATCAATCGTTGCCTTATGCTTGTATCAGGTTGGTGAATTGAAACAAAAGGAGGAGAAATGCCGAATATGCCTAAAGAAGAATACCAAGAAGACGAAAATCAAGCTAAGTCTCAACAAGAGGCTGATCACAGGGGTGGACAAACAGACGCTGGATATGAACCGGATTTGCAGTACAAGGATCAACCAGCTAAAGGTGTCAACCAAGGTAAGCAAGCAATAGCTGGTGCTGAACAGGGTAATACACAGCAGTCTGATGATAGTTCAACCGGAGGTGCTTCCAAGAGCGGCCAACCTATGGCTGGAGCTGTCCAGAGCAATACCCAGCAGTGGAATGATCGCTCAGCCCAAAGTCCCTCACAGGGCGGCCAGGCAAACGCTGGATCTGAAAAACAGGATTTTTCACAGCAGAACAAAGATCAATCAGCCAAAGCCGCCAACCAGGGTGGGCAAGCAAGGCAAGGATCTGAAAAGGGTAATCCCCAACAGTGGAATGATCACTCAGCCGAAGGTGACAGCAAGAGCGGCGAAAACAAGGAGCGTTAACATTATAGTCTGATATAGACAATTGTAACGCGTGGTATCACCAACCAAGAAAAAAGGGGTTGATTTAAAATCAACCCCTTTTTTATCTTGGTCATTCATTCTAAGGCAAAGGCCCAAAGAATAAATCACAACTGATTTTAGGCTAATGTGCGGACAAACTTTTCCCTTTCCCATTGACGTGTCTTGGCAGCAGCAATAAAGGCATCTATATTGCCTGAATCCACCACTCCCTCATCCTGCCCAACATTAGCCAATTTCAAAAGCGCTTTGCCACCTTCATTGACAGCGATGGCCTTCAGATGACCAAAGGCATCCCTTACAAAATCAATGGCCGCACCCTCCTTTGATAGTGCTTTGGCTCCTTCCCCGGAGAGGATGATGGCGACTGCATCAAACAGCACTGAAGGGGTACCAGCTAGTTGGCCATCAGCGGCCATTTTCGAGCCATCGTCCAGTCTCGCCCCCCCAACTTTGGGGGCAACAATATTCACAGTAGCACCCGCACTCATCGCGGCCTTCTTTATCTTTTCAATGACGGAACCATCCGACCCATCGGCTATCAGGATGCCTATTTTTCTTCCATTCAAAGTGTCTTTCATCTTGCCTATGGTCTGCAAAGCAGGCGACGGATCCATCTTCCGCACAGGCGCCGCCACTATCGGTGCTTCAGGGAGTTTGTCGATAAACAGGCCTGTCGCAACCCGTTGGGCGAGGTCTTCATTGATATGTCTCAGGTGACCGACCAAAGCTTTACGTATGTGAATATGTTCGACCTTGGAAAGCTCAAATACCAAAGCTGAAGCGATGTGCGCCTGCTCATAAGTTGTCTGGCTGAGATAGAACTGTCGCGCCTGGCTATAGTGGTCAACAAAGCTCTCCATCCGAATACGGCCTTTGTCTCCAGTCTCAGTCACTACAGCACTATGAAAGCCATTGACCGGCGTTTCCCGCGGCGAGTTTCCGGCTAAAGAGTTAGGCTCATACGCAACACGACCAGCGGGTTGTGACATCTGCATATGTCCGTCACGCTGATGGTTAGCAAACGGGCACTTGGGTGCATTAATCGGGATTTGGTGGAAATTCGGCCCACCCAGGCGAGAAAGCTGGGTATCTAAATAAGAGAACAGACGACCTTGCAGAAGCGGATCGTTAGAGAAGTCTATCCCCGGCACTATGTTGGCTGGACAATACGCTACCTGTTCAGTTTCTGCGAAGAAGTTGCTGGGCCAGCGATCCAACACCATGCGCCCTATGACTTTCAACGGCACCAGTTCTTCGGGAATCAGTTTGGTCGGGTCCAGATGATCAAACGGAAATTTTTCCGCTTCTTCCTGACTGAAAAGCTGGACTGCAAATTCCCATTCCGGGAAATTACCCGCCGCAATGGCCTCGAACATATCGCGACGGTGGAAGTCCTGATCTGCACCGGCAATCTTGAGAGTCTCATCCCAAATGGTAGACTGCAAACCAAGCTTGGGACGCCAGTGGAATTTAACAAAGGTTGATTTGCCGGCATGGTTAATCAAGCGGAAACTGTGTATACCAAAGGCTTCAATCATCCGTAGTGACCGCGGCAGTGCACGGTCAGACATGACCCACATTATCATATGCATGGATTCAGGGGTGAGCGAAATGAAATCCCAGAAGGTGTCGTGGGCAGCGGTTGCCTGCGGAAAGCCCCGGTCGGGTTCCATTTTTATGGCATGGACGAGGTCGGGGAACTTGATGGCATCCTGGATAAAAAATACCGGCATGTTGTTACCCACCAGATCCCAGTTGCCTTCTTTAGTATAAAACTTGACGGCAAAGCCACGTACGTCACGCGGCGTGTCGATCGAACCCGAGCCACCCACCACAGTCGATATACGTGTAAACACGGGTGTTTTCTCACCCACCTCGGTGAGAATGCCGGCGGTGGTATACTCCTCCAAAGAGGTAGTCAGTTCAAAGAACCCATGCACGCCCGTCCCTCGCGCGTGAACGATGCGCTCCGGAATACGTTCGTGATCAAAATGGGTAATTTTTTCACGAAGGATAAAATCCTCCAGAAGCGTCGGGCCGTGCGGATTGGCTCTGAGCGAATTTTGATTATCAGAAAGCACCACCCCTTGATTTGTAGTGAGCACAGGGTGCTCTCCCCCAGCAATCTGGTGCAACTCACCCCCGTCAGACACCCGCGTATCCTCAACGGGGTTCCTGGTACTTTTCATTTTACTCTGGCCAGATTCCTGGTTGGTTTTGTTTTTTCTCATGATAACTCCCTCCTAATGGTTTCCCTCAATTCATATGGGATACCGTTTTCTCTTCAGCTTTTTCAGCAAAGCCGTTACAAGCTTGATCGCAAATCAAAAACCATCACCAGGTTCAATGGAAAGAAAACCGGGTCAATTCACGATGGGAGGCACGGGTTTGAACACTAGAGTTATGACGGGAATACCCAATCCTATTTCTACTTCTCGGATATCATCGATTACGCCGGTAGTAAGAGCATCATCAGCACCGAGGGTATGTGTGTGATTAAAGAATTCGGTTACCTCGTCTTCTGAGATTCCTGTCCTATCGGCGATAACGGCCCCAATCCTTTTCTGGTCACTGAGGAGACCTCCAAGCTTCTCCTGAACATCCTTAACTTCCATCCGGCCTAGATTAGCTGGGCTAAAACCTACGCCATGAAACATAAAGGTAGCATTGGGACAGGCGAAGCGTTTCGCCCCGGCTAGAAAGACCACGTTACCAATAGAATCAACATTCCCAACATTATGTGTCGTTAGTTCAAAAGGCATCCCTTTCAGAACGTTGTACAGTTGGAGACCGCTGGACACACCACCTCCCAAAGTAGATAAAAACAGACAAACCTTTTTGACTTTTTGGTTGGCGCATTCGGCCATAACTGCCAATAAATTTTCGGTTGAATCAGTATTAATTTCCGAGGAAAAAAATACATTAACTAAAGGGCTTTCCAGCGGTATATTCACTCATTCTCCCTGTTATCCATTCAAAAGAACACGTAATGTCGGGGCCCTTTGAACCCCAGTCAGTGGCGAAATCCGACTAATGGTAGTCGGTAAAAACGCCTTGGCCGCATTGCTGATTACTACAAAATGAACAACCAATGGATGTTATTTGTTCTCTTGATCTCGATTCTCATTTTTCTGGCCTGGTTCTTGTTCTGGGCCTGCATTACGGTTAGTGTTCTTGGTACCGGCTTTACCCCGAGCTTGGTTCTGGTTTTCCTGTTCCTCGGTCTCCATCTCTTGATACTGGTTCACTTCTTCCATGTTCTGATTCCGGTTTCGATTTTGCCTAGCTGGTGCGTTTTTCATTCCTAAACTCCTCTTTAATTTATCTCTCCCCGATTCCGCCGGAGGGTATCGCTGTTACGATGGCTACTGGATCTTTCAGGGCACTCGCCAATGACAGAATGACTTTATTGCCCGCGCCGAAGAAGGACTCCTTGACAAATCGTCAGGCGGCCACTTTTCCCCCCGGCATCCTGCTTTTCAAAGTCTGTCTGATTATTTGTTTTTCCTGTTCAAACTTTTTCATGATATTTTGAAAGTCGTCCTGGTCTAATGCCTTTTCAGCGCTCTTGAATACCTTGCTCTCCTCGTCCTGGACGTGATGCTCCACGAGTTCCTTGAACACAGCCATTTTGGCGCCCCATTGATCCCCGTTCTTCGGCATTTGCTCAAGTTCATTCAAAACCATCTCGCTGACATGATGCTCCTCTATTCCCTCCAAAGCATCTTCACGGGCCTCTTTCTTCAGCAGCAAACGGGGATAAAAGGTGACTTCCTCGGCCTTCATATGGGGTACCAGTTCAACTTTAAGCTTTTGGAATAACCTTTCACGCGTGAGAGACTCTTTCGTCCCTGTAAGCTGCTCTAAAATCTCCTTGACTTCAACATGCTCTTTTTTGAGCATCTGGAATAATTCATTCATTTAGTATTCCCCTATTTATTATTTTATTTACGTTAAGGCTTCCACAACTAGAATTGTTGGATACACACACTGTAAGGCTAACCGGTTTTCTCAACAATAGGTAATTTTCCTATAAATATTGAGATTTAACCCTGTTTCCCTTCGGCGTTTTCAGGAATCCTAACAACGTCCCGAATAGAACAGGCAATTTCATTACCCCTTCAATGCCTTATAATGAACAACTACCGCAGGGTATCTCACTCTGGACTATTAAAATAGGCTGCAGTCTTCGGAGTGAGGTCGGACGGAAGACGCTTCACGAAACAGAACAAGTAAAACAGCTCAGTGACCTAGAATTCCGGGAACAACGGCTACCCGAAAGTAGAAATACAAGTCTGCCAACCAGCTTATGGCATTAATACTTGATAGCACTTCGAAGCCGCTGTCCAGGAGGAAAATTCGGCTTCCATCTTTTCCCTTCGTCAATAAGTTTTAGAATGAGAGGAGGCATTAACGGCACGCATTTTACCGAACGATTCAAGGCCTGTACGAAGTTCTAAAGTAGAGTTCCAAACCACTTCTTCTGATGAGAAATCCACGATTATCGTTTTGTTTTCGGCACAAAAGGTATATGGGAAACCTGGCATGTCACACAGAATGAATCCACTTTGACCTCCTACCTGCTATCCTTTTGTTCTGAAAATCCTGGTGTTTGATTAAAAGGCAGGTTTTTTCAGCAACGTGCTATTTACCATCGATTCAAACGTTTTTCTATCAAAAGATTTTGAAATGAAAGGTCGTATATATATAAAGCCATATCTCCGCAGACGTCCATTCGAGGATTGAATTATTGACCTGATCCCCAAAACCGAGTCCAACTTGATGATAGACTGGAAAATATGAAAGGGGGAATCAGATGCCCGGGAAATCATTCCCACCTAGAATTTCATTCGCTTTTCCCTCAAGTGTTGTAAGGTCAAATGGCTTGGTGATATAGGGAATCCGGTGTCCCTCAAGGTATTTCCGGATTGTCAGATCCGAGGTGTCTCCGGTAATAAAGACAATCCGGCCCGCCTGTTCTGGTCCCTGATCCGATATCTTTTTGTGCAATTCCATCCCACTCATGCCCGGCATCCGTATATCCATGAAGATTAAATCATAAGTAGTCTTTCCAATCATCTCCAATGCCTGTTGAGGATCGTCAGTTTCCTCTACCGTATGACCCTGCTTGCCCAAGATTGATTTGATCAAAGCTCTGATAGTTGGTTCGTCATCAACAACCAGTATGTTTGCCGGCTTCACTTTTTGAGATGTATCTACTACAACAGGATCTTTAGTTTGAGGTTCTTCTTTTGAAGCTGTTATGGGCAGTTCAATGATGAAGGTAGTACCCTGACCAAGCTCGCTCTCTACCTCGATAGTGCCACTATGCTCCTGGATGATACCGAATGATATGGCAAGTCCTAAACCAGTGCCCTCGCCGGGGTCTTTGGTGGTAAAGAAGGGCCGGAAGAGCTTGGTCTTGATCTCATTAGACATACCTGGCCCATCATCGGTGATAGAGATACGGATATGACCATCCAGTCTCTCAGTCTTGATGGTCAGTATCCCTTTATCATGCGCCCGCTTCATAGCGTACTCGGCATTAACAATGAGATTAAGAAACACCTGCTGCAGCTGACCGGCATCGACTGTTACCCAAGGCAGATCATGAGCGTAATACCTGACCACAACAATATTAGAGGTACTCAGGACATAGCTGCGTAGTTCAAGAGTATTCTCAATTAGTTCGGTGATGCTGGTTGAAGTCTTTTCCGGTTTGGACTGACGGGCAAAGGTCAGCATCCGTTTGACGATCTCTTTAACCCTTGTACTGCCGCTGTTAATAATCTGGAGGCTTTGGACCACGTCTTCCGGCAGGTCTTTTCTGTCTTTGAGCAGTTCAGAGAAGCCGATGACCCCGGTCAGGGGATTGTTGATTTCATGAGCGATACCGGCAGCCATCTCTCCCACCGCAGCCAGACGGCTGAACGACTCGGTTTTATCTCGAAGTTGCTGCAGTTCCGCTTCCGACTTTTTGCGTCGGGAGATGTCGCGGATAATATGGACAGTGGAAGTGACTTCGCCCTTGCCGTCAAATATGGGGTAAGTAAGAACTTCGGAGTATGTACCTTTGCTGGCGTCATATAATTCAAAACTTTGTGGCTTCCCTGTCTCCATCGTTATCTTGTGAGGACATTCAGGCACGGGCCCAATTGTACCGTGAATGATCTCATGACATTTTTTGCCAATAACCTCTTTTGGGATCATACCCAATGCATTGGCATAGGCCTGATTGACGCGCAGTAATCTACAATTCTTATCCTGAATGGAAACCATATCCAAGATGGAATCAAAAGTAGCCCGCCACTCTTCAGCGGCGTGTTTTAGGTCTTGTTCCGACCTTACAAGCTTTTTTGTTTCCTCATGGTATTTATCGATGAACCAGCTAAACACAAAACCCAAACTAACAAACACCGACTCTACAAATATATTCGACACTGAAGGTTGAGGAAAATCATTGATTCCGAGAAATAGATGCCGTGCTAGGAGGGATAATCCCACAATAAGGCAAACTAGCCATCCGGTTTTGGCACCAAATCTCCAGGACGCAACAGCTATTGCTATCACGAAAGCCATTCGTTGCGCTGGTATTAAAAACTGACTCCACTCATCCGCTGAAGACCTTGCGGTAACGGAATCGTAGATCAGCATTAGACCTATTAGAAGAACAAGGGTGGTGACGTACCAGAAAAAACGGTCTTTAAGCAGTTTTGCCATTCTTTAGGTCTCTCTCTTGGAATAAAGTACATACATGAAGCTAGAGATATCGAAGTCCAATGTCGATAGATATAAGCAATCTTCGGTGCGACTCCAAGATGTATCTCAATTCCTTGGCTTGAGTCGGGCTATATTGGTCAGCAACAATCTTGAGCTTACCACCGCTTTGTGTGCTACTACTCATAATCCCTCACCCTCATTTCCGTTTGCCTTCACTAGGCTTGTCAGCGCCTCAGAGATCCTCGCTGGAGACAGTACCCATGTCGCCGGAACCCGGTCTTTCGGTCCCCTTCTTGAGAAAAACTTGAATATCAGACAACAGAAATTCCCTATAGCCACGATTCCTAACGCGACAGGCTTTGATATGCTACCCTTTTGTCCATCGCCCAATGGTATTTACATGAACGTTTAATAGGTTTGAGACTTCCCTTGCCGTTAAGCAGTTTTCCATGTGTTCTTTTCACTTTATCTTCATTCATATCCATATCTTATATCTTGGCCTCCGACCCCCCATCCGTGATACCAAGCGTTAATTTCTGGTTCTGTATTGACAACTCTTTGATTGAAAGCCTGTATAAGTTTAATTGTTAAGATGATTTGGATTGGTAGGCCGGCTTGTTGAAGCGCCTTGGGAGAAGAATTGACCAAACCAGTAAACGACCCAAAACAACCATAGCAGATGCGGGATAGTCTTTGGCCATCTTCCTGAGTCATAAAAAGGCCAAGTAATAATTCTAGTAATTCGATTTCTTCAAATTCAATGAAATTGACATCAATCAATTCGGCTATCTCGTGGTCTTGCTGGTTGAGGCAATATTCGTCATTCTTCAATTGCGATCCTTCAAGATTAAAATTGCGAGCTAAGCCTTAGTTGGCTCGAAAACTAAGGCTTAGCTCATCACCAAAAATCATGGCAATGTTGCAATAGGTCCGGCAACCACCATGGTCGCTGAAGCCAAGGAAGCAATCAGGGTGATCGCCATAACGACAACGGCTTTAAGTGTTGCTTTTTTCATTTTTCCACCTCCCTTTTAGTTATTTCAGAATATCTTGTGTCTGGCAGAATAATATCCCACCGACTATAACCAAACTCTGACCAAAAAAAAGAGAGAAGGTTTTGTACCTTCTCTCTTTGGTGTCGGTGGTTAATAGGAGATTAAGTTGCCAGGGGTTTTAAAAGCTCAACTAGGCGAGGGGGGAGTTCTGAGTTCATTTCCTTGATGACGATCGATTCGTATTTACGATAAGTTCTTAGGGCTGAGAGCCGGTCACCTTGAGCAATGTAGCTTTCTATGATGTCGCAATAAAGATCATCTTGGTAAATATCTATAGCAACAGCCTTTTCTAGCAACGAGACAGCTTTTTGATAATTGCCTTGGTCTCGATATTGACGGGCAATAATGGATAAAGTTTTTAAATAATTAGCTTCGTAATCTTGTCGGATTTCATCTATCCATTCGGCTTGGAATCCATCCATGAATGGACCCCGGTATAGATTTACAGCATTCTCCAATCGCTCGCAGTACAGGTCTTGGGATTCATTAGTCTGTTTTGGGCAAATCAAATCAAGGAAATTCGAAGCGTCAAAGTAAATCTTCAAGTTTTCATTTATCTGATAGCGGCCGTTATTCATGGTTATGACACCGGGTGAGGTAGCCCGTCGTGCCCTATAAAGAGCGGTGTGAAAATTACTCAGAGCTCGGTCCGGGGGAAGTTCAGGCCACAGAGCTGAGGTAATCTGCTCTCCTGTCTGGCTCGGGTAACATAATAAGTAGAAGAACAATTCCTTGGCTCGCAGACTGCGCCATTCACTTTCATCAACTACCTTGGAGAATATATACGCTTTTACTTTGCCGAAAGAATAAGCTTCGACCCCCATTCGCTCTATTTTTGTGTTTGGATCGGAATCTTCATCAGAATGAGATTTAATCCTTTCACTGATCTGCCGTTGGGCACGCATGAAACGATCACCACCTATTCCCTTCGACACTGCAAAGTGTATTAGCAACGGGAAGTCTTGCCCCTCAATAAAAAGGAACCCATCATAGCCAAGTTTTTCAGCCAGAGCTAATGTTTTTTCCAGCCAGATTGTCGCCTTATCGAAATCTTTCAGGGTGAATGAACAGTGAGCCAGGAAAAAATAACATCTAACTAAAGCGTCTTGATCCCCTCCGACTTCCAGCTTATTCGCGTGACTAGAGAGTAACTCGAATCCTTCCCCTTGATCACCACCCATGAATTTCGAAATACCAAGGAGTACGCTAAAAATATCCGCGTCGGTCGTTTGGGATTGTTCATTTGCTTGGCCTACAGCTTCGGTTAATATTTGAACAGCCTGGGAGTACTGGCCCATCCTGCGATAAGTTTCGCCTAGCTCAGCTTTTGCCCAAGAGACGTAGTATTTTTCCATCACATCCCGAGCAACTGTCAGGGCTGAATTAAGGGTGGCAATGGAATCACTGAAATCACCCAAATCTCGTTGAGTTACACCCATTGCGGTAAGAATATTGGCCTCAATGCGTTTGGAGTTTGCAGAGCGAGCATTAGCTAGCGCTATAGATAACATCTCCAATGCCATTTCTGATTGGCCTTGCCTCTGATAATAATATGCAAGGTTATTTTGAGTGGCCGCCAAGGCTCCATTGTTTCCTAGTTTTTCCCAGCCCTCGCAAGCATACTCGAAATGGGTGGCTGCCGCGGCTAGATCGCCCCGACGTAGGTATGCCGCACCAAGGGAGTTCTGGATCCTAGCGATAAGTTCGAGGTCAAAGCTATCAGATGAGAACCTTGCAGCCAGCTTGAGATGCTTAATTGCTTGCCCCAAATCACCTACGTAGAATAAGGCATTACCGAGTCTGAACTGGGCACTTGCGAAAAGGGGTGCATTATTTCTATTTTTTAGTCGAGATAGAGCAGATTTTGCATCATTAATTGCGTTCTGCAGATTCCCAGCTAACCGATGCGTCGCACTTCGCCAGATGAGAGCTTGCACTAACACTAGTGAATCTGAAGTATTATCTGCGTTCTGATTGATAGTCTTTGTTAGAAGGACACCAGCTTGATGAAGCTCCCCGGTGTGGATCAAGCTTTGAGCAAGAATCAAGTTGAGGTCAGGGTCGTTTTCTCTGAGGTTAGTGGGAATGCTGAGAATCCAATCCAATAAAGAAGTATACTCGCCTCTTCGAAGAAACTCGTCAGCGATCGCTTTGATTTGAACGATTGCTTCGATAGATTTTCCAGCGATCAAGAGTTCTCGGATTTTTAAATCGGTAGTATTGGACATCTAACCTCTAACTGTATGAACGCATCGCTATTATAGGTTTACTCTAGCTTGGCTACAAGTATTCTGCTTACCATATCCACGATCTTCACCGAAATGGCATGAGTGATACATCTTCTATTGGCCAAGTCCAAACTTAGGCGGTCAAACGATATACTTGTGTATCTAAGACAGGCTTGTGTCTATACCCTCTACATGTCTCACGGGATTATGAGAATAATTCAAGTTGAAGAGTAATTGATGTGATATTCAAAATGATGCCTTAAATAAAGTGTTGTTCTACGAATAACGGTACGCGCCATACTATCAATATCGAAAGCCAGCAGAAACAATTACTCCCAGTTCTAGCTATCGTTCCCTCAGCTCCAGCTGGGGGAATTTAAACTCAGCCTATTCAACCGCATCTACTAATCCAACTCGACAACTGAACATTTCGGAAATTACCCAGTACGACTTCAAACTGGTATACGATTCACCAGACGTCTCAACTCATAAGCCCTTGGTCGGTAGTTCAAATCTACCCGATGCCACCAATATAACCTTCTACTGTATATCGGCGAAAGCTGCTGCGGGGGCAAAGGCAATCCCCACCATGCTGGGACCGGTGTGAGCGCCGAGAACCAGAGACATTGGGCCGACCGGAAGCCAGGTGCAATCAAACTTGGAGTCGATCATTTCACGTAATTTTGCTGCTCCCTCAGGATTGAATGCATGAAGCACCTGTGTCCGTAAGGAACTGCCCAAGGGGTGTTTCCGGGCAATAAGGTCAACCAGCCCTTCCAGTGCTTTGTTGAAGGTGCGTACCCGTCCGAGTTGTATATAAGTACCACCCTTCTTTTCTACGCCGATTAGTGGTTTGATATCCAGTAAGGAAGCTATGGTTCCTGAAAGGTGGCTTATTCGTCCGCCATGAATCAGGTATTTTAGCTCTTTAAGGGTATACATACTCTCGCTCGCATCCCCGATGCGTCCCAGCAGCGCTAAGATTTGCTCCTTTTTCCAGCCAGCTTTTGCGGCTCTTGCCGCCGCTTCCACTTGCCAGCCGGATGCGGCCGATAAGGTTTTGGTATCAACATGGGTAATATTAGCTTCCGGCACGATTTTTGCCGCTCCCTGCGCTGCGTTCAGTGTCCCACTCAAGCCTGATGACATATGTATGGACAGGATGTCCGGGTCGGTCTCCGCGATACTTCTGTACACTTCAGCAAACACCCCGACCGATGGTTGAGAGGTGGTAGGTAATTTTTTTGATGCTTCCAACAATGGATAGAATTCAGCCGGTGTAATATCTAAGCCTTCACGGTAACTTTTTCCCTCCAAAGTCACCACAAGGGGTACAATGCTAATATCCAATTCAGCTATTTGCTCAGCAGAAAGGCTGAGGTCGGTACCGCTGTCGGTTACAATTTTCATAATATTTACTCTCTGGTAATTATTTTCACCGTTGCTAGTATATCATTAAGAAAATACGCGAGAAAGTCAGTCAAGACGCTATTCCTGAAACAACCCGGTAGATAGGTATTTTTCGCCTCGGTCCGGAAAGATAACCACGATAGTACCGGACTCAATGCTCCCGGCGATTTGCGCTGCGGCAAACATGGCGGCCCCGCTGCTCATGCCGGCAAAGATGCCTTCCTGCCGGGCAATTTGCCGGGTCATTTCGTAGGCCGCTTCGGTTTCAACCATGATGGTAATATCAATCTGTGAAGGATCAAAGATGGACGGGACGATAGCCTCTTCCATGTTTTTAAGCCCTTGGATGTAATGCCCCTTCACGGGATGGGCGCTGACTGTTTTGATTTGTGGATTATGTTCTTTCAGCGCCTTACCGACACCCATAATTGTTCCTGATGTACCCAGTGATGAAACAAAATAGTCTATCCGACCGTTAGTCTGTTTCCAGATTTCGTCACCGGTAGTACGGTAATGGGCTATTTTATTGTATTCGTTGGAGAATTGATCCGGCATAAAATATTTGTCCGGATTGGCTTTGGTCAATTCGCGTGCTTTATAAATAGCCCCATCCGTGCCTAGTGTCCCCTCGGTAAGCGTTACCTTAGCTCCGTAAGCCTTTATCATTTGCCTGCGTTCAACCGACACGGCTTCACTCATGACAATCTCAACTTCGTATCCTTTGACTATCCCTATCATCGCCAGCGCCAGCCCGGTATTGCCGGAAGTCGGCTCAATGATTGTTTTGCCTTTGGTCAACCGGCCCTCAAATTCAGCTTGCTCAATCATACTTAAGGCAATTCGGTCCTTGATGCTCCCGGAAGGATTAAGGCCCTCCAGTTTGGCGTAGATAACGGTTTTTGGATTGGGATTGAGTCTGTTAATCCTGACAATAGGGGTGTTGCCGATAGTCTGGAGTATGTTGTCGGCCATGTCAGTTTCCTCCTAATCGATAACCGTAAAGAACGGTTGTCTGTAATTATATCATTACCGAGAAGGCCGTTTTAGACTTCTCCGGGATTCAAATTTGCCTTACGGCGGGTTAAATTCCTTCAACCGCTGTGCCACTTCATCTATGGTTTGCGGAGCGGTGGAAGCCCCCGCGGTAATTCCCACCAGTGTTTTGTCCGTGAACCAGGCAGGGTTTATCTCCCATGCAGTTTCCACCAGGTGGGTTTCGGCCACCGGTCGGCAGAGTTCCACCAGGTGCCTGGTATTGGCGCTGTGATGACCGCCGATGACCAGCATCAGGTCTGCCTTTTCCGCCAGCGCCAGCGTGGCTGCTTGACGGCGCCGGATATCATGACACACGGTGTCCACGATACGCAGTTCGGCGTCTTTGACTAGTGCCTTTTCAATCACCGCCTGGGCAAATTTGATGAAGCTGGACGGAACCTGGGTCGTCTGGGACAGCAGCCCGACGTGTCTCGGTAATTCAATCCGGTCAAGTTCTTCCAGTGCCAGCGTTGCCATACCCCGGTCTTCGGCCCAGCCGAGAATGCCTTTCACTTCGGGATGATTGACGTCACCGTAAATAAGCGTAAAGAAGCCGGCCTCAGCCAACCGGTGGGCGGCTTTCTGTGCCCGTTGCACAAACGGGCAGGTGGTATCCACCACTTCAATACCACTGGCTTTGATGGTTTCCAGTACCTGAGGGCCCACTCCGTGAGAACTGATGACGACGGTGTCGCCGGTAATCTCAGAAATATCCTTAACCACCCGTACTCCAAGGGTCTCCAGACGGGACATCACTTGCTGGTTATGTACCAGGGCTCCCAGGGTTTCAATTCCGCCTTTTTCCCGGGCGACTTCTTCCAGCGTCGCCAGGGCTCGCTTGACGCCGAAACAGAAACCTAGATCAGGGGCGAGTTCTATTTTCATGACTGTCTTTCCCCATAGATACCGCGGTACTTGGGTGGTAGCAATTCAGCGATTGCTCGCATTATCTGATCTCCGTAGGCTGCCAAAGCGTCTTTATCCGGTTTTGATTCGGTTATAGTCATGTTGAAGGGCTTGCCGATAACGATTTTAACCCTGTGCCGTTTCAGGAACCACCATTTGCCTGTGATAGTCTCTGTACCGGTAATGGCAACCGGAATCACTGGTGTTTTGAATGCCGCCGCCAGGTAGCCCGCTCCGGGCATAGCCGCGGTCAACCCCCCATCAGGATTACGTTTTCCCTCTGGGAAGATAATCAAAGCACCGCCTTTTTTGATCACTCGGGCTGATGCCTTAAATGAAGTGCCCGAGGCCCCGTCGCGGTTGAGCGGGATGGCGCCGGATTCTTTCAGTATTTTACCGAAGGTTCTGTTTACAAAAAGCTCTTTTTTAGCGAGAAAATAAACCCCGTACCGCGGCAGATGCAAACCTAAAATCGGCGGGTCGGCGGAACTGATATGGTTGGCACAGATGACTAGCGGCACGCCTTGAGGCATGTTTTTCTTTCCGGAGACTTCCACCTTGGTGAGTAAAAGCATAGCGCGGGCACTCAAGCGCACCAACGGATAATACCAGCCTAATTTCATTGTTGTGATTATAGCTTCTCCCTGTCCTGCTCACAAACTTATCTTTGTCGTTTCGGTATTGGTGCTATAGAGTTTCTGCGTTACACTTGAATAGAGGGATTCCACTCAAGGAGAAAATAATGCCCAATCATCTGTTCGGTTCCATCAGTCCCTATCTTTTGCAGCACGCTGATAATCCGGTGGAATGGTATCCCTGGGGCGACGAAGCTTTAGCCCGCGCTAAACAGGAAAGCAAGCCGATACTGCTCAGCATCGGCTATTCTGCCTGCCACTGGTGCCACGTCATGGCTCACGAGAGTTTTGAAGACAATGCCACCGCGGCGCTGATGAACCGCCATTTCATTAATATTAAGGTTGACCGGGAGGAACGCCCGGATATCGACAGTATCTATATGGCTGCAGTGCAGGCAATGACCGGCCACGGGGGCTGGCCCTTGACCGTCTTTTTAACCCCGGATGGAAGGCCTTTTTACGGCGGTACTTATTATCCTCCCGAGGATCGTCACGGTCTGCCAGCCTTTTCCAAAATTCTGGAAGCGGTGGCTGAAGCCTTTCAGGAAAGGCCATCGGAGGTGGAAAGCAGTGTCGGCAAACTTCTGGAAGCTATTGAGGAAAAGCCCGCCAATTCAGCGGAAGCCGAGCTGTCATCTGATCTCATTGATCGGGCTTATCAGGCTTTGCAAATTGATTTTGATAATAAATTTGCCGGCTTTGGCGATGCGCCCAAGTTTCCTCAGCCGCTCATGCTGGATTTTTTACTGCGTTATTACCTTCGTTCCCAAACGCCGAGAGTACTGGAGATAGTTGAGAAGTCGCTGGAAGCCATATATCGGGGCGGTATATATGATCACCTGGGTGGGGGCTTTCATCGCTATTCGGTTGATGCGGAGTGGCAGGTGCCCCATTTTGAAAAGATGCTCTATGACAATGCGCTTTTATCGCGAGTTTACCTGCATGCTTTTCAGATTACCGGCAAAACGGAGTACCGGCTGGTGGCGGAAGATATCTTTGATTACGTGCTTCGGGAGATGACCGACTCGGCCACCGGTGGCTTTTACAGCAGCCAGAATGCTGATTCCGAGGGTGAAGAAGGTAAATTCTACGTCTGGACAACGGATGAATTGAAATCCGTCCTCAGCGATAGGGCTGACAGTTTCATCAAGCGATTCGGGGTGACCGAATCCGGTAACTTTGAGGGCCGCAACATTCTGCATCTGGCCGGAGAGTTCAAGGCCGATTTGATACAACGGGATAAAGATAACAAGGAAAAACTGTTAAGACAACGGGAAAACAGAATCCATCCGGGCAAGGATACCAAAATCCTGGTCTCTTGGAATGCTATGATGCAGTCCAGTTTGGCCGAGGCAGGTTGCGCACTCGGTCGGGAGGATTATCTTGAAGCGGCATCCCGCAATGCCGGGTTCCTCTTGGATAATCTGTTGACCGACGACGTCTTACGCCATACATCCTCGGTCAAGGATGGGTTTTTGGAAGATTATGCCCTGTTCGTCGACAGTTTACTGTGGCTGCACCAATCAACCCTGAATCCCCGGTGGCTGCGACAGGCGGTTAAACTGACCGATTCAATGCTTAAGCGTTTCTGGGATGAAAATGAATCGGTATTCTATGATACCCCCTCCGGCATGACCGGCCTCTTTAAAAGGCCCAGGAGTTTCCAGGATGGTGCGATGCCTTCCGGCGCGGCCTCCGGGGCTCTGGTTTTACTGAAGTTGGCCCGGCTGACCGATAATCAGCATTACTGGCGTACCGGCGGCACGGCTTTGCGGGGAGTGGCGGAATACCTGGGCCGTTACCCGATGGGATTTGGTCAATGGCTGGCGGCGTTGGACTTCTATTTGGGACCACAGCAGGAGGTGGCTGTTATCGGCAAATCATCTGATTCGGCCGCGCGTGCCCTGGTGAGCACTGTTTGCCGCCGCTACCGGCCCAATACTGTCCTCGCTGCGCTTGATCCAGACGATCCTGCCGGTATTTCAGACCTGCCGCTGTTTCAAGAACGAGCCCAGCTCAACGGCCTTCCGACAGCCTATGTTTGCCGTAACTTTAACTGTTTTCCACCCGTAAATACGCCGGGGGATTTGGAGCAGGTTCTGGCGTTATAAAGCTGAATAATAGGGCGGAATCCGGGACTATTTTCGCGGAGTCAGTCTGAATAGATAATAATTGCGGTTTAATAGAAAGACGGCGAAAATAATCCCTAATACAACAAGTCCGCCAATGACTGGAAGGGGATTAAAAGGGCTTTCCGGTTCGATTACTGGCATTGGAACTACGAAGCTTACTTGAAAATCATTGATTTTGGCCATATATTCGCCGCCCGTTGTTCTACTTGCGGTCAGGCTTATTCGCTGAATTTGCTCGGGTTCCAGATTTATTGTTTCGCTGGCTTCATTAACACCGTTGATTGTTAATTCAGTTTCATAGGTACCCGGTAGATCTCCAGTATTTGCCACAAAAAAAGCAACGGTTAGTTGTTTGCCTCCTTCGGCAATATCGCCGACACTAAACAACCAACCACTGGTTTCAAATATGGCCGGGGATCCCAGCGTCATAAAAGAATATTCTGCTGAAATACTCCCATTACCGGCTTCATCCGCACTACTGACGGTGAAGGTGTAAGTGGTCGCGGGTGTTAGATCGGTAAGGGATACGGAGTGGGAAGTTACCAGAATCGTATCACCCATGTTAAGGGTGCCGGGATTGTAATCAACATTACTATTGGCCTCTTCGTCGGTACTCCAAACAATAACCGCTCCGGTCTTCGTGATTTTGATTGCTTGAATTTCAGATATGACCGGTGGAGTTTCATCCGGTAAAAGCACAAAGTTCGCTATGATTGTTTTATCACTGCTCATGCCGATAGTGGTTGTCGCATCCGATGGGTCAGCAACGTCTCCGGTCCAGTTTTCAAATCTCCAACCTTCAGCCGGACTTGCTGAAATTGAAACCTCACTGTTTTGGATTTCATCGTAATCACCAACTGATGGGCTTACGGTGCCCTCGCCAGTTTTCTGAACTGTTAGCCGATATGTCGGTTCAGATGGAGGTGGAGGGGGGGGCGGCGGGGGCGGCGGGGGCGGCGGGGGCGGTGCTGTAATGGCAAAATTCAATGTAGTGAATGAACCGGGAGACAGGCTGGCAGATCCGGCTGATTCGCCATCAATATAGAAATTGATAGTCGCCCCGGCAGGCCCCGCGTCACCGGCCACTTGGATGTTATAATTCCCTCCGCTGGTGCTGTCGCTACCAACACCGCTGCCTCCTATTCTGGCTTCAACACTGGTTCCATCTGGTGCGGGTGTTCCATCAACGGTTACGCTGCCCTCAAACTGGTGAGGGAAGGTCGGCGGTGCTTGAGCAACCAAGATTATACCCGGCAATAAAGCTATACCTAATAAAGCTGATACAATTCCTTTAAGCAGATTCTGCATTTGAGCCGTTTCCTTTATTCGATTCTGTTCGCCGTAAATATCAATCAATTGTTAATGTTTGGGGAGTCTCCACATTAAGCCAATATGCATTACCTTGGGTCATCTGCGTCAAGCTTGATGAGCCGATGCCGGGTACAAAATATGTCCAGGTATCAGTTGTACTGTTATAATTCCAAACGATTACCACATCAGAAATGATATCTTGCAAAATGTCGTTAATGGCGGGGGAACTCGGGGAACTTGTAAGTCCGACGAGATTCCACCCGGCTTCTAAAGTAATATCGCTAGTGGTTAAAAACGCGCCGGAGATGGTTAATGTGGCGTCCCCGGAAAGGTTTACCCAGTATCCTACACCGCTAATCATCTGAGAAAGTGTTGATGATGATATTCCAGGGACATAATAACTCCATTCCGCCCCTTGGTATGCCCAAACAACAACCACTTCGTCAATAATACCTGCCAAAACAACATCAATATCGGTTGAGACGGGAGTTCCCGGTAAGCTGATGAAATTCCAGCCTGAGGTAAGTTCAAGATTTGTTTCAATCAACAGTGGTGTGATATTTGCGGTTGTTTGTGGTTGGACGAGTGAATAGTTACCGATATCATTACCGGTGATTATTAATCCTGAGATGATAACAGTCTTTCCATTCCCAATACCACTGGTTTCAAAGGTTCCAATTGCCCCTGAAATATCTAAAGTAACGTCTTCAGTCCCCACCACTCCAACTAATTCGGCGCTTTCGGTATTCAGTATGGCTATGGTATCTCCATCATAGACCTTGTCGGTTGCGATGATGCCGGTAACCGTTAGAGGTTTAGTCGTGATCACACCGGTATTGTTGACGAAGGAGACATCGTAGTTATTACCCGAATTGCCGTCGGAGACGGTACCGGTGGGAGTGATTGTTTTATCTGTGCCAATGCTTTTATCGTCAAAACTCTGAGACCAGGTAACCGTGTCGCCATTCGCCAAAGAGCCGGCTGTAATAGTGGGTACTTCCTCCGAAGTGGTGTCACCGTCATAATTCTTGGAATCAGTGGCGGCGGTAACGGTGATGGCCAGGGCAGTAATCACACCAGTGGTATTGTTAACGAAGGAGACGTCGTAGTTATTACCGGAGTTGCCGTCGGAAACCGTGCCTGCAGGGGTGATTGTTTTACCGGTGCCGACGTGTTTAGTATCAAAACTCTGAGACCAGGCAACTGTATCTCCTGAGGCCAGAGAGCCAGCTGTAATGGTGGGTATCTTCTCTGAAGTGGTGTCCCCGTCATAATTCTTGGCATCGGTAACAGCGGTTACGGTAATCGCCAAGGCAGTGATATCGGCAGTATCGGTAGCTGATGTAGAGGTAAGGTTATAGTTTGCGGCATCATCACCGCTGATGGAGATACCGGAGACGGTGACGGTCTTGATGGTACCGACGTTTTTGTTGTCGAAGCTAGCGGAGTTGAAAGAGATTGAGATGGTATCATCTGAGATCTTATCGGAGGATAGGGTGACGGAGGCGGTCTTATCGCCGTCGTAGGTTTTATCGTCGGCGACGGCTGTGATTGTTAGGTCGAGGTCAGTGATATCGGCGGTAAGCGTGGTTGGTTGAATTAGGGCGTAATTAGATGACTCGCTACCGCTCAGAGCCAGGCCGGAGACGGTGACCGGCTTATCGGTGCCGACATTTTTATCATTAAAGACAGCTGAATACCCGGAATCATCGAGGGTGACGGTATCACCGCTTTCCACACCGCCAAAAGAGTAGCCGGTGGTGGTCAGGGTAGTGTCGGGGTCACCGTCATAAGTCTTATCATCGGCGGTAACGTCTGAAACGGTAAGGGTTTTCGGATTGACCGTTAGGGTGGCGGCGGCCGAAGTGTCGGTACCGGAGGTATTGGTGAAAACGGCGTGGTATAGGTTGCCGCTGAGGCTGACGGGTGGTTTGACGACAGTTAGCGAAGAGGAAGTTTCCCCAGCAATATCGGCCCAGTTATCACCGGAGTCGGTGCTGACCTGCCACTGGATAGTAGGGGATGGATCACCGCTAGCCGCGGTGGAGAATACAGCGTCGTTGCCGTAGGTTATGGTCTGATTATCCGGGTCATCGGTGACCGCTGGAATACCACTGATGGCAAAAACACCATCCGACAAATCATTGACGGTTGAATCGGCAATTGCGCTAATCCTAATCAATGCCTGAGAAGTAGTAGTACCGGAAACGGTCCAATTGTGTGTTCCATCATTGGCGGTATCGGCAACGATATCCTCCCAGGTAGCCCCATTATCCCGGGAGATTTCTATTTTTACATTACCCAGTATGCCCAACGTGCTCCAAGTGATGGCGTAATCAGAGCCGAGTGACCAAGTTTCCCCGCCGTCGGGATAGGTGACGATGACACTTGATGTAACTCCAGTGCCCTGAATATCGAAATTGTAAGGGTTCTCGTTGCCATCATTGTTGTCAATACTGATTGTTGCAGTACGTACCCCACCAGCACTGGGGTTGAATGTCACATGGAATGTGGTGGTATCTTCTGCTCCCACCGGTGAATCTGGCTGAACAGATACAGTAAAGTCGGTTTGATGGGTGCCGCCGATGACAACTTTTGGCGCCCCGTCCAGCGTCAAATTAGCATAACCGATGTTTTCTATTGTAAACGTACGGACAACCGTTCCGCCGGTGGCCGCAATACTACCGAAATCTGTATGATCTGCGGATGAGGGCGTTGTATCTCCATCGGTGATAGTAGCCCCATTTCCTTGAACATTCATCTCCGGTTCGGCCAGTGATGATGGAAGGTAGATTCTCCCGTTGCCATATATCGAGTCATCCCCGGCAGTTCCCATATCCACTGCGTTGGATTCCAAGTAAGCCCTGACCTGTGCCGGAGTCCATTCCGGGTGAGCTTGGAGTATCAGTGCCGCTGCTCCGGCGGCAATAGGTGCCGCCATGGAGGTACCCTGGTTTATCAGATAGTCCGCATTACCAGTATTACCGTTGTTTCTTACGGAGTCGTTTTCGTTGGGGCCGTTATTGGATATCCATCGTGTATTAGCAGTAAGATAATAATCGCTATCACGTGCTGAAACAATAGCGCTGCCCGGGGCAACTATTTCAGGCTTGAGCGGCGCACCGCTATCCACCCGCGGACCCTGACTGCTGAAAGTCGCTATTTGATCAAGTGTCTCTCCGGACGAGAACGAATAGACGTTATTGTTATAATCCCACCAAGTTACTCTGGTGGTATAAGCCCCCACCGCGATGGCTCCATCCGCTTCTGCCGGGGATCCTAAAGTATAGCTGGGATCCGGATTTGAGAACGTAGCATATCCACTGGACACATAAGCCAAATACAAATGGAAAAATTGGGTGGAGGCCGAATGGTTAACAACTTTTAAATAATTTGTTCCCGAAATAACATCATTTGCTTGGGAGTATTCGCTCTCAGTACCCCTGGGACTCTCTTCTTGAGTGTAATTGGTAGTTGCTAATAGACTTTGGCTGGAATTGTAGTATTTGAGCTCCAAGTCATTACTGGTTCCTATTCCATCATACCAGACAAGATTGTAGTATAAATTGGTACTCGTGGCAGTCAAATTAATCGGAATAAATGAAGTTTCATTGTTTCCCGCTACCGTCCCCGAATAATGTTCCCTGCTGCCGGCTTCATTGCCCGCCGAAATGAAAACCACTGTTCCTTGACTTACCGCATAATCAACAGCCTGACTCATTGCATCGGTGCCATCATGATGGTCGCTCCACCCGCCATAGCTCATACTGATGATATCGGCATTATAAACATCCACCGCATCGATGATGGCATTAACGATTGCCGCAGAAGAAGCGGAACTGGTTGAGTCGGATCCAATTTTCAAAAATACCAGATTGGCTCCGGGTGCTGAACCAGAATAAACGCCGTCTGAAGCAGAACCCCTTCCCAGGACGCTCCCGGCAACATGAGTGCCGTGCCCACTCACTGTATTGGCTACGGTATCATCCAGTGTCGGATAATTTGAGTAGTCCTTGGAAGCTGTGACCGCACCGGCGAAGTCAGGATGAGTTAAATCTATACCGGAATCTAGAACGGCTATGGTGACTCCTGAGCCATCCAGTCCATAGGTGTTCCTCAAATTCAGGACATTTGCAGCCTCAGTACCCAGGTCGTTATGGGCTTCATTGGAACGCTCGGCCGTATCCAGCGCTGTTATATAATTCTTTTCGGCTAGTATTGAAACCATATTCACTGGGACATCAGCTGTCAGGAAACCATTTGGGTGAATGCCCACCGGAGGTACCCAGGAATCCTCGTTGATAATTACTCCCAATGATTTCAACTCTGCGAGTTGAGAAGCATCCGGTATTGTTCCTAAATAGATGAATATTTTCTGGCGAAGTAAGTTTAGTTCTGCTATCCCGGTAGTTTCCAAAATTCCAACCAAGTCTTCGGCTTTCTCGCCCTTAGCGGCGGAAATAGCGCCACTATCTATTATTTGCAGCTTCATTGAAACTTGGCTGGCCAGCAAACCACTGATTTTAGCTGTGATTTGTTCAGGCGGTTGCCCGCTGGCGCCGACTATAGGTACATTCCCGGCAGAGAATAACACCTGAGCCAGCAGCAAGAATAAACCCATAGATGTCACTATTCTAAACTTCATTCAATTTTGCCTTAACCTGTGGACGGAAGGTTTTGGGGTTTATTTACTCGTTCCGCCGAATCCAGTCTGATAACGTAGTCCTTGGCCGCCAGATCTGCCATTTTATCCACCGGAACTTTAGCAATAAGAAACCCGGTGGGATGAACTCCCACGGGAGGTATCCATGAATCGATATAGAGTGTGATGCCAAGCTGCCTGATTTCATTTTGTTGAGAGGCACTCGGAAGTTCTTTCAGGTATATGAACACGCTTTGAACGCTGATATCCTCCACATTCATGCCCAGTCCCTTCATGATTTCCAGTCTTGCTTCCGTTGGGTCTGCTATTTGTTCTTGTCGCAGGTTGAATTGGGTACTCAAATCCTCCGTCGCTTTAATTTGGAACGAATTATCCTCGTTTGAAAAGCAAGAGGTCATAAATGTCATGGTTATTATAATCAAACCGAGTATCAGTTGTTTATTCATTGTCTACCCCAGCCCATTTGATATCGACTGTTGGTTATTGAAGACCCCAGAGTTTGGAAATAGCTATTAATAACGGTCAAATTATGGATTTTGACAGTGTTAATTATTAACATACAGTATGAGTATCTCATAAAAAGAATAAATGACCCAAACACAGCACGACTATTATGGCTGGTAGCCAAACTTATACCAATTTTAAAGATTCCATTCGAACACTCTATTTTACAACTTTCTTCCCCCTAGGCTATACTTTTAATTCAGTATTGGCAGCCAGCTTCTATCAGTCTACCGAATGTATCGGACTACGGAAGGATAATTCATGGACGTCGGCATCTGGGCTTGGGTACTCTTTAACGTCTTTTTGGTTACCATGCTGGCGCTGGATCTTTTTGTCTTCCACCGCCATGCTCATATTATTAAACTCAAAGAGGCGCTAGGGTGGGTGGCGCTTTGGGTTAGTCTGGCCGTTATTTTCGGTTTGGGTATCTGGGTGTTTGCCGGTTCACACCATGCCGTGAATTACTTCAGCGCTTACGTTGTGGAAGAGGCGCTGTCAGTAGATAATCTCTTCGTTTTCCTGATGCTTTTTACCTATTTTTGCGTTCCCAGGGAGTTTCGCCATCGGGTACTGTTTTGGGGTATCGTCGGGGCAATTGTCATGCGTGCCGCCTTTATTTTCGGCGGAATTGCATTGATTAACAGTTTCCACTGGATTATCTATGTTTTCGGCGCCTTTTTGGTCTTTACCGGTATCCGAATGGGGATGAAAAAGGAAGAAGATCCCCATCCCGAAGCTAATCCTGTGCTCAAGCTGCTGCGCCGTTTTCTACCGATGAGCCATCAGTACGACGGTGGTAAGTTTTTCACTGTGGAAAATGGCAGAAGGTTGGCAACTCCGCTGCTGGCAGTGCTGGTGGCCGTGGAAACCACCGATATCATTTTCGCCGTAGATTCCATTCCGGCGGTACTCTCCATCACTACCGACCCGTTTATTGTCTATACCTCCAATATGTTCGCTATTATGGGCCTGCGCAGTATTTATTTTGCGCTGGAAGGTTTTGCCGATAGGCTTTACTATCTGCATTACGGTTTGGCCACCATTCTGGTCTTTCTGGGCTTAAAAATGCTTATCTCCGGGGTCTACCACGTCCCCACCTTACTGTCGCTGTTGGTAATCGCCGTTGTCCTGAGCATCTCCGTCATTGCCTCACTCAGGCGTCCGCCGCAGCCAGAATTACTGGCGGAGGCACCGTTTTGTGAGACCGGAATTGATGATGGCATCGATGATGGTAAGGAAGATGGCCGGTAAGGAATATCTGGAACTGGTTCTGGACAAACTAGCTCGGTTGGGTCCGGTGACCGGCAAGAGCATGTTCGGTGGCTTTGGTGTTTTTCATAATGGGCGTATGTTCGGCCTGATTTCTGCTGATGTGCTTTATTTCAAAGCAGATAGTTCTAATATTGAGGAATATTCCAGTCGGGATTGCCCTCGTTTCAAGCGTATGCCTTACTATCAGGTCCCGGCTGATATTTTTGAAGACGACGTCCGACTCAGACAGTGGGCTCAACGCTCAATTGACCTGAATTAATTCTGATCTAATCGGCCGGCATTTTGCACCGACCTGAGAATCCATAATTTATCCACAATTCTTACATATTATTTCTATCTTTAGACGCTATTATGGGTTGATGAATAAAGCCTTGAATTTACGTCGGGTTCTGTTTACCCTGTTTTTGACCGTCAGCGCTGTCCTGCTCACTGCCACACCGCTTTTGGCCTGTGAAATTTCTATAGTACCGGAAAAGAATAGTGTAGAGGTCGGGGAGACCATCAAACTCAATGTCAGGGTTGAACTGACTCACCGTAATTGTCCGGTGCCGATGGAAGATACTCAGTTCAAAACTTCAAACAATCTTGCGTTAGTCAGCCAAACCCCATGGGTCTCTGCCGGGCGCGATGTATACACCACAGTGTTGACTGTTCAGGTACTCGCGGCTGGTCCAGCCAAGCTGGAAATTATCAGGGATTGCATCAAGGAAGGCGGGTATGCCGTGATTACCCTGAATTCCGGGGGCGGAGGTACGGTTGAAAATCCTGCTGTAGTCTTGCCGATTTCCGGTGACGAGTCATCTGATACCGGCTTCGTAACTGCTGACGACGACACGTCGTCAGCAGTAGAGTTAACTTGGGTGGAGGCTTTCAAAAGGGCGTTCAGCCAGCCTTTCATTTGGGCTTATCTCGGCTTAACTGCATTTGCGTATATTGGGCTGTTAATGCGCAAGCGGCGCTGGCGGTTTATATCTCTCGCTTTTTCCATGGTCTATCTCGGCTTTTTCTTGGGTTTATGCCCCTGTGTTATCGGTGCAATGCAGAATGTTGTGCTGCATCTGGGTGATGCAAAAGAGTATCTGGCTCATTTTATCATTCTGGCAATCCCGGTTGTCTCCACCGTGTTCCTGGGGCGTCTTTATTGTGGCTGGATATGCCCTATGGGGGCGGTGCAGCAGTTCCTGTACCGACGGGACTTAAGTCTTAAACTTCCGGAAGGACTGGGTAATAAACTCCGCCATCTGCGTTTTGTGGTACTAGCTGCGATTATTTTCGCTGCTCTTTATACCGGCACAACAGCTTTCGCTGAAGTTGATCCTTTCAAATCACTCTTTAATGCACAGATAACTCCGGTACCCACTACCTTGCTGGTGCTGATTGTCGCTGCCTCTATCTTTGTTTTTACCCCTTGGTGCCGTTTTTTATGCCCTATGGGCGCTGTCCTGTCGGTGGTCGGACGATTAGCCCGTCGAGAGCTTAGTTTTAAGGCTGAATGTAAGAATTGCGGTGCCTGTGCCAAAACCTTTTGTGAATACAAAGCCATTTCGCCTGGTCAGACCCTGCCGGTAATCGCTCAAAATGAATGCGCCCGCTGCGGCGAATGCATCTCGAGGTGTCCTCGGGACGGCATGGATTATGAGGTGCCTCGCCCCCAATGTGGTCAAACCCGTAAAGTGCCTGCAATGCCAGTTCCTGAGATGGTGCTGGCCGTAAATAAACCCACTTCGGAATAAATTTTGATTTAGGATATTTTGTTTGGCATCTGTTTCGCGTTATACTGGTTTTTGAGGATCTAATGATGAAAGTAACTGTTTATACTACTCAGACCTGACCGCACTGCCACACGGTGAAAGGGTTCCTTTCACAACAGGGTATCACCTTTAGGGAGATAGATGTTTCGCGTGATCAGGCCGCCGCCCAGGACTTGGTGCGCCGTACCGGTCAGATGGCGGTACCGGTAACCGATATTGACGGTCATCTGATCGTTGGTTTTGACCGGCGCCAATTGGAATACCATATCGTCCAAGCCAAAGCAGCAGCTCCCCAGTTCGGGGCCTCGGTTGCCGATGCGGCAAAATATACATCAGATCGAGGATTGAAGGTGGAGCAGGGGGCTTATGTCGGAGCAGTTCGCTCTGGTCAACCGGCCGCAGCCGCTGGGTTAAAGCCGGGGGATATCATTACTGGTATAGACTCTTCAAAAATTACCAGCGCCGCCGACCTGACACTCGCTCTCAACGGTCTTCAGAAAGGGGCCAGGGTGCGCATAGCCTTTATCCGTAATGGGCAGCCCCGCCAGGCAGAAGGACGGCTTTAAGCAGAATCAGGTGTCATTTTCAGTGGCTTTTTACGCCGCCGGTCAATTATATGAGTTATTGCCATCAATGGATGCCTTAGTGACATCCGCGGTCCGGCGTAGCGCATTACCTCACGCACTCGCTGGCGCATTTCAGGTTTGTAACAATGTACCGGGCATAAGGCACAGACAGTTTTACCTTCGCCGAATGGGCATTTGTCCAACCGTTGCACAGCGTAATCTGCCAGTTTCCGGCAGTCCAGGCAAAGTTCAGACTTATCGTGGTGATTAAGGCAATACATATCTATCATCACCACAATGGTCCCAGTCTCACGCTTTAACCGAGGGCGGCCCCTAAATATCACGCCGACATTCACCGCCGGATGCAGTTTGGGTTCGTCGATCATTTTTTGATTATACTGGAAGAAACATTGGATTACGAACGTTTATTTGATCGGTGTCTTGAAACATTTCATCAATTATTGGCGTAATCATTATGCAGTGGCGTTCTATTACTGATACGGGGCACGTACTGGCCCCAATCAGTGTTCCATTAGGCGTGAGATTGACCGACCAACAACTGATGAAACCGGCCTGGTTCCGGAAAAGACTGGGGAATTATGGCTGGGTGATCTGAGTATGCCACTGTCGGTTTATAATCAAGCGGGGTTGGCAAATTATGCCAACCCCTTTGATTGCCGCTTTCTGACCGCTGTCCTTGGACGAACGGCTTTAAGTCTTGTGCCTTAATTCAGCTTGGACAGCATGTCGTGCCGGTATTTATCGGCGCTCTTTTTTAACGCTTCCCCGGCCTCTTCAGCGCGTTCTTTCACTTGGCCGCTGAAGTGCTCGGCGCGATGTCTGAGTTCATTGGCTTGCTTTTCAAGGTTACGGCGAGTCCGCCGTCCGGATTGAGGCGCGTACAACACGCCTATACCCAGTCCTATCGCAGCTCCTGTGATAATACCCAGAATCATACCCCCCAGTGTGTCGTTGCTCATCATGCAATCTCCTTTCGTATTGGTTATCATTGGATACTCAGACCGATACTTTGGCCTTTTTGAGCCGGGTTTTCAACTCACAACCGATGTCATCTGCCCGGTCCATGAGTTCATCTCCCATTTCTTCTGCCCGGTCCCTTAGTTCTAACGCTCGATTTCTGAGTTCAGCTCTAATTTCGCGACCGGGACGGGGCGCGTACATCAGACCCAAACTGATACCGATGGCGATTCCGGTTAACAGTCCGGACAGCAAACCACCCGAATGATTATTAGACATAATTTTCTGCCTCCATATAAATTTACTTCACCCTTTAAAACGTTGTCGGGCGCGTCCAAGTTAGTTCCGCTGATAACTACTAACGCTTCTTCTATTATAAATCCGAATTTCTATCTTGTGAATCCGTAAAACTACTCAATTCAGTATGTTAATTCACCTATTCATCTTGTAGGTGCGGGGGGTTTTCACCTCACGAATATTTAAGATATGATGGAGATAGTGTATCTGATGGTACAAGGAGGTTATATGGAACTATTGCATCGGGAAGACCTGCTGAAAATGTTAAAAAAGCCGGAAAGCCCGGCTGTTACTATATACTTGCCGACCCACCGCACCGGTGATACCGAAGCTGACCCGATAAGATTCCGCAATGTTTTGGATGAGGCGGAAAACCGGTTGATTGAGAATGGAGTCAGGGCACCCGTCGCCCGCCAGATGCTGGTCCCGGGCCGAAACCTGCTGCCCGATGGTCTCTTCTGGCAACATCAGGAAGAAGGCATGGCCTGTTTCATTACGCCGTCATCGTTCAGATACTACACTCTACCTTTCACCGTGCCGGAGAAGGTAGTGGTGGCGGATGATTATCACATCAGGCCGCTATTGCCTCTTCTGGAAAACGACGGCATTTACTATTTGCTATCTTTGAGCTTGAACAGCGCCGCTTTGTTTCAAGCCCGTAAGTTATTCGGCCGAGAAGTCCCTTTGCCGGAAGAGGTGAGGAATATGTCTAACGCCAACCGACATGATGATTCAGAAAAATCGCTGCAATATCATACTACCGGTCCCGGTCCAGCCGTATTCCACGGGCAGGCTGACCCAGATGATTACAATGAAGTACATGTCATTAACTATTTGCAGAAGCTCAGCCGGGAGTTGGAAAAAATACTGGCTACGGACCGAGCGCCACTAGTGGTAGCCGGCGTGGAAAATATCCGGACAATGTTTCGCGAGGAATGCGCCTATGCCCATATCTTAACGGAAGGTATCGAAGGTAACCCGGACCGGATGACACCCGAAAAGCTCCAAGCTACTGCTTGGGAAACCGTTAGTCAGTACTTCGGCGGACAGCGGCGGGAGGTATTATCCAAATATCTCAATGACTTCAGACCAGAAAGATCGGTTAACGGGCTGGAACCGGTATTATTCGCCGCCGAGGACGGAAGGGTAACGGCTCTATTTCTCACTGAAACGCTGGAAGCCCGGGGCACTATTGACCGCATGGAGCGGAAAATCGAGATTAATTCTGACCCCGATTCCGACAATGTTGACCTGGTTGAATACTCCGTCAGGCAAACGCTTATGACCGGCGGCAATGTTTATGTTCTAACCCCCGAAGAACTGCCGGATGCGGCGGAAATTGCCGCG
The DNA here is from genome assembly GCA_050864255.1 of Dehalogenimonas sp. Classification (GTDB taxonomy): domain Bacteria; phylum Chloroflexota; class Dehalococcoidia; order Dehalococcoidales; family Dehalococcoidaceae; genus Dehalogenimonas. The sequence continues at coordinate 66,706 of JBOWAX010000004.1, forward strand.
ATGCTAAGGTATTAAAAAACCAGCGGAGCTTATGGACTAGTTGAAGCGGTTGTCACGCTCCGGCTTAGCTGTTATTATGGGGACACAATTGAATACAGTTACTGGGGGAGCTGGAAAGCTGAGAGTCACGGACTGGCCGGACGACCCTTGGAACCTGGTCTCGGTAATGCGAGCGTAGGGAAGTAGCATCACTCAGACCGGAAGACCTTTCTTCTGGTTTTCTTTTTTGAACTTCCCGTGCCTTACCTTAATTTTAACCCCCAGTAACTTGACGAAGAAGGAGACAAAATGAGCGCGGATATGCCCGAAATCGGTAAAATTTCCCCGGATATCTTTCGGGAGATTATATTCCCACGGCTGGGGGCTAAAAGCGACAGTGTCCTGGTTGGGCCGCAGCACGGCGTTGACGTCGGTATCGCCGAGATTGGCGGACTGGCGGTATCATTTACTACCGACCCGGTTTTCATCGTGCCCCAGTACGGCTGGGAGCGAGCAGCCTGGTTCGCCATCCATATCATTGCCTCAGATTCCGCCACCAGCGGCCTCAAACCCAAATACCTATCCATCGATCTGAATCTGCCTATGGAGATGTCCAAGGGAGAGTTGGAGGTTATGTGGGAGGTGATGCACCGGGAGTGCCTCAAGATGGACATTAATATCATTACCGGGCATACCGCTCGCTATGAAGGCTGTAATTACCCTATGGTCGGCGGTGCCACCATCATCGGCATCGGCGGCCTGGATGAATATGTTTCCCCCAAGTTTGCGAAAGCTGGAGATGCTGTCATTATCACCAAAGGCCCCGCCATAGAAGCCTGCGGCATTTTTGCGGCCATGTTCCCTGGCCGGATTGCCGCTGAATACGGCCAGGACTTTGCACGTAAAGCTGAAGGAATATTCTATCAAATGTCGGTAGTGGAAGATGCCATGACCGCCGTTGCGGTCGGCGTCCGGGACAACGGAGTCACCTCCATGCATGACGCTACAGAGTGCGGCATCTGGGGTGGTTTGTATGAAGTTGCCCAGGCTGCGGGATTGGGGGCGCGGATTGATAAGGACAAGATCGTGGTTGCGGAGGGCGTCCCGGAAATTTGCCGCTTATTTGGAATCGACCCTTATGCTTCCATCAGTGAAGGCAGCCTGATCGTTACTTGTCGTGCTCATAAAGCAGGGGAGGTGGTTGCTGCACTGACAGATAAAGGTATAGCTGCTTCGGTGGTTGGTGAACTAACCCCGGCAACAAAGGGCATGGTTCTGGTGGAAAAAGGGCAGGAAAAACCGCTGGAACACCCAATAGTAGATCCCTTTTGGCGGGCTTTTTATGATGCCGCAGCGCAAGGCGATGTTTAATGCGCGGTTTGCCGGATACCGATATTTACGCTGTCTTGTCTGATGCCTGTTCCCGAGGTCGCGGCAATGTAGCAACGGCACGCCGGCTTCTTGAGGCCGGTGTCAAAATTATTCAGTACCGGGAAAAGGACTTCCCGAATCAAAGGCAGCTTGATGAGTGCGCCGCCATCCGGCAGCTTTGTGACGAACATGAAGCATGTTTCATTGTCAATGATGACTTGGACCTCGCGTTGGCAGTGAAAGCAGACGGATTGCACCTGGGCCAGCAGGACATTGCCCCGGAGGAAGCCCGTCGGCGTATCGGGATTAAGATGCTGTTGGGTTACTCGGTAACCACGCCCCGGGAGATTGATCAGGCACAAAATATTGAAGCCGTTGATTATCTCGGTGTTGGCCCTGTCTATGCCACCGGTACCAAACCGGACGCTGCCATACCCGGCGGTCTGGCACTCTTGGATTATGCCTTGGCGCATTCAAATCGTCCGATTGTCGCTATCGGTGGCATTAAACAGGAACATGTGGCTGAACTCATTAGTCGCGGTGTCCGTTATATAGCCATGGTTTCTGAACTTACCGGCGCGGCGGATATCAAACAGAAGGTTGCTGATATCCGTGCCGCCGTTGCCGTTGCGCAACAGTTTGATAACTGAAAAGTAATTATCCTGGCTGGTAACCGGTCAATTGTTGGAATCGGAGGCAATCTATCAGATGGTCGTTGACAATACCGACTGCCTGTAGATGGGCATACATTATGGTAGAGCCAACAAACTTAAAGCCGCGTTGCTTTAGGTCGGTACTGACCCGATCCGACAGTTCTGTGCGGGCAGGAATTTGTTCGACGGTTTGCCAGTTGCCGACCAACGGATGGTAATTTACAAAACTCCATAAGTAATGGTCAAAACTGCCGTATTCTTGTTGCACCTCCAGAAAACGACGCGCGTTGTTTATGGTGGCTTTAATCTTAAGGCGGTTACGAATAATACCCTGGTCAGTCACGAGCGAATCAATTTTCACTTCATCAAAGACCGCTACTACGGCGGGATTGAAATCACCGAAAGCCTTGGCGAAATTTTCTCGTTTTCTAAGCACGGTCAGCCAGCTGAGACCGGCTTGAAACGCTTCCAGAACCAGGAACTCAAAATGTTTCCGGTCATCATGGACCGGGGTGCCCCATTCATTATCGTGGTATTTTATCATCAGTTCACCACCAGACATCGGCCAGGGACAGCGTTTCATAAAATTCTACCCTTATTAACTGATTTGTGACACCAACGGATTCAATATTATGCTGTTTGGGGTTGTCCATGGCAAATCTATAATTGGTTTTTCTGCATCTCACCTGATTACCCGATATTTTGGTAGAAACCTATTGACCGCTGTATATACCACTGCTACACTTCAATTCATGAAGCTGGTTACATCTCTGGAAATGAGGAACCTGGAACAACGAGCTGTTGACGATGGCGTTTCGTTATTGGAACTCATGCGCTGGGCTGGTCAGGCCATCGCTCGAAATATCATTCAGGTCTTTCCACCGATTTCAGAAAAAAGCATCATCGTCCTGGTCGGACCGGGTAATAATGGCGGAGACGGTCTGGTGGCCGCGCGGCATCTTAAGGAAGCCGGCGCCCTGGTATCTGTTTATCTCCTGTCGGAGAGACAGGTTGATGACATTGTCTATAGGGAAGTCGTGACCGCCGGGTTGGCACCGATAAACGTGAGTCTGAATACTGGGTTTGAACGATTTAAGCAGACTTTGACCGAAGCGGACATTGTTGTTGATGCTATCTTTGGGACCGGAGGACTCAGACCAATTGACGGCGATACCGCAGCGGTACTAAATTCTGTCGCCCGTGAAAAGAGACAACGGTCTAACCTGGCCATCGTCGCTGTTGATTTACCTTCCGGACTTAACGCTGATACCGGTGCGGTTGATCCGGCCACACTGGAGGCTGATCTAACCATTACCCTTTCAAATCCCAAACGTGGCCTGTTCCTCTTTCCCGGTGCGGACTGCACTGGTTCGGTCAGTGTGGCGGATATAGGGATACCGGTTGGGTTGGATGAAGGAATTGCCACTGAATTACTGACTGATAACGCCGTCGCCGCTCTACTGCCGCTGCGCCCCATGGACGCCAATAAAGGTGCTTTCGGAAAGGTACTGGTAGTGTCCGGGCCGCCGGAGTATTGCGGTGCCCCTGTTCTTTCCTGTCAGGCGGCGTATCGTGCCGGAGCTGGGTTGGTCACTCTGGCTCAGCGCCGAGCCTTACATCCTGTTTTTGCTGTTCATTTAACGGAAGTGACCCATTTACTATTGCCGGAAACGGCCGCCGGAGAACCGGCACCGGAAGCGGTTCAGGTGATTACGGAACGTCTGGGCGAGTTCGCCGCGTTGGTAATCGGTCCCGGTTTCGGCAAAGATCCGGTTACCGGGCTTTTCTTCCAGGGCATCCTGTCAGGATTGGATCATCCGGAGTCATCAAACCTTAAGCATCGTGATATTTTGTTTTCCGCTTCACTAGCGGGAGAGCAATTAAATTTGAATGGGTATTCTGAAACGCCAATGCCTAAAGTCGTACTAGATGCCGATGCCCTGAACATTCTGGCGATGACGCCGGACTGGTGGCAGGCGCTGCGGCCTCACTGTGTCCTGACACCGCATCCTCGCGAGATGTCGCGTCTGACCGGCTTGTCGGTGGCAAATATCCAGGCTGACCGCATTGGTACGGCACGCCGTTATGCAGAACTCTGGCAGCAGATAGTGGTACTCAAGGGGGCCCATACTATCATCGCCGCGCCGGACGGGAGGGTCGCTGTTTCGCCGTTCGCTAATTCGGGTTTGGCTACCGCTGGCACCGGAGATGTACTGGCCGGCATCATCGGCGGCTTGCTGGCTCAAGGCATGGCTGAATATGAAGCTGCCTGTACCGGTGTTTATCTTCATGCCGCAGCAGGGGAGTCGGTGCGTTCTGATCTTGGGGAAGCCGGGATGATCGCCTCCGATCTGTTGTTACTGATTCCACGCGTTATTAAAACGCTCAAGGAGTGTGCTCATGCTGCTGGTAATTGATATAGGTAATACTTCCATTTCTATTGGAGTCTATGACAACGATAGGTTGGTTATCAGTCTGCGGGTGGCCACGGTTATTAATCGAATGCCGGACGAGTACGCCGCTTTATTGCTGCAATTACTTGACATAAACGGGATTCAACCCGAATCGATTAACAAGGTAGTTTTGTGTTCCGTTGTGCCGCCGCTGACCGATACTTTTGAGGAATTGAGCCGCCGCTATTTTGAAACCGACCCGCTGATTGTTGGGGCTGGAATTAAAACGGGGGTCAAAATTCGGATGGACAATCCCAGGGAAGTCGGTGCTGACCGCATCGTCAATGCCGCTGCGGCGTATCAGCTTTACCAGACCGCCTGTATCGTGGTTGATTTGGGTACGGCCACCACCTTTGATACCGTTTCCATCGGTGGTGAATATGTAGGCGGAGCCATCGCTCCCGGATTAGCCACGGCCGCTGAGGCGCTCACCTCACGTACTTCCATGTTGCCGCGGATTGAACTGCACCGCCCGGAGAAAGCTATTGGCACTTCTACTGTCAAAGCGATGCAGTCCGGTCTGGTTTTCGGTTACGTCGGTCTGATTGAGGCCATAGTCAGTCGCATCCAGGCGGAACTTCCTGTCAAAGCTATGGTCATCGCCACCGGTGGCTACGCGGAATTGCTGGCCGCCGAGACCAAAGTTTTTGATACCATCAATCAAGACCTGACGCTTTACGGTCTGCGCCTGATATACTATATGAATCGGGTGTAATAAGATGGTTGGTCCGGAATAATGATCCACATAGTTGATGACTATTTTTTACTGGCTGGCTCAGCCGTAGCTATTCTTTGGGGAATTGTGGCCGTTTATCTCACCCCTTCAATGGTTCGTCGTGCTGCCGAAGCCGGCGATAAAAACCTGATTACCTCGTTATGGCTAGCCCGTAATTTACTGGTTGTTTTTGCCGGGCTGTTGGTGTTGGGTATTATCACTACCATCGGCACGGAGAATTCCATCGCTCGGCCATTTGCAATGCTGGCGGGAATGACCATCATTATCTTGGTGCTTTTAACGGCACCTCGCGCTTATGCCGTTATGCCCACAGCCGGGAAAATAGGTGTGCTTTTAGAGCTGACGGCGGCTATACTGATACTGGTAGGGAGCATCATATGATTTTAAAGGGAAAAACGATAGTCTTGGGGGTTACCGGTTCGGTGGCTGCCTATAAGGCTGCGGATATCGCTTCCAAGCTTATTCAAGCCGGAGCCAGAGTGGAAGTTATCATGACAGATTCTGCCCAACGCTTCTTGACCCCTCTGACATTCCGGGCTATTACCAATCGTCAACCGGTCACCTCCATGTGGGACATGTCCGGTGAGTTTTCCATTGAGCATGTTTCGTTGGCCGAAACCGCTGATATCGTTCTCATTGCCCCGGCAACTGCCAATACCATAGCCCGACTGGCCTTCGGTTTTGCCGATGATATGATCTGTTCCACAGTATTGGCTACTAAAGCCCCTGTTATCGTCGCCCCGGCTATGAACTGTAATATGTATGAAAATGCGGCCACTCAGGAGAATATTCACAAACTGAAACAGCGCGGAGTGTTTTTTGTAGAACCGGAATCCGGCCATCTGGCCTGCGGTACTGAGGGTAAAGGGCGGTTGGCCGCCACAGACACCATTTTGGGTCAGGTTCGGTATGTGCTTGCCTGTCAGGGTGAACTTGCGGGTAAAACCGTAGTTGTTACTGCCGGCGGCACGCGTGAATCTATTGACCCGGTCAGGTTCCTTGGTAACCGTTCATCGGGCAAGATGGGTTACGCCCTGGCGCTGGCCGCCAGGGATGCGGGCGCTGAGGTGAAACTGATTTCAACGGTGGATTTACCGGCGTCGGCGGGTATTGATGTTATCCGGGTTGAAACCGCCGCGGAGATGCTCTCAGCTGTACAGTCAGCCGTTGATGGCGCGTGCGCGCTCATTATGGCTGCTGCCGTGGCTGACTATCGGGCGGCTGATATAGCCCGGGATAAAATTAAGAAAAGCGGTACGGGGCTGGATTTGAAACTGGAACCGACTATGGACATTCTCTCGGTGGTTCAGGGTGATTTTATCCGCGTCGGCTTCGCCGCCGAAACAGCGGATTTATTGGAAAACGCTACAAAGAAATTGGTCGCCAAAAAGCTTGACCTCATCGTTGCCAACGATGTCAACGCCCCCGGTGCCGGCTTCGGTACCGACACCAATAAGGTTACTCTACTGTTCAAGGATGGGCGGGTGGAGGATTTGCCGTTGATGAGTAAAAGGGAAGTGGCGGCCAGCGTCTTGGATAGAATTGGTCTATGACGGCGGTTGAGCTAGGGATTCTAGTGTATTTTTTTGGTGGAGTAGTTACTTAATCTCAAAGGAATGATAAAGAGTGTAATAATATTAGCCTCATTCAAGTTAACTGGGATCCAATCCCCACCATCCAAACAAAGAGATTTGTGTTTCTGATGCTTACATTTGCCTGCTATCGTTTACCTTTTCTTAAGGTGAAATCTGACTCTAAAAAGGTCAGTAAGAGGTTATTTTGAATATAACTGTTCTTTAACGGGGTTTCAAAGAATTATTACGAACCAAAAAACAATACGGCTGTGGACAGGTTCATGACCACATGTACGATAGCCATATATGGAAGCAAGCGTGGTCTCCAGTAGAGGAGAATACCTAACATAAATGCAAAAGGTAAAAACATAAATAATCGGTAAATCACAAACTGCCAATCAAACAATAGCGGTACTCCAATATGCTGTATTCCAAGCATAATGGATGGCAAAGCAATTGCCATAAGAGTGTTGTGTGTAGTTCTTTTCAAACGCGGCATTATATAACCAAAATACGTTGGGAGTTCTGCCAATCCTTGCGAAAACGGAAAGATTAATATGGCTATTCCGGCAGCCAATGTCGGGAGATGTTGGAACATCATGCTCGAAGCGGTCGTCTGATCACCAAACAGACCTTGAGCTAGAAGAATATTTGGTAGCATTACAACCGGACCAGCAACTAGTAAAAACCCAAACACGACCTTGATATCAGGTTTCAAATATTGTCGCTCAAAGCGAAATAGATCATTGAAATTCTTTCCTTCGCGGCGGAATAGAAATTTGAGCAAATAAATGCATACAATATTAGTGAGTATTACTGTGAAAGGCCACCACGCCGCTGAAGATTCCCATGCTTCGTTATTGCCAGTAATTAAATATAGAAAAGCAACCAGAGCTTGAAATGCGATGAATAGAATTGTTCGGGAGATTAACATATACCAGGGAGATGAACGGGACGGGGGTTCAGGTTTTTGACTGGGATTTTTATTCATTCTTCGGTACTCTTCCAATATCGGGAAGTATATCATTAGGTAATTGTAATAGAAATAGCCATTACCAAAGATTTATTGGAATACTTCCCGTGCTTAAGGTTACCTTTGCGGGCGTTTTTGTTGTAGGGTAATTATATGGTGCGAAGAAACGGTGTAAAATTATTGTAGATTGTTGGTGAGTATCAGAACGGCGAATATAAATATCCACATTAGGTAAGAGCCGATGGTCAACCTTTCGAATAGACCGGCAAACCTTGTGTGTCGGGCGATATTTGCCGCAGCTAATAGCCCAAAAACAAAAACTGAAGCCAAGAAAACCCAAGTAAAACCGACGAAAGAACCAGCCGAATTTTCTAATTCTGCTGAGCCGAAATATAAGGCAGTGATAACCATGGATATCATGGTGGCAGGGGAGGTCAACCCTGCAAGAGCGATGTGGATTCTACCCTTGTGGGTCATCGTTTGTCCGATGGGATCCTGAGGGAAAAACAACATCCCTAGTCCCAAGACACCAACTAATAAAGTCAACAGCCCTACGACGTTTAGGTGGAAGGTAGTGGTTAAATTTGACAGGAAAAGAACGCTGAGGCCGAAGAAAAATATCGAAATATTGTAAAAGGCAAACATGGTGTTGATCAAGGGGAGGTTGGGTGAATCCGGGGAAGCTAATTCGCTGATAGTGTCTTTGATATGGCTGTAGTTAGGACGACGGATGGCACCAAGGATAACGGTAATAAAATATAGCAAAGGCCCGACTATCCCGAATAAAGCAAAAAATTCGTACATTTCCTGTCGCAGCACCTTTCCTGAAAAACCTTTGCGGGAAGCAATAAAGTGCCTTGTTGGCCTGGTTAACCAGCTACCATCTTTATTCGCTTATACCCCAGCCCGATGAAATAGAACCCGCCCAGCATCGAGGCGATGTGGAATATGACAGCCGGTATTTGTGACCAGACGGTTAGACCTTCCTTCGCGGCGACCGCCGCGACGATAGTGCCCGCTCACACAATGCCGATGACTAGAAGGGTATAACCCAGTCCCTTATAAAATGTGCTCATCTATTTTCTCCTTAACCTTGACCGACCGCATTAATAAACATCCACAGCGCCAGCAGCGCGAAGGTTCCGTGGATAGCATAACCAGTCATTGAGTTTTTGCTCCAGGGTTTTTCCTTTTTGCGGAACACGCCCGCCATCACTGCGACTATTCAGACAAGCTGCAGTATGAAGAAGAATATTGTGCCGATCCACCATCCCATTTTTGCGGCCTCCTTTATTTGAGGTTAACTGTTGTAACCCGGCATGAATTGTAGCCCTTCAATGTAATGATGGCAACAGACTTTATAGTAGTTATTTACCTGTTCTTTCGGGCAGGTTTCGGTATGAACTTTACTGTTCAAGGACGGCCGCACTGAAAACCTGCCGCTCATGACTGAGAGGGAAGTGGCAGAGCGAGTTGTGGGGGAGTTGGATAAGTAATCCCCGTTACTCGCCCAACTCTGCTATTCGCTGCTGGCGGCGCGTGAAAAAGTAAAGCGCAGCGCCTAGAATATTGGTGGCCAGGATAATAATTACCCAGGTAAGCTTGTCAGTGCTGTTCTTTTCTTCATATACGGCGCACTCACCTAGGGTGATTATCCAGAAAGCCAATATGGTTAGACCCAGGCCTCCAGCACTTATTACACCTAAGATAAAAAGCGGGTCAGTGTTGTAAGCGAACGCGATTACGATGCCACACAACCATGAAACACCAAACAGTGCCAGTATGAATGACATGCTTTTGGCGAACCAATCTCGATGCCGGAGCATCAGGTTATATCCCAAAATAGTCATACTAATGCCGAGTGCTGATAAGATAAGCAGAACAAGAATACCGGTTAAATCCAAAAGGACCTCCTTTCTGATAAACAGTGCTCTATTGGTGTAAAACGATTCAAGACCGGTCGGGTTAGTAGTATTTTATTCATCCCTGTATCTGACCAACAAGGGATTTATACACATGGCGTGTTGCCAATCAATCCGCCTTCCCATTTTTCGCTTGCCTTCATTAAATAGGAGAAAACTGGCAATCCCAACGAATTGTAGGCTTACCGAAGGTGGTACGCAATGATAAAACGGACGGGTATTAACTGGTCTTTCGGGCAGGTTTCGGTCGGCTCCAACATAGTCACAGCTAAAGTTTGGGTTTTAAATTACTAATAAAAGATGGACTGTTGCAGTCAGAAGTTTGAAAGTTCAACGAGTGAACAATTGGAACTCAAATTTTCAGTTAGGCCGGAAAGCGTTCCCGGGCCCAGCTGTCTGCGGCCATTGCGGTAACCTTATCTATTTCCTGTTGTTCAATAATAGTTGGGTCACCCTGTTCGCGACGGTCGTAGTGAAACAGGTATAGGCGTGAAGTGAATTCAGCAAAGCACAGAGATGATTCGCCGAAGCGTTCTCCATGACCTTCAGTGGAAACCTGAATACCGCCGCCCCAGTTTTGTCCGCTATCATTATTGGGGTTAAAGAAATACACTCGCATGACTTCTTCTGGATCAAAACCGATGCGAAGGATGGTTATCGCGTGCCAACCCAGGAATCTTGCCATACTGTCAGTACTGGCGATGCCTGCTGGTTGTGGATTCACTACGGGGATGTTTCCATTATAAAGCGGATGGTAGCAGGCATAGAAGCGCCGTATGAAAGCATCATAATCTGTTAGCTGTCCCGTATAAATATCCACTGCAATAGAAAAATCACGGCCTACCCACCAGCCATGAAATTCAGGATTTACCCATTTGTGAACATCCTCGCCCCGGTCATCGCATAGTTCGCCCATACGTTGGTAGATAGCATCAAGATGCGGAACGGTGATGGTGGATACCGGGTCCAAATCACTGAGTATTCCGCTACGGTGTGTATAGGTGGTCAGGTCGGCGGAACTCAGCGGCTGACCTTCAAAGTATATGACTACGTCATTATCCCTGGTTGCATAGGTAATTAACTGCATCAGGTAGTTAGGAGAGTGATCGGACCACATGGATAAAGCCCTGACTGATTGACACAAGGGATTGTTGCCCTGACCTAGTCCCAGCGGCTGTCCCAGCAGGCTGACGACACCGGACAAAAGCAGTATTCTAGGTTCCACTGTGTTGCCTGCGATGTGGTTTAGCCTTTCTATGGTCATCTGATTAATGGGTAGGTATAGCTGTCTCCACAGAGCTAAAGCTACTGAAGTATTGTAAAGAATCCCCCGCTCGAGTAAACCGTACAGGCCTAGGATAACTTGAGTGGTTTCGGGCCAAACGGTCTCGTCTATCAGTCGGTGAACCAGGAGGTGGTAGCTTAACAGGCTGTCATTCCCCGTGGTGCTCAGCCCTAAGCTTGTTCCGATAAGTTCATTATTCTCCTGCCGGATAAAGCGCAGGAATACAGCATGATACGGTGATACCAGGCCGGTATCATGCATGGCGCGGCTGAACCCCAGGGCTTCATTGCGGAGTGTCTGGGTGTCCATACTCTGGAGTCTCTCTCGATAGGTCTCAAGTCCCGGGTCTTCCTGGCACCCGCGGGTCGGTCCGTACAAGGCGCTTATCAATCTTTCGGCACCCAGATTCTGTCCAATGCTAATGGTCTTTTCAGAACCATGTAGATAAATGGAAAGCTGAGTAATCATCTCTTTGATATGAGTGACGTGAATGGGACGCTGGGCCAGCAGTCTCCATATTTCGCTGATTAGTTTGTCTATTATATTGCCGTAACCTATTTGTTCGGCAACAAAAGCGAAATTGTTAATTACAGCATCGGCTTTTCTACCTAAGCGAATGCGGTCGGCCTCCTTCAACTGCCCGAACACCAGCGACAGATTAAGCGCCAGAGACTGGGAGAGCAAGTGACTAGCCAATTCTGGAGATAAACGCGGATGGCGGTAGTAATCATTAGCGACAGCCGCAAAACGCAGCTGGCTTAGAAGCTCCATTATGATAAGGTTTGTTTCCCCGGTTTTGATAGTATTGGCTGCCATTATCGACTGCAGCCTTTCTGGATATTGCCAGTCACTATTCTGGAATATTCCCGCTTCTTCCAAGGCTTTGATGTGCTCATAGATGATTTGGGTGCCGCCTTCAATCGACATTATCCGTCTGCAGAGGTCTAGGGCGGATTGTATTTTGGAGGATCTAGCGAAACTTCTGGTGTCTCGGAGCGCCTCAACGTCATCATCTAACTGTGCTGTCAGTGCAGACAGTCTGCCTGCTGAATCTATCTCAGTCATTTAATTCTCACTATGCACCGGCGGCTAAAATCTGCCTGCGGTTAGACGTAGTAATCAAGTTCTTCCTGATGCAAAAGCAGCTGATGCATATAATCAGGGTCACTGCCGAAGAAATAGACCGAGCCGTAATGATTACCGAAAGCAACCCGTTTGGACACCTTGGTTTCTACCGGAGACAGCAGGTCATGGTGTTCATAGTAGGAGTCATTTTCAGTTTCCTGTGGTATTTCCAAGTTGGATATAACCCGACGTCTCGGGTAAACCAGGAAACAGCCGGCATGGCCTTTGGCATCAACGACTTCTTTGGGGAAAAATGCCTCTATTTCCTCTTCGGTGGTTTTGGGGTCACTGACGAGAACATGTGCCTGATAGGCGTTGAAGCCGTAAGCACGTTCTATAAGTTCAAAAGCGTTGCCGCCTGGAACGCGGTAAGCAACTTCGCCGAAGAAGAGTTGGCCGTCCTTGGTGATAAAGTATTCCGGATGAATAAGGCCGTAGTCAATATCAAAGGCTTCGATAAGTTTTTCAATTTCCTGGGTGATTCTGGGGCGCCATTTTTCCAAACGGGGAGACGCCGGCAGGAAAACCGAGTAACCCAAGTGGACGTATTCCGAGATATTCAGGAAACGTATTTTACGATCATGGATAAATACTTCACAGGCAAACTCCAGACCGTCCAGATGACTCTCCATTAAAGCTGGGAATTCATCATTATGAATATTTTCCACATCTTCTACGGTGCGGATTATCCGGTGGCCCATGCAACCGGCTTTATCGAATGGTTTGAAGTGTATGGGGTCATTGGGGTCACCGTCTAATTTAAGCAGAGCCTGATTTACTCGCTTCAAAAAATGAATCACATCGTTTGGGCCATGGGCTTCTTCAAAAATACCCACTCTGATGCCTGCTAACTGGGCTCTGCGTTTCATTAGGGATTTATCTCTGAACAGCATAGCTTGATTCAATAGAGCGGGCTTTTTCATCAGGACAGAATTAATGGCTCCTGCCCACTCTACGGTTTCTTCAAAAAGGGGAATTGCTACCTCTACCCCTTTTCCCTGTAGGATGCGGGCTATTTCATAGGAGCGGTCGTTGAGTCGGTCAAAATCCCATGGGACAAAGGGGATATTATTTTTCTGGGCATAATCGGCTGCCCATTCAGGAGCGACTACTACGTATGGGCGATTGAAACGGTCAATGGCATCAATAGCTCGGAGACTCCAGCCTAGAATGGCAATTGTGCTTGCATTAGGGTTCTTGCTCATAATTATTCCTCCCTTTTTACTGGTGACAACATATTGATTGAATGGGTTTCATCTGCTATCACCTGATTGAGTTCGGTTTTTAATGACCCATAAACCTTACACAACATGGTGACAAAAGGCAAATTATTAGAAAATATATATTAAAATAATGCCATATAAATAATGTATATTTGTGTGACAATAGAGTCACAGCCATGAAGAAGGTTGTGAGGCAGCTGCTTAATAAATGTATTAATCTGAAGCGAAAAATTTGCTGCTAATGAGTAAATAGGAAGTGGCAGAGCGAGTGGTCGGAGTTATGGTGCCTGGCGGAAGCCAAATTGAATAACGCAGGTTAGATTTACAGGCGCCTAAGTTGATACCATCGCGATAAATAAATCACAGAGTATATGATTGGTTAATAATTTTTATTCTCGGTAAATGTGAAATTAGGGCGCGTGAATTGTAACCTAATTACCATTGAACAATCATCGGGATGTCTGCCCTTTCATGCTTACGTTAGGTTTTAGTAGAACACTTTTTATAGTCTGTGTATTCACTTACAGGAAGAGTATTTTGACGGATACGTAAGTATTAAAATATTCATTGTTTGGTATACGAACTGACTATATCAAGTAATTTTACCTATTCCCAACATAATTGAAATCGTGAGACCATCGAGACATGTCAACCAAAACGTTTGATGGTTTCCAATGTATAGAAAAACAAAACAACTAACTGAAAATTCCCTCTACCTGGCCTGTGCGAGTTGTCATAACATAAGGGATAGCAGAGGTGTATGGGTAAAGATAAGAATCAATCACAATGTATTCGTAGGCTCTGAACCCACTCATACATACTGTCCGACATGTTTAAAAACACTTTTCCCCAGATATGCAAACTCCATTTTATCCAAACAACGCACAATGGTCTATTAGATAGTAGTTGGGCAGACATCGGGATCATTGCCTTGAATACCATTGGCTAGAGTTAATTTATGACGAGCTACACAAAGCGTTAAGTGGGATAGACGTTATGGTTGATGTTAGTGGTTAATTTAAGGAGGAATTCTGCCTGCTTTTTGACGGCTGGCCGATGGCTCTTTGCGCAGCGAATAATGAAATCGTTTACCGTTTGATTGTTTCTTAATAGATGGTAACATTCAGTGAAAGAAGCTAACACGCTTCCACGAGCCACTTCCCGACATTCTGTAGTTGGAAGTGGGATGCTATCCACACTTAACAACTCGGCAACGATTTTATCACTCAGGTCAGGTCGGGATAGGATAATATGCCCAGAGTGTCCGAGAATATTGGCGGAGGTTACAAGGTTACCATCCCATAGATGAGCATAATATTTATAGAAAATCCCATCAAAATGCCGTTCAGTATCAACTTTCACAAGGTACGAAAGAATAATGATACCGTTCCATAAAAGCACCCTGGAAGGGTTATCCAACAATTGTGTAAAAACTTGAAAGTGAGGGTAGAGGAGAGATGGATTTGTCTTACTGATAAGCTGCAATTCTTTGACTGCTTTGAATCGAGCAGTACTTTTTTCTCCTAGTGTCGCAAGCAAAGTAGGAAGAGATGGGGCATCTCCCGACAATTGTTGTAACTGCTTTTGATGAAGCTGTGCAGCAGTTCTTTTTAGATTTTTAGATGTTTGATTGTTTCGTTCCATGGTCAGCCTGATTTTATCATATATCAAACATTCATCGGGATGTCTGTTCAAAGTTGAGGGAAACTCTATTTCGTTTTAGATGGGACTGGCAAATGCTTGAAAATGTTGGGGCAAGACAGGTAAGAGTTGGATGGCACTCGAAGCACGGTCGCTAGAGGGGGCGCTTATGTTGCCAATGATCCATTGTATTTGACATTAAACTGCTTTAGCCGTTCGTCCCAAATTATAAATTTTCGAATTCTTGCAGGGGTTCTCTCATAATCATATTCAATCTTGTAACTCAAGGCAGACGGTCTGTTCCAACCGTCCTCATGAAACTGAGTAGGCCGGTCATTATCTCCTGTGGCGTCGGCGGATTACCGGGAATCCTAAAATCTACCAATAATACCTTATCAGCACCGCCGATCACGGCGTAGCTGTCATTGAGAATTCCGGTACCGCAGGCATCATCCCCCACCGCAATGACCCACCCCGGCTGCGGCATGGCGTCATAGGTCTTTCGCACGGCTTCGGCCATGGCCACCGTAACGGCGCCGGTAATCAGGATAATATCGGCATGACGGGGCGAGGCCGTGAAGGTGACGCCGAACCGCTCAATATCGTAATGTGGCATCGTCAGATTATTGATTTCAATTTCCGCGGCATTATCACTGCCGGAATCCACTTCCCGGATTGCCAAACTGCGGCCAAAAACACGGGAAATCTCACTCCTCAGGGTTGTGCCGACCCGTTCAAATGATTCATCTGTGGGCACAATCCTTACTGCAGGCTTGGTGCTGAAGATATTGTTTAATAATCTGGTCAAACTCATAAATCATTACCTGCGTAAGACAGATTCAGGCTCTTATTGATTAAAGGAAAGTCCGGCACGATATTGCCGATGACCGCGTGTTCTATAGCCGGCCAATTGCAGAAAGAAGCCGTACGTACCTTCCAGCGATTAATAACCCCGCCTTTAATATATACCCAGTGCAGATTCTGCCCCCGGGCGGATTCCACCAAAGCAATTGCATAGCCGTCACGAGGCACGCAGTCCACCCTGACCGACCCATCACCTGCGGTTTTTACCGTCTCCTTGATAATCCGTATGGACTCACGTATTTCCCCGGCTTTAACCTGAAAACGGGCCGAAACGTCACCCTCGTCAGCGGTGACCAACATGGGAACAATCTCATCATATAAACCATAAGGATGGTCCAACCTGGTATCCACTCTGGCGCCAGAAGCCCTTGCCGCCGGTCCGGTTAGATTCAAAGCGGCAACCAACTCCGTTTTAATCACTCCGGTAGTCTCCATCCGGTCAACCGCCCACGATGATTCATAGATGTTTTTCAAGGCGATATCCAGCCCTTGTTGACACTTATCCAGATAAACCGCCAGGCCGTTCAATCGATCGTCTTCTACATCCCGGCCTACCCCGCCGGGCACGATGATGCCCTTGAGAAATCGGGACCCGGACAGCTCGGCATTCCAGCGTAAAATCTCCTCACGCAGAACAAAAAACGGCGCCGCTCCCACCGGATAAGCCACATCGGTCACCATACCGCCCAAGTCTCCCAGATGACAGTACAACCGCTCCATTTCCAGCATAACCGTCCGCAGCGCCCAGGCACGCCGAGGCACCTTGATACCGGCAATGGTTTCCAACGCCATTGCCAATGCGCAGGCATTCGCTGCGCTCTCGTCCCCGGAAATCGTTTCGGCAAAAGGCACCACGGTGCCCGGTTCCCGGCCCTCAGCCATTTTTTCCAGCCCCCGGTGTTTCCAGAAATGCCGGATTTCCAGGTTAAATATGGTCTCACCGATGACACTAAAGCGGAAGTGACCCGGTTCAATAGTACCGGCATGCACCGGGCCGACCGGAATCTGATACATACCCTCACCGCTGAATTCCCGGAACTGGTATTCTCGTTTCGGTGTCACCGCTGCCGTTTCAATCCTTTCGTTTCTAACTGACTTCCGGAGCGGATGAAAATCGTCGGGATAACCCTCATGCAAAAACAGACGGCGTTTATCAAAAGCGCCTTCAAAGACAACGCCGAATCCATCAATTATTTCCCGTTGAAAATAACTGGCAATAGGGAAGTCCGTAGCGATGGAGATGCCCTGGTTACCGATGAGCCGAATCTCCAGTATCATTAGTTCCGCGACCCCTCGCTGTTCAAAACAATAAAACAAGGTAATCCCGTTGCCCTCAAAGTCTTCCGCTCCCCATAGACCTATCAGTCTGACGTCCTGGCGGGTTTTCAGCATTGACGTGATTTCCACCAGAGCAACCACACTGACCGAAAGGTAAATCTCACCGCTCCGGCCGCGGCGAGACCGGCCGACAAATCCCTTTTTCTTTAACTGTTGCTCTACCGATAAAGTTAAACTATTCAATATTGCCCCATTACCAACCAAGGTCAGTCACGATATTATTGAGCACCGATTCCAGCCAACCTGGTAAATACAGTCCCAAGGCAAAAAGCAGGATGAGTGTAGTAATGATGGGTATTTTCATTGCCGAGGGAGTCTGATAGGGCACGCTATCCTCACTGTCATCATTGGAAAACGCCCGGATCAGGTAGTACCCGAAACCCGCGGCTGTCAGCAAGAACCCGATGAGCACCACCAAGAAAAGTAGAATTGACTGGGATGCCGCCACGGTCAGGATATTAAACTTGGCTAAGAATACCGGTAGCGCCGGCACGCCGATGGCGGCCGCCGAGCCCGCAATCAACCCCCAGGCCGCCAACGGCTGCAACCCGAATGGGTTTTTAACCGTAAAATACTTATTAGACCGGTATTGCCGATGAAAAATTCCAGCAGAAAAAAAGAGTAATGCCTTGATCAGCGCATTACCAAACTTATGAAACAAGGCCCAGAATAGCGCCAGTGGGGTGCTTAGCCCAAATGCCAGCAATATCAAACCCGCCTGTTCCACGCCGGAAAAAGCGATTAGCTTCTTGGTATTGGTCCGCGCGATGATCGACAGGGCACCTATCAGTATACTGACGACGCCGAAACCAATCAGTAGCGGCTGGAGGAAGGCCTCATCACCGCCATTCCGCCCGATGGCAAAGGTCCTTAAAACCGCGTAAAGCCCCAAGTTGATTACTGCGCCGTACATCACCGCCACTACCGAAGGCGCCCTCACGTAGGCCGCCGGCAGCCAAGTATGGAAAGGCACGATACCAGCCTTGGCGGCAAAACCGATAAACAAAAAAACAAAGGCAAAACTGAACAGCCGGGGAGACAAGTTTGCAGCCACGGTCATCAGCTCCGTCCAATTCAAACTGCCGCCGGCAATCGCCTCCCGGGACAGCGCGAACAGGATAATGATGCCGATGAAGGCAAAAAGCATTGCCGTAGAAGTCACGAATACATATTTTAGCGCCGCAGTTATGTTCTCCCGCGCCTTAAGCGTCACCAGCAACACCACAGAGAACAGCGTGGACAATTCAATAAAGATCCACAACAGCGCCAGATTATTGGACAGGAACCCCATGATGATTACCAGCGGCAATAAGGCGAAGGCGGCGTAAAAAATACCGAGAAGCGAACCCTCAATCTCATCAGCCGCCAGCAGCGATGCGATATAACCGCGGGCATAGACGGCAGCCAGGAGGAATAGTGCTGAAGTGATAACCGCTTCATATCCGCTCAGCGTATCAAAAAACAGATAATGATTTTCTAGCAAAAAGCGCGGACTGTCTGTCATCAACAGCCATGAAGCCAGCCCCAGGTAAAGAACGGCTTCAGCAATAACCAGGGTGTTGAGCGCCCGGCCATCACCGGAGACCCGGTGACGGCCGAAATAGAATGATATGACCGCAATGACTATCGCCGGTAAGGCAAAGGCATAGATTATCAGGCTGTCCATCATTCCTCAAAATCCAATCCCAGTTGGTTCAGCCGCTTGTGAAAAGCCTCAACGCTGGAATCAATACCGAACGCCAGGATAGCGGACAGGATAATAATCATCAGCAGATCTACTACAATCAACACTTCAATAATAAAAGGCATTTCGGCGATAAACAGCGAAAACAGCAGCACGCCGTTCTCCATGGATAGATAACCGATGATCTTGGTGATAACCTTCCGGCGGCTCATGATAACCATCATGCCCATCAGTGTCAGCGATACCCCGATGACCGCTCCCAGAATAAACAACCGGCTGACATCCAACGCTTCAGAAAATCCAGCAAAAGCCTGATAGACAATAAAAAACAGCACGGCAGACAGAATGATTGACCCTATCGGCGTCAGGTAGGAAAATTCCAAATCACGTTTGATGGGCATTTTCGCCAACAGCCGCTTAAGAAATAACGGAATGATGATCACCTTTGAGACGATGGTCAGCGCCGCAATCAGTAGCAGGCTGGTGAGGCCTTCTTCCTTGAAGAGCAATAGGGCGATGACGGCTAGTAGGGCTGACTGGCCGGTATAGATGGAAAACAGGGAAAGCAGAGAACGCTGAGTGATGATCAGCGCTGCCGAGCCCAGCACCAATACCAGCAGAATTTTAATCAGATCACCAGTGAATAATAATTCGTTCACGCCAGCAGCTCAAAAACAATGGTCGCAAAGGAAAAGAACAAAGCCAACATAAAAAAACTGGGCAGTCGGAACAAGCGGATTTTCGCCAGCAACGACTCAAAAACGCCTATCACCACAGCCAGAACCGTGGCTTTGACTGCAAAGCTTATGATGGACAAAAGGACACCGGATACGGACGGCTCAGTCGCCAGGCCCCAGGGAAAGCTGATATTGATGAGCAGCGCCATGAGGACGGTCTGTTTCACTCCGTGTGACAGCTCCATCAGGGCAAGTTTCGGCCCGGTCTGCTCTAGCGTCATCGCTTCATGAATCATCGTTAATTCCAGGTGGGTCTCCGGATTATCCACCGGGATTCTGGCCGTTTCGACAATCAGCACAATAAACAGTGACAAGGCAGTCAGGATAAGTGTGGGATACTGCGTCAGCGAACCGGCAACCGTCAGCGCAAACATGTGTGGTATTTCTATCGTCTTCAGCACGAAAGCTAGGGCGGCCACTGTGGTAATGGTGACCGGTTCCATAATGGCTGAAAGACTCATCTCCCGGGAAGCACCCATGCCGCCGAAGGTTGAGCCGGCATCCAGACCGGTCAACGCCATGAAGAACTTCGCCGATACCATGAGATAGAGAAAAAGAATGATATTGCCAGATAAACCGTCGGACGGTACAAAAACCACTGGTACCATCGCCGCGGCACCCATGATAAAACCGAAGCTCAAATAAGGCGCCAGCCGGGTTATAAATGAGGCGTTTGGGGAATAGACAATTTCCTTGCGGAGCAGCTTGAATAAATTAAGATATCCCTGCAACAACGGCGGCCCCATGCGCCCCTGGGCAAGTGCCTTAACCCTCTTGGTTAGCATCAGCAAAAACGGTGAAATAAGAATGACAAAAGTCAGGTTAAGGAAGACATAGATGAACGTCTCCAGCATCATAACCACCAACCCACCATCACCAGCATGATGACGATGACCACAAAAGCATATAGGACGAAAGCATCAAGATCCGCGTTATGCAGCCGGGAAACAAATCCTGCCACCCGACTGACCAGCCGTGCAATCGGCAGATAAATACGTTCCTCAAAGAACTGTAAGGTATGTATTTCACCCTTACCACCCAAAACGATTGTTTTGGACTTATCGGCAAATTTCCGTTGTGCTGGCTTTTGGGTGCGGAAGATCGGACTGAAAATCGTGATTATTGGCTCGGAGAAACCAGAGGCTGTATACTCCATTTTACTGGTTTGCCGATGAATGCCGCAGGCCCACGTTTCAGAGATCCTGACCGGGGTTTTCGTTCGGCGTACCGCCAGTACCGCCCCTGAGAAGATTATAATGATGATCAAGCTGATCGGGAGCAGGTCCGGCAGCGGTAGTTCCAACCCAATCCATTTGATAATTTGATAACTGAAAACACCCAGAACCACGCATATTGCGGCTACAATACCCGGGCCTATAACCATTGCCTTGGGCACCTCACAGGCCTGTTCCGCTCCAGCCGAGCGCGGTAACGCCAGAAACACCGCGCCGAAGGCTTTAACAAAGCAAGCTGCCGCCAGGGCGCTCATCAAGGCAAAGGCCGCCAGCGAGCCAAAGAGTACGACGGCAACCACTTGGCTGGGCATCTGAAAAGCCCCCATAAATGCCTGAAACAGCATCACCTCTGAAGCAAAACCGTTGAGCGGCGGCAGGGCGGAAATGGCGGCTGCCCCGATCAGAAAGATAACCGCCGTGGCCGGCATCCGTTTCACAAGTCCGCCCATCTCCTCAATATTCCGAGTGTGAGTCGCTGCCACCACTGAACCGGCCGTCATGAATAGAAGACTTTTAAATACGGCGTGATTTAGGGTGTGAAACAAGGCACCGAAGAGGGACAGGTCAGCCAGAACGCTCAATCCAAAATCGTCAAAAATGATAAACAGCCCCAGCCCGAGAACAATAATTCCGATGTTTTCAATAGAATGGTAGGCCAGTAATTTTTTTAGGTCGTGTTCCTTGAGCGCGTAAATGACCCCCAACACCGCAGAAACAGTACCAAAGCCTAAAAGAACCATCCCCCACCACAACTCCGGCGTCAACACGTCAAGAATAAGGCGCACCAAACCGTATATCGCCACCTTGATCATCACTCCGGACATCAGTGCGGAGATATTTGACGGCGCGGCGGCATGGGCAAAAGGCAGCCATTTGTGGAAGGGCATAATACCGGCTTTGGTACTAAAACCCACCAGGAAAGCTAGAAAAATGATACCGGCATTTGCTGGCAATAGGCCGTCGGCGGAGGTGATATCCAGAGTCCCGGAGTTAAGATTCAGCAGCAACGCCCCCAACAACAGGAACAAGGTGGAAAACTGAGTCATAACCAGGTAGTAAAGGCCGGCCTTGGGCGTTTCAGCCTTTTCCCGTTCATAGAGTACTAGGAATAAGGAGCTTAAAGACATGATTTCCCAGAAGAAAATGAAGGAGAAGAAATTGGCCGAAGCCACCGTCAATGCCATAGTGAATATAAATACCGCCATGGCCGACGCCATGAAATTTCGTTGCCGTCCGGTGCCAGTGTGCTCCATATATTTTAACGAATAGATAGAGACACAAACAGCCACCAAAGCAATAATCAAAATAAAAAAGGCAGCCAGGCGATCCAAGTGGAAGGAAATAGTCAACGATGGCGTTAGGCTATTAAGTTCGAGATACAGATTTGAGTCAGCGGCCAAAATCAGTCCCGAAGAAGCTAACCAGGCCAGGCACCCGATTATTACCATAAACAAGCCTGTCTGACGGCGTATCAGCCCGGACGCTTCCCTGCCAAACACAGCCACAATGGCTGCCAGCAGAAGAAACGCTCCCCCGGTTAAAAAAAGCCCCTGTATCATTTTATTAATGTCCAAAGGGTAGAAAACAGAAGGAAGCCCTTGGAGGACTTCCGAAAATACTACCCGGCTATATAGCCCCGCTTATGAATATTATGATTGGTATTTTATGCTCCGGCGTAATACTTGTCAAAGCCCGCCTTATCGAAAATCAATCACTCAGATTATTCATTTGGATGATACACTGGCTTAAAAATATTATTATCAAACAAACATCGACGTTTATCCAGCCACAGCCTTCTACAGCTTATACTTGTACCCCAGTCCGATGAAGTAGAAACCACCCTTTTATCAACATAATTGTGGCTTTCACCTGTTCTTTCGGTAAAGGGCGAGATCATGCTATGGTTTCAACGACGTCATGGTAAACTGAATATAGTTTGGAGTAGAACGATGTCGGAGAAAGAATCACTGATGGCCAAAGCTTTGGATCTGTCTGGTTTAATAGAATATCAAACCGGCTCAGTGGTCAGCCGTACTCTGACTGACAAACCGGGCGGCACCATTACTCTGTTTGCTTTTGATCAAGGGCAGGGGTTATCGGAGCATTCAGCACCTTATGATGCCTTTGTCTATGCTGCGGATGGAGCTGCGGACGTAACTATTTCAGGTCAAGTTCATCAGGTTAGTAAAGGGCAGATGATAATCATGCCGGCGAATGAACCTCATTCGCTTCGCGCGACCGCGCCGTTCAAGATGCTGCTGGTTATGATCCGCTCAAAAACTGAGTCCTAGGATTCTTTCGTTATGGCCGGCAGGATGATGGTAAACATAGTGCCCTTGTTTGGCTGGCTTTGAACGCTCACCTTACCGCCGTGGGCGAGAACCATCTGTTTAACGATAGACAGACCTAACCCAGCGCCCCCTTCTAATCTGGAGCGGGAATCTTCAACCCTGTAGAACCGATCAAAGATGTGGTTCAGTGCTTCAGGATTCATCCCCTCGCCGGTATCGGATAAAGAAATTGTCACTGCCGGGTGATTGCCAAGCTGTCCAGGTGCTAACTCCAGGCTAATCCGGCCTCCATCAGGGGTGTGGCGCAGAGCATTGGAAAGCAGATTCGCCAGCACCTGTTCCAGCCGAACCCAGTCGCCCGAAATCGGCGGTAATTGGCCGGGATTTTGACAATGCAGAGTTATCTCTTTGGCTTCAGCCAGTGGCCGGAACTGGTCCATTTTTCGGCAAGCCAGATCCCCCAGGTCGATCGGTGATAGATCCAGTTTTAACTGTCCCGCTTCAGCCATCGACAGATCGCGGAGGTCGGCAATCAGCCGGGTCAGCAGTACGGATTCTTCTTTAATGATGCCGAGTTGTCGTTCATCCGTCGGCAAGACGCCGTCAATCATGGCATCAACGGTGCCGTTGATGACGGTGAGCGGGGTTCTCAGTTCATGCGCCACGTCGGCTAATAGCCGTTTACGGGACTGTTCGCTTCTCTCCAGACCATCAGCCATGATGTTAAAGGATTCCGCCAGCCGTCCGGTCTCGTCACCGCTTTTTACCTCCACACGGTGGGAAAGGTTCCCCGCCGCCAGTTCCCGTGCGCCGGCGTTTAATGCTCTCAGTGGTTGGCTGATCTGAGCGGCCAGTATTCCGGCAATAACGATGGCTGCCGCCACTGCCAGTCCACCGGAAATCCATAGCCAACGGTTAGTCTGAGTGAGAAAATCCTCTTCGGCGTTTGTAATTACCACTGTACTGCCGGAGCCAGTATTCCCTGCACCCGGACCGCCGCCCATTCCGGAACCCATTCCGGAACCCATGCCGCCGGAACCGCCGGTATGTCCGGCGATATAGTAATACTGGCCGATGATGGTCCTTGGTCGGAACAGCTCTACATAATACGCCCCCGTCAGGCCGGTTTGGCTGACCGGGGTGCCCGCCAATTCACCAGCGGTATCAGCGACGATAAAACCGCTGGTGTCCGCCAATACTAGGCGGTCGCCGTTGAAGGCTAGTAGAGGGGGAATGATTTCTTCAACACCGTCCCAGCTTTTGTCGTTTTGCAGATAATAGACCGCCAGGGTGTTACTGACCGCTTCAGAAAATGAAGGATTCGCCGACACATAAGTCTGGAACTCGCTTTTGGTGTATTGATTGATTAATATAGCCATAATCGCCACTGCCATGACAGCGACCAGTACCAGCGCTGCGCCCAGTTTTAAAGAAAGGCTCTTCACTGGACTGCCTCTAGCTTATATCCAGCACCGTATACCGTATGAATATATGTGGGTTTTTCCGGATCCGGCTCGATTTTTCTGCGGAGATTTTTGATATGGCTGTCAATAGTTCGCTCATAACCTTCATAAGTGTCGCCTTGGAGGCGGTCCAGTATTTCCGTGCGGGAAAACACTCGCCCGGGGTGGGCCGCCAGCAATCGCAGTAGGTCAAATTCGGTTGTCGTTAGTTCAATTGCTCGTTCTCCCAGTGTGGCCTGGCGTCGTTCAGTATCAACTGTCAGATCTCCGGTACGGACGACAGGCGTAAAAGACCGGGGTTCTGAACGACGTAAAATGGCTTTAATACGGGCTACCAGTTCCCGGCCTTCAAATGGCTTGGTCAGATAGTCATCAGCACCCAATTCCAAACCGACGATCTTATCAGTCAATTCATCACGGGCGGTCAGCATGATAATGGGTGTCTCGGACTCTTTACGTACCATCCGGCAAACATCGTTGCCGGAGAGTTTGGGCAGCATCAGATCAAGCACAATCAAATCGGGCTTTTCCTGGCGAAATATACTGACCGCGGTCTCGCCATCAGTTGCCGTCAATACCCGATAGCCTTCTTTTTCTAAATAGGCACGCACAATATCCACAATTTTGCGTTCGTCATCAACTACCAGAATTTTTTTTGTCATATTCATAATATAAACCCGTGTGCCGTCTTGAAGCAATAACCGGGAGGCAGTTTACGAAACTGCCTCCCGGTTTAGATAAGGTAAGAAACCTTGTTTTAAGGTGTGGTTTAGCGGCGACCCATACCCATACCGCCGAAACCGGTGCGGACACCATCCTCAGCCGGAACTTCTCCGGTCAGGCAACCGCCGAGGCCTCGGGGGCCAGTCTGGGAAGTAATCGACAGCTGGATGTTCTCGCTCATATTTTGGAGCCTGAGATCAGCCTGTTCCTGGGTCAGCCGGCCGGCCTCAACCGCGGCTGCTAGTACTTCCTGTCGTTCCGCCAGGATGGCAGCTACCAGAGCGTCTTCGCTGACGCCTTTGGTCGCGGCGATTTCAGCCAGTGTTTTACCTTCGGTGCGCAGGTCGTAGAGTTCCTCCGCAGTTATCCCCAGAAGGTCCGTGATTATCACTGAATTACCACCGAAACCTCCGAATCCACCCTTGCCTAATCCGGCACCGGGGGCTGGGCATACCAACTCATCGGTTTCACCTGCGGCAAATGCTACGGAACTGAAACCAGCACCAAGTGCTACCACTGTCAGAGCTACCGCTGCTATTTTCCAAGTGTTTTTCATCATTGTCACCACCTTTCGTTGTGTATTTCTATGCTTTCATCATATCAATTGAATGTGGAGAAAGTATGGAGATGGTTTGCTGATTTCAAGGAGAAAATGTTTGTCATTCGCCAGTGATAGTGATATGATTTCCTCAATCAAAATATAGGAGGGGTATCAGGTGACTGTCCGAAAATCCGTATCTGTCGAATTATGCCCCTTCGGGTCTGTCTGAGTAAACTCCCTTTCCATCATCAGACCGTTCCTGTTGGGAACGGTTTTTTCTTTATTGTTGCCATTTCAACCCGTAGGGATGATTCGCAGTTTGTTACTATGAAATAAACAAGAATCGGAGTAATTCCCTGAAATGGAACAATTGAATACAACAACCTACTATTCACTTGGTTGGGACGCCTTTTTCGGTGAA
This sequence comes from Dehalogenimonas sp., assembly GCA_050864255.1. Classification (GTDB taxonomy): domain Bacteria; phylum Chloroflexota; class Dehalococcoidia; order Dehalococcoidales; family Dehalococcoidaceae; genus Dehalogenimonas. The sequence goes on from JBOWAX010000004.1 coordinate 92,938, forward strand.
CTTCCGGAGTCTGACTCCGGTGTTGCCGCCCGTGTTATAACTGAAAACCGGGGGCATTTTGTGGTGGTTAATCCATCTGGAGAGCTCGCCGCTGTGTTGCCCCGTTCGCTTCGAAAAAATCCTGATCAACGACCGGCAGTCGGTGACTGGGTAATCATCGACTTTGAAGGTTGTTCTGGTGTTCCGACCATTAACCGCGTTCTACCGCGCAGAAGCAAGCTATCCCGGAAAGTTACAGGGCGACAGACCCGTGAGCAGGTGGTGGCCGCCAATCTGGACACGGTGTTTATTGTCAGCGGTCTGGACGGTGGGCGTAATCTTAATCTGCGTCGTATCGAGCGCTACTTGGTTTTCACTTGGAACTCCGGCGCTTCTCCGGTCATCTTGCTCAACAAGGCCGACCTTCATGAAGATAATTCCGGTTTTGTTGGGGAGGTCGAAGCCATTGCGGGTGGCGTTCCGGTACGGGCGGTTTCGGCCAGCGATGGTACCGGGCTGGACTTCGTTCGGGGTTTTCTGGGGGTTGGCAGGACGGTCGGTTTTGTCGGATCATCCGGTGTCGGCAAGTCGGCGTTGACCAATGCTTTACTCGGTCGGGACACTCAGTTAACCGGTGATGTCCGGCAGGGAGACCTGACCGGCCGTCATACCACCACCCGGCGGCAGTTACTGCTTATTCCTGACGGCGGCATGATCATTGATACCCCCGGTATGCGGGAGCTTCAGCTCTGGGCGAAAGATGAAGACCTGGATGACGCCTTTAGTGATATCACGGCGAAGTCCGGTCAATGCCGGTTTCTCGATTGTTCTCATACCGTTGAGCCGGATTGTGCTGTCCGGGAGGCGGTAGCCTCGGGTACTATCGAAGCCGGTCGATTGGAAAGCTATCTCAAGCTGAACCGGGAAATCGAACACCTGGTCCGTCGGGAAACTTATCTGGGACAGCAGGAAGAAAAAGCCCGATGGAAAAATATCGGAAAAATGGTTAAAGACCTCAAAAAAACTAACCGGAAGCACGGGGGGACGTTCTAAATAGAGTAGGTGACATAAGTTACTTACACTGCAGCGTTGATATCATAAAATGTTGGTACCTGATTTAAGGTGGAACGGAGGTAGGATAATGTACAAGATAAAGAGTTGCCCCCGCTGCCATGTTGGTGATGTTTTCAGCGCTAAAGATGAGTACGGCGCTTACGAACAGTGTTTTCAGTGCGGTTGGGTGAATTATGGGGATAAATTTTTGAGCCAGGAAGAGGCTGAGACCGAGAAATTGGAAGCGGTTGGCGCCAAGGAACGACGCGGTCGCCGCTGAGATTTGTCAAACGCTAAGGTATGTGGGGAGGCATCAACGGTGCCTCCCCTTTGTTACTAAAATTATATGATGAATTCCCCGTTTTTGAACAGCAATTCGTTGTCCACTCGGATCTCTCCATCCTGCCGAAGATCGCATACCATATCCCAGTGGATGGCGGATTCATTGACCGAACCGGTCTCCGGATAGCCGGCACCCAACGCCAGATGGAAACTGCCGCCGATTTTTTCATCAAAAAGTATCTCGCCGGTGAATTTGGTGATGCCCTCGTTGGTGCCGATGGCAAATTCGCCTAATCGGCGGGCGCCTTCGTCAGTATCCAATGTCTTCAATAAAAACGCTTCATTTTTTTCAGCTGTTGCTTTGACGACCTTGCCGTTTTCAAACCACAATCGGATTCCGGCAACTTCACGACCGCTTTCAATGGCTGGGTAAGAAAAATAGACGTGACCGTTGGCTGAATTCTCCACCGGCCCTGTAAAAACCTCTCCATCGGGCATATTGAACTGTCCGGCGCATTTAACAAACGATCGCCCATCAATGGAAAGAACCAGGTCGGTTCCCGGCGCCGTGATATGAACTTCTTTACGGCCCTTAAGCCAATCTATGATCCTTTGTAATTTTGAGCTTTGTCGCTCCCAATAACCGATAGGGTCGTTAAGATCCGGCAGGCAGGCGCCGTAGACAAAATCTTCATATTCTTCCAGGCTCATCTCAGCATCCTGGGCCATGGCATTGGTCGGGAAGGGAGCGACTACCCAGTTAAACTCGCCTGCTGCTGATCTCTTCATCATCGTTTTCATCAGGTCAGTGCGCGCCCGATCGGCGATAACCATTTTTTCCGGATCTACCGCTGAGAGTTTTTTGGTATTGTCTTCGGCTAGAATGGCGAACCGGGCGTCATATTTTTCGGCGATATAGCGCTGTGGCTCGTGAATGAACTGGAGTTGTGCATCGGTCGCGTAGCGATAGTGAATGTCTTCAAAGTCACCACGCGGCAGTACCATCGGGTGACCTCCGGCTTTCAACACCTCTATGTAAATAGCGCGAGCCAGCGGCAGTGCCGCCGCCGGACCATTTATCACTGCTTTATCACCCGGTTTGATTTTGGTGGAATATTTTACCAATAGTTCAGCTAGTTTCTGAATTCGCGGGTCGGCCATGCAGATTTCCTCTCTCATTTAGGGGTCAATTTATTTTAATCCTTAGGTCTTTGGAAAACAACAATAATTAATATTACTATCGTTAATATAATAATAATTAAAAAATAATAATAAATACGTCAAATGGCGTATGGTAATTAGATGTAACGTCTGATATATTACTCATAGTCCGCAATGGCTCCTTGGTAACGGTATTGGTTTGCCGGATATTAGAAAAATAAAATGGAGGTAAAAAAGAGTGACCAAGTTCCACACCACAGTGTCCCGCCGCGATTTCATGAAAGGTATCGGCCTTGCCGGTGCTGGTCTGGGGGCTGCAGCGGCAGTCGCTCCGGTCTGGCATGATCTGGATGAAGTTACCAGTTCATCCCCCGCTTTCAAACACCCTTGGTACGTTAAGGAACGTGAATATGATGATCCTACTGTGGAAATTGACTGGAACGTTTTTGAGCGCGTTGACCGCACCCGCACCGTTTTGGGCCAGCGTTTTCCGCTGACCGCCACTAATGGCAACCATGGTGCCCTGCATCCGGAACTTCAGAAATACATTGATATGAAGAAGAACGGCCGCGATATTGAGTACATGAAACAGAAATTTTCCACCTATCAGGGTCCCTCACTGCGGGATTATGCCCTGGCCGGCGCCTCCAGCGCCACCGATAAGCTGGGCACTCCTGATTTCCTGGGTGTATCCAAGAACTTTACGCCCCCGACTGCGGAAAGTCTGGGTGTCGCCAAATGGCAGGGTACTCCGGAAGAGAACCTACAGACAATTACCAACGCTTTCAAATTCTTCGGCGCCACCCGTGTCCGTGTCATGGAACTGACTGATAAAGGCAAGAAGCTTGTCTACAAGAACGAGGGCAACGGAAAACCGTATAATTTCAAAGATGCTGAAGCTCCGGAAGTTACTGCTAATGAATATGTCATTCCTAATAAAGCCAAGTACGTCATCCTTTATTCCTGTCTGGAAGCCACCGATTACGTAAGACAGGCGCCGGCTCCCACCTACTCCGGCTATTGTCACGGGCGCAAGGTCAGCAACAATGTTCACTACTTCATGGGAACCATGGGCTTCATGCACATTGAAGCCGGCGGTTTCACCCCCGCGGCCGGTGTTGGCGCTTTTGCCGGTACCACCGAGCATTCCCGTTCTGCCATGCTGGGTACTTCCTACAGTCACGGCAACTTGTTCCGCTGGATGGGCCGCATCATTACCGATATGCCCCTGACTCCCACCAAGCCGATTGATGCCGGCATTGCCCGCTTCTGTGTGGACTGCATGACCTGCGCTCATTCCTGCCCTTACGAAAGCATGCCGCTGGGTGAAAAACGCTGGGATCATGAAAGCCCGGAAGAAGAAAAACTCAAGAACTATATTCCCGGCTTCAAGGGCTGGAGGCTCTTCAACTTCCGCTGCCCGCGCTGTAAGAACTGCCACGGCGCCTGCGTCTTCAACGGCGGTAATGAAGCCATTATCCACTCAGTCGTGAGGGGCACACAAGCCATCACTCCCATCTTCAACGGCTTCTTTGCTGATATGGAGCAAGCCTTTGGTTACGGTACTCGCAACCCGGATAACTGGTGGACACATGATGTCCCCACCTTCCAGTTTGACCCCACTTACCTCTACTAAAGCATCATCTCCAGTCTTTAAGGAGGCGGCTCTCACGAGCCGCCTCCTTAATTATCCTTGATGATTTACCAGAATCCGGTTAAGATAGTTATTATCCTAAAACTAGGCGCGCATTGGAGGGAATATGTCATCAAAACTCTCCAGAGTATTGTCAGTTGAGCTTAAGCTTGGTTATTACATTATCAAGTGGGCTTTTCAGCAGGACCGACTCGCCGCAGATGAATATACCTACCATAAAAAGTCAGCCGCCATGGCCTTGACTTTTGCCCTTATCTTCGTTACTCCGGTCGCTATCGTATTATTAGCGGTGATTTTGGCTCAGGACTGGTTAACTTGGACCCTGAGTATTCTGGCACTGTACGGGTTGTACTGGACAGTTGGTCTGTACGCTTCCATGGTGGCGCTGCCTCACAAGATCGCGCCTGCTTCATTTATCATTCGCTATGGTGCTTTAGCCTCAGTCAGCATTCCCTATGCCAATATCGAATCTGCCGAACTTAGTTTGGAGGGCATTTCTCAAAGTGGGGACGGGTTAAAGTTTGCCTCTAACGAACCTGTGGGTTATTTCAGCGTCGGCAGCACTACCAGGATTAAAGTGACGCTTCGTCAACCGATAATTCCTGAGTTATGGCGCAGTCCGACTCAGCCGATTAAGACCGTTTTTTTGAATGCTGACCGTCCTGATTATCTGGTAGAAGCCCTTCAGGACAGGTTGAGAACCGCGGCGAACTAGAGGTCAGCCAACTGTTCGTTCAGCTCTTTAAAGGCATCTTCGGCCGTAGTGGTAATGCCAACCGTCAAGTGGATTAATTTAGTCCGACCGGTTCTTTCATAATAATCCAGTAACGGCAATGTTCTGTCCCGGAATATCTGCAACCTCCGGCTGATGTGGTCAAGTCCATCATCTGTTCGTTTGCAGCGGTCGCCGCCGGTATCCCGGGCGATTCGCTCAAAGATGACCTCGGACGTGCTGTCCAATACCACGATGGCCTTGATGTTGATCAGTTTGCTAAGGGCCGCGGATTGACCGGTGTGTCGCGGTAGTCCGTTCATGACGATGATTTCAGCCCCCGGGTTCAAATCATCCCGAATGAACTCGGCTAGCAGTTTTTCCGCTATACTGAAGTGCCGGTCTTCCAACAGAGCTCCGCTGGCCAATGAGTTTCGCACCACCGCCAGTTCTTCTTTAGTGAGTATCCCGGAAGGGGAAGCGGTATAATTCCTCAATATGCTGCCGAAATCAAAATGCCTGGTTCTTCGGCCATGGATCCCTCGGGTTTCCAATAGGTCGCCCAGCGGGGTCTTGCCAGAGCCGGTGGGACCCATTATCAATATTGCGGTCGGTAATCCCAAAGGTTCTCCTTTATCGGTCAGTTGTGGTTCATTCACCGTAATTTCTACTGGATATAGCTGTCCAATCCTATAGTTAGTTGACACTCAGCTTGCGCCATGGCATACTCTAGGGCGGTTGAAAGTTGGTATTCCAATTCAGGTGGTTTGTCCAATGATCCGGATGACCAAACCGTAAACCAAAGTATAAACAAAAAAGGAGCACAAGTCATCCATGGCACAAGACAGAACCATCCAATGCGCTGATTGCGGGAGTGATTTCATTTTCACTGCCTCAGAACAGGAATTCTTTGCGTCAAAGGGTTTCACCAATGAACCCAAGCGCTGCCCGACTTGCCGGCAAGCCCGAAAGCAGAGTCGCGGTGGAGCCGGGATGGGCGGAGTTCGCCAGATGTTCCCCGCCGTATGTGCATCCTGCAACCAGGAAACCGAAGTTCCCTTTGAACCTCGCAACGGTCGTCCGGTATACTGCAGCGACTGTTTTGCCAAATCAAAAACTGAATAAGCCAAAGAAAATCAGGAATTGACAGCCGGAGCCCTTTTTGAGGGCTCCGGCTTTGCTTTTTAAGACCAGAAGAAAATAGAATAGCATTATGAATATTATGCTGCTGATTGGCGCTGCCGGTGCCTTGGGGGCACTTTCAAGGTATGCATTATCCGGTACCGTTTATGCCTTGATGGGGCAGAACTTTGCTTACGGCACCTTAGTGGTGAACGTGCTCGGCAGCCTGGCTATCGGTCTGGTGATGCAACTAGGTATTGCCACTGATATCTTTTCCCCGAATGTCCGCACTGCTGTGACTGTTGGCTTTCTGGGCGCCTTTACTACCTTCTCTACCTTCAGCTATGAGACGGTGCAGATGATGCAAGACGGAGCCTGGGGTCCGGCCTTGCTGAATATTTTTGCCAACGTTACCATCTGTATTCTCGCTGTGATTGTTGGCCTGTATTTTGGAAAGTTGATTGGCGGAGGTGCCTGATGAGGAAAATAGAAGGTGAACAGGTTCTGATGCGGATATTTATTGGTGAGTCAGATACTGCTCACGGTAAACCCTTGTACCTGGTGCTGATCGAACTGTTCAAGAAAAGAGGTCTGGCCGGAGCTACGGTATTGCGGGGCATCGCGGGATACGGTGCTCGCAGTCATATTCACTCAACTCACCTGCTGCGCCTATCTCAGGACTTGCCGGTCATCATCGAAGTTGTTGATTCTCAGGAGCGCCTTGATGCTGTCATGCCGGAGGTCGACTTGCTGATGGGTGACGGACTGATAACACTGGAAAAGGTCAGGGTATTGCGTTACGGCGCAGTTTCATAGACATAACTTGCCAGTGTCGGTGAGCTTTGAGACAATACCACCGTAGCGGCTGAATTGTCCTTCAGATATAGATCAAAGAATGCCAGCGAATATTGAATAATGACTTTTAGTCGTTCATCTTCAGCAATAGCCGCCGGTACCCAACCAAGACCCGCGTCGGTTTCGGAAAAGGTAAAGTGGTCGGCGTTATTAACCACCAAGTCATAATACGGCGGATTAACCCCGTCATTGAGATACCAGAAACTGTCCTCCGGCCGGTTCAGTAGGACGTCCAGTTCTCCTTTCATGGACATCACCGGAATATGAACGTTGCTGTAATTATCTTCAAACGGGTAGGAAGGGGAAGACAGCAGCAAAGCCGCCTTGATCCGGCTATCCAACAGGGTCGGGTCATGGCTGCCGCCGATCAAGCCCAGCGCGGTCAGACCGCCGAATGAATGGCCGCCCATGGCCACGGCATCCGTATTAATACTGCCCGCAAACAAAGAACCAACCCGTTCATGTTCCTCTATCATATAATCCAGCAGGGCATCAGCGATTGGGAAACGGTAGGTATTGAAATAGTTCTCATATACCTGATGTACGTAATTATCCAGACCGTTGCCGTTTTGGAGATTGCCCAGTTTTAAGAGGTCAAAAAATCCAGACCAGATATTATCGTCAAAGTGAACCGATGCCACGATATAACCCTCGCTTGCCAGAGCTTCCTTCAGGTACAGGGACTGCATCTCGCTCGCGTTAAAACCGTGGTTGAAAATGATCAGGGGAAACGGCCCGTCATTTGTCGCAACGGCACCGTCCTCGGCTAGGCTGCTTTTTGCTCCGTTGCTGTAGCCGTAATCAGAAACCTCTCCAGTGGTGGGATACCAGACTGCGGCATCAAAGGTTTTATGGGAGCCCTCGGGGTCGGTATAATCGAGTTGAAATGTGTGGATACCCACCTCGTATGTCCGATCCAGAGCTGTGTACTCGCTTATCACCGGAATAAACGACGGCAGTAGCAGTAGGGCCAATATAACTACCAGTCGTTCGCTTATCGCCAAGCCTAACACCAAGGGTAATTTCATAATAATATTATAACATCAACACCCCTTCGGGACATCCTGTACGATTGGGTCTTCCGTGAATACTCCGGCAGACTCTATAGGTAAAGAATTAAAACCTCGGATGAACTTGACGCAAATTGTCTAAAATAGTATATTCAGGCCTAAAGGTACACAATTATTATTTTCGGCGAAGGAGGCCCAAAATGCCCGAACTTTTGACAGTGCGTGAAGTGGCTGATTATCTGCGGGTAACTCAGAAAACGGTTTACCGTTTGTTACAGAAAGGCACCATTCCGGCGCTTAAGGTTAGCCACAGCTGGCGTTTTGACAAAGCCGCCATTGATGAGTGGTTGAAATCCACTGCCATTGGTGCCAAGACTACCATCTTGGTGATTGACGATGATCAGACTATCCGGGATTTATTCCGGGATATCTTGGAAGATGCCGGTCATAATGTCGTTACCGCCGGTAGCGGTGCCGAAGCATTGGAATATATCAAAGCTAAGGACTTCGCCTTGGTTTTCCTGGATCTCAAGATGCCTGGTATGAACGGTGCCGATGTCCTTAGAAAAATCCGTACCATTGATCCGGAATTGCCGGTAACCATCATCACTGGTTTCCCGGATAGTGAAAATATGGCTCAAGCCTTGTCTCAAGGTCCTTTTGGTGTCATGAATAAACCCTTCGGTGAAACCGACGTCCTCAACGCTGTGAAGAGTTTCATCCGGATAGACCGCAGCTAACAGCATTCAGGTTGTATCGTTTCACGGAGGAACAAGTCGGCTCATGACCAGCAAAGAGAATAACAATCAACCCGCGCGGGAAGAAATCGAGCAACGCCTGCTCAGCGACCCCAGAATTCTGTTCCGTACCATGTTTGAACGCTCTGGTACGGCCAAAGCCATTCTGAACAGAGAAGGCATTATTGTTATGGCCAACGAAACACTGGCCAAACTGGTTGATCTGGGTGTTCGGGAGATTGAAGGCAGACATTCCTGGTTTGAGTTTGTTGCCGAGCCTGACCGCCGCAAAGCCCAAGAGTATCATAATCTTCGGCGCAGCCATCCAGGTTTGGCGCCGGAACGCTATGAGTTTATCCTCGCCGACCAGAACGGTGCCAGCCATGACATTGAAATAAATGTCGCGGTTTTTCCCGGTACCGACCTGTCGCTTTTATCCATGGTTGAAGTCACTCATCTGAAGACTGCCCAGGAAATGGGACGTTTGACCCGTTTCGCCGTGGAAAATGCGGGTGAGGCAATTTTCTGGCTGGATGAAAAAGGGTCCATTCTCTATGCTAATGGCGCGGCTACCAGGTTGTTCGGATACAACATTGGTGTTTTGATGTCGAAAACGATTCAGGACCTTGATGCCGGCACCGCCAAACGGGAATGGAAGAAGAAACTGGCTGAACTGAAGCAATCCGATTCGCTGGTCTGGAACTCGGAATACCGCCGTAACGATGGTCGCGTGTTGCCGGTTGAGGTCCTCCTTAGTTTTATTCAGTTGGGTGATAAAGGATACTATTGGGCCTTTGTCAGGGATGTCAGTGAACGTCAGGAGGCGGCGGAGCGGGAAAAGCAACTGCAGTCAGAACTAAACCTTTCCGGGCGATTAGCCTCGGTCGGAGAACTGGCTGCCGGCGTTGCCCATGAAATCAATAATCCGCTGACCGGCATCATCGGCTTTTCTGAGAGGTTGCTCCGGAAGAGCCGGGATGAAAAAATGACCACTGACCTCAAGCGCATTCATGCCGAAGCACAGCGTGCCGCTAAGGTAGTACAGAACCTGTTGACCTTCGCCCGCCAACGGGAGCCACGTAAGGAATCGGTGGATATTAACGAGATTCTGGCGGAATCACTGGAACTGCGGGAATATGAACTCAATCAACTCGGCATTCAGGTAGTAACCCATTTTGCTGACCTTCCCAGTATTAGCGCTGACTACTATCAGTTAGAACAGGTTTTTGTTAACCTGATTATCAATGCCGAGCAGGCTATCACTTCCTCTGGTAAGGGGGATAGGTTGATTATATCTTCCGGAGAGATGGACGGTTATATTGTGGTCACGATCACCGATAACGGTCCCGGCATCAAGTCGCGTGACTTGGAAAAGGTTTTTGATCCATTTTTCACTACCAAGGGAGACGATGGCGGCACCGGTCTGGGTCTGTCCATCTGTCACGGGATTGTACAGGAACACCACGGACGTATTAACGTTACCAGTGAACTAGGGTCAGGGACTACCTTTACTATTTCCCTGCCTTTGGAAACTGAAGACGACCGCGGAGAGAAAAGTTAACCAACGGTCGGCCAACGGGCGTTTATTTCCGCTTCGCTCAAGCCGCTGACGGCTACGGCCTTTTGACGTGCCGTATGCCCCCTGATTACCTCAATATTACTCTTGGGAATAGCCAGTATTTCTGACAGCAGTTCAACCACCGCCTGGTTGGCTTTACCGCGCTCCGGCGCGGCGGTCACCCGGAGTTTGACATAATCTCCAATACATCCGCCGAAGGCGTTTTTTGATGCCCCGGGGATTACACGGATATTGACGATGGTTCGATTGTCGGCCGACATATTTCATCAGCATAATCAAACGGCGGCGGTTATTCAAGCTTCCTCCGCCGTTTTGTTATAATGAACAGACATGAAAGATATTAACCAAGGAAATCCGGAGGCCTCGGTACTGGAAATTCTGGCCGGGCGCCTGCTTCGGGAAAGAGGTTTGACCGTTGGTACGGTAGAGTCGGCCACCGGAGGCTTGCTGGCCAACCGCATTATTGCGGTACCCGGTGCCTCTGATTATTGCCGGGGCGGTATCATCGCTTACCACAACGAACTCAAGATGAGCCTGGTCGGGGTGAAATACGCCACGTTACTGGCTTTTGGCGCCGTTTCTGAGAAGGTCGCCGAGGAAATGGCTGCTGGCGGCCGCCTACGCCTGGGCGTTGATATTTGCCTGTCTGATACCGGCATTGCCGGACCGGGCGGTGGGAACGAAAATAAGCAGACAGGGCTTTTCTATTTAGGTCTGGCTACCGTGGATGGTGTCCGTCACCGTAAATACGTTTTTAAAGGTTCCCGTAACCAGAACCGGGAAGCTGCAGTCAATGCCGCTTTGGAATGGCTGGTGGAAGAACTCAGCGAAGGCTAAATCCCGACCAACGCTGCGTTCTGGATATCAAATATCTCCCGGATACCCTTTTCGGCCAGATTAAACACAGTGTCCATGTTGTCTCGGGAGAACGGTTTCTGTTCCGCGGTACCCTGGATTTCAATAAACTCCCCCTTGGAGTTCATAACCAGGTTGAAATCAACGTCAGCGCCGCAATCTTCATCGTAGCTCGGGTCAAGCAGGATGGCATTTTTTTTGATGACCACACTGACCGCTGCCACCTGGGTTAACAACGGAATTTTTTTTAGCACTCCCATCCTGAGCAGCTTGTTGAATGCCAGGTACAGGGCTACATAACTACCGCTGATGGCCGCCGTACGGGTGCCGGCGTCTGCCTGAATGACGTCACAGTCCACCGTGAAGCTGCGTTCTCCCAGTGCGGCCGTGTCGGTAACTGCACGTAGTGAACGGCCGATGAGCCGCTGAATTTCCTGGCTGCGACCTGAGACCTTACCCTGGGTCGACTCACGCGGCGTTCTGGAAGAAGTTGATGCCGGCAGCATGGCGTATTCGGCGGTAACCCAGCCGGTGCCGGAATTCCTTAAAAACCCTGGGACCTTTTCTTCCATGGTTACGGAACAAATTACCCGGGTCCGGCCCTGTTCAATCAGCACGGAGCCGTCGGCAAAGGCTTGGAACCCTGGAGTAATGGTAATCGGGCGTAAAACCGCCGCCTCTCGGCCGTCAATTCTGGACATAAAAATACCTTTCAGAAACCAAGTTTTTATTTTTAGGGGACTACCGCCTAGGGACGGACGTGCCCTGCGCCGTACACCAACCACTTATAACTGGTGATTTCCTTCAACCCCAGAGGTCCGCGGGCGTGCATCTTCTGGGTGGAAATCCCGATTTCGGCCCCCAAGCCGAATTGGGCACCGTCGGTGAAGCGGGTGGAGGCGTTGACATAAACTGCTGCCGCATCCACTTCATTGAGAAAGCGCTGGGCGTGTGAATAATTCTCCGTTACAATGGCTTCGGAATGGCCGGAACCGTATGTGGCAATATGCTGAAGGGCCGCATCCAGATCGTTAACCACTCGGACGCCGGCGATTAGCGCTAGGTATTCCCGTCCCCAATCTTCTGCTGTAGCGGGCACAATCTTCAGATTCGGTAGGCCGGACAATATCGTCAGCGCCGTTTCATCGCCCCGTATCTCCACACCGGCTTTGGTCCACTCGGCGGCAATCAGCGGCAGATAGTCCTCGGCGATGTCGCGGTGCACGATGAGGGTGTCCATGGCATTGCATACCGTCGGCCGCTGTACTTTGGCGTTGAAGGCGATGGCCACGGCATCCTGGATGTTGGCTTCGGCATCAATATAGGTATGGCAAACTCCTATGCCTCCGGCCACCACCGGGATAGTAGAAGTCTCTTTGACTGACTTTATCAGTCCAGCCCCGCCGCGGGGAATCACCAAATCAATCAGGTCGCTCATGTGCAGCAGTACCGGCACTAACGCCCTGTCGGTATTGTCAATAAACTGAACTGCGTCCGGCGTTATCCCGGCGCGTTCCACCGCGCCATGGATGATTTTAACCAGCGCTCGGTTGGAGTGGATGGTTTCCTTGCCGCCGCGTAGAATGACGGCATTACCCGCCTTGAGGCAGAGTGCCGTGATGTCCACCGTTACATTCGGCCGGGATTCATAGATGGCGGCGATAACCCCCAGCGGTACCCGTTTCTTACCGATGATCAGGCCGTTGGCATGGGTGCGCATATCAAATATCTCGCCCACCGGGTCGGGCAGGGCTGCTATAGAGCGGACGTCGGCGGCAATTGCATTGATCCTTTCTTCGTTCAACACCAGCCGGTCCAGCATGGCGGCGTTCATCCCTCCGGTTGCGGCTTCTGCCTGATCCAGTGCGTTGGCTTCAATGACAGCCCCTGCGTTTCGTTCCAGGTCTTCGGCGATGGCCAGCAGGGCGGCGTTCTTGATATCGGTCGGAGTATAGGAGAGCCGCCCCCCGGCCGCCTTGGCCCGCCGTCCTTGTTCCCTGAGTTTTTCTTCAGCGCTCATGGTATTTCCCCGTTAAGTAATAGGCCAAGTATAGTTTATGCGGGGCCGTCCCGGCAATGCTGCAACGTTCCTGTTATCTTCAGGTTTGCGTAAAACGGCCTCTTTTTCTATAATAGACCACTTGTGGAGGTGGCGATGTGCTGGAATTCAACGTGGCTCAACTGGAAAAATCTCCCATCGGCGCCACCAGGGAGTATGAACTTGATGACCGGATGGATTATGACGGTCAGCCGACCCGGCTTAGCGGCCGGGTGCTGTTGACCCGTACCAACCGGTCAATTCTGGTAAAGGCGGACCTGTCTGCGGTGGTGCCGCAGGAATGTTGCCGCTGTCTCAATTCGTTTGACTGTGATTTGAAGTTCAGCATTAATGAAGAGTTTTTCCCATTATTGGATGTCACCAGCGGACTGCCGCTGACGCCGGATGAAGATGGCGGAGACTTTATTATTGATGAGCATCATATACTGGATCTGACTGAGGCGATACGCCAGTATATCGTCTTGTCTCAGCCGATGAAGCCGCTGTGCCGTCCGGATTGTGAAGGGTTGTTGCCCCGCGCCGGATGAGCCGGATAGCGCTGATTTATGGTATATTAGACATTCGTCAAGATAATATAGAAATAAAAGAAAACGGAGACCTACCACAATGGCCGTACCTAAAAGAAAAGTTACCCCGGTTCGACAGGGCAATCGCCGCAGCCATCTGGCGTTGAAGGAAAAGCAACTCGTTGAATGTAAGCAGTGCCATCAGCTTACTTTGCCGCATCGCGCCTGTACTGTTTGCGGAAGTTATAACGGTCGCGTCGTGCTGGATATCGAGGGCAAAACTCAGAGAAAAGCTGAAAAAGCCCAGAAGGCCAAGGAACAGCAATAATCGGTCCGGCCATCACTAACGCTAAGGGGGGCACAGGTGGACAGACCTAAACTGGCTTTCGTCTTTCCCGGTCAGGGCGCCCAGACGCCCGGTATGGGACAGGACGTATATGATGAATATGATGCCGCCCGTGCTGTCTTTAAAGCCGCCGATGAACGGTTAGGTTTTGCCATTTCAAAACTGTGCTTTGAAGGCCCGGGAGATAAGTTGAAGGAAACGGCCATTGCTCAGCCGGCTATGGTTACTGTCAGTTTGGCTTATCTGGCTGCTGCCCGGGACATGGATGTACTGCCGCAACCGGATTTCGTGGCCGGTCATTCTTTGGGAGAGTACACTGCCTTGGCTGCCGCCGGCGCTCTGGAATTTGCCGATGCCGTTCAACTGGCTGCCCTTCGTGGCCGGTTGATGCAGCTGGCCTCTCAGGATGCTCCAGGCACCATGGCCGCGGTTATGGGTATCAGTGAGAGCGACTTGTGTGTCATTGCCGCCAACGGTGGGGTATATATCGCCAACTATAACAGCCCCGGCCAGCTGGTGATTTCCGGCGCCCGGGAGAACATGGCCACGGTAATGGAAACGCTGACCGTCAAAGGTGCCCGCGTTGTGCCCTTGGCCGTGTCCGGCGCATTTCACACCCCCCTCATGGCGGCTGCCTCCGAGGGCTTGTCCAATGTGGTGGAACGGCTGGATTTTAAAGACGCCGTCATCCCGATTATTGCCAATACCAGCGGGCAACCGCTGACCGCCGCCGGTGATATCCGGGCGGAACTGCTCAAACAGTTGACCGAAAGTGTCTACTGGCAGAAATCAGTGGAATATATGATCGCTGAAGGTGTTACCACTTTCGTGGAAATCGGACCGGGCAAGGTGCTCTCCGGCCTGATCCGGCGCATCAATCGGGACGTACGGACCATTAACATCGGGGACGCTCAGTCCATCAAGAATATGCAGGCCGGTTCATGGAATTAGAAAAGAAGCTGGCCGGTAAAACCGCGGTGGTCACTGGCGCCGGACGTGGCATTGGCCGCGCTGTGGCCTTGCAACTGGCAGCTGAAGGTGCCGCGGTGGTGCTTAACTCACTCAGTGACAGCGCGGATAAGGTCGCAGCGGAAATCAATTTGGCCGGTGGTACGGCCGTAGCGGTGCGGGGTGATGTCTCCAGGACTGATGATGTGGCGGCTTTGATAAATGCCGCCGTAACCTCTTTCGGCCGGCTGGATATTCTGGTCAATAATGCCGGCATTACCCGGGATAACTTGTTGCTGCGCATGAATGAAGAAGACTGGGACACCGTTCTGGACACCAATCTCAAAAGTGTGTATCTCTGTTGCCGCGCCGCCTTAAAACCGTTGCTGAAAAGCCGGGGCAGCGGCCGCATTATCAATATTTCCAGTATTATCGGCCTCAGCGGCAACGCCGGTCAGGCCAATTACGCCGCTTCCAAGGCCGGTATAATCGGGCTGACTAAATCGCTGGCCAAAGAGCTGGCCTCACGGCAAATTACCGTCAACGCCGTAGCGCCGGGTTTTATCGTGACCGACATGACTGCCGGTATGAGCGAGGAAGCCCGCGAAGCCCTGGTCAAACGCATTCCGCTGGGTTCCCTC
Organism: Dehalogenimonas sp.; assembly: GCA_050864255.1. GTDB lineage: Bacteria > Chloroflexota > Dehalococcoidia > Dehalococcoidales > Dehalococcoidaceae > Dehalogenimonas. Next base: position 108,437 of record JBOWAX010000004.1, read on the forward strand.
GGCACGCCCGAGGATGTAGCCGCTACGGTGGTTTTCCTGGCTTCTGAAGAAGCCCGCTACATCACAGGTCAGACGTTGACCGTTGACGGTGGCATGACCCTGTAGACTGGGGTTCATAAATTATGCCAAAACGTCATCAAGCCCGCATTGTCGTTCTTAAAGCTCTCTTTGAAATTGATCTCACCGGCCATCCGGTTGATGAGGTCATTGACCGGCAGATCTCCACATCTGAGCTGCCGGATGACCTGGCGGTTTTCGCCCGCTCCATGGTCACTGGCTCTCTGGAGGTTTGTGAACAAGCCGACAGCCTTATTCACCGGCTGGCCCCGGCCTATCCGGTGGCCCAGATGGCTCCCGTTGACCGCAACATCCTGAGGCTTGCAATATACGAGATTTTACATGATAATAGTGTCCCGGTACGGGTTGCTATCAACGAAGCGGTGGAACTGGCCAAGGAATTTGGCGCTGACAGTTCCGCCAAATTTATAAACGGGGTATTAAGCACCGTATCTACGCTGACTCAGCGTGACTAGAAAATTACGGAGGAAAATGGATGGCCACAATTTTTGACCGAGTTAAAAAAATCGGCGTTGAACAGTTGGGCGTTGAAGAAAAAGACGTTACTATGGAAGCCAGCTTCACCGATGACTTGGGTGCCGATTCGCTGGACCTGGTTGAACTGATTATGGCTCTGGAAGAGGAATTCTCTACCGAAGCCGCCAAAATTGAAATTCCCGATGAGGACGCTGAAGGTCTGAAGACTGTCAAGGACGTGGTAGATTACCTCAAGGGTAAAGGCGTTACTGACTAAACCGGCCCTTTTTTTGACCAATTTCGTTGGTCGTTCGTTCATTCAATAATCGGGGAAATATCACCGTTAATTGCCGCGTTCTGGCCTTATGGGATTAAAGGTCTGTTCCGGTAAAAAGGGACGGGATTAGAACTCCGTGGGCGGTTTTTGACGGCCGCGCACACCGGACAACCTGCCTCGCCCGTTGTATGAATACTGATAGCGTCCGGCTTTACCCTGTGGTAAGCCGGTAGAACTGACGAATATGTCACCGCGGCTGCCGTCTTCAAATTCCATGATGAATTCGCCCAGCGTCTTGAGTTCCTTGCTGGCGACAAAGTCACCCCACCATTTTCCGCGGGTGAACTTGGTTCCCTGGGTGGACATCATCTGGTAGCGGATATCGGCTACCGGCTTTTCAATATCTTTTGCGTACAGCCGGGCAGTGCCGCTGCTGTACCGGACGGTCATCCGGCTTCCAGTCGGCTAACGCCCCGGAAGTAATAATAATAGCGCGGCGGGATGCCGTGAACCGCTTTGTTCACCCGCTTTTTGATGGAGCAGGCGCCGCGGCGACCGTCGGCCATTTTAATATAGTAGCCGGCCCCGTCCTGAACGCGGGTGAATTCCAGGAAAATCAGTTCGCCCCACCAACCGCTCTGATCATCGCTTTGCAGCCGGTATTCCACCTCACCCAGCAGTTCATCGCCGCCGTGATTGTAAAGTTTGCCTATTTCCATGCTTAAAACCCCTTCTAACAGATAACCAGATTATTGCGGTGAATGACCTCAGCGCCGTAACTTCGGCTCAATGTTTCGGCAATCTTGCCGGAGTGCAGTCCCTTAATCCGTTCGGTATCGGCTGCGTCGTAATTGGCAATGCCGTAGCCCAATAAAATCGCCTGGCTGTTCATAACCCGGATGATGTCGCCGCGTTTGAATGTACCTTCCACGCCGGTGATACCTGCCGGCAATAAACTGCCGCAACGGGCGACCGCCCGCGCGGCGCCCTCGTCTATCGTCACTCGGCCCCTGACCGCCAGACCGGACAGCAACCACCGTCGCCGTGCGTCGGGTTCCCCCTGGGGCAGAAAATGGGTCCCTAAGGCTTCACCGTTCACAATTTTGACCATGACCTCCGGATCCCGACCGGAAGCTATGACCACCCTCACCCCTGAGGTTGTCGCCATGTGGGCGGCTTCAATCTTGGTCACCATACCGCCGGTGGCTGCTTCACTCCAGGTACCCCCGGCCAGCGCTTCTATCTCTGGGGTTATCTTTTCCACCAGAGGAATCAATCGGGCACTCTTGTCGGTCCGCGGATTACCAGTGTAAAGCCCGTCTATATCGCTGAGCATCAGCAGCAGATCGGCATCAATTAAATTGGCCACCATGGCCGAAAGATTGTCGTTGTCGCCGAACTTGGCTTCTTCAATCTCGTCCACAGCCACCACATCATTTTCGTTGACGATGCTGATGACGCCCAGTTCCATCAGAGCCAGCAGGGTGTTGCGGGCGTTGAGGTAACCGGAACGGTCATTGAGATCGGTTCTGGTCAGCAGCGCCTGAGCCACCGTCAGGCCGTGAGCGTTGAACAATCCGTCGTAAACGTTCATCAGCCGGCTCTGCCCAACTGAGGCCAGCACCTGCCGGTAAGGTATGTCTCGGAGCTTTTTATACAAGCCCAGTTTTTCCTTGCCGGCTGCGATAGCCCCGGAGGTGACCACCACAATCTCCGCTCCGGCGGTTGCCAATCGGGCAATCTGGGCTACCAGTTCACCCATGACCAGTTGGTCAAGCCGGCCGCTGCCTCCGGTCAGAAGGTTGGTGCCCAGCTTAATCACGATGCGGCGGTAGCAGAGTTTTACGTTCATTTCAATAGCTGATTTTGTCTGACATTATAACAGTATTCTAAATCTCAATGCGAGGTTGCTAATGTTATGAGCATTGTAATTGTAATATTTGAAGTTGTGCCAACATACGGGTTAATACTGCCCTTGCTCATGATGACCATCGGCTGGGCGCCGGGCGAGCTTAGCTTGATCCAGAACTCGTAACTGGCGCCGGAACCCTGGGATTCTCCCATCTTGAGCGCTGAACCGGTGACGGAAACGGTGTCGTTACCGTCGAAAGACAGACCGTAGGAGGTGCCGCCACCACCTTCCCCGACGATTGAGATAGACACTGGCCGGTTCTCGACGTCCCATACGATCGTCTGGCCGTCCCTAGTGGTCATGTTGCCGTTGGCGTCATAGACGTAACTGGTCGTGCCCGCCTGGGTCACGGCGTGTTTATGGTTTGACCGCTCTCGGTCTTTTTAATTCGTTTGCCGTTGCCGTCGTAGACCAACGCGGCGATGACGCCAGTTGAATCACTGACGGAAACTATTCGGTTGTTAAAGTGGTGATAAATATGCCGGTGGAGTATCAAAGTTTTGAATCTGGGAACATCTCATGCGAATATGCTCTCAGTTGTTCCAAACCTTCAGTCGCATGGGAAAAGTGCGCCGTTAGATTTTCTGACCAACCAATGAGATCTGAAATGATCTGGTACCATTCATTTGAATTATCTGGAGGGGTTTTTATCAAGTCATTAGTGAGTCCTTTGATAATCTCGGTGTCAAATATGATATCTGAAAGATCTACTCCTATTCGTAGGATGGTTTCATCCGAAATACCAATGGAGACCAATTTATTCCTGATTTCATTAGCCAAAATTACATTTCGTTTCGCGTTATCTTGTTGTTTATCCGAATTATCTTCTGAATAAAATTTAACAAACATAGTTCCCCCTACATTCACTGGCTCTATTTAGGGAATATCAATACCCAGATTTCGAAGAACTATTCTAGTCTGTTCCGGTAGCTTAGACAAGGTAGTAAGAGCTTCCTGACGAGCTTTTGGACCCATTTTACTGAGTTCATTTGCGATGTTTCCCGTCGCCGCCGCAATCTCAGTCCACCAATGGTTTCCATCAGGGCTATTCGGATTGTTCTGAAGTTTATTGATATGCTGTTGAATTTGGTTGACTTGGCTGTTTACTGCGTTTACCCCGTCCTTGTCGCTCTTGCCACCTTTGGAAAACCATGAACCAATTTCTGATGATACCGAATCCCATGCATCGGAGAGAGAACCACTTTTGGCCACCTCCCATAGGAACCAACCTGTCACAAAGATGCCAGCGGCCGCCGCAATTTCTGGCTGACTGATTGCGCCAGCGACTAATAGACCGCCTCCAGCTTGATAAATGACTGAGCTTTCATCTTCAGAGACAATAGGTAGATTAAGAACGGTTCCCGCCGGTGGGGCAGGTAAATCTCCCCAGTCTGGCCCAGTTTGTGACGGGGCTGGCGGTCCTATATAGCCACCACCGCCCCCGTCATCCGAAATCCACATGTGGCCCGTGGGATCGGTATATTTCAGCGGGTTATTGATGGTGTAAGAATACCGGTTTAATGTCTGCGGGTTGCTGTAACTCTGGACTATCGTATCCGCGCTGATAAACCTCCCCACCCCCGGATTATAATACCGCGCCCCGTAATAATAAAGCCCGGTGCTATCCAGCCGCTGCCCGGTGAAAAGCTTGTCTCTAGCTAAATCGCCGGTACTATTTCGGCATTCTCCTGAAGCTTGGTATTTTTCGGCCGGAAGCCAATAGCGGGCAGCTATGCTAGAATAAGCTAATCATGTCCCAATCTGAAGATAAAGGGTACCAAACCCGTCAGGAACGCCGGGATAAGAAGCGAGCTGCCCGGCAGTCCAAAATGACCCATCATGGTAAATCCATTGCCCTCATCTATCGGCAGGGAGTGGAAAAACGTACTGGAACTAAGGACTCAAAATGAATCAGGAACACCACTTCAGCGTTAAGATGGCGGCTCGTTTGGATAATCCCGGCCGCATTGCTGAACTGCGCATTCCAGAACTCCTCGTTGAGGTCGGCAGAGTGAAAACCGGAATGGTATGCGTTGACCTCGGTGCTGGTACCGGCACTTTTACCCTGCCGTTGGCCGGACTCGCCGGGCAAACCGGCAAAGTTTATGCAGTGGATGATTCGCGGGATTTATTGGATATCATCAAGGGCAAGAATCCACCGGATAACGTTGATCTGATTCAGGCTGACTTCACAGCCACCGGCCTTGATGACGCCATCGCCGATTTCTGTCTGGCAGCCTTCGTTTGGCACGAAACCAATGCACCGGAAAAACTGATGGCAGAGGCTTTCCGTCTTTTAAAACCCGGTGGTCGGCTCTTAGTTGTGGAATGGCGGGCAGAATTTGATTCCCCCGGCCCACCGCAGCGTATCCGTATCGCTCCTTCCCGTATGGCCGCGATGTTTCGGGATACCGGTTTTGCCGAATTCAGCTACCTCAACTGGACACAGAAGCATTACTACGGCAGCGGCTTGAAGCTTTGAGCTAAATTCCCATCTCATTACAATTTAAGTACTCGTTGGTTTTGGCACCATCGCCCTATCCAAAACACCAGAGTATTATCATTCCGCTGGTTCATCTTCCCCTTTTGTTAAAGATTCAGCCTCAATGTAGATTCGTGTCGTCTGCGGATAGGCCCCCTGGATATCCTGCTCAATGCGGTGAATTGCCTCATGCATCTGGGTTGGGTTGATATCGTTGTTAAAGCTTACTCCCAGATTGATCAAAAGGGAGTTTGGACCGATATACATGGTTAAAATTTCAGCTGACTGCTTCACTGCTGGGTCAGCTTCAACCCGGCGACGGATATCCGCTAATGTTTCAGGGCCCACGCCTTCCCCGAGGAGGAGCCCTTTTGTCTCAAACGCCAACAACATCGCTACACTCATCAACAGAAGTCCGATAATAACTGAAGCTGCACCATCCAGATAGGGGTTTTGCAGCAGGTGGCCAAAGAATATTCCGAGAGTCGCAACAATCAGTCCCAGCATCGCTGCTCCGTCTTCAAGAACGACGGTATACGTGCTGGGATCCTTAGTGTTCCTGAAATAGCTCCACGCGCTTTTGTTCCCTTTAGCCTGCCTGAATATTTTGACCGCCACAGAGAATGACCAGCCCTCTATCAGAAAGGCAATTCCCAGAACTATGTAGTTTACCGTGGGGTTAGAGAGCACAGTATCCGGCCCAATGTGTTGGATGTGCGAGATTCCCTCGTACAGCGACATGCCACCGCCGATACCGAAAATAGAAACCGAAACTACCAGCGTCCAGAAGTACAACGCTTTACCGTGTCCGAAAGGGTGTCCGGCGTCGGCGGGAGCGGCCGCCCGTTTCAGTCCCAGGAGCAGCAATCCGCTGTTGCCGGTATCCACCAGGGAGTGAATGCCTTCGGAAATCATGGCCGAAGAACCGGTGATAGCTGCAGCAATGAATTTGATAACGGCCACCGTCAGGTTGGCGGTAACCGCGGCAATAATTGCCAATTTAGAGCCGCTGTGACTAGCCATTTTTGCTTTCAAATTTCACAGTACCATTGGGTTGGTTAAGTTGCTTTTGGTTCTTCTGCCGTATTGCCAGGTCGCACCACCAGCACCGGCAGGTTGCCGTATTGCACAATCTTTTCGGTCACACTGCCGAATACCCAGCGCGACAACCCTGACAGACCGTGGGTGGACATGGCAATCAGGTCAATAGCATTTTCAGCGGCATAATTATTGATTAGCTCCGTCGCCGCTCCGGTTTTGACCACGGTACTGACCGTAACGCCTTTCTCTCGTAATTCAGCGGCCTGGCGGTTGAGGAACCCGGTAGCTTCTTCTTCAATCTCGGCATCATTTATTGGCAGAGTGTAGGCTCCCAATCCGTCAATGCTGGGCATATAGCGCACCGGTTCCACCACCTGAATCAACACCACCTCGGCGCCCAGAGCCGGCGCCAGATAGGCCACCATGTCCAGTGCGGCTTGCCCGATACCGGAACCGTCCAGCGGCACCAATATCTTTCTGATGAGCGGTTTTTGTTCCGGTGCCGGGGCTTTAACCAGCAATAGCGGTTTTTCTACTGTGGATAGCATTTTGCCGGCGGTCTTGCCGATCTGAGAGGCTCCCTTACCAGATGTACCGTGGGCGGACAGTATAAGCAGATCGGCATTCTGATCATTAACAAAACGGGGAATCTCATCGACCGCCTTACCGCTGGCAATATGAGTCTGCCATTTATCTTTAAGGTCGGGATATTGTTCGTTAAGCCTTTGTTCCAACAGTTGCAGATAGCTATGGTACAGGTTAGCGGTATCACCGCCTTCATCAACTGATACTAGGTCTACTTTAGCGCCCAGCGCCTCAATCATCGCCATCCCGTAGGGCAGGGTAATTTCGGCATCATCTGAGCCGTCCAGCGGTATGACCACCTGTTTGATCTGTATCATGGCTGACCTCCGCTTATCTTTATTATTGATGTTTAGTATAGCATTATCCAATTAGCCGGCATACCGAGTTTAGCTTATAATAGCCCCGTTGGACCGGTTTTTGAAAGCACCTCACATAAAATGAACAATCAAATTACAGAAATTACCTGTTTTTGTTGTGGCGTTTGCTGCTCTAAATACCAGGTGCAGATGCCGCAGACAGAAGCCCTTGGTATTGCCGGGAAGCTGGGGTTATCTTGGGAGGAGTTTCAAAAAGGTTATCTGGATGATACCTGGCCCGGGGTTCGGACAGTTTTGGCCCGGCACGTTGGTGGCCGCTGTATTTTTCTAGAACCACAACCGGACGGACAGGTTTATTTCTGCCGCATTCAGACCTATAAACCCGTTTCCTGTATCGAGTGGCAGGCAGATCTTTCCAAAGAAGATTGCCGGGCCGGCCTGTCGCAGAATTGGCAACTTGAGGTTGATCCGGAAAACCGCCTCTGCGGCCCCCCCAAAAAAGTGGCGGCATTTAACCGGCTGCTCGATGACTTAGGGCAGGGAACTACCCAAACTGGTCACGATTGACCCGGCCGGCTTGAGAACCCAAATATTTCTTGACCTCGTTGGAGTCATTACAGTAGGCGAACAGGGTTTTTAAGGAAATCAGGCCGGCCTTATATAGTTCAGCTAAAGATTCATCCAGGGTGATCATCCCCAACTCCCGGTGAGTGGTGATAATGTTGTGCAGGTGGTGTACCTTGCCTTCTCGCACCAGGTTTTTGACTGCTGGATTCGCCAGCAGTATCTCCACCGCAGCCACCCGGCCTGGTCCATTGGCTCGCGGCACCAGTGATTGACAAGCTACTGCGATTAAGAGTGAAGCCAGTCTGGCTTCTGCCAGGTGGCGTTCATGCGGTGCAAAAAGGTCAATGATTCGTTCAAGAGCCTGTGGCGCTGATGGAGCGTGACTTGTAGACAGCACCAGATGTCCGGTTTCTGCCACTGAAAGGGCCGCTGCCGCGGTATCGGCGTCGCGGATTTCCCCCAGCATTATCACGTCCGGGTTCTGCCTTAATATGTGCCGTAGAGCTGCGGGGTATGATTCAGTGTCGTCACCCAACTGACGCTGGGTAATGGCGGATTTGATGCGGTGATGGACATATTCCACCGGGTCTTCAATGGTGATAATGTGGCGGCCGCCGTTCATATTCATGTGATGAATCATGGCCGCCAGAGTGGTGCTTTTTCCGCTGCCGGTTGGTCCGGTTACCAGAATCAATCCTCTGGGTTGGGTTACCAGGTCTTTGAATATTTGGGGCAATCCAAGTTCATCAATCGTCATTATCCGCGGTGGCAATAGCCGGATAGCCAGACTGATGCCGTTCATCTGCCGGGCAACATTACAGCGTAGCCGTCCGAAGTCATCCAGAGAATAGGCAAAATCCAGTTCCTTGGTCGTTAAGAATTTCTGTCGTTGCTCTTCGTCGGTAAGTTGGGTCAGGGCAACATCAATTTCGTGGGAAGTAAGCTCTCTGTCGCCATCAAGGGGTTCCAGTTCTCCGTCAACTCGTATCAGTGGCGGGCTGTCAATGACCAGCTGCAGGTCGGAGGCGTGAAGCTCACCAGCCCTTTTGATGAGTTCAATAACGTCCATATTTCCAGTGTAGTCCCATAAATTCTCAATTACAAGGGGTTTTTAAAAAAAATTTTAGTTTTTAAGAAAAAAGTAAAATTCTCATATTGAAGCAAGTAGTTATAACTAGGAATGAGGAGATGCTATGAACTCAGCGAATAGTGAAAACGGGCAGGCTATTTACGCCTGCAATAGTACTTAACAATATGGAAATTGTTAGTTATCTGTGGCTCGGGACTTGGGATTTGCCATGGGTGCTCCCCGCCGCCGCCGTTCCTTGATCGGGTCGGATGACATCGGCATTGCCTCAATGGTGGTTAGTGTCTGGCCTCGGAACGTTTTCCCGTTCAAACCGGCGATAGCTGAATTACCTTCTTTGATGGATGGCATCTCCACATAGCCGTAACCGGTGGAATGCCCATTGCCCAGATGATGATCATTTTTAATCATTATCTTTGTCACTTCGCCGAACCGGGTAAATATGGTTCGCAGTTCGCCTTCCGTAACGCTTAGAGCCAGGTTTCCCACATATATATTCATATTACTCATAATGATTCATCCTTACTCTCAACTGAAAAACGGACAGTTGAAAACCTAAAAAAAACAGGCCGGATTGCTCCGGCCTGTTTTCATTAGCGCCTGATAATTATCTGGCGCTGACTTTGCGGTAGCAGTCGCTGCAATAGACCGGTTTGCCGTTACGGGGTTCAAAAGGAACCTCGGTTGACTTGCCGCAGTCGGAACAGGTGGCCGGGAACATTTGCCGGGCACCGCCGCCATAACTATTGCGTGAACCACCGCCGAATCCGCCGCTGAAACCACCGCCGCTGTTACCGCGTTCAGCCTTGCGGGCTGTCCGGCAGCTGGGGCAACGTTTGGGTTCATTGGTGAAGCCTTTTTGTGCAAAGAATTCCTGATCTTCAACACTGAAGGTGAAGGTGGAGCCGCAATCGCAGCAGGTTAGGGATTTGGGTTGATAAGCCATAATATGGATGACCTCCTCTCTTTAATACTCGTTAGGGCTGGTCATCCAATGCTTTTTGAACCGAAGGGCGATTCAGAATTTCGTGTAATAACCTAAACTAACTGGTATCACTATACAGCATCCGCGATGGAATAGCAAATCACCGCATTCGGGCATCACAAAATCAAAAACAAAGGCCACTTAGCTTGTAATGACTTCATTCCTCCTGCCAAGATGTTTATGATTATTTGCTATCTTCCCCTGAATCAACAAAGGTGCTATTGTTATCGTTACAAAAAGGAATTTGTTTCGAATCATTCGGAGGCAAGGGGAAATGACCAACGAACACTATTTCAACATATTGTTTGAGCGGATGGCCCAGGGGGTCATCTTTCAAAATGCTGACGGAACCATTGCCCTAATCAATCCTGCCGCCAAAGAGATCCTTGGTGCTTCCGAACCCCAACTCCACGATGTCAAAACGATAGATGATAATCTGAAATTTATCCACGAGGATGGTTCTCCCTACCCAACAAAAGACCACCCCACGATGATTACCCTGAGAACAGGGCAACCAGTGAAAGATGAAGTGATGGGGATTTATGTCCCTGCCTCCCAAACCTACCGGTGGATACTCATCAACACAGTTCCGCTTTTCAAACCGGGTGCGTCCAAGCCGTATCAGACATTCGTGACTTTCGACGATATTACCAAAGAACATAATGCCTTGACGACAATTGCCGAGAACCAACAATTCCTTGATAGTTTGAATAATTCTTTAAAGGACGTGGTTTTCACTGTCAATATGCCCGACAGAATCATTCAATATGTGAATTCCTCAATAAATGCTATTTTTGGTTATGAGGCCAATGAATGTATTGGAAAAACAACACAATTTCTCTACGAAAATGAAGAGGAATACCAGTCTTTCGGCAAAGAACTTGAGGAAGCCCTTAGGCGCAAAGCCGATTCAGTTGAAAAAGTTTGTTCCTTCAAAAAGAAAACTGGAGAAATATTCTCAGGGGATGTTTCGACAACATTTTTATACAGCAATGGCGTGCTGGACTATGTTGTAAGTCTCGTTAGAGATATTACCGAGTTTAGGCAGAAAGAAGCGTTACTTAAAAACAGTGAAGAACGTTTTCGAACTTTATCCAACTTGTTACCCGTCGGTATTTATCTCACAACTCCAGAAGGGAAATGCCTATACACCAATCCCACCTGGCTTAAAATGGCGGGGTTGACCATTGAACAAGCCTTAGGAGATGGTTGGATTCAAGGATTGCATCCTGAAGATCGTGAGATTGTTTTTACCAATTGGCAAAAAATGACGGCCTCAAACGGTCAATGGGGATGCGAATATCGTTTCCAAACTCCCGACGGCAAAGTGACCTGGGTTTACGGTTTGGCAACTCCCTTGAAAGATACTGATGGCAAAATCACGGGCTATATCGGGGCCAATACTGATATCACAGACCGAAAACTAGCTGAACAAATCCTTGTGGATAATGAATCCAAGTACCACTCATTGTTTTCAGGCATGACAGAGGGAGTTGCCTTACATGAGATTATATATTCGGCAGAAAGCAAACCGATCAATTATCGCATCATTGACGTCAATCCGGCTTTTGAAAAGCATACTGGCCTAACAATTTCGGAAGTTCAAGGACGCCTTGCTACCGAGGCGTATAAAACTGACGCCCCTCCATATTTTAAAGAATATGAGACGGTTGCCAGAACAGGCAAACCCTATTCTTTTGAAACCTATTTTCAGCAATTGGATAAATATTTTTCAATATATGTACATTCGCCGAAACCTGGATTGTTTATCACCGTTTTTTCTGACATCACCGAAAGCAAGAAAGTCAGTGAAAGAATTGACCGAATACTTAAAGAGCTGGAATTTGCACAACAAATCGCACATATTGGAAACTGGACATATGATCCCGTTTCCCAACAACCAACTTGGTCTAATGAAATGTTTCAAATTTGGGGAATAAACCCAAAATTGGGAGCTCCAAAATATCAAGATCATAAAAAGCTGATACATCCCGATGACTGGGAGCGGTTTGATACTGCAGTAAAGGCAGCTGTAGAATTTGGTGAGCCATATGAAATTGAGCTACGGATAATTCGCCCTAACGGGGAATTGAGAACGATAGTAACCATATGTAAGCCTCAATTAGATTCAAATGGCAAGATCATCAGTCTTAGTGGCACTAATCAAGATATTACCGAGCGTAAACTCGCCGAAGAAATCCTCCGGGAAAATGAGCAAAAATACAGATTCTTACATGAAGCTGCTGGGGTTGGTGTAGGTTATTATTCCCCAGATGGAAAGATAATATCCTATAACAGATTGGCTGCCAGTCATATGAACGGTGTTCCGGAGGACTTCAATGGTAAATCGATCTGGGATGTTTTCCCCAAAGCCGAAGCTGATTTCTATTTTGAACGTATCAAACTGGCAATCAAATCTGAAAAGCCCCAGGAATACGACGATAAGGTAGACCTACCGATTGGCCACAAATGGTTTCATAGCGTGTTTACTAAGGTTTTAGACTCCAAAGGGAAAGTGCTTGGAATCCAGATCATTTCAAGTGATATTACCGAAAGAAAATTAACCGAAACAGCACTTAAAGAAAGCCAAAAACAATACCGCACTCTCATTGACAACGCAAATGAGGCTATTATTGTTGCCCAAAGAGGAAAAATAGTCTTTACAAATCATGTCACGCAACAGATTCTCACCGGGTATTCGGAGCAGGAACTCAAAGAAAAACCATTTTTAGATTTTATTCATCCTGACGATCGAGCCATGGTTGGTGAGAATTATCAGAGAAGATTGAAAGGCGAAAATATACCTTCAAAATATGAATTTCGAGTAACGACCAAGGATGGCCGGGTAAAATGGGTAGAAATTAATGCCGTTTTAATAGAATGGCAGGGAGAACCGGCAACACTGAACTTCCTAACTGATGTTACTGAACGTCGAATAGCTGAGCATGAATTAAGAGAAAGTGAGAGACGATTCCGCTCTCTTTATGAAGAATCACCTCTGGCCTATCAATCCTTGGGTGCCGACGGATGTTTCTTGGAGGTCAATCCTACATGGTTACATGTTATGGGTTACACGCGTGAAGAAGTAATTGGCAAGTGGTTCGGTGACTTCCTGATTCCATCACAGGTAGAGCTTTTCAAAGAGCGGTTTCCCCTGTTTAAGAAAAAAGGTAAAACCACTACCGAATTTGAAATACGCCGTAAAGATGGCTCCTACACCACCATGCAGTTCAACGGCAGGGTTGGATATACATCCGATGGTCTTTTCAAACAAACCCATTGTGTTCTTGCAGACATTACCGAAATAAGAAAATCGGAAAAGGAAACTCTTGCAAACGAGAAACGTCTCGAAATCCTCATTAAGATACTGGAGTATAAACCAGAAACAGTACAGGCTTTCTTGGACTATGCCCTTGAACAGGCAATTCTGCTAACTCAAAGCAAATACGGTTACATCTATTTTTATGACGATAGCAAGAAGGAGTTTACTCTCAATACCTGGTCCAAAGATGTAATGGATCAATGCGCTGTTCAAAGCCCTCAATCAATATATCAGTTGGAAAAAACTGGTATCTGGGGAGAGGTTGCACGTCAGAATAGACCGATTATGGTTAATGATTTTCAATCTCCCAACCCGCTTAAAAAAGGCTATCCCAAAGGTCATGTGGAATTGAATAAATATTTATCCGTTCCTGTCCATGAAGGGGGTAAGATAGTTGCCGTGGTGGGAGTGGCCAATAAAGATGTTGATTACACTAACACTGATCTGTATCAGCTTACCCTTTTGATGGAATCTGTCTGGAAATCAACTGAAAGCATACGCAAAGGGAGTGCCCTGCTCCACGCTGCCGAAGAATGGCGCACTACTTTTGATTCCATCGAAGATATGGTGGCGATAGTTGATTCGAAACATAAAATCCTCAGAGTAAACCAGGCGTTTGCCAAAACACTCGGTAAAGAACCCCATGAGATTGTCGGCAAACCTTGCTATGAGTTGATACATGGTATGAACCAACCCCACCCGATGTGCCCGCATGCGCTCACGTTAACAACCAAAAAGGTAGAATCAAGCGAGTATTTTGACAAGAAATTGAAGGTTTGGGTTGAAGCCACGTCATCACCTATCTTCAATGAAGATGGGCAACTGACCGGTTCCGTGCACATTATCAAAGATATCTCAGAACGTAAGCAAGCAGAAGAAACACTAAAAGCACTATCTATTCACCAGGAAACTATCCTCTCTGCCGTACCTGACATCATTATGGAGGTAGACAACAACAAGGTCTACACTTGGGCAAATCAAGCTGGTATAGATTTTTTCGGCGAAGACGTTATCGGAAGAGAAGCGGCTTACTATTTCGAAGGGGAACAGAATACTTACCAACAGGTACAACCGGTATTCGATGGTACCCAACAAAGTATCTATATTGAATCCTGGCAACGGCGTAAGGATGGCACAAAGAGATTACTTGCCTGGTGGTGTCGTTCATTACTGGATAGCAATGGCAAGGTAAAGGGCGGTTTGTCTGCCGCCACTGATATTACTGAATTGAGACTGACCGAAATAGAGAAACAACAACTCCGCGATAAAGCCGAGATGTCCAGCCGGCTGGCGGCAGTTGGTGAAATGGCGGCCGGTATTGCCCATGAAATCAATAACCCCCTTACTGGTGTTATCGGCTTTTCTGAATTACTCAGTGACCGGAAAGACCTGCCGCCTGATGTATTGGAAAACCTCAAGATCATCAACGATGGCAGCCAAAGAGTTAAAGATATCGTTAAACGTATGCTCACCTTTGCCCGTCAATCAAAACCTGAAAAACGTCCTGTTGATATTGCAGAACTCCTAGAAAATACCCTGGAACTTCGCAGCTATGTCCTAAAGACTTCAAATATAGTCGTGGTACGGGAGTATGCGCCGGACCTGCCTTTAATATCAGTAGATTCCGGTCAAATCCAACAGGTATTCCTGAATCTCATCGTCAATGCCGAGCATGCCATGAAGAAAGCTCATGGTAAGGGGGTGCTGACTATAACGACCAAAAAGCTTGATAATCGCATCAGGATTTCCATAACCGACGACGGGCCGGGTTTGTCTGATGAGCTCAAGGCCAAGATGTTTCAACCATTTTTCACCACTAAGGATCCGGGTGAAGGTACTGGGTTGGGGCTTTCTCTGGCCTTCGGTATCATTCGAGAACACGGCGGTACCATCAGAGCAGATAGCACGGAAGGACAAGGAACTAGCATTGTTATTGAACTGCCGATAACCCCGCCAGTCGAGAATCAGGCAGCAGTTGCTGTTGAATCCATACCTCTGACTGTCCCAACGGAAAAAGCCCGCATATTAATCGTAGATGATGAGCCGACTGTCAGAGCCTTCGAAAAAGCGGCTCTCACCAGAGCTGGTCATGAAGTTGATGATACCGGAAATCCAGAGGATGTCCTGCCCAAACTAAAACAGACTAGCTATGACGTCATTTTCTGTGATGTCCGAATGCCAGGGATGAGCGGTATTGAACTATACCGGAGTGTCGTTAAGAACCATCCGGAAATGAAGGGCAAAATCGTTTTTGTTACCGGTGATGCCTCCAGTCGGGATATCAAGGATTTCCTGCTTGAAAACAAACTCTCGTACCTTTCGAAGCCGATTGATATAGAGACCATGCTAAGTAAGGTGAACGAGATTCTCAACAGTAAGCAGCAATAGCTCTTTGTGTTATCCTTTAACGGTAATCAATGAAAAAATCACCTCCAAAGGCGAAAATTGAGGACTCAAATAAAAAAGTGGAATATTCCCCGGCTTTATGCGTCTGGCCTCTTGGTACTTACCATTGCGGTCATGTCTGCTTGTACCATGGCTAACCCGCCGCCCGCAACCACATCAGCGCTAACAACAACTATTCCCGCTCTAACCACTGCGTCTGCTCCAATTGCCATACCACCGCCAGCCATTATCCCTATGTGGGGGTGGATCGTACTGGGCATCGCCGTGTTGGCTGCCTTGGGTTGGATCTTCCTTACTCGCAGACGGATTTAATAGTAAAACCCAGCAATGATAAAAGCCACACTAATGCGATGACTAATAAAACCTCATCTATCAGAGATACCAAGATAGCAAAAGCAAGACGATAATATTGCTTTTTCATGCGTAGTAGAATATCCAACTAATCCAGGCAATATAAGGCCAGCATCTTTGCGGATAGAGGTGCGGCTCAACCAATCTAACCGCGTTTTCGGTGTAGTTCGGCTCTCCTTTTTTGTCCCGTCCGGCAACTGATTGTTGGGGAATAAATAGATCCTCTTGATATTTTACAACCCTCTCAACATTTCAGAAAAAATATTTCCCTCAAATGGGACATTTGCCCATTTACAAATAGACTCTAGTGTACTAAAATATAGGCAATGAATAATAATACTAAATTTACCCAGGACAATCCCTCTGATTCACTTTCCGCCCAACCGGATTCCGAAATCCCACTCCGCCGCGGTCCCGGTGCGCCATTGGGAAACCAGAACGCCCGCAAGTGTGATTTTTATACCCGCCATGCAGCTACCGGTCGGCAACCTAGTCTGGAAGAAGCCATCCAGGTTCAGGGCCTTGAGCAGGAAATCGCGCTTTTACGCCATAAGCTTCAGTTGCTGGAAATCAAAAACCCTGATGACCTCATGGTGTTTTTCAAGGGGGTTAATATCCTGTCTAACGTGATGGCTCGTTGCCGGCATCTTCCCAAAAAGAAGGATGAACATGAAATAATGCGAGGGCTGCAAAACCTGTTGAAAGGAGTGATCATACCGCAAGAAGCGAAAAACGAGATACTGGCGCAGGAGTTAGATTGAGTTTATTAAAAATCAATAATTGAAAAGGCCTATCAATTACCTGAAAAGGTAGTTTTTAAACGTAATAGCCGGATTCGTTTCTGTAAGAAATACTTTTCTATGACAAATCAAATCCACCTCGGTGGTCGGTTGAGTATTTTGACATAAGCCTTTTTACCTTCTATTCTGAAATGAGCGAGGTGAATGAAAAAATGACCAAATACCGTTGTATTATCTGCAGCTACATTTATGACCCGGCGCAGGGGGATCCCGGAGCCGGGGTTAAGCCGGGTACCGCTTTTGAGGATCTGCCCGGAGATTGGGTTTGTCCCATCTGCGGCGCGGGCAAAGACCAGTTCGTAAAAGCGGAATAAACGCTTCCGGAGGTTTCCTATGCCGGTGGACCTGAACATTATAATCGGCGGCGAGGCCGGGCAGGGCGTGGTATCGGTCGGGGCGGTGCTGGGCCGGGTCATGGTGCGCGGCGGGTACGAAGTCTTTATAGATCAGGACTTTGAGTCCCGCATCCGCGGCGGCCATTCCTTCACCCGGGTGCGTCTGGCTGACCATCCGGTTCAGTCGCCGCGGGAAAATGCGGACATTGTCATCGCCCTCAATGCCGAAACCATCGCGCTGCACCAGAGGGAACTGATCTCCGGCGGTGTGCTCATCTATGACGGCAGCAAATCCGAAGTTAAACCGGACAGCGGCTTGAATTGTCTGGATATTCCTATGGGCGATATCGCTACCGAAACTGCTGGTAGTCTGAAGATGGCCAATACGGTAGCTACCGCCGCGGCGCTGGGGCTGCTGGGGTATGATTTTGATTTGCTCTCAGAGGTATTGGCCCATGAATACGGACGGCACGGTAAAAAGGCGGTTGAGGCCAATATCAAAGCCGCCCGCGCCGGTTATGATTATGCCGAAAAACACCGGCCAAAGGGTTATACCTCCCGGCTGAAAGCCGGCAAGCCTTCCGGAAAGATGTTGCTGACCGGTAATGAGGCGGTGGCCCTGGGCGCGTTGGCGGCTGGATGCCGATTTGTGGCTGGCTATCCCATGACGCCATCTACGCCGATACTGGAATACCTGGCCGACAAAGGCCGGGAGTTCGGGATTCCGGTGATTCAGGCGGAGGATGAAATCGCTGCCATAAACATGGCTGTCGGTGCCGGTTACGCCGGGGCCCGGGCTATGACCGCCACTTCCGGCGGCGGCTTCAGCCTGATGACCGAGGGTCTTTCTTTAGCCGGCATGACCGAAACCCCCGTGGTTGTCGTCTTGGGGCAACGGGCTGGTCCCGCCACCGGACTACCAACCCGCACCGAACAGGCCGAACTGAATTACGCCATCAACGCCGGTCACGGGGAGTTCCCCCGTGCAGTGCTGGCCCCGGCTAATGCCGAGGAGGCTTTTTGGCTGACGGTTAAAGCCTTCAATCTGGCTGAAAAATACCAGACACCGGTCATTCTGTTGACCGATCACCAGATGGCTGATTCCTATTATACCGTTGCCCCCTTTGATCTTGAGGCGGTTAAAATAGAGAAAGGCGCATGGCTGAGTCAAGCCGATGCTGATCGGCAGGGGGCTGATTACAAGCGCTATGCTTATACTGAGTCCGGCATCTCACCGCGGGCTCTGCCCGGCATCCACCGGGCTCTGGTTTCGGCAGATTCCGATGAACATTCCGAGGCCGGGCACATTATTGAGGATGCCGAAACCAGACAGTTGATGGTGGACAAACGGCTGATGAAGCAGGCCGGCCTGACGGGTGAGATTGCGCCTCCCGTGTTCAATCGCCGGGAAAAGCCGGAATACACTTTTGTCAGCTGGGGTTCCGGATACGGCCCGGTAGCCGAGGCTGTTGAAAAGCTGAATGTACAGGGCTTAAAGATCAGTCACCTGCACCTGGCGGAACTTTGGCCTTTCCCGGCGGCCGCAGTGACCGCTATGCTGAAGAACGGCGGTAAGCTGGCGGTCATTGAGAGCAATGCCACGGGCCAACTGGCGCGGCTGATCCGGACGGAAACCAGCCTTAAGGCGGACATTTTGATTAACCGTTACGATGGGCGGCCGCTGTCGGCGGCTTATATCATCGATAATTTTAAACCGGAGGCGCGGTCATGAGCGGTAAACCAAAAATCACCCTTGATGACTATACGCCGGCTTCTGAAAACGCCTGGTGTCCCGGGTGTGGCAACTTCGGTATTCTGCGTGCGGTCAATCAAGCACTGGTGGAACTCCAACTGGAACCATGGCAGATGCTCATGGTGTCCGGCATCGGTCAAGCCGCCAAGTTGCCTCATTACACCCGTACCAATATATTTAATGGTCTACACGGACGGCCGCTGCCGGCCGCCATTGGTGCCAAGACGGTGAATACTGAGCTGACGGTCATCGCCGAAAGCGGTGACGGCGATGCTTACGGCGAAGGTGGCAACCACTTCATTCAAGCAATGAATCGTAATCCGGACATCACCTACCTGGTGCACAATAATCAAGTGTACGGGCTGACCAAAGGGCAAGCCTCACCAACCACCGACCTGGGTTTCACCACCAAGCTGAATCCGGACGGCGCCTGGGTTGCGCTGCATCCGCTGGCGCTGGCTGTGGCTGCTGACTGCAGCTTCATCGCTCGTGGCTTTGCCGGTGATCCGGACCATCTGGCCGGGCTGATCTCTCAGGCGATTCGTCATCCTGGTTTTGCTTTGGTGGAGATTTTACAGCCCTGCGTCAGTTTCAATAAAAAAAATACTTTCCAGTGGTACCAGGAACGGGTCTACAAACTGGAAGCGGAATCCGGCTATGACCCGACGGACCGGATGGCGGCCTTTGGCAAGGCGCTGGAGTGGGGAGAAACAATCCCTATCGGTATTATCTATCGCCAACCCAGGGAAACCTTTGATGAGTATTTGGGTACCGCCGGCAAAGAGCCGTTGGTATTGGCCCAGACGGACAAATCCGGGGTGGCTGAGTTGTTTGGAGAGTTCAGTTGATAGTGGTGAATTGGCAAGCGTGGCGGATGATAGTATTATTTAAATAACTACTATGCGAAAAGAACAAAAAATACTGAAACAAGCCCGGACGGTCGCCGTTGTTGGCGCCTCACCGGATATTTCCCGGCATTCCAATGCCGTCGCTGCGTATCTTATGGTCACCGGTTTCCGGGTGATACCGGTCAATCCCAATACCGCGGAAGTACTGGGGCTTAAGAGCTATCCGGATCTCAAATCCATTCCGGAACCGGTGGACATTGTTAATGTCTTCCGGGCTTCGGAGTACACCCCGGAGGTGGCCGAGGAGGCTGTGTCTATTGGTGCTAAGGTGTTGTGGCTGCAGCAGGGGGTGGTCAACGAAACCGCCGCGGATATTGCTATGAGGGGCGGCCTGGAGGTTATCATGAACCGGTGTATCGCCCGAGCCCATGCCGCCATGACTGGTGTTGCCCACTAAACAGCGGTGACAACAAATGCTTTCCATGTTATCCTTAACTGTATGCCTTGTACATTTTCACCGCTGAGTCTGGCGGATCTTTCGGCGCGATGGGGTCGTGATATTAACCTCAGCGCGCCTTTTCCATTCGTCACCCCTGGATGGTTGAATGTCTGGTGGCGCAATTTTGGGGCTGATGATGAACTCCAGCTATTGGTGGCGGTTACCGACGGGCAGGTTTCCGGTATAGCGCCGTTGCGTTTGGCCGGGAGTACCGCCCGCTTTATTGGCAGCGCTAATGTGTGTGATTATTTGGATTTCATGGTCCGTGAAGGTGATGAAAATGAGTTCTTCGCGGCACTTTTAGATGATTTGACCCGGTCCGGTGTTAAAAAGCTGGAATTGGAAGCCTTGCGGCCGGATTCCAGCACTCTTAAGTATCTGCTGCCGTTGGCGCAGCAACGCGGCCTGGCTTTAGAACTGACTGATACCGATGTCACCTTGGAAATGGATTTGCCGGCAGATTGGGAAGATTATCTACAGAGTTTAACGACCCACCAGCGCCATGAGATCAAGCGCAAGGGGCGGCGCCTTAATGAAGCCGGCGAGGTAGTATTTGACATAAAGGAACCAGCAGATCTTGCGGGGGAACTGGCGGCAATGATTCGGCTTCTCCGCATCAGCCGCAAAGATAAAGCCGAATTTATGACCCCGGATATGGAAAGATTTTTCCAGGAACTGGCCGCGGCTATGGATAACAGTGGTTGGTTAAAATTCGGGCATCTGCGGCTGAACGGGGAGATTGTCGCCAGCGTAATGTGTTTTGATTATAATGATACCCGATATCTGTATAACAGCGGTTACGAACCGGAGCGCTCCAATCTGAGTGTCGGGCTGTTGTCCAAGGTATATTCGATTCAAAATGCTGTGGAGCGCCGCATGCGGGTTTATGATTATTTGAAAGGCGCGGAGATTTACAAGTACCATTTGGGTGGACTGGAGAAACCGGTTAGTCGCCTCAGGATTGAATTAAATGGCGGATAAAAACCAGTTAAATATCGCTATGCTGTCCGTGCACAGTTGTCCGGTAGGGCAACCGGGAGGGCGCGATACCGGGGGTATGAACGTGTATATCCGGGAAATGGCTTCGGCACTGGGGCGGCGGGGCCATACCGTGGATATTTTCACCCGCGCTCATGATCCGCGGGATGAGGAATGGGAGAAACTGGCACCGGGCGTCCGGTTGATTCATATTCAGGCTGGTCCCATAGAAGAAATGGGCAAACTGACCCAGTTTAATAACCTGCCGGAATTTGAACTCAATCTTCGTAATTTCTGTCGCCGTGACAATGCCGTCTACGACTTGGTACATTCCCATTATTGGTTGTCCGGGGAGGTTGGTCGAAAACTTGCCGCTGACTTGGAAGTGCCGCATATATTTGCCTTCCATACTGTGGGCGCGGCCAAGGACGAACTCGGTTTGGGTGAACCGGAGCCGGGTTTGCGGTTGATAACTGAAGCTGAAGTCGCCGCTGACTGTCGCCATATTATGTGCGGCACCGCAAGTGAGTCCTCTTCGGTCATTCGGCATCATGTTTGCGCATCAGGAAAAATCAGCGTGGTGCCCTGCGGGGTTGACCCTGGACTGTTTCGGCCGCTGGACAAAGCGGCGGCCCGCCGGATATTAAATCAACCGGATGTGCCGACGGTTTTATACATCGGTCGTTTGGATAAACTTAAAGGCATTGACCGTCTGATTGAAGCCGCTGCATTATTAAAGAATAAAAACAGTTGTCTTCTGGTGGTCGGCGGTGATGAGCATAGTCGGGAGACACTGATGCGGCTGCGCAATCAGGCTGATATTTTAGGTGTCGGCGACCGGGTGAGTTTTACCGGCGCGGCTCCTCAGTCCCAGATGCCGTGGTATTATGCCGCTGCTGATGTGGTAGCGGTGCCGTCCTACTCCGAAACGTTCGGCATGGTGGCGCTGGAGGCGGTATCCTGCGGTACGCCGGTAGTTTCCGCTGATGTTGGGGCGGCGCGCGATATTATTAAAGAAGGCTTTTCAGGGTCGGTGACGCCGGATAACGCCCCGGCAGCACTTGCCGCGGCGCTGGATGACTGGCTGGACCGTCCGGCGGTTGACCGGGCAGCATTGCACCGCTCCGTCAGTGCTTTCAGTTGGGATGCGGTGGCAAAGCGGGTAGAAGCAGTTTTTCAGGGGTTGACCGCGGCCAAAAATACTGGGGTGTGTTTGAATGGATAATAAAAATCAAGCTGACGTATTGGTGATAATGGCCCACCCGGATGACCCGGAGTTTTCCTCCGGGGGTACTATCGCCCGGTTAAGCGCGGAGGGCAAGCGGGTAGTCTATGTCATCTGTACTGCCGGGGATAAGGGCACTGATGACCGGGATATGACTCCGGCCCGTCTCGTAGCCATTAGGATGGAAGAACAACGGGCGGCCGCGGCGGCCCTTGGTGTGGCCGAAGTGGTGTTTTTAGGGCATCCCGATCAGGGTTTGGAAGCGACGGCTGAATTACGCAAGGAACTGGTAAGGTTGCTCCGCTTATACCGGCCGAGGTTGGTAATTACTCATTCACCTTACCAGCGGTATATTTGGTGGCACCGGGACCATCGGCAGTGCGGTGAAGCAGTCATGGATGCGGTCTTTCCGTATTCACGGGATCACCTGGCCTATCCGGATCTGTTGGCCGGCGGTTATGAACCGCATAAAGTTGATGAAGTCTGGCTGGCTGGCGCCGAGGATGCTGACTACCGCTCTGATATTGAGGGGTTTTTTGACCGTAAGGTGGAGGCCATTAAGTGCCACAGCAGCCAGATAGGCGGCGAATTTGTCGCTCGGCTGGATCGTATCAAAGCCCGGGCTTCAGCGGCCGCTGAGGGTGAGCAATTCTTACTGGCTGAATCGTTCAAGAAGATTGAGATACCGTGGTGACCGGGTAAATTCTAAATCTCGGTATCAATAGCGGACAAATTACAAATACCAAATCGCGAAAGCTCTAGAAAAGTCCGAGTTTAGAGGGTACAGAGCGGGAGTTAAGCTGCGAGCGTTGTAATCCTTGACTCACCCTTGCCAAATTTCATATAATATCTTTCTGTTTGTAAGCAGACCGGGTATTTCGTTCCGAAAAAACCGGATTCTGCCCGAGTGGCGCAATGGAAGCGCAACCGACTTGTAATCGGTAGGTTAGTGGGTTCGAATCCCCTCTCGGGCTCGGCTGTTGTACGTGGAGAGGTGCCGGAGTGGTTAATCGGAGCAGTCTGTAAAACTGCCGCTCGAAAGGGCTTCACTGGTTCGAATCCAGTCCTCTCCAGTTTTTTTATATTCGGCCGCTAGACAACGTAGCTGGTAATAACTATAATACTAGGGTTGCCCACATAGCTCAGTCGGTAGAGCACGTTCTTGGTAAGAACGGGGTCATCGGTTCGAATCCGATTGTGGGCTCCAGACGAGAAATTAATAAGGGGGAAAATATAAATGGCTAAACAGAAATTTGATCGCACTAAACCTCATGCCAACGTAGGCACCATCGGCCACGTTGACCATGGCAAGACCACCCTGACTGCCGCCATCACCACCGTGCTGGCAGCCGCCGGTCTGGCTCAGAAACGCAGCTTTGATTCCATTGACAACGCACCGGAAGAAAAGGCGCGCGGTATGACCATTGCCATCTCTCATGTTGAGTATGAGACGGCCAACCGTCACTACGCTCACATTGATTGCCCTGGCCATGCTGACTTCGTCAAAAACATGATCACCGGTGCCGCCCAGATGGACGGCGCGATTTTGGTGGTCAGCGCTCCCGACGGCCCCATGCCGCAAACCCGCGAGCATGTACTATTGGCCCGCCAGGTGCAGGTACCGGCCATCGTGGTCGCCCTGAACAAGGTCGACATCATGGAAGACGAAGAACTGCTGGAACTGGTTGAGCTTGAGGTTCGTGAGTTGCTTAACAAATACAAGTTCCCCGGCGATGACACTCCGGTCATGCGTGTGTCCGCCGTCAAAGCTTTGGAATGTGCTTGCGGTAAGCCTGAGTGTGAATGGTGCGGTCGCATCCTGAAACTGATGGATGCCGTTGATACCTTCGTGCCCATGCCGGAACGCCCCAAGGATAAGCCGTTCCTGATGCAGGTTGAAGATGTATTTTCCATCAAAGGCCGCGGTACAGTGGCTACCGGTCGTGTCGACCGTGGTGTCGTCAAAGTCGGCGATGAAGTTGAAATCGTCGGTTTACACCACGATACCCGCAAGGTTATCGTCACCGGCGTAGAAATGTTCCACAAACTACTGGATAGCGCTGAGCCCGGTGATGCCGTTGGTCTGTTGCTCCGCGGTGTTGAGCGCGACGATATTGAACGCGGGCAGGTAATGGCTAAGCCCGGTTCCATCAAACCGCATACCAAGGCTGAGGCTGAGGTCTATGTTTTGTCCAAGGATGAGGGCGGCCGCCACACTCCGTTCTTCAATGGCTACAAGCCTCAGTTCTACATCGGCACCACCGATGTCACCGGTAACATTGAACTGCCGGCCGGGGTTGAAATGGTGATGCCCGGCGATAACGTCAAAATGAAGATCAACCTAATTTACCCGGTTGCGATGGAAAAGGGTCTCCGGTTTGCTATCCGTGAAGGCGGCCGCACCGTAGGCGCCGGCGCCATAACCGAAATTCTGGAGTAATATGGCTAAGACAGAAAACCGGATTGTAATCACCTTCGCCTGCACCGAATGCAGCGAAAGGGTGTACACGTCATCTAAGAATAAGCGCAATGACACTCGGCGTTTGGAGATCAATAAATATTGTCCCCGTTGCCGGACACATCACTTATTTCGGGAGACTAAGTGACGGGACAAGCGCGAAAGCAAACCATGTCAAAAACAAATGCTAAGCCGTCGGCTAACAAGCCGGCGGCTACGGCCAGGCCAAGTTTCTTCGGCAATATTATTGCTGAACTGAAAAAGGTCACTTGGCCGACCCGAGATGAAATAAGAAAATTGACCGTAATGGTATTGGTCGTCGCCTTTACCGTCGGGCTGGTGCTCGGCGCATTGGACTACGGCCTTTCATTCCTGGTGGATACCTTCCTGCTTGATTAGCGGGATACGGTCGGTAACAGGCGTAAGCCGAAGGTGCTGGTGTTGACGGAAAACGATAAAAAATGGTACGTGGTTCATACTTATTCCGGTCATGAAGAGCGGGTAAGGAAGAACTTGGGCGAGAGAATTCAGACGCTTGATCTGGGTGAAGAAATCTGCCGCGTGGAAGTCCCCACTGAAGAAGAGGTGGAGGTCAAAAACGGGCAGCGACGCACTGTTAGGCGTAAGATTTTACCCGGCTATGTCATTGTCCAAATGGTAATGAATGACCAGAACTGGAATATCGTCCGTAATGCCCCGGGGGTGACTGGATTTGTCGGCACCGCAGGCAAACCAACACCGCTCAGACCTAATGAGGTTGATCGCATTATTACCCAAATGGAGGCTGAGGCTCCGCGGGTTAAGGTCGGCTTTAAGAAGGGACAAAGTGTCAGGGTAGTTGATGGGCCGTTCGTCGACTTTATCGGCATGGTCGATGAAGTACACGCCGATAAAGGTAAGGTTAAAGTATTGCTTTCACTGTTCGGTCGGGAAACCCCGGTGGAATTGGACTTTTTACAGGTGGAGAAGCTCTAGAAGAGTTACTCCCGGATTCAAGGAGATACAGCATTGGCTAAGAAAATTAAAGCAATTATTAAATTGCAGATACCTGCCGGTAAGGCTAATCCGGCCCCTCCCATCGGTCCGGCGCTTGGTCAGCACGGCGTCAATATTATGGGCTTCTGCAAGGAGTACAACGAGCGCACAGCTTCCATGGAAGGCAGCGTGGTACCGGTAGAGATTACCGTTTTTGACGATCGGTCTTTTACCTTTATTACCAAGACCCCGCCGGCTGCTGACCTGCTGAAGAAGGCTGCGGGTGTGCCCAAGGGTTCCGGTACGCCCGGTCAGGGCGCGCCGATAGTGGTTTCCCGCGCCAAGTTAAGGGAAATCGCCGAATTAAAAATGAAAGATCTTAACGCTGTTGACGTGGAAGGCGCCGAGCGAATAATTGCCGGTTCCGCCCGCAGCATGGGGATAAAGGTAGAATAATATGGCAGACCGTGGAAAACGTTTTCAAGCAGTAGAAAAGCTGGTGGAATCCGGCAAGGATTACACCCCGGCAGAAGCCGTGACGCTGGCTAAGCAGGCAGCCACCTGTAAATTTGACGAAACCGTTGAGATGCATCTCAAAATGGGTCTTGACCCGCGTAATTCCGCCCAGGTTGTCCGGGGCGTGGCGCTGATGCCGCACGGTTTGGGCAAGCAGGTGCGTGTATTGGTATTCGCTCAGGGCGATGCTGAAAAAATAGCCCGAGACGCTGGCGCTGATATCGTCGGTGGTGATGAATTAGTAGAAAAAATTGCCGCTGGCTGGCTGGAATTTGATGTTGCTATCGCTACGCCGGAAATGATGGGCAAAGTCGGTAAACTGGGTAAGTCTCTCGGCCGTAAGGGTTTGATGCCCAATCCCAAAGCTGGCACCGTAGTGCCCGCCTCCGACCTGCCGCAGACCATCAGTGAAGCCAGAATGGGCCGGGTGGAATTCAAACTGGACCGCACTGCCATTATTCATGTTATTTTGGGCAAAGCCAGTTTTGATGATGAAAAACTGATGGGCAATATGACCTCCCTGGTCGAAGCCGTGATGCGTGCTAAGCCTGCCGCTGCCAAAGGGCAGTATATCAAGAGCGCCTTCCTGACCACTACCATGGGGCCTGGCATTAAACTGGATATGCGCTCCACCATGGCCCTAGCTGGAGTTTAGGCCGCTTGCTTCTCGCCCCCCGGGGTGCTAAGATAAGTTGAATTTAAAATTGAATATCCAGTGACAGCCGGCGTCCCTTAGAGGACTTAATTAATGCCCGCCGAGGAATCAAGAGAGCCGATTACGGTTTTTATAGAGTCCTTGCGCGAGCAAGGGCTTTTTTATTCCTGGAGAGAGGTTAAAAAATATGGTAAATGCTAAAGTAAAACTGAAGAAACAGCAGACCATTGATGAACTTCAGAAGATCATCAATGAATCCAGCGTGGCCATCATAACTAATTACCGTGGGGTCAGCACCGCTGAATTAACCGGGCTGCGCGGCAAATTGCGCCAATCCAGCGTCGGTTACAAAGTGGTCAAGAATACTCTGGTACGTAGCGCCGCCACTAGTGCCGGTAAGGAAAACTTGACTGCCCTGCTGGATGGTCCGATTGCTTTGTCCTGGGGTTACGGTGATGACGTCGCCGGACCGGCCAAGTTAATCCTGGAACACATCACCAAGTCCAAATCGGTAATGAAGATTGAAGGTGGTTTTCTTGGTGACCGGGCTATGAGCCCCGACGATGTTACCACCCTTTCCAAATTGCCTTCGAAAGATGTTTTGGTGGCCAAAGTATTGGGGGGTATTCAAGCTCCTCTCTACAAACTGGTCGGTACCCTCAACGCCCCCATTCAGGGTCTGGTGACCGTATTAAACGGCCGCCTCCAGCAATTAGAAGAAGCCAAATAAATTAGAATATAGTATCGGAGGAATTAAAAACATGGCTGTTAAAGAAATCATCGCTCAAATCAAGGAACTCAACGTAATGGACCTGGCCGAATTGGTCAAGGCCTTGGAAGAAGAATTCGGCGTCAGCGCCGCAGTCCCCATGGCCGCTGCAGCAGCTCCGGCTGGAGGTGGCGAAGCCGCAGCTCCGGTCGAAGAACAGACCGAGTTCGATGTTATCCTGAAGGACATTGGTGCCAACAAGATCAACGTTATCCGCGTAGTACGGGAACTGACCGGTCTGGGACTCAAAGAGTCCAAGGAAATGGTTGAGGCCGCTCCTAAAGCAGTTAAGGAAGCCGTCAGCAAGGAAGAAGCTGCCAGCGTCAAAGAGAAGTTGGAAGCCGCCGGCGCCACCGTCGAAGTTAAATAGTTAACAAGTAATCATTAAAAAGGGAACCCGCCTGTGGCGGGTTCCCTTTGTTTTTTTATTAATTAAGTCAGCGCGTTTATTGCTGCCGGATAATCAGCAGAGGCAGTTCGCTTTCGGCCAGTAATTTGTGAGTGATGGATTTAGCGCGCCAGGTGGAAACCACCGAGGCTGTAGCCATGACCACCATATCGGCACCTAACACCTTGGCTGCTGCGGTAATCAGACGGGCTGAATCGGCGCCGAAATCTACCCGAATGTCAGCATCCAAACCTTCCAGCCGAAGCTTGCGGGCCAGTTTTTCCAGATATTCAGCGGTTTTATCCTGTTCCTTGACTGATATTTCACGGTCATGCATGCCACGGTCACCGACCAGGTCGGATTCCGGTTCGGTGTTGTATACTTCTTTTACCATGCTGAACAGGATTATTTCTCCTCCGTCGGCCCGGGCCAAGGATGTGGCCGGCGCTAGTGCCTGTTCAGAACCGGCGGTCCCGTCCAACGGCACCATAATTTGGTTAAACAGAGATTGCTTGCTGTCCGGGATATTGGGCGGTACTAACATGGAAGGACAACTCACCACCCGGAATACATCGTCAAAAACGGCGGTTGATTGACGCTGGGCGGCGCTGAAACCTTCTCGTACCATAATAATGAGATCAATGCTGTTCTGTTCTACATAGGTCTTAATGACCTCTGACAGTTCACCGAATTGGGTCACTGCGGTTACCTTTGCCGACGTCGCTTCGCCAGAGATATCGGCAGCGATCATTTCCGCTCTCTTTTCCAGATATAGTCTATGCATGGTATGGTGGAGACTATGGCTTTCGTCGCAGGCATGCAGCAATATCAGCTCAGCGCCAGTGCGACGGGCTAACGCTTCGCCGTAGGGGATTACAGCTTCGGCGATATCAGTTCCATCGAGCGGCAAGAGTATTTTTTTAAACATTCCAACTCCTCATTTGAAGGGTTATTTCAGAATACCTTTTTAGCGCCAATGTGTCAATTTGTCCCGAACAAAATTTAATATTTTTAGGTACATCTGTGTTTGAATCTGATGTTACGAGGTGTTACACTCATGCCCTATATGATTACTATTGGACTTACCGGCGGCATTGGCAGTGGTAAAAGCACTGTCGGAGCCATGCTAAAGGACCTGGGTGCTGCTTTTATTGATGCGGACAAGGTCGGTCATCGGCTATTACGGGAAGATGCTGGACTTAAAGCAGAGATAATTCGTCTTTTCGGCGATACAATCGTCAACGGCGGAGGTCAGATTGACCGACGGAGGCTGGCCGGAATCGTTTTCAGTAACCCTGCCGCGCTGATCAAACTCAATGCCGTCACCCATCCATTGATAAACCGGGCGGTAGCCGCGGAAGTGGTGGAAGTCAGAGAAACTGGATATAAGTTGGCGGTTATTGAAGCGCCCTTGCTTATTGAGGCCGGGTGGGCTGCTGAATCAGACGTCATCTGGCTGACGGTCGCGCCGGCTGATGTGGTGCTCAAGCGATTGGTGGATAAAATGGGTTATACAGAAGCTGAAGCTAAGTCACGTATTGCCTCACAGATATCCAACGAGGAACGGCGACAATACGCCGCTGAGGTCATAGACACCGATACTACGCTTGAAGAGCTTAAAATCCGGGTAGAGAGGCTCTGGAAGGGTTTAAGGCTCTAACCCACCGGCTTACTTCAAATATCCCAAACCGTCCCGCAACGGCATCGGTTTGAAACCGAATTGTTTTTCTACGGCGTCGGGGTCGGTAGTGTTCTCAATCTCCATGGACTTAAATTCCCCCATGCTAATCGGCGGGTTGGCAAAGAGTTTATCCATGAGCGCTACTGCCGGTAGCATCAATGGACGGGGGATTTTGATCTTCAGTTTTTTCTTGCCCATAGCCAGCAGTAATTCATCCAGCATGGTTTCATATGTTATGATCTCGGGGCCGCCGACCGGGCAACTCTCACCGCTTTTTTCGCCTGATACCATTTTCAGAATACAGGTTACTACATCGCCGACCCAGATGGGCTGCAAGCGGCTTTTACCGTCGCCAGCGATGGGGACGATGAACGGCACCATATTGACCGAGCGTATCAGGGAAGCGACAAACCCGGCACCCTGACCGAACATGACCGAAGGTTGGAGGATGGAGTAATCGAGGCCGGAATTTTTAACCGCTTCCATCCCCAGCCACTTGGAGTGGAGGTACGTATAGCGGGGATCCGGAGATGCTCCCAAAATACCCATGTGGATGAAGCGCTTTGCATCGGCGTCACGGGCAGCGTTAATGACGTTCTGCGTGCCGACTACGTTGACCTTGTGATAGGTGTTTTGCCCGAATTCTCGGATTATGCCTACCAGATGAATAACTGTATCCACTCCCTCTAGTGCCTTCCGCAGGCTTTCTTGGTCAGCAACGTTACCTACAGCTAACTCGGCACCCGGTGCCTTGATGCGGGCGCCTTCAGCTTCATTAGTCACCAGGCAACGGAGTTTATGGCCGTCCTTGTGTAGTCGGGGAATAAGGTGACTGGCGACGAAACCGCTGGCACCGGTTATGAATATCATGGCATCCTCCTGAAAAGAAGTTCACATAATTATAGCGCCTGGCGGTGGAAAGCGATATATTTATTATTATTGAATTTTGTAAAGCGTAAATTCCCGGCAACGTGGTGTTATAATATACTCCTAGAGGACTCAAGATGTATCCTGCTCTGATATGGGAAAAATTACCGAAAAACCAGGTAAAATGCAGCACTTGTCAGTGGTACTGCCGTATAAATGAGGGCCAAGTTGGTCTTTGCCGTATGTACCGGAATGATGGCGGTGAATTGTTCAGCCTTAATTACGCCCGAATTTCTTCACTGGCGGTAGACCCGATAGAAAAGAAGCCGTTGTATCATTTTCATCCAGGTACCAAAGTCTTTTCATTGGGCAGCTGGGGCTGTAATTTTCATTGCAGCGGCTGCCAAAATTGGGAGATCGCCTGTCCGGAAAGCGACGGAGGCTTGCGATTATCCCGCATTATAGTGCCGGAACAAGCGGTGGAGATGGCTCTTCAGTCAGGCAGTGCCGGCATTGCCTGGACGTATAATGAGCCGTCTATCTGGCTGGAATACACGCTTGAGGTTGCCAGACTGGCTAAAGCTCAGGGACTTTACACCGTGTATGTCACCAACGGATATGCTTCGGTGCAGCAGCTTGATGCCATCGGACCATTTTTGGATGCTTGGCGAGTGGATGTCAAGGCTTTTAACGATGAAGGCTATCGTAAGATCGGACGCATCCAGCATTTTGAGGGGATTTTACGGGTCACTGAGCGCGCTATGCGCCAGTGGGGAATGCACGTTGAGGTTGTGACCAACATTATTCCCGGCATAAACGATGATGACACACAACTCAGAGGCATCGCCAGGTGGATTGCCGATAGTTTAGGCACACTGACACCATGGCATATTACTCGTTTCCATCCACACCGGCAGATGCAGGATAGTTTGATGACGCCGGTGAATACCTTGGAACGAGCGCGGGTGGCGGGTGAGGCCTCCGGGTTGAAGTTTGTGTATTTGGGTAACATTTCCGGTAATGAATACGGAAACACTGTCTGCTACAATTGTGGGTATACGGCGGTTAATCGGGTTGGTTTTACACCGCGTGTGATCGATATGGAAGGATCTTGTTGCCGCCATTGCGGCGCGGACCTTAACTTCAGGTTATAACAAACGGAAAGAGACTATGGCAATGGTATCGACACGGCATCCAATAGCATCGGGGAAGTTCTACCCGGGCACTGCAGAGCAATTGCGGGCATTTATTGAATCTTTTGTTGAACGGCATGATGAAAAGATTGAAGCAGTCGGCATCATCTCGCCTCATGCCGGATATATCTATTCTGGTGCGGTGGCGGCATCAGTTATGGCGCGGATTGCTCCGGCCGACACCTACGTCATCATCGGCCCCAATCATACCGGAATGGGTAAACCTTTCAGCATCATGACGGTCGGGAACTGGCAGACGCCGCTCGGAGAAGTGCCCATAGACTCAGCTTTGGCGCAGAATATCCTGTCCAATTCCAAATATTTGCAGGAAGATCGTACAGCGCACCAGAGTGAACACTCAATAGAAGTGCAGTTGCCCCTGCTCCAATATTTCAAACCGGATCTCAAGATTGTACCCATAGTTTTAGCAGTCGCTACGTTGGACATTTATCGGGAAATCGGTGCCAGTATTGCTCAGGCAGTACGGGAATCACCGGACAAAAAGGTGGTTATTGTGGCTTCCTCAGATATGACACATTATGAGCCGCAGGAATCTGCCGCCGCTAAGGACCGGCGGGTTATTGAGGCCATTCTTGAGTTGGATGAAGAAGTTATGCTGCAACGGGTTATAAAGGAAAAGATTTCGATGTGTGGTTATGCTCCGGCCGTCACTATGCTGACGGCTGCCAAGGTGCTGGGTGCCAAAAGCGCTGAACTGGTGCGTTACCAAACCTCTGGTGACGCGTCGGGGGATTATACTGCTGTTGTCGGTTACGCAGGTATTATCGTTCACCGCCGTGAGACATCACCATTGGTCAACTTGGCCCGGGAGGCGGTAGAAACTTTTGTAAGAGACCATCTAGCAATCAGACCGCCATTTGAGATGTCTGCGGAAATGATCGACCGAGCTGGGGTTTTTGTATCCATTAAGAAAGAAGGGCAGTTGCGTGGTTGTATCGGCACCTTTGAACCGGCCCAGGAGAACATTGCGGCGGAAATAGTTGCCAATGCCATTGCTGCCGCCAGCCGTGATCCTCGTTTTTTACCCATTTCCCAAGAAGAACTGGAACATCTTTCATATAGTGTTGATGTTCTGACTGAACCGGAACCAGCTGAATATGAAGAACTGGATCCGAAAAGATATGGGATTATTGTTGAGAAGGGTTGGCGGAGAGGTTTGCTATTGCCTGATCTCGAGGGTGTTGATACCGTCGAAGAACAGATAAGTATCTGCCGGCAGAAAGCTGGGATCGGTTCCTCGGAACCAGTTAAAATTTACAAGTTTCTGGTAAAACGGTACCGTTGACTTCGACCGGCATTTACAGGCAAATTTTATTTGTGCTAACCATCGAAAGGATAGAATGTGCCCGCGGTTATACCACAGGGTGATGAACTGTACCGGGAAGAAATGAATCTACCGCTGATACGCTGGCTGATGACGTTCATGTTGGTGATCGGGTTGGCGTTTTCCCTTCTATTGTTTGGTGGAGTCGAGTCAAATGAACCTCCGAAGTTGGTATCGGTGACTCTGTCGGTGGTATTTCTAACAGTGGCATGGTTGGTGTCTAATTTCTTAAAATTTGTAATTATTGTAACTCCTGAGTTTGTAAATCTGCAGTCCGGACGGTTTCGCACATCGATCGTGATTGCTGATATTCAGGAGTGCCGGGTGAACAGCAGGTCTTCTCTGGTTTACGGTGGTTGGGGCCTACGGATCACCCGTTTTAGAGATGGGTGGGTCAAAGCCTATAGCTTTGGACGGAAAAGGATTGATCTGGTTATGAAACGCGGCGGTTTTCGCCACATCGTTTTTTCGACAGAGAACCCGGAACAACTCCGGGAAATCATCCATGAAAGGCAAGCTGATGCCCCAAGATATGTTTGATATTCAGTTTGAAAAACTGAGAAATGCGAGCGCTCCGCTGGCTGCGCGGATGCGCCCCCGAAATCTGAATGAATATATCGGCCAGGAGCATCTTGTGGGAGAAGGCACTGCATTGCGACGGGCCATTGAAGCTGGAGAACTGCCTTCAATTATTCTGTGGGGACCCCCGGGCTCCGGCAAGACTACACTGGCTTATTTGATAGCTACGTCCAGCGAGGCGCAATTCGCCTCGGTGAGTGCGGTCAGCGCTGGGGTGGCGGACCTTCGCAAAGTGATTGAGGAAGCCAAACAACGGCGGTTGTCACAACACCGGAAGACAATCCTTTTCATTGATGAAATTCACCGGTTCAACAAAGGTCAGCAGGACACAATACTGCCATACGTAGAGGACGGCACAATAACACTGATTGGGGCGACCACAGAAAACCCATCTTTTGAGGTTATATCACCGCTGTTATCTCGGTCACGTACCTATGTATTAAAAGCACTCAATGCTGACGAGATTAAGTTATTATTAACCCGCGCCGGTACCGATAAGGAACGGGGACTGGGTGAATCACATGTGTTGTTATCAGATGAGGCTTCTCGCCACATTGTCAATCTGGCGAGCGGGGATGCCAGAATAGCCCTGAATATTTTAGAGCTGGCGGTTCTTACTACACCGCCAGACGAAAGCGGCGCCCGAAACATCAGCCTGGAAGCCATTGAGGAGGCCGCTCAGGCTAAAACGCTGTTGTATGACCGCACCGGGGAACAACATTACGACATAATATCGGCACTGCATAAGTCCATGCGAGGTTCCGACCCGGACGCTTCACTATATTGGCTGGGACGAATGCTGGAGGCCGGTGAAGACCCGTTATATATCGCCCGTCGTTTAGTGCGTTTTGCCTCTGAAGATGTGGGTATGGCTGACCCGCAGGCGTTGGTCATTACCATGGCGGCACAACAGGCGGCGCATTTTATCGGCATGCCGGAGGCTAGTATGGCTCTGGCTCAGGCGGTAATATATCTGGCGACCGCCCCGAAGAGTAATTCCCTGTATGCCGCTTACAAAAATGTTCAGTCTACTATAACCAAAAATCCCATTGAGCCGGTGCCGCTACATCTGCGTAATGCCCCCACCGGGTTAATGAAAGAGCTGGGTTTTGGCCAAGGCTATAAATACGCGCATGATTATCCGAATCATTTTGTACGGCAGCAGAATTTGCCTGAGTCCCTTAAAGATAAGAAATTCTATTACCCTTCAGAGCAAGGCTTTGAGAAAATTATTACCGAGCGCTTGAATCATTGGTACGGACCCCGCCAGAACGAATAGAGTTGATTCCAAGTATTGGTGCTCGCAGGCGCGCGCTAATCCGGGTTAACCCACGCCCGTTTATGACGGCGCCATCTGTGGCCGATTGGCTATGTTTGGAAAAAGAAAATATTACCCCAAAATTTGCAAGTATTAATACCCTCTTGACATTGTCCAATAAAGTCGTATATAATGAGGCACTCTTAAATCAGGCCGGTAAAGGCCCATATGAGCCACCGGTCTCTAAAAAGGGAAACGAAGCACACATAGATAGAGAGGACAAAGCACATGAAACAATCAAGTTTCCAGGTTGCTACTTCACATTGCGGTCTATGTCACTACTCCGGTTATTCTAATCGCTGCACTTTCTTTGAAGATGGCGTATGCCCCTACATTCAGAGTGTTCGTGATATCAAAAAGGGTGTCCGCAGCAACAAAGAGGCCGAACTCAAGGCCTAAATTAACTCGGAATAGAAGAATATCGAATGATCAATCGGCGGGAACTATCATTCCCGCCGATTTTCTATTGCCCGGTAATTAACCTTATGCTAAGATAGCGTCAGTTTGAAAAGGTGAATGAGCGTTCAATGAAAAAACAATTCAACTTACTGTCCGAGAAAAAACAAAATATTGCTTTGGGTGGTGGGGAAGCCAGGATCAAGGCGCAGCATGCCCGCGGCAAGATGACTGCCCGGGAACGCATTGCAAAATTACTGGATCAAGAGTCTTTTGTGGAGCTTTCCACTTTCTGTACCCACCGGTCAATCGATTTTGGCCTTAGTGACCAACAGCATCCAGGAGACGCGGTGGTGACCGGTTGTGGCACCATTGAAGGACGCAAGGTGTTTGTTTATGCTCAGGATTTTACTGTTTTGGGCGGTTCCATCTCTGAGGTGGTCGGCCAGAAAGTCCGCCAAATAATGGAAATGGCAATTGACTCTGGTGCACCGCTGATTGCCGTTAATGATTCAGGTGGTGCCCGGATTCAGGAAGGTGTTGCCAGTTTGTGCGGCGTGGGTGATATCCTGCTTTTGAACGCCCTGGCTTCTGGGGCTATTCCGCAAATTTCCATTATTGTAGGCCCATCTGCCGGTGGGGCGGTATATGGCCCAGCGCTCACGGATTTTGTGTTCATGGTCCGGGGTTTAGGTCAGATGTATATAACCGGACCTGACGTTGTCAAGGCGGTAACGGGTGAAGAGGTGACACATGAAGTCCTGGGTGGCGCCGACACCCATGCCAAAAAGAGTGGGGTGGCTCATTTTACCACCAATACTGAAGTTGAATGCTTTGATCAGGTACGCAGATTGTTATCATTCCTGCCATCTAATTTCAAAGAACCGGTTCCCAGGTTGCCCTCAAAGAAAGGGGCTGAATCCCATCATGATGAATCCTTGAATAGCATTGTGCCGGATGACCCACGCAAAGCGTACGACATGAAAAAGGTGATAAGCACTTTAGTGGATAGCGGTGATTTTATGGAAGTCCAGGCAGCGTTTGCTCCCAATATGATCGTTGGGTTCGGTCGGTTGGACGGTCAGAGCGTTGGCATCATCGCCCAGCAGCCCAATTATCTGGCGGGCGTCATTGACATCAATGCCTCGGTCAAAGCGGCCAGATTCGTCCGGTTCTGTGATGCTTTTAATATTCCGCTAATCAGCTTCGTTGATGTTCCTGGCTTCCTACCCGGCGTTGACCAGGAGCATGGTGGGATTATTCGCCATGGTGCTAAACTTATCTATGCTTATGCTGAAGCGACGGTTCCCAAGATTACTGTAATTACCCGCAAAGCTTACGGTGGAGCATATATCGTGATGAGTTCTAGACACCTTAGGGGTGATATCAACCTCGCCTGGCCGTGCGCTGAAATTGCGGTGATGGGTGCTGAAGGTGCAGTAGCAGTGATTCATCGCAAGCGAATCACCGACGCCGCTGATCAAAAAGCCGAACGTGATTGCTGTGTGGCCGAATACCGTGATAAGTTTGATAATCCATACCAGGCGGCAGCCATGGGTTATGTGGATGACGTGATAATGCCCGCCGAAACCCGTGCTTATTTGATTAAGGCATTGAGGGTGCTTGCCGGGAAAAAGACCCAGAATCCGGCTAAGAAACACGGTAATATACCACTTTAAGGATATTATTGTCATACATAGCTTTTCCTTAAAACCCGTGTTTTTTGGTTTGGTCGCTGATTTCCAGTAAAATAGCGGTGTATTGTGTTTTGTTTCGTAAAAGATGATGAATGACAGGGAAATCGTTATAATAAGCGCGGCAATTGAGGCTTGGGAAGAATCTCAGGGCCTCGTGGTGCTTCCAGTTGATAACGGGCGAGTGCTGGCGGTAATTACCGCGGCAATGAACGCCTATCTTAATACCGAAAAAGCCACCGTTTAAGGGGGAAGTATGCCTAATCCAGTTAAAATAACTGATCTGACATTGCGTGACGGCCATCAGTCGCTTATGGCGACCCGGATGAGTACAGGTGACATTCTGGGTATCGTCGGGGAAATGGATAAGGCAGGTTTTTACTCGCTGGAGGTCTGGGGCGGGGCTACCTTTGATGTGCCCATCCGTTTTCTTAATGAGGATCCATGGGAACGGCTACGGCAGATAAAAAAAGCTGCACCTAACACCCCGCTTCAGATGCTGCTCCGCGGACAAAATCTGGTAGGTTACCGTAATTACGCTGATGATGTGGTGACCGCTTTTGTGGAACACGCCGCTGACTGCGGTGTGGACATATTCAGGGTCTTTGATGCAGTAAATGATGAGCGCAATTTTGAAACAGCAATCAAGGCGATTAAGGCCAAGGGCAAGCACACCCAGCTGGCCCTTAGTTATTCTTTGACAGAACGCTTCATGGGCGGCCCAGTGTACAACTTAGAGTATTACATCACCAAGGCCCAGGTATTTGAATCCATGGGGGCTGACAGTATCTGTATTAAGGATATGGCCGGTCTGATTTCCCCAACTGACGCATATGCATTGGTGAAGGCGCTCAAGAAAGCGGTCAAGGTGCCGATCCAATTCCACAGTCATTATACCAGCGGTATGGCCTCTATGAGCATGTATAAGGCGATAGAGGCCGGTGTGGATATGATTGACACTTGTCTGGCACCGCTGGCACTGCGTACCTCTCACCCG
Source organism: Dehalogenimonas sp. (assembly GCA_050864255.1). GTDB lineage: Bacteria > Chloroflexota > Dehalococcoidia > Dehalococcoidales > Dehalococcoidaceae > Dehalogenimonas. The sequence continues at coordinate 146,572 of JBOWAX010000004.1, forward strand.
GCGGTTGAGCCAATGGTGGCGGCGCTAGCGGGACAGTCAAGGGATACCAAGTTGGATCTACACCAGTTGCTGGAGCTGGGTGAATATTTTGAAACCATTGCGCCGAAATACCGGGACTTTATGGACAATACCAGAACTGCGGTCATTGATACCGCTGTACTGGAGCATCAGGTGCCTGGCGGCATGATTTCCAACTTGGTTAGTCAGCTTCGGGAAGCCGGAGCTCTTGACCGAATCAACGAGGTGTATGATGAAATCCCCCGAGTTCGCAAGGATATGGGCGTACCGCCATTAGTCACCCCTACCAGCCAGATTGTTGGTATTCAGGCTGTTCAAAATGTTCTTTTTGGCCGTTACAAGGTTATTTCCTCCCAGGTTAAAGATTATTTTTATGGTCTTTATGGCTGTCCGCCCATGCCGGTTGACCCTGAAATCCAGAAACTGGCTCTAAAAGGGTATGAACGCGGCGAGAAACCGGTTACCGTCCGCCCGGCGGATGTGCTGGAACCCGAACTGGCTTCGGCCAAGGAGGCCACTAAAGGCATAGCCAAGGATATCGGAGATGTTTTAACTTATGCTTTATACCCTCAAGTGGGATTGCGTTTCCTCAAGTGGAAGTACGGTTTGGAAACGCCCCCTGCTGATATCAAGGCAAAGACCCTTGATGACATTGAGAAGGAAGATGAGCTGATCGCCAAAGCCAGGGCAGGCAAGCTGGTGGAAAAGGGTTCCGAATCGGCTACCGTGGTTGCTAAGGCCCCAACGCCTGCCGGTGGTTTACGCTATTTTTATGTACATTTGGACAATCAGGTTTATCATGTCGGCGTGGAACCATCGGCAGCTGGTAGTTCTGCCCCAGTGATACAACAGGTTCAGGCGGCACAAACTCCTGCAAATGCGCCTGCCGCGGCATCCCCGCCTGCTTCTCAACCCGCTGTTGCCGCCCCTGCTAAGCCTGAGCCCATGGAAATAGTTAAGCCGCAGGATGCGGAGGTACCCAAAACTAGCTCTAATGATCCGGTTGGCGAGGGAGTGATAGCTCCGATGCCTGGTGTCGTTGTTCGCTATGAAGTAGAAGTTGGGGATAAGGTGAAATCCGGGGATACCGTGGTGGTGCTGGAAGCGATGAAAATGGCCATTGACCTGCCATCCCCGGTTAACGGCACCGTAGCCGCGCTCAAATTCGTCTCTGGTGACCGGGTTTCACGAGATGATGTACTGGCGATAATAGCTGCCTAAAGAGCAGTAAATTGTATTTAAATCCTGAAAAATAAAAAATTACTAAAATCCAGGACTCGTATTATGCCGGAAGGCTTGGATTTTGGTGTTGTTCAGGATTTGGTTCTTAGTTGGGAAAAAGTATTGTATGGGAAAAAATCTAGCTGAAAAAATACTTACAGAAAAGACAGGCAGTGACGTTAAGCCTGGAGACATCGTGGTTTCACCTGTAGACTGGGCGCTGGTGCAAGATACTACCGGGCCACTGACGGTCAGGGAGTTCCTGGCGCTTGATTTGCCTAAACTAGCTAATCCGGCTCATACCATCCTCTTTATTGATCACGCGGCCCCGTCTCCTCAGAAACAACTTTCCTGTGACCATATCTTCCTGCGTAAGTTTGCCAATGATTATGGTGCGGTTTTGTCCGATGTCGGCGAAGGCGTTTGCCACCAAATTATGGCTGAAAAGTACGCGCGACCTGGCGACGTTATTGTCGGTGCGGATTCTCATACGGTCACTGCCGGCGGGTTGGGTGCTTTCGCTACTGGTATGGGATCTTCGGATGTGGCGGCCGCTTTCGGATTGGGGAAAACGTGGTTTCGGGTACCTGAATCTTTTTTAATCCGGCTGACTGGCAAATTGCAAAAGAATGTCACCGCCAAAGATGTTATTTTGCATCTTATTGGCTTAATCGGTGCCGACGGTGCCACTTATAAAGCTTTAGAGTTTGGCGGTGAAGGGGTGACTGAAATGTCGGTCACTGACCGTTTGACGATCGCTAACATGGCGGTGGAAGCTGGCGCCAAAGTCGGCCTATTCCCTTCAGATAGCCTGACCGAGGAATACCTGACCCAGTTGGGCCGCGGCGGTGACTACCGGCCTTTGGCTGCCGATGCCGACGCTACATATGAGACGGTCATTGATATTAATTTGTCTAGCTTGGAGCCGATTATAGCTAAACCTCATACTGTTGATAACACGGCCACGGTATCCGAGCTAAAGGGTACCAAGGTCGATCAGGTTTTTATTGGTACTTGTACTAACGGTCGGTTGTCGGATTTGAGGCAGGCAGCAGAGATTCTTAAGGGGAAACGCCGATTTTCCGGTACTCGGTTGCTGGTCGCTCCGGCTTCACCTCAAGTACTTCTGGCCGGTATGAAACTTGGTTATATCCAGACGCTGGTAGAGGCTGGGGCAGTCATCTTGCCGCCTGGTTGTGCCGGATGTTTGGGTGTCCATCAGGGCGTGCTGGGGAATGGTGAAGTTTGTCTGTCTACCGCTAACCGTAATTTTCTGGGGCGGATGGGTAATCCGGAAAGCTATATTTATTTGTCCAGCACGCCGACTGCGACCGCTTCGGCCATCACCGGCGTTATTACTGACCCTCGGGAGGTGGCGTAATGCTGAAAGGCAAAGCTTTTAAATTCGGTGATAATATTTCCACCGACCTTATTGCGCCGGGGAGATTGGTACATCTCAGGAGTAATCTGCCGGAATTGGCGAAACATGTATTGGAGGATGCTGACCCGACCTTCGCTACCCAGGTTAAAACTGGTGATTTTGTTGTGGGCGGCAGTAATTTTGGCCTGGGTTCCAGCCGCGAACATGCGCCGGTAATCATCAAGATGGCTGGGGTCTCTGCGGTGCTGGCTAAATCTGTTGCTCGTATTTTCTTTCGGAACGCTATCAACGTCGGTTTGCCGGTCTTGGTTTGCGACACCGACAAAATCAAACAAGGTGATGATCTGGAGGTTGATCTGGCTTCAGGTATCATCAGTAATAAAACCAATGGTGAAACTATAACTTCGGGCAAGATTCCTGATGCCATGTTGGCAATTTTGAATGAGGGTGGCCTCAAGCCGTACATTAAGAAGTACGGCGATTTTAAAATATAAATATATTGTTTCTGGGTCATAATTTAGTGTGACCAGATAGAGCATTAGCAAGGGAGTAATATGATTCATAATGTAACTTTAATTCCCGGCGATGGTATCGGACCTGAAATTTCTGAGGTCACCCGTCGTGTACTGGAAGCTACCGGAGTACAGTTCAACTGGGAAGTAGTGCATGCCGGTACCGACGTGATTGAAGAGTTCGGAACTCCTCTCCCGGAGCATGTCTTGGATTCTATCCGGAAAAACCGGACTGCCATCAAAGGTCCTATCACTACACCGGTAGGTTCTGGTTTCCGCAGCGTCAATGTGGCCATCCGTAAAGCGCTTGACCTCTATACCTGTCTGCGGCCGTGCAAGAGTTATCCCGGTGTGCCCTCACGGTACAGCGACATAGACTTGGTTATTGTCCGGGAAAATATGGAAGACCTCTACGCAGGTATTGAGTTTGAAAGAGACACTGATTGGGCGGAGAAGCTCAAGCAGATGCTCAAGGATAAGGGTGAGAAACAAATCCGCGAGGATGCCGGCTTCTCCATTAAAATGATTTCTGAGACTGGAACCCGGCGCATTGTGAAATTTGCTTTTGAGTATGCCCGTCGGTACGGTCGAAAGAAAGTTACCGCCGTGCATAAGGCTAATATTCTGAAATATTCCGACGGTCTTTTCCTGGCTGTAGCCCGCGATGTAGCGGCTGAGTATTCGGACATTGAATTTGATGATCGTATTGTAGATAACATGACTATGCAGTTGGTAAGGAATCCTGGCCAGTTTGATGTCATCGTCTGCCCCAATCTTTATGGCGATATTCTTTCTGACCTGTGTGCAGGACTTGTTGGCGGTCTGGGGGTGGCCCCGGGCGGTAATATCGGTGATGAATACGCCGTTTTTGAGCCGACACACGGCAGCGCGCCTAAATACAAGGGTTTGAATAAAGTCAACCCGATGGCTATGATGCTGTCCGGTGTACTGATGCTGAGACATCTGGAAGAAAACGCCGCGGCCGACAAATTGGAAAAGGCTATTGCCGCTGTCATCGCTGAAGGTAGTAGCGTGACGTATGACCTGGTCGCTGAAGGGGTGACTCCGGTGGGTACAGCTCAGGTGGCTAATGCTATTATTGCGAAACTATAAATATTGTAGTGCCTTGCTTCGGGAATGTTGAATACATAAGGACTGGTGGTAAGTAGTATGAAGATAACCGTTGTTGGTGCCGGAAATGTTGGTGCCACGTTATCCCAGCGTTTGATTGAAAGAGATTTTGCCGATGTAGTCCTTGTGGATGTGGTTGATGGGATTCCTCAAGGCAAGACGCTGGATATACGACAGTCGGCAAACGTGATTGGTTTTACTCATGAGCTGACAGGCTCCAATTCATATGAGGCCACTGCCGGTTCCGATATCATCGTAATTACTGCCGGTATCGCCCGTAAGCCGGGGATGACACGGGATGAGCTTATCGGTATCAATGCCAAAATTGTCCGTGAAGTTGTTGAAAAATCACTGGCATTGTCCCCGGAAACAATATTTGTTATCGTGACAAATCCAGTGGACGCCATGACTTATCTGGCCCTTAAAACCAGCGGACTGCCACGGGAACGAGTTTTCGGTTTGTCCGGCGTATTGGACGGAGGACGTTTGGCGGCTTTCTTGGCTGAGGAATACAGCGTCAGCGCCGCTGAAATCTTTCCTTGTGTCATGGGGGAACACGGCAGCAACATGGTAGTATATCCACGTTTTACCACGGTTCAAGGTAAACCGATGTCAGACTTGATGGACAAGGCCAAACAAAAGATATTTATTGAGCGGTGCGTGAACGGAGGCGCTGAGATAGTAGGTTATCTTAAGACCGGTTCGGCGTTCTACGCACCTTCAGCTTCAGTAGCTTATATGATAGATGCGGTGGTCAATAACTCCGGTATTCAGATGAACTGTGCCTCTTTCCTTGACGGAGAATATGGGCTATCTGACGTTGTTATCGGAGTGCCGGTCAGGTTGGGCGCCGGTGGCATCCAAGAGGTAATTGAGTTGGCCTTAAATGCCGAGGAAAAAGCTGCGCTGGAATCCTCTGCCGAAGCGGTGCGCAAGACGATAGCCGCTCTCGTTATTTAAGTTCCCCCAGCATCTGTGGACTTCGGGAAAGCTGATTATCAATGTTGTCATAACCATTTCAATGACATCCGGACCTCAAACGGCCTATAATAACCCCATGCGTGAAATTCAAACCTCAATAATTACTCGAACTGTCGCCCAATTGGCTGAACAAGCAAATTATGAATTGGCTTACGATGTCCAGATCGCCCTTGGCAGGGCTAAAGAGGCTGAAAAATCGCCGATAGGACGAGAACTTCTGGACAGCTTTGCTGAAAATGCCCATCGGGCTCCGGAACTGCGCCGTCCCTTGTGCCAGGATACCGGGGTGGCGGTGGTCTTTCTGGATATCGGCCAAGATGTTCACGTCACCGGCGGAGAGCTGGAAGCCGCCGTGGTTGACGGCGTCAGGATCGGCTATCAAAAGGGCTATCTGCGAAAATCCATGGTGACCGTACCTTTCAGTGAACGTAAAAACACCGGTGACAATACACCCCCGGTTATTCACTATCGGGTGGTACCCGGTGAACAGGTTAAGATTAGTCTGATGGCAAAAGGATCCGGAGCGGAAAACATGAGCCGGCTTTTTATGCTCAGACCCGCTGACGGCCGCGACGGAGTTGTGGATGCCGCTGTCAAAACGGTGGAGGAGGCCGGTGGCAAAGCCTGTCCCCCGGTTATCGTGGGTATCGGTATCGGTGGTACCGCGGAAGCCTCCATGTTAATGGCAAAGCGATCGTTATTGCGTAAGGTTGGGCAATCGTCTGCTGATGTCGAAACTGAAGCTCTTGAGCGAGAGATATTATTTCGGATTAATCAATTGGGCATCGGACCGCTTGGCTTGGGCGGTACGGTAACCGCAATGGCCGTACATATAGAAAGTATGCCCTGCCATATTGCCAGCCTTCCGGTGTCGGTCAATCTGCAATGTCACAGTGCCCGGCATAGAGAGGCGTTAATATGAAGCAGCCATGGCAGGAACTTGTTTTGCCTTTGTCGGCGGAGGCCATCGCCGGGCTAAGATCCGGTGATAAGCTGATGCTGTCCGGCACTATTTATGCCGCCCGGGACGCGGCTCACAAGCGAATTATTGAAGCGCTTGACCGGGACGAACGACTGCCGATCGAACTATCCGATTCACTAATATATTACATGGGACCTACACCGACCCGTCCAGGTGATATCATTGGCGCCTGCGGCCCGACCACCAGTGCCCGAATGGATAAATATACCCCCCGGTTACTCAGCGAGGGATTGAGGTTGATGATGGGTAAGGGCAACCGTTCTTTGGACGTCGTTGAGTCGATTAAACAATATGGGGCGGTCTACTTCGTGACGCTCGGCGGAGCAGGGGCATTGCTGTCGTCCAGGGTGAAGGCGGCAGAGACAGTAGCCTATCAGGAACTTGGTGCCGAGGCGGTAGTCAGAATGGAAATAGAGCGGTTTCCGGTTATCGTGGCGATAGATAGTCATGGAAATGATCTGTTTAAAACCGGACCTGGTAAGTATCGCAAGGGGTAACTCTGCAGCCTGAAGCAATTGTGAATGGTTAATAATGCTTTTTGGGAGATAAGATGGACTGTATATTTTGCCGGATAGCTAGCGGCGATATCCGTTCGGAGATATTACATAAAGATGATGTAGTGGTAGCTTTTCGTGATATTGCCCCCCAGGCTCCGGTACATATCCTCATCGTGCCGGTAAAACACTTAAGCAACCTGACTGAGGTAAAGGGAGAAGATTTTGAAACCATGGTTCACATATTCAAGGTAGCCAATGAATTGGCCGACCGAGAGGGTATTGCTGAAAGAGGTTATCGGATTGCTGTCAATTCCGGTGCAGAAGGCGGGCAGGTGGTCGGTCACCTGCATTTTCACCTTTTGGGCGGGCGACAACTCTCCGGAGTTTTAGGCTAAGTGAATATCCAATCTGTCCGATTGCGATAGTCTGTGAAACCCGCAACGTAATCGAGGGAGTCTTTTTTTGTCTAAAGATATTCGGGAGGGCATCAAAGCGGCTCTCCCTATTGTACTAGGATATTTACCGGTGGGTATGGCTTATGGTGTACTGGCGCGCGCGGCTGGGCTTTCAACTATGGAAACGGCAGGGATGAGTATTTTTGTTTTCGCCGGAGCTTCACAGTTTATTGCCGTCAGCATGCTGGGAGCTGGTGCGGCCGCCTTCCCAATTATTTTAACAACCTTTATCGTGAATTCCCGCCATGTGCTGATGACTTCCGCACTGGCGCGGTATTTCAAAGGGCTACCGTTGAAAAAAGTCATTCCACTGTCCGGGCAGGTGACTGATGAATCTTTCGCAGTTGCCATGGCAGATTCTTCTCTCATTGTCGGGCGGCCGAATTACCTGATAGCTTTGCAGATGACAGCCTATTCTTCCTGGGTCGGCGGTTCAATTATTGGGGCATTATTTGGTTCCATCATTGACAGCGCCTCCTACGGCATACCTTTCGCCATGACGGCACTGTTTATTTGCCTGCTGGTGATGCAAATCCGAAACCGGGTTCATATCGTTGTCGCTTTTGTTGCCGGCGTGCTGTCGCTTGGTTTGCAGGGAATGCTGCCAAATAACCTTCATATAATTATAGCTGCGATCGGTGCGGCTCTGGCTGGATTTGGATTGTGGCTGTCACAACGCCGGCATTCTGTGCAATCCCCCTGGGCGGAAGGTGACCAAGAATAATGCGCCCAGAGATTCTGTTGATTATCTTGGGCATGGCTGCTGTGACCTTTATCCCGCGTTTTCTGCCGATGGCTTTCATGAGCCGTCTGAAGGTGCCCAAAAGAGTGAGCGTGTTCCTGGAATATGTCCCTGTTGCTGTGCTGGCGGCGCTGGTATTTCCAGCCGTTTTTGTCGCGACGGACAGCGGTTTTAGTTTTGATCCCAGTCTACTGCTTTCCGCGGGTGCTGTGTTCTTCTTTTCCTATAGGACACGCAATTTGTGGGGGGCGGTGGTGCTGGGGATGGCGGTGTATTGGGTATTGAGTTCTTTATAAGCATTAAGGAAAATTTACTAACTAATGCTGTTGAGATTAACAAACTCATGACTGACTTATTTTTAAATAGTAGCGATATAGCAGCCGACAAGTAATTTCCACTGGATCAGTTTTGGTTGTTTCCTTTGGGGTTGAGCTGAACCTTTGTCCTATAATACTGTTGAAGAAAGACCCACTGAAAAATTCTTTCAGAACCCCCAGGGTCGATTGTAAATTTCCGGCGGTCGTACCTACCATGCGGGTTTCCAAGAAAGAGTAATCAAAATCATGCTGGCGGATTTCTACAACTGGAACATCAGACAGGCTGTTATATAGTCGGACAAACTGCTCAACTTCACCTTCCTGTCGTCGTCCTGTTACGGTGACCCTTTTCATCATCGGCACTCCACCGGTGAGGAGTGTCGCCGGTAGGTTAAGTTTCATTTTCGTGTTTTCGATTACCCGACCTTCGCCAAGCTGGTTTCCGGTGACAATCAGAAAGATATCGGATCTTTTCAGACTTAGAGACTGGCCATCTCGGTTTCTAAATTCGATGTGCCTTTCCTCAATTTGGAGTGCATGGGCCGTAAATCTGATTGCCCCCGGCTTTCTAATTTCGGTTTCGGTGATCGGGAATGCTGTCACCTCAGCGTTCCCCAGAGCTTTCACTGCCGCAGTAGCCATTTCATTGGTCTGGAAATGAGCGATTATTTTCGGTAAAGGTCCGGCGAACGACATCCTTATCTGGTAGTCCGGCTGAAAAGATATTGCGGCTATTTCCCGTATCAATTTTTCGTCTGGTTTAGATGGAGGCATGGCCGCAACGTGAAATACTTCCTTGGTCTGCATATTGAACCGCTCTCAAACCTCGATAACTCAGTATAGTACAAATATCAACTGGTTGTTACTCTGTAGCGAATGCAAACCTGGGGAGTTTGGCGGACGGTTGTTATTTTCTGAACTGATTGGTGAAACTATTTCCTTAAACTGAGGTGAAATAGGAGCCCGGCAATACTTTTCCCATCCTGGACGCGGCCGGTTTTTATCATGCTCCTAACATCAGCTTCAGAGGCCCGTAAGAGAGTGATTTCATCGGTATCCTCAGCCACTAATCGGGACGGCTTAAGGTCGGTGGCTAGGAAAAGATGCAGCATCTCGGTTGAATAACCTGGTGCGGCATAGAATTGTGTCAGGCGTTCAACGCTGTTCGGATAGTAGCCGGTTTCCTCTTGTAGCTCGCGACGAACGGCCTCTTCCGGTGTTTCACCGAGATCAACGCCGCCGGCCGGGATTTCTATCAGGCCAGTTTCAATGGCGTGGCGGTACTGCCGCACCAACAGATAATTATCCTTTTCATCCACGGCAATAATGGCCACCGCCTGAGGATATTCCACAACTTCCCATAGCTTTTCGTTTCCGTTGGGTAGGGTGACGGAATCCTCACGTACGGTGATAATCTTGCCGGTGAACACTACGTTTTTCTTGACACGGCAGCTAGACACTGGTAGGAACCACGGTGGTGAAGGTCATGGCGGACTCATCGCAGTCTGGGAATTTGGGACAACGGTAACACTCGCCCCAAACCTTGTGGGGCAGTTCCTTTTTTTCCACCAGGTTAAAACCGCAGGTACCGAAGAACACTGGTTGGTAGGTCAAACAGAAAATCGTGGAAATACCCAGTGATGACGCCTCATCCAGACAGGCTTTAACCAGAGCTGTACCCAGTTTCTGTCGGCGCCGTTCGGTTTCGACCGCCAGTGATTTGACCTCGGCCAGGTCTGACCAGCTGATATGCAACGCGGCACAGGCCAGCACCTTTTCGCCGTCGCGGATGACGAAAAAATCCCGTATATTTTCATATATCTCCGAGAGAGGACGCGCCAGCATCTGTCCTTGCTCGGCGTGGGAATTAACCAGTTTATGGATTTGTTTGGCATCGTTGATGATGGCTTTTTCAACTTTCATTATATACGGTTGCCTTTCAGTTTGTGATCGGTGTTTACATAAAATGAGTCTGGTTCGTTCAGTCGCAGGAAACGCAACCGGTGACGGCTGGTACGGACCTTGATGACGTCGCCGGTAATTAGTTCAGTATTAATGTGTCCGTCAATACACAGAGTGGCCTGATGGTTAGTGCTGACCTCAAGTGAAACTGTTTTATCGGCGGGGATCACCAGCGAATAGCTTCGGCCAAGGTGCGGCAGAATAGGGGTCAATAGGATTTCCGGTGATTGCGGATGCATGACCGGACCTCCTGCGGCGAAGCTATAACCAGTAGAACCGGTGGCAGACGCCACGATGACTCCGTCTCCTTTATAAGTGGCGTAATGGGCGTGGTCAATGTGGCAATCAACGCTGATAATGCGGGCGATACCCCCACGCGCGGCTACGACGTCATTAACGGCAAAGAAATTTTGAGCGGGGCTGTTCTTCGCATTAAAAGGGATTAGTTCTGCCTCTAAAACGATACGGTAATCATCCCAACCTTCACCGGCTAGAATGCGAGGGAATAGTTCCAGAGCCCGGTCAGCGGGCATTTCGGTCATGAACCCCAGTTTACCTAGGTTAACAGATGTAATGGGGATGTCCAGCGGCAGCGCCGCTTGCGCGGCCCGGAGGATGGTGCCGTCACCCCCGGTGGTCACAATCAGATCGGTACCCTCCATATGATTCTTTAGCTTCTGGCTGTCCCAGGCGGAACACAACCAGTAATCACCACCATATGTTTCCAAAGAAGCAGCAATTTCCTTACCAAGCTCAAGAGCCGCTTTATTCAGCGGGTGATAAATTATACCAATATGTTTGAAATTCATGAGTAAATCTTCCCAGTAAAAATGAGTCTAACACCGGTTCAGAGGGGTGTCAAAGCCGATTAACGGCGACGGGAGAGGATGATGAAAGCGACACCCAAGGCGACAACTCCGATGCCGACCAGCGATAGGAAGGTGACATCTGGTTGGCTCATGAGGTAACCGATAATCATGGTGGCGGCTCCGCCCAGCATGACTAGGATACCTAGCAACTGCAACTGGGGATATTTAAGGGATGACCGGCCTGTTGAGACGTTGCCGGATGGGGAAGCTGAGCGCATTGGCTTGGCGGCCTCCCGTTGCCTTTTTACATCCTGAGATACAGCTTTCATGCGGCTGGCGCCGACTAGAATTAGAATAACCGCCACGACTAAAAGGATTTCACCCGGTCCTATTTTCATAATTGTTTTTGAACTAACCTCAACATTAAAGGTAATGATAACATAAAAAATACAGAAAAGGTAATTAATTTAAGAACAAATTGGGGATTTTGACACTGAAGCAATCCATCGGCTAATCTTAAGACTATGGAACGTATTCCAATAAGCGAATTGAAGGAAAAGGCTGGTTATGAACTGCCGCCGCTGGTGTTTGACATTGAGAATGGTTTGGTTAGGCGATTCGCCGACGCTGTGGGGGATGTCAGCCAACGCTGGAAGAATGAAGCCCTTCCGTCTTTGATTCCTGCACTGGGGTTTGACCGGGTTTATGAAATACTAGCGTCTTCAGAGAAGGTAGCTGTACTGCACGGCGCCACTGAAGTGGAGTTTTTAAAGTCCGTTAAAATCGGTGACACCATCACCATGAAGGCCGTGATTTCTTCCGCCCGGGAACGGCGGACAGCTAATGGTATTACCGTTTTTGTAAACTTCAGCATATCCTACAATAATCAAGATGCTGAGACTGTGGCAAACTGCCGTCAGACGGCGCTGGTGACGCAGAATGACTGATAAATTTGAATTTGAACAGATTACCCTGGAGACCGAGATTCCAGCGCTGGTTAAGCATCCCACTTCCAGGCAACTTGTGAAGTATGCCGGTGCTTCCGGTGATTATAATCCCATTCACTATGACCGAGATGTTGCCGCGGCGCGGGGATTGCCCGGTATAGTGGTGCATGGTCAGTTGGTCAGTGCCTGTCTGATTCAGATGATAACTGATTGGTTGGATAACAAAGGCGTTATCAGGAAGTTTTCGGTAAGTTACAAAGCAATGACTTTTCCCGGTGAGCCTTTCACGTGTCGCGGAACGGTGGCTAAAAAATCAGACAATGATGAACGACAATTGACACTGGTAATTTGGGCGGAGAATCCAAGGGGTGAAAAGGCGGTGTCCGGTACGGCTATAGTACATATCTTGGAGTAAAACTCAAATTCCAGGTGATTTAATTTTCACCTTTCAAACTAAATGGGGCTAAAGAACGTTTCGTCGGGTTTATTGCTTCATTATTGAACCTCAACAACGGATGGTATTGATTTAATGCCAAGGTGTTCCGACACATCGGGCCTTGTCATTCTATCCTGTCAATTGACACCTAAGGGTACCACCGTTAAACTTAATTTATCACCTAATTAAGGAAATTGCATGTTTGATATTAATGAAGTTGCTCAACTCCTGAGTGGTAAGCTCGGGCGTTATCGCGCTGATCACATTGAAGTTCACCTGGAAGAAACTGAGGCTAGTGCTGTTTCCTACCGCGGTCGTGAGCTTGAAACAGCTACCCGTACCCGTGATTCGGGTGGCAATGTCCGTGCCATGGTCAATGGCGGTTGGGGTTTTGTCAGCTTTAACTCATTGGATGGTATAGAAAAGCGTATTGAACAGGCAGTGGGGCAAGCCCGTCTGGTAGGTAAGGGCGGCGGTGAATTTTCGAATGTCCCGCCGGTTACTGATGAAGTGGTCATAAATGAAAGTCATGATCCGCGACGGGTAAGCTTGGCCGATAAAAAGGCGCTCCTTGATGAATACAACGACACCTTGTGGTCGATCGACGGTTTACAGACTAGTAGTATTGGGTACGGCGATGGGCGCAAGAAAGCGATACTGCTGACCTCAGACGGCAGTTTTATCAGCCAGGAAAGAGCGGATATTACTCTACGGGTAAACGCTGTAGCGGCGGGAGGCGGAGAGGTTCAGCAATCCGGTATTTCCATGGGCAGCCGTGGTAACTTTGAAGATATCAAAGGTTTGCACGGCAGGGTTAAGGAGACCGCTGAACGGGCGGTAGCTCTTTTAAAAGCACCACAAGCCAAGGGCGGTGAATACACCGTGGTGCTGGATCCGGTACTGGCGGGAGTTTTCGTTCACGAGGCTTTCGGACACTTATCAGAAGCAGATCATATATATGAGAATCCACAGCTCAAAGAAGTTATGGTGCTGGGTCGGGAGTTTGGCGGTGAACATTTGAACATAATTGACGATGCCACCATGGTCAACCTTCGCGGCGGCTATGTATATGACGATGAAGGAACACCCGGGCAGCGTATACACTTGATCCGCGATGGGAAATTAAGCGGTAGGCTACATTCTCGGGAAACGGCTGCAAAAATGAAAGAAGCCCCTTCCGGCAATGCACGAGCTATCTCCTTTCGTCATCCGCCAATCGTACGTATGGGAAATACTTTTATTGAGCCCCGGGACGTGAACTTTGACCAGATGATCGGGGACATTAAAGAAGGTATTTATGCGCGTAACTGGTACGGCGGCACCACTTCCATGGAGATGTTCACTTTTTCCGCCGGCGAAGCCTTCATGATCCGTAATGGTAAGGTTGAGGAACTAATCCGGCCTGTAGTGTTGTCGGGCAATGTTTTCGAAACACTGAAACGCATTGACGCCATCGGAAACGATCTGGATATGAATCAGGGTGGTGGTTGCGGCAAGGGCGGGCAATCACCACTGGCGGTCTCCAATGGTTCCCCTCACATCCGGATTCAGCAATGCCTGATAGGAGGCCGTTAAACATGGAAGCCAGATTTGAAAAACTGCTGGAAAAGGCGGCAGCCGTCACGGAACAGGCAGACCTCTTTATTGTTGAAACCGAAAAGACGCCGGTTAACTTTGAGGCCAACCGGTTGAAGAGCCTGGAGTCCAAACAGAGTTCCAGCGTAACGCTACGCGTAATAAAAGAAGGCCGGCTTGGCCTTGGCGTTAGTACCCGCCCCGATGATGACGAAAAAGTCTTGGAAATGGCCCTGGAAACAGCCAGATTTGGCCAACCGGTTGATTTTGATTTACCTGGACTACAGGTCTATCCGGAAGTTGAGACCTGGGATGATGCGGTAATTAAAGTTACCACTGCTGAGTTGGTGGATATCGGGCAACGTATGATTACCGCCGTTACAGATCGTTTCCCAGATGTTTTGTGCGATGCTGGTGCAGAAACAGCCCATCTTTCTATACAAGTCATCAATTCCCGCGGCGGCGGCACTTCATACCGAAAGACGGTTATGGGCATCGAGTTGCAGGGCTCCAGAGTCCGGGGTACCGATATGCTGTTTGTTGGGGATGGTCAGGATGACTGTTGCGTGATTAATTACCCTGATGAGGTGATAACCAATATATTGACCCAACTGGAAAGAGCTGACAAAAATGTCTCCATAAAATCTGGTGAACTCCCGGTGATTTTTACTCCTTCTGGAGTGGCCAGTGCTTTTATCCCGGCTTTGGCCTCGGCCTTAAACGGTAAACTGGTACTCGAAGGGGCTTCCCCGTTGGCCGAGAGACTAGGTGAGGCGGTTTTCGACCGAAATTTCTCACTTTTTGATGATCCTACGCTCAGATTACGCCCAACTTCGCGACTATGTGATGACGAGGCCGTCGCCAGTCGACGCACTCCGCTCGTGGAAAACGGTAGGGTGACCAACTTCTATTATGACTTAAAAACCGCTGCCAGAGCTGGCAAAGTCAGCACCGGTGCCGGTTCCCGTGGTCGCGGCGGCGCGCCGTCACCATCGGTCAACGCTTTGGTTATTAACCCGGGTGAAATTGGATTTGAGACCATGCTGGCCTCTATTGAAGAGGGCCTGGTCGTGGAATACCTGATGGGAGCGGAACAGGGTAATGTGCTGGGTGGAGACTTTTCTGGTAACGTTCTTTTAGGATATAGAGTGGAAAATGGGAGGATTACTGGTCGGGTCAAGGACACGGTTGTGGCCGGTAATATCTATAAATTATTGCAAAATATGACTATCGGTTCTGATATACGCTGGCAGGGTGGCTTATACAGCCCTTCCATTCTCTGTCCCGCGGTATCGGTTTCAGCGAAGTAGATGGCTCCATTGGAGGAAACGAATTGAGAGGTTTAGTTAAAATACTGGCCCGTCCCAAGCTAAAAGAACCCTATATGCTGGCGGCTTGGCCGGGGATTGCCAATGTGGCCTTGATTGTCGGGACTTTTTTGGCTCATAAACTAAATCCCAAACCGCTGGCTGAAGTTGTTGCCCCATATTTTTTTGATCCCATTGGTGTTCTGGTTCAAGATAATCTGGTAGAGTCTCCTCAATTCCCGGAAAGCCGGTTTTTCTACTGGAAAAATAAGCCGGGAAAACGGGATTTGATCCTCTTTTTAGGCGATGATCAGCCGCAGAACAAGACTTATGAACTGGCTCACAGCGTCATTGACATTGCCGAAAGATTCGGCGTCAAAAGGTTATATACCTGTGCCGCGGCATTGACTCGTATTCATCATTCGGAACAACCAAAAGTTTGGGGAGCCGCTACCCAACCAGCACTACTAGAAGAAATTAAGCAGTATGACTTGGTACTAGGCGGTAATCTGCAGATTTCCGGACTTAACGGACTTCTGCTGGGCGTGGCTAAAGATCGTCGGATGGATGCCATGTGTCTCTTAGGAGAGGTGCCGCATTACGCCTCCCGTTTCCCCAACCCCACGGCTGCCTTGGCGATTACCGAAGTCCTGCTTAAAATGTTGGATGTTGATGTTGAGCTCGATGAGCTCAAGGAGCAGGCAGTGGAAGCTAACAGCCGGTTAAAGGAAATGGCTGCCGAAGCGATGGGCGACTACATTGATTATTTCACCGAACCTATCTGGGAGAGTGGAGGAGAATACGGAGATGAGGAAGAAGATGACGAAGCCGGATCACAAAACTGAATCCGGAATGCCGACCTTTGAAGGGGTATTGATTAAGCTGGTTGATACCGAGTTGCCCCTTTCCAACTCTGAAATCGCCGCTCTTAGTTTGGCGTCTCCAGAGGATGAAGAGGTTTTTGCCCGTTATTGGCTGGAGGCCGCTGAAACTCGCAAGGCTCAGGCCCTGGGCCGAATGCTGGAATTGGCGGAAGAAGACCCCAATCTGGATTTCAGCCCGTTATACCGTGTCCTTTTGAAGGATCCGCTGCCCCCGGTGCGTGCTAGTGCCATTCCCGGGTTGTGGGAAACCGAAGATCCGGCATTAATCCGCAAATTGATACCGTTGATGGAGCAAGATCCCGCCGTGGAAGTCCGGGCGGCCGCGGCTCAGGGTCTGGGTAAATTCGTCATGCTGGCCGAGCACGGTAAATTGCGGCGGGAGATGCGTGATTTGCTGCTGGAAAAATTACTGGCCGTGTTCGGCAATCCGGAAGAAGCGGATGAAGTGCGGCGGCGTGCCTTGGAGTCGGTTTCTTATTTGGCTTGCCCGGAAGTCCGCCAGGCGATACTGGATTCGTATGAATCGCCTGATCCATTTATCCGCGGTAGTGCTTTGTTTGCCGCCGGGCGTAATCTGGATCCCTCTTGGCTGGATATGCTGCTTGATGAATTATCCAGCGACAATCCGGAACACCGTTATGAGGCGGTGGTTGCCTGTGGGGAATATGAAGATGAACTGGCTGTTCCGCAATTGATTCGCCTTACCGGTGATGCGGATGTTGAGATAAGAATGGCGGCCATCGCTGCTTTGGGGAAAATCGGTGGGGTTGAGGCTAAGAATCATCTGCGTGATTTGACCGAAACTGATGATGAAGCTGTTGCGGAAATGGCCGTTCAGGCATTGAATGACATGGTCACGGATGATGAGATTATGGATTTGCTGGCGGATGAGAATGGACCGGTTTTAGGTGGCTGATGCGGTCACCACAGCATCAAAAGAGTTATTAATTATTTTATTTAGCCGGAACGCAGCAAGTTACGATTAAATCAACAATTTCATCACCCCTTAAAGCCTTGACACGGCCTTGTCGTCTGTGATATTATTCTACTTCGTCAGCGATTGACGGGCACCTTAACAACTGGATAGCGGAAGAAAAAAAGCCAATTTTATTGCAGCGTAAATTCGTTTTAAAATAGCCTGGAGAGTTTGATCCTGGCTCAGGATGAACGCTAGCGGCGCGCCTTATGCATGCAAGTCGAACGGTCTCTCGCAAGAGAGATAGTGGCAAACGGGTGAGTAATAGATAAATAACCTGCCTTTAAGTGGGGGATAACACTTCGAAAGAAGTGCTAATACCGCATGTGATGCTCTTTCATAAGAAGGATCATTAAAACCGCAAGGTGCTTGAAGAGGGGTTTGTCTCCGATTAGCTTGTTGGTGGGGTAACGGCCTACCAAGGCAATGATCGGTAGCTGGTCTGAGAGGATGGTCAGCCACACTGGAACTGAGACACGGTCCAGACTCCTACGGGAGGCAGCAGCAAGGAATCTTGGGCAATGGGCGAAAGCCTGACCCAGCGACGCCGCGTGAGGGATGAATGCCTTCGGGTTGTAAACCTCTTTTCTCAGGGAAGAATAATGACGGTACCTGAGGAATAAGTCTCGGCTAACTACGTGCCAGCAGCCGCGGTAATACGTAGGAGGCGAGCGTTATCCGGATTTATTGGGCGTAAAGTGGGCGTAGGTGGTCTTTCAAGTCAGATGTGAAATCTCCCGGCTCAACTGGGAGGGGTCATCTGATACTGTTGGACTTGAGTATGGCAGGAGAAAACGGAATTCCCGGTGTAGTGGTGAAATGCGTAGATATCGGGAGGAACACCAGAGGCGAAGGCGGTTTTCTAGGCCAAAACTGACACTGAGGCCCGAAAGCGTGGGGAGCGAACAGGATTAGATACCCTGGTAGTCCACGCCCTAAACACTGGGTACTAGGTATAGGGAGTATCGACCCTTTCTGTGCCGAAGCTAACGCTTTAAGTACCCCGCCTGGGGAGTACGGTCGCAAGACTAAAACTCAAAGGAATTGACGGGGGCCCGCACAAGCAGCGGAGCGTGTGGTTTAATTCGATGCTACACGAAGAACCTCACCAGGGTTTGACATGTTAGAAGTAGTGAACCGAAAGGGGAACGACCTGTTAAGTCAGGAGCTATCACAGGTGCTGCATGGCTGTCGTCAGCTCGTGCCGTGAGGTGTATGGTTAAGTCCTGCAACGAGCGCAACCCTTATTGCTAGTTATATTCTCTAGCGATACTGCCTCGCAAAACGGGGAGGAAGGTGGGGATGACGTCAAGTCAGCATGGCCCTTATACCCTGGGCTACACACACGCTACAATGGGCGGTACAATGGGTTGCCACCGGGTGACCGGGAGCTAATCCCCAAAACCGCCCTCAGTTCGGATTGCAGGCTGCAACTCGCCTGCATGAAGTCGGAGTTGCTAGTAAACGCGTGTCAGCATAGCGCGTTGAATACGTTCTCGGGCCTTGTACACACCGCCCGTCACGTCATGAAAGTTGGTAACACCTGAAGTCGATAGGCTAACCCGCAAGGGAGGCAGTCGCCCAAGGTGGGACTGATAATTGGGACGAAGTCGTAACAAGGTAGCCGTAGCGGAAGCTGCGGCTGGATCACCTCCTTTCTAAGGAATACGAGAGCCTCGCTCTCTATCCTAGGTCGGTCTTCAACGCGAGTTGAAGTATTTGATTGGTTACCTTTTCTTCCGCTATCCAGCGGTTAAGGTGAAATTGTTTAAGGACACAAAACAACGGCGCGTAATTATACGCGCCGCTTGATTTTAAGAGTGTTGCTGGGTTAGAATTAGCTCCGTTTGTTACACTCCCGGGCCATTAGCTCAGTTGGTTAGAGCGCGGTCCTGATAAGACCGAGGTCCCTGGTTCGAGACCAGGATGGCCCACCATTTACGATTAAAAAGCGGTTTCCGGCCTTCCCCAAGCCGAAACAAATATGGTTGTAGAACTCGGTCTTGCACATAAATCACA
>JBOWAX010000001.1:0-875767 GCA_050864255.1 Dehalogenimonas sp.
GGGCTTTGAGGAACTGGGAAGCCACCGGACTGGCGGTGGTGATGATGTAGAGCTGTTTGCGGCCGGGGAAAACCTTCTTGGACGGGGTATCGTAACCCTTATCCACATCCTCAAAAACATAACGGAGTGATTCGTCCTCGGACGGAAGGGCGCCGTTGTTGGTGCTCCAATCCTTGGTGGCACCGCGGGTGGTGTAGGAAACCATCATTTTATTCTTCCAGACATCGTCAAACTCGGCAAAGCCGGTAATGATGGAGCCGTAGTAACGCATGGCGGCGTTCATCAGTCTGGAGTTTTCTTCAGGGGTGCCGGACCACTTGGTGGTGCCGAATTCCTCAGGGGTTTTGGATTCAGAGATTCCAGTGGGACCGGTCCAACTTTTGGACCAGCTGAGATTTTCCGCGCGGGCGGCATGCAAGGCGCGTGAAGGCAGGGTGTAGCCTGGAGTTTGGAAGGTTCGAGCATCAGAAATGGCTGCACCTTTATCAGATGCGGCTTGACGGCGATTCCAGGTTTCGGTGAAATATGACTTGATACGGGTAGTCTGGGACTGCCAGCGGCGGTCATAACGGTTGATCACGTCCCAGTCATGTTCGACGGACGGATCGTAGAAATCACGTTCCTTGACAAACCAGGGGCGTTTTTGAACGGCCTTTTCCGCAGACATCATTTCGTCAAGGTCATGGAATTGGGGAGCTACCAGAGCGGCGGCACCGAGTCCGGCTCCGGCTAAACCGAGATTCTTCATAAATTCCCGGCGGGACACTGTAGAGTGAAATACTGGCATAGCCTTGTCCTTTCATATTTTGATAGTGACGACGATTTCAGTCTTTCCTGAAAGCCGGCCGGTCTCTCCCGGAAGCCATCAACGCAACCAGTAATCCTCCTCAAGTGCAGATATACCAGATACCTGCGAACGTTTATATTATACGTCTGAATTCAATAATAACAATACGCCTTTAGGCGTATATATAATATGTATATAAGAATATATCCAAAATAAAAAATAACCAAAAAATAAAGAATAGTAAGATAAGAAATACTTTTACGAGTGGGACGACAGGATTAACAAAATTTAATAGGAAAGATGGAAGGTTGTTGCTGATGGTTAACTTGACATGCAGATATAGTTTCCCTGTTCGAAAGTATAAAAAGAGGGCCAGATATATATCTGGCCCTCTTTTTTTGCGCACCGTTAGATGTTTATTTAGTTAGCGGCGTCAATTGCGCCTTGGATCCAGCTGTCAAACAGGGTTTGATTGGCAGCAATCCAGTCTTTAGCTTGCTGGATGATGTCTTCGGGGCGGTCATCGCCTTCATACATCTGGAAGTTTTGTTCAAAAATATCTTCCAACGGAATTTGCACGTTCTCCAGTATGTACGCTGCTGCCGGGTTGGCAGCTAGGAATGCAGAGTTGGCAACTACTTGAATATCATTAGCCGGCCAGCCCATGTCATAGGGCTCATCCGTTCCGGCTTTTCCGACTAGTCCCGCCACCTTGGTGGCGTCAAGGTAGGCAGCTTGAGATTCGGGTAAAGCGGGATACGGTACCTCCAGCCAAACCACATCCTCGCCGGGGACCAAAGCATTTACTGTCCAGTTGGGTGTCCAAGTATAGAAAAAGATGGGTTCACCGGCGTTATGCTTGGCAACAACATCAGCCATTGCGACTTCGTAGGCAGCTTTGGTGATGTTGATATTATCAAGCAGGCCGTATTCTTCTATTTGATAGTCAATTACCAGTTCGCACCCCCAGCCAGGTGGACATGCAACGAGATTGGCTTTTCCGTCGCCATCGGTATCAAAAAGCTCAGCAATGGCAGGATCATTGAAGTCGTCAATGCTGGTAATTCCGTTTGCTTCAGCTGTTGCTTTGTCAATAAGATAACCTTGCAACGCGCCTCCCATGGCGAATTCTCCGACAATTTCACCCTTGCCTTCAATAATAGACAGGTATGTATTGTGAATGGGGAACCAGCCATTTGCCCAGAAATCAACATCTCCGGTTGCAATAGCGTTATAGAAGGCTGGGTTGTCTAAAGTGACAGGGTCTTTAACGTCATACCCTAACTTTTCCAAGGCGTTTATAAAAACTTCAGCCTGGAACCAACCTGTTGACCAGGTGGCCCTAGCTACATTGACCACGGCACCATTGCCCGGGGTAGTATCGGGGCCGCTGCTTGTTGTAGGATCGGGATCACCATCATCGCTACAACCTGTAACTAGCAGGGATAGCGACAATACCGCGGCAAAGCCGAAAAGCATTAGTTTACGCATTTTGTTTTTCATGTTTTCCTCCTTAATTTTTATCTTCAAAACTCTCCACAGGTGCGCCAAAAGGAGTAGTCAGGAATGGTGAATTGGCGTTAGCTCTGATTTTAATTATGTTATCATCGTACGCTGGTTGTATATCCGTAAAATTGTGGTTTTTAAACTCGATAGTACTTAGCTAAAGATATATAAACCGCACATTTATTATTATTATCTTCAAAACTCTTCACAGGTGCGCTAAAAGGAGTAGTCAGGAATGGTGAATTGATGCCGTCAATTACGTTTTAGTTTAGTTTGAACCCAATTGACCGCTTTTTTGAATATACCCGGGCCTTTTCTGTTTGGTGCCGCGGTTAGGGCTTGAGACATCCTGTCAAGGATTATGGCTAATACAACGATACCGATTCCGCCGATAGCAGCGTATCCCACATCATTGCGGCCGAGACCTGACCAAACCACCAAGCCAAGTCCGCTGGCACCAATAAGGGCAATGACAACAGCCATAGACATCGCCAACATTAGGGTTTGGTTCAAACCGGCCATTATTGTAGGCATCGCCAGGGGTATCTGAATATTAAATAGTATCTGATTACTGGTGCCGCCGAAGGATCGCCCGGCTTCAACTACGTCATTGGGAACTTGGCGAATACCCAAATCGGTAAGCCGGATAATCGGCGGTAAAGCGAAAATGATAACTGCTATTAAACCCGGTACCAAGCCGACTCCAAATAGCATTACAACCGGAACCAGATAGACAAAAGCGGGTACTGTTTGCATGCCGTCTAGCAACGGTCTGATCGTTGAGTTGAATTTGTCACTGCGGGCGGCCATTATTCCCACCGGAATTCCGACCAAGGCACAGAAGATAACTGCGGAAAGAACCAAGGCTAAAGTAGTCATGGTTGGCGCCCATAAGCCCAAGAAGCCTACAAACAATAGTGTGATGGAGCTTATTAAACCAAAAACCCAGCCCTTGAGACGCCAGCCAATTATGAATATCACCGCCAAGATGACCAATGGCGGTAACCAAAGTAGAAAATCCTCGGTTCCGCTCAGGGTGAAATCAAAAGGCTTTTTGATAATCTGAAAAAAACTGCGGGCATTAAGGCTAATCCAGTCGACTGATGATTGAATCCAGTCATCCAGCGGTATGGTATATAAGTTAAAAGGCCACATAAGGCTACTCAGACTCCTTGGGTTCGGCTATGTCGGCAGATTTTTCATTACCGTTGGCTTCGTCGGTATTGATTGGTGAGACGCTGCTCAATACATCCAAAGGCTCCAGAATCCCACGGAATTTCCCTGTCTCGGAGACTACGGCAATTGGTAGGCTGTCGCCGCAGAGCGTAAGCACCTCACCTAAAGGTGTATTCTCTTCGGTTTGAGGGAATTCGGTAATCATGACAGTATCCAGTTTGAGTTCGCCTCCTTTGCGTACAGCACGTGCTATGTCTTGGTCCGTTACCAGACCGATGGGTTTTCGTTGCCGATCGACCACATACATGGCGTCGCTTTTAGTTTGACGTAGCCGCACTGAAGCCGTTTTTATCGTGTCATGAGTAATAGTCAGAGTATCAGCTTGCTTCATAATCGAGGAGGCAGTAAAGACCAATCCACGGTTTACGTCAGAGGTAAAGGCGGCAACGTAATCGTTTGCGGGGTTGCTGACGATTTCTTCCGGGGTGCCGATTTGCACGATACGTCCGTCCTTCATGACGGCGATATGATCGCCCATCTTCAGGGCTTCGTTGAGATCGTGGGTAATAAAAATAATGGTTTTTTGTAATGTTTGCTGCAGGTTAATCAATTCATCTTGCATGTCCCGTCGAATGAGGGGGTCAAGCGCTGAGAATGGTTCATCCATCAGCAGGATTTCAGGTTCGGTCGCCAAAGCTCGTGCCAAGCCGACCCTCTGCTGCATGCCGCCGGAAAGATCAGCCGTCAGGCGGTCGCCCCAACCCTTCAGGCCGACGACGTCCAAGGTATCTTGGGCCTTTTTACGATCCTCTTCAGTCAGGGTGCCTCTTATTTTTAAACCGAACTCTACATTTTCCAGTACTGTTTTGTGCGGTAACAGGGCAAAATGCTGAAATACCATGGCAATTTTGGTCCGGCGAATCTCCCGCAACCGATGATCATCAATTTTTGTGATGTCTTCATCATCGATAATCACACTGCCGGCACTTGGGTCATGCAGACGGTTCAAACAACGGATAATCGTTGACTTACCTGAGCCAGACAGGCCCATAATCATGAAAGTTTCACCTTGAGCGACGGAAAAAGAGGCATCAATCACCGCAGGAACATTCCGGGATTTCTTCATGATCTCATCCCGGGTGACGCCTTTTTTCAACTTTTCAATGGATGCTTCCGGAGAAGGTCCGAAAACCTTGTAAAGGTTTTCTACCCTTAATTTTGTATTAGCTATGACTACCTCATTCGTTTGTGAATTGTCCAATTGCTCTGAAGAAGTGATAACAGTCATCTTCAATACCTATATACTGCAAAAATATAATATGTCATGGCAAAAAAATTGCAAGCAATACATGCAAAAGGAATAGAGAAATAACAGTAACACCCACCTTCGCCAAATGATACCAATTGGTGCAATAACTGTAGATAATAATAATATTTTTATGGCTCTTTAGTCTCCTTGCCTGAACCAAGTATCAAATATGATGTGTTAATAAACAATAGGCAAATTACCGAATTGCTACTGCGCGTGCCCCTAAGTTTCAACAACCGCAAACATTCAGGGATTTCTTCATGATCTCATCCCGGGTGACGCCTTTTTTCAACTTTTCAATGGATGCTTCTGGAGAAGGTCCGAAAACCTTGTCAAGATTTTCTACCCTTTATTTTGCGGTATTTCTGATTACCTCGCTTTTGTGTCTGATTGTGGACCGGCGAAGCCGGAATATGAACCGTATCCGCGAAGTTCTACTAACCAATGGTACTGCATATCAAATAATAATGCAAGCGATAAATCGGGTAATATAAATGAGGATAGCATGTGGCCAATAACCACCTAATATCGTAGATAACTGCCAATGCCTTTAAGTCGGTATAGCTTTAAAAGTTGGTGTTTGAAGAAGGTTAATTGGCCAAAATAGGTAGAGTCTGCTTAAATTGTGGGGCAGCATAGCTGGAGGTGTTATGGTTAACAACTACGAGATCAACGAACTTGGTAAAGAAGAGTCATGGCGGATGTTTCGTATCATCGGCGAGTTTGTCGAGGGTTTTGATAAGCTCTCCGGTGTACAACCCGCGGTGACCATTTACGGTTCCGCCAGAGTTACGCCGGGAGACCAGCTTTATATACAGACCGAAGAGATAGGTTACCGGTTGGGTCAAGAAGGCTTCTCCGTAATTACCGGAGGTGGCCCCGGGTTGATGGAAGCGGCTAATAAGGGAGCGGCGCGCGCCGGTGTCACTTCGGTTGGTCTGAATATTCAGTTGCCATCAGAACAAGAGCCCAATAAATATGCCACCAAATCTTTGTCCTTCAATCATTTTTTTACCCGAAAAGTCATGCTGGTTAAATATGCGAGCGCCTTTGTTATCATGCCTGGCGGATTGGGGACGCTGGATGAATTGACGGAAATATTAACGTTAATGCAAACAGGTAAAATCAAGCCTTTCCCCGTGGTTTTGTACGGCAGTGATTTCTGGAATGGCTTTTTGGACTGGTTACGGGGAACAGTGATGGGTCAGGACTATATTTCTAAAAAAGACTGTGGCCTGCTTCGGGTTACCGATAGTGCTGAAGAAATTATTGAAATCATCAGCAAATGGCGCCAGAAGCATAAACTGGTGGGGCAGGGATTGGTCAACGGGAGCCAAAGCTAGCTTAAATTAAATGCATGAGCAACGAAATAACGGAACCTGCGGTGAATGGAAGGTTCCGTTATTGTCTCAATAGATAATTCTAATGATGGTGTTCGTCGGATGGTGGGGTCGGTTCAAACGGTGGTTTTTCGCCCCGGCGTTCGTAGTAGTTTTCAATGGCTTTCCTTAATGCTTCTTCAGCCAGTACTGAGCAGTGCATCTTCACCGGGGGTAAACCGCCCAAAGCCTCGGCGACGGCTTTATTGGAGATTTCCAGAGATTCCTCAATGGTCTTGCCTTTAACCATCTCGGTAACCATGGAACTGGTGGCGATAGCAGCACCGCACCCGAAGGTCTTGAAGCTGGCATCGGTAATGATGTTGTCTTTGACCCGAATATAGAGCTCCATAACATCGCCGCAGACGGGGTTGCCGACCCGGCCTACACCGTCCGGGTTTTCCATTTCGCCGATATTTCTTGGGTTTTTAACATGTTCTATCACTTGTTCGCTGTAAGATGCGGGTCCGTTGCTCATTATGTTCTCCTATTTTGTCGTACTCGGGGCTAGGGGCGACATAGCTCGTAATTTTTTTACAATACCGGGTAAGGTATCAAGTACTCGGTCAATGTCATCGTTGTCATTGAATTTACCCAGGCTAAACCTTACTGAGCCATGGGCTTCCTCCGCCAGGCGGCCGCAGGCCAGTAATACATGGGAAGGTTCCAGACTGGACGAACTGCAGGCGGAACCGGTTGAAGCCGAGATGTTTTCAAAATCCAGATGTAGCACCAAAGATTCCCCTTCAACATACTTGAACGAGATATTGACGTTATTAGGTAATCGTTCAGATGGGTGGCCGTTAAGGGTGGCATCCGGGATTATTTCCAACAGGTTCTTCGCCAAACGGTCGCGTAAAGCGGTTATCTCGGTTGCTTCGCTGGCCATTTCGGCCATCGCAATTTCGGCTGCTTGGCCGAAGCCGATGATACCGGGTACATTTTCAGTGCCGGGCCGTTTATGGCGTTCCTGGCTGCCGCCGGACAGCAATGAGTCAATCCGGACGCCCTTCTTTATATAGAGCGCTCCGATGCCCTTGGGTCCATAGAGTTTGTGACCTGATATCGTGAGTAAATCGGCGTTGAGGTCTCCGACGTTGACCGGTACGTGACCTGTAGTCTGTACGGCGTCAACGTGGAAAAGAATGCCGTGCTGCCGGGCGTTACGGCCGATTTCGGCTACAGGCTGTATGGTGCCGATCTCATTATTGGCATGCATGATAGATATCAGGATGGTATTCGGCGTAATGGCTTTTTCAACATCAGCCGGGTCGACTTTGCCGTATTGATCTACAGGTAGGAAGGTTATCTCAAAGCCATGTTTGGCCAGATATTCGCAGCTTTCAATAATAGCGTGGTGTTCAATACTTGAAGTAATGATATGGTTACCTTTTTCCGACTTGGCCCACGCGGTGCCCTTAATAGCCCAATTATCGGCCTCGGTTCCGCCGCTGGTGAAGAACACTTCGTCAGCCCGCGCTCCGATTAGTGCTGCCACTTGGCCCCTTGCATTCTCTACAGCAGTGCGCACGGTTTGTCCGGTGCTGTGAACGGATGACGGGTTGCCGAAAGATTCTTTCAGAAAAGGCAACATAGCTTCAGCTACCCGGGGGTCAACTGGGGTAGTCGCCGAATTATCTAGATAAACTTGTTTCATTTTAGGTGCCTCTTAATATCTTTAGACCCTGGTTTGGTTAGCAGAATATACATCCTGAAACAACCAGGTGGAAAGATAACGCTCTCCGCTATCAGGAAGTATTACCACGATGAGTTTGCTCGCTAAATCTGATCGTTTGGCAACTTCAAGTGCTGCCCAAACGGCGGCTCCGGAAGATATTCCCGCTAATATGCCTTCTTCCTTGGCTAGGCGCCGGGCGGTATCTCCGGCATTTTCATTAGTCACCTGTATTATCTCATCAATGAGGTCGGTTCTCAAAACCTCGGGGATAAAACCAGCACCGATACCCTGAATTTTGTGTGGACCGGGCTTGCCGCCGGATAGTACCGGAGAGGCTTCCGGTTCTACGGCGATTGATTTAAAACCGGTTTTGCGCTGTTTAAGCACTTCGGAAACGCCGGTGATAGTTCCGCCGGTACCTACTCCGGCTACCAGAATATCTACCTTGCCTTCGGTGTCCCGCCAAATCTCTTCGGCGGTGGTCAGCCGGTGAATTTCCGGATTGGCCGGATTACTAAACTGCTGCAACATTATAGAACCGGGAGTATTATCAACCATTTCCTGGGCGCGGCGGATGGCCCCTCCCATCCCTTCGGCCCCAGGGGTGAGCACGATTTCCGCGCCCAGAATAGCCAGGAGTTGGCGTCGTTCCATAGACATGGTTTCGGGCATTGTTAGAATAAGTCTATAGCCTCGGGCCGCTGCGGTAAAGGCCAGTGCGATGCCGGTATTGCCCGAAGTCGGTTCCACAATAATGGTGTTCGGTTTGAGCCTACCACTGGCTTCACCGTCGGTGATCATAGCCACTCCGATGCGGTCCTTGATGCTATGCAACGGATTTGAAGACTCCAGCTTGACCACCACCTCCGCAACACAGCCTTCTGTTAGACGGTTCAATCTTACCAGTGGTGTGTTGCCGATAGTCTCAGTGATATCACCGGCGATACCGCGGGTTAGAGCCGGAAATTCCCGGTACCTGAATTTAATTTTAGGGATAGCGGTTTTTTCAGCCATTGGAATCCCCTCTTTTAATATTTGTGATTAAAAATATGCCTGTCTGCGCCATAATATTGGGTAAACAACGGATCTTGGCGGTGTCGCTAAGATAGGCGGCTTTCTCAATTTTGTAACGGTTTTCACGGCAGAACGAGATAAAATCCGCCAGACTGAGAAAGTGAAGGTTGGGAGTATCGTACCATTGGTAGGGAAGGGCTTTGGTTATCGGTACTTTCCCAATCACGCCCAGTCGCCAGCGGGCGGAGATGTAAGCGAAATTTGGCACCCCTACGATAGCCTGTTTACCTACTCGCAGCGCTTCGGCAATCACTTCCTGTGGGTTTTTAACCTGTTGCAGGCATTGATTCAAGATGACATAATCAAACGAATCATTACCGTATTCCGTAAGTCCATTATCAATGTCCTGATGGGAGACCGAAAGACCGCGGGCGACGCAGCGATAGATGGCCTGCTCCGAAATTTCCACGCCTCTGGCATTGACTCGTTTTTGTTCATTCAAAAACGCCAATAGATCACCGTCACCGCAACCGAGATCAAGAACACTGGCTCCCGGCTTGATTAGTTCGGCGATGACTTGATGGTCTTTTCTGATTGACGCCATTAAAGTTTGCCTTCCGCCGTTTCCAGTTGTCGGCTGATCTTATTCAGGAAGTGGCTGATAAGATGGTTTTCCTCATCAACCTCCAGTAAAAAGGCATCATGACCATAAGTGGAGTTTATTTCACAGTAGGTCACATCAATTCCGGCGAGTTTACAGCCGCGCACCAGTTCTCGGGATTGATGAGCCGGGTATAGCCAATCGCTCTTAAAGGCTAACACCATGAAATGTATGTTCCGGGCGGCCGACAGCGAATCCGATAGGGGTTTATGTCCGGCCAGGTCGTACAGATCAATCGCCCGTGTGAGGTATAGATATGAATTGGCGTCAAAGCGTTTGACGAAGGCATCCCCCTTATATTGTAAATATCCGGCTACCTCAAAATCGGTACCCAGCTTAGCCCCGTTTTCTTGGCGTTCTCGGAAACGGCGCCCGAATTTATCAGCCATGGATTCATCGCTCATATAGGTGATATGGCCTACCATCCGGGCCATGGCCAAACCGCGTTCCGGTGCCTTTCTGCCGTAGTAGCGGCCGTTGTTGAAGTTCGGGTCAGCCATGATGGATTGACGGCCGACTTCATTGAAAGCTATCTGTTGCGGTGAATGACGGGTAGTGGTGGCAATCGCGATAACTGAATTGAGGCGTTCCGGGTGATTGACCGCCCAGACCAGCGCTTGCATGCCGCCCATGCTGCCGCCGGCTACCGCCAATAATTTATCAATACCAAAATGGGTAACAAGTTCAAGTTGTGCCTCTACCATATCGCTAATGGTAATCAAAGGGAAATCCAGCCCGTAAGGCTCGCCGGTAGCCGGGTTAGGGGAGGCAGGGCCGGTAGATCCCTGGCAACCGCCTATCACGTTGGAGCAGATGACGAAATACTTATCGGTATTAAAAGCCTTGTCTGGGCCGACCATACTGTCCCACCAACCCGGTTTGCCAGTGGCAGCATTGATACCGGCGACATGGGCATCACCGGTCAGTGCATGGCAGATCAGCACCGCGTTGGAGCAGGCGGAATTTAATTGTCCCCACGTTTCATAGGCCAGGATTACCGGCGCGACAATCTCACCGGATTCAAGCTCCAACCGGTCAATGGTGAAGTATTCGGTTTTGACTATCTCAGTGGGCATAGAAAGGTTTTCATTCATAGTTTTGCACTTAAAGTTGTGCTTTCTTCAAGGCTTGGTCGATATCGGCGATGATATCATCAATATGTTCAATACCGATGGACAGTCGGATATAGTCCGGTGTCACACCGGCTGCCGCCTGTTCGCTCGGAGAGAGCTGTTGATGCGTGGTGGACGCCGGGTGAATGACCAGGCTCTTGGCGTCACCGATATTGGCTAAGTGTGACAGCAATTTCACCGAATTTATAAATTTAGTGCCTGCTGTCAGTCCGCCCTTTATGCCAAAGCCGACCAGACCGCCGAATTTATCACCCAGGTATTTTTTCGCTGTTGCATGGTTGGGGTTATCCCGTAGCCCCGGATACACCACCCAGTTGACCAGAGGGTGTTGTTTCAGGTGTTCAGCTACCTTGAGGGCATTCTCTGCGTGCCGCTCTTGACGTAACACCAGGGTTTCCAGCCCCTGCAGTAGTTGAAAAGCATTGAATGGTGAGATTGAAGCGCCGATGTCGCGCAGTAGCTGCACCCGGGCTTTAATGATGAAGGCAACGTTACCCATTCCGGGAAAATCCCCGAAGACATCCCAGAATTTCAAGCCGTGGTATGAAGGATCGGGTTCGGTGAAATCAGGATATTTACCGTTGTCCCACTTGAATTTGCCGGAATCCACGATGACTCCGCCTATGCTGGTACCATGACCGCCGATATATTTGGTGGCGGAGGCAATGATGATGTCAGCCCCGAAACTAAAAGGTTTGGTTAACCCGACACCAATGGTATTATCTACCATCAGGGGAATACCGGCTTCATGGGCGACAGTTGCGAGGGCTTCAAAATCGGGCACGTCTAGTTTGGGATTGCCGATAGTTTCAGTATAAACAGCCCGGGTTCTGGTGGTGATGGCGGCTTTGACGGCCGCCGGGTCGCCGGAGGGGACGAACTTTACCTCCCGATTCAGTTTGGGGAATGTGTAGTGAAATAGTTCATATGTGCCGCCGTAGAGATTGCTGGTGGCGACAATTTCATCGCCCGGACGGGTAATATTTAGCAAAGCCAGAGCCTCTGCTGCTTGACCGGATGCCACCGCCAGCGCCCCGGTCCCACCTTCTATGGCAGCAATTCGCCGTTCAAAAACGTCGGTCGTCGGATTCATAATCCGTGTATAGATATTGCCGAATTCCTTTAGCGCAAAGAGATTAGCGGCATGATCGGAATCGTTAAAAACAAATGAAGTCGTCTGGTAAATGGGTACGGCGCGCGCACCAGTAGCGGAATCAGGAGTTTCCTGTCCGGCGTGGACCACTATGGTTTCCATTTTATGTTCTGTCAATTCAGATACCTCCCTGATTGAATATTATCAGTCAGTCCGGTTTGGATTAGATATAGTACATGTCACCGTCCCGAGACATTTTCGCCTGCTGACGGTTCACCAGATCGCCCAGTGTTGTCTGATCCAGCACTTCGTTCATTGCCCGTCCCATGTCGCTCCAGACGTCTCGAGTAACACAGTATCTAGCGCGTTCGCATTTGTTCGGGCTATGGATGCAGTCCACCGGGTCGATCGGTCCTTCCAGTAAGCTGACTACTTCGCTCAATTTAATACTATCAGGGGATTTAGCCAGTTTGAGGCCGCCTTTGGCACCGCGGATAGATTGGATCAACCTGGCGTCGACCAAAGGGCCGACTAAATGCTCCAGGTATGACAGTGATATCTGCTGACGCCTGGCTATGTCCTTAAGCGGAATCGCTTGGTCACTGTAATTCTGGGCCAAATCAAGCAGCGCACGGGTGCCGTAACGGGCTCTGGTACTTAATTTCAACTTTACCTCCGGCATAAAGTTGATGAAAACCATCAACAAACTGATATTAACAGTTGTTTGCCCACATGTCAAATCCGCTTTGAGGTAGAGTTAGAGAATAAAATCAGTTATGGAACTCTTGGGGAACTTGCGCGTTGTTGCTGAGTGGTTAGGAAATTTCTTCGAGAGGCATCGTTAAGGACGGACTGACGTATCTTCTGCCAGCCAGGGCCTGCCGGATGGCAGTGCAGACATGTTCGAAACCATAGTCTTTAAGGATATAACAGCTGGCACCGGCTTTCATTGCTCGGATAACATATGGTTCGTCGCTGTGCATTGACAGTACTACGGTCCTGGTTTTAAGTTTATTCTTTTGGATGGCTTCGGCTAATTCAATGCCGGAAAAATACGGCATTGACAGGTCAGTTATTAGAATATCCGGTTCGTGATGAAATACCAGTTCCATCGCTTTTGCGCCGTCGGCAGCCTCGCCGATGATCTGAAAATCCGGTTCAAATTCGAGCAAAGAGCGAACCCCTTGACGAACTATCTTATGGTCATCTGCTAAAATTATCTTTATCAACCGCTTATTGGTCTCGGGTGTCATGTTTACAATATATTACAAAGTACAACGAGATGAAAATCCGTAATAGTACCTAATTTCTCTCTGCAGACATACTGAATCAACTAATCGGAAGTGCAACGCTAACTAAAGTACCCTTACCAGGTTCAGAGGTAATGGCGAACTGACCTCCCAACAGTGCCGCCCTTTCCCTCATAGCGGATAACCCAGTAGAGTTACCAGAGCTCAGATGGTTGGCGTCAAAACCTTTGCCTTGGTCTGAGATGTGCAGCAAAATGTTGGACTCTTTGATTCTGATATCAACCTTGCCCTCTTTGGCTCCGGAATACCGTAAGATATTGGTCAGCGCTTCTTGGATAATGCGAAAGATACCGATATTCATGTTAGCCGGCAACACCGGCAGGTCGTCATGCTGGAAAACGACCTTCAATTCCGCCTGTTCTTCAAGCTGTTTGAATTGCCATTCTAGGGCGGGAATCAGTCCCAGATCATCTAGAATGCCGGGGCGTAGAGACAGAGATAGATTTCGTACCTGTTTGATAATTTCGGTAATCGTGTCGGAAACTTCAATGAGCAGCGGTCTCATTTCCTCCGGGGCAATACGCCCGGCCTTGCCTAACAGCAGTTTCAGTACTGTCAGGCTCTGGCCGGTCTGGTCATGGAGTTCCCGGGCAACGGATCTCTTCTCTTCCTCCTGTACCTCCAGAAGCCGAGTGGAAAGTGATCTTAAAGAAGTTTCTGCTGCGGCGCGGTATTCAAGCTGCTCTACTAATTTCTCATGCGCTGCCACCAGTTCCAGTGTACGTTGTTGGATGCGGGTTTCCAATTCCGAGGTCAGACTCTGCAGCTGTCGTTCCGTGTTTTTCAGTTTGGTGACATCATTGAATACTCCCACATGGGCGATGATTTCGTTGGCCGCATTTCTGACCGGAGCGGTGGCTGCCAGGACGGTCATCGGTTCAGCGTCCTCTCGAATGATCTGAATTTCCTCTCCGTTAATAGTTTCGCCGGTGGCCACGGTTCGATACATCGGCCAATCCTTCAATATATAATTACTACCGTCGATCCGGTAACAATTCTTGAAATCAAACGCTGAAATATTTTCCCGCAGCGGACCTAAAAGCCTAACGATTTGATTGTTTGCCATTAGTAGATTGCCTTCCGGGTCTCGGACGACTACTCCGGATGGCAATTGGTCGATAGTATTCTGAAGCAGAAAGCGCTGATTCTCCAGCAGGCTCAATAGCCTTTCCCGTTCCGCTTCAACGATTTTTCGCTCGTTGATATCTTTGATGATATGGACACTGCCGGTGCACTGGCCGTTTTGGTCGAAAATTGGTGATGTAGTAGCCTCAACATAAATATTAAGTTTAGGCTCAAATAATTCCTCGCTGATTGTTTGGCCGCAGGTCATGGTCCGGGCATGGGGGCACATTGCGTGTGGACGGTCTGTGCCATGGGCAACCTCGTAGCAGAAGCGGCCGACCGCTGCTTCTGGAGGGAGCCCGAATATTTTGCTGAAGGCATGGTTGGCCCGGATAATCCGGTGTCGGCTGTCCAGCAGTATTACTGCATCATCGATGGAATCAAAGGTCATCTGCCATTCTCGAGCAGCACGCTGTAACGCCTCCCGATGAGTTTTCTGAATGCTGATATCTCGGTTGGACACCCTGCGTCCAATAAAGCTCCCATTGGGATCAAAAATCGGTCGGCAGAAATGTCCCAGCCAGACTTCATGACCATTTTTGTGAATAATCCGGAATTCCAGTTCGGTATCATCCAGTCCGGCCTCGGGTGGTTTACCAAAATGACTCAACAGATCGTCTCGGTCGTCCGGATGAATCACTTGGGTGAACAGGTTGGGTTCGGCCATAAATTCTTCCTTGGAATACCCGGTTAAAGTTTTACAGGAAGGTGACATAAATATGAATTTCCCCTCGGGTGATACCCAGTATTCCCAAGTGTAGGAATAATCGGTGACTATCCCAAGTTTGCGTTCGCTTTCATGGATATTTCGAAACAGCAGATCAAAAGGTCGGGAGATTGCGGTTTCAAGCAGTGCTTTGTAGGTATAATAATAGGAAATAATTAAGAAAGAATGACCAAGTGCGTTCATAAAGCCGTAGGCATCGGTATAGAGCGTTAAGGCCATCTCTGAGGCAATGTTGACTCCCATGGCTATAATCAGGTACCTGACGACGTTGGTAGTAAAATAGGTCCGCTTTTGATAGAGCAGCCAAATACCGCCGAGCAATATGCCGGAAATAATGAACTCACTGCCTATTTTGAAGGGGGTTAGCCCGGTCTCTGGGTTGAATGTCGTTGGAAAATTCTGCCACACCAAGATGGAAAATATGATTATCGTTGTGGTGACAGCGTAGGCGGCAAAGGCAGGGCCGATTTTCAATCGACGTAAGATGTATTGGGTCGCAACTAGCAGAGTAAGTCCCTGTAGATAACGGGCGGCTATCCAGAACTGAGCGGCCAGGTTGGTTGGTTCAAAATCATGAAAGATACCCATGCCTCGGTAAGAAAGGGTATGGAAAGCATTGAGCAGACTAATGAATAGGAATCCGATGCCTATTATCAGCAGATAGTCATTGTCCAGATACTTCCGGCCGTTCCAGGCGATAATAAACACGCTGAACACGACAACCACCCCGAAAAGCTCGATCAAGCTGTGAAACAATAAATAATCCGATTGGCTGAGCAGATAAAAGCCAACAATTGTCAGGAGGAAAACCACAATAGTGACGGTGGTTGATCTGGAACTTAAACTATTGTTCATAACGGCCTAATCCGCTGACTCCTGCCGACTTATTTTTCAATCCGGCGTTTGATGATATCAATCACGTCACATTAATTGTTGTATAATGCTAAACCAGACGGACTCCAAGGTCAACCAAGATCGGTTACCTCAACAGGAGGGTGGAATGAAAACCATTTACTTGGTTCCCCACAGCCATTATGACGCAGTCTGGGCCTTTACCAAGGAAGACTATTTTTTCATAAATATTGAAAAAATCCTGAAACCGGCGATAGACATGATGGCTGATCCCGGCTACCGCTTTTTGATTGAACAGACTGCCCTCCTGGAAGAAATTGAACACCGCAACCCCAGTCTTTTTACCGATATTAAGAAATATGTTGGTACTGGTCAGATCGAGATAGCCGGAGGCGAGTATCTGATGTCGGATACCATGCTGCCGGGTGGTGAGACACTTGTACGGCAGATACTCTTTGGTAAAAGCTACTCTCGCGACAAATTGGGGGTAGAAAACCCGGTAATGTGGGGAGCTGATGCTTTTGGCTACAACGCTCAAATGCCGCAGATTTATCTTAAGGCTGGATACCGCTATTTTGCCTTCCGTCGCGGCGCCGATCGGCCTGCTCCCACTGAGTTTTGGTGGCAAGGATTGGATGGTAGCCGGATCCTGACCCATTGGATGCCGCTGGGTTACCGTGCCGGGTTATTCTTAAACGAACTTGATGATAGTTATCAGCAATTGGCTCCGGTAGCGGCCACCGATAATATCCTGATGCCCTCCGGCAGCGGTTCTATACCGCCTCAACCGGAAACCGCCGCTGCGGTCAGGCGCTGGAATCGGCAGCATAAAAATGTTCGTATGGTTATTGCGCGATCCCGGGATTTCTTTCAGGCCTTGGAAAAAGTTGCCGGAGGTCTGGAAACCCGAACCGGAGAACAGTATTCAGGGCATTATTCTCGAGTTTTTCCTCATTGTACCTCCAGCCGGATGTGGCTGAAACAAAAACAACGTCAATATGAAAACGAGATTTTAGTTAGTGAGAAATGGGTCACTATGGGTTGGTTGCTGGGTGTGCCGTATCCGGTGGATGCATTTCGGGACAGTTGGAAAAAGGTGCTGTGGGGAGCTTTTCATGACGTTGCACCGGGAACCGGCATGGACGAGGGCTATGAGGAAGCTCATCACAATTACGAGTATCTGAACAGCCATCTTACTCAGGTCCTTTCCAGCTTCCAGGAACTTATCCAGGATAACTTGGCGGTTCAGGCGGATATTATCGTTTTCAATCCGCTGTCATGGCAGGTAAGGAATTGGGTGGAATTGGAATTGGGTTTTGACCGCGGGGTGATAAAGCGAATCGGTGGTTTATCCAGT
Source organism: Dehalogenimonas sp. (assembly GCA_050864255.1). Classification (GTDB taxonomy): domain Bacteria; phylum Chloroflexota; class Dehalococcoidia; order Dehalococcoidales; family Dehalococcoidaceae; genus Dehalogenimonas. The sequence continues at coordinate 17,108 of JBOWAX010000001.1, forward strand.
GGCGGTGATGATGTTGAGGTTGAAATTCTTGAGGCGACCCGTTACTCGGATGATTCATACCATACTGTCCGGTTGGGTTTTATCGCCACGGTGCCTGCTTTTGGCTTTCGAACCTACAAAATTGTCAGGACCGGTCTCAAACCGGCACCCGGTCCTAAGTTGAAAACCAGGGGTAACAGTATCCAGAATCAGTTTTTCCGTTTGGATATTGACCCGGGTAACGGCCTGCTGAACCTTTATCTGGACGGTAAACACCTGTGTTTTGGTAATGAGTTGGTAGTGGAGGAGGAAACCGGCGATCTTTACTATCACCGGCAGAATATGGCCGGTGATATCCGGACCGAAAGCGAAGCCGGTGTCACCTTTGGACGCTTCCGCATGAAGCACTTTGAAATTAAAAAAACGCCGTTGCGGCGGGTAGTGAGGATGGAGAGTGACTATTATTCTCTTATCTGGCCTTACCGGTTGCAAGACAAGCTGCGGCCCGTGCTGTGGCGCCACAGCTATCTGTCGGTATCAAAAACCATCGCCGTTTATCATGATATTCCCCGAATTGATTGTGTCATCAGCATTGATAACCGCCATCCTCAGATGCAGCTTCGGCTGAAATTTGCCACTGATATCAAATCCCCGGATTACACCGCAGAGATTCAGTTTGGCGCCGTCAGTCGTCCTGTTGATTTGTCCAAAGACCCGGGAATTGGCGATGAGGTCGAGAAACCTTCTGGCATTTTTCCGGCGCAGAATTGGGTGGATTATTCTGACGATGAAAGAGGACTGACGCTGCTTAACAAGGGGTTACCGTCGCACGAGGTACGTGATGGGGCCATCTATACGACCCTGCTGCGTAGTATCCTGATGCTTTCCTCCGACGGAATAACAGGGCCTGCCGTACCCACGCCGGATGCCCAGGAATTTAAAAAATATACCTACGAATACTCTTTATATCCGCATCATGGTGACTGGAAAGCAGCTCAAGCCTATCAGGCCGGTCATGAAGTGAATACCGGCCTGTCCGCCTCACAGCTTCATCTCAATCCTCATCGGCGGAAGATATTTCCTGAGGCATTTTCCTTTATCGAAGCGACTCCGGGCAATATTATTCTATCTTCCTGTAAGCGGGCAGAAAACGAGAGCGGCATAATTCTTCGTCTGTATGAGGCTAAAGGCGAGGAAACCGCGGCGGTAATCCGGTTTTTTGGCCCTGTGAGCTCCGGTCCTGTTGTTCAGACCGATGACAGCGGGTTGATTCGTCACCCGTCCGGAGTAAAATTGGTCAACCTCTTGGAAGAAGAAATTGAAGACATTGCCCATGACGAAGGCACAATCAACTTTGAGTTCAAACCGTTTGAAATTGTCAGCCTAAAAGTAACCTTTTGATTTGCCGGGTGAGTTAGTCTGCCGACACGGGCAGCACATGACGACCGGTTCAACCGCTGCCGGCCCCCGCGCTACAACCGAAGCAGTGGCTGGCGAAGGTAATGCTTCTGCTTAGCAGTCGGTCATGGTCAAATTGAAAAACTGTCTGTGGTGAATCTCTGTTCAATCCTAAATCCAAGGCGTGGTTGAAGTCACAATCGTATAGCCGTCCATCCATTCCGACACTGATCAGGCTACGGCAGACAGCGGCTTTGATCGCGGAATCGCCCGAAGCACAAACCAGTGCCTCCATGTAATCATCGTAATCGCCTGTTCGGCGCAACTCTGACGCATAGCGGCCTGCCGGCATATTGGTTACTGTCAACAGTTCGTTAAATATAATGCCGTAGCCGCCTAGTATCTCCTTAAACTGCCCTTCCATGTTTGCTCGCTCAGTTTCCGTCAATGGGCCGTCGTGGTTGGTCACTAATTTCAAGACGAGTTCGGGGCAATGGCCGTAACCCGCGGTGTTGAGCCTTCGTAAAGATATGATACTTTTCTCAAAGACGTCACGGCCTCTGATGTGATCGGCGGCTTCCTTATCCCAGGAGGGCAGGGATGCCAGCAACTCAACCCGGTTATCCGCGAACAACCTCGGCAGGTGGTTTTTGGATTCACCGGTCAGCGGATGACCATCCACCGTCACTGTCAGGTTGTGTCGCACGGTTATATTTTTCCCTAATGCCGCGATTGACCTGACTAGATATTCAAAGCGTGGGTGCAGTTCCGGAGCTCCGCCGGTGATATCCACACTCCTGATTGCGTCATTGTTTTGGATGACCGACAGGCAAGCATTCATCACCGCTTCGCTCATATGCTGCGGAGTCTCGGGAGATGCCGTCAGATGGCAGTGGCGGCAGGACTGATTACATAATCTGGTGATATTAAGCCACAGGGTCTCAATGCTTGTAGGCAGCAGTATTAGATTGCGGGATTTCAACCATGCAGAAAAGTCATAATTTTTAGTGTATTGGAACATAACCATCCTTGATCAATGATGTGCCGGCTTCCTGTAAAGACTTCCAGATTTTCCAGTCTTCAGCGGTGTCTATATCTCTTAGGGTCGGGAGTGTATGAATAGCATATCCCAGTTTGCCGGCGATTTTCAAAGTATTTTTCAGAACCTTACCGCTGCTCCAAGGCATATTCCGGAACAGCCGCTGCGCTGGCTTATTTAACCCGATAAGGTAATATCCGCCGTCCGGTGACGGTCCAATCACAAGGTCATATTTTTTCAAGGCCCTGAAAGCTGTCTCAAGGATATCGGTGTCAATGTCCGGTACATCGCTGGCGGTGATGATTACCGCCGTCGCTCCGTTTCTAAATTCTGTGGCGAAACCATCCTCAAGTCGACTACCGAGACTGCTGGACGGTTGAGTCTTGATTTTGTATTTTCCGCCGGTCCACTCTACCACCCGCGAGATATCGTTGGCATCCGAAATATAGGCGACTTTTTCAATATGACCCGGTAACTGGTCGGCAGCGGCAAAAAGCTGTTCAGCGCACTGTCGATAGAAGTCAGCTGCCCTGTCTTGACTCAAACCGGCAGCCAGACGTGTTTTTACCTTGCCCGGTTCCGGGTAACGGACCATCATCAACAGGCTACATTTATCGAGGCGCCGGTTCGTTCGCTCGTAATTATTGGCCAATTCATCGGCCGGAGTTCCCGTCAGGTATCTGATGGTATACCAGAAGTTAAGCAGGGATTGTTTTATCGGTCCATTGGCGTTTAACCGTCGTGCTGAAGTTGTGATTTTTAGTGGAAAACGATAAAGCCGGGTGATTTTGTCCGCGCGTCGCAGAAGTTCCAGATCCTCAAAAAGACGTTGATTCGGGAAACCCCCGATAAGGTTGAAGAAATCTTTTCTTACGGTAATGCAGGCATCGCCAAAACGTATTTTACCGTGGTGTCTGGAAGTATAAAAACTGATCAACATCAGCAGCCAATGTTTATGGTCAAAATATAAACTAAAAGTGCCGATTTTTACTTTTGTATTGGAAAACAAGTCATGAAGATATTCGCCGGCATCAGGAGGCAGAAGTGTATCGGCATGGAGAAACAGGATGACGTCCCCGGTGGCCGAGGCGGCTCCGCTATTGCATTGTGGGCCGCGCCCGGTTGCCGCTCTGATTAGTCTCACCCCACATTCTTTTGCGATTCGGAGTGTTTGATCGTTTGAACCGCCGTCGGTCACAATAATCTCGGCTGAAGGGAGGGCGATTCGGACGGCGTTGATGCATCGCCGGATGAAAAATTCCTCGTTCAGGGTCGGGATGACGACCGTAAAAGAAATATCAGACATTACACCGCTGATTATATCAGCTTGAGTATTCAGATGGGCAATATTATCAATAACAAACAGCGCCGGAAAGTCTCCGACGCCGTCTGGCATGGAACTTGAACTATTTTATCATGCGCGGGTATATTTCATACCTCGGCCAATGCCGCTGGCGCTTAATTTGCCGCTGGCGATAGCTTCCTTGAGTGTTTTTCTGATGAGATTGTCGGAACATTCTGGAGCGGTTTTCAATACTTGCTGTTTGATGATGCCGAAGTTTCGAGCCTTTTTAAAGTAACCGCTGTCATAAAGGCTGGTAATTACCTCATTGCAGCTATCTCTTTTCTTTTTCCGCCCGACTTTGGCAGCTTTGGCTGGACGTCCTGGTTTGCGGGCAGGTACTGGCTCAATTGTGTCCGTTTCCTCGAGCAGGAAGCGCATCATGTGTTTTTCCACAAATTCCACTGGCCCTTCAAGTTCAATCACACCTTCCTGAAGGTCAATTAATACCCTTGCGTTTGTCATTTTATTACCCCAATTCTTTCTTAAATTAAACTATGTTAGGTAATTATAACTATGAAAAACAGTGAATGTAAAGGGGTTATTTTAATTAAATTAGCCTCGAATCAACAGTTGACGCTTGAAATGAGCTCATTATTTATCTTAAACCCCCCAAACAAAGGTATTTGCAGGTAATATACAAACTGAATTCCACATTAATATTATCAATGATTGGTGCATGTAAAAGCAAAAAGAATAGCAACTTGCAGTATGAAATATCTGGAAAGCCGGGGCACTGATACGATACTTGAACAATCCTTCAACGAAAGCCTATAATAGCCACGTTCGTTGAACCAACGCTCAATAATCCTGAAGAGGAGCCACCGTGGAATATTTTTTAAATGAACTTCAAACTACTGTCAGGGACTTGGCACGCACCATTGCTGAGGAAAAGGTACTGCCGGTTCGGGCGGAACTAGATGAAAAAGAAGAATTTCCTGCCGAGATCATGAAGGAAATTGCCGCTTCAGGATTGTTTGGCATTGCTATTCCCGAAGAATTAGGCGGCATCGGCGGCGGGGCTTTCGAACTTTGCTTGGCCACCGAGCAACTGGCACGGATATGCGGCGGGGTGGCGGTATCATATGCAGCTAATTTTCTGGGGGCGGACATACTTATCGATAATGGTTCCGAAGAGCAAAAAGCCCGTTTCTTACCAGATATCGCCAGCGGGTTAAAAATGTGTGCTTTTGCTATTACAGAAGAGTCAGCTGGGTCCGACGCTGCTGCGGTTCAGACCACGGCGGTGAAAACTGATAACGGGTATTTGCTTAACGGTTGCAAGCGCTTCATTACCAATGGCGGCGATGCTGAGCTCTATACCGTAATTGTTCGTACCAGCAATGGTAAGGGTGCCCGCGGCTTGTCGGCGATTATCGTGGAAAAAGGCACTTCCGGTTTCACTTTCGGCCGTAAGGAAAAGAAAATGGGCATCCGTGCTTCCTCAACCAGAGAATTGCTTTTTGATGACTGCCTGGTGCCTTTTGAAAACTTGATCGGCAAAGAAGGTATGGGGTTTTTCTATGCTATGAAGCTATTCGAGAAATCACGCCCAGGAATCGGTGCCCAGGCGGTTGGCATCGCGCAGGGGGCGTTTGAGGCTGCCATGGACCACGCCCGCAATCGAGTGCAGTTTGGTGAGCCGGTATTTAATTTCCAGGCCGTCCAGCACATGCTGGCCAATATGGCCATGGATATTGAAGCGGCTCGAGCGCTCATTTATGCAAGTGCCCGAACCATTGACTCCGGGCTTCAGAAGAGTGGCAACCTTGAATCGGCCATGAGTAAGGTTTACGCCTCTGACGTGGCCATGCGGGTTGCTACCGATGCGGTTCAGATTATGGGCGGCGTTGGCTACATGCGAGATTATCCGGCGGAAAAATATATGCGCGACGCCAAGATTACTCAATTGTACGAAGGTACCAATCAGGTACTGCGCAATATTGTCGCCAGTGAATTACGCAAACAATACTAACTAGGCTATGTTAATTCGGTAATCTTTAGGGACGGTCTCGACCGTCCCTTTTTTTCTGTTCAGTGAAAAGCATCAATCGGTTGTTTTGGTAAAACAAAACCCCTTAACTAAGGGGTGAAAACTTATAATCGGCAAAGGGAACTACTAATAATTCACTGCTGTCACTTCTTCAGCACTTAAGATATCGACAATACTACCCTTCTTCTTGCGGGTGGTCATACCTTCCAGCGCCAGTTTGTCCATCTCAAGCTGAACTGGCAACGGATATTCACCGGTGAAACAAGCTAGGCAGCACTTTTCTTTTGGTGCCCCGACGGCGCGGATTAAGCCATCAATACTGAGGAAACCCAGCGAATCAGCACCGATATATTCCTGGATTTCCGGAATGGTCATTTGGGCGGCTATTAGCTCACGACGGGAGGCCATGTCAACACCAAAGAAACAGGGGTGACAGATGGGAGGGGCGCATACCCGCATATGAACTTCTTTTGCTCCAGCGCGTTTCAATAACTTAATAACTTGGGGGGTAGTGGTGCCGCGGACGATGGAATCATCCACCAGTACCACTCTTTTTCCGTCCAGAACTGATTTCAGAGGATTGAATTTAAGCTTGACGCCCAAATCCCGGATCCGCTGGGTGGGTTCAATAAAAGTCCGTCCCATATAACGGTTTTTAATCAGTCCTTCGGCTGGAGGAATGCCGCTCTCCAATGCATAGCCAGCGCCGGCGGGGGTAGCGGAATCTGGAACGCCGACCACCAAGTCAGCTTCAACCGGGAACTCCTTGGCCAGCTCTGCTCCCATAGCCTTACGGGCGGTATACAGCAAACGGTCGTTAATAATGGAATCGGGTCGGGCAAAGTAAATATATTCAAAGATGCACAAGGCTTGCCTGTCGGAATGCTCCTTGTAGCTTTCCAGTCCGTTGGCGTCAATACGGATGATTTCCCCGGGTTCGATCTCCTTCACGAGGTCAGCTCCGATATGTCCCAAGGCACAGGTTTCTGAAGATACAACCCAGCCGCCGTTACCAATAGTACCGAGGCACAATGGTCGTACCCCCAGCGGATCGCGCATTGCGTATAGGGTGTCCTTAGTTAGGATGGTGCCGGAATAAGCGCCAAGTAATCGGCCCATGGCATGACGTATTCGTTCGGTCAGGTCTGAATAGGGCGCAGCCATAATCAGATTGGCGATAACCTCAGAATCGGTTGAGGTATGAAATTCATAACCCAGATCTTCCAATTCCCGGCGTAGTTCCTCAGCATTGGTGATATTACCGTTGTGGGCCAGAGCCATCTGGTTATCGCCTTCGCCCACAATGACAGGTTGTGCATTGTGGGAACAGGACGAACCGGCGGTGGAGTAACGGTTGTGGCCTATGGCGATGTGCCCGGTGAGTTTGTTCAGCGCCTTTTCGGTAAACACCTGGGAGACGAGACCCATTTTAGCGTGAAAAAAGATATCCTTACCATCAGCAGTAGCGATGCCTGAAGATTCCTGCCCCCGGTGCTGCAACGAGAAGAGTGCAAAGAAGGAGATACGGGCAACATCTTCAGCGGGAGCGTAGATTCCAAAGACACCGCATTCTTCTCGCGGCGATTCAGAACGTAAAGGCCATTTCACTTGATTAATTATAGGGGCTAAAGCCCTTTGGGTCAATTAACCGTAACAGCATGTCGGGGTAACGCCGAGATTTTGAAAGCTCGGTACTACGGTGCTAAGATTCTATTCGAATAATCTTTGAATTAATGGCATAGAGGCGGAACATGGAGAAAATCGCGGCTTTTGTCACCAGTAAGCCCAAGGTCATTATCGCCATCGTTGTCCTGACAAACATTGCCGCGCTGCTGTCGTTTTTCCGTTTCAGCTTGGATACCGACTTTCTAAATTTCTTCGCTGACGATAATCCCGAGGTAGCTGCATATTTTGCTCTGAATGAAAAGTACGACACCGGTGAAGCGGTGACCGTGCTTATTGAGAGCGATCAGAGTCTGCTTAATGCCGATAACCTGTTGGCCGTATTCAGTATTCAATCTGAAACCTCGAGAGTACCTGCGGTCAGCCAAACTCAGAGTTTCATTCCTCCGCAGATGGTTATTGATGGAGTGCCGGTACCTGTTGGCGCAGAGTTCATCGTTCAGAATGCGTCCATACTGGGACAGTTCATTGACCAGCAGTATTTCATGACAGGGCAATTTTTGTCTTCTGACCGTCTGAGTGGGATTCTGGTGGTCAGCGTTGACGTTGGAGCGGATTCGGGTCCGGTAGTTGAATCTTTAAGAGAGATTATCAACGACTACCCTGCGCTGGAACTAGCGCTGGCTGGTAATCCCATCATCAAGGACTCCATTGTCGGCTATTTGGTGACTATATTATTTTTCCTGCTGCCGTTTGCCGTCGGTTTGATAATGCTGGTATTTTATTTTATCTTGCGCAACAGGCGGTTGACTCCTTTGGCAATGCTGCCGGCCGGCATCGCGGCGTTGTGGACTTTCGGTACCATTTTCTATGGCGGGTTTGAGCTTTCATTAGTAACGGTTATCACTCCAATCTTCATTATTGTGATCGGTTCAGCTTACGGACTGCATTTTATTAGTCATTTTCAAGAAAATTTGGCTAAATTCAACGATAAAACTGTCGCTATTCGGGAGACGCTTAAAATGGTTGGGACACCGATCATCTTGGCGACGCTGACCACCATGGCCGGCTTTGCCTCTCTGATGTTCGGTGACGCAGTTCCCATGAGGCAGATGGGTTTATTCGTTACCCTGGGTATCGGTTATGCCGGATTGCTGGCGATCTTTTTTGTGCCGGCTGTTCTGACTCACTTGAATCTGAGCGCTGCGGCACCGCCCCCCCCTGCGTCCCGGCGGTTGGGAGATATCGTCAGCGGTGCATCTTATCATCGTTGGCCGGTCTTCTTGGTTTTTGCTGCTGTGGTTATAGCTGCCGTGGTGTATATCCCCAAGTTGGAAGTGGTTTCTAATCAGCTTATGTTTTTCAAGGAAAGCTCCGAGATTCGCCAGGCTTCTGCGCAAATCGAAGAACACTTCGGCAGTGCCCAGCCGCTTTTTGGTGAAATCGTTTCAGATTTGGGTATTGGAGCCGTTTTTAATGCCGACGAAGCCGTTCGCTTGCTCACGGTTGAACGGGATCTGGAAGCGCAGCCCGGCATCAAGAGTGTTACGTCTGTTTTTGATTTGATTGCCGGTTTCAACGGAATGAATACCGGGCTTGATGCCTACCCGGCCAACCCAGCCCTGGTACAGGCCTTTTTGAATCAACTTGGCGACGGCACAAAGAGTTGGATATCCGATGATGCTTTCCGGATGTTTATCCGGCCGGTTGACATTGAAGCCGATGAAATTGATGGGATTCTTTCTTGGACGGCCGCTGAACCTTCCGTAAGCGTCATTACCGGAATGCCGATTTTATTTGACCAGTTTAATCAGATTGTTGTTGACAGCCAGGTGCGGAGTCTGGGGTTGGCGCTGGTATTGGTTTTCCTTATGCTATTGATAACTCTGAGAAGCCTCAAGGCTGCCCTGGTAGGTCTGTTGCCCATCGTCCTGACCATTGCTGCAGTCTTAACCTTCCTTGTTATCAGCGACTTTAATCTGAATGTTCTGACAGCTAACCTGTCCGCAATTGTCATCGGGGTCGGCGTTGATTACTCCATCCACCTGATTTCAGGTATCTATTACTTCCGCCGGCAAGGGCTTGAAGGTGATGAGGCCGTTGAGGCTGCGATTGGTTCTGTCTCTCGTCCGGTGTTAGCCAATGCTTATGGTCTCAGCATAGGTCTTTCAGTGCTCTTCTTCTCACCGCTCCTGATTCATGTTCAGGCATCGGCGGTAATGTGGGTGGCCATGGTCGTTTCCTCCGCCGCAGCACTCCTCATTATTCCTCAGTTTTACCGCGGACGGCGTTGAGTTGCCAAAGTCTGATAGCCTGAATTGAAACCTGATGCGGGAAACGGCTATAATTACGGCTTGCGTGGTGGGTATAGCCGAGTGGTTAAGGCGTCAGGTTGTGGCCCTGAAAATCGTGGGTTCGATCCCCACTACCCACCCCAAATCTACTTTTTCCTGCGCCTGTAGCTCAGTGGATAGAGCATTGGTCTTCGGAACCAAGGGTCGTGGGTTCGAATCCCTCCAGGCGTACCAACTTATTTATCCTTCAAGTATCCGTTCAATGAGTAACTGGGTTTTTAAACGGATTAGTTTGCCACACTACTTATCTGAGGGTACACTTTAGCTGTGATACAGATTACCTCTGCCATTGCTATTGCTGAAACCGAGATTACAGAGTGTTTCGTCCGGGCTTCCGGACCGGGCGGGCAGAATGTAAATAAACTCGCCACTGCAGTGCAGTTACGTTTTGACCTGGCAAATTCCCCATCTCTGCCGGATGAAGTGAAAGCGCGGTTGACGGCACTTGCCGGCAACCGTTTGACCGAAGACGGCGTGCTTATTATTGACGCACGTCGTTTCCGTACCCAGAAGCGTAACCGGCAAGAGGCGATGGACCGGCTGGTGGAAATTATACGTCAGGCAGCTCAGCCGCCAGCGATTCGTTACAAGACCAGACCAACGCTGGCATCCAAACTGCGTCGGTTAGAAAGTAAGCGGCGAGGCGCTGACGTCAAGCGCGGGCGTGGCCGGGTGGACCATGGGTATGAATGACCGGCCTGGGTTGCACTGAAATCTGCCCCATATGATAATAGTTGACTGGACTACGCAGTTTAACTATTCACACCTGGTAGATCTGTGCCGAGGAGATACTTCGCCCGATGGCTTATGTTAATATCCAGAATACTTCATTGAGTTTTGGTGGTACTCCGTTGTTTGAAGCCATAAATCTTACTGTCGAACGCGGAGAAAAAGTGGCGCTTGTAGGGCGCAACGGATCAGGAAAGTCCACTTTACTTAAGCTGATTGCCGGACTCATCCAACCACATTCAGGCACTATCGCCATTCAGAAAGATGCCCGCTCTACCTACTTGGACCAACTAGTACCCGGGGATATGCCGGGTTCCGTATTTGAGGTGGTTAAATCTGGTTCAGGACAGCTTCACCACATTTCAGAGGAGGAATTGGAGCGAAAGATTGGTAAGGTTATCTCTCAATTCGGCCTGGACGGTGGCCGGTCTTTTAATGACCTATCCGCCGGGTTGAAGCGCCAGGCGTTGTTGGCCAAAGCCCTCTTGGCCGATCCCGATATTTTGCTGTTGGATGAGCCGACCAACCACATGGATATTGATGCCATCAAACGTCTGGAAGACACCGTATTGAAGTTTCGCGGTTCGGTGATACTTGTCACCCATGACCGTGAATTTTTGCAGAAGATTGCCTCCCGCATCGTTGAAATTGATCGCGGAAGACTTTTTGACCAAACCTGCGATTACGAAACCTTTCTGGAGAGGCGCGAAGCCGCCGGTGAGATTGAAGCTACTGAGAATGCTCTGTTTGATAAAAAACTGGAAAAAGAAGAAGCCTGGATACGTACCGGTATCAAGGCCCGCCGTACCCGGAACGAAGGCCGGGTACGGGCCTTGGAAAAGATGCGCCAGACCCGTCAGTCCCGCCGACTTAGGCCGGGAACGGTAAAATTGGCAACTCAAAAAGCGGAAAACTCCGGCAATCTGGTTGTTGAAGCTGAAAACGTCAACTTTGACTACGAAGGCATACCAGTAATCAGAGATTTCACCACCACTATCATGAAAGGCGATCGGGTGGGCATACTGGGGCCCAATGGTAGTGGCAAAACGACGCTATTGCGCCTGCTGCTGGGAGAACTCCAACCAGCCTCCGGCGTGGTTCACATGGGGACCAATCTCCAGATTAGTTATTCCGACCAGTTGCGCGGGCAGCTGGATGAAACCAAAACCGTCATGGAGAACGTCGCCGAGGGCAGTGAGACTGTCATCGTTAACGGGAGGCCGCGGAATATTTACGGTTATTTGCAGGACTTTGAATTTTCACGGGAACAGGCTCTGTCATATGTCTCCTATCTTTCGGGCGGGGAACGTAATCGGCTGGTACTGGCCCGGTTGTTCACCAGGCCTTCAAATTTGCTGGTATTGGATGAACCCACCAACGATCTGGATCTGGAAACGCTGGAAATCCTGGAAGATTACTTGATGAATTATCAGGGAACAATTTTGATGGTCAGTCATGACCGGGCTTTCATTAACAATGTCGTCACCAGCACGTTGGTTTTTGATGAAGAACTAACGGTTAATGAGTATATCGGCGGTTATGAAGACTGGTTGCGGCAGCGGCCGCTCAAAGAAAAATTGGTCAAAGCGACGAAGCCCAAGCCTGTGCCGGAGAAACAACGGCGTCAGTCGGTTAAATTCGGCTTTCGCCAGCAAAAAGAGTTGGAGTCATTGCCGCATACCATTCAGGAGCTGGAAACAGAACAATATGCGTTGTATCAGGATATGGGTAATCCAGACACCTACAAAAATGACATCTCTGCATTAACCGTCAAGCAGAATCGGATTAAAGAGATAGATGAATTGCTGGTTTCCCGTTATGCCCGCTGGGAAGAACTGGAGCGGCTGCAGGCTGAAGCCGCTCAATGATTACACTGAGGCGGTAATCATCCGCTATCATCTCTTCTTTTTGTACCTTCGGCAGTTTTTTAATTTTACTCTCCACCCGCAAGGCCAGACTTTTGTCGCCGATCTTTTTCTGGAACGCTAGCGTAAGCGGTCTGCGGCCCCTTAGATATTTGGCCCCAACCGTGTTTCTCGCTTGGTGTTCGGCGAATCTTCGGTCAACATCGGTCGCGATTCCGGTGTACAAACTGCCGTCACGGCATCTGATTAAATATACATACCAATCCGGCATATCAAGTTTCCACTGGCGAATTTTTGGCTACCTTCATTGAGAGTGAAATTCGTTTGCGGGCAACATCCACATCCAGTACCGTAACGGAGACTTTTTGATTTACCTTGATCACATCCGCCGGCTTGACGATAAATTTATCAGCCAATTCGCTGATATGCACCAGTCCGTCCTGATGGACTCCGATATCTACAAAGGCTCCGAAATTGGTCACATTGGTCACAATTCCCGCCAGTTTCATCCCCGGAGTAAGCTGACCAATGGACTTGATGTCGGCGGCGAAAGCAACCGCTTCAAAATTATTCCGCGGATCCCTGCCCGGTTTGGCTAATTCAGTCATGATATCCTGGAGTGTCGGCAACCCGTAGCCTTTGACTGTGTAATCCTCCAAATTGATCCGGCGACGCAATTCTTCGCGGGACATCAGTTCAGCTACTGCGCAGCCCAGGTCTCGGGCCATATTGTCCACAATATGATAGCTCTCCGGGTGTACCGCGCTGGCATCCAGCGGATTAGAGGAGGCATCAATGCGCAGGAATCCTGCAGCCAATTCAAAGGCCTTTGGGCCGAGCCGCGGGACCTTTTTAAGTTCGTTCCGGGCGCGAAACGGGCCGTTTTTGTTCCGATAAGTGATAATGCTTTTTGCTAGGACGGGACCGAGTCCGGAAACGTAGGCCAGGAGCTGCTGGCTGGCACTGTTCACCTTAACGCCAACCTCGTTCACACAAATCATGACAGTTTCATCAAGCTGGTTTTTCAGGCGACACTGGTCAACATCATGTTGGTACTGCCCCACGCCGATAGACTTGGGGTCTATCTTCACCAATTCAGACAGCGGGTCTAAAAGCCGTCGTCCGATGGAAACTGAACCCCTGACGGTGATGTCCTGGTCGGGGAATTCCTCCCGGGCGATCGGGGAGGCGGAATAAATGGAGGCGCCGCTTTCGTTTACCATGACTACTGTTATTTTTCCGGGTAAATCCAAACCCCTGATAAATTGCTCGGTTTCCCGCCCGGCGGTGCCGTTGCCGACAGCAACGGCTTCGACGTTATATTTACCCACCAGATCGCGTATAGTGTTAGCGGCTTCTTTGCTCCGTGCCTCAGACTGGCTCGGGTATATGACGGTATGAGCCAACAGCTTGCCCTGAGAATCCAAGCAGACTACTTTGCAACCCGTGCGGAATCCGGGATCAATGGCCAATATGTTGCGGGGCCCAAGGGGAGGAGCCATCAGGGTTTCCCTCAGATTAGCCTTGAAAACTCGGAGGGCTTCATCGTCGGCCCGTTCTTTTGTCTGCTGCCGTATGTCTGTTTCTATTGATGGGGCCAGCAACCGCGAGTAGGCGTCATCTACCGCCAGTGCCACTTGTGCCGAGTCGTCGCCTGTTCCTTTAATGAACTGTCTATACAATAATGTGGCGGCTTTGTCCTGAGGGGGTCTGATCTTCAGTCGCAGGAATCCCTCATTCTCCCCCCGCAGCATGGCCAGCATACGGTGACTGGGAACCCGGGAAACAGGTTCCCGGGACTCAAAATAGCCGTTGTATTTGATGCCATCGGTTTCCTTGCCCTTGATGACGTTTGATTCAATCAATCCTTCCCGGAAAAAGAGGCTTCGCATAACTTGGCGGGCTCGAGCATCTTCATTGATCCACTCTGCGATGATATCCCGCGCACCGGCCAGAGCGTCTTCAGCTGAACTGATGCCTTTTTCGAGATTCACTAACTTTAACGCTTCGCGAGTCGGGTCGGCTCCGGTCTGATCCAGAATCAATTTTGCCAGGGGTTCAAGACCTTTTTCTCTCGCTATGGTCGCCCGGGTGCGCCGTTTTGGGCGATAGGGAAGATAGATGTCTTCCAATGCAGTCAGCGCGACCGCTGATTCAACTGCCTGACGTAACTCAGTAGTCAGCACCTGCTGCTTTTCAAGAGATTCCAGAATCGCTTGGCGCCGGCTGTCCAGCGCCGCCAAGCGGGCAAGATTATCCCGTATTTCGCCGAGCAAGATTTCATCGAGTGAACCGGTCTGTTCTTTGCGGTACCGTGCGATAAACGGAATAGTCGCTCCGGCTTCCAGTAAATTCCTGACCGCGGCTACCTGGTTCGGGCTTATCTTTAGTGCTTCGGCAATCGTTTTGTCATTAAATTCAGGCATCGGGTGACTTACTCCGAGAGAAGGTTAGTGTTCATTGTACCGCAGCCGGGGTTTGGGGCAAAACGATACAAGGGGACAATTACCGGCTGTTTTCATTGAATAATCAGAATGGTATCCCGAGCGGATAATAACCTGTATAGGCGCATGCTGGCTATTTATGTTCCTTTGACCGGATAAATATGAAGGCATATAATCGGGGCGTTGTTTTTATTCACACTACAAGCGGGAAAATAGAGGGTGTTGGCCAGGTAATTACAAACATGTGCCTTAGTTTCGTTTGCTTGAGCAACTAAATATACTTCGCCGGGCGGTATTCAGGCGCGGCGGATTGAACTGGAGTAACGCGTACCTATGTCCATGGGTCATGGTTTCCCTTATTTTTACGCTAACGTAGACGGCAAGCCACGGGTAACCGGAGGGCTGATTCGGCGCATTCTGGCGTACGCCAAACCCTACCGCAGGTTGATTGTTGCCATGATTGTGGTCACCATGACCACCACCGGGCTGACACTGGCGACGCCGCTGATATTGCGGGATTTAATTGACGAGACTATCCCTGCTAGAGACCTGACTCGTCTCAGCTGGCTGATTGTAGCGCTTATTACTGTACCTATGGCCACCAGTGTTCTGAATGTGGTTCAACGGCGGCTGAACGCTAAAGTTGGTGAGGGTGTGGTTTATGACCTCCGGGTGGCGCTGTTCGGCCATTTACAGCGGATGGCGCTGAACTTCTTTACCAATACCAAAGTCGGTGAACTCATGAGCCGGCTTAATAATGACGTAGTTGGTGCCCAAACTGCCATCAGTAATACCTTTGTCAGTATTTTCTCCAGCCTGGTCCAGGCGGTAGTGCTTTTATCAGTCATGATGGTGTTGGAATGGCGGCTGACACTGATTAGCTTGCTGGTATTACCCTTCTTTCTGGTGGCCGGACGTAAATTAGGTCGACGCCTTCAGCTAATTGCTCGTGACCAAATGGACCTAAACGCCCGCATGAACGCCGTTATGCATGAATTGCTTAATATCTCCGGAGCGTTACTGGTCAAGCTGTTCGGGCGTACTGCTGTTGAAGATGAACGCTTTCGGGAAAGAGCCGCTTCGGTTCGTGATGCGGGTGTTCAGCGGGCAGTCACCGGCATGATCTTTTTTGTCAGCATCGGTTTACTCAGTGCCCTGGGTGTTGCCCTGATTTATGGCGTCGGCAGTTACCTGGTTATTCAAGGCTCATTATCCGTAGGTACCATCGTTGCGCTTGCAGCCTACCTGGGCAGTCTTTACACGGCGCTTCAGACACTGACAAACGCCCCGGTAGACTTTGCCACCTCTATGGTCAGCTTTGAACGGGTTTTTGAAGTGCTGGATCTGCCCCATGAAATCTACGAAAAACCAGACGCCAAGGTACTGGGCGAGGTGCGCGGGGTAGTAGCTTTTGAAGATGTCAGCTTCAAATATGAGATTAACGAGCGGGCTTTGCTTAAGGATGTCCACCGTTTTGGTGACATGCAGGGGGTAAAAGCCGTGCTGTCCAACGGGACCTCGGCGAAGCCGGTTTCAGCAAATGGTGATAACAGCGCTGAAGCCTTAAGCCAGGCGCGGGAATGGGTTTTAAATCACGTTTCTTTCAAAGCGGAACCCGGCCATCTGGTCGCCCTGGTGGGGCCGAGCGGTGCCGGCAAAACCACCATGACCTATCTGATACCGCGTCTGTATGATCCGACTTCAGGCCGAATCACAATAGACGGCATTGATCTTCGGGAGGGTACCCTGGCTTCATTAACGGAACAAATCGGCATGGTCACGCAGGAAACCTATCTGTTTCATGATACCATTCAGGTAAATCTTCTCTATGCTCGGCCTGATGCCACTCAAGAGCAGATTGAATCCGCCGCCCGGTCCGCCAATATCCATGACTTCATTATGGGTCTTCCGGCACAATACGATACCGTGGTCGGTGAGCGGGGTTACCGCCTGTCCGGTGGTGAAAAGCAGAGACTGGCTTTGGCTCGGGTCATTTTAAAAGATCCGCGCATACTTGTGTTGGATGAAGCCACCAGTTCTCTGGATTCGGAGTCCGAAGCGCTGATTCAAGATGCTCTGAAGCGTGTTATGGCCGGGCGTACCAGCATTGTTATTGCACATCGCCTGTCCACGGTACTGGCTGCTGACCAAATACTAGTACTGGATCGCGGTCATATTGTTGAATCAGGTACTCATGCCGTGTTGATGTCTAATAGCGGTTTGTACGCCCGTTTGTACGAAACCCAGTTTCGCCGGAAACCCGGTGAAATAATACCCTAGAGGAATTGTTCCTGATTATGCCTGATATAGTTGTTCGTTGCGCCACCAAAGAAGATGTTCAGACTGTTTTGGAGTTGGTTCGGGCACTGGCTGAATATGAAAAACTGGAACCACCAGACCAGGCTGCGCAAGCTCGATTTGCTGCGGATATGGTGGCGGAACGGCCGCGGTTTGAGGTATATCTGGCCGAATACGATGGGATTGTTGCTGGTTGTGCCATTGTGTTTGAGACTTATGGGAGTTTTCAGGGAAAACCAAAGCTTTATATTGAAGATCTATTTATTTTGGATGAATACCGACGGCATGGCGTTGGGAAAGTTCTATTTCAATCGTTGATAGCTGAGGCCCATAATCGGGGTTACAGTACCATGGAATGGACTGCATTGGATTGGAACACGAGTGCTCATCGTTTTTATCACAAAATGGGCGGGCGGCGACTTGAGACATGGCAGGTTTTCAGGTTGGAATTATAAAAACTTAAACGGTGTGGACGGATATGATTTGTTAAAGCTGCTGCCTGATTTCAGACAGCAGCTTTATTATATGGGTTGAAAATTACATGCAAAATAATAAAAACCAAAGAAAATATTGACAAAGTTAAAAAATGAGTTATAATATATTTAAAATATTAAATAAGGAGGCAAAAATGCCCAGAGATTGGACGGAACTTACCCGGCTGACCGGCGGTGCTCCGATTATCGTGGAGCGGGTGCGACTGGCTGACAGTGGTATCTCTCTTGAAGGGGATTTTGTTTTGCCGACGCTGGCTCAGTTAAGCGCCGATGATCAAGTCTTCATTATGGCATTTGTCGGTGTTCATGGTTCCATCAAGGATATGGAGAGATTGTTCGGCATCAGTTATCCCACCGTAAAAAACCGGCTGGAAAAACTGGCTGCCAAATTAAAAATGGTGGAATTTGAGCCGCAACCGGAGGTTAAGCCCGTCGACGGCGACATTTTGGGCAAGTTGGAGCGAGGGGAAATTTCAACTGAAGAAGCTATAAAGAGGTTAAAATGAAAGGTGTTTTTGGTTGTACCGGGTTTATCTTGTCGGTAATACTGTTAGTCTTTGTGCTGACCCATCTCACGGAAATCTGGAACTGGCTGGAAGGAATATTTACATAAAGATAGGAAACGAAAGGTACAAGCGGTGAATTAACTGCTATGGAGGTAATAACAATGAACTGGCCGCCCTTACTATTACATTTAAGGATACCCTCTAACTCTGGTTTTGTCGGATTATGGCTCCCTTGGTTTTTACTTTATCCGGTGCTGTTGGGGCTGATGTTGATTGCCTTGCCGGTTGTTATCATTGTAGCACTGATCTTGCTGCCAATGGGTAAAGCCCGCTCTTTGCTTATGGCAGGGCCATATTTCTGGCGGTTGCTCTTTGCTATGAGGGGCCTTACTCTGGATATCCAAAATGGGAATCGGGTTATGTTGGTCGATTTTGTCTAAAGGAGAAGAAGATGTCAGATAATAGAAAGAAAATACTGGTACTATTGGATAATAAAAAGATTAGTGTTGAAGAAGCTATGCGCCTGTTGCAGGCTGTTGAAAGCGGGGATAAGTCCTCAGAGGTAACGGGTGGCGTCGGCGAACTGGCTAAAAAAGTTGGTAACCGCATCAAGTATCTGCGTGTGATTGTTGAAAATCCCAAGGGGAATAGCATGGAGGACCCGGAAAGGGTAAACGTAAGAGTTCCGGTTAGTCTGATCCGTGCGGGTATGAAATTCACTTCATTGATTCCCCAGGAAGCAGCAGCACAGGTGGAAGGTGCTCTCAAACAGAAAGGTATTAACCTGAACGTCAAGAACATCAAGGATGAAGATATTGATGAACTGATAGAAGCGCTGGCGGAGTTGGAGGTTGATGTGGATGGTGGTGACGGTAAGGTCAGGGTTTTTGCTGAATAAAGCCGGAATCTGAGCATAATAAACCATTTACCATTAGCGGCGAAGCATTTTGCTTCGCCGTTTTATTTTTCCGGAAAAGATAGACAGTGGTGTATAGCTTATTGTAAACTTGGCCCATTAAAATCTTTTAATTGGAGGAGTACTGGTGAAGAAAAAGTTAACCTTTTTGTTCCTTACACTGGCTTTAATAGCCGCGGTTGCCCTGCCTGGGTGCAGCAATGACAATGATGATCCGGATCCTACCTCAACCGTGACCATAATCAGAGTCGCCACTGATGCGACCTGGCCGCCTTTTGAGTATATAGATACGGCTACCAACCAAATTGTTGGGTTTGATATTGATCTGATGCGGGCTATCGCCGAAAAGGCCGGGTTGCAAGTTGAGTTCGTCAACGTAGAGTGGGACCCGTTGCTGGCCGGCGTATCTCAGGGTACCTATGATGCTGCTATTTCCTCTATTACAATCAAAGCAGATCGTTTGGAAGCAATGAGTTTTTCTGATCCCTATTTTGTTGCTGGTCAAATCATTGTAGTTGGTGCCGGTAACACCGACATCACCGGTGAAAATAGTCTCTCCGGCAAAAAGGTAGGTGTTCAGTCCGGCACTACTGGTGATTCAGAAGCTAACGAAATAGCCGGTGCTGAAGTAGTCCCTTATGACGAAATCGGCTTGGCTTTTGCCGCTCTGCTGGGTAACCAGATCGACGCTGTGGTTTGCGATACCCCGGTGGCTGATGGGTACGTCACCAAATACAACACAGACTTGAAAACAGTTGGTGAAGTCTTGACGACCGAGGAATACGGCATCGCCTTTCCAAAGAGCAACACTGCTTTAATCGCCAAGATAAATGCTGGTTTGGCTGCGGTCAAGGCTGATGGGAAGATTGAAGAATTGGTCCAGAAGTGGCTGGTGGACTAAAGTGATCTATTGAGGGGGGCTTAAGATGCCCCCCTCTTTGAATTTGATATGAAAGAGCAAGATAAACTCCCGGGGCCGGAAGAAGAACTGAGTTTTGTAACCGGTGGTGAAGTTAACGTCCGCCATGACACCTGGTGGTGGCTGGTGGCGGCGGTGGTTGGTTTGGTGGTCTTACTGGTAGTTGTTAAGCCGGATCCGTTTAAAGACTTGGTGGTCTTTGCTCGTGATGGCATCGCCGTTACCATTTTGGTTACCGTTACATCGTACCTATTGATGCTCGTTCTCGGGCTGTTTGGTGGATTGGGTCGCCTGGCAAAGAACAAGATAATTTACGGGCTTTCCACCTTGTATGTGGAAATCATCCGGGGCATTCCCCTTCTGGTCCAATTGATCGGTTGGTATTTCGCCTCCCCGGTGGTTATACAGCGTGTTGGTGAATGGTTGAATTTTGCCCCGTTGATGCAATATCGTGCTGATCCAATTGTCACCGCTATTGTTGCTATTACCGTTTGTTATGGCGCCTACATGAGTGAGATTGTCCGTGCCGGTATTCAGAGTATTCCCAAGGGACAGATGGAGGCTGCCCGCTCGCTCGGCATGAACCATTTTCAGGCCATGCGCTTTGTGGTCTTACCCCAGGCCTTCCGGGTTATTTTACCCCCAATGGGCAACGAATTTATCGCCCTCCTCAAGGATTCATCACTTGTTTCGGTTGTAGCCGTTGCAGACCTTACCCGCCGCGGGAGAGAGTTCATGTCGGCTCACTTCAATCCCATTGAAACTTGGGCAATGATAGCGTTGCTGTACCTGGTGATGACATTGCTTGCGGCGCGGCTGGTTTCCTATATTGAAAAGAAGACCAAGTACGAGAGATAACCATGGCAGAACCCATTATTCAGATAGAAAATATTCACAAGAACTTCGGCCGGGTACAGGCCCTCCGAGGCGTTAGCCTCAACGTTGAGGCCGGTGAAGTGGTGGTTATTATCGGCCCGTCCGGTTCTGGTAAATCAACGCTCCTCCGGTGCATTAACCGTCTGGAGGAATACAATTCCGGCAAGATTACCGTTGACGGCATACCGCTGGATACCGCCCAAAACATAAATGCCGTTCGCCGGGAAGTTGGCATGGTGTTTCAATCGTTCAACCTGTTTTCCCACCTTTCGGTGCTGGACAATTTAGTCTTAGCCCAGCGTCAGGTGCGCAAACGTAGCAAAATAGAAGCGGTTGAAACCGCAAAGCAATTGCTTAAAAAAGTTGGTATCCCGGAAAAGGAAAACGCGTATCCTGGACAACTCAGCGGTGGGCAGCAGCAACGGGTAGCGATAGCCCGAGCACTGGCGATGAATCCCAAGGTTATGCTTTTTGATGAACCAACCTCGGCATTGGACCCGGAAATGATTAAAGAAGTGCTGGACGTGATGACCAATTTAGCGTCAGAAGGCATGACTATGGTTGTGGTGTCACACGAAATGGGCTTTGCCCGTGCCGCGGCTAATCGTATGATCTTTATGGATGAGGGCTTGATTGTGGAAACAGCCACCCCTCACGAATTTTTTACCAATCCCCAGCAAGAACGTTCTCGGGCTTTCCTGTCCAAAGTATTACATATTCATTAATACGCGGTAGTAAACCTGCTATTGACTCCCGTATTCTAACGGGTTGCTTTTTTCATATCTCCGCTTCATACAACAGATAATGACTCCGCTGCATACCCAATGCCTGATAAGTCCGCTGTGCCGGTTTATTATGCTGGTCGACATAAAGCCGGATTTCCGGTACCCCTCCGTCTTCCTGCGCGGCAGTTTTAATAAATTGATAAAGGTTGCGGTACAAGCCGCGCCGCCGATATTCTGGCGCGACATAGACACTCTGTATCCACCAGATAACGCCGTTGCGCCAGTCGCTCCACTCGTAGGTGATCATGGTTTGAGCGGCTGGGCGGCCTTCAATTTCCGCGATAATATAAAATCCGAAGCTGGGATGTCCCATAAAATAGGTGACCCCGGCGGTTACTGTTTCCCCGTTCAGATGCCGGTTTTCTGTTTCCAGCGCCAGAGCCAGGTTATAACCTGCAATAATCGGAATATCATCGGTACTGGCACGGCGGATTACGGGCAGTTTGTTCATTTGGTTTCCTCACGGGAATATGTTCTAAACCGATTGTAACCCAAACGGGGAAAACGTGCCAGCCTATTGACAAAGCCTATTAGATAATATATGCTAATTCCCAGTTGTTCGGTTCGCGTCATTAGTACCTCGCCCAAAGCCCAAGTATAGATGACCGCAACTCTCACAACGAGTATTAAGAGAGGAGGTCATCAAATGGCGTTCGAGGACAAACAAATCCAGTGTTCCGATTGCGGAACTACCTTCACTTTCAGCGCCGCGGACCAGGAATTCTTCCAGTCCAAGGGTTACACTAATGAGCCCAAGCGGTGTTCTGCTTGCCGTTCGGCCCGTAAGGCTGAGCGTGGTGGTGGCGGTGGTTTCGGCGGCGGTAGGCCGACCCAGATGTTCCCCGCCGTATGCGCTGCATGCGGTCAGGACACCCAGGTTCCCTTCCAGCCCCGCGGCGATAAGCCGGTTTATTGCAGCGATTGTTTCCGCAAAGTCGGTACCAATCGGTAATTTACCAACACGAAACTAAGAAAGGGCGGCCTTAACAGGCCGCCCTTTCCATTTGCAAAAAATTCTGGTAGTTCCAAGTTATTTCTTGGCGGGTGGAGCCAGTCGATCCTGTAAGACACCGGACGAGTCTATCAAGGCGGCTCGTATCTGCTTGGCTAATGCCAGAGCTTCGTCGGCCACGGCACTGACTTTGGAGATGTGCTCTGCGGCTACTCTGGCCGCTTCACCGGCAGCCTTTTCACCAGCCTGCTGGGCAGCCAAGGCAGCTTCGCGAGCTGTCTTAGCGGCTGCATCGGCCAACCGGATGCTGTCGTCAATCTCATCAAGGATCTGCGGTAGCGGTTTGGACATGATTCTACTGGTAATGGGTTGGTCAGCCATATTTCCTCCACGACGCTTATTCAGCTTATTTAACTTATATTATAGACCTCTTTGTCACTTAAGGTAACTCTACGCTAGCGTATCGGACTGGACATAAAAAATAATTTAGTCAGTCAAACCTGATTGTAACTATCCGGTTACCCAGGTTTTCTTCGCTCTGGTGGGTGACCCTAAGATAATTATCAGTATAGCCTATCCAGCTGTCACTCTCCTTCTCTTCAAAAAGCACGTCAAAGCTCTGTCCTGCCAGCTGTCGTAAGAAGGCCGTTTCACATTTCGCACCAGTTTCCAGGAGTTGTTTCACCCTGCGTTGAGTTATTTTGGGGTCCACCTGATCCGGCATGGTGGCAGCGGCGGTACCGGGGCGGGCGGAAAAAGGAAAAATGTGCAATCTGGCAAAGCCAATCTCTCTGATGAAGGACAGGCTCTCATTGAATTCAGCGTCGGTTTCTCCAGGAAACCCCGCTATGATGTCGGTAGTGATCGCAGCCGTCGGAGCGACGGTTCGGATCAATTCTACTGTTTGGCGGAAAGTGCCGGTATCGTATCTTCGGCGCATTCTTTTTAAAACATGGTCAGAACCGCTTTGCAAAGATAGGTGGAAATGACGGCATAGCCTGGGGCTATACCACAGAGCAATCAGTTCCGGGGTAACTTCCCGCGGCTGTAACGAAGAAACCCTGATGCGTTCAATAGATGTCTTGTTTAAAATAAGTAACAGCAGACCAGTCAGGTCCAATCCATTGTCATCGTACTCACCAATTTCAGTGCCCGTCAGCACAATTTCGCGGTAATTATCAGCTTGCCGCTTCGTTATTTCTTCAATCAAGCTTTGGTGCGGCACACAGCTATTATGCGGTCTGACCGAGGGAACGATGCAGTAAGCACAGTGATGGCGGCAACCGTCTTGGATTTTGATTAATGAACGGGTCCTGGGGAGCTCCGGAGGTATTAGGTTTTCCTCCGGTTGAAAACCGAGTAATTTGATTTCAGCAGCGATGTCACCTTTGCCGGTCATGCCGACTACTGCCGCCACGCCGGGTAGGGTGGCAATTTCGTCTGCCTGACGTTCAGCGTAACAACCGGTGACCACTACGGCTATATCATGATTGATTTTGCGCGCCGCCCTGATAGCCTGCCGGGCCTTGCGGTCTGCCACATGAGTGACAGTGCAGGTATTTACAATCAACACATCAGCTTGAGACACCTGTTCAACTACCCGGTAACCGGCTGTCGACAGTTGTCGGCGCATAGTCTCGGTTTCCGCCTGATTGAGTTTGCAGCCGAAGGTTTCAATTGTTACCTTGGTCATGCGGCACATTATACCAGAAACAAGGTGATTTACGAGTAATATTACCGTTGACCGTCTTCAGCCTCTTGGGTATAATGGCAATATAATATCATTATATTGCCGTATATGAAGGGGTATGAAGGTGGCCAAGATAGATAGCCGGGAAGTGGAAAGGGAAAAGCTAGCCATACTGCGGGTGCTGGGCAGCGCTTCGGGCGCGATAGGTAGTCAGGTCATTGCCCGTCGGCTAAGGGACGAATACGGTATAGAACTTTCCGAACGTGCCGTACGCTATCATTTGGGGTTGTTGGATAATCAGGGTTGGACTGAGAAGGTCTCACGGCGCAGCGGTCGGGTAATCACCGCCGGCGGTTTGGAAGAACTGGGTAATGCTCGCGTCACCGATAAAGTCGGCTTTGTCTCCGATAAGATTGAGTTGTTGGCCTACCAGAGCACTTTTGACGTTAACCGTCAGGATGGGCTGATACCGGTTAATATATCATTTTTCCCCGCAATTCAGTTTAAGGACGCTCTCAAAGCCATGATGCCGATATTCCGGGCCGGTATCTGTGTCTCAGATAAGGTAGCTATGGCTGAGTCGGGAGGCAACCTTGGCGGCGTGCCTGTGCCGGACGGTTATACCGGGTTGGCAACTATTTGCAGCATTACCGTTAATGCCACCTTGCTTAAAGCCGGTGTGCCAATGGACTCGCGTTTCGGTGGTACTTTGCAGTACCGGCAGAACCGCCCATGGCGCTTTTCCGACCTTATCCATTATTCCGGCTCCTCACTTGATCCATCTGAGATATTCATCGCCGGCCGGATGACAGGAGTGACTGAAACGGCCCGGCGTGGCTGCGGTAAGATTTTGGCCAACTTCCGTGAAGTTCCGGCCATGAGTCTGCCGCTGGTTCGGGAATTGATGGCCAAGCTGGAAAACGCCGGTGTCCGTGCTTTGGTGGATATGGGTGAAAGCGGCAAACCGGTTTGCGAAGTCCCGGTTGGTTTGAATAAAGCCGGATTGGTCCTGTGCGGTGGCTTGAACCCGGTGGCGGCTGCCGCCGAAGCCGGTATCACTACCCGCAATCGGGCCATGAGCGGCTTGATGGATTTCCGCAGTTTGGGCAGCTTCAGTGATATTTTAAAAAAATAACCGGGGCATAGATATGCCCCGGTTTAATTTTAACAGCGCCTAACAGCTATGATAATTGGGCTTTAAGCTCCGCCAGCTTGCGGAGGTGAGCCTTTTCCTCGGAAATCACCATTGCGATGTCCTCGGATGCGTTTCCTGCCACAATTTCCCTCAATTGCTCGTAAAAAAGGATGGAATCCTTTTCCGCCTCAATACCCACTTCCACCGCTTGTCTGTCGGTATCCGCTTTGCTTACCAGATCGGAAGCTGCCAAGTCATCATTAAATACCGCTGATTCTACCAAAGCCTGGAAATAGGGGGCGTACTCTTCGGAGTCGTAACCTTCTCCGGCATTTGGCGGTGCTTCCTCCAGTAATTTCTGAAAAGTCTGGATATGCCTGTGCTCCATAGCGGCCAGAGCCAGAAATGCCTGCTTCATATCTTCAGAACCGCAAGTGCGGGCCAATGTGTCATAAAAGGCGACCCCCCGGCGTTCAACAGCAATGGCGATGTTATATAACTCCAATGGACTGAACGAAATGGTCATAGTTGCTCTCCTTAAACCTTTAAATTTCCCGGATGACTCTATTGCAGTCGGGCCTCACAGACCGACCAGTCAATATTCTTGAAAAAAGCATCGATGTAATCGGCCCGTTTTAGGCCATAGTCTAACATGAATGCATGCTCCCATACGTCCATAACCAATAAAGGCCGACAACCTGCCAGATGACCGGATTCATGAAGGTTAATCCAGGAATTAAAAAGCCGTCCGGTTTCGGGGTCAAGGCATAGTACAACCCAACCGACCCCCCGCAGTGACCCGGTAGCGCGGAAGTCTGCTTCCCAGGCGGCGAAACTGCCCCATCGCTCAGCTAGTTTGGCCACCAGCTTGCCGGTCGGTACTGGAGTGCCGGTGCCTCCCAGATTGCCGAAGTAATATTCATGTAGCCTGAGACCGTTCCATTCAAAACCAAAACGGCGCTGGAGTTCGGCATATTCTGGAGTTGCGGCTTTGCCGGTTTCGGTTAAACTGTCAATCAAATCAATGAGATTATTGGTATTATTTATATAACCCTGGTAAAGGGTGAAATGATTTTTTAATAGGGGGTCGGAAAACCCCGCCATTCCTAACAGATGACTGAATTCTTTTGCGGTATAGCTCATTTTCATTCCTCCTTAAGCAGTATGTCTATTATATAGTAGAAATTGATGGGATAAAAAAGGAGTTACGGCATCTATGTTTTGGGAATGCCGGCGGCCTCCATAACCAATTCGGTCAGCCGGGGCAGGGCGGCAGATACTTCCGGGGTGAACTGCAGCGAGGGTTCCAGACTGCCCGGCTCAACTCCAAAGAAGGTAAAATCATCCGGCAATTCACCGGTCAGACCAAGAAAAAAAACCGCCTCAGCCACGCCCATATCATGAGCCGATCTCATCCCTGCGGCAGCGTCTTGCAGTTCCTTGACTCCGAACTTATACAGCGTACCGGGTGGGCCATCGCCGCAGACCGCATCAACTACGATGACCTTCTTTCGGCCGCGAATCAAATCCACTATAACCAGTTGAGAGGTGCCGCCGTCCAGCACTTCAATATGCTCTGGTAAGGGGTATTTCATGATGCGTTCGGCCACCCGGACCCCGGCACCTTCATCGGATAGGAGGATATTGCCTACCCCCAGCACTAATACCGGAGTTGGGGGTTTTTCGGTTGAAAAGTCTTCGGTATCGGTCATCATTCCTCCCACGTTTAGTATCGGGATAGATTTCGTTTGATATCTTCAAATTGCTCTGAAGTTAATTCTCCACGGGCGTAGCGCTCTCGAGCGATGTCTAAAGCACTGTCGCTACTGGCATTTTCCGGAGGGCGACGTGTAAGTTGTTTGAATCCCCAGACAATCAACAGTATCAAACCGATGAGAAAACCCAAACTTAACAGGCCGCCCAGGAACATCCAAAGTCCCATACCTTCGTTCCATCCATACCACATCAGGACACCTCCTCAGTAATTTGGGCCTGTAAATTATATCATATATACCTTATGCTACCGCCTCCGTCTGTTAACGCGGTGACTGACTTATGATACAATTACAACGTCCAATATGGAATTCAAGCTTCCGGATTGACAACCGGCCGACAGGAGATATGATGGATAAAACACAGGTCAAGACAGTCAGCGTGCCCAGTTCGCGGACCCTTTCGGTTAACGAAGACCAAGCCATTGAAAAAGCTATTCGTCAGTTCGTAAAACAGCCGGACGTGCACACCCTTTTCATAGTTGACGACAACGGTAAACTGAAGGGGTTGGTGAAACTGCATTATATCCTCAACTGGGTCAAATTAAAGCTGAATATGGATATCTCAAGCCGCTCCAATATGCGGGTAACCGGGGCGTTCCAAGCCTTTGAGGTGATGAAACTTTGTCAATCGCAAACTATCGGTGACATCATTTCCGAGACCGTTGCGGTCAAAGAAGAAGACACACTGGATCAAGCGCTTCATATAATGCTGCAGGAGCAATTAGTAGAACTTCCGGTTGTGGACAAGGCCGGCAAACTGATTGGTGAAGTTAAATTAACCCAATTGTTGGCCCGGATGTTGGAAGATAGTCCTGAATCTGAACCAATCTGTAAGATATAACTGAAATTCACCAGCAATAATTAATAGAGTCGGTTGTGGCATTGTGAGAAGAGAAGCAATGCGGCGCGCTCGGTTGATTCAGCTCCTTAAGGCGCTACAGAAAGCTCAAACGACTGAAAACTGAGGTCTAACCTACCGTTTCCAATTTTTGCCCGGCCTCAAAAGCCGCCACGTTGGCCTGTCGCAATCGGATCGGCAAGGAAGCCTCAATTACGCGTTGAAGTTTCTCGGGCTCAATTCCTAAAAACTCCGCGGCATAGCCTAGAAGAATCGTATTTACCATTTTAGCGTTCCCCAGCGTCTCTGCGGTAGCTGTTCCGGGCACCAGATGAAACGCGCTCGTAATCCGGCGAAAAGTTGCTAGAATATTCGCGTCACTGGGGTATTCTGCGGTGCCTAGCGTCACTGACAGCGGCGGCAAGTTCAGATTATTAATAATGGCTATACCTTCTGGTTTCAGGAAATGCGCCCAGCGCATGCCTTCCAGTTTTTCAAAGGCCATCAGCAGGTCGACCTTGCCCTCAGGTATTAACGGTGAGGCGACGTTTTCAGCATAACGCAAATGGCTGACTACGCTGCCGCCCCGCTGCGCCATACCCAGAGTGTCGGTTTTCTTAACATCAAAGCCAGCGTTCATGGCCGCTTCAGCCAGGATATTGGATGCCAGTACCACGCCTTGGCCGCCGACGCCCACTATAAGTATATTACCACCATTCATGACGTCGCCTCCGCTTCTTCAATGGCGCCTCGCGGGCAAACCTGCTGGCAGATAGTGCAGTATTCGCCCGCACATACACTGCCATCAATAAATATTTGGCCGTCTTCGGCTCGTTGGATAGCTGAGCATCCAACGAGCAGGCAGGCGCCGCAATCATCGCATTTTGTATTTACCATGCGTGGCTTGCCCCGCTTGCGGGTCAGTGTGGGGCAGTCGCCCCTGACGATGATCACCGCCAGTTGTTCAGTTGCCATACCGTGTTTCACGGCGGATCGGATAGCCTTCAGGTCAAAGGCATCAATCACCGCTACATCCGGCACCCCGGCACCCCGGATTAAATCTTCAATGACGACATCGTTCCGTTTTTCGCCGGCCGGCGATACGCCGGAACCAGGATGACCTTGGTGTCCGGTCATTGCGGTGGTAGCGTTGTCCAAAACTAATACGCAGATATTGGCTTGGTTATAAACGGCATTCAACAGGCTGTTGATGCCGGAATGCATGAAGGTGGAATCGCCGATTACCGCCAGTGGTTTTTCCGGCAATCCTACCCGGGCCATGCCCGCGGCCTGAGAGATACCGGCGCCCATACAGCCGCAGGTATCCATGGCCGACAGCGGCGCGTAAGCCCCCAGCGTATAACAGCCGATATCACCGCAGATGGTTAGCTTAGGCGGCCGGGGCTGCCGTCCCGGCAGTACCGAGCGGTGTCCCAGGCTGCTTAAGGTGAAATAGATGCCGGAATGTGGGCACCCGGGGCATAACAGGGGCGGCCGTTTAGCGAGGTCCATATTGGCCCCCGTTTTCGTGCCATCTGATTTCCCGGCGGTCAGTTTTAATTTAGCGGCCGCGGCACGGATGACATCAGGGGAGTATTCACCGGTGGGGGGAAAGGCTTCTTTGCCGGATACTTTGAGGCCCATCGCCTTGAGTTGTAGTTCCAGGAAACCGTCATTTTCTTCAATTACCAAAACATGCTTAACCCCGGCGGCGAATTCCCTGATCTTGTTTTCCGGCAGGGGATAAGAAAGGCCGAGTTTTAGGAATGAGGCTTCAGGAAAAATCTCCCGCGCATAATGAAAAGAAATCCCGCTGGTGATGATTCCCAGGTCCCCGGAACCAATAATAGCTTTATTACATTGGGCCGTTTCGGCATAGGCGGCTAGCTTTTCCAACCTTTCCGTCAGTTTCGGCCAGCGGCTGCGGGCGGCGCCGGGCAGCATTACCAGTTTGGATGGTTCATGTTTAAAGAGCGGCATTCGGAGGTTTTCGTCCTGGTCGCCGTGCTGGACCACGCTTTTGGAATGGCAGACCCGGGTAGTCGGCCGCAACAGTACCGGTGTATCAAACCTTTCACTTAATTCAAAAGCCAGCCGGACAAAAGTATAAGCCTCTTGTGAATCAGCCGGTTCCAAGCAGGGTACCCGGCCCAACCGGGCATAATTGCGGCTGTCCTGCTCGTTTTGAGAGCTGTGGATACCCGGGTCGTCAGCAGAAATGATTACCAGCCCACCTCGGACTCCGGTGGTAGCCGCGGCCATGAAGGCGTCGGCAGCCACGTTCAGTCCGACATGTTTCATTGAAGCCATGGCCCGGACGCCGGTATAACTGGCTCCCGTCGCAACTTCAACAGCCACCGCCTCATTGGATGACCATTCGGTATAAATATTGGGGAAACGGGCGGCTGCCTCAAGTATTTCAGTGGACGGAGTGCCGGGATAAGCCGCGGCGACTTTGACGCCGGCGTGGGCCGCGCCCAGGGCTATTGCTTCATTGCCGGAGAGTAGTTGTCGTTCCAATTCTGCCTCTCAAAAATGGATAATCTAGGATAGATTAAGGTCATTCTTCTGTCAAACTTTTATTGGCTGCGCAGCTTTAAATATGTGGTAAATGATATGAAATACTAAAAAACACTAATTCGCCCTATTGACTATTATGGTAAAATTAATTATAGGAGCGGCTTGAGCAAAGCCTGAACCGTGATTTGGATTTAAGCTGTATTGTATTGGCCGGCGGTCGCGGTTTGCGGCTCGGCCGTAACAAAGCGCTTGAGAAGATAGACCACCAGACCCTGATACAACGTTCTATCTCAAGGCTTCTTTTTTTGGACACTGAAATTATTGTAGTTACCGGGCCGCATAACACTGACCTGGGGCTGGAGAATTTCGGCAGTGTCCGTATGGTTATTGATGCCTTTCCAGGTCGTGGTCCGCTGGTTGGTATTTACACCGGTCTGCTGAATTCACGCTCGGATAAAAACCTAGTGGTTGCCTGCGACATGCCGTTCGTGAACTCGAATTTGCTGCGCTACATGGAAGAGCGTTGCGCCGGTTATGACGCGGTTGTACCACGGGTGGGGCAGGAAGTGGAGCCGTTACACGCCATTTATGGCAAGAATTGCCTGATACAGGTCAAATACTTGCTGGATGAAGGGGTTTACAGCGTGAGCGAGCTGTTTCGGAGAGTGCGGGTCAGGTATATTGATGTCGCTGAGATTGATCTGGTTGATCCGAAACACCAATCATTTTTTAACATAAACAATGAAGAAGACTTAGAACTGGCCCGGGAAACTGTTAGCGGGGGAAATCTAACGCCAACGGGCACCATTTAGTATAAATATTGTTTTTTTGGAAGGGAACCACATTGATTCACAACGCCGCCCAATTTGACTTTAAAGCCCCTGAGTCCATCTCTCGGGCGCGACGGGTTTTGATTAAGCCTTCGGCGCATTTTAGCGCCGGTTATCCAGTAAGTACCAGTCGCGAACTGCTGGCTAAGATTATTAAAGGTATCCGTTGGATTAGTGACGCCGATATTGTGCTATTGGAAGGCACTC
Source organism: Dehalogenimonas sp. (assembly GCA_050864255.1). Taxonomy (GTDB): domain Bacteria; phylum Chloroflexota; class Dehalococcoidia; order Dehalococcoidales; family Dehalococcoidaceae; genus Dehalogenimonas. Next base: position 48,615 of record JBOWAX010000001.1, read on the forward strand.
CAGACGGTTCACCTATGCAATCGGTATATCAGTCGCTGACTTATGATTTCCCGCGGGTACTGATGTTGGACGTGAAGGATTCTACTTGGGTTGAGGTCGATAATCCGCTGACTAAGCCTTTTATTATTCCTACCTTTTGGGTTCCCAATATTATTCTATCCAGTGATTACTTGATCAGCGTGGCGCCGCTCAAGGTGATCAAAGGACAGGGTCACATGACCATCGCCAATTTGATGTCGTTACTGCCGGTGGTCAAGTACGGCGGCTCTCGTGACGGCTGGAAGAGTCTGCAAACCCTCGGTATGGATAAGGTACTGGCTGATCTTTACTTTACCTTGCCTTTTGATATGGGCATCGTGGAGGCACGCCAGAAGTTCATCACTGACGATGATCCGATGCACGGTACCATTGAAGATGTCGGCAAGATATTCATCGGTAAGCCGTTTGATGTGGATCTTGAAGTGACGGAAACCCTCGGCATCAAGGCTGATTATATTGAAAACATTAAACTGGGCCGGGAGGAAGTGGAGTTCTAACCGGCGCTTGTATTCGCCGCTACTAAAAACTGCCGGTTCGTTCGGCTGTTTTTATTCTCGGGGTAAGGGTTAATGCACCGCAAAAGAAGGAAAATTACCGGTCGGCGTTAACTCTTCAACCTCAACAGTCCTAACTCGAGCCATCGGTGGGCCTTTTTTGAGGGTGTTGATAAAATCCCTGACCTGACCTTCCTCGCCTTCGGCTATGGCCATTACCGATCCGTCGGGTAGGTTTTTAACGTAGCCTGCGATGCCGCGAACCTCGGCTTCCCTGACGGTGAAGTCACGAAAGCCGACACCCTGAACCTCTCCGTTGACCGATATGCGCACAGCAAACATTATTCGGCCACCCGGGTTATTCTCCCTTGGGCTTTTTACCCTTTTTAATTACTTCAACCGGTGGCGGTGGGGCGATGAATTCGCCGGACACTCCACATTGTTTGGTGTCTTTTTTGACCTTTTTCTGTTCGCGTCCGCCCTTGTCTCGCTGTCCCATAATATTTACCTCTAGTTCAATCTAGTCTAATGTTAACAAAGCCTAATCGAAGTGTAAAGTATTGCCCAAATATTCCAGTGCCTGCCCGGCGGCTGCTGATTCCGCCTCCTTTTTACTCAAGCCCTGACCCATGCCCAACACCCGTCCGTCCATGCTGACTTCAGCGGTAAAGGTGCGGCGGTGCGCCGCCCCGGTGCTTTGAGTTATCCGGTACTCCGGGGTTGTGTGGTACTCTCCCTGAATTAGTTCTTGTAAGCGGCTCTTGGAATCATCAAACGCGCTCAGTTGGACTAACTGCTTGAATGCATCGGTAAACAGGTGGTCAATGAAACCAGCGGCAGCGGCATGACCCTGATCCAGATATACTGCGGCAATCAGTGCTTCCAGTGCCCGGGCCAGGTTTGCCGGTTTCTTGCGTCCCCCGGTGCTGATTTCCCCGCGGCCCATAAAAAGGGCATCGCCCAATCCGATTTCTTCAGCTAAACGGGATAAGGTGTCCCGGCGTACCAGCAGGGAACGGTAGCGGGTGAGGGTTCCTTCTGTCTCTGACGGGAAATCCACGTACAGTCTCTCAGCTATGCACACTCCCAACACCGCATCGCCTAGGAACTCCAGTCGTTCGTTGGGTACCAGCCTGTTGTCCGGGGTCTCGTTGACATAAGAACTATGTATTAGCGCCAGTTCAAGCAACGCCGGGTCATTGAACCGGACGCCCAAACGATCTTGCAGTTTTGAATAATTATCCATTAATTGTTAGCATAATTTCTGGCGTGCAGGGTGTCAATATTCAACCGGTACTAGTTCTTAGGCATTAAATCCTTGACTAAGCTGTTCTGAAGGTTTATTATATTGGAAAACAAACTCAGGAGGCGGGAATTGAAAGGTTTACTTGACAATCTGGTTGCTCTGGCTGTTATTGCCGGTACGGCTTTTGTTACCTTCGGAATAGCGTATGTTCTTTTCTGGGGCTTCATGAACCATAATCCTGCCTAGACATTCAGGCTAAACGTAAAACCTAATCCGATCCAGCTTTCGCGGTTGCGATGGCTGGGTCGGTTTCGTTATAATGTCCCTCGCACTGGGGATTCGTCTAGTGGTAGGACAGCAGACTCTGAATCTGCATACCCAGGTTCGAACCCTGGATCCCCAGCCAATTCTTATGGCGCATTCGTCTAGCGGCCTAGGACGCTGCCCTCTCAAGGCAGAAATCACGGGTTCGAATCCCGTATGCGCTACCAATACATCTGTCATCACCCGAACTGAAGCGGTATCCCAATTCCTGGACAATTTGAAATAGTAACCTAGAAACAAGTAAAATCTCTTACGATACGCATGGTAATAAGGAATGTCGCCCGGGTACTTGCTTTAATTGGGGCTTTCGCCAGCCTCGGTTTTTTAGTTTGGGCTTTCAGTCTACACGGGACTATCGGTCTTTTCAAAGTTAATGGTACGTTCCACGGTATTTTTCTGACTGTGCTGGTTTATGGCATCCTTTGTTTGCTAGTGGGGATTGGACTTAAATTTTGGCCCAGACCATCCTCTAAACGGAATAAACTGGCTGCTACCATAGTCATACTCTTCAGCTTGCCGGCACTAATCGCGCCATCTGGGGCTTTTTATTACACTAGTGGGCTATTCTCCGGTGGACTAGGTGATACAGCACCGCAATTAATGTTGACCGACACTACTGGGACCTATGGAACGCCTGATTTAGCTATCACTTTTACTACAACTAAGGCCTCAAGTAATCTCTTAACTTGGGGGTTTATTGGCTCATCGAGCCCGGATGTTATCAGGGAGAACAAGACGTCACGGGACCATGTATTTGTGTTATCAAATCTAGTCCCGGGCGAAGAATATTTCTACCAGATCAATCAAGAAATACGACGCACCTTCTTCTCCCCTGAGATTGGTACAGAACTTCATTTTGCCGTTGGCAGTGACGCCCACTTCGGTGCCGTCGACGCAGATGGAGAAGCGACAATCAAGATGCTTACTTCCATTGAGCAGGCCACTGACCGTTTCGATGCATTTTTCTTCTTAGGGGATTTAGTCGAAAATGGTTTTAGCCCCACTGAGTGGCAAGAGGCGATGGATACAATGTCTACGATCTCATCTTCCATTCCTGTATCTTTGGCTGTTGGTAACCACGATACACTATTTTCAGGTCTTAAGTTTTATGAGCAGGTCGGAAGCCCCGCCGGACTGGAGCAGCAAAGCGGTTCACAGCTGTGGAGACGCATCGATATCGGCAAGATTCATTTTCTTATACTCGATGTTGAGTGGAGTGCCGAGAGTATTACACCGGCTCAGACCAATTGGCTGGAGGCACAACTGCAAAACATCCCGTCTTCAGAGTGGAAAATCGTGATGTGCCACGGATTCTTCTACTCATCAGGGTCTTTTGGAAACGGCTGGCAGTGGTACGATAACCAGGAGACTGTTTCCAAATTGGCTCCCTTATTTGAAAAATACGAAGTAGACTTGGTGTTTTCGGGTCACAACCATCAACTCGAACTGCTGCAACACAATGGCGTCACTTATGCTATTTGTGGCGCATTCGGTGGTGCTTCAGATCTCAACCGAAATTATACCTCACCAGTGAGCCTATGGTATTTGAATGACGAAAGTGGTTTTATCGATGTCAAGATCACCGGGAATTCGTGCTCCTTGACCTTCCGTAGCGCCAATTTTGACGCTTTATCGAACTTCGTTATTGCCAAATGAGGAGCCGATGAATCGGATAAGAAGAATCATGAAGACCGCAAAGTAACAGCTCAAAAATGGGGTAATAGGGGCGGTTGAAGATTCAACATACAGGAGGTTGAAATGGATAAACCATTACAGCGTTCTGTGTCCAGTCAAGGCAGAAATCACGGGTTCGAATCCCGTATGCGCTACCAATACGTTCCAAAATAATTCAGTTACAGGATTTTCCTAATAAAACGAATTCCTTGCCTGCGTTGGCATTGAAACGTCTGGCAAGATTTTGTGGTGGAATATTTCCTGATAATATCCAGGACGCCTCAAGGTACTGATAGTCTTTTTTAATCAGGTTCCGTGCAAGATGTGAACCCATTAAAGCTCCCACCCCTTTTGTCTTCCAACCCGGAACCACCCCAATTGAAATGACCCGTCCCCGCTTAATATCATGGTCTCTATACGACTGGTAAATATCGGGAAGACAGATAAGCAGTCCAACCGGCTCACCAGATGCATCTTCCGCGATAATAATAAGTTCACTATCGATAAATGGCAGGAGCGATTGCACCATTTCCTGATCTTGCTCAAATGTCCGTGGGGCATAATTGTTAATACCGGCAAAGATATTGTTCTGGAGCCGGTTGAAGATCAGCAACTCACTGTGTAATTGGTTGATGTTGAATTCACGGGTGGTGAAGCCGCTCAAGTTTACATCGGGTAGTTTTGCGGAACCCCGGAGGTAATTAAAGGTGCGTAAGATTGTCGTAACATGGTAGCCCATCTTTCGGAATACATCCAGATAGTACGGTGGATTATAGTTGGTCAGGACGGTTTGCGGCTGGTCAAACCCGGTGACAAGTAACCCAACAAGCAGATTGTCCACCTTTGGTGCCAGCACCGACTTTACTCCCGCCTCGCATAAGAAGCTCTCGCATTCGCTAAGAATGGCACATCCTGCGTCCTGATGTTTTTCCAGGGTTTCGAAAAAGCCAATCCACCCAATAGGTCTGCTGTCATTGTCGACAGACCCCTTGTTTAAGATAGCACAAGCTCTGGCCACTGGTTGGTCGTCTTCCAGCGCGACAAATGCCTGGATGGTGACGTTATCACTAGTCTGCCAGGCTTTATATCGTTGCAGAAAAGCCTGATCCGATTCCGGTACCCAGATCGGATTGTCCTTATACACCTGTCTGGCCACTTCGAGAAAGGCGTTGATGCCATTATGGTCATCCGGTCCGGTGAGCTTAAAAACTTTCAAACTAAAATTTCCTGATTACCCTGATATATTTTTTAGAAACCGGGTTAATTTCCGGTGGTTTAGTGGTGAAAGTGACTTCACATAAGATACCGCCGGCCTTATTTGACCACTTTGCCAGATTCTCGGTCACCGCTTTTTCAATTTGAGCCCGATTGGAGCTTTCTTTTAATATGAGCCTGACTTCAATCGCATCAACAGAATGTTGGATGACCTGATAATCGATAATAGCATCAGATGCGTGTATCACCGCTTTTTGGACATAATCCGGGAAAAGATAACAAAACTCCGTGTTGATGCCTCTCAATTGAAAGACGTCATTTGCTCGGCCGTGAATACGCTCAACCACTCGAAAGCATGAGCCGCAAGCGCATGGCTTGTCGCTGATTTCCAGAACATCATTCAGTGAGTAACGGATTATGGGTTGTGTTGTTCTGTAAAGGTCGGTTACTACTACATTTTTAGCCTGGCCCAAAGTATCCTTGGTATCTTCCAGTTCTACTAATATAGTATCTTCATTCAGGTGTAATTTGCCCATTCGGCAGGTTGAAGCGATAAAGCCCTCTGACCCCTGGTAGATTTGGATTACTTGAATGCCGAACGCTTTTTCAATCTCAGAGCGGATCTCATCAGTCAGGACTTCGGCGTAGGAGATTACGGCGTCGATAACGTGTTTAATGTCCCGGTGTTGTCGGGCAATCATTACGAGCAGTGAGGGCGGTCCGGCGATTATATTTAATTCCCTGTCGTTGATAGCGTGTATATAGTCTTTGATCGGGTGCGTGTAGTCCATATATACAATCTTCAGACCAAAACTCTGCACTTCCATAAAGGCGGGATTATTAGTCCTTAGAGTAAAAAGCACTCTCCGGCTTTTAATACTCTTCGGAATCCCGTTGCGAGCCCAGAGCAAACAACTGTACATCTCCCGTTCACCTTCTGACAGAACCGTTAAACCTTTGTTTCCCGAGGTGCCGGAAGATACTCCAACGGAGAATTCACCTTTATAGAGGCCCAGTGTGCCCTCTTTTTCCTGTTTCAATTGGAAGTCAATGAGATCGGCTTTTATTAACCCGGCCGTATTGATTTCATCAAAATGTGCCATCATTTTGGCCTTATCTACCTTTGGCACTGTAGCAAATGATGGATTAGACTGCCTGGATAATAATCGATGGTAATACGGGGAGCTTTTTTTGGCTTTACTAAGTATTATGGCGGTTCGTTTTTCCTGATGTCGGCGCAGGGTTTCCGCGCTCCAACGGTAAAAATGCTGATTCAGGCGATATACCATCCACAGCTTATTAAGTATGTTCAATCAAAACTCCGGTAATAAACTGGTTGCGCTCACTCTCTTTGCTTCTTTAAACCAGCTTGAACGTCTTGATATACTTTACGGGTAATCCCGTATTTTTGTAAAACCAGAGCTGCCAATACTAAAAATACGCCGGGAATCAAGCCGAATGCCAACCTGACGGCGACAATAGCAGAAGAGGTTTGTATGTCCAGTGTGCCGTCATATCCGAAAGCCCCAAGGAAGAACCCTAGCAGTAATCCGGAGGTCGCAATGCCCATTTGATGAATTGTCATCCAGGAGCCAAAGTACACCGACTCGTGTCTGACTCCGTTCTTATGAGCGTAATAGTCTACCAGGTCAGGCACAAATGAATAGGGGATTAAAAGGTAAGCTGACATAATGACACCGAGGAGGCCGCATCCCGCGAAAAATAACAGGGTTGAGCCTTCCTGAACCAGTAGTCCAACACCTAAAAGGATCACTGCACCCAAGCAGTTAGCTATCAACAGTAACCTTCTCTTATCAAAGATCCGGGTAAGTTTGTACCAAACTGGAATTAACAAAGCGGCGGTAATGGTGTAAATCGCTACCCCATAAGTACTGCTGCCGGTATCCACTAAAACATATTTGGCGAAGTAGGGGATTGATGCCATCAAACAGCCGGTGGCAATTGCGCCGAGAAATTTGAAAACGAGCAAAATAACGACGTACTTCTCTTTAATCAATTCCCAATAGTTGTTTAAATTGAACTTGATTGGACCGGTTACTGTGGAGGAGACCTGCTCCAATTCTTTTATGCTGTTTGCCGCAATCATCAGTGTAACCGCGGTAAAAACACCAAAACCGGCGGCCATATATTTGAGTCCCAGCGCCTCATCGGTAAAGGAGGAAACCAGCAGAGCTACACTGCCGCCCAGAATTATCCCCATGGTGGAAAAAACCGCTCTGATCCCGATAATCTGAGTTCGTTCGTCATAATCCTTCGTTGCCACCGGGACCACTGCCATATAAGGGACGGACACAAAAGCATAAGTCGTTGAATATATCAGCATGCTGACAACCGCCAGCATATATTTGATCCCTTCGTCCAGTGAAACCGGAATTAACCACAGAAGGATAAAGCTGAGGGCAAACGGAACAGCGCCGAATAAGATAAAAAGCCTTTTTGCTCCAAAAGTTGATTTAACTCTGTCATTGAAAGCGCCTACTAGGGGATTCGCTATTCCTTCCCACACTTTACCGATGAATACTACCGTGCCAGCCAACCAGGGGGTTATACCCAGAATATCGGTAAGGTAGTACATGAAGAAGAAACCGACAATAAAATAGGAAATGGAAATCCCAAAATCCCCGAAAGAATACCCGATTTTTCTGGTTACTTTCATAATGATTTACTCAAATCTGGTATTTGCAGATGCATATTCCTTCACTCGACGAATTCCTCTAATGAGGGTTGCCGTATAATAGCACAGAATAGATGCAACTATTGGTCTTATTGGGGGGGGTAATTAAAATTGAAGAGAACCAACATCATTATTTCCACTTAGATGATCTTGTTCCAACAACGACCATATATCAGATGGGGTTTCTGGAAGAGTTCTACTCTCACCCGTTTCCACAAAAGGGGTAATCTTCTGGTGCAATTTGCACTGAATGTAAGGGTGTTCATATTTGATTTAGTCCTCGGTTAGTTTATCGGAGATCCACTCAAAGATATCCTATGTTCCAGGTTGGATTCGAACACTCGACCACGATCCCGGCTTGCTATTGCCTTAATCGTGCAAATCTTGAACTATTGTTATTCGCTAGTGGCTGGACTTTTCCAAATGCTGGATACATCCTTGGGTTAGCTCAGACATAATATCGGGTAACATTGGAGTTACAACTCTTGGTATTATCTCGCGAACAATATCGGGGAACATTATCTCCAATGCCGGAGGCATCTCACAAAGTTTAGATTTCATTACTTCAGTAACTTTCGGGGACAATCTATCAAGCATTCCCGGTAATACCCGAGGTATGATTTGGGGCATTGTATTTTTTAGTGCGCCGAGGGCTAGGCTCTTTGGCCCTGATGGCAGGTGGCTAATCAAATGACAAACCTTGGGTAGTGGTTGCGGCAGCGCCGCAATCATTTCCGGTACTATACCGCCCATGATATTGTTTACCCCGCTAGGAGTGAGTAAAGCGAGGGAATCCTTGAAAATATCCCAAGACTCCACGACGGACTTTGTGGGATCAGGTGCATCATAGCCGAGCGATTGCATGACAAGATCTGAAAAATCAAGAATTGGAATATTCGTCTCGTTAGCGGCTGACCCGACCCGGAGTTGGACTTCGCAGCAGGGACAGGTAGTGATCAGAGCATCTGCCCCGGTAGCTTCTGCTTCATCGATCCGGTATCCCGCCATGATGTCCGCCGTTTCATGTTTTAGTATGCGGCAGTGAAGACTACCGCAGCAAAGCGCGTCCTCACGGTTGTGTCGCATCTCCGTCAGTTTGATACCGGGTAGCGCCGCTAGAACCTGGCGCGGTGACTCATAGATACCGGCATGACGACCGATATGGCACGGGTCGTGGTAGGTAACTCGCTTAACTCCCGGAGGCTGATATTTCAAGTTGAGGCGTCCATCGTTAATCACGGTAGCCATCACTTCGCTGATGTGGCGAACTTTTACGTTATATTTTAACCCTAACTGTTTCGCCCATCCGGGATAAATCTGAGCCAGGGCGATATAACATCCGGGGCAGGTGACAAAAATCTCCTTGAGTCCCAAACGATTGCATTGGGAGATATTGTGCCGAAGCTCCAGTTCAAAATCAGCCCACTTGCCGGAAAGGAAAACCGGCAGACCGCAGCAATGTTCATCCGTGCCGAGATAAGTAAAATCAACCCCTGCTTCGTTTAAAATGCGCACGGCATTCCGGGCGTTACCCTGTTCAATGTAGGAGGATGTACAACCCGCCCAATAGGCCTGCTTGGACTGGAGATTGATTTTGGTGGTATCCGGCATCCAGCCAGCCCGGTCGGCGATGTCTCGTCCCCAGATATTGTGATGATGACGGACAATTGAAGATATCATCTCATAACCGGGGAAGGTTGCCTGGTCCAGTCTGCCAACCAGTTCGCCGCGCATGCCATCCCACATCTCCTGTGCTGGCGAGCGTATCTGACACACCCGGTTACAGCGTTGACAGGTACTGCAGAACAGGAACGATTGACTTATGGTGGCATTAAAATCCATCTTTCCCTTGAGATACTCTCTGAGGAAGTACCAGCGCCCGCGCGTACTGAAGCTTTCCCAACCCACCCCTCGATGATTCGTGCACACCTGGACACAGTAACCGCATTGAGCACAGGCGAAAGAATCAAAGGATATTTCCTTGGGCAAGCGTTTCAGTCTTCTTTGTGGTATCTTGAGAATCTTCCGTCCAGCTGCCAATACCGGCTCAAACAATCGGGCGGTCCCCATCGCAAAATGAATCATCCGCGGCCGGGCATTGGAAGGCAATACCTTGCCTGGATTAAATATCCCGTCCGGATCGAAGGTATTTTTAAATTGAGTGAGTTGTTCAATCCGCCTGTCCCCGAGTATCTGGTTAGCCTGAGATGTAAAATAGAGGCCTGTGGTATAAGGTACCCCGCCATGACTGCAGGCGATAGAGATTATCTTTTGTGCCTGAGGGAAATCGAATAAATACGATGCCTGGCGTTCATCAGAAAGAATATAGCCCATGATTGAAACCCGATTGGGACCGAGCATGTTGACTGATAAGGCTAAGTTCTTGAAATGATGTTGTATATCCACAATCGTCGCCTTGAGTTCGGTAAAAGCTAGCTCAACCAGCGCTGCTCCCGTAATTAGTGATGGACCCAATCTCTTTTGTCTCAAAGGGTAAAAACGTTCCTGCCACTCATATCGGCTTTCGGCCTCGCTACCCAATTGCCCCTTGGCATCATCGATAATCTGTGATATCTCAGAGTCTATTCTGGTTGCCTCGGCGAGAGGATATACAAAAAGGGCGCGACAGCAGTTGCTGTCGGCTGTCGGAGTTTCAGCGATCGCCAGCCGCCGGTCCCAGTTCAAATGTAATTTTCTGCTCTGGGTTTCGGCTTCGACGCGCCGCTGCTGAAAAAGCTTCCCGCAAAAACTGATATGCCACAACGGCAAGTTTTTTTCGGTTATATTTTGCACTGCTTCAAGTAACTTCTCCAGTGTTGGGAAACCCGCAGTGATAACTCGGTCGTCTTCAAACTTGCGGGTATAAAGTTTGACCTGGCTTATAAACCCGGTAATCCCTTCCGCGTCAAGAACAAACGAAAGCTCCTCACCAGTTAGATCCTTGACTATACCGGAAGAAGTAATCAGTCGAACTGAGGCCACGTTGGGGCCAATCGTGCCATACTGGTAGCTTCCGATGCCGCCGCCGCCTTCAGCAACCCAGCCGCCGACCGTACTACCTGGGGCGCTGGATGGATATAATCTCAGACGCTGTTTATGAGCAAAAAGGCTCTCCTCCAGTGCTTGCCAGGTTATTCCAGGTTCTACTGTAACCGTATCATCTTCGATTTCGAGAATTCGATTCATATGGCGGAAGTCTACGACAATTCCGCCACGCACCGGCAACGCCCCTCCCCAGGCACTGGTGGCCATACCGCGAGGAACCAGTGAAATTCGGTGTTGTTGTGCCCAGTGACAGGTAAAAACCAACTCCTCTTCTGACAGAGGTTGAATGATGGCCATCGGTTGGGTATGCAAAAGTAAGGCAACTAGATCTGGGAGGCTGGCCTGATCATGCCCATATAACAGACGTTCGACGCGTTCGGATGAAAAACGGTCTCCAAATTGACTGCGTAACTGTTCAAGCGCCATTCTAGCAGAATTCATATTTTACTTTCCTAAATTCACGCGTTCGGATCTTCAAACGACGCGTGACTACCCTATCTGGGCGGAAAATGGTTTTACATCCAATCTGCTAACATGCTGTAGTTGGCAGAGAGAATGGCATGTAATGATGATAAATGATGGTCCTGAGCTATGATATCCTGAATTTACCGATATATACCTAATGTTACCTGTAAAATTATTAGGTGCATTAAAGAAATACCTAAGTATAGTTTTGTCTAACCAAAGAGAGCGTAAAATAACCGAGGACGCTTTATATTGATTTGGAATTTTATCTTCAGTATTCGGCTACTCCAGGATATCTCGAATTGCTTGCCGAGTCCCACTGACAGCAGTCACAACACCCAAAGGGTGTCATCAGCCTCCTGGTTGTCATTCTGTCTAGCTACAACACATTTTAGACCGAGATGGCTCCCCCATCTTTACCAGAAACCAAGCCGAGCCGCTGGATGAAAAATTCAGTGGCTCGGTTACTATTTATACGATTTATTCTTGCTTTGACACTGCCACCTGAAAGATAGTTCTGGGTGGCGGCTTCGTACCATTGTATAGAACATCGAATCTTGGGTTAATGAAGCCAAATCCCCTCTTAAGCCATAAAATCAGACCTTAGTTAAGAATAAACCAGAATAGTACCTATTACGGGCAACGTTAGCGCAGTGTAAGATGAACTTGATTGGGGGATTAAATCCTCACTAATTGTCAGGGAAAGGGGGTGATAGTATTTTAGGTTTAGGTGTAGTTGGCGTAATCATAGTTGTTGTGATAATCGTGTTGTTACTGCGGTAACAACATCAAACAATGCCAGATAAGATCTTAATAGCAGGTTATCCCAAAGCACGGCCACTGGATTGACCAATATATCCGCTTGAAACAATACAGAGGCAAAGTGTATCGCTGTCGTGTTTTTTGGAGCCCATTGTGAACGGTAATGTTAGGATTTTAAGGAGAGCCCTAAATCGTAACACAACTGGACGGGGAATTCGGGGTTATTGTTCTATTCAAACTCCCCGTCCAAATCATCTCAGAATTGACAAAATCGTTGTCTAGAGGCAAGATTCTGCCATGATCGAAAAAGATGACGTAACGATGACGGAAATCTTGATCACTTCAATCAAGTTAATGGTAGTTCCATGCAATTTTGTGTATTCATATCGTATTGACTGGTGGGATATTCTTGGAAACAGACAAAACTATGACTTAGTAGTTAATGCTATTGTTCTGCATAATTTATCTAACCAAAGGGTGTCTTTGGAGTCAATCACATTTGAAGGAGCCATAAAAGGTCAGATAATCCAAAACACGATACTTGATCAAGCGGCAATCCAAAAAATAATGAATCGGGTATTGGTGAAAGACCAATTGGGATTGAGGCGACTGATTGATCTCATTTTGGGGACCAAACTCACCAATTTGCGTACAGCACTACTCTCAGCGAATACTGAAATCGAGAGTGGCCATGTACTAGTCCTACCAAATATCTATCTCATGTTCCATACACAACCAGACAGGTTAATGATCGGGGCTAAGCTCAATACAAAGGGGAATGAACTAAATATAAAGACCGAACTTGGAGTTGTCGAACGAACTTGTCCTGTGAAATACTCTATGCCTTTACATGGTATTTGGTTGATGAAAGGGATACCTAATTCTGGCGTTCTAGATCATCACCGCTTTGGTATTTCAAGCTCATTTGGTGTTGACTTTCTTCGGCTAGGACCTCAAGGCGAAGTTTTTAAAAATGACGGCAAATTAATCGAAGATTATTTCAGTTATAGTGAAAAGGTGTTTGCCGCTGCAGAAGGAAAGGTGATATCGGTTCACGATGCTGAAGTCCAATGTTGGTCTCGTTTTAATCCCGATAATGGTGAAACCGAAGATCATTTCCAGAAACGCCAATTTGAGGAAATTCAAACTGCACTTCATGGAGATATAGGTAAATGGGTTGCTGGGAATTATATTATCATTCAACATAAAATGTGCGAGTATTCTGCTTATCTGCATTTGAAACAGCATAGTGCCATTGTGAAGGAAGGCGACATCATACAAAGAGGCCAACAAATTGCCGAAGTAGGGAATACTGGAGATTCTTTTGGTGCCCATCTGCACTTTCAGGTTATTGATTCCCCTGATCTCGTTGAGGGACGAAGTCTACCATTCGAGTTTGAAAATCTGGAGTTCTTTTTGTCAGAGCCAGGATGTCTCGTAAAACCAATCGGTCAAGGTCAATAAAATCCGCGTTTCCGGTGTAGTTCGACTCTTTCTCGTTGGTCAGATTCGAGGTATTTAAATGAATGCTCGAAACAATTTTGAAAAATACACGGAAAGACTATTTTTAAGACCTCTTCGACGGGATGATCTGGATGAATACTACGAGATCATGAAAAAAGATGAAGTATGTGTTTGGTTGGGTGGTGGCAGGGGCAAAACATATGAAGAAGTCGAATTATTAATTGCCACAGACTTAAAGCAGTGGCAAGAAAAGGGTTACGGTATATGGGGAGTCATACATAGAAAGACGGGGAAACTACTTGGACACTGCGGTCTAGGTTTTCTAAATAAAACTGGAGAAGTTGAAATCTTGTATGCCTTCGACCCCCAATATTGGGGGTATGGCTTCGCTACCGAATCTGCAATTGTTGCTCTCAATTATGCCTTTGAAGAGGCCAAACTTGAAAGGATAGTCGCTCTAGCAAAACCTGATAATAAAAGGTCAATCAACGTTATAAATAAACTTGGTCTCAAACCGATTGGAGTTAAGGAATATTTTGGATTGCAGTTAGAATGTTTCATTATGACCAGAGATAATAGGATCAATACCCAAAATTGATTGACAGTAATGGCTATTTGAAGCTACACCCTAATGCGGAATAATCAGAAGCCGCATCTTTCCTTCGCCGTTTCCTCCGGATTGCCAAACCTTCCTCCTGGTATACCTTTCAGTTCGCTTGTGATTGATCAACATGCCTTCCCTCTTGAGCATGATATGCAGCCGGGGACTGCCAAAGCCTTTTCGCTCCTCCGCCAGTTCCCTTCGCCGTTTCCACACCTGGTCATCATTATCCGGCTTCGGCTGGTTCCGATAGACAGACGATGAGATATCGACCAGGAGACAGGCTTTCCTCTCGCTCAGCCCAAGGCTCTCCTTGATGTGAGAGACCGCTAAACGCTTCACCTTGGGCTTTAGAAGTTTTTTAAGAGGAGTTCCTTCAGGGCTCGGTTATCGAGCGTCCGGTCGGCCACGATCTGCTTGAGGCGTCGGTTTTCTTCTTCAAGGGCCTTCAGCCGCCTCAGTTCACTGACGGACATCCCGGCGTATTCTGATTTCCAATTGTAGTAGGTGGCACTGTTCATGCCGCGTTTGCGGCAGAGATCAGCGACCTTGGCACCGGCTTCGCCTTCTTTGAGCACCGCGATGATCTGTTCCTCGGTGTACTGTTTTTGCTTTCACTTTGATCCTCCTTCGTTATTCTATTACGTCGGAGAACTCTAAGTCAGGGTTTAGCTGTTTTCGGGGGGGAAGGTCAAAAAAGCACAAGTGGATCAAGGTTTGTTTAGTGCTCACCCAATCCAACGCCCATGTTCCTGGTAGAGTTCGACTCTCTAAGAGACCGAAAGATCGGCTGTATGCAATCGGTTTATTGCAGGATTATCATTTGAGAGCAGTTTGAAGTTTCTGAATCAATCCATGACGCTTTTGTTCGTCGGCTAACAATGGCTTAAGAGCTTTCCATGTGGTAGGGCAGTCTTTATAAACAGTTCCCAATAGCTGGTGTATAGTTTGATCTATTTGTTTCTTATTATTGGAGTTGACGGATATATTCGCTTCTTCAAGAATGCTTTGTAGATGACGAAAATAGCACGACATACTTCTCACCTCAGTTTGGTTCAAAATTATATCTTATCATGAATTGGGCGACCACCTACTCCAAAACCCGTGTTTCAGGTATAATCTAAAAGAGGAGGACACTACGATGGCTGTTGAAAAGAAAGGTGAGGTGTATCGATGCAACGTTTGTGGCAACGAGGTTGTTGTCACAGTGGTAGGCGGAGGTACCCTAGTCTGCTGTGGTCAAGACATGGAGAAAATCAAAGAAAACGAATAATCTTCACAACTATCTCGCCACAAACTCCAACGTTCTTGTTTCAGGCGGAGTTCGGCTCTATTACTTGTTTCGGAACCGTTAAAAATATTCCACCCGAAATGGAGACCCTCATAATGTATGAGGGTCTCCTTAACTGATTTCATGTGGTTTATTTGATGACGATATCAAACACCGCTTTCTGATCTTCTGAATTCGGATTCTCCCATGGTCGGTAATACGTAAATGATATTTGCGAGTGTCCAGTTGTGTTAGCTTTGAAATAGAAATACTCTGTTCCGCCGGAACCTACCACATATTTGCCAAATGTATCATCAGCTTTGTATTCCCGGTTGACTAAAGTAAACATTCCTCCGTCATATTCTGGTTGCCAACTGTATCCTGTTGTTAGGTTGGAACCCAAGGCAATCACAAATTCCTGACTGACCTTGGTTTGAATAGTCTTGGATGTGTCATTAAACGCTTCCAACTTCGCCGTACAACCAGAAAACACTAATGCGAGTAACATCAAAACAAGGGACGAGGCATAATATAGCTTTTTCATGTTCTAACTCCTTTCATATAAGAAAACGTCATGACGTTGCCTAAGTTAGGGCTAGAATTGTTTGTAGAAAAAAATTAATTGATTGGTAGATCTTTGTTGAATATCAGCTTGTCTCCAGTGTTGTCCGACTCTCAGGACAACAACTCCAACTAACAACTGATGGGCTTAATCAGCCCCTCAGTGAGTTTTGCTGAGATCCACTCCAGGATATCACGTGTTTCAGGTAGAGTTCTACTCTCACCCGTCTCCACGCTTCTTTTCAGGAAATGCCATCAGCTTTGAGACATTTTTATTTTCACGTCAATCAAATTAATGTCTGCTTCCCAAAACTGCCCCTGCGTTCTCTAAAACTATCCACCCGGGTAGTATAAAACTAGCCTCATAAATGGTTTGCTCGTTATCTGTATGGTTTATTATTTTCAGGAGCTTGACCGGGCAGTTATGCTGCATGATTCTGACATTTGATGTTGCCATATGAAAGCAATAAACTACTGACCGGATGAGTTGTGGATATCGGAGAGTTAGAGGAGGCACTATGCGGACGATCGGGAAAGTAATCATATTTATCTTCGGCTTAATCGGCCTGTTGACGTCAATCGGTTTTTTCTTCGGGGGCGGGGCTATAATCCTGGCGGATAACACCATCAAAGACAATGAGTCCTACTATTCAACCAGGACCGTTCAAATAGAAAGTAATACCTATGCGGTGGTCACCGGTCCGGCTGATATTTATCTGGGTGGTGAATGGGATTGGGGGAGCCTGGCCACTATTAAAGTAGAGGGCAGAAATAACGATTCCACCGGACAAATATTTATCGGTATCGCTCCGACTTCAGATATCAATACCTACCTGAGTGGTGTTGAACATAGTGAAATAACCCAATTTTCAATGTTTCCTGATAATCTGAGTTATTCCAATCACTCAGGCAATGAACTACCCGGAGCGCCCGGCGATCAATCATTCTGGACCGCATCCGCTTCCGGTACCGGTACCCGGACACTGGAGTGGGATATTGAATCAGGCAGATACTCGTTGCTGTTGATGAACGGCGACGGTTCGGCGGGCATCGATCTGGATGTTGAATTTGGCGTAAAAATAGCTTGGTTGCTCGGGGTGGGCATCGGATTACTGGTTATGGGTGTTGTCGGTATCATCATCAGTATCATCCTGATTTTCCTGGCCTTCAGATCTTCACAAAACGGGAATATTTCGCCAACGGGACAGACCGCTGCAGATAAAGAGGGTTCCGAGTCCACGGAGATTAAGAGTGTAATTGTTGATGAATCAGGCGGCAAGACCGGAATGGGTTTGGAACCCAACGTCGCGGCCCTTCTCTGTTATTTGTTCGGATGGGTCACCGGCATCATATTCTTCATCTTGGAGAAGGATAATAAATATGTCCGGTTCCATGCGTTGCAGAGTATCATCGTGTTCGGCGTTCTTTCTGTGGCTGGCGCTGTGCTCGGGGGAATGCCGTTTTTTGGAAAACTGTTTGAAGCGGGTGTCGGTATAATCACCCTCGTTTTCTGGATAATCTTAATGGTCAAGGCGTACCAGGGTGAGAAGTATAAGATGCCCTGGGCAGGGGACTTCGCCGAAAAACAAGTAAGCTGAATTCACGTTCCGAGTCAATTATTGCTGGGATTCGTCAGGCTCAAAGCCGGTATGTGCCGACTTTGGGCCTGAGTTTATGGCTGTCTGCTGCTGTTGTGGCAGATTGACCACAACAAACAAACCAGGTTGGCCAAGCCAACCTGGTTTGTGTCTCAACGAACTTCAGACTCTGTATCTGTTGCCTAGCTATTAAATGCCCGTTTTTATATACAGAACAGCAATTTTGAGTAGGTTGGCATCGGCCAGTATTCAGCAGAGACCAGGGTCTCCAGTGCATCAGCATCTTTTCGCAACTCGCCCATACCTTTGAACACCAGGTCGCGATAGGCAACGGCCTGGTGTTTGGAATTGCCGTGCAGGTCGGCAGTTGACTGGAGCGCCTGCTCAAGTTTGGCCAGATTAGCGCTGAAGGACTGTACCAATGCGCTGATCCGGTTGAATAAATCCTTCTCAACATCGGCATTGCCGCCAATGCCCAAAATACTGCTGATGGAGGCTGCCAGGTGGGCTTTGTAGCTGATTACGGCCGGCAGGATCTGGCGTTTGGACATTTCCACCATCGTTGAGCCTTCAATGTTGATGGTTTTGTTGTAGATTTCGTATTGAATTTCGGAGCGGGATTCCATCTCGGTACGGGACAGAACACTATGTTTTTCCATTAAGGCAATATTCTTTTCCGCGCGGATTGCCCCAATGGCATCCACCATGTTGGACAAATTCGGCAAGCCGCGTTTCTCAGCCTCGGCAACCCATGCCTCAGCGTAGTTGTTGCCGTTGAAGATAACACGTTTGTGTTTATTGATGATCTCAAGCACAATCACGCCAATCTCTTTCTGGATATTGGCAGCCTTTTCCAGCCGATCGGCGATCTGGCAAAGACTCTCGGCAACGATGGTGTTGAGGACGAAGTTGGCTTGGGCAATAGACTGCATGGAACCAACCATACGGAACTCAAACTTGTTGCCGGTGAAGGCAAATGGCGAGGTTCGGTTACGGTCAGTGGAATCCTTGGACAACGAGGGTAAAGAAGTGGTGCCCAGGTGCATGGTACCGCCTGATTTGCTTTTGGTGGCCCCGCCCGCTTCAATCTGGTTAAGAATATCAGTCAGCTGATCTCCCAGGAAAATGGAGATAATCGCCGGGGGGGCTTCGTTGGCACCCAGGCGGTGATCATTGCCCGGGCTGGCGGCGGAGACCCGTAGCAGGTCTGCATAATCATCCACGGCTTTAATGACGGCACTCAGAAACACCAGGAACTGAACGTTAGCATGGGGGTCGTTGCCTGGTTCCAGCAGGTTCTGACCATCATTGGTGCACATCGACCAGTTATTGTGTTTACCGGAGCCGTTAATGCCGGCAAAAGGCTTTTCATGGAGCAGGCAGACGAGGCCGTGGCGCAGGGCCACCTTTTTCATCGTCTCCATCGTCAGCTGATTGTGGTCGGTGGCGATATTAGTGGTTGTGAAAATCGGGGCCAGTTCGTGTTGTCCCGGCGCAACTTCGTTATGCTTCGTCTTGGCGGCTACCCCCAGCTTCCATAGCTCTACATCTAGCTCGGACATGAAGGCTGAAATACGTTCTTTAAGCTGGCCGAAATAATGGTCTTCCAATTCCTGCCCTTTGGGAGGTTTGGCGCCGAAAAGGGTACGGCCGGTGAGAATCAGGTCAGTGCGCTGGTCAAACAGCTTTTTATCAATGATGAAGTATTCCTGCTCAGGGCCGACGGTGGTAGTGACCCTCAAGGTAGTGGTATTCCCCATGGCGCGAAGAACCCTGACCGCCTGACGGTTCAGGGCGTCCATTGAGCGCAGTAGAGGGGTTTTTTTATCAAGGGCTTCGCCGGTATAGGAAGCGAAGGCCGTGGGAATGCACAGCGTGCCGTCTTTGACAAAAGCCGGTGAAGTGCAGTCCCAGGCCGTGTAGCCACGGGCTTCAAATGTCGCTCGCAGACCGCCCGACGGGAAAGAGGAAGCATCAGGTTCGCCCTTGATAAGCTCCTTTCCTGAGAATTCCATAATCATGCGTCCGTCAGGGGTTGGAGAGATAAAGGAGTCATGCTTTTCAGCGGTGATACCGGTCATTGGCTGGAACCAGTGGGTAAAATGGGTCGCCCCTCTGTCAATAGCCCAATCCTTCATTGCGGAGGCCACAACTTCCGCCACCTGGGCGTTAAGTATTAATCCTTCTTCAATCGTCTGCTTCAGTGATTTGTAAATCTCTTTCGGCAGGGTCTGGCGCATTATCTGGTCATTGAATACATTGCTGCCGTAAATACCTGCCAGGTCTAGCTTTTCTTTGTAGTTCGAATGGGTCACCTTTAATCTCCTTAATCAATCGTTGTGTGCGGTCGGGCCTTGTGGTGATATATTCGTTGATCTGAGCCGGTATCACCTGGAAATCGTCGCCCCGGAATTATGAATGGGCCTTTTAACCATGGTGTATGCCAGCTGCATTACTAGTAATTGTATCCAATAATTGTTACGAACATATTACGGCCCCTGTGGTCACCAGTATTATTACTGCCGTTCCGTTGCTCTGGTCAGTTGCTCCACATTACTCCTGGTGAAGAAGCCGTCAAAATCACCGAAACGGTGAATATACTCAGTTACCACCAGAGTGTCAGGTGAAGCCTCGGTGAATGTCTGCTTCAGTCCTTCCTGTTCTGAACCTACCAGGTCCAGGAGAAACTTCTGACCGCTTTCTTTCAGCCGGCCGAAGACCCGGTCGATATCATCAGTTTTGAAGGCCATGTGATGCAGTCGGATGCCGTAATTGCGGACGAATTGCTCGGTCGGTCCGGGGTCGTTTGTTGTGCCTTCGCCGGGGATTCCTGAGGTGAAAACCAGGGCGAAATCAGTCGGGCTTAGCCGGGTAACCGAGGTGATTGAATTAAGATTCCTGACATAAATCGCAAAATCAAAACGATAACCGGTCAGCTTCATGAACTCCGTAATAGCCCGGGTGCGGTCGCTGGCTTTGATCCTGAGGGCTGCATGATCCAGATACCCGATGCGGGATAAATGATCCCATTCCGGTTTCAGCGGCAGGTCGTTGATTACTGTGCTGGCCTCCGTCTGGTAATTGCCTCGGCTTCCCAGCCACTGTACAAATCCGAAAGATATTCCGGAAGAGCTTGACGGCCGGGTCTGGATAAACAAACGGTTACCATGACGGATTATATCCCTGGTCATGAATTCAACCCCTCGGGTTTTCTGGACAGCGAAGTATTTTTCCAGGTCGAAAGTCTTGAAAACCAGAGTTTCCATTCTGGTATTCGGCAGATGTTGGGACTTGGGATTGATATTAAAAGGACGGAAAGGGTTTGTTGTGGACTTGCGCGAGGTGATCAGGAAATCGGCAGAATCCACAGTTTTCAGCACGTGGGTGATGGCGGAATCATCTTCAAAGGCTTCACGGCTCTCGAGCCCGGTAGTTTCAAGAAGTTGGCTGACGGCAGAAGTCAGGCGGTCTGGTTCGGTGTTGATTATCAGGTGGTCAAGTCCGCCGACCAGTCCGCCAAGACCGTTTCTGGTCTGCTCCGTAGCAATTTGTACACTGGCTGCTGCCAGTTCCCGGTCTTCTCGTTCAATCTGCTGATTATCAAGCGGCATATCATTATCCCCCGGTGTTGTTCTGCTTTATAATAACACTATTATTCATTTGGTCATCATCTTTGAGGAGGTATTCCACTGATGGTTCTGCCGCAGCGGTTTTTAGGTCGGACCAATCTTTCAGTCACTCCAATTGGCCTTGGGAGTTGGCAGTTCTCTGGTAAACTTATCGGCTCTGCTTACTGGAAGAAGTTGAATACACTTGACATAAACGGTATTGTCGCCGCGGCGCTGGAAGGTGGGATTAACTGGTTTGATACCGCGGAGTTATACGGTTTCGGACGCTCCGAGCGAGCATTGGCTGCAGCCTTGCATACGGCGGGAGCCGACGTTGATAAAGTTATGATCGCCACCAAATGGTTTCCGGCTTATCGTCCGGCCGGTTCAATCAAGCGCACGATTGGACGGCGTTTGGAAAATTTAACGCCGTTTCACGTCGGATTGCATCAGGTGCATTTCTCTAATTCAATGTCTTCAGTGGAGACGCAGATGGATGTTATGGCCGATCTGGTAGAGCAGGGGAAGATAGGAGCCGTCGGTGTCAGCAATTACTCCGCTGAACTGATTCGACGGGCTCACCGGAGGCTGGCCGAAAGAGGCTTGCCGCTGGCCTCCATACAGACTCGTTATAACCTGCTTGACCGGACGATAGATCATAACGGTGTTTTGGAAACAGCAAAAGAGTTAGGAATTACGGTGATTGCTTATTCACCGTTGCAATTGGGGTTGCTGAGTGGTAAATATCACCGGCAACCGGAAACTGTGGCCGCTTTGCCGTATCTGAGACGAAGGGTAATCAGGCCGATGGTGGAACGTTCCCGGCCGCTGGTTCATGAATTGGAGCGGCTCGCGGAGGCCCACGCGGTTACCGCGGCTCAGATAGCGTTGAACTGGCTGATCAATTTCCACAGGGAAACGGTAGTGGCCATTCCGGGTGCTACCTCGGTGTCCCAGGCAACTCAAAACGCCGAGGCCATGAAATTTCAGTTGTCCGCTGCTGAGATGGAACATTTGGACCGGATTTCGCGGGCTGCCCCCGTTATTGTGAAATAGGAGCCAGCTCAATAGAAAATCAGGTCAACGGCCTGAGTTACTATCCGCAGCGGAAATATTTATTTTTGGGTTGGTTACCGGGAAGGGGGGAAATGGGACATTTAGTTGTTGCATTCTTTTGCTGTAATATGCTATAATATGTTCTGAAATATGCGTCAGGGAAAAGTTTCTGCCTGAGCTTAATTGTTTCTTATCCCGACGAATCCTCCACACACCCGGTTCAATCGTAAAAAGGGGTTCGTTCCCTTCGTTTTCCAGACAGAATTCGACTTGCCTCACCAATAACACCTTGAGGGTAAGATAGAACGTCGCACTCCGGCAATGAGTAGCCGGGTACTTAAATAACTAACCAACTGATCACTGGTCACTGACTACTGATAACTGACTACTGAGTCACGAGTTGAATAACAATAATTGATAATGGCTAACAATAGGGGATTTTACCGGTTATTACGATTAAAAACCAGATTCGTTTCCTCAAAAAACTTTAAAAATTGCAAAAACAATTCCCGTTGGGTCAGGAGAAACTTTGCAGTGCCTTTTTTATATCGCGGGCATTTCGGGGCGCGTAAGCTTGCCAGTGATTGTTAAAAAAGGCGTACACAGTCCGGTTCTGAGCGGCGGCAGTTTTTACCTTCTCCGCCAGTGTTTCAATCTCCGCTTCGGAGTAAAGATAACGGTACCGGGTTTCATTGTTGCCGCTCCACCAGTCATTGGAGTTGCGGCCGTGAAACCGGAAATACGCCAAGCCGGAGGTCAGCGGCAGATCTTGGGCGATGGAAGAACTGAACTGCGGCTCATCAATGCTGACCCAGGTGGCACCGGCCTCTGATAGTATTTTAGCGGTGTCCGGATCATCGCTCCAGCTTTTGTGCCGGAGTTCCACCGCCAGGGGGTAATTGTTGAAAGTGTCCAATATGGCACTCAGTATTCGGTGGCCGTCAGGGGTGTTTTCAAAACCGGCTGGGAATTGCGCCAGCACTGCGCCCAATTTTCCGGCCTGGTGCAGCGGCCGGATGCCGCGGTTGAACTGCTCAACGTCATCACGGCAAATGATAGCTGTCTCGCCGGTGGCTTTTTCAAACATTCCGGGGTGGGTGAATTTTTGCCACAGCTTGGCGGTGAACTTAAAATTATCCGGTGTTTTACGCACCCATCCTTCGGCATAAGCCGGATTGACAGGGGCATAGAAGGAACTGTTAATTTCCACGCAGTTAAATGAATGGGAGTATAAACCCAGTTCGTTGCGGGTGCCCGGCGGGTAAAAATAGCCGTTCCAGGTGCCTTCGCCGCGCGGGTAACTCCAGCCGGAAGTGCCGATGTAAATATTATCGGTCATGACTTCCATATTATAATCCTCCTTCAGTTGCTGATAACAGCTGAAAAAATATTTCCGGAAACCTATTGACAATCCCTCTATGTAAGTATAACATATGTAATATATAACAAATGTTATAAGAGGTGCGCCATGGAAGCGCTTTCAGCCAAACAACAGAAGGTTCTGGATTATCTCGGACGGTTTATGGAACGCCACGGTTATGCCCCCTCGGTGCGGGATATCGCCGGCGGCTGCGGCCTTAAGGCGGCGCCGGTGGCCCAGTATTACTTGGACGTCTTGGAAAAGAAGGGCTATATCAGCCGGATGAAGGGCGTTTCCCGGAGCATCACCTTTCCGCTTAAAGCAGCATCGGGTTCGTTGAAGTTGGTGCCGCTGCTGGGCACTATCGCCGCCGGTACGCCCCTCGCCCTGCCGGAAAATGATACCTGGAGCCTGACACCGGAGGAAATGGTGGAGGTCTCCGACGACATCTTACGCGGGCGCACCAATGTTTTTGCCCTGAAGGTGCGGGGCACCTCCATGATTGATGCCCTGGTGGATGATGGCGATACAGTGCTGTTAACCCAGGCCAGCACCGCCGAGGACGGCGCCATGGTGGCGGTATGGCTGCAGGACCGCAATGAGGTGACCCTGAAAAAGATCTACCGTGAGGCCGGCCGGATCCGGCTTCAGCCGGCTAACCGCTATATGGATCCTATCTTCTGTGACCCCGGTGATGTAGAGATTCAGGGCCGGGTCATCGGCATTATCCGCAAGCTGGATTAAACCGCCTTTTTGAGGGACAGACCATGAAATTGTGTTGCCTTCTTTTGCCTAATTTTCCGCTCCATTGTGAAATGTTGCGGCGGCCGGAACTCATCGGCCGCCCGGCGGTGCTTACCTATTCCGTCGGTTCCCAGAAGCTGGTGCTGGACCATTCGCCGGAGCTTAAGGGGCTGGAACGGGATATGCCACTTCAACAGGCGCTTTCCCGGGAGCGGGAACTGGCTATCCTTCAGGCTGATATGAATCATTACTGGGGTATCTTTGACGTCATTCTTGACGCCATGGAACGGGTTAGCCCGCTGGTGGAAGGTAGTGCTCTGGGCGATATTTATATCGGCTGTGAAGGCATGGAGCGCCTTTATTCGGATGATCGGGATCTGGTACAGGCGGCCCGACAGTCCGTTCCAGCGGAATTTGAGGCCCGTATCGGCCTTGCCGCCGGCAAGTTTCTGTCCCGGCTCATGGCTCTGGAAAGCAGGGCCTGCGGTTTTAAGGCGGCTGCCGGAGATATACCCGGATTGCTGAAAGACTTAAGTTGT
Organism: Dehalogenimonas sp.; assembly: GCA_050864255.1. Taxonomy (GTDB): domain Bacteria; phylum Chloroflexota; class Dehalococcoidia; order Dehalococcoidales; family Dehalococcoidaceae; genus Dehalogenimonas. Next base: position 73,375 of record JBOWAX010000001.1, read on the forward strand.
GACCTTTTGCCGGTGTCGCTTAAAAGCAAAAACCGGCTGCATGACTTCGGTTTGCACACTCTTGGGGAACTGGCCTCGTTGTCGCGGCCGCAGCTGGAGGCTCAGTTTGGTCCTGAAGGGAAGCGTATCTGGGAACTGGCCCGCGGCCAGGATGATACCCCGCTCTACCCCCGGATGTCTGAGGAAACCATTGAGGAAAGTACTAGTTTGCCGTCACCGGTGACCGCGTTAGAGATATTGTTGTTGGCAGTGGAATCTCTTTTAGTTCGGGCTTTTGGCCGCTTCGGCTCGCGTGGCAGTGGAGTACGCTGTATTGAATTGTGGAGCCGAACTAGTGCCGCGGAGCACTGGCAGAAAACGGTTCATTTTAAGGAACCGGCCATGACCGTATCCGCTGCTCTCCGGCGCGTTAAACAGGTGATTGAAAATTGTCCCCAGCCCGGTCCGGTGGAAGAACTGGGTATGAAGATTGTCCGGTTAGGCCGTCTCGGCGGGCAACAGAGCAGTATATTCACTGAAGTCAGATCGTCCGGCAAACTGGAAAGCGATATTCAGCAATTGGAACTCAAGCTGGGCGCGCCCCAACTGTTTAAGGTAAAGGAGGTGGAGCCGTGGTCCCGGATACCGGAAAGGCGCTACACGCTGACACCCTTAAGCCGATAAATCTGCCGGAAACGATTATAGTGCGCGAAGAAGTGTCAGATCCGGCGGCAATACAACTGAACCGGCGCTGGCTGGCCGTGGAACGGGTGGCGGAAAGCTGGCGGTTGGATGATGAATGGTGGCGGCCCCGGCCGCTGGTACGGTGTTATTACGCTGTCATACTGTCCGGCGGGCGGCGGCTGACGGTCTTTAAGGACCTTACGGACGGCCGCTGGTATCACCAGAGCTACTGAATAATCAGGTGATTGTCTAAAGAACTGAAATTTAACTACTGAAAGCTGCCGGCCAAAAAATGTCTTACGCTGAACTTCACTGCCACAGTTATTATTCTTTCCACGACGGGGCCTCCTCGCTGGAAGAGCTTACCGTTCGTTCTAAAGAACTGGGTTATACCGCGCTGGCCGTGACCGACCATGATAATCTGTCCGGTGCCATGCGCTTTTCCCACCTGTCGCGGTCAATGGACTTGCCGGGTATTATCGGTGCCGAAGTGACGCTTGAGGGCGGTTATCATCTTACTTTGCTGGCAGAAAGCCAGGAGGGCTACCGTAATCTGTGTCGCCTGATTACTATCGGTCACGAGGCCGGGGAACGTAATCTGCCGCAGATACCGGAGGCGAGGCTGGCGGAGCATGCTGCCGGTATTATTGTGCTGTCCGGCTGCCCTCGCGGCCGTTTATCTTTGTTGGCTGCGGAAGGACGTTTTGACGAGGCCCGGTCGCTTATTAGGCGGTATCTTGAGTGGTTCGGCAGCGGAAACTATTTTATTGAACTCCAGCATAATCTGGTCTACGGTGATGACGAACGCAATCGCCGCCTGGTCAGGCTGGCTGATGAGCAGAGAGTACCGGTGGCGGCCGCCGGTAATGTCCACTACCATGTCCGGGAACGACATCGGCTGCAAGATTGCCTGGTGGCCGTCAAGTCCTGTAAAAGTCTGGAAGCCAGCCATTCGGAGCGGCGGCCAAATTCGGAGTTCTATTTGCGGCCAGTGGCGGAAATAGAAGCCATTTTCCATGGCTGTCCTGAGGCGTTGTCTAACACGGTCAGTATCGCCTGTCGCTGTACTTTTAACCTGTCAGGCCAGGTTGGTTACGCTCTGCCGGATTATACGGCGCCTGAAGGACACACGCCGGAAAGTTATCTGAAAGACCTGTGTTTGGAAGCTGCCGTCAGGCGTTACGGCAGCGTTACCCCGGAAGTCAGGACGCGGCTGGACGAGGAATTCCGGTTGGTGGGCAAGCACAATCTGGCCGGTTTCCTGCTACTGTACCATGATGTTATCAAGCTGGGACGGGAAGTCATGATAGAGCAGGGGCTGACCACCTCGGAGGTCCCTCTGGAAGAAAATCCGCCAGGTCGGGGCCGCGGCTCATCGGTATCGCTGCTTATCGGTTACCTCATCGGTCTGTCGCATATAGACCCGTTGAAATACAAACTGTCGCTGGAGCGGTTTTTGCCGGAAGACGCCTTGGTTTATGTGCCGGATATTGATCTGGATTTTCCTCGAAGAATTCGTGAGGAGCTTATATTACGCACCCACCGGAAATGGGGTTGGCGCCACGCCGCTCTGAGCGGTACCATCGTTACCTATCAGATAAAGGGTGCTGTGCGGGACCTGGGTAAGGCGCTCAGTTTGCCGCCGGAAGAAGTGGACCAACTGGCGAAATACGTTGAGTGGGGTAGTGCTAAAAAACTGGCGGATCGGATGCGGCAGGCACCGCGCTTCCGCGATAAGATTACTGCTCCTGTCTGGCGGGATTTGATAACGCTTGCCGCGGAACTTGACGGTTTCCCCAAATATCTGGGGCAACACCCCGGCGGCATGATTATTTCCTCTGTACCGCTGACGGATATCGTGCCGGTACAGCGGGGTGCTATGGCCGGACGCTATGTCTGTCAGTGGGATAAAGACAGTATTGATGATGCCGGCTGCGTCAAGATTGATTTCCTGGCCTTGGGCGCCTTGTCCCAGATGCAGGATGCCGTGGAACTGGTCAGGAAACGCACCGGCCGCTTTATAGATATGTCACGCATAGATTTTGACGATCAGGCAGTTTATGACATGCTTTGCCGTGGCGATACCATCGGTATCTTTCAGGTGGAGTCAGCCGCCCAGATGCAGACTATTACCCGGTTGAAGCCTCGCAATCTGCTGGATATGGCCCATGAAGTGGGAGCCGTGCGGCCGGGCGTGGGTGTTAACGGCGGTGTCCAGGAATACTTGGCCCGGCGCTCTGGTCGGAAACCGGTTGCCTTTGACCACCCTCTGGAAAAACGGGCGCTGGAGCGCACCTTGGGCGTGGTGCTGTTTCAGGATCAGGTCAATCAACTGGCCATTGATGTCGCCGGGATGTCGCCGAGTACCGCCGACCAGCTCAGACGTGCTTTCAGCCGTCGCCATAATGAGGCAATGCTGGATCATTTTCATAGACTGTTTATGGCTGGGGCCGGAAGCCGCGGTGTATCTGAGGCTGCGGCCGATACCATCTGGAGCAAGTTCAACGGGCAGTATATGTTCCCCGAGTCTCACGCCTTTGCCTTCGGGGTAACTGCCTATCAGGCATCATGGTTGAAACTGTATTACCCGTTGGAGTTTTATACCGCCATTTTTAATCAGCAACCGATGGGTTTTTACAATCTGGAAACGCTGAAAGAGGATGCCAAACGCCACGGTGTCGTCGTACTGGGGCCGGACATCAACCGCAGCTCGAGTATTTGCACTATTGAGAACGGTGCGCTGCGTCTGGGTTTCCAACAGGTGGTCGGATTGGGAGAAGCCGCGGCGATGGCTGTTGTCGGTGGCAGGGTCAGAGAAGGAGAATACCGGGATGTCGGCGATTTTCTGGAGCGTAGCGGCGTTTTGGAAGAAGTCGCTCTGGCATTGGCCGGTGCCGGTGCCTTCGATAGTTTGGAATCTAACCGCAGGAAAGTGAAATGGGAAATCGGTCTGCGGTACCGGCCAGTGAACTCGCAGCTATTTTTACCATTGCCGGTTACTCAGGATATAGCGGAATTGGCCGCGCCCAATGCCTGGGACCGCATGCAGGAAGAATACTGCACGTTGGGATTGTTTCCCGCCGGTCACATAATGGCCGGTATGCGGCCGCGGTTCCAACGGGAGATAAGTTCCAGCCGGGAGATTGAGTTTATGCGTGACGGTACTGAGGTTACCACTGCCGGCATGGTTATCCGCCGTCAGCGACCGCATCGCAAGGTGGTATTTATTACCCTGGAAGATGAGTTCGGGCATATTCCGCTGATGATTTTCCCCAAAGTTTACGAACGCAATGAACACCGGTTTAAATCCCCCTTTATCGCGGTTAGGGGGCGGCTGTCACGGCGGGACGGTACTCATAATCTGGTGGTGGAACAGGTCAAACCCTTTGCCGCGTTGGAAAAAGCTCCGATTTCCAAGGACTGGTGTTAGATTTGTACCATTAAAGCGAAATAGAGTAAGCTAAAAATGTAAGGCATTGATACCAGAGGTAATTGGATGTAGCGCATGGGAAAACATATCGTTTATTTAAAGATAGCATTATGGATAGCCATGATTTCTTTAGTAATTACATCAGCTGGTATGGTTGCCGCTGCCGATGGGGAACAAATTACGGGCTACGAAAATGTCACCATCTGGGTTTATCCGGAGTATGATGACCCGCGGTTGCTGGTGATGATGGAAGGGGATATCACCGGCACAGCTGCTCCGGCGGAGGTCAGGTTTCTGGTACCGGTGAATGCGCAAATGTATTCCGCCGGTTCTATTGATATTCAGGGGGTCTATTCCGGAGGTCCACCGAACCGAGAGGCTGCAGAAATTGCCGGTTTTGATGAAATAAGTTATGAGGTAACCACCAACACATTCCGGGTTGAATATTATGCGCCGTTAATCAATGGAGAGGTGGATAAGTCCATCTCTCTGTCGTATGAGTTTCTCTATCCCGTTTCCAATCTGGAAGTGATTATTCAGGAACCCCGGAAATCGTCAGAGTTTATAGCGGTCCCTGCCGGTACCAGTTTTATTGATTCCGAGGGTTTTGAATCGCACTCATATGTTTATGACGAGTTAATTGCCGGGCAGCTGCTGCAATATGACATAACTTATACTAAATCCGATAGCCGTCCATCACTGGACATCAACGACACCGACAATTCTAATTTATTTACCGTTTTACTAGGTGCTCTCGCTCTAATCGCCGGATTGGCCGGGTTCTTTTTCTGGTTGAGATCTGCTGGCAAAAAGTCAGTCAATCGCGTCGCCAAACGTCGGGTGGCACGTCAACAACCCAAAAGAAAGGTTAGTCCGGCATCCGGCCTGTCCAACAAGCGCTTCTGCTCTTACTGCGGCAAGCCTTTGAAAGGATCGGGTGCTTTTTGCGCCTATTGCGGAGAGGCAACCGGTTGATACATCCTGATAATAACAGAATCTTAACAAGCGGTTAATAAGCTGCGCATTTTTTGTATTTTGAGGTTTATGACTGGCATCTGACGAGTTAGCGATGTTAAAATACGATAGGTTGCACTTGATCCATTGGAAGGTGTCATATGGGCAAGAAGAAATTCATTATCGGCGGTTTGATCCTGTTTCTCGCAATTGGCTCACTCGGGTGGGTGGGATTTATGAATTCAGCCACTTATTATTATGAAGTTAATGATTTTCTGGAACAACAGGAAATATTGAGCGGGAAGAGCGTTCGGATAAATGGAACGGTTATTTCCGGTTCGGTGGAAACAGAGAATGGTGGATTAGGGATCAGATTTGTAATCAAGGATGTGGTATTGGGTTCTGCCACTCTTCCTGTAGTCTTCCAAGGTGCTGTTCCCGATACATTCCAAGCGGATAGCGATGTGGTTGTGGAGGGGAAATATTCCACAGAAGGGGTCTTTGAAGCTACTTCAATTATGACCAAGTGTGCCTCCAAATACGAACCTGCTATTGCAGAATGAAACGGATAATTGATCAATGGCTGATATCGGTTACATCGCGCTCCTGATTGCGCTCGCGGTTTCGGTATACTCGGTTATCGCATTTTTCGTTGGCTCTCTGAAAAACAACCCCATCTGGCTGGCCAGTGCCCGTAACAGCGTGCTGGCCGCCGGTGTTCTCGTGACGGTTGCGGTCGGTGTTCTACTTGCGGCAATATTGACCCATCAGTTTAATATAGAATATGTCGCTCAGTATACCTCTACAGATATGCCTCTGGTGTATTTGATTAGTACCCTATGGGCAGGAAACGACGGTTCACTGTTGTTCTGGGCTTGGTTGCTCTCGATATTCGCCGCTGTGGTTGTCCTGACTCGGCACCGGACAGGCCAGGACTTGGTACCGATGGCATCAGCGGTAATGATGTTTACCCTGGCTTTTTTTCTGATATTATTGCTTTCACTCTCCAATCCATTTAACACGTTGTCATTTACGCTCCTTGAAGGTACCGGACTGAATCCGCTGTTGGAGAACATCGGAATGGTGGTGCATCCGCCAACCTTGTTATTTGGATATGTCGGTTTCACCGTTCCCTTCGCATTCGCCATCGCTGCCTTGGTCAAGGGACGCTCCAGTGATGAATGGCTGGTGCTTAGTCGCCGTTGGGCGCTGATTACTTGGCTCGTCCTTGGCCTTGGGCTCATTATTGGCATGTGGTGGGCTTATGTTGAATTAGGCTGGGGAGGGTACTGGGCTTGGGATCCGGTTGAGAATGCTGGTCTGATGCCTTGGTTGCTGGCTACGGCCTTTCTCCATTCGATGAAGATGCAACGCCGGCGCGGTATGTTCAAGGTATGGAATATGCTTCTCATCATCGGGGTATTCGGACTTAGTATATTCGGTACGTTCCTGACCCGTAGCGGACTATTATCATCGGTGCACACTTTCGGCGAAACTGGGCTTGAACCATACTTTCTTGCCTTCATCGGTATTTCTATGCTGGGAGCTTTGGGGTTGTTGGCCTTCCGGAGTCGCATGCTTAGAAGTGAAACAGAGATGGAATCATTTGTTTCCCGAGAAAGCACTTTTCTTTTGAACAATCTTCTATTTGTCGGAGCCACCGTAGCCGTGTTTATCGGTACCATGTTCCCGGCCATTTCTGAAATATTTGGCGGCTCTGAAGTTACTTTGGGAGCAGATTTCTTTAATCAGGTGAACGGGCCAATATTTTTAACTATTGTGGCCTTGGCCGGTGTCTGTACACTAATCGGTTGGCGTAAGGCCTCTAACAGTAATCTAATAAAGAATTTTTTACGGCCTCTGATTACAGCGCTGATTCTGGCGGTGGTTTTGATTGCATTTGGGATGCGAGAAATAACAGCATTAGTTGCTTTTCCTTTGTTATTTTTTGTTTTAATGACCATTGGCACTGAATGGTATAGGGGGACAAATTCCCGACGGAAGGTCAAGAGTGAGAATTTTATTACCGCATTTTTGCGGCTGATCTGGTCAAACAAACCACGTTACGGTGGTTATATCATTCATTTGGGTATTTTGGTGATGACTATGGGAATCATTGGTTCGTCGGTATTTGATGTAAAAACCAGTGCTGTACTCAATGAAGGTGAAAGCCTTGAAATCAATCAATATACCCTGACTTATGAAAAACTGGATTATTACAACACTCCCAGCCGGGATGTGATTACCGCTGAATTGTCGATCGAGGCGGATGGTAACGCTGTTGGCCAAATCATTACTGAAAAGATATACCACGATAGTTTTGAGCAACCGGTAACAGAAGTTGGAATCCAAGGTTCTGCCATTGAGGACCTATACGTTATTTTTATTGATTGGGACGAGACGGGAGCTGCAGCTTTTGAGGTGAGAGTAATTCCGTTGGTGTTGTGGGTGTGGATTGGGGGTATGATCATTGCTTTGGGCGGCTTGGTAGCTTTTTGGCCGGAACGTCGCGCGGTGACTGCCTAACTATTTATCGAATATGATCGAGGAGATAGATGATTATTGCTCTGACAATATTGATGGCTTTGGGGGCTTTTGCAGCCGTGGTGTATCCCTTTGTCAGGCCTAAGGAAAGAGTTGGGGCAGCCCCAAAGGGCGGCAGTTTGAAGGATGTTAACTATAGGCGCGATCACACATACTCTTTAATTAAAGAGCTGGAGAATGATTATCAATCCGGTACTCTTAGTAAGGAAGATTACGATACGATTGGAGCGCAGTACCGGAATCAAGCGGTTTCAATCTTAAAAGAACTGGATGATATTCAAAATGAGACCTCCGAGGTTCTTCAGAAACGAGACGAAGACATCGAAAAGGAAATCATCTGGCTTAGGAAGCACAATGGGCGCTTTTGTGCCTATTGTGGAGCTCAACAAGATCCGGACACTCTTTTTTGCCCAGATTGTGGCAAAAGGTTAAAAACTGAGGGTATATAATTGTTGAAAAAATTGGTTCTGGTATTTTCGGTAATGTTTTTGCTGTCATTTCATCCATTAACCGCAGCTGAGGCCGATGGCAGCATTACCGGTCAGGTGATTAACGGTTCACCAAATGGCGGGCCGGTTGAAGAGTTGAGTCTGATATTGGAAGGTTATGCAGCGAATGCTAACGAGCCAATTATAACTGAGACGGTAGCTGATGGCGATGGTAATTTTACGTTTACTGGTTTGAATACAGACCCTGCGATTACCTACTACGTCACGGCTGAATACCTGGGTATTACCTATTATAGTGAGGCGATTAATTATCCGGCTGCAATTACGGATATCTCAGTAGAATTACTGATTTATGAGACGACTCAATCTAACGATGGTATCACCATTGCATTATCTCATACAATTATCTACTTAGAGGATGACGGGCTCAGTTTTACCGAGTTTTTTATTATTGAAAATTCCGGGAATAATACGTTTATCGGCTCTGGTCAAGTTGTTGATACTTCTCCGGTTACTTTGATGTTTCCAATACCCAGTGAAGCTGAACATATTGAGATAGGCGAGGAAATAGCCGGTAATGTCGTATTTACCAATGCAGGCTTAGTGTATACTGGACCGGTCAGGCCGGGTTATACTCCTGCAACCTACTCTTATTATATTCACAATACTCAGGCCCAATTCATTTTCAATAGACAGTTAGAATATCCACAGGCTAGCTACGAATTATTGGTACAGGGTTTTGAAAAGATCATTGCGCCTCAGTTGACACGAAATGAGCCATTGGTGATTGAAGATGTGACTTATGAGTATTTTTCGGGTACCAACATAGCCAGTGGTGAAGCGTTATCGATTGAACTTTCGGGTCTTAGATCAAATACAGTTCAGACGGTGTTATGGGTGGGAGGCGCTTTGGTGTTGCTGGTTGCCGGTTTTGTGTTTCTCTTGCGAAGAGGTGGTGGAAGTAACACTTCGGATGAACCAGACAGGCGTGAAGAACTGCTTTTACAAATCGCCCGTCTGGATGACGAATATGAAAGTGGAGATATTGACGAGACGGAATACCGAACACAACGGTCTGAACTTAAAAATGCCATATTGAAGATGGTGCAACCTCCGGAAGATAAGGGGTAGGAGTGATAGGGATGGAAGCGGTGGAATCCGGGATTACGGTTCATCAACTTGTCAAAACGTTTAACCATCGTCCCGCTCTCAAAGAAGTTGGGTTTAAGGTTGATCGAGGAGAAAAAGTAGTTATCTTTGGACCTAACGGAGCTGGTAAAACCACCCTGCTTAAAATTTTGGCTACAGTGATGAAACCCAGTTCCGGCACGGTTAAAATTGGGGGTCTGGATATTAACAAAGGCGCGGAACAGATTAGAAGACAAATCGGTGTGGTCAGTCATCAGAGTTATCTATATAGTGGTCTTACCGCCTATGAAAATCTAGAGTTTTACGCGCGGTTGCACGATATCGCTGATCCAGCTCAAAGGGTGAAGGAAATGGCGGAATTGGTCGGTATGACATCAAGGCTGTATGACCGTGTTGATACATTTTCCAGGGGTATGCAGCAACGGATTTCTATAGCCCGCTCTTTGCTGCATAATCCTTCGGTGTTGTTGATGGACGAACCGGAAACAGGGTTGGATCAACAGGCTATCGCAACGCTTTGGGGCATCCTTCATGAGAGCGGGCGCACTATTCTGCTGGCCACCCATAGTCTGGAAAGAGGGATGGAAATTGCGGACAAAGTTATTATTTTGCATAAAGGGAAAATTGCACTTGAGGCTCCGGTTTCTGAGCTGAATTTGGCAAATTGCCGCCAATCATATTTTGAATTGACGGGAGCCAAGTCGTGAATTCCTCAATTAACAAGATTAAGGCAATCGTGTACAAGGACATCATGACTGAACTGCGCACCCGTGAGGTTATCTTTTCGGTGCTGGTGTTTTCGGTACTGGTAATCGTGGTTTTTAGCTTTGCTTTCGGCGTGGACCGTCCGACAATAGAAGCAGTGGCTCCAGGGGTACTCTGGGTCGCCTTTGCATTCGCTGGAGTTCTGGCTTTGAACCGGACGTTTATTCCTGAAAAAGAAAACGGGTGTCTTGACGGTATTTTGTCGTGTCCGGTTAATCGTGAAGACATATTTTTAGGCAAGATGTTGTCCAGTTTGTTTTTTATGCTCGTGATTGAAGCAATAACACTGCCTCTTTTTGCTTTGCTTTTTAATTTGCCGGTACTTTCCCCTCAAATCATTGTCGTTACCATCCTGGCTACCATTGGCTTTGTAGCTGTTGGTACTTTATTTTCAGCCTTGGCGGTCAACACCCGGGCAAGGGAAATGATATTACCCATTCTATTCTTACCGGTAGCCGTACCCTTGATTATCAGTGCGGTCAAAGCCACGGAAATAACTCTTGCTGGTGGTAGTTGGGTCGATATTGCTACTTGGATGTTGATGATTATTGCTTTTGATGCCGTTTTTGTGACGGTATCGTATCTTGTGTTTAACTACGTTCTGGAGGAATAGTCTATGGAAGCGTTCATGAAAACAACATCACCTCGATGGAGTTATTTATTGCTTGTTTTGAGCGCGGTTTCAATTATTGTTAGCTTGCTGATGGTTTTCATTGTCGTACCCACCGAGGCAACCATGGGCATCATTCAGCGTATCTTTTACTATCATGTACCGGTCGCCTGGGTGGCATTTCTAGCCTTTTTTCTGGTATTTATCGCAAGTATTATGTATCTGTGGAAGCGGTCAAGGATGTGGGATATTATCGCCCATGCCTCTGCCGAAATTGGGGTTATTTTTACCACACTGGTATTGATAACCGGTTCAATTTGGGCGAAACCCATTTGGGGTGTCTGGTGGACTTGGGATGCCCGCTTGACTGCGTCCCTGGTTTTATGGCTAATCTACATCGCCTATTTGATAGTCCGTTCCTTTATCGCTGAAGAAGAACGCGCGGCGCGTTTTGCCGCTGTGGTTGGTATTGTCGGGTTTATAGATGTTCCTATTGTGGCCTTAGCCATTGTTATTTGGGGCACTCAGCACCCTAATCCAGTTATTTTTGAAGGCGGATTAGCCCCAATCATGCTGGCAACCCTGTTGCTTAGTCTGTTGGCGATAACCAGCGTGTTTTTTCTATTATTGCTTCAACGGATATCGCTCAGGCAAGATGAACTCAGATTAAATGAATTGAAACGTCTGTTGGACTAACGAGAGGAAGTTGAAATGGAAAACATAGAATATTTATTTGCTGTCTTTGCAATTATTTGGTTCGTAATTTTCGCCTATGTGATGATATTAATCCGACGGCAGCAACAACTGAAGAAAGAGATTGCCCGTCTTTCTGTTATAGTGGAACAGAAGTGACTAAGAAGCTATTAATATAAGGACTAAATATGCACGTTAGGGACATCTACAGTAAGGGCAATATTGTCTTTAGCTTTGAGCTGTTTCCCCCACGGTCGGAAGAGGCCTCGGAACGGCTTTTTGCCACCATCAAAGACCTGATACCGTTGGAACCGGCTTGTGTTTCGGTAACTTACGGTGCCGGTGGTTCCACTCGGGAGCTGACTCACGATCTGGTTGTACGCATCCAGCAGGAAACCGGCCTGACTGTTATTTCTCATTTGACCTGTGTTGGTTCTTCCCGCGACGAAATCTACCGTATACTGGAACGCTATCGGCGCAGCGGAATTGAAAACATCATGGCCTTGCGGGGTGACCCCCCCAAGGGTCAAACCGATTTCGTACCGGCAGCCGACGGTTTCAGTAATGCTGCCGAACTGGTGGAGTTCATCAAAGAACATTTTCCCGACATGGGTATCGGCGTCGCTGGATATCCCGAAGGCCATCCTCAGACGCCTAACCGCCTGACGGAGATTGAATACCTTAAAGCTAAAGTTGACGCCGGAGCCGATTACATTTGTACTCAACTATTTTTTGATAACCGTGATTTCTATGATTTTCGGGAACGCTGCCATCTAGCTGGAATAACTGTGCCCATTGTGGCCGGCATCGCCCCGGTGACGTCCAGCAGGCAGTTAAAGAAGATGGCCGAGGTGGCCGCCGGCACTCGATTTCCAGCCAGCATGCTGCGGGCGGTAGCCCGGGCTGAAGATGATGAAGGCGTCAGGGAAGTCGGCGTACATTGGGCCACCGAACAGGTGCGGGACCTGGTGGATCATGGCGCGGCCGGTATTCACTTTTACACGTTGAATACCTCAGGTGCCACTCTGCAAATCTATAAGGCGCTCGGCATTACCAGTTCCCGCCGGTTGGCCCAACCGTAACCCTATTAAGACGGTTCAGGCGGTAGCATTACTTCCAGTTGGTGTAGCCATGCAGTGCTTTTTATATCCCGTTCCAACAGATAGCGCAGGTAATTACTCAGCAGTTGCTTGAGCTCCTTATTGAGCATTGGGTCCAGCTTCAGGCGTTCTGATTGAGCCAATCCATGGTCGGATAGAAAACGCAGTACCTTTTGTCCGTTAATGGATACTGGAAAAACCGATGACTTGAAGGCACAATTCGGGCACAGTAACCCGCCCAGATTATTGGAAAAGTAATTAATCTCAGCTTTGAACCCGGTGCCGCAATCCAGGCAGACGCGTAACTGGGGCTGGAATCCCAGCGCGCCTAGCAAATTAATTTCAAAATAGCGGCTTAACAGCTCCATGTTTTCGGCAGTGCAGGCTTTTTCCAACGTTTCAACCAGCAGGTCAAATACCGGGGTATTGGGTTGCTCCTCCGGAGTAAAATGGTTGACCAGTTCGGCGTAATACAACGCATAGGACGTTCGCTCCAGTGAAGAACGCAGGCACAGGTGCGGGTTCAGGGTCTGGCTGCCGATAATGGTCGGGAACCCTTTGGAACGCGTTAGTGTAATGTCAGCGTAATTGAGCAGCTCCAGGTGTCCGGCCAGCTTGCTGCTGGATTTACGAACACCACGGGCCAGTGCTGCTACTTTACCTAGCTGCCGGGTGAACAAAGTAATCACCCGATCGGCCTCTTTCAACCGGGCTCGCTTTAAGACAATTGCCGGTGTCTTGGTTTCTCTGGCTTCGCTCATTTTAAGCCGGACTTCACGGATAAGCGATGATTAACGGCGTCACTTTTAAGTTCCCGCAACGCATCAGCGGCAATCCATCGCGCGCCTTTGCTATCAATCAGAGCCATCTCTCCAGCGGTTTTAATCGCCAGTGAATTAAGTGTGGCTGAACGCTTGCCGATCTGGCGCAGCGCCCAGTTAACAGCCTTTTTCACAAAATTACGCTCATCGGACGCACCCCTCAACAGATGGGGCATAAATTCAGCCAATTTGGCGTCTGAAACATTCTTGTTACCCACTGCCAGTCGAGCCATCAAGACAAAGCCGGCCCGCTTGATAAATTCCTGTTCGTCCTGGCTCCATTCCAAGGCTTTTTCATAGGCATAAGGCGTCTTTTCCCACAAGTTGGCACAGACCTGGTCGCAAGTGTCCCAGGAATCAAAGTCTGCTGTCCACTTATCCATCAGTTCCGCCGTGACCTGTTTTGGGTCGGCTACCATGGAAGCCAGGATTCTGGCTTCATGGACTCCGGATTGCCATAAATCCAGCGCCAGGGCGTGTTGTAGGAGGTATTCCCGGGCGATTTTGCGCAGGACGGGTATTGAGACACCCAGGGTGTTAGCAGGGTTGATGCCGAAGCGGGCCATACCAGTCACATTCGCCGGGTTGGCGGTTTCCTTCAATCGGTTGATGATGTTTGCGCATTCGTTCATAGGATTCTAGTACCCGGAGCGGTGGCAGCGTCGGGCGTGATGAGAATCACGTCGTCTTCATCTGGTACGGCACCCAACACCAGTACTTCGGACCTGAAATCGGCGACCTGCCGGGCTGGCAGATTAGTAACTGCCAGCAGGGTGCGACCTTCCAGTTCTGTTGGTTGGTATCGCCGGGTTAATTGGGCGCTGGACTGGCGGATACCCAGTTCGCCGAAATCCAACCATAGCTTGTAGGCCGGTTGCCGTGCTTTGGGGAAGAATTCGGCCTTTATAACTCGGCCGGCGCGGATTTCAATTTTAGTAAAATCATCGTAAGTGATCATGTTGTTGATTAAAGCCACTTTTTACGGCGGAAGAACATTAGAAGGGAAATCCCTACGGCTGCCATGAAACCGAGTGCGAAAAAATAACCGTTGTGCCAAGATAGCTCCGGCATATTCTCAAAGTTCATGCCGTAAACACCGGCGATGAACGTCAGTGGGATAAAGATGCTGGCGAAAATCGTCAGCACCTTCATTACTTCATTCATTCGATTGGATACACTGGAAAGATAAATGTCCAGCAAATCCGACAACATCTCCCGGGCGTTATCAATAATGTCCATTACCTGAATGATGTGGTCGTAAATATCCTGAAAATAGGGTCGCGTAAAATCGTGGATCAGCGGTGAATCTGATACTCGCAGCCCGTTGATTACTTCCCGCAAAGGCCAGATACCGCGGCGCATAAAGAGAAGTTCTCGCTTCAAGGTTTTAATGACTGAAAGAGTTTCGGTAGTTGGGGAAATTAGCAGATTTTCTTCAATATCCTCGGTGGTTTCACCAAAGCGTTCCAGAACCACAAAGTAGTTGTCAACAATAGAATCTATTAAGGCATAAGCCAAAGCATCGGCATTTTGTTTGCGCAGCATCCCCTTGTCCAGACGCAGGCGTTCTCGTATTTTATCGAAGGCATCTCCGGCACCTTCCTGGAAAGAGATGACGTAATTCTTACCCAGTACCAAACTTATCTGTTCGGCGACTATCTCATCTTCAGTAGTATCGTGGTACAACATCTTGAGGACGATATACAGATAATGTTCACCGTCTTCCATTTTAGGACGCTGCTGGGTGTTGGCAATATCTTCTTGAGTAAGAGGGTGCAGTCCCAGACGTTTCCCAATCTGTTCTATAATCTCCGGTTCATGCAGCCCTTCAACATTGAGCCAAATGACGGTGTCGTCCTTTGATAAATCCTGCCACTCGGTTATACTCTCCAGCGGCTGTTCCCGGAATTCTTTCAGGTTGTATTCGATGAAATTCAGCTTGGTTTTATCAGTTCGTCTTCGGCCAACGTGAATTATCGTACCCGGCGGCATTCCGGCCTTTTGGGACTGACTGAGGATGTCTTTATTCACCTGATTGTTCTCCGATTAAAACTCCTGCCGGTTTTCCAGCGCCCGGGATAAGGTTACGTCATCGGCGTATTCAATCTCACCGCCAAAGGGCAATCCCCGGGCCAGTCGGGTTACTCTGATGCTCAGCGGAGTAATCAGGCGTTGCAGATACATGGCAGTGGTTTCGCCCTCCACGTTGGCGTTGGTGGCCAGGATCACTTCGGTGACCGTGTCGCTTTCCAGCCGGTGCATCAGTTCCGCTAGTCGGATATCGGCGGTGCCGATCCCGTCAGAGGGGGAAATGGCGCCGTGCAGCACATGGTAGGAGCCCTTGTACACACCGGTATGTTCCAGCGTCAGCATATCTTGAGGCTGCTCCACCACACAGATGCGGGTCGCATCACGTCCCGGTGAGGCACAGATAATGCAGGTGTCATCGTCGGTGATGTTCCAGCAGATGCGGCACAACCTAGTCCGTTGCTTAACGCTGATGAGAGCGTCAGCCAGTTCCTGGACCTGATCCGCGCTGGCCTTCAGGATATGATAAGACAAGCGCTGGGCGCTTTTCGGCCCGATACCGGGCAGCCGTCCCAGTACTTCGGTCAGGCGGTTGACCGCCGCAGCGGTGGACTTGGGAGCTTCTTTCATGGTTTATCCCAGCCCGGGTAACCCCATACCGCCCATCATACCGGACATTTCCTTGCTGGCGGCTTTCTTGGCCTTTTCGGTGGCATCGTTAACAGCTTTGATGATGTTATCCTCAAGCTGTCGCGTTTTCTCTGGTTTCATCGCTTCCTGGTCAATTGTTATGGACAGGAGTTTCTGCTGGCCGTTGACGGTCACTTTGACCGGGCCCTTTTCCCCCTCCACTACAATTTTGTCCAGTTCTTTCTGTATCTTGGACAATTGTGATTTGAGTTCCATTGCCTTTTTTACTTGTGAGAAGTCCATTTTTCCTCCACGTTTATTATCTCGGCACCGCGTCGCTGCGCCTCTTTGACCAGATGATTGGCAGACGGTTCATGCACACAGTTCACCTCGCAAGTCACGCCCAGACAGGCCGACAGAATCTCAGCGGTGACCCGCCGGTTCTCCGGCTCATTGATCTTGTTCATGTGAATCGGGAATTTGAAAGACAGTGTTACCACTCCGTCATTAAAGCTTATCGGCTGCACTCCGGCACTACGCAGGATAGCCAGAGCTGGGGAGCGCCGCAGCTTCGGCGGTGCGCAGCTGAGTATATTCGGCCAGTAATTCTGGAGTTCGGCGAGGGTTCCCACCGGTCCGGAATCGGTTGGCGCCACCTTTGATGTTTCCGGTTCCGGCGGCGCAGCGTTCTCGGGTTGAGGTATTGCTGGGGCGGCGCTATCTGACGGTTTGACCGATATCGGTTTGGCAACGGGCGCTACAGCCGATTTTCGTTGATTAGCTCCTTGAGCGGCCGGGCGAACCGGGGACGGTGGTGCAGGGTCAGCCGCTACCGGCACAGCCGGGGGTAGTACGGCGTCCATCAAAGCCATTTCCATGGCCAGAGGTGTGGTCATATCGGTATTGCCGGCCAGGGCTGTGAAGCCCTTGAGCGCCCGCATAATGTAATTCATGGAAGCCGCGGCAGCGGCGGTTTTGGCGGCTGTCAGTTCTTCATCGGTTAGATTAAGCGAGTCCGCAGAACCGGCTTTCACTAAAAGCACCTGACGCAGTTTTTCAATGACTTCCCGGTTAAACTGCTTCAGGTCTACTCCGTCGGCGGCCACACCGGCCAACAGCCGGATACCAGCGGCGGCATCGGCTTCAGCGATAGACTGCATCAAACGTCCAGCGCGATCATCGCCGGTCAGACCCAGGCTGTCCTGAACCTGCCGCAAGCTGATCTTGCCATTATAGACGGTGGCTGTCTGTTGAAGCAGGTTTTCGGCGTCCCGCAGGCTGCCGCCGGCCGCCCGGGCCAGCAGGGTCAGGCCGTCGTGGTCAATGTCTACATTTTCGGCTTTGGCGACCTCCGCAAGTTTATCGGTGATGTCGCCGGTATTCAGCCGCCGGAAATCAAAACGCTGACAACGGGACAGAATGGTAGGTAGTATCTTGTGGAGTTCCGTTGTCGCCAAGATAAAGATAACCCGCGGCGGCGGTTCTTCCAGAGTCTTCAGCAGCGCATTGGAGGCGCTGGTGGACAACATATGGACTTCATCGATGATATAGACTTTGTAACGAGCTTCGGCTGGAGAGTAGTTAACTCGCTCCTTGAGGTCCCGGATATCATCAACGCCGGTATTAGACGCGGCATCAATCTCAATGACATCCATGGCGCTGCCTTCCGTGATGGCGCGGCACATGGAGCAGTTATTGCATGGTTCGCCAGTGCCCTCATTGGTCAGGCAGTTAACTGCCTTGGCCAGGATACGCCCGGTGGAAGTCTTGCCGGTGCCCCGCGGTCCGCAAAAAATATACGCTTGGGCTACCCGTTGCTGCCGCAGGGCGGAAAGCAGGGTGTCGGTTATAGGCTTCTGGCCCACCAACTCGCCGAGGCTCTGGGGGCGCCATTTGCGGTAATAAACATGAGACGTCATAAGCAGTGAGATTATACCTTATAGCGGGTTTGCTGTCAGCAACCGTTGGGCGAACGGTACCCGTCAAGCATCCGGACGGTCCGCGATAGGGCGGGACTGATCCAGCGGGAATTGTTTTTGTATTTTTTAAGCTTTTTTACAGAAACGAATCCTGTATTTACGATTAAAAAACGCCAAAAACCCCTATTGTTAGCCCATATCAATTATTGTTTTTCAATTGGTGGCTCAGTTGTTAGTTGACAGTTAAAAGTAGTCAGTAATCAGTGATCAGTTTGCAGTTGACAGTTTTTTAATGTTCACGGTTCCCGGCAGTGTCACAAAAGATAATCTGCCTCACTGCGCGGCCGGTCGGGTCGTATTCTGTCCGAAAAACGAAGGAAGCGAATCCCTTTTTACGATTGAATCGGGGTGGCGGGGGATTCGTCGGGAAAAGAAACAATTCAGATCGGGCACAACTTTCACTTGATGCTTAAAATCAGAACATATAATAGCATATAACGCGACGTGATGCAAGGGGTAAATGTCCCATTATCCAAATATATTTATTATTGGAGAGGTAATTCTGACAAAGCCCATTTGATCCATGATTCTACAGTTAAGGCCCTGTTGGCAGTCAGGTTTTACGGGGGACGGATGGATGGGTATTTAGCCCGTTTCTGCGCATCCCTACTTCTCCACCTGTTCCAGATCATCGGACAAGTCCGGCGTTAAGTCCAAGTCATAGAAGTCGTTGTCGGAACCGGGCAGGGTCAGATTAAACTTGGAGATATAATCAATTGAAGCTGTGGCCTGAGATATTTGCAGATTAAGTAAGTGCCCGCCAGCCTTTTTATCCGCTGTCAGAAAGTGGAGGTGGTAGCCAGGGACGTTAATGCCGTTGACATACGGCGGACTGATAAAGCCCACGATGGTACCCTCAACATCGTGGAATTCAAACACTGCCTGATTAGCGGTAACCTCAGCCAGCGGCGGATAGGGTTTTTGCTGAGGCGGGACGCTGCGGGTTTGAACATAGGAAAAGGTGCCGGTAATCTCAACGGCATAAAAGATATTTTCGGTAGGGAGGAGGTCGTCCAGAAAAGTCTGTAAATCCAGATAGCCGGTGCCAGCCGCCAGTGGGACTTCCTTGTCTGTATCAAAGAAGGTAACGGCAGCGAAAGGGGCGGTGACGCTTCTTGAGGGAATATAGGCGATGCCATCGGATTTAACCTGATAGAAAACCCCGTCATAAAAGATCATCTCGCCGTCAAGAGTGTCAAAGGTACCGATGCCGAAATCCCCGTATTGCTTCAAATCATCCAGAGATATCACACCGTCATAAACGCCGTTCAACAGGGTATCAATGGTGGAAATCTGTGTCAGGGCGTCGCTTTTTGGGGTGGGAGTGCAAGATGAAAACCCGACAGTCATCAGTATCAAAGCCAGAACAACAAAAAACTTAATGGGTTTCATCAATATTGTACCTTTCACCGTGTATAAGAAGAGATTCTAACAATGGCATTGGTAAATAACAAAGCCTTTTATTGTCACGTGCGCTTGAAATGACGTTCCAGCGCCGCAGTCTCCAGCTTCATCAGGGTCGGGCGTCCGTGAGGGCAGGTATTGGGAACTTCAGTTTTTTCCAGATCCAGAAGTAAAGCCCGAGTTTCCTCCAAGGTAAGCGTTTTGCCAGCGCGAACGGCGGAATGGCAGGCAATGATTTCGGCCAGCTTTTCCTCTCCGCGGGTACGGGATTCCGGCGAATTCAGGAATTCGTGCAGAGCTGTCACCCAATCACCCCCGACTAAAGCCGAAGGTACCGCCCGGACCAGCAGGGTGCGGCCGCCGAAGTCTTCAGCGACGAAACCGAAGTCTTCCAGCAGTTTGGACAGGACGGTCAAGGCGGTGGATTCAGCCGGGCTGAGTTCAACATTCCGGGGTTCCAGCAGCGCCTGAGAAGCAGGGGTATGGTTCTGCCGTGCCGACAATACCTTTTCATACATGATGCGTTCGTGGGCAGCGTGCTGGTCAATAATATACAGTCCATCCGGACCTTCGGCAAGGATGTAACACCCGGCCACTTGACCGACGGCGCGAAGTGCTGGTAATGCTTCGGCGGCGGTCAATCCTGCTGCCGTCAGCGGTCGGGACGCGGCCATTGTCTCCGGGAAGAGATTTTCCACAAATGGTTTCATATCCCGCTGATAGTCCGTGGGCTGATAGGCCGGAACTGGCTCACCGATAACCGGTACTGGGGATTCGCCAACCAGCGCCGACCGAACAGACTGACGCACAAAGTTGAAGATACGGTTGTCCTGATGGAATTTGATCTCGGTCTTAGCCGGGTGGATGTTGATGTCAATGTCTGCCGGCGGCAAGGTCAGGTTGATTACGGCCACCGGGTAACGCCCGATAGTGAGCAAACCGTGATAAGCCTCTTCTACGGCCCGGTAGAGCATGGGGCTTTTTATCCAGCGATGGTTAACAAATAAATACAGACCAGTGCGGTTAGCCCGGCTAACAGCAGGCGGGGCAGCCAAGCCGGTAACGGACAGTGACTCAGCGGCGGCCTCAATGTCCATCATTCCGGCAGCAGTTTCCCGCCCCAATATCTCAACGGCAGAATCACGCAAGCGCCCGTTGCCCGGTGTCTTCAAAGAGAGGCGGTCGTCAATGGTCAGGTTAAAGCGCACCTCCGGCCGGGCCAAGGCATAGTGACTGACCACGTTGACGACGTGGCCGGTTTCGGTAGTATCTGATTTTAAAAATTTCAGGCGAGCCGGTACCGCTTTGAACAGGTGGGAGACACTTATGCTGGTGCCGCGGGTGCGGGCGGCGGGTTTGTCAGATGTTTGGCCGTCGCGCCGGGTGATCAAACGACCTGAAGCGGCTTGCTCAATTGCAGTTAGCAACTCTACATCAGCCACGGCGGTAATACTGCCCAGCGCCTCTCCACGGAAACCCAAGCTCATGGTCTCGGAAAGGTCATCAAACGAGCTTATCTTGGAAGTGGCGTGGTGGGTAAAAACCAGAGGCAGATCTTCCGGAGCGATGCCGCAACCGTTGTCGCTGACCCTAATGAGCCCGGTGCCTCCGTTTTTGATCTCAATGTCTATGTCGCTGGCACCGGCATCAAGGGCATTCTCAATGAGCTCTTTGACCACTGAAGCCGGGCGTTCCACCACTTCACCAGCAGCGATGCGGGCGACGGTTTTTGAGTCGAGCAGTTTTATAGGCACAGGGGGATTGTACAGGAGATAGCAGTCAGTTGTCAGCATCCGGTGTTAAACTGATAAATCCCAAATCTCAAGCCTCAAATAACAAACAAAATCCAATTTTCCAATATCGAAGAACCAAAACGGGGGAAAGAGACATCAGCTGTCAGTATTCAGCTAAAGGTAGTCTCGGCGGAATTGATCATTGTGGTAAAATCGGTAAGGACACTAAGGAGACCATATTGAGAGCCGACAAATCCGACCCTTATCAGCGATATATCAATTTCTGGGACTGGTTGCGGGTGGACTGGCATCCGGCCTGGGTGCTGGCGATAGTTTTTGGTTATATATACTATCTGATGACCACGTATGAGCTATAAGTAAACGCCAAATAGTAAATTAATGCTAGTCTCTAATATCTAAATTTTATGTGGTCCAAGCTTTGGTCGGATAAGCAGGACTGTTTCATAGGATTTGACAACCCAATATTGTTTGCGGTATTTTTAGTTCAACTTAAAAATTTAATAGCGTTGATCCAGACGAGTATGTTTGTGGCGGACTTCAGAGAGCCGGGTAAGGTGTGAGCCGGTAGTTGCGCAGAGGCTGAATGGACTGGGGAGCTTCAGACCGAAAGCATAAAGTGAGTAGGCTCTGACGGAAAGGGCGCCGTTAGCTGGCCCAGGATATCGCCGTGCCTGAGAGTACGTGCCGTATCCGACAATGAGATGGTTTTTTACCTGTCGTAAGACCTGTGATAAACCGAACCAGGGTGGCACCGCGAGATTTAAGCTCTCGCCCCTAGTGGGCGGGGGCTTTTTTATTTGGTCGCGGGAGAGAAAAATGTACAAGCCAACCTTGGAAGAAATCAGGAAACTCAAAGGCAAGGGGAATCTGGCGGTGGTCAGCCGGGAACTGATGGCTGACCTAGAAACGCCGGTTTCTGCCTTCCTCAAGATACAGCGCGACGGTCCGTCGTTTCTGCTGGAAAGCGTTGAGGGCGGGCAGAGGATGGCACGTTACAGCTTCCTCGGTACGGAGCCCAGCCGGGTTATCATTGCTGATACCGGAGTTCGGACCGATCCCTTGGAAACTGTAGAACAGGCCCTGAAAGACCGGCACATCGTTCCTCAGCCGGGTTTGCCACGGTTCTGCGGCGGAGCGGTCGGTTATCTGTCTTATGAAGCCGCCGGGCGGTTTGAAAAATTATCGTCACCCGAGGCCGATTCACTAGGGCTGCCCGAAGCCATGTTCATGCTGACTGATACCTTTCTGGTATTTGACCACGTTGCCCACCGGATCAAGGTTATTTCGTTGATGCCGCTGGAAGGCGACCTGGAAACGGCATACGCGGCGGCAGTCGAACATATCGATGTAATGTGCCGACGTCTGGCGGAGCCGCTGGCCAACGGACACAAAGCTGCCGGTGCCGCCAAGACAGAATTCACTTCCAGTGTCACCAAAGATGCCTTCGAGGCTAGTGTAGCTGCCATTAAGGAAGATATAGCTGCCGGGGAGGCCATTCAGGTGGTTTTGTCCCAGCGGCTGTCGCGGCCGACCAGCGCCGCGCCGTTTGATATTTACCGATCGCTGCGGAGCATAAATCCTTCACCCTATATGTTTTTCCTGGATTATGGTTCATTCCAGATTATCGGAGCTTCGCCGGAGATACTGGTACGTGTTGAAGACGGCGAAGTGGTCACCCGGCCGCTGGCAGGCACGCGGCGGCGGAGCGGTGATCCGGACGAAGACCTGGCATTGGAAGCCGAACTCAAAGCCGACCCCAAAGAACGCGCTGAGCATATAATGCTGGTGGATTTGGGACGTAACGACATCGGCAGGGTGGCGGAGCCCGGGTCGGTGGAAGTTTCTGACTTGATGAACGTTGAGCGCTATTCTCACGTGATGCATCTGGTTAGCCACGTCAAGGGCAAACTCAGGAAAGGTTTGTCCGCCTACGATGCTTTGCGGGCGACATTCCCGGCCGGTACGGTCTCCGGCGCACCCAAGGTTCGGGCGATGCAGATTATCGCCGAACACGAACCGGAGAAGCGCGGGCCTTACGCCGGGGCGGTGGGTTATTTCAGCTATAACGGCAATATGGATATGGCCATTGCCATCCGCACGATGCTGACCAAGGACGGCCGTGCCTATGTCCAGGCCGGGGCTGGCATTGTCTATGACAGCCAGCCGGAAGCTGAGTATTACGAAACGCTGAACAAGGCGCAGGCGCTTTTTAAAGCAGTCAGCCAGGCGGAAGCCGGTGGATAAGAGGAAACCATGATTTTACTAATTGACAACTATGACAGCTTTACCTACAACCTTTACCAGTATCTGTGCGAACTGGGGGCGGAGGTTGAGGTCAGGCGCAATGACGAAATTGACTTGGCCGGTATTGAAGCGCTGGCACCGAAGAAGATAGTGGTATCACCCGGACCATCCACACCGGATAAGGCCGGTATTTCCACTGAGGTTGTCCGATACTTCGGGCCGAAGATACCGGTGTTGGGCGTCTGCCTTGGGCACCAATGCCTGGGTCAGGTATACGGCGGTAAGGTGGTTAGGGCCAAATCAGTGATGCACGGGAAGGCTTCAAATATTGAACATAGCGGCACCGGTGTTTTCAAAGATGTGCCTTCGCCATTTTCAGTCATCCGTTATCACTCGTTGGCGGTGAGCCGGGAATCACTACCGGAGTCCTTGGAAGTTACCGCCTGGACGTCTGACGGCGAGATCATGGGGCTTAAACATCGGGATTATGATGTTCAGGGTGTTCAGTTTCACCCGGAGTCCTTCATGTCCGAATACGGTCGGGAGATATTGAAAAACTTTCTAAATGGAGACGCACGATGATTAAGGAAGCAATTGAGACACTGGTATCGGGCCGGTCTTTGAGTGCGGCTGAAGCTGAGGCGGTGATGGATGAAATAATGGAAGGCAAGGCCACTCCGGCCCAGTTCGGCTCTTTCGTGACGGCTCTCCGGTGCAAGGGAGAGACGGTGGAAGAAATGGTGGGTCTCGCCAGGACGATGCGGGCCAAAGCTCTGCCTATGACAGTGACCGGGCCGGTAGTAGATACCTGCGGTACTGGTGGTGATAAGGCGGGAACATTTAATATTTCCACGGCTGCCGCTATTATCGCCGCTGCTTGCGGTGTCAAGGTAGCTAAACACGGCAACCGGGCGGTGTCTTCTCAGTGTGGCTCCGCTGATGTGCTGGAAGCCCTGGGGGTTAAGATTGACCTCTTACCCGATGAGGCAGCGGAGTGTCTGGAACAAGCTGGTATTGTGTTCATGTTCGCCCCGGTGTTCCACCCGGCAATGAAACATGCCGGACCGCCGCGGCGAGAGATAGGCATCCGCACGGTGTTTAATTTGCTGGGGCCGTTGTGTAATCCGGCCGGGGCAGCGACTCAGGTTATCGGCGTGCCTCGCCGGGACTTGGTACTGACTATTGCTACTGTTCTGAAGGAACTGGGCAGTCGGCATGCTATTGTCGTTCACGGCACCGATGGTTTGGATGAAATTACGTTGACCGGTGTGACTCATACCTGCGAGCTGCGGGACGGCCGGCTGGAATGTTATGATATTGACCCTTTAACACTCGGCCTGGCCCGGTGCGAAGCTGCAGCTATCAAGGGCGGCGATGCCCGCTGGAACGCGACAGCGATGCTGCGGCTGCTGCAGGGTGAGGACGGAGCGCTGCGGAATGCGGCGATAATTAACGCCGCGGCAGCTCTGAAAGCTGCCGATGTTACTGATTCACTGGCCGAGGGTTTAGGGTTGTCCGCTGAAGCTATAGACAGCGGCAAAGCGCTGGCCAAGCTGGAGAAATTCATTGAGGTTAGCCAAAGTAGAAAGGCACGGCATGATTCTTGATGTTATCGTGGCGGCCGTCAGCGCAGCGGTGGCGGCGCGCCGGCAAGTTATTTCTCTGGAGGAGATCAGTTGCCAGGCGACAAGGACACAGTCGTCGCCGGATTTTGCCGCGGCTATTAATGGACAGGATATCAGCATCATTGCCGAGGTCAAGAAAGCCTCGCCGTCTCGAGGGATTATCCGGGAGGATTTCGAGCCGGTTACAATTGCCCGAAGCTATGCCGACGGCGGTGCTGCGGCGATATCAGTGCTGACCGAGGAACAGTATTTTCTGGGCAGCCCGGAGTACCTGAAGGAGATTGCCGCAGATCTGGGTGAGGCGCGCCCGCCGCTTTTGCTTAAGGATTTTGTTATTGACCCGTATCAGGTCTATGAGGCGCGGGTTTGGGGTGCCAGCGCCGTACTGCTTATTGTGAGTATCTTGACGTCGGAAATGCTGAAAGACCTGCTGGAACTGGTGCAGCGGCAGGGGATGACGGCGCTGGTGGAAGTACATGATGAAAAGGAAGTGCAAACGGCAGTTCATGCCGGCGCCCGAGTCATCGGTATCAATAACCGTGACTTGAAATCCTTTGCAGTTGACATAAAGACAACTGGAAGATTGCGGCCGCTGATTCCGGCAGACCGGCTGGTGGTCAGCGAAAGCGGTATATCATCACCGGCGGATATTAAGTATCTGCGCGAATGCCGGGTTGCAGCGGCGCTTGTTGGGGAAGCATTAATGACGGGAGTGGAAATGGAATATCTAATTGCTAAATATTAGAAAATGCCCAAATGTAACCTAACAAACGCCAAACGCGATAAATGAAAGATTGAGGACGGCTAACGAAAAATCAATGACGCAAATAAAGATCTGTGGGATAACTGATGTAGAGACGGCAGAGTTATGCCGACGGCTGGGGGCGGACTATATTGGAATGGTGTTTGCTGATTCATCCCGGCAAATTACTCCGGAGCGCGCGATGCTGATTACGCATCATCTGCTTAGCCAACCGCGGCGGCCGAAGCTGGTTGGGGTGTTTGTCAACGCCCCGGCCTATGAGGTTAACCACATAGCTGAATACTGCCGCCTGGACCGGGTGCAGCTTTCCGGCGATGAGGATGACGATTATTGCCGAAGAATGGAACGTCCAGTTATAAGGGCGATTAGGGTTGATAAAGATGCAACAGTTGAAGAGATAGAAGCCCGCGTGGCGACGGGACCGGTGCAGAGCATTCACCTGGTGGATGCCCGGGTGGCCGGGCGTTACGGGGGGGCAGGCGAAAGTTTTGACTGGAAAATACTGGGGGACTTGAATCCGGTGCTGCCGGTGATGGTCGCCGGAGGGCTTAATCCGGAGAATGTGGGAGAGTTAATCAGCCGCTACCGACCGTGGGGAGTGGATGTCTCCAGCGGTGTTGAAAGGCACAGCCAGAAGGATCCGGGCAAGATCATGGCCTTTATCCGTACAGTCAGGGAGGCTGACGCCAGGTTGAGAGGAGTGAATAATGCTGCCAGATAACAGGGGCTATTTTGGGGATTACGGCGGACGTTATGTCCCAGAGACGATCGTGCCAGCCTTGAATGATTTGATATGCGGTTATGAAGAGGTGAAAGGAGATGAAACTTTTCACCGGGAGCTTGACCGGTTGCTGGCTGATTATGCCGGACGGCCGACGCCGTTATACTATGCCGCCAACCTGTCGGCCCGTTGCGGCGGGGCGAAAATTTTTCTGAAAAGGGAAGACCTGGCTCATACTGGTTCACATAAAATCAATAACGCTTTAGGTCAGGGGCTTCTAGCAAAAAGATTGGGTAAGCAGCGGATTATTGCTGAAACCGGTGCCGGGCAACATGGGGTGGCCACCGCTGCCGTCTGCGCCATGCTGGGCCTGAAGGGTGTGGTTTATATGGGTGCGGAGGATGTAAAACGGCAGGCGTTGAATGTTTTCCGCATGAAGTTGATGGGCACTGAGGTGGTACCGGTAGAATCCGGGTCACGGACACTCAAAGATGCCATTAACGAAGCGATGCGGGATTGGGTCAGTCATCCGGATGACAGTTACTACCTCATCGGTTCGGTGGTAGGGCCGCACCCGTATCCGGTGATGGTGCGGGATTTTCAATCGGTAATAGGCCGGGAAGCCCGGGCGCAAATGATGGCGGTGACCGGGGCGTTGCCGGATCAGGTGGTGGCTTGTGTCGGCGGCGGCAGCAACGCTATGGGCATTTTTTACCCTTTCGTCAATGATACCTGTGTGAAGCTTACCGGGGCCGAAGCTGGCGGTTCGGGAGTAGCTTCCGGCAAACATGCCGCCACGCTGTCCGGTGGTCGACCTGGGGTACTGCATGGGGCTATGTCCTACCTGATGCAGGACGAACATGGCCAGGTGGCCGAGACCCACAGTATTTCCGCCGGACTGGATTATCCCGGCGTCGGACCGGAACACAGCTATCTCAAAGATAGCCATCGGGCAGAATATTTTGCGGTGACTGATAACGAGGCTTTGGACGCTTTTCGGCTGCTGTCGGAGACCGAAGGCATCATGCCGGCTATGGAATCAGCCCATGCCATTGCTCAGGCGGTCAAAATCGCGCCGACGCTGGGTCCGGCGCAGACAATACTGGTGTGTCTGTCGGGAAGGGGCGACAAGGATATGGATATTGTAATGAACGCCCTGGAGGTGGAGTAATGAGCGGGGTTGCCGGTGCTTTCAGCAAGGGACATAAAACACTTGTCGGTTACCTGACGGTGGGTTATCCGGATATGGCCACAACGCTCAAAGCAGTGCCGCTGCTGGAAAAAGCCGGCTGTGACGTTGTGGAATTGGGGATTCCATTTTCCGATCCCATCGGTGACGGACCGGTTATTCAGGCGGCCAGCTTCCGGGCACTGGAGAACGGAGTAACACCGGTGGACTGCATTGAACTGGCGCGTCAGTTAAGGCAGACAGTGAAGATTCCACTGGTTTTTATGGGGTACTATAATCCTATTCTCAGTTACGGTCTTGTGGACTTTTGTCGTCAGAGTGCGGCGGCGGGTGTAAACGGCCTGATTGTACCTGATCTACCTCCGGATGAATCCGACGCTCTGGATGCGGCGGCAGCCGAAAACGGCTTGGACCTCATTCACCTGCTGTCACCGACCAGTACGACTGAGCGCATTGAACTGGTGGCCCGAAAAAGCCGCGGCTTTATTTATCTGGTATCAGTGACTGGGGTTACCGGCGCCCGGGAGGGCGTTCCGGAATATCTGCCGGACTTTGTGGCCCAAGTCCGGCTTAAGGCAGATCAACCATTGGCCATCGGCTTCGGCGTGTCGTCACCGGTTCAGGCCGCGGCCATGGCGGCTCTGGCTGACGGCGTGATTATCGGCAGTAAGCTTTTAAAATTGATAGACCAGGACCATTCACTGGGTGCTCTGGAAAATTTTGTGCTGGAAGTGAGGCAGGCTTTGGATGGTACACCCGACTAAAGTCACTGGCGGACGGCTGAGTACGCCCGCCGACACCCGGTACTATAGTACTAGATAATAACTGAACCGGTACCAAGGTACTATGCCAAATCCATCCGAAAATGGCCGTATATAGTCAGATAGTATTATAGACAGCAGCACGTAAGGCATAATATAGTTGTAATCTGTGACATTTGACCAATATATTTGCTCCAACCAATCGAGGCTGACGGATGTGTAAGCATCAACGATCAGAGGATGTCTTGCGCCATGCTGTTGAAGAATGGCGCAGTACCTTTGATTCTATAAACGACCCAATCTCCATTCATGATCCAGAACGTCGTATTGTCCGGCTGAATAAGGCCTTTGCCAAGATGTACGCCGGGGGTGATATCGCTGCCTGTCTGGGTCGTCATTGTTATGAAGTTATTCACGGTACAGATACTCCCCCGGCAGACTGTCCGCATCAGATGCTTATGGTGGAGGGTCAGCCGGTTAATAGTGAACACTATGACGCCGTCAGGGACCGCCATGTTGATGTTTCGGTGTCACCGGTCATCAGTCAGGAAGGGGCGGTGGTTGGTGTGGTACACATCATCCGAGATATTACCGAGCGTAAGCAGATGGAAGAAAACCTGATTATCACCGACCGTATGGTCTCGCTGGGAGAAATGGCATCGGGACTGGCTCATGAAGTTAATAATCCATTAACCGGGGTTATAGGTTTTACCGACTTGGTACTGCAGAATCCACTGCTGCCGGAGGAATTGAAGGGTGACCTAGAGATAATCAGTAGCGAGGCCAGGCGAGCGGCGGATGTCGTTCAAAAAATGCTCAATTACGCCCGAGGCGGCGGCACAACCGTTGGATCGGTGGATGTGAACCAGACCCTTGTGGATGTTGTCCGGCTTCGGGAGTATGAACTGAGGGCGAAAAATATTACTGTAGAGAAGAGCTTGACGCTCTCATTGCCGCCGGTCAAAGCTGATGCCTTAGAGCTTCAGCAAGTGTGTATCAACCTGATTATCAATGCCGAGTATTTTATGGACAAGTATCATCGCGGTGGGAAACTGAGTCTCACCACCGAAGAAAATGAAGATAATGTCAGGATAATAATTGCGGACGATGGACCGGGTATCGCCCCGGACAAGTTGGCGCAAATATTCTCGCCCTTTTTTACCACCAAAGACTTTGGGCAGGGGACTGGTCTGGGGTTGTCTATCTGCCGCGGCATAGTGACGCGCCACGGCGGCAGTATCCGGGCAGAAAGCGAAACAGGCTTCGGCGCCCGATTCATCGTAGAGTTACCGGCGAACAGGATGACTGTGGAATAACCTCCTGAAGGCAGGAGAGGGGTTATTCAATCGGTATGGTTTCACCACAGTGCGGGCACTTGATGGTGGTGCGGAAGAAGGCCTGGTATTCAGCCACGATGCCGTTCTTCGGAAAAACCGCGTACCGGATACCGATATTATCCTGAGCTAATTTGATGGCTTTTTCTTTAGCCTGTTCAAAATCACCCACAAAATCCAGGCGGGTTACCGTCTTGGGAGAATATTTGGTTTCAACAATCTCATACTGGCGCTCATCGGTCATAATAACCCTCCTGGCAAATTAATCTGCCTCTAATGATTATAAGCTAGTATCAGACAAAAATAAATACCCCAAAATATAGCTATCAGCTATAAGAGGGCTGCTTTCAGTTCAATTTTAGGAAGTATTCCTTTGACTTATCAGGTACTGTCTGCTAATATGCGTAAATAAGCATATAGGCAGGTTGTCATGAAGGATTTGGTCGAAATATTTAAATCTTTATCCGACGGCACTCGTTTGCGCATTTTAAACCTCCTCATCGAACGGGATTGTTGCGTTTGTGAGGTAGTGCAGGCTCTGGGCATTTCTCAGACTCGGGCTTCGCGCAATTTGTCACAGTTATACGATGCCGGACTGCTGGCACAACGGCGAGAAGGGCTGTGGGTGATTTACTGCCTGGCACCTCAAACTCACAATGACCATCGGGATTTGATTATCCGGGCGGTTGATCAAGCTCTGAAGGGTAACGATCAGGCAACGAGTGACCGCCGCTGCTTAAGAGGCAGCTCACGTTTGTGCCCGCCAACCAATTCAAATTCTTTACAACCTGGCAATGTGCCGCAGGTCAGGAATACTTGATGCCGGGTTTTCTAATTAACGAGTTCTTAAATATTCAAGGAGTATTTTGAGCAACAACGCCGTTATTTTCATTTCTGTGGCCGTGGCTCTTTCGGTGTTATCTTTTGTCCTTGACCGCGACAAAACCATCATGGGTTTCAAGCGCGGTTGGCAGATGTTCCGAAAATTACTACTGCCGTTTATGAATATCCTTATTGTTGTCAGTATTGCGTTGTATTTGATACCCCCGAGCGCAATCGATCAGTATCTGGGTGCCGAATCAGGGATTTTCGGCTTTGTAATCGCCGCAGTGGTCGGTTCCATTACACTTATTCCTGCTTTCATTTCCTATCCTATCGCGGCGGGGTTATTGCAACAAGGTGCCGGCTACGCGGTGGTGGCTACGCTGATGACAACTTTAATGATGGTCGGCATAATCACGCTTCCGTTAGAAATCCGATATCTTGGCCGCCGTGTCGCCATTACCCGCAATGCGCTTAACTTCGCGGCGGCTATTATTGTTGGTTTAGCCGTAGGAGTCACTCTGTGAAAACTCTTGCTAAAAAATATCAGGCTTATGTCTGGATCGGCGCTTTTGCCGTCGCCATTCTGGTTTCGTTTGCCTTCGGATTTAACCCCGGCACCACGGTCTTTACGAATTTTAGGGTCTCACTGGTGGAAATGCTGTCTTTTCTGCCTTTTCTGTTTATTATTGTCGGGCTCTTTGATGTCTGGGTGCCCAAAGATAAGATTCAAAAACATATCGGTCAAGAGTCAGGTATCAAAGGTATAGCACTGGTCGTCTTACTGGCCATGCTACAGGCCGGGCCGCTTTACGGGGCTTTTCCGATAGCCTATGTCCTTTATAAAAAGGGTATCAGTCCCCGGAATCTGTTTATCTACCTGGGCGCCTTTTCTTCGTTGAAAATTCCGATGCTGGGTATTGAAATCGGTTACCTGGGGATAGAGTTTACTCTGGCCCGGACACTCATTTCATTGCCGCTATTTATCGCCATAGGCTACCTGATGGAGCGTTTTCTGAAGGGTAGGCAATTTGAAGTATTTGACCCTGGTAACACCAAGGCGGGGAATTAGCATGACCGAATTATACCGCCAATGGGGAGGGATTGATTGATGCGCCAAGTTGACGCCGGTTGCCCGAGTACTCTGTCCTTTCTGGACCGGTTTCTGACGCTTTGGATAATTATCGCCATGGCCGCCGGTGTCGGGCTGAGCTCCTTTCTGCCAGAATTCGGCAGCTTCATCAATTCCTTATCGGTGGGGACCACTTCGATTCCCATTGCGCTAGGCCTGATTCTGATGATGTACCCGCCGTTGGCAAAGGTGAAATATGAAGAACTGGGTAAGGTATTCCGTAATTGGAAAGTGCTTATTCTTTCTCTGGTTCAAAACTGGATAATCGGCCCCGTTTTAATGTTTTCCCTAGCGATTATATTTTTAGCCGACTTCCCGGAATACATGATCGGCCTGATCATGATCGGCTTGGCCCGCTGTATCGCCATGGTCATTGTCTGGAACGAACTGGCCAAGGGTGATTCTGAATACGCGGCAGGTTTGGTGGCCTTCAATTCAATTTTCCAGATACTTTTTTTCTCAGTCTATGCCTATGTATTTATCACCGTTGCACCGCAATGGTTTGGTCTTGGCGGTGCCATAGTTGACATCAGTATCGGTGAGATTGCCCGCAGCGTGCTGATTTATCTAGGAATCCCCTTTTTTGGCGGTATGCTGACCCGCTATATTCTGTTAAAACAAAAAGGGCGTGAGTGGTATGAAACCCGCTTTATTCCCCGTATCAGCCCGGTAACTTTGATTGCACTGCTCTTCACCATTACCGTCATGTTTTCGCTTAAAGGCGATGTTATCGTTGAATTGCCTCTGGATGCCTTACGCATCGCAGTGCCTTTACTTATTTACTTCGTGATTATGTTCCTGGTCAGTTTCTATATGGGACACCGCATCGGCGCCAATTATCAACAAACGACGGCGATATCCTTCACGGCCGCCTCGAATAACTTTGAACTGGCTATTGCGGTGGCCGTGGGCGTCTTCGGTATCGGTTCCGGCGTGGCGTTCGCCGCCGTTATCGGACCGCTGGTGGAAGTTCCGGTGCTGATCAGCCTGGTTAATCTGGCACTCTATTTTCAACGGCGATATTTTCGTCCGTCTACCCCGGTAAGTTAATAAAGAAGGAGATATGGCAATGTCCAAACAAAAAGCACACATCATCGTGTTCCCAACACCTGTCGGCGGATCCTCGTGCTGAGGTCCTAAAGGACAATCGTCGGAGACGATTGAAGAGATTAAAACCGCGGTTGACGGTATAGTCGGCGGCAGCGCGGCTGTTATTGACATCGAAACCATTGACGCTGAAGACCCGGCCTTTGCGCCGGTGGTTGAGGCTTTCAATCAGTACGGTACGTGGGCGTTACCACTGGTGACGCTGGACGGTAAAGTAATATCGCTCGGAATCACTGCTCCTGTGCAGATAGCGGCGACACTGGCGCAGGAACTGAAAGGTCAAACGGTCAATGGCGAGGGATCAACCAAGAAGAAGATTGAGATTTTTGATCCGGCAATGTGTTGCTCCACCGGAGTCTGCGGTCCTTCCATTGACCCTGAGCTGATGCGGGTCGCCACGACCATCAGTGCGTTAAAAGAAAAGGGCTTTGTTATCCAGCGGTACGGTCTTTCTACGGAAACACAACAGTTTGTATCTAACACAGTCATCAATGATCTTTTGCAAAAAGAAGGGGCACAAGTTTTGCCGGTTACGCTGGTGGACGGTGAAGTGGTCAGGACGAAAACTTATCCGACAAGTGAAGAATTCGCAGCATGGTCAGGGGTAAGTGTCAATGTAGAACCTCCGAGTAAAAAAAGGTGTTGTGACGGAGGACCTGCAGGGTGTTGTTCTGATGGTTAACCAGGGGTTTGAATTATTTAAGCTGAGTCAAATGACTCCGTCCAAATACCTGTTCTTCACCGGTAAAGGAGGAGTGGGCAAGACCTCCGTCGCCTGTGCCGTGGCCGTCAATCTAGCTGATCAAGGTAAGAAAGTATTGCTGGTCAGCACTGATCCGGCCTCAAACTTACAGGATGTTTTTGATACTGAACTAAATGGCAAAGGTGTGCCGATTGCAGCAGTGCCGCGGCTGGTAGTGGCCAACTTGAATCCGGAGGAAGCAGCTAGGGAGTACCGTGAATCGGTAATAGGGCCATACCGGGGCAAGTTGCCGGAAAGTGTAATAATGAACATGGAAGAGCAACTCTCCGGCTCCTGCACAGTGGAGATTGCTGCCTTTGACCAATTCTCAAAATTCATTACTGATCAAAAAACCAGCAGTGAATATGACAACATTGTCTTTGATACGGCGCCGACGGGGCATACGCTGCGGATGCTGCAGCTGCCTTCAGCCTGGAGTAATTTCATCAGCGAAAGCACTCACGGGGCGTCGTGTTTAGGCCAGCTGGCGGGACTGGAGGATAAAAAAGGTCTTTATAAAGATGCCGTTGCCAACCTGGCGGACGGTGAAAAAACAACCCTGATAATGGTTTCCCGCCCGGAGAGGATACCGTTGCTGGAGGCCGAAAGGACCAGCCATGAACTTAGCGAATTGGGCATCAATAATCAGCTTTTAATCATCAACGGCCTACTCCGCACGGCTTCCGATGAAGTATCACGGAGCATACGTGATAATCAGCAAAAGGCTATTGACAACATACCTGAGGGGTTAAATAAATACCCGATATTTACCATTCCTTTGCGATCCTACAATATTTTAGGGGTGGAAAAAATCAGGGCATTTTTCAAGGAGGAGGCTTTTATACACACCGGATTGCGGCAGCAGAGTCAAGATTTGAGGCCGCTTGATGACCTGATTAGCGATCTTTACCGAACCGGGAAGAAAGTGATCTTTACCATGGGAAAAGGCGGCGTCGGCAAGACGACTATAGCCGCTACTATCGCCCTGGGGTTAGCTAAAAAAGGGGTGAAGGTACATCTGACATCCACCGATCCGGCAGATCATCTGAGATATATCATTCAGGCAACGGAGAACATCACCCTGAGCCGCATTGATGAAGAAGCAGAGCTGCTGAAGTATCAAAATGAAGTTATCAGTAAGGCGCGGGAAACCATGAGTGAAGATGATCTGGCTTATGTTGAGGAAGATCTACGTTCCCCATGCACTCAGGAAATCGCCGTCTTCCGGGCTTTTGCCGAGATTGTTGATAAGGCTGAAAATGAAGTGGTGGTCATTGATACCGCCCCGACCGGACACACCTTGCTGTTGCTGGACGCTACCCAAAGCTACCATCGTGAGGTCCAGAGAACCAAGGGCGAAACTCCTGTATCTGTTCAGAGGTTGCTGCCGAGACTTAGAGATGAAGCGCAGACTGAAATTATCATTGTTACCTTACCGGAAGCTACTCCGGTCTTTGAAGCCATGCGGCTTCGCGAAGACCTTAGCCGTGCCGGGATAAACAACAAGTGGTGGGTGGTTAATCAAAGCCTGTCCATGACGCCAACTGACAATGAGATGCTGCTAGCCCGTTCTGAGTCTGAACTACAGTGGATTGCCAAGGTGAACGAAATAAGCAGGGGTAATTTTGTGGTAATCCCCTGGCTTCAAGATGCCTCAATTCAAAATGTGGGTAGTTTGATCGAAAACGCCGGGGCAAACACTGCCGGCTGATAGTTTTTATTTTTCTAAATAATCCCGGAGACGATCCCAGTAATAGTCATGCCAGCCTTGGGAGATGTCTTCGGCGAATTCGTCCGGTACGCCGTCCTGGGTCAGCATCAATGTAGTGGTGCCGCGCTTTTCCTGGAGTTCAATCTTAACTTTGGAATAAACGCCGGTCGGCCAGTCCGATGCCCGCCAATCCTGGACAATAAGCTGATTCGGAATGATTTTGCGGAAGGTGCCGGTGACATAACCGCCGTAAGCTGAAAAACGACCGCCGGCTTGGGCGTTTATTTCCGCCTGGTCACCGGTAAAAGCGCTGTGCCGCTCCGAATCAATCAGGGCAGAAAAAACCTTCTGTACCGGAAACTCAAAAACCGCCAACTGGACGATGGTCTTACCCTTCAATCGGCCACTCACAAAAAGACAGATTTCGACGGAGTGTAATCGTGGGTGATGCTGAATGGCTAAACTCGGAGTAGTTAAAGTGCGGACAGGTGCTGCCGAAAGAGTGGAAAGCGGCGACCGGCCGGTCACCGCTTTCCTTGCTCTCCTGAAAATACTGCAGTGACTTCATATGTTAGTTTTCAGTGACCTTGATACCTTTGATGACCGGTGGGTTAACGGGGTGTGACATTTCACCGTGAGGGGAACGTCCGACTTGGACAGAAGCAATTTGTTGGATGACATCCATCCCTTCAACCACTCGGCCGAACTGGGTGTAATTGGGCGCGCCGTTAAGGCCGCGGGAGTCAGCGCCGGTACAAACAAAGAATTGGCTGCCGTTGGTGTTAGGTCCGGCGTTAGCCATAGCGACGATGCCGGGGTCATAGGAATGTTTGACCGGCAGTTCGTCGGCGAAGCGATAGCCGGGACCGCCGGCTCCGGTGCCGGTGGGGTCACCGCTCTGAATCATAAAAGTTTTAATGATTCGGTGGAAGATAACTCCGTCGTAGAAGCCTTCTCCGGCCAAAAAGACGAAATTATTGACTGTCTTGGGGCTTTCGGCGGCCAGCAGTTCAATGGTGAAACTGCCGAGACTAGTTTCCACCTCTGCCCGATATTTTTTAGCCGGATCAATCTTCATTTCCGGTGGGGTGCTCCAGCGTTTTGGTGTCTGTTTTGAACTCATTTTGTTTTCCTTTCAATATACGGTTGAATTTTATTATGAAGTGGTGATAGTGACACTGACCATATAGGGAGGATCGATAGGTTTGGACAGCTCACCGGAAGCCGAAAAGGTCACCGGTACCGCAGCAATTTTACCTACCACGTCCATACCTTCAATTACCCGGCCGAACTGAGTATAAACCGGGTTCGGGTTCAGGTTCAGCGGTGCCTGGGCACCACTGCAGATGAAGAACTGGCTACCGTTGGTATTAGGGCCGCGGTTAGCCATGGCAACGATGCCGGGGTCATAAGGCCGTTGTACCGGCAGTTCATCAGCGAAGGTGTAGCCGGGGCCACCGGATCCGTTGCCGTTAGGGTCGCCTGTTTGAATCATGAATGACTGCACTATGCGGTGGAAAATGATGCCGTCATAGAAACCGTCTTCGGCCAGGTCAATAAAGTTTTGGACGGTGTTAGGCGCGTCATCGGCGAAAAGCTCAATCTTGATGGTGCCCAGATTAGTCTCTATAACTGCATATTGTTGTTTGGGAGTGGTGTCGCAGCCGGCCGCGGCTAGTATCGCCAACAAAGGCAGCATCAATAGAAATGTTTTAAAAAATCTCATCTTGCCTCATCAAATATTGGAAAATGAGCTTTAATGATACGGGAAAAGGGCTGCTTTTGCCAAATTAGGGACTATTAAACGATACTGCCGCGTTATATAATCTAAGTTATCTCACGGCGGAGGGAATGATGAAAATAGAGAAGCCCATTTCCAGCGTCTCCATTAATTATAAGGACGGCACCAAGGAGTATCTAGACGTGTATGCCGTCGTCGGACTGTCAGGGGACACTTGGTACAGTGCCTTGATGTCGTCGGCAGATGAGGAAGACAAGGTCACGATGAATAACCTTATGGTGGATCTGTCGGATGCCATATTGGAGGACCTGGATAAACAACGGGGTAAAGAGAAAAAAAGGTGATTAATCAGGCCGGCGGGTTTTATTTAGACTTTCCCTGACCCTAAGATACATTATACCGGCCAGTGCCAACCCCATCACTACCCAGGCGAAGCCCATCAGCTGTTCACCACTATTCCACATGCTGATACCTAAGCCGTCCAAAAGTCCGGCGGTGACCCCAATCACTAATGGCATAGTTATTCTTTTCCGCTGCAGACGGGAGAGGGAAGGCAGCTCTTTCCTATCATTTTAACGTGATACCGGTCATTGGGGAATAGGTGAAAGTACCGGTTAATTGCGAAATAGTTACCTAATTTTTGATTATTCAGGGTAACTTCAGCCAACCAGCTTTTTTTCCAGTTCGGCATTACCTGGTTCTACCAGGATGGTGCCATCCGGAAAAACGATGGTGGGCACACTGCGGTTGCCTTTGTTCAGTCGTTCCACCTCGGCGGCGGCTTCCGGCTTTTCGGCGATGTCTACCCATTTGAAGGCGATGCCTTTGGTTCCAAAAACCCGCTTGGCTCGGTGGCAGTCAGGGCACCAGGTGGTACCGTACATGATGATTTCCTGTTCTGGCATTCAACACCTCTCTCTAATATTATAAAGCGGAATATGGAAAACCAGTTAACGGTTGGGGAAGTTTCAGGAGGCGGGACTAATGGCGGAAGTGAACGAATATCCGCCCGAAGTTCTTGTCATCCTTTTCCAGACGGTGATAGAGTTTTTTGATATCTGGTTGTGCCAGAAAACGCAACACCCGCTTTTTCAGCTGCCCGGAGCCTTTGCCGGGGATGATTTCCACTGGGGTAATCTTTTTACTGATAGCCTCATTGATAACGCGGTTGAGTTCGGCGTCAATGGCGGTGCTTCTATTAAAGATGTCGTGGAGGTCAAGGGTGATTTTAGCCATGTGGATACTCCAATTGGTATTTAAAATATATCACAATACCTCATTCTTTTCGAGCTCCATAATCATACCCAGTTTCAAAAAGCGTTTTTGGCCGATTGGCAATAATCTGGCGTATAATCATATTACAGAGGTAAAACCGATATGTTTCGAATTCGCCGCATTAACGATGAAACAACGCCTGGCGGCAAAGATACTATTCAACAGGTACAGGTTATCCTCAGAGACCAATTCCCTGACCTGACAGAAGACAAAGTTACCGCCATTCTTGACCAACTCCGCGACCCGATAAAATATGGATTTAGATCTATTCTATTCGTTGCCGATGAAGCTAAGGGTAAAATCAAAGGATTTGCCATGCTCTCCCACGACCCGGAACTAAAATTCTCTTTCTTGGATTATATCTCGACCGCAAGACAAGGGACCGGACAGGGTGTCGGCGGCGCGCTTTACCAAAGGGTAAGGGAAGAGACGGCTCGCCTTGGAGGGATGGGGCTATTTTTTGAAGCCCTTCCCGACGATCCAAGGTTGTCATTGGATATCAGGATTCGAAAACAAAATGTCTCCCGTTTGCGCTTTTATGAACGTTACGGGGCTTTCCCGATAACAAATACCGCCTACGAAACGCCTATTAAACCCGGCGAAGATAATCCGCCTTACCTGGTTTTTGATTCTCTTGGGCAGGAAGTGCAGTTACCGGGGGATACGGTAAAGCATATTGTCCGTGCTATTTTAGAAAGGAAATATGGCCAGCTTGTCTCTCCGGAATATATTGAGATGGTTATTGAATCGATCAAAGATGATCCGGTCAAGCTGCGACCACCAAAGTACTCAAAAGAGAATACAACCAGCCTTAAGAAAGTATCAACACCGCTGGGCAAACGTATCGCATTGATAATAAACGACCGACATACCATCCACCATGTTCAGGAATTAGGATACGTTGAAGCACCGGTCAGGATTGACACCATCCTGGCCGAAATTGAGACGACATCTATGTTTTTTCGGGTGCCTGTCAACCACTTCGGTGAAAAGTGGATCAAGTCCGTACATGATATTTTATTTTTTAATTACTTTAAACGTGTTTGCGCCCAACTGGAGCCCGGTACCTCTGTTTATCCCTATGTTTTTCCCATCCGCAATGCATCGCGCCCACCCCAGGCCCTCCTGGTGCGGGCCGGTTACTACTGCATTGATACTTTTACGCCTATTAACCATAACGCTTTTCTGGCGGCTAAAAGAGCGGTTGACTGCAGTCTGACCGGCGTCAAACACCTGCTGGAGGGAACTCAGATAGTTTATGCCCTGATACGTCCGCCGGGACACCATGCTGAGAAGCGCTCTTTCGGGGGTTTTTGCTATTTTAACTCGGCAGCCGTGGCGGCGGAGTATTTAAGCCGTTTCGGGTCAGTCGCCATCCTTGATATAGACTATCACCACGGCAACGGCCAACAGGATATCTTTTATAGCCGCAAGGATGTATTGACTGTTTCAATCCATGGTCGTCCGTCAATTGCCTACCCGTATTTTAGTGGGTTTGTTACCGAGCGGGGTGAAGGCGACGGTATTGGTTTTAATGTTAATTACCCATTACCAGAGAAGACCGATGGTGTTGCATACCGGGAGACCCTGCGTAAGGCGCTGAAGCAAGTGAAGGCTTTTAGGCCTCAGTTTTTAATATTGGCATTGGGGTTGGATACCGCCTTGGGTGATCCCACCGGTACTTGGAGCCTTCAGCCGGATGATTTTGAAGCCAACGGACGGTTGATTGCGGAACTCAAGCTGCCGACCCTGGTGGTTCAGGAAGGTGGCTACGATACCCAAATGCTGGGAGTCAACGCCAGACGCTTTTTTACGGGCTTATGGACAGAGACATTTAAATAACTGAAACCTTTGAGTATTGCCTTTTGTCGGTATCGTCAACCAGAGATTTAGGGGATAGAACAGGTGAGGGGTTGTCTTTGAACGGAAATGGGGGCGGCATTGTTCGAACGACAGAACCAAAACTTTTAAATTAATTTTTCAACAAGAACCCAATACGCCATTCGGTGCGAGCCCTCTCTGAGTATAAGCTGAAATTTGTAGTAATGGCCCATCACATTAAGAGGTACTTGGGTGCCAAAAATCGGTAATGTTACTGATATGCAATCCCATAACGAAGCTGTATTGTTCACTTGAGGGCGTATGTACAAGAATCATTATCGCCGCATTTTTGGTGCACTGTGCGGATTGGTATTTCTGGCTTCAGGGTGTTCGCCACCAACGGATCATATAAATGTTGTTAATGAGCATAATATGATCGAGCCATCTATAACTCCAACAGCGACTGGTTCTCCATCAATTACAACACAGTCACCAACGACTGTGCCGCCGCCAACGACTACGCCGCCACCAGCGATTGTCCCACCGCCAACGACTGCGCCGCCACCAGCGATTGTCCCACCGCCAACGACTGCGCCACCACCAACGACCGTGCCTGCGCTAACTTCGGTACTTACTGTCAATACAATTGGTATTGAGCCAGGGTATGGAGGGGTTTATAACGATGGAGTTGCCTTGGCGGGAAGCTACGATATCGTGGTGGTTCGCGGAAGTTCGATCACTCTGTATATAGATTATATATATCCCAATCCGAAAGGGATTAAGTTTATTGGCTGGAGCGGCGACGTGAATAGCGCAGAAGCATCGATTACTATAACTGTCGATACCGATAAGGTAATATTTGCCACATTTCAGCAGTACCTTTACGTTGGGACTGCTGGAGAAGGGTATCCTTGGCTTGACCTAACATTAAGCGAAAGGATTGAAAAGTATCAGGCTTTTATTGCTGAGCTTGAATTCAACTTTGCTGCTCAAACCGCCTGGGGAGACAGTAGTATGATGTTTGAAGCGAACCAATTGGTACAAAGGAAACATGAATTGGTGGTACTTGTCGCTGTTCCTGCCCCAACCACGGAACCCATAACACTGACAATCACTACAGTAGGCATGTTATTGAATGTTGGCGGAATAATTAAAGACGGGGTGCCACTACCTTTTGACTACACAACAGAAATAGTAGAAGGAGAAGTAATCACTCTCTCAATAGAGTACGCGTATCCAAATCCTAGGGGAGTGAAGTTTATAGGGTGGATTGGAGACCAAGATAGTACAAATGCTTCAATCACATTTACAGTAAACACATCCACAACAGTAACAGCAGTATTTCAACAGTATGTATATGTTGGTAACGCAAGAGAAGGCTACCCATGGCTTGACCTAACATTAAGCGAAAGGATTGAAAAGTATCAGGCTTTTATTGCTGAGCTTGAATTCAACTTTGCTGCTCAAGCAGCTTGGGGAGACAGCAGTATGATGATGGAAGCTGGTCTGCTAGCACAAAGGAGACATGAATTGGAGGTACTTGTCGCCGAACGGGATATGCCCAACTGAAGCGGGGATGTTCACCGGGAATTTAACCTGAAAACGAGTTCTTAGGTTCGTGGTCTAACCGAGCCTTATCGTTGCTAGCGATAGGTCTACCAACATTTTCTCGTTTGCTGTGTTGAACTCTGGAACAACTATTATAGCGAGAACAAAAACTACACCAATACTATAGTTTTTTTGAGATGCCATTTTGCTTTGACATCGACTATGGATTCCATTAATCTTAACTGCTGGAGCTTTTAATATGAAATATCTTGCTAGGTTATTTTTATTATTGTTCAGCCTTTCCCCATTGATCGCATATACTTTGAGCGCGATAATTGTAGGAAATGGGACTTCAGATAGTCGCTTGCTTGGAATCTTCATCGCGTTTTCTGTAATATCCATACCAATCTCGTGGATCGTATATATTACCAATGTATTCAGGAATAAAACTGTCGCAAAAAACGAAAGAACAAATTGGGTACTCCTATTAATATTGGGGCATATCATTACGTTCCCCTTTTACTGGTATAAACATATATGGCATGATATCACTGAGGAAGAACAGGCGCGTGAAAATAGAAATGTGAGTGCCCCAAGCCCAAGCAAAATAGAACTTGATGATAAGTGGAGTAAAAGGAGCAATAAGTCTAAATTGCTTTTGTTAGCGATAAGTTTATCACCTATATTGTTATTCGCGGTATGGGGTATCATCTTAATATATAATCTAGGGAATCCCTTAGCTTATGTTACCTCGGCAATTATATATGTTTTAATAGTAGGTTTAGTAATCTATTATGTGGTTGATGTGCGGATAAATCGTAGAATTGGCGATAATGTGAGAACACTCTGGATTGTATTGCTTGTTTTGGGAAATATCGCCGTTATTCCCATATACTGGGCTGCATATATCTGGCAAAAGCCTAAGATGGATCAAAAACCACTTAACTCGATGCCCCAACGCTCTCAACAATAATGATACATACGCTGGTCTTCATTAAGGCAAGACACCCACGAATTTCAGAAAATGACTGGCAACTGGGAGAAATGAATAGTTTCGAATTTGGGGATTTATTGCCATATTAACCCTAATGGCTCCTGGTCACAACAAACAAGGAAGCCCGGTCAAAACAACCGGGCTTCTAAGTTAACGATGGCGCCAAAAAAGATTTACGGCAGCTCGAAATAGGCTGTTAAATCATTAGTTGTAAAATCATCCCCGTCAGTAGAATACGTAACTCCATTCACTGTCATTTCTAATACCATGGGGAAGTCTTGCTGAGGAGCATTGACTGACAAAACCACGGTGAAGGGAACCACTCCGTTTTCGTCGATTACCAAGTTTTTATCCT
The DNA here is from genome assembly GCA_050864255.1 of Dehalogenimonas sp. Taxonomy (GTDB): domain Bacteria; phylum Chloroflexota; class Dehalococcoidia; order Dehalococcoidales; family Dehalococcoidaceae; genus Dehalogenimonas. Next base: position 116,233 of record JBOWAX010000001.1, read on the forward strand.
CGAATATATGCACTTTGACTTTAGTCTCGGTTGATACAATTTCGGTATCCACTCCCTTGGGAACATAAACCTTAAACCAGGTGTTGCCTTTCAAAGCTTGAGCCACAATGTCTTCTTCCCCACCTACAAACCCCTCCAACGTTACCTGGTGCCCATCGATTATGATCACCGGATCCGCCGAACACCATGCCCACGCTGCTGCTGCTGGAATCGGAGACAATAGCATCAAACTGAGGCTAGCAACTGTCACAACTGCTAAACGGGAAAAACTTTTTATTTTCATGTCCGTTCTCCTCTTGGACTTATGGTAACAGTGTAGTAGCTATAGCCCCATTGGACAATAGGAAATTAGTTTTATAGAAGTCGTTGACCGATAATCAAAAGTACTATACAGCATCTTTATTGACAGACGACACTCACACACAGTTGTGTATGGCAGTGAAACTGCATGATGCTCCTAGAGAATATATCAATTACATAGTACTAATGAATGGACCTCTATATACTCCTGAATACTTTAAAGTTTCGGTCAAATTGGGGAAAGTGAAAAGAAGCAATGGCAATACTCCCCGATAATCAATATGAAGAATTATCTAAATCAAGGTAATTCATCGCTGGTGGAGGAGAATTGGAAGACTAGGATGGAGTGCTGTTGCTATTTGCTGGTACTACACATAATGTCAGGCAGAAAACTGAGCCTTTTCCCGCTTCGCTGGAGACAGTGAGTTGACCGCCATGTTTCTGGGCAATGTGACGCGCTACATACAATCCAAGCCCAACGCCACCACCACCCTTCCGGGTAGAAAAAAATGGGCTGAATATTTTATCAATGTTTTCGGTTGATATACCCCCACCGGTGTCTATTACCCGCAACATTACGGTATCATCCACTCTTTTTGTCTGCAATGTCAGATTCCCGCCTTGGGTCATAGCATTACAGGCATTGTCGATTAGGTTAATAACTATCTCTTGGATCTCACAGCCTTCCCCAAGAATTGCCGGAAGTCCCGGTGCCAGTTCCAAATTCAACTTTACACTGGTTTTATGTATTTTGGACTCAAGCATGGACAACGCATTTTGGACACATTCGTCGATACTGGCTCGAGCCTTGCCGTCCTCTGTAAGCTGGGTCACAGGTAATAATGATTTGACCACTCTGCCGACTCTATCGGACATATCATAAATAACCTGAATGTATTTTTTAGACTGTTCGCTTTTTAAGTGCTTCTCGCCATCCGCCAGCAGTGTTTCGGCCCGTCCACGGATGACAAACACCGGGTTATTAATCTGGTGGGCGATGCCGGCCACCATGATGCCCACCGAAGCCATTCTCGCTGATTCCACCAATTGCGTCTGTGTGACCTTGAGTTCCTGCAGTTGGTTTGCAACCTGTTCGTTTAAGTGTATTAGGCGCTTGAAGGAGACGTATATCACAACTACCGGTATCACCAATAGCGGCAACGCCCACGGTACCTGTGTCACCACGATGGCACCGATGAAACCCAGCGCTGTGAGCGCCACCTCTTGGGCCACGGACTGTTTGGTACCGTTAAACCAGATTTGGATCGGATTTTTACTCATCTGCAACCCTGCGGCCAAGGCCACGGCTACGCTGTTGACCATGTATAACACCGATGCGCTGGTAACCAATCCCACAAAAGCACCAACGGTATTGAAAGTTTCGCCAGGACTAAAAGCCCTAAAGGTAAGGGCAGCTAGGCCGATACAAAGCACTGTCTGGCTAACAGAAAATAGGGTATTTAACCCATCGTGTTTCCTAATGATCTCCACCGCAGCGATGCCCAACGCCGACACGAGTACGGCCACTAACGGCGAAAACACCAGTATCACCAGGAAGAACGCGGCCGTGTTTACGTTGACCAGTGTTCTGGGGGACAGGTGTATCTGATAGACTCCAGCCAGCGTGATAAGCGCCGCCAAGAACGTTCCCAGCAACATCTCCTGTGAGCCCAATATCTGCGGCATCTGGACCAGATGAGTTGTGAGCAAAACAGCCAACAATGCTACTGCGAAGATGTATAGTCGGAGCTCGGTCCTCATACCTTTTACCCTGTCTCTTGGCGACAAACGGCTGTCAATACTGTTTTCCGATTTAACCGCCTGTATCTGGTAAATATGTTCTCTTGTAGTGTAATTGCGTAATACATTCAAGTCAAACATGAAAGCAGTGAGTGTTGAGCTAATAGAAATAATTGCTTTATTGCAATTACACTAATTAGTGCTATGATGTTCAAAGGGTTCCATTTGGTTTTCCTTTTACGGATAGACCACTTAATAAAAAGTTGCCAAGTTTTGCGTGAGGAGAATCTCTTTGAATCAATCAGCTAAAAAAACGATATTGGTAGTCGATGATGATCCACCAATTAGATCAGTAGTCACCCATTTACTAAATTCAAAATACATCATAATTGAGGCATCAGATGGTATTCAAGCCTTCCAGAAAGCCTACACGTACCATCCCGACCTAATCCTTCTAGATATCATGATGCCCAATATGGACGGTTATAACACTTTGGGCAAACTTAAATCCGATAAATCAACAAAAGATATTCCTGTGATTATGATGACAGGTCTAGGTTTTGAATTGAATGAAAAGCTGAGCAAACAACTAGGCGCTGACGACTACATTACCAAGCCGTTTGAATCTCAGGTATTAATAGACACAATCAATCGCTTGGTTAAATAAGTGGCACAACTATCAATTGATGGTGAACCTACCCGAGAGGGAAAGAGGTGGCAGTTCGGATAAGGGAAAAGGTTATCTGGATGACGTGAGGTTAGCCGAATTGGATATGAAGACCTTTTCAATGGACGATCGTGGGAAAGTTATGGTTGTGGAAGACATGCCTGAGGTACTGGACATGCTGACAGACATACTGGTTGATGAAGGTTACCAGGTATTACCCGTCGATAGTGGGGAACAGGCTTTGGCTAAAGTCTCCAGCGAACAACCAGACCTGATTCTGTTAGATATACACATGCCAGAAATGAACGGTTTTGAGGTTTTCAAAAAGCTTGCTTTGCTCCAGGACAGTCGGAATATTCCAGTGATATTTCTAACTGGATCCATAGATATGGAAGACCGACTAGAAGGACTCAGAATGGGAGCCGTCGACTATCTTTGTAAACCATGCCAGCGTGAAGAACTTCTTGCCCGTGTTCGGACCCACCTCGAATTAGCCCGTATGCGTTCCCGCTTGGAACAACAAAATACCATGCTAAAATCAGTTAACGCTGAGTTAGAAGAAGCTCTGTCCAATGTGAAGGAATTAAGCGGCCTCTTCCCAATCTGTGCCAATTGCAAGAAAATCCGTGATGATGCAGGATACTGGCAGGTAGTGGAGCAGTATATTGGAGAACATTCCAAGGCCCAGTTTAGTCATAGTATTTGTCCCGATTGTGTAAAAGTACTTTATCCGCAAATTGCCGAAAAAGTCAAGAAGGACCTAATAAATGATGGATGAATCCCATAACGAGATGAAAAGTGGTTATTGCAACTGTTGATCGTTTGCGACTTTCCGTCTTACCACTATTTTCGACTTATTGTTAAGTAATTATAAACCATTCACCAATTTACTGGAAACATTTTCAATAAGTGATCAGTCTAACATTGGTTATTGTTAGGAACTTGATCAAGTAGTATTCTCATTATTACAACCGGTCTTGGTGGCCTGCCAAAAGCTCCCTCAATGAAAGCTCTTCTATTTCAATGCTGTTATCAGAACTGACGTGGATGGTGGCCCTTGGGGGACAGTCCCCGAACTCTTATTTGAGAAGAAGGGGTTGATTCCTGTGCTCCAACAATTCCTGATATCATATCACACTTGAAGACGCTTTTTGGTTCGCTAACGGCAACACTGCCCGATATGCGCGCCATAGCCAATGCCATCAAGGAAATCATGAAAGCCGAAGCACCCCATGACATACGCGACTTCTGATGTTCCAGCCTCGCTGGTCCACTAGCAAAGTGCAGAAGTAGATGCGGCCTACCGGGAGACCCTACACAAGGCGCTGAAGCAGGTTAAGGCTTTTAAGCCTCAATATTTAATCCTGGCGCTGGGGCTGGATACCGCTCTGGGTGATCCTACCGGTACATGGAGCCTGCAGCAGGATGATTTTGAAGCTAACGGACGGCTCGTTGCGGAACTCAAGCTGCCGACACTAGTAGTTCAGGAAGGTGGATACGATACACAAATGCTGGGAGTCAACGCCAGACGCCTTATTCCAGGCCTATGGACAGAGACATTAAAATAACTGAAACCTTTATCTTTACTCATAAGTCTGGGTGCCGACGGTTTACAATCCAGAATTGTTTTTCAGCTTATCAAGCCTATTTCTTGTGAGTGCATCGATCTCACCCTGCAGAGCCAGAAGTTCTCCTTCACTTAGCGTATCGAGGCGGGTGATTTTTCGTTTAAGCTGATTAATAACCGGGTCGGTCTCCTGTTTTTCGATCCGGTCAGAAGATCGGGCAGAGAGGAAAGCTGACAGGTTACCTATCAGCAGACCCCAGGTAGTAATGCCGGAGACTACTAGGATTATGCCCAGAATCCGTCCGACAGTAGTAACTGGCGTAATATCACCATAACCGGCGCTGACCCAGGTCAACGCTGATGTATAAAAGGCATCCCAGTAGGTGTTAATTTTATCGTTGACCGGAGCTTCGGTAAAATATATCAAAATAGAACCCAGAAGCATCACCGCGGTGAGGACAAGCAGCATCCATTGGAGACCGTTGAGTTTGGCAAAGTGGGCAAAATTGAAGCCCAGGTCATCTAGGGAATCGATTATACGTCCTAAGCGAAGCAAACGCATTATTCTGATAACCCGGATTAACCGGGCTACTCTTATCCATCGTACCAGCGGGATGATTGCCAGCAAGTCCAACCAGTGGTCTTTCAAATAGCCCTTGTGGGAATAAGCGGCTGAGAAGCGGATGACGAACTCCACGATAAAAATCAGGGTTATCCCCCAGTCTATCGTTGAAATGGTGTTTAGTGCTGAGGCAGAGAGTTGCGCCCAGTCCGGCAGGAAAACAATTATCACGAAGATAATCGCCAGACCAATCATGAAGATTTCCCAAGCCACTTCATGGACTTCAAAGAAACGGTTAATCGCTCTCCGAATACTCATACTTCGATTATCGCACATATTGTGCCCGACTTGTGCATGTAATCAACTACGAGAAGAATTTTGGCCCAGAATCTGATGAATGACGCAGGGTGTAGTCAGATTGGTAGGTAAATAATAGACGGTATTAAGCCGTAAGGTGGAAAGTTCTGTCTTTCGAATAATAATATGGTAGCCCAGTCTTTTTAAAATATAGCACTTTCAAGGTAGAGTTCGACTTGGCTTTAGGCTCATGAGCTTTTGTTAGTCGTTCAAGTGATGTTTCATAGTGTTTATAGCTTTCAAATGTCCTCCTAAAAATAACGTACAAAACTCACATTGAAAGAGCTACTAGCGCCAAAGCAAGGTCTTTGTTCAGTGTCCAACCCCACAATAAAGTATGCGTTATACGTGTTTTCGTATGTTCCTTGGATGTCAGAATACCCAATCTTACGTATATACAGCCAGAGTAAAATGTCACATAATCAAAGCCAGAGTTACAAGCAAGTAAATAAAATATGGAGAAAACATGGAAGAATTAAAAAAACCGAAGGTATTGTCAGCGAGTTCTCTTGTCGGTGACAAAGTGACGAATACAAACGGGGAGGATCTGGGTACCGTTGAGTCAATCATGATCGACCTTGAACGGGGGCGAGTTGCCTACGTGGTGCTGTCGTTCGGTCGAGTAAACTGGATGCCCAACAATAAATTTTTTGCCGTACCATGGGAAGTAATATCCATATCATTCCATGATAAGAAGGTCATCATCAACGTTTCTCAAGAAACCCTTAAAGCTGCACCTGGCTTCGATAGAGAGAAATGGCCTGATCTTGGAGACTTTGACTGGTTAGCCACGGTTTACCAGTCTTATGATCGTACCCCATACTGGAAATGAAAAGTAGATAGTTAAATCCGGGCGATATAGCAGTTAACGGTTGCTATATGCGATAACTGAGCCGCAATCATTCATGATATAGTTGCTACTCCATTGCATCGAAGAGAATCGGATTAAGGTTCTATAGACTTAAGCCTGCTGTCTTATAAACTGAAAGTGTGCAACCCCCCATTGCAGTGGACTCGAACCACGAACTTCCTGCGTGTGAAGCAGCTTTCCACGTCGGCTGAGAGACGATCAACGTCATTCATTGGTCGCCTCCAAAATCTTACTTCCCCAGCATTATAGCACTCTTCTGTAAGTTAAATACATATCTATCACCCCCTTCAACACCAATTTCTCAGATCCATCGATTAATGCCAGTGGTATAATGACTGTAGATTTCACAATTGTTAGACTCAAAACTGACCGGATAATGAATCGATAGGAACCAACACAAGAAAGCTGAGAGATAATGTCCAATATGCCTTCTCTTACCAATGCCCTTAAGACGCTTAAGGAAGTTGATCTTAATACTATTCGCAATCAAGCTGAAGCACCGTTCCATGTAGCAGTGATTGGCGCTCCGGGTACAGGCAAATCTACTTTGCTAAAACAACTTCTTGCTGGACCGGGGATTGTTGGTTCTTCTCCTCTGAGACCTATTAGCGAACAGCTATTGAATGAGGAGACCTTAATTAGACCAGGTAGTGTTGTAATATTGATGCTGGACGCTAGGGAATCAGAACTTCCTCTTGGGCACCGGGCTCTCGATAAACTACGTTCATACCAAGTACCAATTATTGCCTGCTATAACAAGCTGGATTTGGTCCAAGACCAACAGCTTGTTTCTAACGAAGAGATTCTTTGTCTCGCCAGTGAAGTAATTGCTTTTTCTGCTATTGATAATAAAAGTGTTTTACAAAACCTGATTCCCGCGTTACTGCATGCCTACGAGGGGCGAGAGATGCTTCTCGCCCGCAATTTACCAATGCTCAGAGAACCAGTATCTCGGAAACTAATCGATGATACTTGCTTCATAAATGCCTCATATAGTTTGGCAACAGGTATTGCCGAAATAAATATATTGCTTACCATGCCTGTTAACGTAGCGGACATAATTGTGCTTACTAAAAACCAGGCTTTGATGTCTTATAAGATTGCATTGGCCTGCGGTTTATCTTCAGACTGGCGCCAGACGATTCCCAAGCTGGTTACTGTAATTAGTTCCGCTTTTCTGTGGCGTTCGATTACCCGCCAACTCGTGGGTCTACTACCGGTAATCGGTATCATCCCCAAAATTGCGGTGTCTTATGCTGGTACTTATACGATTGGCCAGGCCATATACCAATGGTGTGCCAATGGAGTCAAGGTGAAGCCCGGTGTTATCGGGTCCTTATACACCCGGGCACTGAAAAAAGGGCGTGAAGTTGCGCGCACACTCGTCGCCAAGCGTCGTGTAGGTTCCCACCATCCCTAGTCTGACCCCCTAAAACGGAACCCGTAGTATTAACATGTACCTATATTATTTTCGAACAACCCATCCCACCAATATGCCATGGGTAGTACCATCGCAAGAGCATGATAGGGCAGACATCCCGATGATTGCTCAGCGCTGAGTATGTTCAAATCACGTAGTCATTTGTATCAGCACTCATAGGAGAAGCCTTCCTTGTCTGCAATGACACAGTTGTCTAGATCAACGACTACCCTTGAACAAAGTTCTTTCAAAGGATACACTCTGCCCATGAATAACGGCGATTCTCTCCACAGAAAAGCACTCATATTATCTTATTTTACCCTAGCATATAACATTGTTGAATTTATATTGTCTATTATCGCAGGAATGCTTTCTGGCAGTATAGCTCTAATCAGTTTCGGTCTTGATAGTTTAGTTGAATCACTATCAGCGGGGATAATGGTATGGCGATTCAGAAAGCATAGGAATATATCCGAAGATGAAGAAGAGAGAATTGAGCACAGAGCTGAAAAACTGGTAGGTTATACGTTTTTCATTCTTGCGATCTATATCCTTTATGAATCAATAAAGAAGCTTGTCGTCAGTGAAATACCTGAACCTAGTTTATTTGGTATATTCATCGCTCTGGCTTCAATTATCATCATGCCCGTTTTATACCGTATGAAATATGACACTGGGAAATCTTTGAATAGTAGAAGCTTGATTGCTGATTCCAAAGAAACTCTCGCTTGTGTTTTTCTATCGGTAGCTCTGTTAATAGGCCTGAGCTTCAATTATTTATTTGGTTTCTGGCAGGCAGATCCTATAATTGGATTGGTAATAGCTATATTTCTTATTCGAGAGGGAAAAGAGATTTTAAGCAACGAAGAAGAGGGAGAAGAGTCTTAATATAAACCAAGTGTTCATAACATAAATTATGAACGCACGACTAAAATGTAATTTACCTACAAAAATAAAGCTAAAAGGTATTACCCAATCGTAAGCATAACTGTCTATACATCCCCATGAGTAAACAGGTGACATATGTTAACAGACAGGGCGAAGAAATCCGGGTTGTTCCTCAAAAATGAATCAAACTAAAGCTAATATTTTGCTATATTTTTGCAAGTGAGTGGTGGGCGGTAGTGGGCTCGAACCACTGACCTCTGCGATGTCAACGCAGTGCTCTAACCAACTGAGCTAACCGCCCCAGAGAAAGCGCTAAGATTTTAGCGGAAGCAACCGTTTATGGCAAGCGCCGCCTTAACCACGGAGTACTTATCTCAGCTGAGATAAGTCCGGCCAGGAGTAATGACCCGGGCGGCTGCGGCTGCGGCTGCGGTTTTGATCAGGTCACCAGCCAGAAATGGAGCGACGCCCATAGCAATGACCGAGGCTACGGTGGGAGTCTGACCGATAATACCAAGCCAGAGATACAGCCATATTACGCCGGGTACATAAATAAGCAAGAGTGAAGCCAGGGCCATCAGTCCGAACATACGGGGCAAGGTCCGTGAGATGACGTACTTGTCGGTAATGTGACCGATAACCAATGCTGCCAGCACGAAGCCGACGAGGTAACCGAAGGTAGAACCGAAACCGGCCGCGCCGCCCGTGAACCAGGGAACACCGGCAATACCTAGGCCAACATATAATGCCATGGCACCGCCGCCCCACCAGCGGCCCAGGGTGACGCCGGCCAGCAGCACGGCGAAGGTTTGCAGGGTGACAGGCACAGGAGTGAAAGGCAGCAGGGAGAATTTTACCTGCGCCAGCAGCCCTGTTAATGCGGCGAAGCCGATAACCAGTGCGATTTTAGCCGGGACAGACAACGCCTGTCGGCGGCGGAAAACGTCATATTTAAGTTGTTCAAATTGAGCTAACAGTTCCATGCGAGACTCCGGTAATTATTTTCTAGAGATCGTGGGCTTTTCGCTGGCCAGCAGATTGTAATTGCTGACCCGACCACAGCCCGAACAGGTCACCGAGATGGTGATCGGCTGGCTCATCACCCGTTCTGCGACGTTGGTAACAATGGAGTCAATATTATCCAACCGTTCATCAAGAACAGCCAGGTGCTGGGCGATGTCTTCCAGCGTCGGTGCGGCCTCGCGCCGCGTTACCTGCGATTTGGATTTATCGGCCAAGTTAAACTCCGAGGATTCAGCGTTAGTCCATTATAGGTTTTGAACTCATGGGTGTCAAAACGTCAGGATACGGTCTAACCCATCGTCTTGATAAGGTTGGCCATTTCAATAGCCTGAACGGCAGCATCAAATCCTTTGTTTCCCATCTTGGAACCGGCACGCTCAATAGCCTGTTCCAGGGTATCGGCGGTGATAACGCCGAATATGACCGGTACACCGGTATCCAGGTTGACGGCGGCGACACCTTTGGCGACTTCGCCGGCGACATAGTCAAAATGGGGAGTGCTGCCTTTGATGACCGCCCCCAGGCAGACAACGCCGTCGTATCGGCCGCTTTCGGCCAGTTTCTTGGAAATTAGGGGGATTTCAAAGGCACCGGGCACCCAGGCGAAATCAACATCGGCTTCGCTCACACCGTGCCGGGTAAAGGCGTCTTTGGCGCCGGACAACAGTTTGCCGGTCATGAATTCATTAAAACGCGATATCACAACCGCGAACTTAAGCCCCTGGCCGATGAGAGAACCTTCAAAATTAGCCATTATCCACTCCTTCAGCCTTTGCGGCCGGTTTAAAAATATGTCCCATTTTATCTCGTTTGGTTTCCATGTATCTCAGGTTATGGGGATTGGGAGGTATTTCAATCGGTATAGTTTCTACCACTTTCAGACCATAACCTTCAAGTCCAACCACCTTTTTGGGATTATTGGTCATCAGGTTAATCTGATGAAGTCCCAGGTCAGCCAGAATTTGAGCACCGATGCCATAATCCCGAAGGTCGGCCCCGAAGCCCAGCCGTTCGTTGGCTTCAACAGTGTCAAATCCCTGGTCCTGCAAAGCGTAAGCGCTGAGCTTATTATGAAAACCGATACCGCGTCCTTCCTGTCTCATATAAAGGAGAACACCGCGGCCGGCGGCGACGATCTGCTTCATGGCCAGGTCTAATTGCTCGCCGCAATCACAGCGCATACTGCCCAGTACATCACCGGTCAGACACTCCGAATGGACCCGAACCAATACCGGCGTACCGTTATCTGTGATGTCACCGTATACCATAGCCAGATGTTCACCGGTTTCCAGTTGGCTCTTGAAACCGATGGCGTTAAATTCACCATAACGGGTCGGCAGTCTGGCCTCAGCGACACGGTGCACCAGCTTTTCATTGCGACGTCGGTAGGCGATAAGGTCGGCAACGCTGCCGATCTTCAGTCCCCAGGCTTCAGCCATTTCCTTCAGTTTCGGGAGCCGGGCCATGGTGCCGTCTTCGTCCATTATTTCACAGATAACCCCGGCGGGGTAAAGACCAGCCAGACGGGCCAGGTCAACCGAAGTTTCGGTGTGGCCGGCGCGCACTAATACACCGCCTTCGCGGGCGCGCAGAGGGAAAGTATGCCCCGGCCGTAAAAGGTCTTCCGGACGGGTGGCAGGATCAACCAGAGCTTTGATGGTCTCGGCCCGGTCGGCGGCAGAGATGCCGGTGCTGACCCGATGACGCGCTTCCACGGAAACAGTAAAGGCAGTGTAATGTTTGGCGTTATTATCCTGAACCATTAGCGGAATATTAAGTTCATCCAGCCGCTCGCCGGTAAGGGAAACACAAATCAATCCCCGGCCATTTTTGGCCATGAAGTTGATAACGTTTGGCTCTGCCTTTTCAGCGGCGATGACCAGGTCACCTTCATTCTCACGGTCGTCGTCATCAACGATGATGACCATTTTACCGGCTTTGATGTCGGCGATTATTTCGGGTATCGGTGCCAGTGTCATGAGAGGAAAATTCTCCTATCCGGGGTAATAATAGTCTATCCTATAAAGAGGATATAGCTAATGATACTACATAAAGGGGAAATTTAGGAAGTAAAACCGTGTTCGCTCAGGAAAGACGGGGTGATGCGTTCTTTGGGGCGGGCGGTAAACCGCTCAGTGTATTTGGCGATGATATCAGCTTCCAAATTAACCCGATCGCCCTCTTTTCGCTCAGCGATGGTTGTGTGTTCACGGCTGAAGGACACCAACGAAACGGTAAAGGCTTCATCGGTGACATGAATGGCCGTTAAGCTGAGTCCGTCAACGGCAATAAAACCCTTGTCCACGACATAATGCATGATTTCCGGCGGAGCAGACACGGTCAGCAATTCAGCGTCACCCTCCCATGCAATCAGTTGCACTTTACCGGTGGCATCTATGTGCCCTTGGACCAGGTGCCCGCCTAAACGGGAAGACAGGGTCATTGCCCGTTCCAGGTTGACCCTGCGGCCGCTTTTAAGCTCACCAAGATTGGTGCGCTTGAGGGTTTCCGGCATGACATTGACAGTAAAGATGGAGTTTTTCATCTCCCGGATGGTGAGGCAAACGCCGTTGACAGCTACTGAATCTCCTAGTTTGAGGTCAGCGAGAACAACTTCACCTTTAATGGACAGGGTGCTGCCGGTTACGGCGGTGACGGTGCCGGTTTCTTCCACGATGCCGCTAAACACTATCGGACCTATTCCTTAATCACGTAGCCGGTGATGGCGGTATCGCCGTCAAATTGACTGGTGCGTATTTTCTCCAGCCGCCAGGCTTTTGCCAGAGTTTCGACACCAGTGCCGCCGACCGGTGTCAGTGCCTCAGCCCCGCCGATAATCATCGGGGCGATAAAGGCGATGACTTTGTCGACTAGTCCAGTGTCAAACATGCTGCCGAGTATAGAACTGCCGCCTTCCACCAACACACTGGTGACTTGCTGTTGTCCCAGATATTTTAGCAGTGCCTGCAAATCGACCCGGTTACGGCCATCCGGTAACTCTACCAGTTCTGCTCCGGCTTTGACATAAGCTTGCCGGAAAGCTTCGGGGATTTTTACGCCGAAGGCGATAATAGTACGGCCGGGTTCGCTGAAAAGACGGGCGTTCGGCGGGGTGCGGCCAACAGAGTCAATCACGATCCGCAAAGGTTGTTTGTGGGAGGTACCGCCGCGGCCGGAGCAGCAGCGGGCAGTCAGTTTGGGATCATCGGCGATGACAGTGCCAACGCCGGTTATAATAGCATCGACATCGTGACGCAGGGTATGGGAATAAGCCCGGGATTCATCGCTGGAAATCCACTTGGAATCCCCTGTACGGGTAGCAATCTTGCCGTCAAGACTCATGGCTATTTTGGCGGTTACGAAGGGGATACCAGTATTGATATATTTAAAATAGGCTTCGTTAATTTCTCTGGCGGCATCGCGGTGTTCGCCGACGTGAACTTCAATGCCGCCTGATACCAGAGCCGCCTTACCTTTACCGAAAACCACGGGGTTATCGTCAAGGGTGGCCAAATGGACTTCTTTGATACCGGCGGCGATGATGGAGTCAGTACATGGCGGTGTTCGTCCCTGATGAGCGCAGGGTTCAAGTGTGACGTACATGACAGAGCCGCGAGCTCCTTCGCCTGCTTGCTTAAGGGCGACCACTTCGGCATGATCTTGTCCAGGCGGTTGAGTATATCCCTGACCGATGATCTCATCGTTTTTGACTATAACGGCTCCGACCGCTGGATTGGGACTGACCTCACCAACGGCCAACCCGGCCAGTTTCAACGCCTGTTCCATATAATCCATGATGGTGGCATTCTAGCATCGGGCGGAAAACGGCGCAAATGCCTTATTTTGGTTTAATAGGGAGGGGGACTACCAAAGGCTGGCGACAGTTGACGAACTGCGTTCCCGCAAGGTGATGGCACCGGTGGCGCAGGCGGCGCGGCAAACTCCGCAGCCATAACACTGACGGGGGTTGATCCGAGCGGCGGAGGATGTATGGCTGTATTCCAGAGCGCCGAAATGACAGACGCTGAAACAATTGCGGCAGCCTGAACAGGCGTCTTCGTCAATCTCTGCGACATATTCGGCGCGGAAGAGCACTGGTGTTTTTAGATTAAGGCTGATATTCAGCGCCATGCAGTCGGCCCGGTCGCAGTTGCAAATTCCGCCGATGAACGGTGTCTGGAAGGTCCAAATGGTGTGGCACAAGCCGTCTTCGTCATGTTTCGTCATGTCCTGCATGGCTTCTGCGGGGGTAAGTACTTCCAACCCGGCAGTATCGGGACCGTGAAGAAAGGTGTCGTCAAGTTCGTTTAAAATTTCCTTGATACGGCCACCGCCGGGTGACAGACTGAGGCCGTAACAGTAACGGGCTTCCTTTTTACCGATTGAATGGCGGCAGATGCAGGATAGGCGCACCACCGAAGTTGTCATAGCCAGCACTTCGCCAACGTCTTCCAGCGGCAATACCTGGCCGAAGTGGTGTTTTTTTTGTCTTCCGGTAATGACCGGGGTGACCATATTGCGGATAATGGCTGGCATATCCTGGATTTTGGTGAGGTTGGCCGCCCCATTGGGCAGGCCCTCCGGATGGCGGAAGAAATGCTCGATATAGCGGCTGCGTTTGGCGTCCTCCAGAAGTTCCTCGGAGTAATTGGCAGCTTTCAGATACCACTTTTTACCTTCGCCGTGTTGGTGACAAAATTGACACATGGCTTTACTTTAAGCGGTAAGACCCCGGCTGGTCAAGGCACCGTTGCATCTGCAGTGGGCAAGTTAAAAAAACCCGAGAATATCAAGCTCAATAAATGATGAAACAGGTATCAGAGTCAACAATATTGCCAGCGCTGGAACTGTGCTATTTTAGGATGGTTCTATTGGATTATTTATTGTTTATCGTTAACATCAACCGGTTTAGCCTGGGTTACGGCCGCTGGGGCCTTGGTTGTTTCAGTTTCAACCGGGACGGTTTTGCTTTCAGTCGCCGTCTCCACCGGCTTTGCAGCGGCTTCTTTTTCCTTGTTACGGTGCGCAATTTCGGGGTCTACTTCCGTCCTGCTGTCAGTAACGTAGAACCCCGGACCTTTAAACACAAGATGAGGTGCAAAATAGATTCTTTGACCTTCGGCGCCGCATTTCGGGCAGTTATTACCGCCGGTTTCAGAAAATTTCCGAGTCACCTCAAAGCGTGATTTACAAGTCAAACAGTCATATTCATAGGTGGGCATGCACACTTCTCCCTTGTTCTATCGTGTTTTTAATATAAAAATCCAGAAGATAAACTGACTCTCAGCTCAATACCGCCACAAGCTCAATCTCTACCAGTGCGTTTTTAGCCAACCCGGAAATCTCAACAGTGCTTCTGGCTGGGGGGCTAACGGTGAAGTATTGTTCATAGACCGCATTCATCGCGGCAAAGCCCGACAGATCGGTTATGAACACCGTCGTTTTGACTACATCCGTCAGTGTTCCTCCCGCGGCTTCCACGACTGCCTTAAGATTTTCTAGTACCTGTCGTGTCTGATCTGCAACGTCTCCACTAATCTCACCAGTCACCGGATTGATCGGCAGTTGCCCGGAAGTGAACAGCATATTTCCGGCTTTTACTGCCTGAGAATATGGGCCAATAGCTTTGGGGGCATGGTCGGAGTGAATTATTTCTTTTTTCATTTGGCCTCACAGATTAATTATGAAGGACCTGATTCTAATCCAACAACAGCATAGAAGCAATATTGCATAGTAACTGCCCTGAGGTGTCACGCATGTATTGCTCGTCGGTTAAATATAATATTGATACCTGTAACCTATTGCACAAAGAATATTGAAGTGATATACTTCTTGCCAGTTGAAGAGACCTGTGAAGTGGGTTGGCATCCCACTTTTTTATTGTATTAAAAATTGAAGGGGGAGCAGTAGTAAGAGATGAAAAGCGACTTTTTGCTCGCTATCACTCAACTCTCCGCAGAGAAAAACCTCTCTAAAGAGGTGGTGCTAGCGGCAGTTGAAGCAGCTCTGGTGTCAGCTTACCGCAAGGAGAGTTTTACCCCCAACCAGAATATTCAGGCCAAAATTGACAATCAGACCGGCCGAATAAAGGTTTGGGCTGAGAAAACCGTCGTTGAGACGGTCACCGATTCCCGCATTGAAGTGACTCTAGCCGAAGCCCGTAAAGTTCAACCCAGCATTCAAATGGGTGAACCGGTGCTGATAGAGGACACCCCGCATGACGCCGGGCGTATCGCCGCTCAGACGGCTAAACAGGTTATTTTACAGCGCCTTCACGAGGCTGAGAATACGGCTATCGTTGATGAATATGCCGGCAAATCCGGCGATATCGTTTCTGGTATGATTCAGCGGGTGGAACCCAAACAGATCATCATTGACTTGGGAAGGGCTGAGGCAGTGATGCCGATGAACGAGCAAGTTTATACTGAACGCTATCGTTCCGGACAACGCCTTAAAGTGTATCTGGTGGAAGTAGCCCGTGCCGCCAAAGGAGCGGTGGTAGTCGTCTCCCGGTCTCACCCGGGTTTGCTGCGTCGTCTGTTTGAAATGGAAATACCGGAGATCTACTCCGGCATGGTAGAGATTAAAGCCGTTGCCCGGGAGGGCGGCGCCCGGTCCAAGGTGGCCGTATCTGCCCGCCAGACCGGCATTGACCCGGTGGGTTGCTGTGTCGGTTTGCGCGGTATTCGCATACAGAATATCGTCAGTGAACTCAACGGAGAAAAGATAGACGTTATTTCCTGGAGCGACGATCCGGCGGTACTTATTACTAACGCTCTCAGCCCGGCTCAGGTAGTCCGGGTTATTATCAATGAAGGAGAAAAGACCGCCGTTGCCGTCATTCCGGATCGCCAGCAGAGTCTGGCTATCGGCAAGGAAGGCCAGAATGTCCGACTGGCAGTGAAGCTCACCGGTTGGCGGATTGACATAAAGAGTGTTTCTCAATACGAACAGGAGCATCCGGTAGTAGCAGCACCGCTTGTTGAGCCCGAGCCGGTCAAGGAAGAAAAGCCGGCGCCGAAGGCCAAGGAAAAAGCCGCTGTTAAGACAGTGGATAAAGATATTGAAAAACCGGCGGCTAAGCCGGAAGGAAAGCCCGTCGAAGAATTGCCAGAACTGGCCCCTGAAATATTAGAACCTGTACTGGTTGTTGAAAAGGATGTGGCCGCGACTGAACCGGAGCCGGCAGGATTGAAGCTCTCTCTGGATATGGCCGAACGGGTTGCGGTCGGCGAGAGCAAGTCCGGGGTAAGGTTTGCCGAAGATATTTTGGGACGGGCTGCGGAAAATGCTGAAAAGAGGAAACGGCGCGGCGGCCGGGATTCTGATGATAAAGAGAAACGCAAGAAGAAGCGTAGCGGCGGTGCCGGTGAATTTGATTTCGGAGATGATTACTAATAAAAAGGTTCCACAACGTACCTGTGTGGTCTGCCGTCAAGTAGGGGGTAAACGGGGTTTACAGCGTTTCGTGCGCACCCCGGAAGGCGAAGTGTCGCCGGACAATACCGGCAAGGCACCAGGCCGGGGCGCCTATCTTTGCCGTGAGCAATCCTGTCTCTCCAGTGCTTTGAAGGGCAACCAGTTGGAACACGTCTTAAAGGTGAGACTCGGCAATAAAGACCGGGAGACACTGAGGGCGGCTATCTCGGAAATGATAAAGGAGCAATCCAGTGTCTGAAGAAAAACAACAAACAGCTGATTCCACAAATCAGACCCCGGCTCGTCCGGTGGTTGAGCTACCAGCAGCCTTGACGGTACGCCAGTTGTCGGCCACTATCAGGCAACATCCCATTGAAGTGATTAAGCAATTGATGCGCAACGGTCTGATGGCCAACATCAATGAAGTTATTGATTTTGAAACCGCTGCCAAATTGACGGCGGATTTCGGTATTGAAGCCCGTCCGCAACCGGTCAGGGCTTCCGCTCAGAAAAAGAAGCGCCCGGATCAAGAGCATCTGAAGCATTTACCCCTGCGGCCACCGGTAGTGACTATTATGGGTCATGTGGACCATGGTAAGACGCGTCTTTTAGATGCTATCCGCCAGACCCATGTCATGGAAAGTGAAGCCGGTGGTATCACCCAGCATATCGGTGCTTACCAGGTGGAAGTCAAAGGGCAGAAGATAACTTTTCTGGATACCCCAGGTCATGAAGCTTTTACCGCTATGCGGGCCCGCGGCGCCAAGGCGACCGATATCACCATTCTGGTGGTTGCGGCCGATGACGGCATTATGCCGCAGACACTGGAAGCCATTGACCATGCCCGGGCGGCCGGCGTGCCCATTATAGTTGCTGTCAATAAAATTGATAAACCCGGTGCTAATCCTGACCGGGTAAAACAACAACTAGCCGATCAAGGTTTGGTAATCGAGGAGTGGGGTGGTGAAACCATCGCCGTCGGCACTTCGGCTAAAGAAGGCATCGGTATTGATGATCTGCTGGAGAATATCCTCCTGGTTGCTGAAATTGAAGATTTGCATGCTGACCCCAATACTTCGGCCACTGGCGTAGTTATCGAAGCGGAAATGGATAAGAGCCGGGGCGCCATGACCACGGTGCTGGTACAGAACGGGACGCTGAAAGTCGGTGATATCGTGGTGGTCGGCAATGTGTTCGGCAAGGTAAAGGCCATGTTCAATGATCAGAACAAACAAATTCGCAAAGCCGAACCGTCCACTCCGGCGGCCATCCTGGGATTACCGGCAGTTCCCAACGTCGGTGATACCCTCAGCGTGGTCACCAATGAACGGCAGGCCAGATTACAGATAAGCGAACGGGCTGAAAAGAAAACAGCAACGGTCACCCTATCCAGTTTGCATGATCAGATAGCCTCCGGGCACGTCAAAGAGCTCAATATTATCTTGAAAACTGATGTTCAAGGCAGTATTGAACCTATCCGTGCTTCCCTGGAGAAACTGACCACGGAAACCCTGTCAGTACATATTATTCATGCCGGAACCGGCAATGTTACTGAAAATGACGTAATGCTGGCTATTGCTTCTAATGGTTTGGTTATCGGTTTCTCTACCGGTATTGAGACCGGAGCACAGCGTCTGGCTGATGCTGAGAAGATTGATATTCGCCATTATGACATTATTTACAACCTGGTTGAAGAAGTTGATAAAGCCCTGAAGGGACTGATAGAACCGGAGATCAAGGAGATCATTGAGGGCCGGGCTGAGGTCCGTGCAGTGTTCTCCGCCGGTAAAAAGGTCAATGTGGCCGGTATGTACATCCTGGAAGGCAAAGCCACACGCGGCGCACGCGTCAGAGTAATGCGGGGTGGCGAAGAGATAGTTGAAGCCCCGATGATATCGTTGCGGCGCTTCAAAGACGATGTCCGCGAAGTATTGGCCGGGTTTGAAGGTGGTGTCGGTCTGGATGGCTTTAATGAATTTGAAGTCGGGGATATTCTGGAATTTGTCCGCCGGGAGAAAGGCTCTTGAGCCGTCGCATGGAAAGGGTCAACCAGTTGATCCGCGAAGAACTCAGCCGGATCATGCAACGCGAGATTCGGGATCCCCGTCTTGAGTTTCTGTCCATCAACGCTGTGGAAACGGCGGCCGACCTGGGTTTTGCTAAAGTGTTTGTCAGTCATCTGACTACCTCAGAAAACAAGAAAGAAATCCTTCTGACGCTGACACGCGCGTCGGGGTATTTCCGGGGAGAACTGGGCAAAGTCCTGACACTGCGTCACGTGCCGGAGCTGGCATTTTATTGGGACGATTCCATTGAACGGGGCGCCCACATGGAACGCCTTATTGAAAAGGTCAACCGGGATTCCGTAAATCCATCAGGTGAATAAGGTCATGGGCCTTAATGGCTGGCTCAATGTGGATAAACCGGCGGGAATGACTTCATACGGAGTCATCGCGCGGATCAAGAAGATCACCGGGCGATGCCGCATTGGTCATGCCGGTACTCTGGATCCCCTGGCAACCGGGGTCTTACCGATTGCTTTGGGTCAGGCGACCAGGACCGTGGAATACCTGCACCAGCTATCAAAAAACTATCAAGCCGATATCGAGCTTGGCTCAGCAACTGACACTTATGATGCCGAAGGCCGGGTGACTTTTACCGCTGATCCTTCCGCCGTAACCTACAACGATGTGGTTGCCGCCCTAAAGCCTTTTACCGGAATCATTCAGCAAACACCGCCGTTATTCAGTGCTCTCAAACTTAATGGTCGACCATTATATGAGCTAGCCCGCCGGGGTGAAACGGTCGAAATCAAGCCGCGCACCGTGACTATCTACCGTTTAGAATTAATTGAGTTTGTAACACCAGTGGTGCGTATAGAGGTAGAATGCAGTGGAGGTACTTATATCCGGTCGCTGGCTCATGATTTGGGTCAGACGCTGGGTGTGGGGGCACATCTGAAACAATTGCGTCGGACTGGCTACGGTTGTTTTGACATAACGCATTCAGTAACACTAGACGGTCTCGGCACAAATGAAGCTGTCGCTGCCAGTATATTGCCACTGGACCACGGGTTGGATTTCCTGCCCCGGATTATTTTGGACACAACCACGGCGGAAAGCATCAGCCATGGGGTTGTGACAGCGGAACTACGGGCGCAATTTGCTGAAGGGCAGGCTTACCGCCTATATTCGGCGGACGGTTGTCTCGCCGCTATCGCCGACCTGACCGGCACTGAGTTAAGGCTGAAGGTCTTCGGTGACAAGCCTCCGGGGGAATAGATCAGGCTAATCCTGAATTTCAGCTGACGGTTCTTCTTCCAGTTCGGAATCTGTTGCCGGGAGACATGCATTATAACAGGCAACGGCGTCTCGAAGCTTATCAGTGGCTTTTTCAAGAGTTATCCACCAGACACTTCGGTTCCAGGGAGAGGGTTTATTTAAATATTCCACTCCGTAATTACAGCTGTCTAAAAACACCTTATACCCATCAATAAAGCGTTTATTAACTTCTTTATGACTCTTATCATCCGGTTTGGTGGTAGCTTTCAGCTGGTTTAAAAGAGGCGTTATTACAGCAACTGCTTTCTCCAGCGCTATCCGCGTGGCCGGTTCATACTCACTGTTAATGGCTCCGGTGACTTCATCTATGACGGCATCCGCTTGGTGATAAAGACTGCCAAATTTCTCAAGCCAATTAGGACTATTCGTGTTTTCAATCATTGCATTTATTCCTCGCCCTGAGTATATCAAGAAAACCCTTTAAAGGACACCCGGTAATTATTTGTTTTATTACAGCTTGAAATAGCTTGACAATGAGTTCATAATCAACGATGATATAAGGCCGGAACGACCAACCAAGGAGTCAGGAATTATGGAAGCTTATTGTGTTAAATGCCGGGCCAAAAGAGAGGTCAAAGACGCCAAGAAAGTCACTCTCAAGAACGGCAAACCAGCCACACAAGGGGTCTGCCCGGTGTGCGGCACTAAAGTTTTTCGCATCGGCTAACCGGGTTTAACTGTATTTCGTTGTACCGTTTGCTTGTTACGTTAACCACAGGCTAAATTCCTGTTTTGGTTCCAGTGTTCTGCGCTGAATCACCGTTAATTATTAGAAAGGAGTCCAAATATCTTGGGCAAAATCAATGTCGCCATCATCGGCGTGGGTAATTGCGCGTCATCCTTCGTGCAAGGGGTGCACTACTATAAAAAGGCTAAGGAAAATGAGTTTGTTCCGGGTCTGATGCATGTCAACCTGGGCGGCTACCATGTCAGCGACATTGAATTCGTCGCCGCTTTCGATGTGGACAAAAATAAAGTCGGCAAGGATTTGGCCGAGGCTATTTACACCACTCCCAATAACACTTTTAAGTTTGCCGAAGTGCCGTTGACCGGTGTTAAGGTTGAGCGCGGTATGACCCATGATGGTTTGGGCAAGTATCTTTCTCAGATTATTGAAAAAGCCCCCGGTCCGACTGCCGATATCGTTGGTATTCTCAAGGAAAAGAAAGTTGATGTAGTTATCAACTATCTTCCGGTCGGCAGCGAAGAAGCTACCAAGTGGTATGTTGAACAGGTGTTGGAGGCCGGTTGTGCTTTCATTAACTGCATCCCGGTTTTCATTGCCCGTGAAAAATACTGGCAGGACCGGTTTATCGCCAAGGGGTTGCCAATCATCGGCGACGATATCAAGAGTCAAGTTGGCGCCACCATTGTTCACCGCGTCCTGACCCACCTTTTCCGCGAGCGCGGCGTTAAACTGGAGCGCACCTATCAGTTGAATTTCGGCGGCAACACCGACTTTATGAACATGCTGGAACGTGAGCGATTGGAAAGCAAGAAAATTTCCAAAACCAATGCCGTTTCATCCCAGTTGGATTATAAGATGAATCCCTCCGATATTCATGTCGGACCTTCTGATTATGTACCGTGGCTGGAAGACCGCAAGTTCTGCCACATCCGTATGGAAGGCCGCACCTTCGGCGATGTCCCTTTGAATCTTGAGTGTAAGATAGAAGTCTGGGACAGCCCGAATTCTGCCGGTGTAGTAATTGACGCGGTTCGCTGCGCCAAGCTGGCTTTGGAACGGGGTATGAAAGGCGCGCTGTTCGGGCCTTCTTCCTACTTCATGAAATCGCCTCCCGAACAATATTCGGATGCCTGCGCTCATGACGCTACCGAAAGCTTTATCGCTGAAAGTGTCGCTGAGCTTAAGAAAGGCAAAAAAGCTGAGACCAAAGAGGGCTGATCGCGCCCAAGCCGTTTTGAGTGCTGACTGGCGGGGGAGGTGCAATTGAAAATCGCACTGGTAGCGCCTTATGATTTTGCTTATCATGGCGGAGTCGCCAACCACGTGACTGCTCTGGAGCGGCAATTAACCGCTCTAGGGCATCGCGTGGTTATCATCGCTCCGGCTTCCAAGCCGGTGACCGCTTTCGGTGACCGTTTTGTTCATATCGGTACACCTCGGCCTATGCCGGCTTCTGGTTCGGTAGCCCGTATCACCGTATCTGTCCGGCTGGCTAACAAAATCAAGGCTGTGCTTGCCAAAGAGCAGTTTGACGTCATACATTTGCATGAACCGTTCATGATAATGTTGTGTTCAGCCATACTGCGTTATTCTCAAACCACCAATATCGGCACATTCCATGCGGCTGAGGGTAAACCCGGCTATAATTTCGGCTGGCCGATCAGCCGCTGGATACTAAAGCGCCGTGCCCGCAAGCTGCAGGGTCACATCGCTGTGTCCACCGCAGCCCGCGACTACCATTCCCGCTATGTGAAGGCGGATTACAGCATCATTCCCAACGGTATTGACCTGACTCATTTCCATACCGGCGTTGAGCCTATCGTCGAATATTGCGACGGTAAGATCAATATTCTTTTTGTGGGCCGCCTTGAAAAACGTAAGGGGCTGAAATACCTGATTGATGCCTTTAAGAAGGTTCATCGGCACAATCCCAATACTCGTTTAATCATTGTCGGTCCCGGCACCCGGATGCGGCCGAAATTTGAAAAACAAGTGCGCAACGCCCATTTGGCAGACTCGGTGGTCTTCGCCGACTGTGTTAGTTACGATGACCTACCGCGTTACTATAAAACGGCAGATATTTTCTGCGCTCCGGCCACCGGACAGGAAAGCTTCGGTATTATCCTGCTGGAAGCCATGGCCTTGGGGAAACCGGTGGTCGCCTCAAATATTTCCGGCTTTGCCGGCGTCCTGACCCATGAAAAAGAAGGCCTGCTGGTCAAACCCAAAAACGCCGCCGAACTGGCTAAAGGTTTGAACCGGCTGATTGGTGACCCGGCGCTGCGGGAACAACTGGGCGCCCGGGGTCTGGAGACGGTCAAGAATTACGGCTGGGAAAAAGTTGCGCTCAGAGTGGTGGAATATTACCGGCTGACCCTGCTGCGCCACGGCAAGACGGTCCCGGTCGATGATACACAACCGAAATCGCTGACGGTAGTTTAGATAAGGAATCCGGCTTTTGACGTTGAATGATTCCCGCCGCGCCCTTGGCGGTAAAATGACCAGTGGATTATCCCGCGTCTTGTCCCGCAGTGGTCTAAGTCCCAACGCTGTAACTGTAATCGGGTTTCTGATTACAGTAGCCGCTGCCTTCATAATTGCTTCAGGTGATTTATTAGTCGGAGGCTTGGTTGTACTCTTCGCCGGGTTTTTTGATATGCTTGACGGCGCACTGGCGCGGGCAACTAACCGGGTTACCAAGTTCGGTGCCATACTGGATGCTACACTGGATCGGTTATCTGAGGCGGCACTGTTTATCGGTATTTTGGTTTATTTTACCCCGGACGGCAATATCGGTCCGATCTTATTGACTGGAGCTACTTTGGCCGGAGCATTAACTGTCAGCTATCTCCGGGCGCGTTCAGAAGCCTCTGGCCTTGAAGGTAAAGGAGGCTGGTTCACCCGGCCGGAGCGCGTTATTGTACTAGCGGCTGGCCTGCTGACTGGCTGGTTGATCGCGGCATTGGCCGTTATATGTCTCATGAGCTACATCACTGTCGGGCAACGCCTGGCAGGTGCCTATCGTCAATTGGGCGGTAAATGACAGACTGCTTCAACTCTGATAAAATGCATCTTCTGCTTTTGCAGGGGCAAAGTTTCGCTGTCCGCCAAAAAAATCTCGGGGGATTTCAATGCCAGTAACGGTAATAGTCGGTGCTCAATGGGGCGATGAAGGTAAAGGCAAGGTAATTGACATGCTGGCCGAACGGGCAGATGCCGTTGTGCGTTTTTCCGGCGGTGATAATGCCGGCCATACCGTGATGAATCCGGGCGGCACCTTCAAGCTGCACCTGATTCCGTCTGGGGTATTTTACCCGGACTGTACCTGCGTTATCGGTAACGGCGTGGTGGTGAATCCAGAGATATTTATCAGCGAACGTGCTATGCTCAACAACCGCGACGTCAGTACTGACAACGTATTTATCAGTGACCGGGCGCATTTGGTACTGCCCTATCACCTCCAGCTGGATGCCTTGGAAGAGGCAGCTCGGGGTAATAAGTCCCTCGGTACCACCCTGCGAGGTATCGGCCCTGCTTTTGCTGATAAAGTCGCGCGGATGGGTATCCGGGCCGGTGACTTACTGGATGCCGATGTCCTGCGTACCCGGCTGGAATACGTGCTGGAGTACAAAAATAAAATACTGACCAAGCTATACGGTGAAGCCCCGATAGATATTGAAAAACTCTATGAGTTGTCCTGTTCTTACGCCGAACAATTAAAGGCCAATATCAGAGAAACCTCCTCACTGCTCAACGACATGGTTGATGACGGCAAGTCGGTTATTCTGGAAGGCGCTCAGGGGGCTCTGCTGGATACGGATTTTGGCACCTATCCCTACGCCACCTCATCCTCTCCTTTGTCCGCCGGCAGTTGTTTAGGGGCCGGTATCGGTCCCACCCGCATTGACCAGGTGCTTGGCGTCTTCAAGGCCTATTGTTCCAGAGTCGGTGCCGGGCCGTTTCCGACGGAACTGCTGGATGCAACCGGCGATCGAATCCGTGACCTGGGTCATGAGTACGGCACTACTACCGGGCGGCCGCGGCGCATCGGCTGGTTTGACGGCGTGGCGGCGCGTTTCAGCGCTCGTATCAACGGCATGACCGACATGGCGGTTACCCGGCTGGATATTCTAGATTCCTTTGATGAAGTGAAAGTCTGTACCGCCTACCGGCTCAACGGCGACACCCTTACTGACTTTCCGGCGGAACCGGGGCTGCTGAATAAGTGTACTCCGGTTTATGAGACACTGCCTGGTTGGAAACACACGACCACCGGTATTACCCGCTTGGATAAACTGCCTAAAGAAGCCCGGTCATTTATTAACCGTTTGGAAGAACTGGCCGGCTGTCCTGCGGCCTATGTCTGTATTGGCCCGGTGCGGGACCAGACCATTGAGCTGCGGGCTTTGCTTTAAGGCGCAACTGGGTCCCGCAGCATCAACCTCATCTTAATGTCGGTACCCGGAAATTCCTCAGTGCGTAGTAAACGGAATCCCCAGCGGCTGTACATGGCCGCATTCTGTTCGTTCTGAGTTTCCACATAAGCGGATAATCTTTCCTGATCCAGCCGCTCCAACATTGGTCGTACCAGGCTTCCGGCATGGCCTTCTCTCCTGTGGTCTGGC
Organism: Dehalogenimonas sp.; assembly: GCA_050864255.1. Classification (GTDB taxonomy): domain Bacteria; phylum Chloroflexota; class Dehalococcoidia; order Dehalococcoidales; family Dehalococcoidaceae; genus Dehalogenimonas. Next base: position 141,701 of record JBOWAX010000001.1, read on the forward strand.
GCAACTGCCAATAGAGCAAGGTACATGTGCCGTTTCGGCACTAACTTATGACGGATTCGGGAAAAGCGCGCATCAGTCATTGATTCACGCAGAAGTGACCGCCAGCCACAGCGCAACGGCAGGAGCGGCCAGCCGGCCCTGATTTGGGTCACCAAAGTGTCATTGGCATCGGGTCCTACCCAGATGACAACCCCCTCACAGGCCGGTGAAGTGACATAGGCTTCATACCCTTGTGATAACAGCGAAAGCCTCAGGTAATACTCAAAGGAATAATTTAAATTATCCCGCTTGTCTATATCAGGAATCAGATATTTTGTCGTCGGATCATCAGCGAACGCCTGGGCGCAGGTTTCAGAAGCAGCCTTCACCAACTCCGCATTAAGAGGTGACGGAACGCCGGTGGTTGGCATCACCATTTTAACACCTGCACTGTCCCAAGTTTTCAATCCAGCGGCAGGTCAATATCATAGCGCTTAAGCGTCTCCCGAATCAGGGCAGCGGATTTCTCGTCTGGTTCTGTCAGCGGTAATCGTGGTGCGCCCACTCGGAAGCCGATATAGTTGAGAGCATATTTGATGGGTATCGGGTTGGCCACCACAAAGAGATTGTTAAATATCGGCGTCAGGTGCCGGTGAATGGCTGCGGCTTCCTCCAGATTACCATTACTGAAACTGTCCATCATCCTTTTAATCTGAAGGCCGACTAAATGGGAAGCAACACTGATAACACCGTGCGCTCCAATGGCCATCATCGGCAGGATGTCGGAATCGTTACCGCTCCAAACGGTAAAATCAGACCGAATCTTCCTGGTTTCGTCGATAATACGGGCTATCTCCCCCAGATTGCCGCTGGCCTCTTTGGTGCCGGCGATATTGGGGATGGCCGCTAGCCGGATGGTGGTGTCCGCCGAGAGCGAAGTAACAGTTCGCGACGGCACATTATAGAGGATAATAGGTAGTTTGGTTGCTCCGGCGACGGCTTGGAAATGCCGAAACAGCCCTTCCTGAGTGGGTTTATTGTAGTAGGGCACTACCAATAGCGCCGCGTCCACGCCGATATTTTCGGCTTTAATGGTGTTCTCCACGGCCTCAGCAGTTGAATTTGAGCCAGTTCCGGCGATAACCTTGGCTCGGTCGCCCACGGCTTCCTTGACCGCCATAAACAGGGCATGTTCCTCTTCCCAGGTAACTGTCGGTGATTCGCCGGTGGTGCCGGCCACCACAATGCCGTCTGAGCCGGAAGCCACCAGCCCCCGTGCCAGTTTTTTAGTTTGGTCAAAATCAATACTGCCGTCGTCTTTGAACGGCGTCACCATGGCGGTTATCAGACGTCCCAGTTCTTTCATTATTTGCCTCCAAGCCAGCCACGCAGCAACATTTCCTCTGCTATCTGGACGGCATTCAGTGCCGCGCCTTTGCGTACGTTATCAGCCACCACCCACATCGTCAGCCCCTTAGGGTGGGAAGAGTCCTGACGTATGCGGCCAACCCAGGTTTCATCGGTACCGGCGGCCATCCAGGGATGAGGATACAGGCTGACAGTCGGGTCATCCAGCACCCTGACCCCTGGGGCTTTGGCCAGAATTGTACGGGCCTCATCAGCCGAGATCGGTCGTTCAAATTCAATATTCAATGCTTCGCTGTGGCTGATAAATACCGGCACCCGGACACAGGTGGCTGAAAGCGGTAAATTGGGCAGGTGCATTATCTTACGGGTTTCTACCATCATCTTCCATTCTTCTTTGGTATAACCGGAATCAAGGAAGATATCAATCTCCGGCAGCAGGTTGAAGGCAATCTGATGGGGATAAACATGAGGTGTCACGGACTGACCTTCCAGCACGGTTCGGGTCTGTTCCGAAAGGGCGTCGATGGCCGGAGTTCCGGTGCCGGAAACTGCTTGATAGGTGCTGACTACCACTCGTTTGATCGGATTAAACTGGTGCAGCGGGTTCAGTGCCACTACCATCTGAATGGTGGAGCAGTTGGGGTTGGCGATAATGCCCTGGTGATTTTTGGCATCCTCAATATTAACCTCAGGGACCACCAGCGGTACCCCGGCTTCCATGCGGAAAGCGGCGCTGTTGTCAATGACCAGGACGCCTTTTTTGGCGGCAATAGGCGAAAAATGGCGACTGATATCAGCGCCGGCGGAAAAGAGCGCCAGGTCAATATCCTCAAAACTGTCGGGTGTGGTTTCCCTGACTTCCAGCGGTTTGCCTTTATAATCAATTTTCTTGCCGGCGCTGCGGTCGGATGCCAGCAACGACAGACTTTCCACCGGGAAATTTCGCTGTGACAATATCTTGATAAATTCCTGGCCCACCAGTCCGGTGGCGCCAACGATGGCAACTCTAAGACCGTTCAAATAACCTCCCTTAGAAATTCAGCAGTTTTTCCAATCCGAAGATGAATTCTCCCGGACGGGCGTTAATCTCGCGTACCGCCAGCAGTACTCCGGGCATGAAGCATTCACGGCTGGCGGTATCGTGTTTAATGGACAGTGTCTGTCCGGGAGCGCCCAGAATGACTTCCTGATTGGCCACCAGACCGGGCATTCTTACTGAATGAACGGTAACGCCGTCAAATTTTTGCCCTCGGCTGGGATGGCCTTCATCGCTGTCTAAAGAGCGGAAGGGTTTGTCCCGGGAGGCGGCCATGGTACGGGCCGTTGCTATGGCCGTGCCAGAAGGGGCATCAGCCTTTTTTTCATGATGCAGTTCAATGATCTCCGCCCAGTCAAAATATCGGGCGGCGATGCGGGATAGTTCCATCATCACCACTGCGCCCAGGGCGAAATTTGGGGCAATGATCGCACCAATCCGGTGCTCTTTGGTCAGTTCGTCCACTCTGGCCAGCGTTTGCGGACTCAGACCGGTGGTGCCGATGACCAGTGAAACTTCGGCGCGCGCGGCGATTTCCACAGTATGAGGCACTGCTGTGGCCAAGCTGAAATCAACCAGCACATCCGGTTGGGTGTCGGCCAGAAGTCGGGCCAGGTTATCGTTCAGGGGAATCTGAGGCGCGTTATCGACGGCCGATATTTTGCCGGAGCCTGCCGCCTTGGAATCACATGCTCCCACCAGTTCCATGTCAGGTGCAGCCGTAACGGCCCGCATAACTTCACGCCCCATCTGTCCGAGAGCCCCTTGTACTGCAACTTTAATGGTCATAACGTTTATCCTGTTTTCAGTCATTAGCCAGAACTCTGGATGGATCGGTTAAAAAACCCCTCGGGGCCGTTGGACCCTGAGGGGTTTTTACTAGTGTCTGCTTATCTTCTGAATTGCGGACGGTCGCCTCGGTCCATCGGAGCGCCCGGCGCCGAGCGCCGGAACCCGCCCTGGGGCGGCGCCTGGTTGCCCATGGCTTCTCTCTCTTCCGCGGTGGGCGGCGGCAGCAAGGCGCGGATGGACAGATTGATCCGTCCCTGGGAGTCAATTTCAATCACTTTGACGGTGACGATATCACCAATCTTGAGAACGTCTTCCACCTTGTCCACCCGGCGGTTGGCCAGTTCGGAAACATGAACCATGCCTTCTTTACCCGGAAGTATCTCGATGAAAGCGCCGAAGCTCATGATGCGGGTAACTTTGCCGCTGTATGTGGTGCCGGGCTCAATGTCCTTGGTCATGCCTTCAATGATGGCAATAGCCTTTTTAGCGGCTTCGCCGTCGCTGGCGCCGATAATCACCGTACCATCATCTTCAATATCAATGGATGTTTTGGTCTCCTCAATTATGGAGCGGATAACCCGGCCGCCGGGGCCGATTACGGCACCGATCTTGCTCGGATCAATCTTCAGCTTGTACATCCTTGGCGCGTAGGGCGACAGGTCAGCTCGGTTATGGCTGATGGCTTGGTCCATCACATCCAGGATGACTTCCCGGGCGCGCTTGGCCTGAGCCAGGGTTGCTTCAATAACGGCAAAGCTGATGCCCTTGAGTTTGATATCCAACTGGATGGCGGTAATGCCGTCCCGGGTACCGGCTACCTTGAAGTCCATATCTCCGTAGTTGTCTTCCAAACCTTCAATATCGGTCAGGGTAACAAAGCGGTCAGGGTTTTCATCATCAGTGATGAGGCCGACTGAAATGCCGGCCACCGGTTTCTTAATGGGGACACCGGCATCCATGAGCGACAGAGAGGAGGCACAGGTGCTGGCCATGGAGGTGGAGCCATTGGAGCTGACCGCCTCGGAGACCAGTCTCAGGGCATAGGGGAACTCCGCTGCTGATGGGATTACCGGCAGCAGGGCTCTTTCCGCCAATGCACCGTGGCCGATTTCACGGCGGCCGGTGCCGATCCGTTTGACTTCCCCAACGGAATAAGGCGGGAAATTATAATGATGAATATAGCGCTTGGACGTCTCCGGGGAGATATTGTCCAGTTTCTGCTCCATCTGCAGCGAGCCCAAGGTGGTGATATTGAGTATCTGGGTCTGACCACGAGAGAACAGGGCAGAGCCGTGCACCCGGGGGAGGACACCGACCTCGGCAGAAAGCTCGCGGATTTCCTCAATGCCGCGGCCGCTGACCCGTTCTTTTTTATCCAGAATGGTGGAGCGGACCAACTGGCGGATCTTCTTATCGTAGGCAGCCATGATATCAGCGCCGTCGTATTCCTCGGCCAGTGATTCCATGAGTTCGCCCTTGATCTTCTCCAGGTTTTCCTGACGCTGGGCCTTGTCGGCCTGGTAGAAAGCCTCGGCCAGTTTACCGTCAACAATACCGGAAACCTTTTCCAGCAGGCCGGCGTCAATTGTCGGGGGGGTAACTTCCCATTTGGTCTTACCGATAGTGGCGACCATTTCTTCCTGAAGGGCTATAATCTCCTGGTTGGCCTCATGACCAACTCGGATTGCTTCATACATCAGGTCTTCCGTGGCCTCATTGGCTCCAGCTTCCAGCATAGTGACTGCTTTTTTGGTACTGGCTACAACCACATCCAGCTTGCTTTCGGCCAATTGGGAGTGGGTGGGATTGATAACGAACTCACCGTCAATGTACCCGACATGTACCGCGGACAGCGGGCCTTCAAACGGCATCTCTGAAATACACAGCGCGCAGGAAGCGCCGATGACGCCCAGGATGTCAGGATCATTCTCCTGATCCGCGGTCAACACGGTGATGATGATCTGGACCTCGCGCCGCCAACTCTTGGGCAGCAACGGGCGCAAAGGCCGGTCAGCCAGTCGTCCGGCCAGGGTGGCGTTTTCCGAGGGGCGGCCTTCGCGGCGGATAAAACCACCGGGAATTCGGCCAGCAGCGTACATCCGCTCTTCCACGTCAATGGTCAGCGGTAAGAAATCAATTCCGGGGCGGGCATCTTTGGCAACCACTACGGTTGCCAATACCACGGTATCGCCGTAGCGGACAGTGACGGCACCATTGGCCTGTCCGGCCAATTTACCGCTTTCAATAACCAATTTACGCCCGTTTATGGTGCGTTCAAATGTTTTAATATCAGACAACGGCCTCTCCTTATAAGTGTTTTGGCAACGTTCTTTCCTTAAGCAACAAAGGAAAGAACTACTTGCGCAGACCCAGCTTGGCGATAACAGCCTGATAGCGGGCGGCATCCTCTTGCCTCAGGTAGGCGAGCATGCGTCGGCGCTGACCGACTAATCGCAGCAGGTTGCACTTGGTATGAGAGTCCCGTTTGTTGTCGGCCATATGGGAGGTTAGCTGCACGATGCGGGCCGAGAGAATGGCAATCTGCACTTCCGCAGAGCCGGTGTCGGTGTCATGCCGTTTAAAGGCATCAATGACGTTAATCTTGTCCAGTTTTTCCAATTTCTTTCCTCTTAATCTTTTATCAAAGATGAATTATATCACAACGTACACGAGGATTAAAAGAGGGGAGTACTCTATGATTGTTGTATCAAGACACACATTTATCCTGCCATTGCCTGAATATCGAGTCTTTTGTCTGTAAGGACTCGCAAATGGTGTCAGGCATACCTGTTTCCTAATTGGAGATAATAAACTATATGCAATGACCTTCAAAGTATGAGTGAGTCATGTTGCAGTTAAAGGTCTGAATTTAGGACTTCATCAGCTATGTCGGGGTATAGGTTTCTCATACAATCCGGACAGATTCCATGGCTGAATTCTGCTTCAGAATGGGATGATATGTAGCTTTCAACAGCTTCCCAATAGCCTGAATCGTCTCGTATTTTCTTACAGGAAGAACAAATTGGAATCAATCCGCTTAATGAGTTTACCTGGGAGAGGGCTTTCTCAAGTTCCATGGTCTTGCGTTCAAGAGCCTTGTTTTTTGCGTCTAGAACCGTATATAACAGCTTTGTTGGTTCTCTAAGTCCTGTCACAATGACGGCCTCATACAACAAATAAAGAGCCAGGACTGAAAATAGATGCCCTACAGTATTGACTGAGTCATAGACTCCAATATACAGGGTGAAAGCAATTTCGCCAAAAATGACAACAAAAATAGCTGATATAATCAGCGCTAAAGCATTGGAATCAAATTGTGTTCGTCTGCGCCACAATAAACCAACGGAAACGAGCAACATACCACTGATAATATATTCACTTGTTATCTTGAATGAAGTTAGACCAACTTCTTCAATATAACAGACTGGAAAAATCTTCCAAATGAAAATTGAAAGTAAAAGCAGGACTAAAATAACGCTGTAACCAATAAATACAAGCCAAGAGTTTGTTCTTTTATTTTGCACTAAAGGGGCAAGAAAGAAAGTGAAGGCAATCAAATAATGTGATGCAATCCACAATTGTGTGGGAACATTGGAATCGTCTGGGAATATTCCCATTCCTTTGTAGGTTAACAGGTGCATCATAATGAGTACACTATAAGAAAAGAACGAAAGGCCAACTAATTTGAGATAGTTGTTAGGCAATGAATGACGCACATTCCAGACATAGCCAAATATCGCGAATGCAATAGCGATGCTGAATATTTCGGCAACACTATGAAACAAAAGATAGCTGTGGCTTCTTGCAAGAAGAATGAGTAGAAATCCAACCAACCCAATAATCATTGAACGCTGTATCCGTGAGTGTGTTGCAACTAAATATTCATGCATAAGGTGTATTGTTGGAAATGACTTTTGGAAATTTGAGCCAAACATAACCGACCATATATCTTAGGATATTGTACTTGTCAATAAAAATAAGGAAATATTAAGACATGAAATACTATTGATATAATTGTAAATGGTCTGCTGCCTGTTAAGCAGAGGTGATGAAAAAGGGCATTTTGGAAGCGGTACCTAAGTAAGACTCCGGATTTCAAACCGGTAATGTCTATGTTATGCTTTTATTGTTAATACACTGGAATTCAACGAATAAGGAGTTTGAATTACCTTATAACACATTGCCGAATTGCATGATACCGTTAAATAATAACCTGCCAGCGCTTGCCCAGGAGGCATAAAAGGATTGGTCAAAAAGATGGGGCGATGACACGTTGAGAGAGACCTCCCACAAATTTGCCTGGACGGTGGTAAAGCTGGAGTACAAGAAAAATATGTCTGATGAGAATTTGAAAAAATAGTCCGTAAGAAACGACGGGTGGTGGTTGGTATGAGTGTTGTATGTTAAACAAGATCGTAAAACTGGTAATTCTTCTTGCGCTGATTGCGGTCCTGGCGGGTGGGGTTATCGCTTACGGCGATAATGTTTATCTGAGCAAGGCCTTATACTCAGCCATCGCACTGGCTGCTTTGTACCTTGTATTCAAATTCCTTTTCGAGGAAGCCGTCGCCAGCAGGATAAGCGATCCGGTCACAAAGTATTCTTTCAGGCGGGCTTTATCGATATTTTTCTTTATCGGGGCTGGGGTTGCCCTCACCAATATATGGGTCGATGCTCAGAATTTGGTGGTGGCTTTTGGTTTGATCGGCGCCGGTGTAGCCCTTGCGCTCCAGGATCTTTTCAGGAACATAGCCGGCGGTCTCCTCATCATCGTCCGTGGCAACTACCGTGTCGGAGACAGGATCGAGATCAATTCCCGTAAGGGAGACGTAATCGATATTGACCTGCTCAACACTACTCTCCTAGAGATTGGAGAATGGGTTTCAGGCGACCAGCCTACGGGACGGCTGTGCATTATACCTAACGGACTTATCCTTTCCCATCCGCTCCACAATTATACTAAGGACCACCGTTTCATCTGGGATGAAATCACTGTCCCCCTGACTCACTCAAGTGACTGGAAACTAGCCTCAGAGGCAATTCTCGATTTAGCCACTGAACTGACCATGGAGGCGACCGATCTGGCCCAAAAGTCGATCTCAAGGCTGTCTGCCAAGTATTATCTGCCTGAGAGGGCAGTGGCCCCTAAGTCATTCATCAGTCCAAATGATAACTGGATTGACCTTACCATAAGATATGTAACGGACGTCAGAGACCGACGCCAAACCAAGGATAAACTAAACCGACTAATTCTTTTGGAATTCGGAAAATTGGGAGCCGAAAAGGTCGAGATAGCCTCGGAAACAATGAGCGTTACACTGTTTGGGAATGAACATGGGGGACAAGCAAAACAAAAAGGGGGGTTGCCATAAAACCTTTGGGGTAATCATTCTTCTTTTAGAAGCTGGTGATAATACCTCTGATGCCGAAATGCTTTGAGGATCAAGGCAGTTAGATCGTTAATTTCCTATACAATGCTCAATAGTACTGATTTTGGTATTGGTTCAGTCAGTAGGATATTGAGACAACCTCCTGTTTTCAAGCACAAAAACCCGATCGGCGTATCTACAGGGAAAGTGGCCGTGGGTTGTTATTATCAGTGTGGCATTCCGTCTTTTCACTTCTGATAACAGTAGCTCAATAATTTCCTCTGCTGTTTCCGGATCAACGTCACCGGTAGGTTCATCAGCCAGTATCAACTCTGGTTCAGCCGCGATTGTCCTAGCTACTGCGATACGTTGCTGTTGTCCCATTGATAATTCACTTGGCAGGTTATCAGCTCGGTCGGCAAGACCCAGCTTTGAAATGATGGCGGTTGCCTGATTCTGAATTTCAGTACGGGAAAGCCCCTTTTGTTCCATGGACGAGGTGGCATTTTCCATGGCGGTCCAGGAAGCAATAAGGTTAAAATTCTGGAAGATTATACCGATATGATTGGCGCGAAGCTCAGCCAATTTGGAATTGGACATACGCTTTAAGGACTCGCCTTTAAAAATAATCTCGCCTGAATCAGGGTGATCAAGACCCGAAAGAAGCCAGTTCAGGACTGATTTGCCTGCTCCGCTTCTGCCTCGGATGACAACCACTTCACCTGGCGCAACGCTGAATGTAATGTTTTCGAGAACCGGTATTTTATTCTTTCTAACCTGAAAAGTCTTGGACAGGTTACAGCATTCAATGATAGGTTTAATGATGGGAGTGTTCATAATTATAGTCTTCTTAAAATATCCGCAGGTTTTAGTCGGGAGGCAAACAATCCGGGGATGATTCCCGCGATGATGCCGCCGAGTGTTGCCAAGCAAAAACCTGCAATTACTGCAATCCAGGAAACGGTTATCTGAACCTCTGTACCATTATCAATAAACTGCCCAAGTGGTGTAAACAATAAAATTGCTATACCGGCCAGAACGCCAATTATTCCACCAGTCGCGCCTTGGATAAATGATTCATATAATAGCTGGCCAATTACCTTTCTATCACTCCACCCGATAGCTTTCATTATTCCTATGTCGTAGCGCCGTTCAATTACGGAGGAGTACTGGCTCTTGATAGCGAAGATGATCACTGCCAGCGTGATAATAATGGTGACCATTCGCAAGCCGTTTTCGTTTATACCCATAGCGGCTGCGGCTGGTGAGAAGCAGCCGTAAGTTGAAATCAGGCTGTTCTGACCAAGGACATTCTGGACGTCTTTCATGGCTTGGGGGTGGACTATTGAACTGGCAGATTCAACCAGTATGATATTCATTTTATTCTGGATCGGGGTGTTTAGTCTGCTGTTTATTACCCGGAAAGCGTCATTCATTGTCATATAGATATCGGCTTTGGCTGGCCGGATGCCGGTATTAATAATACCGGCTACGGTAAACTGTTCCCCACCAATTGTAATAGGCAAGCCTGCCGGAGTAATTTGAGCATAAGCATAGGCTTCTTCAACCATTACCATGTTCTTGTCACCCGGATCCAGGAAACGTCCGGTCACCAGGTCGCTGGCGCTACAAGTGGTTGTACGGACTACGACTGAATTCAAATCAGGTAATCCGATAATTGTGAAAGGCCTGTCGGTCCCCGGGTCAATAATTTCAAAGTAGACGACCGGAGCGGCATCGGCAACCGTTGGGAGGGATTTGATGTCATCTATTATGGAGATGTCAAGTAACCTGGCCGGTGAGCCATTAGCGGTGAATCCTTCGCGAAACGGATCAATCAGGTCAGCGGAACATTCTTCGGAAAAGCATTCAGGTTGGAATGCAATGAAATGAGTGCCGGTGGTAGTCAAAATGTCGCCGGAAACGGTGCTGGAAAAATTAAGTACGGAAACTAGCACTATCATCGTTGCTACTGAAATCAGATAGCCAAAAATATTTCCGGCAGCGCGCCACTTATGCCTTACTGTTTCACGCCAAGCGTAATGCCACATTCAATGATCTCATTAATCACAATTTTGAGTGTTTTTGGAACAATGCCTTTAAAATTCACTTAGTAACAGTGAACTCTACACTCCCGATATCCGCCGCCCCGTGGAAAGCAATTACCTTATATTTACCGGGCACAAAACCTGATTCCGGACGGGGCATCTCAAATATGGCGAAGGCCATGTAGTCAATGGTATCCGGTTTCAGGATAGGCTGAAATTCCAGGATCTCGTCTTCGTAGATCCAATAAACTCCGGCAACTTCACAGCACCCGGCGGCCATGAAAGTTGAAAAAAATATTGCAGGATCATCGGACTTGAAAGACGTAATACCGGAGGGTAAATTCACATGTTCATCCGGCCAGGTAGACAATTTCCCTTCAAAGGGACATATCGTTGGTTCTTCCGTATTTGTGATGTTAGTAAGCGCGGGACTGCAAGCTGTGAGCAACCCAATTATTAACACGGCGGAAAATAATAATTTGATGATTTTATTAACTATCATGTAATCAATATAAATCATGGGCCGATTAGTGTCAATCGTAAAGAAATTATTGTGTTTTGGTTTTTCAAGTACTGTTTACTGGCGATTACACGATTTTGCGTATTTCCAACTAGGAATATAGTTACAGTTTTATTATGTGATTACGCTTATCAACACTCGAGCCACAATTGAATAGTTTGTTTGGCGGCCCGTAAACCTATAAAATAGATGATTATGGGATATAAACTTGAAAAAGAACCTGAACTTAACGCACCCGATCTAGTGGTAGGGTGGCCGGGTATTGGCAATGTGGGGTTGCTGGCGGTGGAAACACTGTGGCGGCAGCTTGAAGCCGAATACCTGGGAGAGATTGAACCGGAGCCGTATTATTATCCAAACGGTTTGACGGTTAAAAACGGTGTGCTGGAGAAGCTGAGCTTTCCGGCCAGCCGGTTTTATTATAAGAGGTTGGAAAACCGGGATATTATTTTTTTTACCGGCGAAGAGCAGCCCGCCGATAGCGGTTCCACTTACGCCTCCGGAGTAAAGGCCTACCGTATGGCCAATGAAGTGCTTGATGTTGCCCAGAAGTTCGGCTGCTGCCGGGTGTTCACCGCTGGTGCCGCAGTCAGCCCCATTCATCATAAAGCCACACCAGGGGTTTGGGCGGTGTCTTCTGTTAGTGCCTTGCTGGGGGAGATTAACGACTCCCGGTCCGGGCGGCTGGTCAGCGAATTACAGGGGCGGCAGGCTCAGGCGAACGTTTCCGGCCTGAACGGTTTGCTGGTGGGTGTGGCGTCACGCCGCAGGTTGCCGGCGGCGTGCCTTATGGGTGAAGTACCGGATTATTTGATACGTTCACCTCTCGCATACCCGGCAGCGGTTAAATCGGTGCTGCAGGTTTTGGGCGGGCTGTTGGACTTTCGGCTGGATTACACTGAGCTTGATGAGATGCGAAGGCAGTCCGATGAGATGATAGATCAATTCTTCAGTCATTTCCCCGAGGAATTTAAAGAAAAACTTGCACAACGTCAGCAGGCGATAGTTGAGACCGAAGGGGGAGAGCTCATCACAGAAGACGACAAGAAATGGCTGGAGGATCATATAGAAGACCTGTTTAAACCAGGAGGCAGGGGTGATGACCGGGCAGCTTAAATACCTGACTACGCCGCAGTTGGGGCGACCGCTGATGGTGGTGGCTTGGAGTGGCGAGGTCGGCAACTTGGGACAACGGATAATCGGCTATCTGAATGAGACATTAAAAATGGAAAAGCTGGCCGATATTGAACCGGAAGGCTTTTTTGGCATGACCAGCGTAGAGGTTTCATCAGACTTGGTTAGCTTTCCTGGAAGCCAGATTTGGTACTCTGAAAAAGCTTCAGTGATAACGATGTACTCCGATGTGCCGCAATACGAAGTCCAAGAATTTATAAAGTTAATACTGGATGTGGCTGTCCGTCATGGGGTGAGTCAAGTGGTGCTGGTGAATGGCATGCCAGTAATGGCTTCACATAATACACCGAGTGAGATTATTGCCAACCTGAGCACGCCGCTGCTTAAAGAGTGGCTGTCCGGCGACGGTATTAACACCGAAGTTAATTATGAGTCACCCCCCGGGCAACGACCCCCGATTAGCAGTTACCTTATCTGGCTAGCTCGCCAGCGTGGTCTTGAGGCGGTCTCGCTTTGGGTGCCTGTGCCTTTTTTTCTGGCGACACACACAGATGAGGGAGGAGTCCGGCGAACACTGGCTTTCCTGCGGGAAAAGCTGGCCTTGCCTCTGGATCTGGAAGGGGCAGTAAAAGCGGAACAGCAGCTGCGGGAGAAGTTAGGACAATTGCGCACTGGGTCTGCAGATGTTGATCGGGCACTGACCATGCTGGAGAGCAACCTGAGCCTAACCGAGTATGAGGCCGGGCAACTGGCGGCGGCAGTCAGGGAGAAAATCGGGGATGGTTTGGCCTAAAGAGGCAGAGACCGTTAAAATATTTTCAAAATGGGACAATTGATACTTGTGAACCGTCGGTGAATATATGGTATCATATGTTCTGTAATTCTGCCGAAATTCCCTCTAATTGATTCAACTATTGTTTTGTAAACAACCCCCCCTGTAAAGGGCTTTTTTAATCGTAAAAATGGAATCGTTTCTTTAAACATTTGTTGAGGAAACAAACATAGGCTGTACATAATATTTGCCCGCTCGGTCTTCGACAGGCTGAGTGCGAACGGGCAAATATGTGGTGACTAATTACAGGACAGACTTCCGAAAAAGGCTGAAAACTGACGGTTACTCAACTTTTTTCTTGCGTGCCGGGGCCTTTTTGGGCTTCTTTTCCACTACCGGTTTGGGTGCGGGTTCTTCAGCTTTGATGGGTTTTTCAGGTTTAACGGATTCTTCCTCCGGTTGGTACTGCTGCCGGGACATTTCCTGGGCGTTGCGCAGATAACGGTGGATTTCATCCAACGACGGCGGTGAGACGCTGAAGACCTCTATGGTAGCTGGGAATTGAATCTGATGACCTTCTCGGATAAACAGGATGCCGGCTTCATGGTCGTTGAGGGTTTCTGTGATCCGGCTGCTGATGTGGTCGTAGCGTTTTTTTGCCACAGCCATTAGGTTCTCAGTGGCCAGGCGGGCGACTTTAGTCGAAGCGAAGCCCAGCATGACAAAACGCTCCCAGTCAATGCTTTCATTCATCAGTTCGCGGTCTTCAATGGGGGTAAGTACAGCGTCCTTCTGGAGACGGGCTTGAGTAATATCATACGATGGGGTTTCAAATTGTTTAAGCGTGCTGAGGGCAGCCTTACCGGCACTGTCAATGCCTTCATGATAGACTTGAGCTACCGCACCGATGCGTTCCTCTAGGTGGTTGAGTTGTTCGGTTACTTCAGACCAGTAACGGTCAAATAGAGCATTGTATTCCGCTGGGGCCTCCGGCCAGCGATAGAGCAGCGGGACGACATAAAGTTTTCGCTTGCCGCTAAAAGAGGCAGCTTCGGGGCGGTTAATCTTACCCAGTTCTTCAGACATGGTTCAACTCCTTCGGTACTTACATTATTAATTAGGAACACTGAGGGTTCAATCTTCAATATAGACGAGGGTATCGTACAGCCGTTTAAGAACCGCCTGGTGCTCTTTTTCCTGGTCTGACAGGGCGTTAGCAAGGTCCTGTGCCACGCTATTGGAAAATATATCAGCCAGTTCCTTATAGAAGAAAGCGGCATCACCTTCCTGCCGGATGGCAAATAATAGTGTGCCGGGCAGGTCAGCCCCGACAAGTTCTTCCGGGGCCTGTAGGTACTCCGATGACGTCATCTCGTCAATGATGGGATTAGGAGTGGTTTGTAACGGCATTTCACCTTCTGGCAGTTTTTTCAGGGCCGCCAGATGGTTCTCCTCAGCATCAGCCAATTCCTGGAGCAGTGTTGCTGCAGCCGGGTCGGAGGTTAGTCGGGCGGCATGCCGATACAGGGCGGCTGATGCGACTTCCTTGAGCATAGCGGCTTCCATTATTTCATCTATCTGTTCGTTAATTTGGGCCTCCAGGCAGTTTGTTCCTTAACCTATTCTAATTAGCCGGAGACGGGAGTGTCAATTCATTTTTCTTATCCTGTAAGTCAGGCTTGAATTCTATGGAGTAAAATGCGTTGAGGGATATCTAAGAAAATCGTTCTTGGGGAGAGTTTGGAACCGGGGACGGGCAAGAGACTCTGGAATTTTGTTCAGGTATTTGCGATAGAGATTTTCGATTTATCGTTACTTTGGACATCGACCAGCGAGTTTTAGTTAACGGGTATTAGGACTTGACCCGAATGGTCAGTTCTGCTATTCTTTGTCGGGTTTTTTGAGGCATTGATGAACCGTTGGCTGATCGCCCTGAAGTTCATCGGTATAGGCTGGTTTATTAGTTTCGCCATTTTGGGCGGGGTCTTGTTGGGCCGATGGATCGACCAGCGTCTGAATAGTGAGCCTCTTGTACTGATTATAGGATTGTTTCTTGGTTTGATTGTAGCGTTTTACGGCGCTTATCAGTTGATATCCGGTTCTGCTAAGAATAAAAACTGAAATAGCAAGGAAAACAAAAGTGCCAGAAGCCAAAAAAGTAATGGGGATGTCCAAACCGGTTTTTATAGCCGTTTTGCTTGTTGTACTCGCCGTCACCATTCTTAGTTTTCTAGCTGGCGGCATCGGCCGGGCTTTATTTGGTATTGACTTTCCGGAATGGCTGGTCGTCAACCAGCCCAATCCTCATCTACCGGCTGGTGAGTTATTTCACCTCGGCGGTTTTGTTGTCACCAACACCATTTTCACGGCTTGGATATCAATGCTGGTACTGGTAGGGCTCTTCTGGGCAGCTACCCGCCGGATGAAACTCATCCCCGGACGCTTTCAGGCTATCGCTGAAAGCGTAATTTCTTATTTGTACGATTTTTGCACCGACATTGCCGGTGAGAAGAACGGCCGCAAGTTTTTCCCGTTGGTGGCCACCATCTTCCTTTTTGTAATTATGAACGCCTTAATGAACCTGATTCCTGGGTACAATACAATTACCGTCGGGGAAGGCTCACACATGACTCATCTGCTCCGCGGCGCTAACACTGATGTGAATTTTCCGCTGGCGCTGGCGGTAATATCATTTGTAATGGTGGAGTATTGGGGATTAAAGACCATTGGCATATTCCACTACCTGGGCAAGTTCTTCAACTTCGGCCCGTTTATCAAAAGCATCAAACATTTCCGCAAGACTGGTCCCATGGGGGTTTTCAACGGTTTGATTGCGATATTTATCGGCTTCATTGAATTGATGGCGGAGTTCATCCGGATAATCTCCTTCACCTTCCGTCTTTTCGGTAATATGACCGGCGGTGAGGTTTTGCTTGTTTCCATGCTGTTCCTTATGCCATTCTTGTTGGCTATACCCTTCTATGGACTGGAACTGCTGGTAGCCTTTATCCAGGCGTTGATCTTCGCTGGACTGACCTTGGTCTTCGCCCACATAGCGGTGACCCCGCATGAAGCTGAGGAAGGCGCCGAACATCATTAGTTTCCAATTATTTTAGTTAATTCTATTTATCGAGAAAAGGAGAAAAAGCATGGAAGCAGAAGCAGCGAGACTCTTGGCAGCCGGTTTAGCCATGGGCCTAGGTGCCATCGGTCCCGGTATCGGTATCGGTATCCTTGGTATGGGTGCAGTTCAAGCGGTTAGCCGCAATCCTGAAGCACGGGGACAGATTTTTACCAACCTGTTGTTCTCAGTCGCTCTGGCCGAGGCCGTGGCCATTTACGCTCTGGTCGTTTCAATTATTTTGATTTTCGTAGCCTAGTTGTCCTAAAGGGGGGTTCTACTAGTGGAAAAACTGGGGTTAGATTTAGCCAGTTTTATAGCCCAATTGGTCAACTTCAGCCTGTTGTTGGGGCTGCTGTACTTGGTTGCCTATAAGCCGATTCTGAAAATGATGGACGGGCGGGCCGCCCGCATCAAAGAAAGCCTGGAACAGGCTGAAGAGATGAAGAAGCAAGCCGAGGCAGCTGAGGTGGAATTCAAACAGCAGATCGCCGAAGCTTCTAAACAGGGACAGGCGGTTATTGAACGGGCATCTAAAACAGCCGATGAAATTCGGCAAAAAGCAATGGATGAAGCTAAGGGTGAAGCCGAAGCCCTGGTCAGCCGCGCTAAGGCTGATATTCATCGCGAACGGGATGAAGTCATTGACGAATTGCGCAAGGAGTTCGCCGACTTGACCATTCTGGCTGCCGGTAAGGTTATTGGGCAAACGTTGGATAAGAGCGCTCACCGTGACCTGATTAATCAGGTACTTGAAGAAAGCAATCAGTTAAGAAAGAATTAGGGGAAACAATTGGCAAAAAGAGCCTTTGCATTAGCCCTGCGTTATGGTCAGGCGGTCTATGAGCTCGCTGAAACCAAAGATGCTTTTGACATCTGGCTGAATGACCTACAATTACTTGATACGATAGTAGCTGATAAAGACATCCTCTTTTTCTTGGAAAGTCCTAAAGTTGCCATAGGCAGCAAAAAGGCTGTCCTGGAAAGTAAACTGACAGGGGTGAAACCAGCAGCACTCAACTTGGTTCTGTCGTTGGCCAGCCGGGGGCGGTTGGGTATAATCCCCGATATTTTGGATGACTTTAAGCGACGGCTGGACGACCGGCGGGGGATTGCCAACGCCCAGGTTCACTCAGCGGTGGCGCTCAGCGACAAGGATATCGCCGACATTCGGCAAAAGCTCAGCGAGATGTTTGACAAAAAGGTGGAGGTATCCGCTTCGGTTGATGAGTCTTTGTTGGGTGGAGTGGTTGCCCGGGTGGGTGACAAAGTAATTGACGGCAGTTTAGCCCGTCGTCTGCAAAATTTGAAACAGGAAATCAATCAGGCCAGGTGGTAAACTAGTTTTGCTCCTGGAAGGAGGCTTGTAAAAGTGTCACAACGAGGACTTGATATTGTATCTGTCATTAAAGAACAGATAGAGAACTTCGGTTCCGATGTCGCCGTGGCGGATGTTGGAACGGTTATTGAAGTAGGCGACGGCATTGCCCGTATCCACGGTTTAGCCTCTGCTGAGTACAATGAACTTCTGGAGTTCCCCGGCGGGGTAATGGGTATAGCCCTGAACTTGGAAGAGGATTCCGTGGCGGCGGTGCTACTGGGTGAAGATACCCTGATTAAAGAGGGTGATGAAGTCCGCCGGACTAACCGCATTATTGAAGTTCCGGTCGGCGAAGAAATGATTGGCCGAGTGGTTAACCCACTGGGGCAGCCTATTGACGGCAAAGGCCCGTTGAAAACCACCAAACGCCGTGCTATTGAACGAGTCGCTCCTAACGTAGTTAGTCGCCAGAGCGTGGACACGCCGGTACAAACAGGTATAAAGGCCATTGACGCGATGATTCCCGTTGGCCGCGGTCAGCGTGAATTGATTATCGGTGATCGCTCCACCGGTAAGACTGCCGTCGCTATTGACACCATCATTAATCAGAAGGGCGGCGACCTGATTTGTATCTATGTCGCTATTGGCCAGAAAACCTCCAAGCTAGCCCAACTGGTGGGTACTTTGGAAAAATACGGAGCTATGGAGCACACCATTGTGGTGTCAGCTTCGGCCTCTGATCCCGCTGCTTTCCAGTACATCGCGCCTTTTGCCGGCTGCGCCATGGGTGAGGAATTCATGGATAACGGCAAAGAAGCGCTGATTGTCTACGATGATTTGACGAAACACGCTTGGGCTTATCGCCAACTCTCATTGTTGTTGCGTCGTCCGCCCGGACGTGAAGCCTACCCCGGCGACGTTTTCTACCTGCACAGCCGGTTGCTGGAGCGCGCCGCTAAACTGAATAAAGAGAACGGCGGCGGCTCCCTGACAGCGTTGCCGATCATTGAAACCCAGGCGCAGGACGTGTCGGCCTATATTCCGACTAACGTTATCTCCATCACCGATGGTCAGATTTATCTGGAGCCAGACTTGTTCAACGCCGGTGTTCGCCCGGCGCTTAACGTGGGTATCTCGGTATCCCGTGTGGGGTCTGCCGCACAGACCAAGGCTATCAAAAAGGTAGCGGGTAAGCTGAAGCTGGAAATGAGCCAGTATCAGGCTCTGGCGGCTTTTGCTCAGTTCGGCACCTCGGAACTGGATAAGGCGACCCGTGCTCAACTTGAACGCGGTCAGCGCATTACTGAAGTTCTTAAGCAGTTACAATACAAACCTGTGGCTATGGAAGATCAGGTGGTTATCTTCTATGCGCTGCTCAACGGGTTCTTGGATGATGTAGAAATCACCAGTGTATCCAAGTTTGAAACAGATATGTACCAATTCTTACACGCCAACTATGCCGATATCGCTAAAACTATTGCCACCGAAAAAGTGTTCAGCGACGAGACTGAAAAGGCCTTGTCTGACGCTTTGAAAGAGTTTAAGAAGAGCTTTGTGGCCTAAGGAAGGGAAGAAGCTGAATGGCTAACCTAAGAGCCATACGGTTGCGCATTCGCGGCGTAAAAAATATCGCCAAGATTACGCGCGCCATGGAAATGATTGCCGCCTCCAAAATGCGCCGAGCGCAGGAACGCGGTTTGGCCGGTCGTCCGTACCGGGAAAAGATAACCGAGGTTATCGCGGCGTTGTCAGCGGTATCAGGCGAGACCGGGCATCCGCTGCTGGCCAAGCGACCGGTAAAAAAAGTTATGGTTGTTCACATTACTCCGGACCGCGGTCTTTCCGGCGGTCTGGTAGGCAATATTAATAGGGCAACACTGGCGTTCATTCAGGAAAGAAAAGATACGCCCACTAACTTTATCGTCATCGGAAAAAAAGGATTAGATTTCATGCGCCGGGCACAACGGGAGATTGCCGCCGAATTTGTAGGTATGGGCGATAAGCCGACTTTGCAGGATACCATCCCGATTTCTCGGATTGTCATTGACGACTTTAAATCCGGCGCTGTGGACGAAGTGTGGGTGGCTTACAGCCAGTTTGTATCCACTTTGGTGCAGAAACCAGTGCTGGAAAAGCTGTTGCCGGTAGAACCGGCTCAGATTGAACCGCAGCAAAACGTCGAGTATCTCTACGAACCTGATGCGGCCTCAGTACTAGGGTCTTTGCTACCCGCGTATGTGGAAATGAAGATTTACCAGTTGTTACTGGAATCAATCGCCAGCGAGCAGTCGGCGCGGATGGTGGCCATGAGAAACGCCACACAGAACGCCAACGAGCTTACTGAGGAACTTACCCTGGAATACAACAAGGCCCGGCAGGAATCCATCACTGGTGAATTACTTGATATCGTCGGTGGTGTGGCGGCGCTGGCTTAACTCAATAGGAGGAATTGATGTCCAAAGGCAAAGTAGTACAGGTTATCGGCTCGGTGGTGGATGTAGAGTTTCCGCCGTCGGAACTGCCAGGTCTTTTTAATGCGCTGGAGATTGACAACGATGGTGAAAAGATCGTCCTTGAAGTTCAGGCGCATGTCGGCAATAACTGGGTGCGGGCGTTGTCGTTTATGCCTACCGACGGTTTGGCCCGCGGCGCGGAGGCGATTGATACCGGTGCTCCCATCAGCGTACCGGTAGGCCAGGGCGCGCTTGGGCGTATCTTTAACGTACTGGGCGAACCACTGGATAATGAGGGCGAAGTCAAAACCGACGAACGCTGGCCGATTCATCGCTTGGCACCTCCCTTTGAGGAACAGGAAACCAGCGCTCAGATGTTGGAGACCGGCATCAAGGTTATTGATCTGATCACACCGTTCGCCAGAGGCGGTAAAGCCGGTCTTTTAGGCGGCGCCGGTGTGGGTAAGACAGTCATCATTCAGGAACTTATCCGGAACATCGCCACAGAACACGGCGGTTTCTCGGTGTTCGCCGGCGTGGGTGAACGTTCCCGCGAAGGTAACGATCTGTGGCATGAAATGAAGGATTCCGGCGTCATTGAAAAGACGGCACTGGTATTCGGTCAGATGAACGAACTGCCCGCGGTGCGTCTCAGAATCGCCCTTACCGGCCTGACGATGGCGGAGTACTTTCGGGATGTGGAACACCGCGATGTGTTGCTGTTTGTTGACAATATCTACCGCTACACCTTGGCTGGTATGGAGGTTTCGGCTCTTTTAGGCCGCATGCCTTCCGCTGTAGGTTATCAGCCGACGCTGGCGACCGAAATGGGTCAATTGCAGGAGCGCATCACCACTACCAAAAACGGCTCCATTACTTCTTTCCAGGCCATTTATGTGCCGGCTGATGACTATACAGATCCCGGTGTGGTGGCTACGTTTGGTCATCTTGACGCCATTATTGCTCTGGAGCGATCGCTGGCATCGCAGGCGCTTTTCCCGGCTGTGGATCCACTGGCCTCCAGCTCCCGAATTCTGGACCCCGCTGTCGTTGGCGAAGAGCATTATAATGTCGCCCGTGATGTTCAGCGGGTGCTGCAGCGGTATAAAGACCTACAGGATGTTATCGCTATTCTGGGTATGGAAGAGCTATCAGAAGAAGACAAGGCCACAGTGGCCCGGGCTCGCAAAATTCAGCGCTTCCTGACTCAGCCGTTCTTCGTAGGTGAAATTTTTACCGGACGTGGTGGTAAGTATGTGAGCGTAGCCGATACGGTACGCGGTTTCAAGGAGATTATCGAGGGCAAGCATGATGCCCTGCCGGAGCAGGCTTTCTATATGGTGGGCACAATTGAGGAAGCGGTAGCTGCTGCGGAGAAAATGTCTGCTTGATCTGAATGATGTTAGAGTTAACGGAGTGCGGTTGTGGCAACAATTAGATTAGAAATAGTGACTCCGGAACGCCAGGTGTTTTCCGATGACGTTGATATTGTTGTCGTACCCGGCAGTGAGGGCGAACTTGGTATTCTGCCGCATCACACACCTTTGATGACGGCTCTCACCACCGGTGAACTACGGGCTAAAAAAGGCAACGAAGAATATTTGTTGCTGGTTTCCGGCGGTTTTCTGGAAATACGGCAGGATCGGGTTATTGTTTTAGCAGATGTTGCTGAACGGGCGGAGGACATTGACTTGGCCAGGGCTGAAGAGGCCCGTAAAAAAGCCGAGCAACGCATGGCTGAGAAGTATGAACCCGGGGTTGACGCGGCCGAAACTGAAGCGGCACTGCACCGGGCGATGGCTCGGTTGGCCATAGCCGAAAAGGCCAAACACCGCGTTAAGCGTTCTGGAGGCGGTCCTCCCCATATAGGGTAAAAAATCTGAAAGACATTAAAGCCCCCCCGGATAATCGGGGGGCTTTTTAGTTTTGGTTGAAAGATTGTGTTTAAAACGGTAACCGAAAACACCCAACAGGGTCCAGTGAAACTGTGCCCTTTAACTTAGCTGGCGAAGTGGCTGATGAAATTACAGGATTTCGAGACGGGCTTTGATACCGGCCTTGGCCGCTTTCACCCGAATCAGGGTGCGCATGGCTTGGGCGATACGGCCCTGCTTGCCGATGATACGGCCTTTATCACCGTCATCAACCTGCAGGCTAATCTTTAGCCCTTCTTCTTCCTGTTCTTCCGTCACGACCACCGCTTCAGGCTTGTCTGCCAGCGATTTGGCAATGTATTCAACTAGCTCCTTCATGGTGGCTCCTTTTCGGCGGGAGTCAGGTTACTCCAGAACTCCGGCCTTTTTTAGAAGTCTGTTGACGGTATCCGTCGGTTGAGCGCCTTTGCTAATCCAAGCTTTGGCTTTATCGGCCTCAATGGAAACAGTTTCGGGGTTGGTCATCGGGTCATAATGACCGATAGTCTCAAGGAACGCGCCGTTGCGCGCTGACCGAGAATCAGAAATGACAATCCGGTAACTCGGTTTTTTAGGGGCACCCATTCTGCGCAATTTGATTTTTAACATCTTGTAAGGGATTAACTCGCTTGTCTTTTTAGGGTATTATCCAATATGGAGGCTATCGTGTCAACTATGTAGTCAATGCGCGCCCGTTCGGGTAGTTTGGCAGGGCGGGCGGCCAATAGGTATAATCAGGGGGCCTGACCGGAGGCGGCGCTCTGGAGCAGGCGGTGTTCCCGACGGGTCGTTTTTACTGTCGGGCTAACTAAATATTAACTACAACGTTAAATGGAGTGATGCAGTTGGAAATACCGGAAAAGTTCAGGGAATTGATTGAGCGAATTAATCATGACATGGTGTGCCTTTGACGTCGCCGAAAAGGAAAAGGAAGTAATAAGCCTGGAACACCTGATAACCGGAGACGGTTTCTGGGAAGACAGTGAAAATTCACAGCGGGTAATGCGCCGGTTGAGCGGGCTAAAAAAGACCGTGGATCAGTGGCGTGGATTGGAACATCGGTTATTGGAGTTGGCCGAACTAGATGAACTGGCGGGAACTGATCCTGAAATGTCGGCCGTTGTGGAATCTGAAACCTCCGCACTCAGAACCGAACTTGATAGTCTGGAGTTTGAGCTGTCTTACAGCGGTGAATACGACGAACGCAACGCTGTTTTGGCTATTCACGCCGGCGCAGGCGGTGTGGAGAGTCAGGACTGGGCAGAGATGCTCCTCAATATGTATTTGAAGTGGGCTGAGAAACGGGATTATGAGACTGAAATTCTGGAAACTTCTGCCGGCGATGAAGCCGGCATTAAGAGCGTGACCATGATGATCCGTGGTCGATTCGCCTACGGTAATCTACGCAGCGAGCATGGGGTACACCGGTTAATCCGGCTGTCGCCTTTTGATTCCGACCATGCCCGACACACTTCCTTTGCCCTAGTGGAGATTATGCCCGAAGCCGAGGAGGATACCGATATTGAGATTAATCCAGACGACATAAAGTTGGAAGCTTTCCGCGCCAGCGGCGCCGGGGGTCAGAACGTCCAGAAGGTTTCCTCCGCGGTGCGTCTTACCCATGTCCCCAGCGGGATCGTGGTGACTGCCCAGACGGAACGTTCCCAGCACCAGAACCGGGAAATGGCAATGGGATTGCTTAAAGCACGTTTGCTGAAACGCAAGATTGCCGAACAAGAAGCAGAACGGGCGCGTATTAAGGGTGACCGGATTTCCAATGAGTGGGGCAGTCAGATACGCAGTTACGTGTTGCATCCTTATAAGATGATTAAAGATCACCGCACCGGCATTGAGACCGGTAATCCCCAAGCGGTGCTGGAAGAAGGACAACTGGATATGTTTATTGAAGCCTATCTGAAAGATCAGATTACCAGTGAATAAGCGGATTTTTGCTGCAATAACGGCCTGCGTTATGCTTTTGGGGGCGATGATGCCGGTGACTGTCGCGGCTGAAGAACTGAATATCACCCGCATGACTCACTCAGCCGGATTTCCTAATTCGGTCAGTTTCAGTTTAGACGCTTCGGCTGCCGTGGAGATTGTGGATGCTCGATTGCATTACCAGGTGCAGCGACAGGGATTTGCTGATGTATCCAATGATGTTATTGTGCGGATGAATCCTTCATCGGAAGTTAGCTTGAGTTATTCATTAAATCTGCGCCGGGTCGGTGGTTTGCCGCCGGGTACGATGATGGATTACTGGTGGACACTTTTTGATGCTGAAGGGCAGGAATATATAACCGGGGTTAATACACTATCGTTTGATGATGAACGCTATCAGTGGCAGGCGTTATCTGAGGGATTGGTAACGCTGTACTGGTATGAAGGTGATGATTCCTTTATAGGACAGTTAATGACCACGGCCCAGCAAGCATTGGATAAACTGGCGAACGATACCGGGGCCCGGTTGAGCGAACCGGTAAATATTTACATTTATGATAGCGCACAGTCTCTACAGGGTTCTATGGTATTCCCTCAGGAATGGACTGGCGGTGTGGCCTTTACAAATTTCAATACTATAGCCATTGGTATTGAGACTTCCAGCTTGAATTGGGGTAAACGGGCAATTGTACATGAATTAGCCCATGTAGTAACCAATCAGGTGACGTCCAATCCGTATAACTCTATTCCTACCTGGTTGAATGAAGGGCTTTCAATGTACGCTGAAGGGCCGTTGGATGCTCTTTACGTAGTCTTTTATAATTATGCCCGGGATCAAAAGAGTTTGATCTCGGTTCGCAGCCTGTCCAGTCCGTTTTCAGCAGATCCAGCTTTGGCATATCTCTCGTATGCGGAAAGTTATCACGTTGTAAAATACCTAATTGACACTTACGGTCAGGATCGGATGGAGCAATTTTTGGATCAGTTTACGGGCGGTGCCAGCGCTGATAGTGCGCTTGAAGCAGTGTATGGCTTTACTCTTGAGGGACTGGACGCCGAGTGGCAGGAATATGCCTATGATAGTGTGCCGGGTCAGGTTCAGAGCGGCGTTGTCTGGACACCATGGCTGGTATTACTGATAGTTCTGGTGGCCGGAGCGTCGGTAATCATTGCTGTGTGGTTGTTTTATCCTCAAGCAGTCAAAGCGGAAAGGGCAGAGTAATGATCAAACGTCTCTCGACTACTGTGCTCAGTACGGTGATAGCTTTATCTATTGCGCTTTCAGGCTGTTCAACAGGTGATGGTGACAACCTGCCTCCTCCTGGTGCTGGTGGGAGGTTGAATCTGGCGGCGACTGAGCCTTATAACCTGGATCCGGCGCTGGTGGGTGACGCCGGGGGGCTGATGTTTGTCAGTCAGATCTTCAGTGGTTTGGTAAAAGTGACCGCAGTTGGTGTTGAGGCGGATATCGCCACACACTGGCAGGTCAGCAATGATGGCACTGTTTACACTTTTACGTTGCGACAAGACGCAACGTTCCATGATGGCACTGAGGTGAAGGCAGCTGATTTCAAATATTCCTGGGAGCGAGCGCTGACGCCGGCCACCGGTAGTACAACAGCCCGAACGTATTTGGGTGACATCCTAGGTGCCGGGGATATGCTGGCAGGCGAAACGATATCTTTGGCCGGGGTCCGTGTAATTGATGATTACACTCTGGAAGTCACGATAGACAGCCCCCGGTCATATTTTTTATCAAAATTGACCTATGCTACAGCATTTGTGGTGGATGAAGGGAATGTTGCCGAGGGCAGCGAATGGTGGCGAACCCCCAATGGTTCCGGGCCATTTAAGATGGAACAGTGGGCAACGGATTCCTATATTATGCTGAAAAAGAACGAGAATTATTACGGCGGTGCACCGCCTCTTGATTCCGTAGTTTTCAAATTCCTGGCCGGTCGCTCGATGGACCTGTACGAGTTGGGACAAATAGACGTGGCTGGAGTGGATGCTGCGTATATTGACCGTGCTCTGGATCCGGCCGGTGTATTTGCGAGTGATGCACAGGTAATATCTCAGCTCAGTCTATACTTTTTGGGTTTCAATTGTGCTGAAGCGCCATTTGATGATCCTCTAATCCGGCAAGCTTTTTCCCTTGCATTAGACCGGAATCGATTGATTGAGCTGGTATTCAACAATATGAACCAAGCAGCTGAAACCATCGTACCACCCGGAATTCCCGGCTATGATCCAGACAAAGAAGGTATCGGTTATAATCCCGATCTAGCCCGCGAGTTGATAGCTCAGTCGTCATATGGCAGTGTGGCTAATTTGCCGGAGATAACGATGACCACGCTGGGTTATGGCGGACTGATTTCAGCTGACTTGGAGGCGGTAATTTATCAGTGGCGGGTAAATCTGGGAATTGAGGTTAAGGTTCGGCAATTAGAACCAGAAGTTTTTTTATATAACTTGAAGCAAGAAAAGGACCAGATATTTTATCAGGGTTGGATAGCGGATTATCCGCACCCGCAGAATTTTTTGGAGATTCTGTTTCAATCCGGGGCAGACAATAATTGGGGTGAATACGGCAATCTTCTAGTTGATGAGTTGCTGGCTCAGGCGGCGGCGGTGACTGATAACGCTGCAAGCGAAGCTATTTATCGGCAGGTGGAGGAGATATTGGTGGCTGACGCGGTTGTTTGGCCGTATTACTTCGGCCGTAGTTACATTTTGGTGAAGCCTTTTGTTAAAGGATATGAGCTAAGTCCATTAGGAGTCCCGATTCTGCAAAACGTAAGTATTGATAGGGCGGTAGAAGCCCCCACCGGGTTGACGGTGAGTTAGTTAAAGTGAAAGTGTAATCGACGAAACAAAGCGAAAAGTGGCGGAGGGTGTGGGATTCGAACCCACGGTTCCCTTGCAGGAACAACGGTTTTCAAGACCGTCACCTTAAACCGCTCGGACAACCCTCCATGACTGGCTCGACAGCTATCGGGCGCGAGCGCTATTTTATCACGGGCAGCGGTTTATTGCACGGCGGACAAAACCGCAGATCAGTGATGAAAGCGCTCTTTTCAAATAGAGTGCTTGGGACTGACGATGCTTTAGATGATGGTATCCCTGGTTAAATACCATATTAATAAACTTCCCGTCATGACTACATAACGGCCGATAAAAAAAGCGGTAACCTATCGGGATAGCAAAAAAGAGGGTTATTATCAAAGAGTAAAACATGGAATTTGATTGGTTCTAAATCTTTTTGTGACATTCTAAATCTAGTCTCGGGGTGTTTAGTTTTAACATTCGTTTCTGAAAATATTTTGGGAATGGTTGCATTGAATATTCAAAATATGATTAAGGCATGAATTCGCTGTAATATGTCTGAAACAATTATTGGGTAGAATATTACCGACACAAAAAATATGGAGGAAAAGATGGCCAAAACCCGTTCTGAAGCAATTGAATATGTTCTTAAACGTGCTCACGATGAAAAGGTGAGATTCATCCGATTGTGGTTCACTGATATTCTAGGGCATCTGAAGAGTTTTGCAATTTCCATTTCGGAACTCGAAGGCGCTTTACAAGAGGGTATGGGCTTTGACGGCTCATCGATTGAAGGTTATTGCCGAATTGATGAAAGCGATATGATGGCTTTGCCGGACCCGGATACCTTCACGACTTTGCCCTGGCGTAAAAAGGGCGAAGAGAACGTCGGCCGGATGTTTTGCGATATTAAAAAGCCGGGTGGGGAACAGTTTGAAGGCGACCCCCGTTATGTTCTGAAGCGGATGCTCAAAAAGGCTGCTGAAAAGAATTATACTTACTACGTAGGCCCGGAACTGGAGTACTTCTATTTCAAAGACGACAAGACCACTGAGTTCCAGGATCATGGAGGCTATTTTGATTTAACTCCCCGTGATGTTGCCAGTGATTGGCGACGGGAAACGGTGTTGACATTGGAAGATGTCGGTATCCCCGTGGAGTATTCTCACCATGAAGTGGCACCTTCCCAGCATGAAATTGACATTCGGTACGCTGATGCTTTAACCATGGCCGACAACGTCATGACTTATCGTCTGGTGGTCAAGGAAATTGCCTTGAAAAACGGCATTTATGCGACCTTTATGCCCAAACCTGTCTTCGGCGTGAATGGATCCGGGATGCACTGCCATCAATCATTGTTTAAGGGTGAACGTAATGCTTTCTTTGATGCCAATGATCCTTATAATCTTTCTGATACCGCCCGTCAATATACCGCCGGTATTCTGAAGCACGCACCGGAGTTCACCGCTGTGACCAATCAGTGGGTTAACTCCTACAAGCGGTTGGTTCCTGGTTATGAAGCACCAATCTACCTATCCTGGGCACGTCGCAACCGGTCTGATTTGGTCAGGGTGCCGGAATATCGCGTCGGGCGGGAAAATGCCACTCGGATAGAACTGCGTTCGCCCGATCCATCGTGCAACCCATACCTTGCTTTCGCTGTCATGTTAGCAGCCGGCTTGAAGGGTGTTGAGGAAAAATACGAAGTACCAGCGCCGGTTGAAGAGAACGTCTATGAGATGTCGGAAAAAGAGCGTGCTCGCCGTGGTATTGATACCTTACCCAGCAGTTTGGAAGAGGCCGTTCATCTGATGGAGAAGAGCTCATTGATGCGCGAAACTTTGGGTGATCATGTCTTTAACGCCTATATTGAAAACAAGAAGATTGAGTGGGCGAAGTTCCGCGCTTATGTTACCGATTGGGAAAGGAACCAGTATCTGTCAGTACTGTAAAAAGAATTATTTTGGTGAGTAATATACTGGGGGCCTGAAACGGCCCCCGGTTTTATTGTCTGTAAATAGCATCATCATAAGGCTATAATGAAAATAATTTGCCACCAGTCATTCGAAGCATGAACTCTAAAGTATATATAAAAAATAAACATGAGCTTGGGGGAACTCTAGCCAGAAACATTACGCTTGATCTCATTGAATGTGGTATAGGCGCTGTTTTGCCCTGTAACCTGTTGCCAGCGGTATTGAGGTTTGAACCGGAGACCAGAATCCTGACTGTCAATGGTGATGATTACCAGCTCGATAACAGAGGTAGGTTGTTTGTCATCGGCGGCGGAAAGGCGGCAGGGTTAATGGCGGAAGTTCTGGAGGCAATAACTGGCGTTGATGTTATAACTGCTGGAGTAGTAGTCACTAAAGAGGCACAGGGGCAAACTCGACGAATCAAAACTTTGATTGCCGGTCACCCGATACCTGATGGGCAAGGGCTGGAAGCTGTTCGGCAAATACTAGCATTAAAAGAGGAATATGATATTGGCAGACGTGATATTGTGGTCAGCCTTTTATCAGGTGGGGCTTCGGCCCTGATGCCGGCGTTGCCTCCCGGTCTTTGTTTGGAAGATAAACAAAGAACGACAGAATTGTTGATGCGTGCCGGAGCTGACATTAATGAGATTAACATTGTACGTAAGCATATATCCTGGATCAAAGGTGGTTGGCTTGGCAAGCATTTCAGTCCGGCTAGGGTAATATCACTGATAATTTCTGATGTGGTCGGTGATGACCCTGTGACAATCGCTTCTGGACCGACGACAGCCGACACTTCAACATTTGCTGATGCCGTAGCTATTGCAGAAAAATATCACCTAATGGATGAACTGCCGACGGTGATTATTGCTTACCTGAACAAAGGATTAAGCGGTCAGATTCCCGAGACACCGAAAAGTTTAGATAACTGCCGGAATTATATTATCGGTAACGTTGGTACGGCGCTTCAAGCCATGGCAGCCCGGGCACGGGGTCTGGGACTAAATACAATGATTATCACTGATGCACAGACCGGTGACACGTCGAAAACAGCTTTGACTATGGTGAGCGAAATTATGTCCGATAAATTCATGGGTTATGACCTCTTAATGGCTGGAGGTGAAACAACTCTCGCGTTGCGTCCTGGAAGCGGTATTGGGGGGCGCAATCAGCATTATACTGCGGTAACGTTGGCAGGTTTAGCGGGTTATTCGAATGGGTGGCTGGTAGCCGGTTTTGGAACTGACGGATCCGACTATCTACCTGGAATCGCTGGGGCACTTGCGGACAACGAAACGGCGGCGGCAATCAAGGTGCGGGAAATTGATATTGCAGATTACGTTTTCAGATATGACAGTTATTCCTTATTTGACCAAATCGGCAGGTCTTTGGTGAAGATAGAAGACACCGGTACCAATGTCGGGGATATAGTCTTGTATATGTTCATCTAACAATCATTTAATACCCGGATAATCGCCGGGGAATCATTGAAAAAAGGAAAAAAAATTAACAATACCCTTCCCATAACTAAGGAGCAATGGTAATATAGTACTATGCTTGAAGGTAAGTGTCCCAAGTGCGGATATCAGTGTGCCGGTTGGGGATTAAGTTTTTCCCGGCATCAAGCCTGTGCTCACTGTGGGACAGCGCTGGTGATTTCTGAAGATGGATACGTGTTGGGCACCGGCTACTCGCCCTTTACAGCGGATAAACACTTGGACATAGGTAATGGGAATAGCACCATCAAGCAGAAAGATGGGCGGGAAACCCATTCCAGTTAAACTGAATTATTATTTAATTAATTTACTGATAGCTTTGAATTGCTCTGACCGGGCAGTTTTTAACATTTCAAAGAGGACCATTTCTACTCCGGTTAACCGTATACCTTCACTTTGCAGCCTTTTCAGTGCCAGCATACGGTTATCGGGAGACCGGGAAGCGATGGCGTCAGCGACGATTTGCACCTCATATCCAGCATTATGGAGTTCCATGGCAGTTTGATAAACGCAGATGTGACTTTCAATACCACAAACGATAATTTGACGTCGACCGCTTTTCCGCAATGATTCCAGAAAACTTGTTTCGGCACAACAACTGAAATAGAGTTTTTCTACCTTCTCCGCCTCCGGCAGGAAAGAGTTGATTTCTGGGATGGTTGGGCCCAGACCGGCCGGATTCTGCTCGGTAATAATTGCCGGTACTCCCAGAATATTGCAGCCCTGAATCATGTTCTGGATGTTTCTCAGCAAAACCGCATTATCCGGGATTACCCGATACAGTCTTTCTTGAACATCAATGACCAGCAACAGCGCATTATCGGTTGTAAGCATTTCACCCTCAATTTCATACAGGCTTATTTTTAACAATAGCTCCAAGTGCCAGGCCTAAGTTACGGCAGGCGTCCAAGTCTGCCTGGTCAGGTTGCCACTTCGCTTTGACGCCTGGAACAACGGTGGAAATACCGCTTTCATTAAGGTGGTTTTCCAAGAGCGAAAGACTTTCCCCGCTCCAACCGTAAGTACCGAATGCTGCCCCAATTTTATTCTTGAACTTGAGTCCTTTAATGTCAGTAAGCACAGGTGACAGAGTGGGGAGAATTCCTTGGTTGAAGGTTGGTGAACCAAGGACTATTGCCTTGGAACGGAAGACTTCGGTGATGATGTCATTCCGGTCGGAGTTGGCAGAGTTAAATATCTTGTATGGAACACCAGCGGTCGTTAGCCCTTCGCCAATGGCTTCAGCCATCAACCGCGTGGCATACCACATGGTATCGTAAACGATAACAGCATCTTCTGCCGGTTGCTGCGCGGCCCACTCTTGATATTTCGTAACGATCTGGGCCGGGTTATCCCGCCAGATCAGTCCATGGCTTGGGGCTATCATCTTGAGCGGTAGGTTCAGCGCAAGAATTTCCTGAATTTTACGGGAAACCATGGAGCTAAAGGGCGTTAAAATATTAGCGTAGTATTTTTCAGCTTCAGCAAAAAGTGCGATAGTGTCCACTTCGTCATTAAACCTTCCAGAAGCGGCAAAATGTTGTCCAAAGGCGTCACTGGAAAACAAAATGTCGCCAGCGGAGGCGTAGGTCAACAGATTATCAGGCCAGTGTAGCATGGGCGCTTCAATAAAGGTCAAGGTATTTTCTCCCAATACCAACTGATCACCAGTTTTTACGGACTTGAACGGCCATGGTTCGCGGTAATGCCGGGGGATACTCTCTATACCTCGTTGAGAAACAATCACCTCAGCTCTTGGACAGTGGCGCATAATGGTTGGAAGAGCTCCGGAATGGTCAACTTCCGCATGGGCGGCTACAACGTAATCGATTTTTGCAGGATCAATAATTTCCTTGATATTAGCCAGCAATCGGTTAGCAAATGGTGTCCAGACGGTATCGATAAGTGTTACCTTGTCGTCAATAATCAGATAAGAATTGTAGGTAGAACCTCGGTGGGTCGACAACTCATGCCCGTGAAAATGGCGCAGGTCCCAATCCACCGCACCTACCCAAAAAATATTTTTTGAAATTTCTGTTTTCAAAATACCTCACATTGTTTATAACCTTGTTAATTTTAATCCCTCACGCTAATTGAAGCAATATGATAAACACAAAATATAACAAAGGGTAATAAAAGGATAAGAAGTATAAAAAAAGCAAAGAATACCAAATAGACCAAAAAACAGTATTTGCAATATGGTACTAGTTCCTGTATGATACCGACATCAATTCTTCGGAGGAGGCGAAGTGACCCCTCGAGACCAAAAATTGGGTAGGGTCTGATCGCGTAATTCCGCTCCAGTCTCGTCAAAAGGAATCTGTCCATTAGTAAAGGACAAATCACCAAGAAAGGGAGGGAGGCATGTACAAAAAAATTCTAGTACCCCTGGATGGGTCCAAAACCGCCGAAGTCGTTTTGTCGCACGCTAAAGCGCTGGCGTATTCAGAAGGAGCCGAAATCGCCTTACTGAATGTGGCGTCTAATCCAGCCCAAGAGTTTGCCTTTGAAGATCCGTCTATCGCCGGCTATTCAGTGGCTGAACAGGAACAGAAAGCATCCGCTTACATGAGTAAGATATGTGATGAAATCAAAGCGGCTGGTTTTAAGGTTTCCTGCCACCTTCGGGAAGGGTCACCCGCCAACACAATCCTAAAAATTTCCGAAGAACTGGATGTGGATGTTATTGCCATGGCTACCCACGGTAGAAATTGGCCGGCCAACTGGCTTATAGGCAGTGTGGCCGAAAGAGTTGTGCGTCATTCAAAGATTCCAGTTTTAATGATACGCGCCAACGAAAAATAAGTAGTACATCCAAGTATTAATTTTAAGGGAAAATAACAAAAGGGAGGGATCATGGCTAATATAGTTCAATCCGCCAAAAACGGCGCGCAAAGCCTGAAAAAGGTTATTTTTGCGTCGTCTGCCGGTACCATGATTGAATGGTACGATTTCTATATCTTCGGCTCCCTGGGCAGCATTGTCGCGCCCAAGTTTTACGCTTCCGACACCGAGCTTGGCAGTATTATCGCCTGGCTGGCTACTTTCGCCGTCGGCTTTATCGTGCGACCGTTCGGTGCAATCTTCTTCGGACGTATCGGTGACGTCATCGGCCGAAAGTTTACATTTATGCTTACCATGGCTATCATGGGTTTGGCCACTTTTACGGTTGGTATTTTGCCCACAAAGGAAGTGCTGGGAGATTTTGCCGGCATTATCCTGATTACCCTGCGTATCCTGCAGGGTCTGGCGCTGGGTGGTGAGTACGGTGGAGCGGCGACATATATTGCTGAGCACACACCTCACGGCCGCCGCGGCTTTTTTACCAGTTTTATTCAGACCACCGCTACGCTCGGTATGTTGATGTCATTGGGCGTTATTCTGCTTACCCGGGTGACTGTTGGCGACGAAGCTATGACTGAATATGGTTGGCGCATACCTTTTATCATTTCCATATTCCTGGTAGGTATATCACTGTGGATCCGGCTATCGTTACGTGAATCGCCAATGTTCCAGAAACTCAAGGACACAAAAACGGTATCCAAGAATCCGCTTAAGGAAAGTTTTGCCAATCCTTATAATCTGAAGTGGGTTGCGCTGGCACTATTCGGTGCGACCATGGGTCAAGGTGTAGTGTGGTATACCGGGCAGTTCTATGCCCTATACTACCTGCAAAACATTTTCAAAGTGGACCTGCTTGATTCCAACTTGATAATGGCTGGAGCTATTATCGTAGCCACTCCGCTCTTTGTTTTCTTCGGTTGGCTGTCAGATCGGATTGGTCGTAAAAAAATCATGATGACCGGTTTGCTGTTGGCTGTACTGACCTACTATCCCATTTATGGAGCCATGGCGGCTTTTGCGCCGGTAAATACCGGGCAACCGTTCCTGTTTGACTACGTCAGTTATCAACCGGCGATTCTGAGTATTCTGATTCTCATTCAGATCGTGTATGTAACCATGGTGTATGGCCCGATAGCAGCTTTCCTGGTGGAACTGTTCCCGACCAAGATACGCTATACCTCGATGTCTCTACCGTATCATATCGGTAATGGCGTCTTCGGCGGCTTGGTCCCCATCATCGGTTTGCAGATGATTCAGGCGACTGGCAACAATTACGCTGGTTTATGGTGGCCGATGCTGATTGCGGGCGTTTGTTTCGTGGTTGGTACTTCGCTGCTTAAGGAAACCAATCGCGTTGATATTGATGACGATACCGCTAGTTTCGGTGTTCAGGATAAAGCCAGAGCCGAAAGTTAAAAGTAAAGACATATAAAGGTAATAATCGCCACCGGCTGAAATGCCGGTGGCGATTATTACCTTTATTTTTACTGTAAGTTTAAGTTGAACTATTTACGAGGTAAAGTGAACTGCGGTTAATCGACAGGTGGGAATTCATGACTGTCCGTGCTGGGTTAACACTTTCAACTTCGCAAGGGTGCTTGAATCGCTGTCCACAGACAGGTAAAACTGACCTCGCAAAGATAAAACCCAAGTAAATCTTAAAGCTCTTCTCGATCTATACGGTGCAATGCCATGAAGATAAAAAAGGCAGACAATCCCAGAGTGATGAATACGGTCAAAGGCCAATACTCTATACTCTCAGAAGTAACAAAACCGCTGCCTATTGATAATAAACTACCCGGGAGAATGTAAGGTAACCATTCAGCGATATTCTCCAAAGCGCTGAGGAGAAATATCTGGATAAGTATCAGAGCCAGAGGGATACCCATTACAGGCACACGGCTGTTAAACATGGTGCCGAGCATAAGTGACAAGGAGATATAAAAAATCACCGCCAGCACAATAGTGAAGAATGCTCCGAGAAAGGCACCGACCGGGATAAACATCTGCTGAGCCAATGATAACTGCGCATAAGCAATAACGCCTTGGAGGACTACGGCGGTAACCAGAATACTGGAACTCAGAGCAATGAATTTAGCGATAACAAACCCGGAACGCGAAACTGGTTTAGAAAGAATCCAAGCCGCTGTGCCGGTGATTTTTTCGCCGATGAGGGCGCCGGCAGTAATCACCGCCGCACCCATTGGCACCAAAACGCCGGAAAGCAAGACATAGGTGATAAAACTGGTAGTCACCATACCGCTGTCTGACTCAAGCTCAATGACCAGCGCCAATATCATATTTATGAGTACCATCCAGACCAAGCTGTGAACAAGTAAAGTTTTGATGTTCCATACCCGTTCCATTTCCCGTTGCAGGACATTGGCGAAACCCATCCTCCAACCTTTGGCGGTAACTGGTTCCAGTTCTGCGGCATTATGGAAAACTGTAACTTCAGCCACTATTCTCTCCTTCAACCAAGCTCATAAAAACTTCTTCCAGGTGGTGTTTACGGCGGCCGAAATCAACGACGAAAACCCCTTCAGCGGCTAAGGCTAATTTGAGCAGATGGCCCTCGGCGACCTCAATATCTTTGACTGAGATATCCCAGTGGTATTGACCATTTTCTACATTGTGCAGTACCCGGCCAATCCATTCCTGGGCGCTGAAAATATCATGGAGAACGTTGGAGTCACCCCGAGTGACAAGGGAATAAGAGGAATCTTTATCAGCCAGCAAACGGGCAATATTTGATTGGGTTACAAGCCGGCCTTTGTTAATAATAATGACTTCGTCGCTGACCCGCTGTACGTCACTCAAAATATGGGTGGAGTAGAGGATGGTGGTCTTTTTTCGGAGTTGCATCAGCAGTTCAAGCACATCACGCCGACCCATGGGATCCAACGAAGCGGCTGGTTCATCAAGGATGAGTAAATCTGGGGCGTGAATGTATGCCTGGGCGATACCCAACCGCTGACGTTCACCGACCGAAAAACCTTTGATGGGTCGGTCAGCGACATGGGTCAACCCGACGATATTCAAAGTTTCCTCAATCCGCTCTTCAATCATGTCCTTAGGGCCGGCATAAAAAAACCGGCAAACGTAACGCAGTGTCTGC
This sequence comes from Dehalogenimonas sp., assembly GCA_050864255.1. Classification (GTDB taxonomy): domain Bacteria; phylum Chloroflexota; class Dehalococcoidia; order Dehalococcoidales; family Dehalococcoidaceae; genus Dehalogenimonas. The sequence continues at coordinate 177,731 of JBOWAX010000001.1, forward strand.
CGGGCAGACATGTAATCATAAAACCGGGGATCTTGAGCCAGGTAACCGACCCGTTTGCGGATATCCAAGCTGTCGGTGCCGATGTCCATACCGAAAACTGAGGCTGAACCGCTGGTGGGATGCTGAAGCCCCAGCAATAACTTGATGGTAGTAGTTTTGCCCGCGCCGTTCGGGCCTAAAAAGCCGATAATGGCGTTTTCACGTACGGTAATGTTCAGGGAGTCCACCGCAGTAATAGTTTCACCGAAAACCTTGGTCAGGTCAGTGGTGCTGACTACAATGGCATCAGACATATTATGGGTACTCCCTGTGATGTTTCTAAATCATTATTTTCAGGAAAACTTGAATAACTCTATGATGAAACCGGGAATTTGTCAAGAAGAATCAGTCATATGTTAGGCGTAACCGAAAGAATATTTCAATTTCCATTTAGAATCATATAATATATAGGAAGTTATCAAGTATTGGAAAATTACTCCCATTATCGGGATCATAACAGGAGGCACCAATGGGTGGCGAAGTTCTAGTCCTAGGCATTATTGCGATGGGTACCTGGCTTATTCCTTTTTTTGGGTTGCCGGTTCCGATTATCGGCTTGGTTTGGGGAATTATGATCCTGCGTCGGCGACCGGCAAAAAAGGGCATGACAATAAGCGGGGTGATTCTCAGTTCTATAGGGCTGTTTTTAGCGGTCAGCTATACAATTATCACGGTCATCGGTGGTCAACCGGATATTATCAATTTAAATCCCGGCGGGGGATCAAATTTGCCGCCCCCCGGCCCGGTGGATTGGGAAGCTGATGGAGATATATCGCCAGGTGAATATGAAGACTATCTCAGCCTGGGTTCCGGACTGCAGATTTACTGGAAAAATGATGGCCAATTTATTTATGTCGGAGTTCAGGCGACGACTGAGGGTTGGGTGAGTGTTGGCTTTATTGATGCTCTCAGGAGTGGGCCCAAAGATTTGATTGTTGGTTACACCGATGAAACCGGCAACGCGCAAATTCATGATCGGTGGTCGGCGACACATCTTAACGGGGTTTTTCAAGATGACGAACAGCTTGGTGGACAGACAAGTCTTTTGGAATGGGCCGTTGCTTATGTGCCGCCGGTGGACGAAGAAGAACAGGAGGGTTTCACCGTGATGGAATTTCGGCGACGGTTAAACACCGGCGACGCTTACGATCTTCAATTGCTTACCGGACCAAATTTGTTCACCTGGGCTTATGGCTATTCCGATGATATCAACACCAAAGCGTCTGAAAGCGGTTACGGGGTACTAGAGATTAAGTAGTTCAGGGTATAGAGCGAGTTAATTCAAGCGGGACGTCCCTAAAGACACCCCGCTTGAATTAATCTATCAACGTACGCTTTTGGCGGTAACGATAACACCAATCAACGCCAGAAGACCGCCCAGACCAGCGACTGCAGAGGGAATTTCCCCCAGCCAGACAAAGGCTATCAGAGTGGCCACGATCGGGTTAAGGTACATGAAACTGGTGGCCACTGACGCAGTGGTACGGGTGAAGACATAATTCCAGGTCAGGTAGGCCAGTGCTGCAGGGAAAATACCGAGGTAGATAACTGCTGCAGTCGGACCGGCAGCAGCCGACGGCAGATCCCGTATCAGATTTGGTAAAAAGACGAGCATCAAGGCGGTGCCTGCCCAAAAAGAATAGCAGGTCACTTCCAGGGGCTTATAATATCGCAACAGTCGTTTCTGGGTGACGAAAAATACTGAAGTACTCAAGGCGGCCAAGAAGATAAGAAGCGCCCCCGTTTCAAATTTTAAATGGCCGCCTTCACCGAAGGCGATCAGTACGATACCACTAAAGCTGACGGCGATGCCGATCCATTGACGAGCGTTAAGTTTCTCCCGCAAAGTTGCGGCAGCCAATAGACCAGTAAAAATAGGGACTGCGCCAATAATGAAACTAGCCGAACCGGCGGTTACCGTCAGTTGGCCGTTTGCCAACAGGGTGTGATAGGCGGTAATGCCGATAGCTCCCCCGAAAATGATCCATCCCATATCTGTTGTTCTCGGTAAACGGATGCCCTTGGTCAACCAAGCATAGATACCCAAAACAATGGAAGCAGTCAGGAATCGCAACAAGATCAGGGCACCGGGACTGTAACTTTCCAGCCCTGCCCGATTGCCGGCAAAAGAGGAAGCCCAGAAAATCAGGGTGACGCTGATAGCCAGTAGGGCTTTTTTGTCCACTCCAGGGAACAAGTTCAAATTGGTGAGTCCTTCAATCCGGCGATGTACCGATGAGCTAATTCCAGCAGTTCCGTGGCCCCAGCCAACGATGATGGGGAATTCGAGTCACCGGTTAGCATAAGCGCTAATTCCCGGACACGGGCCTGAACGTCCAGTTCATCTATTCGATTGGATGTAATTTCATTATCTGTGGTTTTACTGACAGTGTAGTGATGAGCGGCGTAAGCAGCAATCTGCGGCAGGTGTGTCACACAGATTACCTGGTGAGTTTGGGCCAAGTTGGCCAGTTTGCGCCCGATAACAGCACCTGATCTGCCTCCAACGCCGATATCAATTTCATCAAAGATTAGTACCGGGACCCGGTCTGCCTTAGCCAAGGCGGTTTTGACCGCCAGGGTGAATCGTGAGAGTTCACCGGTGGAAGCTATTCGTTCCAATGCTTTTGGGGGTTCACCCGGATTGGTCGTGGCTAGGAATTCAACGAGGTCGATACCGCTTGGGGAGATTGATACTCGTCGTCCATCCGGCAAGGCCAGTCCATCAAGCCTCTCGTCTTGACTAATCTTGATTTCAAAGTTGACTTTCTCCATAGCTAAATCAAGTAACTCCAGATTTACTGCTTCGGCAAGTTCGACTGCGCTTATTTGCCGAAGTGCCGACAGCTTCAGCGCTTTTTCGGCCAGTATCTGCTGCATGCGGTCAGCCTCCCGGCGTAAAGACTCAACCTTTTCTCCAGAACAGTCAATATCGTTGAGTTCCTTGGTAGTTTTTTGAGCAAATTCCAGAATATCGGATATGCTGTCGCCGTATTTTCGCTTAAGCTCGCGAATAATATGCAATCGGTTTTCTATCTCTTCCAAGCGGCCAGGATCAAACTCTAACCCAGAGGAATAGGAGAGCAAATCCCGTGAGACCTCGGTAACGGTACAAAGAGCTACCCGCAGCGATTCCGCCTGAGCCGACATTGATTGATCAATTCCATCCAGTTTTTCCAGGGAGAAGAGAGCTTGTGACAGGCTGGATACGGCTGGGTTTTCCCCCGGTGAATCGTCACCGGTAAGTGCCCGCACTGTCTCAAAGACCAAGGCTTTGATCTTTTCAGCAGAAGCAAGTATGATGACCTCTTGCTCCAGTTCAGTATCCTCCCCCGGGCGAAGAGCCGCCCGGTCAATTTCCTGAAGCTGAAAATTGAAGAAATCTATCTGGCGGGAGCGTTCAGCAGCACCACGGGCCGAATCCTCAATTGACCTTCGCAGCTGATTCAATTTCAGGTTGAACTGGCCGAATTCCTGGCTTAATGAGGTGGTTCCGGCATAGGCATCCAGGAAATCCAGATGGCTGGCACGGTCCAATAATGACAAATGCTGACTCTGGCCGTGGATATCTATCAGTTGACGGCCCAGTTCAACAATCAGACTGCGGGGAACACTGTTACCGTTAAGCCGGATAACGGCGCGACCGCCCCTCTTCAGACTGAGGGAGGCGATCAAATGCTCATCCCTGCAGTCAACACCTTTGTCTTTCAAGTCTTCCAAGATGTCGGTTCGGGCGGACAGGTCAAATGTTCCTTCCAAACGGGTTTCATCTGCACCGTGGCGGACAGCAGTTTCTTCCAATCGGCCTGATAATAGGGCACTGACGGCATCAACGACCAGTGATTTACCAGCACCAGTCTCACCGGTTAGAACATTAAAACCAGTGCCCGGTAACCAGTCAAACTCATCAATGATGCCGAAATTCTTAACGCGCAGATTTAAAAGCAAGGTTCTTTATACCGCAGTTTTTGGCTTCAATTGTGGCACAAAAACTATAGAGGTACAACTAAAGAGGCGAGCACCGGTTACTTATACGGATATTATTAGGGCTCGTTGATAGTGGTAATGACTCCTAGGTGGTCCGAAGCCGTCCCAGTGGTCAGGCTGACTCCAGCCCACGTGAGGTCGGGTGATACCCAGATGTAATCTATACGTTGGAACGGGTCATCGGAACGGAAGGTAAAAGCCGGAGGGGGCTCAATTGACAGCAGTACGTCACGTAACCCAGCAGCCCGCATCATCTTAATCTCGGGATCATTGGGTTCTGCATTGAAATCACCCAGTATTACGGTACGGGCGGTATTTCCGTAGAAACTTAACAGCGCTGATACCTGTCCGACCCGGATATCCGAATCTTCCGCTACATGGTGCAGATGCACGGCAATTATCTGGAAATTACGTCCGTCAATTTCCAGAATGGCGGCGATAAACGCACGTTCCAGCGGGAGGTTATCCGATGGAAGGGGGATATTAACCGCTGATGTAATCGGATACCGGGAAAGTATTGCGTTTCCCCAGAATGGACCAGAAGAAGGACCGAAATAATAAGGCATATCCAGGCGTCGTGACAGCCACTCCACCATATCTACCCGGCCGCTGACGAGCCAGCCTCGGGAAATTTCCTGTAAGGCTATCACATCGGCACCGCTGTTCTCTATATCGATTGCCAATGCTTCCAGATTAAGCTCTCCTTCAGCACTGAATCCGTTATGCAGATTGTAGGTTGCGATACGCAGGGGGAAACCGGTATCAGTGCTGGTGGATGGTGAGGGCAGGGCGAATAACAATCCCAAAGGCAAGATTAAAGCGGCCAGACCTGCCATGAAACTGTAGAACCACTGGCGGCGCCCGATACGCAAACGGGGTCCCATGTGACGCAATGAGGTCATAGCGGCACCGGCTACCAGGACGGCGGCCAAGGCCAACAGGATGGAATTGTTGTAAGGCAGGGCTATCTGGTAAGAGGCGTAATAACCCAGAATGAAAATCATTAAAAGTACCATACCGATACCATTGGAGAGGGGCAAGCTGAGTGTTCCGCCCCGGCGAACACCAGCGGCTGTACCGGTGACAATGGCAAAAAATAGTTGGCAAGCAGCGATCTGTCCCAGAAGTAGTAATAGCGCCCCGGGCCAGCCGGCGAGATAAGGAAATAGCGAAAAGGTCACCAAGATGCCGGCGGAAAACAAGGTAATGAAATAAATGGTGTCTTCTTGGAGGCTGTGAAAATAATAGGCACCCATGATACCAATTACCTGCGAAGCGGTTATCCATAAAAAGGTTGCGCTGGTGCTCCATCCGGTCAGAGTGGCCAGAGCCGGGATATTTTGTAAGACAATGAGTTGCAGGAACAAGAACGGGCCAATAGCCAGCCAGGCGCCGGCTTTGCCCTTGAAATTGAATGAAGTCGAATGATAAAGATTTTCCAAGTGTTTGAAAATGAGCCATATTAGAAGTATCGCTGCGATGACTGAAACGATGATGGGCAACAAAGACTGCTGCCAAGCCAAGTCATAGGTGCCGGCACTGCCGTATATCACTGTGTCAAGGACGATGCCGCCTAGAAAACCTCCGGCAAACAAAGGCATGGAAGCATTACCCCCACGCCGGGTTTCATCCAGATACACCGGTAGAAAAATAATAAAAGCAACAACAGAAAGTCCGGCCGATAACACTGTGAACAGCGGCATACCGGACCAGAACTGGAGAAGTAGTCGGAAGAATATGAGCGTTCCCAGTGTGATGGTGATAATGTGCGGGTAGGGAAAACGACGGCGCATTGGTCCGGCCAGAAAGGCAGATCCGAAAACAAGCAGAGCCATGACCCCAAGAATGGGCGCGCTGATTGCACAGGTATCGCCCAACGTCCAGGTGAAGCCGGCAATCAGAACTCGGATGCTTTGCAATCCGAACAACACCACAAGGGCAGGCAGTCCAACTGCCGGAATTATTTCCGGCAAGCTGAAATCCATTTTGGATAATGAGCTACCGCGGTGCATGGACTTTATCATACCATGTCCTTCGACACTGCGGCATTAAGCAGTCGGTGCCGGATAAATTTCAGGTTCTGAGTATCCTCCTTATTATATTCCAGAAGTATTTTCAGAGCTGTATGGTCAAAATCATTAACATAGCGCCACCAAAGACGAACCGCCTCGTAGCCGTTGACCTCCGGCAGCAGCCTTCTTATGCCCAATACAGGTTCCACTTTTTTCAATCCGCCGTATAGTCCGTGGCGGTGGCAATGATGCATTAGGTCACAGTGGGCAAAACCTTCTACCGTCAAATCAATGCCGAGGCAGACTTTGATATAAGGTAGGTCAAAACGAGACCCATTAAACGTGTAAATAGTATCAACCCCGCTCAGAGCATTAAGCAGAGATTCCGGGGTTATATCGTCGCCGACCAGCTGGATAAATTCCTCTGATTGCTCTGGTCGACAAATGTGGATACCGATTACGGTGATTCGGCAGAATTCAGGACTGAGACCGGTGGTCTCGATATCCAGATAAGCTTCACAACACGATTCTCTCACCGTTTAATTATAGCAAAAATTCATTTTTGGCCTTAAATTCACAATAACATTACATAATAAGTTGCTATTACGAATAAACTTAGCATATTACGAATCACATTTTAAAGATTCCATAGGATCAATGAAATATATGACGACTTGCAAAAGTGGCCAAATTTGAAGTAGAGGTGGGTAAGCTATTTGCGGTTGTCGGTTATTATCCGTTGAAGTTTATCAAAAGTTTCAAACCAGCGGAGTTTGACTTCGTCGGTCCAGTTAGGGTCAAAGGTCGGAAATTTGGCCAGCAATAATTGATTGGCATCACCGACAGGGGTTTCCTGTACATTGTTGCCGATCGGGGGGGTGGCGTCGGGAGAAACGTGGTGAACGTTATCGTGATCCGATGGTGTGATTTTTCGCATTTTTCTGGCGGCACTACCCCGAGTATTTTTAGATTTACGGGTGATAAATGTTGATAACGAGATGCCAGCTTCGTCCGACATTCCGATAAAAAACTTGATACATTTGCGATTGACATCAGCCGTAATTGGAAAATGTTCCCGGAGTTTTTCTTCCAATTGGGAATATGTGGCTGTGGCAGGATCAAGAGCCTGTAGAAAGAAAGGGTAAGCTTCCTGGGCGAGTTGTTGTAGTAGATCAGCCCGCTGAGGTCCTTTTGCGAAGACCAGTTGGCGCAACCGGAGTGTAGGAATTCCGCTGCTGTCAATCATCTTTAGATATTTCAGTGCGGCTATTAATTGGCCGCCGGTACTTCCAGAAAACTTGTCTCCCCAATAGCTGCGATCTATGCGAGCAGGTATGGCTGCTTTGAGCCCGTCCAAAAAATTCCAGAACGTGCGGTATGATACATATGGCGGCAGTGATTTGGTAACAGGCAAATTCATAGCTGAATAGCCCCATTTTATGCCAGGTGGACAAAAATAACAAGGAATTATACTGGATGAAAGGACAAAAAATAATTTGTTTTGGTAACAGCCAGGACGAATTTGGACAGTTGTTGACGGGTGCTTTTCGCAGCGTTTAATATTGCGGCAAATCTTCCAGAAAGGCAGGAAATAGAAACATGGGAACAGCAATTGATTATCAAAAATTGATGACGGAGATCGTATTCATCAATCTGCCGGGTCCACAAGAACCACAGCCGGGGATGAGCGGCGGTGAACTTCTACATGGCTTCCTGGCGGAACTCAAAAGAGCGCCGGATGCCAATACCAGGGCTTTCATTGACAGCGTGGCTGCTAAATGGAGCGTCCGCTACCGTGAAGCCGGAAAATCGTAGTTTAAAGTTTCGGCATCATTAATAGTTGTTGTATAAGGAGACAAAATGAAAAAAACGAGACTAGCAGCCATTGACGTCGGCACCACTAAAGTGTGTACGATCATGGCTGACGCTGATGAGGCCGGTATTCGGGTGCTAGGTGTCGGCGTGACGCCGTCTCGTGGCCTCCAGAAGGGTATGGTTGTAAATCTGAACGAAGCCCGGGACGCTATTAAGCGTTCGGTCGGCTTAGCAGAGCAGTCTGCGGGATATAAGCTTGATACAGCTACGGTCAGTATCACCGGACGGCATATCCATTCCACCAACAACCGCGGAGTAGTAGCCATATCAAGAAAAGAAGAAACGGTGAGGCCACCGGATGTTGCCCGGGTGTTGGAAGTGGCGCGAAACGTCACTATACCTGGAGACCGGAGAATGTTACATTTGCTGCCATTAGCATATACCGTTGATGGGCAAGAGGGCATTAAGAATCCGGTAGGAATGCATGGATTCAAACTGGAGGTGGAAACCCACATGGTCACCGCCTCAGCAACTTCTTTGGAGAACCTGGTCAAATGTTTTAAGGGAGCCGGTGTCAGCGTTGATGAGATGATCTTTAGCCCGCTGTCCAGTGCCGAGGCCACTCTATCCACTGACGAGATGCAGAACGGTGTGGTACTGGCCGATGTCGGCGGCGGCACCACTGACATTGCTGTATATAAAGACGGCAGTATCATACATACATCGGTTTTACCGGTAGCCGGCTACCAGATCACTCATGATATTTCCGTTGGCCTGGGGGTCAGTTGGGAATTGGCTGAGCAAATCAAGATGAAGTATGGTTCGGTTTTTCCGATTACCGGCAATGCCGAAGAAATGCTTACCGAGGGGGGGAATTCATTTCCCTATTCACAATTAACGGAAATAGTCCGTTCCCGGCTAGAGGAAATGGTCCGGCTGGTGCTGATGGAAGTTCCTACTGAAGATTATCAGAATTTATTAAGGGGAGGCATGGTCTTTACCGGGGGGAGTGCTAATCTACCGGGACTGGCCGAGCTTGGGGCTGAAGTAACCCGGTTACCAGTCAGGGTTGGTATGCCTCCGGCGATGTATGGAGTGTCTGAAAAACTTAATGATCCGGCCTTCGCTACGGCAATTGGTCTGGTAATGTGGAAGGCCAATGACCGCACCGGCATTCCAGTTAAGGCAACCGCCGGCCCTTCGGAAGGCGGCGGCAAATTCCTTGGTCTATTCAGAAAAAAATAACAAGTCGAAATAAAGGAGTAATAATGGCTAAGACTATCTATGTCCCAAGTGGTGCCAAGATCAAGGTTATCGGCTGCGGCGGTGCCGGTTGTAACGCAGTGACCCGCATGGTGCGGGAACAGATCAGGGGTGTTGAATTTGTAGCAATGAATACTGATGCCCAAGCATTAGCGGTCACTGAAGCGCCGTTACGGATTCAGCTTGGCGAACGTTGTACCCGCGGTTTGGGTGCCGGTGGTGATAATAAAATGGGCCGTAAAGCGGCGGAAGAGAGCAAGGAAGAAATCAAGCAAGTCGTTGGTGATTCTGATATGGTCTTCGTCACGGCAGGCATGGGAGGTGGCACCGGTACCGGTTCAGCAGCCGTAGTTGCTGCGGCCGCGAAAGCTAGCGGTGCGTTGACCATCGCTGTGGTAACCAAACCGTTCAGCTTTGAAGGGACACACCGCACCAAAGTGGCGGAAGAAGGTATCAATGAGCTTATGGAAAACGTTGATACGCTCATCCTGATTCCAAATGATCGTTTGTTTGAAATCTGTGATCAGAAGACCGGCGTGGACGGTGCTTTCCGTATGGCTGATGAAGTACTGCATCATGGCGTACAGGCTATTGCCGAAGTTATTACAGTACCCGGCATAATCAACTTGGATTTCGCCGATGTTCGCGCAGTCATGAAAGACGCTGGGCCGGCTTGGATGAGCATTGGTCACGGCAAGGGACAGAAGCGAGCGATAGAAGCGGCTCGCCAGGCGCTGACAAGCCCATTGTTGGATGTTTCGGTGGAGGGTTCCAAAGGCTGTATATTCAATGTGGTCGGTGATAGTTCTTTGTCGCTGTTTGAGGTCAACGAAGCCGCTGATGTCATTCGCCAGGCTGTTGATCCGGAAGCTAACGTTATCTTTGGTGTTACTGTTGATGAATCCATGAAAGATGAAGTGCGTTTAACACTGATTGCGACTGGATTTGCCGATCAAAACACGGCCCTGGATAGCAGGGACAAGGAAATCACCCGTTTGCTGCGTAATATTAAAACTGAAAAAGAACTGGAAATACCGGCTTTCCTGCGGCAACGGGGATTGATGGGTGCTACTCGCCGGCCTGAACCGGTTCGTCCGGCAGCACCTGCTTCTCATAGTTTTCAAAAGCGTTGGTAACTCTGGTTTGTTCCCTTTGACTTGGGGTGGCGGTTGGTTACCGCCACCCCACCTGGACAAAGGTATAGCCAAACCGGTTATATTTGCTTTGAGGCGCCTGTATATTTATTGATTTGTCCGTCTCATTCATAAAAGAAAAAGGCCGTCGGGACTCCTCCTCCCCCGACGGCTTTTTTCTTTTTATAAATATACAAAAACAGTTTGTGTTAGTTAATGGCGCCCAATGCAACGGCGAACAGCACAGCAGCCAGCACGATGCTAAGGTTGATAACGACCAACAGCGTGATCCAAGTACCGCTGGTAAGCCGTTTAATGACGGCCCTTATCATGGCCTCCTCAGCCTTGGACAGGGCTTCGTTGGCCGCCTCACGGGCTGAGGAGGCTATATCTGAAGCCCTGGCGGAGGACTCACGGGATGATTTTGCCGAATCTTCGGCGGCTCGCACCGCAGTATCGGCAGCGGACCTAGCAGATAATTCAGCATGCTCCGCTCTTGAGCCAGCCTCATCAGCCGCCTTCTTGGCGTTGGATGCCGTCACTTCGGCTTCCCGGGCCGCTTGTTCCGCCCGGCCGGCTGCTTCAGCGGCTAGCTTAGACGCTTTTTCAATGGCATCTTTGGCTCCGGCTTCGGCTCTAGCGGCGGCATCAGCTGCTTCTTTAGATGCAACTTCAGACCTGGATGCTGCTTCAGCAGCCGATCGGATGGCTTCATCAGCTGCTGCTTTGGCAGATTGTGAAGAATGCTCAGCCGACTGATGGGCAGCAGCTTCCGCTGATTTAGCGGCTTCCATGGCTGCTTTGACCGCAGCTTCACTAGCTTGACGCGAGGCGATACTGGCTTCCTCGGCATGTTTGACGGCATTGTTGACAGCGCTTTCAGCCCGACTGGTGGCGGTTTCGGTGGTCTGTCTGAAGCTTTCCATCGCCTGTTGAGCCCGCCGATCGGCAGCTTCGGCCTTTTCAGAAGCAGCTTCAGCAGCTTGCCGAGCCAGACTGGAAACCTCAGAAGCTCGGGCAGCTGCGTCTTCGGCAGATTTTTTCACTGCTTCTGCGTGAATATTAACAGTTTCAACGGTGGTGGAAGTCAATTTATCCGCTGCTTCACCAGAGGTATCAATCAAACTGTCGGCAGCTGCGTCGGCTTCTTCCGCTACACTCTTTATATCTGCAGCAACTTTAAAACCGCGCCGAGCGGCTTCTTTGGCCGCGTTACCCGCCTCAGTTACTCCGGTCGCAGCATCACCAGTGATATGAGTGGCAGCTTCCAGGGCGACATCACCGGCGATATTAGCCAGTTCACTGCGACGAGCGGTGTCTTCAGCGGCACGGAAGGCAGAGGCGGCAGATGATTTAGCAGCCCGGCCGGCCTTGAGTGCTTGTGTAACGGTTTCTCGATTGGGGTTGTTAGTCAATGCTTGTGATGCATTGGCGGCCGTTTGAATGGATTCTTTGGCTGTATGACCCGCGGACAAGGCTTCTTCAATAGATTTCTCCAATGCCTCTCGGGTGGCTAGGGCGGTTAGTTCCGCGCGGTAGGCAGCTTCTTCCGCAGCACGTGCAGCTGCTTGTGAGGCTTCACGGGCGGTCATTTCCACATCCTGAGCTTTGGCGGTAGCTTCTTCGGCGGCGTATTTGGCAGCGCGGGCGGTTTTTTCTGCCTGGGCCGCAGACTCTTCAGCCCGATGGGCGGCATCCGAAGCTATTTGCGAAGCTTGCTCTGCGGCGTCTTTAGCAGCGTTGGAGGCTGATTCCGAACGAACAGCGGCTTCTTCTGCCAAACGTTTTGCAGCATCAGCGGATTCCAATGCCCGGTCAGCCGCTTCTTGGGCTTTGCGCATGGCTTCAGCCGCTGCGGCCTGAGCGGCCGAGGAGGCGGCTTCGGCCTTTTTGGCGGCGGCCTCGGCTGCGGCGCGGGCGCTATCGGAAGCGGTCTTGGCTTCACCGGCCATTTTTTGAGCGGCTATCCCGGCGGCTTCCGCCCTTTTTGCTGCTTCATCAGATACTTTAGCTGCGGCTTCTGCGGCGGTCTTGGCCGAAGCGCCGGCTATTTCTGCTTTTTGGGCGGCTTCATCTGCGGTTTTCTGAAATACCCGTGCGGCGGTTTCAGCGCCTTTTTTAGCTTCATCAGCCTTTCCGGCGGCTTCATCAGCGGCTTTTTTGGCTTCACTTGCCGCATTTGCTGCCGCTTCCGTGGCCTGTTGGGCTGCCTTTTCACCGGCCTGGCGAGCTTCCACCGCCCTTTTTTCTGCCTCATGAGCCGCTTGGGTGGCGTTGCCGGCGGCACCAGACGCTTGAGCGGCCGCGGCCTCAGCCTGACGGGCAGCCTGGACGGCAGCCCGGATATTGGCATCCATTTCATCAAGAATCTGGGGCAGGGGTTTTGTTAAAATCTGGGGTTCTTCATCTTGGGACTGAGATTCTGGATCGATGTTGTTAGACACCCTTTTTCCTCCTGTTAAAGCTACGAGCGAAAATAACATTTCAATCCAAGATGTAAAATCGCCTGTGATTAAATTTAATGCTTAGGGTGAGCTGTGTCAACTAAATATATTGTTTATGACATTGGAAAATAAACGTAGTCCGTTAGTTGGCGGTGATTTGGCGATTATGTTATTATTGACATAATAAAATAAGTTTTTATGACTGATATTTCGCTATATATTCATATACCTTTTTGTCATCGCCGCTGCTCCTATTGTTCATTCACCTCCTTTGCCGGCCGAACTGCTCAGATTTCCGAATATTTTGACGCTGTAGCGAAGGAAATACGTTTGGCCAGTTTGCCTGAACGCAGAGTGAATACCTTATATTTCGGCGGGGGCACACCCAGTTTAGCTAGTTCAGACATTATTCGGGGTCTGATCGAGGAAATCGGACAGCGTTTCCAGTTTACCGAAGGGGCAGAAATCACTTTAGAAGCTAATCCCGGTTCTGTGCTCCCGGCCTATTTGAAGTCACTTCGGGCAGCTGGGGTAAACCGGCTGAGTTTGGGAGCACAAAGCTTGGATGATAGTGAACTACGATTTCTGGGGCGGACTCACTCGAATGCCGACACGATTCAGGCCATCGTGAGTGCCCGCGCAGCTGGATTTGATAATATCAGCCTTGATTTCATATATGGCATACCGGAACGCCGACCGGATACCTGGGAATTGATGCTGGACGGGATTGCCAAGCTTTCCGTTGAACATTTATCTTTGTATGGGTTGACCTTAGAGGATGGAACTCCTCTGGCGGCTGCAGTCAATCGGGGTGAAGCGGCTGCACCCGATCCTGATGCCTCGGCGGCGGAATATGAGGAGGCGGTGTCTATCCTTGACCGGGCGGGTTATCGGCAGTATGAGATTTCAAACTGGAGTCTGCCTGGACTGGCAAGCCGGCACAACTTGGTGTATTGGCAGCGCGGAGAATATCTGGGTCTGGGAGCTGCGGCTCATTCATATATTGAGAATCGGCGGTTCTCCAATACGGCCGATCTTGATGATTACATAGGGGCCTTGGTGTGCGGACGCATACCTCGACTTGCCGAAGAAATAATTGACCCCGAAACAGCGTTGGCTGAAGCAGTTATTCTTGGTTTACGTTTAAACCGCGGAGTAAGTGCGGATGACATTAGCCAATGGTTTAGTATAGACTTATTCAGCCGATTTGCTGCTGAAATTAAAGAACTTGCCGGCCTCGGTCTGCTGGATCCCAGTGACGGTATTATTCGTCTGACCAACCGGGGACGGTTGTTGGGTAATGAAGTCTTTCTGCGCTTTTTACCCTAACTTGAAAAATAAAGGAAACACATGGGACAAAGTCATATACGCAATTTTTGCATTATCGCTCACATTGACCATGGGAAATCAACGCTGGCCGACCGGCTGATTGAGAGTACCGGTGCGATGCGCCGAGAGGAAATGAATGAGCAGGTGATGGACCGCATGGAGCTGGAGCGTGAACGCGGCATTACTATTAAGGCCAAGGCCATCAGGCTGAAATATAACGCTGCTGATGGGAACTGCTATTTATTGAACCTGATTGATACTCCGGGTCACGTGGATTTTTCCTATGAAGTTTCGCGTACCCTGGCTGCCTGCGAAGGAGCCGTGCTGCTTATTGACGTCACTCAGGGCATTCAAGCTCAAACTCTGGCTAATGTTTATCTGGCCATGGAACACAACCTAGAGATCATTCCGACTTTGAACAAGGTGGACCTACCCAGCGGGGAACCGGAACGGGTGATGGACGAGGTGGAAAGCGTTCTCGGTTATGATGAGGCCGAAACTCTCAGAATTTCCGGCAAAACAGGGCAGGGAGTCCCAGAGCTCCTGGAAACTGTTGTAAAAAGAGTACCACCACCGTCCGGTGACCCGAATGGACCGTTGCGGGCGCTGATTTTTGACTCCCATTATGACTCTTATAAGGGTGTGATCGCTTATTTGAGAGTGGTGGACGGCCGGATTAAAAATGGCGACCGGTTGAAATTGATGGGGCAGGGTACCAACCTTGAGGTGCTTGAAGTTGGTTATTTTAACCCTCGAGAATGCCCTGTGGCGAGTCTTGAGGCAGGCGAAGTCGGATATATTGCGACCGGATTGAAAACGGTTGGTGATTGTTCAGTGGGTGACACCATTACCTCACTGGCTGAACCGGCGCGGGAAGCCTTGGCGGCGTACCGGCCGGCTAAACCGATGGTTTTTGCCGGAATCTACCCCACCCAGGCTTCTGATTACCATGAACTGCGCGAAGCCATGGAAAGGTTGAAACTTAATGACGCGTCACTTTCCTATGAAATGGAAAACAGCCCATTGTTAGGACACGGTTTTCGCTGTGGGTTTTTGGGTTTGCTGCACATGGATATAGTCTATGAACGCTTGGAACGGGAATTCGGATTATCTCTGGTGGTTACCGCACCGGCGGTAAGTTATTTTATCACCCTTACTGACGGTGAAGTCATCACGGTAGTCAACCCGTCAGAGTTGCCGACACCGGCAGAGATTATAAAAATGGAAGAACCTTGGGTAAAGATTCGGATTCTGGTGCCCTCAAACTATATCGGACCAGTGATGGAACTGGAACGTGAATTCGGTGGTATTCACCGGCATACCGAGTTTCTGGGTCACGCCACGGGAACCGAGGGTTCCCAGAGGGTACAGCTGGATTATGATATGCCGCTGCGTTCTATGTTGACCTCTTTTTATGATCAGTTGAAGAGCCGTACCAATGGTTACGCTTCCCTAGATTATGAATTTGATGGTTATCGGGATGCTCGCCTGGTAAAGATTGATGTGCTGGTTAACAATATTCTGGTGGATGCCTTCAGCCGCATCGTGCCACCGGAACAGGCACAGGATGTCGGTAAATCCCTAGTGCATAAACTGAAGGAAGTAATACCTCGTCAGTTGTTCAACATCCCCATTCAGGCGGCAGTTGGGGGTCGGATCGTGGCCCGTGCTGATATTGCGGCAAAACGCAAGGATGTACTGGCGAAATGTTATGGCGGCGATATAACACGCAAGCGGAAACTGTTGGAAAAGCAAAAGGAAGGCAAAAAGAAGATGAAATCCATCGGGCAGGTGGAAGTACCCAAGGAAGCATTTTTCAGCGTGCTAAAAACCGATATTAAATAACAGGTTTAATTCAATATTTCTAAAATCTGGTAAATATGTTATTATTTAATAATTATTTAAGAAGGAGTCATCTAAGTTTATGAATCAGTCCAGTAAACCCATTTGCTATATCGTGGGAATCGGTCCGGGAGGGTCGCCAAAGTGGTTGACTCATGCCGCCGAAGAGGCGATTAAAGAATCTGATATCATATTGGCTTGGGATTGGTCGTTGAAGCCGGTAAAGGACATGGCCAACGGAAAAGTAATCTTTTTTCAGGGCACAAAGGATTACCTGCAGAAAGAAAAAGAAGCTGCTGATCGGGCACTGGAGACAGGTGAAACTGTTGCCGTGTTGCAGGTGGGTGATCCCTGTGTCTCATCCAGTCTGGCGCAAGTGTTGAGCGTATTCAAGGGTTTTGAAATTCGAATTATTCCTTCGGCTGGCGCCGCACAATTTGCTGCTGCCAAGGCACAGATTTGTCTAGACGAATCTGTGCTGGTGTCCTTTCATGACGGTCGGGAAGAAGTTAAACAGCTTAAACTGAAGTTCCTGGTCGACAGTTTCAATATGGGCCGGAACCTACTTATGCTGACCAACGAAACTCAGGTGCCGCGGCAGACAGCTAAATATCTGGTTGAAAACGGGATACCTGCAGCCACAACGACACTGATATGTGAATATCTAACCATGGAAGATGAGCGGGTTTATGAGGTCACGCTTGGTGACGTGGTCAACAATGATTATCGATTGACATCTGTTATGGTGGTCAAGAACCCGGCGCCGCATGAGTGCTGCGTTTAAAAATCGTTGATCGAGTTTAGTGCTTATGGGTGAAAAAGTTGATGCACCTCTTGTTCGTGAATATTTGAACCATGGGTTGGTTCAGGTATTCACCGGGGGCGGGCGGGGGAAAACCTCCGCCGGGTTGGGGACGGCGCTGAGGGCTGCTGGGCGCGGACTCAAAACCTACATCATATATTTTATGAATACCAGCTATGATTCCGGTGAGCATGAAGTATTGCACCGGTTGCCCGGCGTCAAGTGGGCGGCCTTTGGCCCGGGGTTAGTGCGTCATCCTGAAAAGCCCACACCTGAAATCAAAGAAAAAGCATCTCAGGCCTTGGCCGAAGCCAGGAGGGCCATGCTTTCTGGAAATTTTGATCTCATTGTTATGGATGAGGTCAATATAGTCACCGGTTGGGGCTGGTTGGACACCTCGGATGTGGTGAATCTGATCAAAGATAAACCAGAGCAGGTGGAATTAATCATGACCGGTCGTCTAGCACCACCTGAAGTGATCGAAGCCGCTGACCTGGTGACTGAAATGGTCAAGATAAAACATCCTTATGACCGCGGGATTCCGGCCCGTAAAGGGATTGAATATTAGCTCTTGTTAAACAGCATCTGGCGCCGCACACCTCTTTTAGTTTGATTGATTAGACGACTGGAATTCCGGACTTTTATTTCCTCTATCGTAATGTTGCTATAATTCTGATACAATATGTTCAATTCATTTAGGAGTTTTAATGTCACCGGAAAATAAGCAATCTGTCAATAATTTAAACGAAATCAGGATAACCACTGGTTGCAGTGAGGAGGAAGCCTGTCCCAAGATGAAACGTAAGCGCGTGTCTAAACATGAAGATATGATTTTGACCATCCTTATTGAGATACCCAAGGGTAGCCGAAATAAGTATGAATACGACAAAGAACGCAAGATAATCAAGTTTGACCGGATGCTCTTCTCAGCTGTTCACTATCCTTCCGATTATGGCTTTATCATTGAAACGCTCGCGGGAGACGCGGATCCCCTAGATGCGTTGGTACTGGTATCTGAACCTACCTTTCCCGGCTGTCTGATTGAGGCAAAGCCGGTGGGATTGTTCCGGATGCGCGATGAAAAAGGTCCGGATGAAAAGATTCTGTGTGTTCCTATGGGAGATCCACATTGGAATTTTATAAAAGAATTATCTGACGTACCGTCTCATCTGCTGAAGGAAATTGAACACTTTTTCAATATCTATAAGGAATTGGAAAAGAAAAAGACCGGTGTTGAAGGCTGGGAAGATAGAGAAGCTGCCATCAAGGCTGTTCTGGAATCCCGAAAGCGCTATAAGGATAATCTTAAGGAATTAGGCAATAGTATGATTTAGGTTTATTTTATTCGGCTTCTCGCTGCCGCCAAGCAACTTGGTGTAAATCCTCTCCAGTTGTTTGGCGGTGGTTTTTATTGTCTCGGGGTCACCGGTGTCCATATAAATTAGACGATCCTTTGGTGCAGCCATACGAACCAGTTCCTCCAGTAAAGCATCATCTTGTGGTGCAATAACGGCTTCAAACATTTTCAAAGCGTGCTCGGCGGACCAGCGGATCATTCCTCTCTGAGCGTCCTCCAGGATATCTGCTCCGCTGATAGTCAGTACCATCGGTTTGAACCGTAAAAAACGTCGATGGACTGCTGCCATAATTCCGTAACTGCTCAGACCGCAAGCATGAATCACACTCGGTTTCAAAGAGAGAATCAGCGGCGCGGCGAAAAGAAAAGCAGCATAGGTTAATGGATACCCCGCACTGACGGGTAGCCGGTGGAACTTTATTTCTGGAGGCAAGACCGCTCCAGGTATTGGACGGCAGGCGCTGATGAGGTCCACGCACCATCCGAGTACGGCCAGTTCACTCAGCAGGATGATGGTTGCGTGTGACGAGGCATCACCGAGGTACACTAATCTTTTATTTGTATGATGTTGCATGAGTTAACTATAACCTAATTGTTAAACCGTCGTAAATCTGGGAACTCTTTGGTTTTGAACAATTGACACCGGATTCGGTTGTGTTAGAATGGCATTGAGATTAACGAAAGACTAAGGAACAAATATTGGCTGTGACGTCGTTGGCGGTAATTTTGGCTGCCGGTGAAGGTTCCCGGATGCGTCCCTTAACGGCTACGAGACCTAAGGTTATGCTGCCGGTTGCCGGTCTGCCGATACTTGAGCATTCGCTGGTTGAATGCCGGGCGGCAGGACTGGCTGATTTTATATTTGTCGTCGGCTATCGTGAAGACACCATCAGGGATTATTTTCGTGATGGTAGCCGTTGGGGTGTCCGTTTACGATATATTTCTCAGCGGCAGCCCTTGGGTACGGCGGACGCGTTGCGCCAAGCCGGGCCGTTGCTTAACGCGCCCTTTATTCTGATGAATGGAGACGTCTTGATCAAAGCCGATGACATCAGACAGTTGATGGCATTGTCGCCACCGGTTGTTAGTTTAGTTGAACGTGATGAGGTCACCGGTATGGGAGTTGCCGAGGTTTCAGGTAACCGCGTAGTGCGGTTTCACGAAAAATCAACTGTGCCGCCGACTCGCTTGGTGAATGCCGGCACCTATCATTTATCACCGGACATTTTACCGATGGTTACTAATACAGCGCTTTCGCCCCGTGGTGAGTACGAAATTACCGACACCCTCCAGACCTTGATTAACTCAGGGGGTGAGGTGAGGTATAGGATGATAAATCACTGGCGTGATATCGGTAATCCCTGGGAACTTCTGGCGGCTAATGAAGAATTTCTAAAAGATATGGAGCCCAAATTCGAAGGCAAAGTGGAACCGGGGGCAGTGATTATCGGTCCGGTGGTTATCGGCCGGGACAGCCTTATCCGATCCGGTTGCTACATTACCGGCCCAGTGGTAATTGGAGAACAATGCGATATCGGCCCCAATTGTTACATCCGGCCGGCAACAACCATCGGAGACCGTTGTCGGTTGGGGGCTTCTGTAGAAGTTAAGAATACCGTGATCATGTCTGGTACACACATTCCTCATCTCAGCTACGTAGGTGATAGTGTGATTGGTGAAAAATGCAATTTAGGTGCGGGGACCAAAGTTGCCAATGTCCGGTTGGACGGTCGGTCGGTAGTGACCGGACGCGGGGGGCGTCGCAAAGCCGGGGTTATCATGGGAGATAAAGTGTCCACAGGTATTAATTCAAGCATCAATCCGGGAACAATTATCGGGAGTGGGGCCTTTATCGGCCCTGGTGCGGTAGTCGGGGGTAACATTGGTAACGGAGCAAAGATTCTTTAGTATGATCGAATGGGGTATTTAAACTATAGATGATGAAACAGGCGATCATACTAGCAGCTGGCGAAGGTCAAAGACTTCGGCCGTTTACAGCGTTTAAGCCAAAAGTCATGCTTCGGGTGGGTGGGAAAGCGATCATTGAGCATGTCATAGAAGCTTTGGCTCAGTGCAATATCCGCGATATCGTAATTGTCGCTGGTTATCACCGCGAACAGCTTTTTGACACCTTGGGAAATGGCTCTCGAATGAACGTAAACATACAATACGCCATTCAAGATCAACAGGCAGGGACAGCTCATGCCTTAAAGCAAGCGTCCAGTTTAGCGGGGGAAACATTTTTGTGCCTGCCCGGCGACCAATATATCACTGCAGACACAATCAGGGTCTTATGCACGACGTCGCCATGGGCCTTCCTGAGTGCGGCAGTCTCCGAGAACCAGACAAAACGCTATGGTGTGGTTTGTGCGGAAAATGGTAAATTAAAATCGATTATTGAAAAACCCACACAGCCCTGTTGCGCTCGTGTCAGCACGGGAATATTTGTTCTTGATCAGGAGATATTTGATTATATTGAGGCCGACGCCGATATGCCAGCGGTGGTCAACCGGATGGTCAGCAACGGAGTCGAGTTCCGGGAAGTTGAGTCTCACGGTCCCTGGTTGGACGTACTCAATCCTTGGGATTTGATTGCTTTGAACAATCGGGTGCTGAGAATTCAGCTTCCGGTAACTGATGGGACGATAGAATCCGGTGTTTATATTCATGGTGATATAACGATAGGTGCCGGAAGCCGAGTCCGATCCGGGTGTTACCTGAATGGCCCGGTTAAAATCGGTGCAGGTTGCCATATCGGTCCTGGCGTGGTTATCGGTCCCGGCGTCAGTATCGGAGACAACGTCACCATCGGGCCTTATGGCATCATAGAAAACAGCGTCATCGGCAATGATATTGCAATCGGACCTGGGTCTTATTTGTACAATACCGTTGTGGATTCCGGCTGTCAGATAGGGGCTGGTTTCAAGGCTATGGTCGGTCCGGCTGAAATGTACTTAAACGGGGAATTTCATCAACTTGAAACCGGGTCCATGATTGGTGGCAACTGCCGGATTGCTGCCGGAGTTGTCGCATCACCCGGTAGCGTCATTGGTAACGGCTGCACGGTTACGGCACTTAAGGTGATTAACGGCTCTATTGAAGACGGCAGTCGGGTAGTCTGAAATGTGCGGCATCGTCGGATACGTCGGGCCGCGATCGGCCCAACCTATTCTGCAGGCAGCATTGGCCAAGTTGGAATACCGCGGCTATGATTCTTGTGGTATTGCAGTGACTGGTGAACAGATGGTCGTCCATAAAAGATCGGGGCGGGTAGCTGAAATGATTGCCAGCGCACCAATAATTTCCGGAAAAGCCGGTGTGGGTCATACTCGCTGGGCCAGTTGTGGCTCACCAAACGTGGAAAATGCACATCCTCATCTAGACTGCTCTGGACGCATCGCCGTGGTGCACAACGGTAATATTACCAACTATTTAGGCTTAAAAAATGCTCTGGAAAGCCGGGGGCATGTATTTTTATCCGGTACGGATAGCGAAGTTATCGTTCATCTTATTGAAGAGGAATACAAGGGCGACGTGGCCGAAGCTCTGGCCTCGGCTGTTAGACAATTAGAAGGTACCTACGCCATCGTTGCTATCCATCAAGGCGAACCTCGGCTGGCGGTTGTCCGGCGCGGGAGCGCGTTGGTCATTGGTTTGGGTGATGGTGAAAACTGGGTAGCTTCCGATGTAAACGCTTTTGCAGAGTACACCGGCCGAGTTATATATCTGAATGACGGGGATCTGGCGGTGATCGAAAAGGAATCGGTGGTTATTAAGAATAAAAACCGACCGATTGAGAGACGCATTGACCTCATTGAATGGCGCCCCGATCATATTGAAAAAAGCGGCTATGAACACTTCATGCTTAAGGAAATACATGAGCAACCGGGGATTTTAAGGAAAAACATTGGTATATGGCTTAAAACCGGATTGGATCCGAAACTTAACGGATTATGGGACAAAATTCATCAGCCACCACTGGTGGTAGGTTGTGGTAGTTCATATTATGCGGGTTTGACCGCCAGATATTTTATGGAAGAATTAACCGGACAACCGATACAAGTTGAATTAGCCTCTGAACTGAGTCATCGGCCGGGAACGCCGGTGTCCAGGCCTCTGGTAATAGGATTGACTCAGTCTGGGGAGACCGCTGATACTCTGAGTACTCTAAATCGTCTAGGTCAGGCTGGGGCAGGCGTCATAGCAGTAACCAATGTTTCTGGTTCAAGTGTCACCAGGCTGGCTGATCAGACAATGCTTCTTGGTGTTGGGCCGGAAATAAGTGTGGCGGCCACAAAGACGTTCACTGCCCAACTGGTCAGTCTTTATGCATTGACGTTGTCAACTCACGGCAATGGCGGAAATGTTGGTTTTGAGTCTCGTTTGAAGGAGCTTCCGGGTCTGTTGCAAAGGATGTTGGATGATACGGATGATCTGGTTGATGCGGCGCGCTGGCTGGCCGGGTATAGCAATATTATCTGTATTGGCCGTGGCCCCCATTACCCTGTAGCAATGGAAGCAGCTTTGAAATTGAAGGAAGTCGCCTATATTCATGCAGAGGGCTACGCGGCCGGAGAGCTGAAACACGGGCCTTTGGCACTTCTGGATACACACACCCCGGTTGTTGCCCTTTTTGGGGCTCGGGATGATACTTGGGAAATGATGCTGACCGCAGTTAGGGAAGTGAAAGTGCGCGGCGCACCGGTGTTGGCGTTGGTACCCGACGATGACCCTGATATCAAGCAACTGGCAGATCGGGTAATTCTGATGCCACGAGCAAGCCGGTGTTTTCAACCGGTGATTACTGCTGTAGCTGTACAGTTGTTAGCTTATCATGCCGCAAGATCACTGGGCTATCCGATTGATACACCTCGTCATCTGGCAAAAAGCGTAACCGTGGAATAAAATGAAGGAGTATATGAAAGATGTTTAATAAAATTCTGGTACCTTTGGATGGTTCGGTTTTATCTGAGTCAATTTTACCGCAGGCAGTTGCCGTTGCCGAGCCGTCACGCGCCATGATTATCCTTTTCCGGGTAATGGAACCAATGGACAAAGGCGTCAGGGATACGATGGGCCATGACCTGGCCTCCAAATTGGATGAAGTGAATCAAGATGAAGCAAAAGCCTACCTGGCGAAAATTGCGAGTGATTTGAAACGGCAGGGTTTGAAGGTGGAAGTTGCGGTCGTATCCGGTAAGCCGGCAGACGCCATTATTGAATACACCGGAACTCATTCAGTGGACATGGTGATTATGGCGACCCATGGACGCAGTGGATTGTCTCGGTGGGCTTTTGGTAGTGTTACGGATAAGGTTCTGCATCAGTCACCGGTGGCGGTATTGGTAGGGCCGGTACCCGGTGCCAGCCGCGGCTAACGAGAATATAGGCCGGTAATGGTCACTTCAGCCATAACGTGTCCCGTTATTGCCTGGTCAAATTGTTCCCGGCCTGCACCGGGGGCGAGTTGCGGTTCATAATCAAGTGCCAGGAGCTTGTAAATATAGCGATGGGCTGGACCGGGTGGCGGGCATGAGGGATAAAATCCGAAGGTGCCACAGGAATTGACACCCTGGCGGATACCGTTAGGCAATTCAGCCTTTCGGGTTAGGTTTGACGGAAGACGCCGGGTATTGGCCGGGATGTGCCATACCGTCCAATGGGTAAAGGGGCCTCGGGGAGCGTCGAGATCATCCATGATAAAAGCCAGACTTACGGTTCCCAGCGGAACCATGTCCCAGGAAATTTCCGGGGAGAAACCAGCGCCATTACATGTGTAGCGGTCGGGTATCGTTGCGCCTTCCTGTATTCCATCAATGGTAAGATTCATCCCTTTATATCCCTGTCTATTCCAAGTATCTGGTCAATTGGGGCAGGCTACGAATCTGTGGGCAATCCGCCGGGGCTTCGCTGAAACCACCGCGATCAATCAGCACTGCTTTCATGCCGACCGCAACTGCACCAAGCACGTCTATCTGATATTGGTCGCCGATGAATATTGAACTGTCGGCTGTGGCCCCGGAACGGCGCAGTGCCTCTTGGAATATCTCCGGATGAGGTTTGGTAAAACCGGTTTCCTGCGAAGTGACGACAGTGGTAAGAAATGGACTGAGTCCCAACTCATCCAGCAAAGGAGTAATATCCTTATCCACATTTGAGACCAAACCCAGTGAAATGTCACGGCTTTTTAGTTCAACGAGTGCGGGCAACACATCAGCAAAGAGGACGTTCTTGAATTTGTTATTATGCCAGCGGAGCAGCATTGACCGGATTAGATCCGGTGAAGGTTCAAGCCCTCCTTCCTTAAGGACGATAGATTGGTGTCTGGCGTAGACCTCATTATTTTCATCGGATGAACGCTTGCTCAAAGGTTTTTTGGCATTCTCATTATAAAAATATTCATCTGCCATTATAAAAGCGCGTCGGAATGCCGCAGCCGGCACCTTGAATCCAAGTTCATCCAATGTCCGAGATTCCCATTCTTCCCGCGAAGGTTCGTGTGTGATGAGAGTTTGGTAAAGGTCAAAAAATACCGTTGTAATCAATTAGTTCTCCTTGAATTGAAGCATATTACCGGATCATTCTAGCTCAGGAGCAATGTCCGGCGCAAAGGAAAATGCTTTTGCCGGACGTATCTATTGGGGTATAATCTGAGGCACCACCGTAGTTACTGGAGGTTAGATGACCTATCGCAGGATTCTTATACCGCTTGATGGCTCGGAATCAGCTGAGCAAGCGTTACCCTTTGCCCGGGAAGTAGCTGGAACGGAAACAGAACTCGTTCTATTCAGCGTGTGTCCCGAAGATGAATTGCGGCTTTGTCGCCTCAATAGTGTATATCTGGAAGTGCAGGCCAAGGCACTGAACACCGAAGGAGTGAAAACGAGGATTCATACCGAGCCGGGAGAAATGGGTGAAAGGATCAAACGCTATGTAGCTAAAGAAAAGGTTGATCTGGTGGTCACGTGCCGTCAACCCCATACTGACCTCAATCGGGAAGACAAAGTATTAAACAATCTGGTTTCCAAAAAGTGTTCGCTGCTTTTAATCAAACCCGGTGCGATCGATGCAAAAATCAAAAGAATCATTCTGCCTCTGGACGGTTCAATTGTGTCTGAGGAAGTTATTCCCTATGTGGTGGAACTGGCTGCGGCTACCGGAGCAGTTATCATATTGCTCTCAGTCAATTCATTCCCGGATATTCCCTCGGATCGTCCGGCTTCGGCTAAGCCCAGTTGGGAGGAATATGCCTTGATTTTGATGAGAGAAGTACGGGAACAAGCCTCCGGCTATCTGGAGCGTGTGAGCCAGGAGTTTTCTCAGCACGGGATCAAAACGCACACTCAAGTAGTTTTTGGTGGTGTAGCCGAGAGCATTTTGAGGGCCGCCGAAGACGAAAAGGCCGATCTTATTGCCATGGGCACCCATGCTCGAACAGGTTTTGACCGCTGGGTGTTTGGTTCGATAGCAGCTACGGTAAGCGCTACGACCAAACTACCGATGCTTCTGGTTCGTTCGAGCGGATAACTATCTCAAAAACGGGACCTGCCAGGCATCTTACATTTCAGTAATTAAGAAGGATGGCATATTGAAAAAAATCAGGGTAGTACCGGCGATTCTAACCAATGAAGCAGAGACACTGAAAGAAATGGCCGTCGTCCTCGAAGGGGTCGCAGATTGGGTGCAGGTGGATATCATGGATGGTGAATTCGTGCCTTCCTGCAGTATAGGCTGGCAGGATATCAAGGCAGCTGGACTTCCTTTCAACTGGGAAGCCCACCTCATGGTTAGAGAACCGGAGAGCTATTTTAGCGGAGTAAAATCTGCCGGAGCCAAGCGAGTTATTTTTCATTTTGAGGCCACGGCAGATCCGGTTGGTGTAATAGCCGCTGCCCGTGAACAAGAACTTAGTGTAGGCATGGCCATTAATCCGGAGACGGAGGTAATGGCAGTGACCGGATTTTTGCCTTTGCTGGATAATGTATTGTTGCTGTCGGTTCACCCAGGGTTTTACGGCGCCAAATATATCCCCGAGGTCTTAGCAAAAGTCGTCCAATTACGGGAGCAAGCACCAGATATCAGCATCGGTATTGACGGTGGGATTAAAGAAGAAAACATCCTTGAAGTGGCTGCTGGTGGAGTAGACGATATCTGTGTTGGCAGCGGTATTTTTCGAGCCAAACATCCGGCAGCAGCATACCTGCAGCTTCAGAGAATGGTTGATGGGGTCAGACGTTAACTTTTAATGGTCAAGCAGAGCTTGTCGTTCAATTTCAATCATCTTGTCCAAACGGCGACGATAGCGGGGTTCGTCACGAAAAGCAGCCTTCAGGAAGACTACACAGAGTTCTTGAGCCAGCGATAACCCGATAACCCGGGCACCCAAGCAAAGTATATTCATATCGTCGTGCTCTACCGCCTGGTGGGCGGAGTAGGTGTCATGGCAGACTGAGGCGCGGATGCCCGGGATTTTGTTGGCGGCCATACAGGCCCCGGCGCCAGATCCGCATATCAATATGCCTTTTCTTACCCGTCCAGAGTTTACCTCTCTAGCCAATTTTTCGGCGTAATCCGGATAGTCGTCATCTTGTAGGAATTCATGGGCTCCCAAGTCATGGATTTTGTAACTCGCACGCTGCAGTAAAGGTATCAACGATTGTTTCAAGGCAAATCCGCCATGGTCTGAAGCCATAGCCAACTGATTTCCGTTATTCATTGTGTTCATCCATCAATTTGACAGCTGTAGCAACGATATCGGTAATAGAGAAACCGAATTTTTCAAAAAGAATTTCTGCCGGCGCCGAGGCGCCATAGTGATTGAGTCCGATGCTGAGGCCTTTTTCACCGGCATACCGTTCCCAGCCGATGGTGCGACCGGCTTCAACGGTGATGCGGTTCCGGATGTTAGGAGGCAATACTTCATCGCGGTAGGATTCCGGTTGTGCTTCAAAAAGTTCCCAAGAAGGCAGCGAAACAACCCGGGCGACAATGCCCTTATTAGCTAACTCGCGGCCAGCTTCCAGTGCAGGGGTAACTTCGGAGCCGGTGGCGATAATGATTATTTCTGGCGAATCGCCGGATTGCCACAGGGTATAGCCGCCACGGCGGACCGCTGACAACGGTGCTAGTGATTTACGATCAAATATCGGTAGTTTTTGACGAGTAAGTACTAGTGCTGTAGGACCATTCCGGCGTTCTAGAGCCATCTGCCAAGCGACGGCGGTTTCAGTGGCATCAGCCGGACGGAAGGTAACCAAGTTGGGAACCGAACGCAGACCCAATATCTGCTCAACTGGTTGGTGGGTGGGTCCGTCTTCACCCAAACCGATGGAATCATGGGTGAAGATATAAATAACTTGAAGCCCCATTAAGGCAGCCAGGCGCACCGGCGGCCGCATGTAATCGTAAAATACCAGAAAAGTCGCCCCATAGGGAATAATCCCGCCGTGGAGTGCCAAACCGTTGGCGATCGCTCCCATGGCGTGCTCCCGGACACCGAA
Organism: Dehalogenimonas sp.; assembly: GCA_050864255.1. Classification (GTDB taxonomy): domain Bacteria; phylum Chloroflexota; class Dehalococcoidia; order Dehalococcoidales; family Dehalococcoidaceae; genus Dehalogenimonas. Next base: position 205,254 of record JBOWAX010000001.1, read on the forward strand.
TTGCAGATTACGACCTGATGGGTTGTTCATGCTGAAGGTAGTCTCAAAATCCATGGATGTCTTGGTGGACGGAGATAAATCACCGGAGCCCCCCAATAGGTTTTCAACTCTCCGGCCGATGAGATTAATAATTTTTCCTGAGGCCTCGCGCGTAGCCAGTGGTTTATCATCAGGTTTGAAAAGGCTATCCAACCCATCAGCCAAGCCCACCGGCAACTGTCCGGTGATGAATGACCTCAATTGGGCGGCTTCAGTGGGGAATGCCAAGGTGTAGGCATCCAGTCGTTTTTGCCATTCATTTTGCCGACTTTGACCAGCTTCACACGCAGACATATGCCGTTTAACTTCTTCTGGAACATGAAAGGATTCAGAATATGGCCAACCAAGCGTCTTTTTGGCGGCAGCTAATTCTTCGACACCCAAAGGTTCACCATGGGCGCTGGCGGTACCGGCCTTTTTGGGCGCACCGTAACCTATAACTGTTCGGCAGAGTATCAGCTTAGGTTTTTCTGTATTCAACCGGGCTTCATCGAGGGCGTTTTTGACGGTTTCAGTGTCCATGCCGTCCACGGGACCTATGACGTGCCACCCATAGGCACGGAACCGAGCGGCAACATCCTCGTTGAAAAAATTGGCTGTGTTGCCTTCAATGGAGATACTATTGTCATCATACAGATAGATAAGCTTGCCCAGTCGTAAGGTGCCAGCGAGGGAAGCTGTTTCTGAGGTTACGCCTTCCATCATATCGCCATCGGAGACCAGTGCATAGGTAAAATGGTTGATGATTTCGTGTCCGGGGCGGTTAAATCGGTCGGCCAACCATCTTTCAGCCATAGCCATGCCTAAGCCGCTGCTGAAACCCTGGCCCAGAGGACCGGTGGTCATCTCAACCCCTGGAGTTAGCCCGCGTTCCGGGTGTCCAGGTGTTTTGGAATCCCATTGACGGAACCTCTTGATCTCTTCAAGTGTCAGGTCATAACCAGTCAGGTGTAGCATTGAATAGAGCAAGGCAGAGGCGTGACCGGCGGAAAGGATAAAACGATCACGGTCAAACCAGGTGGGGTCTCCCGGGTTATGTTTCAAAAAGTATTTCCACAAAGAGTAAGCTAAGACAGCGGCACCCATCGGTGCCCCGGGGTGTCCGGAATTAGCTTTCTGAACCATATCAGCGGAGAGAAAACGAATGGTGTTCAATGCCAGATTATCTATTTTGTCGTTCATCCGAAACCTTTCAATTGGAAATGGCCTTAACAAGCGTTCCTATTATAACGATATACACCAATCACTCCAAGCAATAATCACACAAAAACTTGGCTGGAACAATGATTAAATGTATCCTAACCGGCAGAAAGATGATCTCATTCCACAGTTGGAAGCTTAATCCAACGAGGAAGAGATCGATTAATATTCGATACCGGTGCCCATTGCCCGAGTAATGACGTGGCGGGCTTGGAAAAAGGCCTCACTAACCGCTAGATCAAATTGAGTACCTGAACACCTGCGAATTTCGTCCATAGCGTAATCGATACTTTTTGCGGCACGATAAGGACGTTCGGAGGTCATGGCATCAAAGGTATCCGCCAACGACATGATGCGGGCACCCAGCGGTATGCTCTCACCAGCCAGTTTATCCGGATACCCGACGCCGTCCCAACGTTCATGATGATTGCGCACCATGGCAAGTATTTCAACATCCTCCACTACTGGTTTTAGAATTCGTTCACCAATTGCGGGGTGCTTTTCCATCTCTTGGCGCTCTTCCGGGCTCAAGATACCTGGTTTGTGCAGTACATTACCCTCAATGCCTATTTTGCCGATGTCGTGTACCAGACCAGCCAGTCTGATTTGTTCAACTAAGGTCGGTGATAATCCCATTTCTATGGCGATACCTACCGCCATTTCTGAAACACGTTGTGAATGTCCGGCGGTATAGCCGTCTTTAGCATCAAGTGCATAAGCCAAAGAGGTAATAGAGTTAAAGAAAGACGACCTTATTTTTTCCGCCTGTATTTCAACCTTATCTTCAAGACTCCGGCGATACTCCCGGTTTTCCAGCTGTAACCGACGTTTTTCCAATGCCCGCCAAACCGAAAAAACTACTTCATCCAGCTTGAATGGTTTGGTTAAGTAATCGTAGGCGCCTTGTTTCATACACTCAATGGCGGTGGCGGTTTCAGTAACCGCGGTCGCCATTATTACCCCGATGTCGTTATAATGCGCCTTAATTTCTGCCAAGAGCTCTATCCCGGTTTTGCCTGGCATTTTCATATCTGAGATTACCAGAGCGATGTCAGTATTTTCTCTAATGATGTTTAACGCTTCATCAGCTGAAGAGGCTTCCAAGCATTCGTAGCCTTCGTTGGCTAATTTCTGGTGCAATAACCTGCGTACAACCATTTCATCATCGACCAGTAGAATGATATCAGTTCCTTGGTTATTATTTATCATAGTGTAGATACTACTTTTTCAATAATTTCTGTTAACTCTTTCGGGGAAAAAGGTTTGGGTAGGTAAGGTTGATTCATGTTGGTGAGGAAATCTTCGGTACTATTGGAAATGACATCACCGGTGGTAAAGATGATTCCCGGAATCAAGTGCGGCCGGTGTTCAGTTATCCAAAGGTAAAGTTCTTGGCCGTTCATCAGAGGCGTCCTGATATCAATCAAGGCAATATCAAAGGCTTTTTCATCTTCCACGATCAGCAACTTCAGTCGTTTGGTTTTCTGTTCTTTCATTAACCTGTGTACTCTTCCATGAAAGATGTTAAACTCAGTAGTAAGATAACATAATCCTTAATTTAAAAGCAATTAATAAACAGGGGTACTTTGGTACTGTCGGGCTTTGGCTTTTCAGTCATTGAATTCTTAAGTTTAGCCGGATAGTGAGGCGGTTGAAGGCAGTTATCCATTCGGCTGACTCCGAATTGTTATTCAGAAGAGGATAGCTTTCTTTCTGCCTCAAAGCATTCACGCGATTCTGTAACTCCCACAAATCAGGGGAGACGCCGCTATTTTCAAAGATGTCCAGTATATTGACTATATTGTTCAAAGCGGCGGTATCGGGTTCATCACCAAGTGCCGCAACCAAATACATTGCCAGGTTGTCGGACAGGGGTGATATATCCAACTGGACGTTCCATGCGGAACATTCTTTCAAAGTGGTCTCGAAGGCGGGTAGGCAGGTCTCAGTATTCTTCAATTGAGACATAAGCCTGGAATTTAAAACTATTGCGGCAGCAGCGGTAAATTTATCAGGTATCGGAAGCCCGAGACTAGCACCGAGTTGAATGATAGAACGGGAGGAATCAAATATTGCCTGATATGAAGATTCTGCCTCGGCTAACGAATTCGTCATAAGTCTTTCGATAATCACGCGTTGGTTATCCGGCGAAAGATCATGGGGTTGATAAACGTTTTCAGGGAATTCCGACACCAAGAAATTTTGAATAATGGCGGGTTCTGGATTACTTATGGATAGTTTTTCGGCTTTGTTGGATAGTAATTCATACTCAATCTCTGTGGTAAAGGCTTTTACTCCGGCCTGAAGAAGACTTCCGCTTAAAATGGTGGTAAACACAAACCGTTTGTGCTCACCTGTCGATATCGAAGTGATACTTACGTTGCCGACGATTTGGATTGCCGGGGCAACCCCAAAAGACTTAATGTCGGTTTTATCCACCCGAAAGCAAAAAATATTTTTATTATTCTCGGTGGGTTCAAAAATGCAATTCAGGGCAAAATAGGCGGCGATGTTCTCTAAGCCAACAGCCGCCGCTCGGACTTTTCTCAGGTAGATGTCTCGCCCGGTCCCCAGTCCTTTCTGATTGGATGAGGCTTCTTGAAGAATATCAAAGAAGGCATTTTCCGAGGTGGTACCGAAAACACTCTTCGCCAGTTCGATGGCCCTCCCGGCTTGTTTGAGTACCAGCCCCGACTCCAGTCCGGCGATGTCGTCAAAGAACCAACCGCAACTGGTAGAGCTGGCCATTAAAGCCCGTTGCAATTCCAACAGTGTTAAAGCTTTTGACGTTTCAGCTGCGGACAGGGGGTGTATTGCCCACTGTCCGAAGAAGTTTGCTATATTACTTGGGCTGCGGTCAACCATGACCCGATGATAATCATCCCTGGCAGCCCATGGGTTTGATAATAATTTACCTGCTTCGACTTCGAAGAGCGGGTTAAGACGGTCACGGAGTAGTTCTATAGCCCGTCGTAACGGGGCACGCCAATATTGGTTCCAGTCAGGATGTAATCCGGTAGTACAGCAACAGCCAGAACGCCAGCGTTCTATGCCGTGGTCACAGCTCCAAGCGGTGTTTTCTTTTATCTCCACCTCATGATCCGGTGGGTACAAAGCCAAAAATTTGGCAATGTTGGTAACCCTGACGCCGACTTGTTTCAATTTATCAACGGTGTAGGCGAGTGCCATATCACCGAAACGGTGGTGATGACCGAAAGTTTCGCCGTCAGTGGCAATGGTAATTAAGCTGGGGATATCTGGAGTGGATTGAAAAGACTCCAGGACCCGGCTAGTTAAGATATCCCCGTTTTTTAATATATCTCCAAATGCTATATCGCGGGAAAGTTGAGGATGAAAAAAGGCGATGTTGATGTGATTTCCTGAAGGCAGGGGGCAACGGTAAAGTCTTGAGGTGTTGATTCCCTCCGGTAGGTCTTGCCATTGACCACCGGGCGGTTTGATGCGGCTGGCCTGATGAGGGGCGAGAATAGTGTATTTAATGCCTTTAGAGGCTATAATTTCCAAGGTTTCAAGGTCAACCGCAGTTTCCGGCAACCACATACCGTCGGGATTAGAGCCGAAGCGGTGGTGAAAATCAGCGATACCCCAGATAACCTGAGTACGTTTATCCCGGCTGTCAGCCAGTGGCATGATCATGTGGTTGAAGGCCTGGGCTATTGGTGTTCCCGGAGAGCTTCTGGATGTTTTGTTTTTAGATCCGGAATTGATCAAAGAGGCGTAGACTTCAGGCCGGTTGGTTTCCAGCCATGAAAGAAGAGTAGGCCCGAAATCAAAGCTCAGATCGGCGTAATTATTAACGATGTTGACGATTTGTCCTTGATTATCCAGTATTCGGGTGGCCAGATTGGCGGCGTAACATTCTTTGGTGATCCGCTCGTTCCAATCATGAAATGGCGCAGCGGAACTTTCAATTTCTACCGTTTCCAGCCAAGGGTTTTCCCGCGGTGGTTGATAGAAATGACCATGGATGCAAATAAAGCGTTCGCTCATGTCAATCTGCTGTTTCCGGTACCAGAATGATACCCCCCAAAGGTGGTAAATCAAGGGAAAGCTCTATCGAGCCATTTTTGACGGAGGTATTGAGGAGCGATGAATCGGGACTTGATGTGCCCCCGTAGCGTATATCGTCACTAGAAAATATGATTTGCCAACAACCCTGGTCCGGCATTGTTATCCGATGACACTGGCGGGCAACTGGAGTCATATTGAGCGCGACAATCAGCCGTTCAGCCGGATCACGGCCCAGACGCATAAAGACAATGATGCTGGAAACGCTATCATCAGAAACCAGCCACTTGAAACCCTCTGGAGAGGCATCCAGTTGATGAAGCGCGGGGACACGGGTATAAAGGCGGTTCAATTCTGCAACCAGACTGAGTAATTGTCTATGGGGATCAAAGTCAAGCAGGCTCCAATCCAAACCTTCGTCGTGACACCATTCTTGCCATTGTCCGAATTCGCCTCCCATGAACAACAATTTCTTTCCAGGAGTGGTAAACATATAGGTAAACAACAATCGCAAATTTGCAAATTTTTGCCAATCATCCCCCGGCATTTTTGCCAGCAGAGACGATTTACCATGGACGACTTCATCATGTGAGAGCGGCAGCACGTAATTCTCCTTGAAGGCGTACAGACCACGGAAGGTCAACTTCTCGTGATGGTAACCACGGTGAATCGGGTCATAGCTGAAATATTGAAGTGTATCGTGCATCCAGCCCATATCCCATTTGAATCCAAAGCCTAACCCGCCGTGGTGTACGGGATGAGAAACCATCGGCCAGGCCGTGGATTCTTCTGCGATGCTGTGAGTGTCGGGAAAACGGTGATAAATTTCGGTATTCAGAAGTTTTAAGAACTCTACTGCACCCAGGTTCTCCCGGCCGCCGTATTTGTTGGGTTCCCATTGGCCGGATTGACGAGCATAGTCCAGATACAACATCGAGGCCACACCGTCGACACGGAGGCCGTCTGCGTGGTATTTATCCAACCAGAAAAGGGCATTCGAGATCAGGAAAGCTCTAACCTCATGTCGGCTATAATTGAAGATACACGATTTCCATTCAGGATGAAATCCGCGACGCGGGTCTGCGTGTTCATAAAGATTAGTGCCATCAAAATAGGCTAATCCATGAGCATCGTTTGGGAAATGTGAAGGTACCCAGTCAAGGATGACCCCAATACCATTCTGGTGGAGGTAATCAATAAGGTGCTTCAGGCCCTCAGGACTGCCGTATCGGGCGGTTGGTGCAAAATATCCGCTTACCTGATAGCCCCATGAACCATAAAAAGGGTGCTCCATCAAGGGCATGAATTCCACGTGGCTGAAATTGTTGCATTTAACATAATCAGCCAACAATGGTCCGATCTCGTCGTAATTGAGATAATCGCCATTCTTTTTTCGTCGCCAAGAACCCAGGTGGACTTCATAAATACTCATGGGAGACTCTAAGCTGTTTTTGAGTCCGCGGCGGCGGCTCATCCATTCATCGTCATGCCATTGATAGGCAACATTCCAGACCATTGACGCTGTTCCAGGAGGTTCTTCGCAGGCAAAAGCCATGGGGTCGGCTTTTACCAAGGCGCGGTCTTGATATCGGGAAGTAATATGATATTTATAAAGTGTACCGGAGGCAATCGCAGGGATAAAACCTTCCCATATTCCAGAATTGCCCCGGGATTGCAAGGGGTGACGGCCGGGGAGCCATTCATTGAAATCGCCGATGACCGACACCGCTGTGGCATTGGGTGCCCAGACGGAGAATACAGAACCGGGACAACCCAGTCTGGACGCCTCGTGTACGCCCAATTTGTCATAAAGTTGATAATGTGAGCCTTCATTGAAGAGATATAAGTCTGTATCAGTCAGGAGACTATAATCGTAATAGACATCGTTTTCAGTGTGGCGCATCAGTCAGTTTTTCGTATCCTATTTATTCGTTTTAAAAAATTATTGATGCTTAAATCGAGTTTTAACTTTTCCAGAGAGAGGGTATTCTTGATTCTCCAATTAGGACGTTGTTCAACCGTGCCCGGAATGTTTTGTGCCCTGCATTCGTCCCATAGATCGGCCACATTAATCAAGAGCAACTGCACTTGGCTTTGGGCTAAGATCTCTGTTATAGACCGTCCAAACTCACCGACTGATACTTTCGAACCATCTGCATCTAAGTACTTGCCTAGTTCATTTTTACTATTACGGCGAAGTTCTGTTTCAGTACCCGCCCGCTCTGGATTGATAACTCCAAGTTTCAAGCGTTCCGGTATATCCTCGCCACTCCAAAAGGCAGCGAAGGGATGCAGGTCATGTGTATTCAAAGCGGCCACCGAAAAATGGGGCGGCGCCGGAATGGGGTTTTCAGTGTTTCCTGTCATTTCGTACTGGGTGATATAACTACGGTAAATTTGGTGCCGGTTCATCATCGGTCTGACCTCTGGCGGCACCAATCCTAAATCTTCGCCGACGATAATGGCGTGATGCCGCTGACTCTCCAGACAAAGGATAGCATACATTTCCTCTGCATTATATTTGATATACACACCTTCCGATGGTGATTTCCCTGTTGGTATACAAAATAGCCGATGCAAACCCATGATGTGATCCAGTCTCAGAATACCGGCGAATTTCAATTGATGACGGATAGCGTCGATAAATGAGCGGTAGCCATTTTCCCGCTGCTGTTCCGGATGAGGCGGTTGGAAGCCCCAGTCCTGCCCGCCCGGGAAAGCCGAGTCGGGAGGCGCGCCAACGGAAACCCCTTGAATGAGCCCACCTTGTTCTCTCCATGCATCATATCCATCTGGATGGACACCCAATGGCATGTCAAGATACAGCGATTGATCTGACCGGCGAATTTCTGAAATTACGTCAGACAGTTGGGTTTGAATGATAAACTGGCTGTAGCGGTAATATCTTAGCAGTTCAGGACGACAATCTGATTCTGCTATCTGACCCGATCGTTGGCTTACGGGCCAATCCCGCCAAGCGGCGCCTCGTTCTTCGGAAATGGAGCGGAAACGTGTGTAGAGTTCAACATCGTGATTTTCGAAAAGGTAGGTTTGATATTGTCCCCAACGAGGTTCCGGACGGCGGCGGAAAAAATCTTCAGCCAGTATTTCTAACAGCGAGCGCTTGATTTCGGCGACTTGACGGTAATCCACTGTTTCGTGATATCTTAATTCATTGAGCTTTTGCTGAAAATCATCAGATTTGAATAGCGCAGCTGCTTCAGGACATTCTGCCAGTTCAGGAATCTTTGCCGGTTCGATATAAATTTCATTCCAAAAAGAACGGCTCACTGGTGAATAAGGACTAGGATTAAAGTGTTCCTTGAGAAAAATCGGTAACAGCGGCAACAGTGCGATTACATCAATGGCTAAGTCGGCACAGAATCTGTTTAGACAACGCAAATCGCCCACGTCGCCTATACCCCAATTGGATTCTGAACGCAAAGCGTATAGTGGGGAAAATACCCCCCAATATTTTTGGTTTTCCGCAAATGTGAAAGCATGGACAGGGGCTGAAATGACTAAGCATGCAAATTCACCTTCATTGACGTTCAAATGCAGATGATGATAGCCACAGGGCAATAATTCAGGGAATGGCAATCTAATTTCCTGGAGAGAAGCAGGTTGGTCAGGATTATGAGTGAACTGAACGATGTTATCCCAAGCGTAATGTCTGACTTGATTGCCTCCCTCCAATGTCAACTCGGCATTTATTGAGGCATCGGTCGGCGTAATTTTTACGGGAAGAAAATTTAGCTTGCCGTCCCAGGCGATTAGTACCGGTTCGATCAGCCTTCCCTGGCGTCTTTCTTTTAATCTTTTAGCTGCATCTGCTGCTTCTGAAATATTGTTAACCACCACACCCATAGCCCGGACCAAAGCCAGTACCGAATCGGCGGCAGGCGTGACTGTCTGTCCATTCATGTCATAATAACGGATCATGAGGCCACATTCATCGGCTAGTATTGGAAGATTATCATCCAATGAAATTGACTGTTCGGTGACGTTATCCATAGCGGTTTTGCAGCAAAGAGGCACCCTCCATCGAAAACTCGTAAAAATATTATACTTGTTACATACTTGACTTGCCATTGGCAGCCGATATAATAATACTTTGTTTCATTTGATTTTGTTGTCGGGAAGGTTATTGGAATTTGGAATTAAAAGATCTTAAATCAAAATTACCAGTCAGGATAGACCGCTTGGCTGAATTATCGGCTAATCTATGGTGGAGCTGGAACCGGGATGCCCGGGAGATGTTTGATAAAATAGACCGACGTCTTTGGCGTGTATCGGGTCATAATCCCGTAAGAATGCTGTACGAAATAAGCTCGGAGCGGTTGGACTTCCTAGCGGCAGATCCTGAATTTTTAGAAATTTACGATGATGTTATAGAATCGTTTGCCGAAGAAATCAGCGGTAGAGATACCTGGCTGTCCCGGGAAGCTGCTGTTCCCCTGAAGGGACCGGTAGCCTATTTTTCAATGGAATTTGCTGTTCATAACTCATTGCCAATCTACGCAGGTGGTTTGGGTGTCCTGGCAGGGGATACCTGCAAGGAAGCTTCTGATCTGGGTATCCCTTTTATAGGGGTCGGATTTATGTATCCTGAAGGCTATTTTCACCAGCGTATTAGTGAAGACGGCTGGCAGACCGAGGATTATCTTCAACTGGATTTTGACCGCGCGCCTATTAGCCGGGTTTACGGAGCCGATGGTCAGCGTCTATTGTTAAATCTGCCGGTAGGAGATAAGACCGTATATGTGACAGCCTGGCAGGTACTGGTTGGGAGCAGTACACTTTATCTGTTGGATACTAACTTGCCAGAAAATAGCTTGGAAGACCAGGGGCTTTCCGCCCGACTTTACAGCCCAGGTAAAGAAATGCGCTTGCAACAGGAATATCTGTTGGGCTTTGGCGGTGTCATGCTGCTGCGTTCGTTGGGGATTGAACCAGCGGTGTGGCACTGTAATGAAGGCCACACCGCCTTCTTGCTGGTTGAACGGTTACGGGAATACATGGTTTCCGGGCACTCCCTAGCTGAAGCTGTAGAGTTAGTGCGGAAGCATTCAGTTTTTACCACCCATACACCTGTTCCCGCAGGGCATGATGTTTTTGAACTTGGCTTAATAGATCGTTACTTCGGTTGGTTCTGGGAAACGCTGGATATTACCCGGGATGAATTTGTATTAATGGGGCAGGTTTTTGACGGTCAAGATTTTAATATGACCGTATTAGGATTGAAATTGACCGGCAGAGCCAACGGAGTCAGTAAGTTGCATGGTGAAGTAAGTCGTACAATGTGGCAAAGCCTGTATCCGGACCGAACAGCAACTGAGGTGCCGATCCGCCATATTACCAACGGCGTTCATATACCTACCTGGGTGGCGCCGGAGATTGCTCATCTTTACGAGAATTACGTAGATACTGACTGGTATCGCAAACAGGATGACGCCGGATTGTGGCGCGCGGCAGTAACGCAGATACCTGATGAACAATTATGGGAAGCCCACCAGGGACGCAAACAGAGACTGTTGCATTATATCCGCGAGAGAGTGCGTCGTGAATGGAAGACCGGAGTTGAATCCGGTCCCAGGCTGGCGGCCATGGGAGCGATGCTGGATCCAGAGGTGCTCACTGTTGGTTTTGTTAGACGTTTTGTTGAGTACAAGCGACCCACTTTATTGTTTCGCGATATTGAACAACTAAAAGAATTGGTCCGTGATTCACAGCGTCCGGTCCAGTTTATTTTTGCTGGGAAATCTCACCCGGCGGATTTTATGGCAAAGGAACTGATTCATCGAGTTTACACTCAAGCTAAAGAACATGAATTTGAAGGCCGTCTGTGTTTTGTTGAAGACTATGATCTTCATCTTGCCCACTATCTGGTACAGGGAGTGGATGTTTGGCTGAATAATCCCCGCCGGTGGCTGGAAGCCTCCGGCACCTCAGGAATGAAGGCTGCAGTTAACGGGGTACCGAGTTTGTCGATCAGAGACGGTTGGTGGCATGAAGGATTCAACGGAAAAAACGGATGGGCAATAGGAGGTATCGCCAAACCTGACAGTGTTGATGCAGAGGACGCCCTAGATGCTGGCGCTCTAGTGTATGTTCTGAAAGAACTTGTGGTGCCGATGTACTATGATAGGAATCTGGAAGATATTCCGGTCAAGTGGATGTCTGTTGTAAAGGAAGCAATCAGTACTGTACTACCACAATTTGCAGCCGCTAGAATGATGAAGGAATATACCCGACAAATGTATCTACCGTCAGTTTAACGCCAAGTCCACCAATTATTGGATAGAAAGTTCCAGCCGAAGGCGGCAATAATACCGACAGCTGCAGAAATTAAATAATGCACATTAGCCACTTCGGTCATCAGTCCCAGAATCACCAGATAGATAGCCAATCCGCCTAAACTGACCACATTAAAACGCGCCAATCTGCTGATATAGCTTGACCTGGTTGCGGTCCGGTCTTTGAAGGTGAAACGGTCGTTTAACATGAAATTCCAAATGACGGCAGTTTCGAAAGCAATCGCCCCTGAACCAATATAAGGGAACAATCCATTTTCAGTCAGTAAAGCAATAATAGTCAGGTTCACAACTGAACCACTTGCGCCGACTGCGATGAATTTCATAACTCGTCTAAGTTCACCCGAACGGCGCATCAAGCTGATCAGGTGGAGCAAATAATCGCTTTGGGTTAATAGCGATAGTTTTGTTTGTCCGGCACGTCGGTTCTCAAAACGGTAGGGCATCTCTGTGACATTTTGGAAGTTGGAAAGACAAAGTACTTCCAATAATATTTTATAGCCCATAGGGCTGAGATTGACGCCAGCAATTATTTCCCGGCGGAACAGGAAACAGCCGCTCATAGGATCCTTGACCGTACGGGTCTGGGGCAACAATAAATGTGCTAACCAACCGGCTCCGGCGGATATGAAGCGACGAAAAGTGGACCAGTTACCAACGCTACCGCCTTTGATATACCGGCTGGCAATAATAAGGTCAGGCCCTTTTAGGCAGGCAGTTAATAAATCACTTATGACTTCCGGAGGGTGTTGCAGATCGGCGTCCATCACTGCCAGCAGATGCCCTTTGGCGAAAGTAAAACCGTCTACTACGGCAGAAGCCAGCCCTCTTTTGTCGGTACGCACCACAACGTTAACCGGATAGTCGGCTGTCAGTCGACGGACTTCTTCAGCGGTACCGTCAGGACTGTTATCGTCTACAATCAAAATATCATAGGGATAGTCATTTAAGCTCAAGTGAATACGTTCCACGAGAGTTTGGATATTTGCCACTTCATTGTACGTCGGGATTATGATGCTGAGATGCGGTTTATTGTCTTTCATTGAGGGTTAATGCTAATGGAGCGGGAGTTTGGCGTCAAGTCTGAGACTAATAAGCTTAAGCTTTCCGGAAAGGTTTGCTCTAGAGCTCCTGCTCTCTTATAATCAGTAGCAATGTCAAATATAACTATTAATAAGTCCAAGGTCAATCTTCCGGTTATTGAGCGACGGGAATTGTTGCTGGGAAGTTCTTATTTCGCCGGATTGACTGAAGAAAACCTGCTCCGGGTCGAGGAATTGATGCGGGAAGAACGTTTTGACCGTGACGATTTTATCTTTACTGAAGGTGATGATAATCATTACCTTTACCTTATAGCTAGCGGCGCAGTTAAAGTGTTCGGTACTTCGACTGATGGCAAGGAACAAATTTTGGCACTGGCCCGCCCGGGTGATAGCTTCAATGATGTTGCTGCGTTTGATGGACGTTTCACTCCGGCCGGCGCACAAGCGTTGACTCCTGTGGTAGTTTACCGGCTCAGTGGTCCTGAATTGTTGTCGCGCTCCTGTAGTTACGGAGCGTTGGCGGCCAATATTATCCGGGCATTGGGCCAAAGAGTGAGAGAATTGGGAGAATTGGTGGCCGACCTCTCCTTCAGACCGGTAGCCGGTCGCCTAGCGAAATTGCTTCTGGAGCAATTGCCGCACTCCGGTTCTGTCAGACTCACCCAGCGTGATATGGCATCTATGGCCGGCACTGCCCGTGAGGTGATAGCGCGGGCCTTAAAAAGCATGGAAGATGATGGTATCATCAGGATTGAGCGTCAGAGAATAGTACTATTAAATCGCGATGCTTTGGAGAAAATGGCGGCTTGATGATGATATTTGTCACAGACGAAAAATATCGGACCAGGTACGATTGAAAAGATGGTTTACATTGTTGTTGATAATGCTCGGTGTAACGGTTGTATGCTCTGTTTGGCCGCTTGCAGCCAAGGCGGTTTGCAATTGACCAGCAACGGGATTACCCTTGATTTGGCTTGTGATTGCCGTGAATGTCGAAAATGCGAGTATATATGTGGACCTGGAGCGATTTCTTGGAGTTACGAGGTTATCCAAGAAACAAATCTGTAGTTTACAGAGGGTTATCCAAGGCTAACGTCAATGTTCCCTCGTTTACTCTCTTTAACTGTCCGTTAAACTCAGCGCCTATTAGTAAAATCATCGCTGATAAATATATCCAGACCATAAGCGCAATAGCTGAACCAATAGTACCGTAAACCAATTGAACATTGCTGAAATTTGAAACAAAAAGAATAAAGACGTAACGCAGGATTTCAAATAACAGGGTGCCCACTAAAGCGCCGGGCCAAGTATATCGCCATAGGTTGCGATGAGTGGGTAAAAAGCTGTAAAGCACCAAAAAAACCAGAAGCGAGAGCCCCGCTCCGATTAAGGTTAAAATGAAATTGGTGCTATCTCCGATAAACGGAAGGTCGGCTTTTGGAATGATGCTAATGGCCGTTGGCAGGACTCCGGAAAAAAGAAAGAGAAATCCCGCACCCAGCGACAAGGCAATATCGCGTGGTTTTCTGAGATAAAATGGGTGCCGATCGCCAACCCCACAACTTTTGTTGAGAGCGATGGCAATGGCTGTAAACATATTAGAACTCGACCAGAATAGTGCCAGTAAACTGATTACTCCGATGACGCCTCTTGAGTCGATAATACTCTCAATGTTTTCCACAACGATTTCACTGGCAATAGGAAAATTCTGTTCGGTAAATTCAAGAATAGCTTGCTGAACCTCCGCTGACGGAAGGAAAATACCGGCTAACGATATAAAACCCAAGAGTAGGGGAAAAAGTGAAAGTACGGCAAAATAGGCTACACCAGCCGCAAGGTGAGAGGCATCGTTATTCCCGAGTGCTTCAATAGTGCCCACGATCACCCTGATCTGCTTGATTGAAAGCGCCCGATCTTTGGCTAGGTTAATTTTATTTTTCAAACGTTTTGGGGTCATAATATATAAGCGGCCGATTATCTTCAAAGCGGGCGGTGTCGTCGGTATATTGGAAAATCTTTACGATAGTGGCGGCCAGCGGTATCGCCAACAAGACACCCCAGATACCCGCCAGATAGGCACCGAGTATCAGGAGCAGAAGAGCTATGGCCGGATGGATGTGTAAGATCTGGCCTTGCACCCTTGGTACCAATAGATTGTTCTCAATTCCCTGAATCAATAGGAACAGCAGGATAACCCATACAATAAGGTCTGGGTAGGTAGCCAGAATGATGATTACGGCGAAAATACCGCTAACCCAGGGGCCGATGGTTGGAACCATCTCAAACAAACCGGCTACGATGGCAAGAAGCAATGCCAGTCCGAAGTTTACATTCAACAACAGCAGACCGATGAACGTGACGCTGCCGACAATGCTGCCCAAGAGCAATTGGGCCCTCAGGTAACGACCCAATACTGTTGAGATGATATTGAGTAAATTCCTCGTATGTATCGCTGCCAGTCCCGGCAGTCCGTGGTATAGATTATCACGCAGTTTTTCCCAGTCTTTAAGTATATAAAAGAGAAACATCGGCAAAGCGGCAAAACCGAAAATGAAACCGATGGTGGTGGGAATAACGGTGACACTACGAGAAAAAAATCCTTGAACAGCATTGAGGATTTCTGCGCCGGCATCGACAACAAATTCATCAATACTCGCCTGAACCTCAGGTGGAAACTGCGAACGGACACTTTCCAATAGGTTTGAAACATAATCTGTTACGGAAGCGAAAATCTGAGAAGCATTGTTAGAGAGTTCGGTTACGGTGTTAAAAAGTGTGGCCATCATGTAACTGGCAACCGCCACAACCAATGCCAGTAGTACAAGTAGAACGAAAATGACAAAAATAAGGCGCCGGTAGCGTCTGAATATGCTTGGCAAAGAGATATGTTTTTCCATCAGGAGTATTAGTGGATGGAGAATATAGGCCACTAAAAGTCCCAGCATAAAAGGTAATAACACGCTTCTCAAGCTGTAAATCAACACTGAGAATACGATAAGCACTACCAGAAAAGCTATCATCCGCCAATGTCGGCTGATGACATGCTGTAATTGCATATTGCTACCTTTTAGCCGCAAATTGGTAAAAGAACAAAGTGTCTTCGATATTTGGCTTAGATGCAGGAGACACTAGTTTTCCGGCGGCGGATTTATTCGGCTTCGGAGAGCCGAGATTCCAAGTTATTCTTGGCTACAGCAGCCCCTTCTTTGACGCGGTCTGCGAAATCATCAGCCCGATCCCCGAATTCAGCTGCTTTTTCCCGTAGGATGGCACGGGTTTCATCTCCCGGGTGAGGAGCGTACAGTAGCCCGATGCCGACCCCGATGGCGGTACCCAAGATCAAACCCAATGCGAAATTGCCGGAATCATTACTCATAATCTACTTTCTCCTTTTAAAAAAACTATCCAGACCAGTTTTAAGACCTTGGAATAAGGCGGCGATTTCAATGATAGGCCTAACCAGTTCCCGGGTGGCGTACTGGGTAAAATTTTCGATAGCGCCGGAGGTATTTTCCAGGGAACGTAATATATTCTGAGAGCGGTCATAAATCCGGTTGGTTTTACGGTAAATTGATATTACCAACAGCAACATGACAAAACTGATTAAAATGATGAGGATTCCGGCTATAATGATGACTAAATCCCGATACCAATCAATACCCATTAACGGCCTCCATTTGAATCAAGGCAAATATACTACCTTAATGATTTGATGATAACACGGGCCTTGTACAGGTGCAAGTGGTACGATGTACCAAATAGTCGAATATCATGCAATGAAAAGTCGCCGGAGTGTGCTCAGCAGCCAACAAATGAAAAACGATAAGAGATGGAAAAGCCGGCGCACCGCCAGAGCTGAAAATATTCCGATTATAGCGCCGGCGATAATATCCAACGGGTAATACATACCGGCATATATCCTGGCTAGTGAATGAAGCCCTGCGACCAAGAAAAACAAGATTCCAGCCTTTCGGTTGCCCAGCCAGACGGAGGCAGCTATAGCGAAAAGAACAGCTGCTGAATTGGCGGGAAAAGAGGAATCGGTGGGTTGATACAAAAGCACAGTTATGGGCAGTTCATCGAAAGGACGTGGTCGGAAAACTACCTGATTCAGCAAACTGACCAATCCGGTGCTGATACCCATGGCAGCCAATGACCGAAGCGAAAGATTCTGGTTGATTAACCGCTGCTTTGGTTCATTAGCGGAAAACCACAGGTACAATATCCCCAGATTAGCCCCTATAATCAGAAAGTAATCATTAGCCAACCCTTTGACTAATTCGTCCAGAACTTGAATATGCCCGATCAAAGAATTGAAGGTCTGCGCAAAAGCCTGATCAAATTGTATCAAGCTTTCCAATAGCGCCTCCTGATTGCCTGAAAAAACGTCATATGCTTCAAGGATTCAAGGCTATCGGCTGAAACACCCGGCGGTGGGGTAAATCTTGAGTGGTTTAACAAGGACGAAACCATCAGGGTGAAGATGCAGGCAGTGATGACTGCCAGACTGAACAATCCCGCTTGCTGAGCGCCTTCAATAATACCGACAGGATTCCGAGCATTCCAAGTAAAAAAGAAAATTCCGGGAATCAGCAGTGAAACCAAAATCATAATGGCGTTCATGTTCGCAGCCTGGCTGAATAGCAAGCCGCGGAGTTCACCCTTGACAGCGGCCAACTGGATAACCGCAGAAGCAGCGATAAAACATGATAAGAAATATTCAGCGGCCAGAGTCAAAAAAAGATTCCTCGTGATTGATGAGGGTGATGAGAATCACCCAGAGTTATTGCAGAACCAGCAAATGACTTCGCAGTCATCAACGATTTTGGTAAATTTGCCACTCTTGCTGTCGGCGACCCAACCGCCGGGACCGCTTTCAGCCCGCCGTTCCCAAACCAGGGGACGGTTACAGCGACCGAAGTGCTGATGGGTCCCCCGGGCACACTCGCACCTGCCGGCTGACCTGAGCCATGCCTGTTGAATTATACCGTTGGAAAACATTAACCGCCGATTCCGTCGTTTTGGCAGATTATAGCATCTAAAACGCTTTTTGTAACCATTCCAAATTTTTAAGGGTATTTTCATATCACAGAAGCAGTTTCCCCTGTCCAACAGTTTGTGTTAAAATCGCTTTAATATTTATGGATTATTGCGTCTTTCAGACGGAGGAATAATATGAAGCTTATGGTTGTTGGTTGTGGGCAGTGCGGCGGGCGCATTGCTGACCAGTTCGCCAAGTTAAATCGAGTTGCTCACGTGCGTCGCGGTGTGGATATCGCTACCAACGTGGTAGCGGTAAATTCTGATGTGGCTGACCTTTCGGGTCTTGAGCATATCCGGTCAGATTACCAGCATCGGATACTCATCGGTTCCCAGAAAACTTCCGGTCATGGAGTCGGTAAGATAAACGAAATGGGAGCCGAAATCGCCCGGGATGATGGCGATAAACTGATTGAGGCTATCAAGAATACTCCGAATTTCGGGGAAACAGATGCCTTTCTGCTGATCGCTGGCGCTGCTGGTGGCACTGGCTCCGGCTCTATTTCGGTGCTGTCCCAGCAGATCAAGGAACGATTTCCCGAGAAACCGGTCTACAATATGCTGGTTTTGCCTTTCGCCTATGAGGAAGCAACCGAAGAACGCTCGGTTTTCAATGTCGGCATCTGTCTAAAGTCCTGCTACCTGGTAGCCGATGCCATTTTCCTAGTGGATAACCAACGTTTTATTAAAGCCAGTCATTCGCTGCGGGCGAATCTGGACAAGATCAACTATCATATGGTTAAGCCTTTTTACAATCTGTTGTGTGCCGGTGAAGAAAAAAATTCCAAGTATATTGGTTCCAAAGTTATGGACGGTGGTGATATTATTCAGACATTGTCCGGTTGGACGGTCATCGGTTTTGGTCAAGCTAAGACACCTAATCTGCGTTTTAGCCGAAACGCCGATTTCCGGGAACAGAGCAACGAGGTAAGGAAGGGAGCTGAGGCTATTAACGCCGCCTTGGCCGACTTGTCGCTAAGGTGTAACCCGACTGACGCCAAGCGTGGTCTGTATCTTCTGACCGCCTCTCAGGCAGATATGAGCATGGATCTGATTAACGAAATGTCCGGTGCTCTGAAAGGGATGGCTACTGAAGCCACTATCCGTACCGGCGATTATCCACGCGGCGACAAGACACTCGATGTGACCGTGGTGCTGTCTGAGTTGGTTAATTCCAGCCGCGTGATGGATTACTTCAGCAAGACCATAGGCTACATTAACAATTCACGTCGCAGGCAGTCTGGTCTGGAGTACGGTTTCCGCGGTGTCGAGGATTCCTTCAAGGATATTCCCTCACTACTCTAATTAGGAATTAGGTAAAAAAATAACAGGGTCCGGTGTATACACCGGACCCTGTGACTATCTATATTGTCACGCTACTCTTCCGGGGGTTCCGGTGGCAGGTTTTTGGCGTCTTTGAACATCTGCTCAAGCATCTCCATTCGGCTTTTCATCGTTTCACGTGGGGATGGTTGGGCTGATTCCTCTGAGGAAATCTCTTTAGCTACCTGAGTAACCGGATCAGATTTGGATTCGACCGGAGGCGGAGATGGCCGGCGGGGTTTAGACACGATTTCAGACGCCGGTGTTTTGAGTTCGTCAGCGGTTTCGGCTATCACCCATTTGGTACCACTACCGATATCCGCTGCGTTCTGGACGATCTCCTGAAAAGTGCTAATCCAAGAGCGAGCGGCTTCCTGGGCGGCCCGCCGGGCGGCTTTAACCGCGTCTCGAGCGGCTTTGGTAGAAGCCTCGCTGGCTAGTTTGGCCTCCTCAATCAGTTCCTGCATGCGCTGAATAGTTGCTTGGGAGGCGGCTGCTGAGCTTTCGGCCATTTCTCGAGTAGCTCGACTTTGCTCTTCAATAGTCTTGATATGTGCTTTGGTTTCTTCCATCCAAGTGGATACTGTCTGTTTGGCGTCTTCGGTCATCCGGAAAACACGGTCCATGGATTCCTGGGACGATTTGCGAGCGAATTCAGTAGCTTCAACTGCAGCTTTACCGGCCTCTTCAGCTTTGGCAGCGGCCACGCGAGCATCATTACCGGCGGTTTCCGCTGCCTGTCGGGCGGACCGACTGGCTTCTTCAGCTTTGGCAATGGCCTCGGCAGCCAGACGGACACAATTCTCACCGGCTAACTCCGAGCTTTTTACGGAATTTTCACTGGCTTCCATTGCCATTCTGGATGCCTTTTCGGAGGCTTCCCGGGCTTCTTGACCCGCAGTGTCGGCACGTTGCACGGCTTGCTGTGACAGAGCAGCCGCACGTTCACCGGCCGCCTGGGCAGAGAGGGAGATTTCCTCTGCTGTCTTGATGGCCTTCTCATAGTTTTTAGCATAGCCGGAGATGGATAATTCGGTTTGTCTGGCTAGCGCTTCAGCCCTCTTTATGATGTCTCGAGTTTTAACTTCCACAACTTCGGCGGCCTTTTTTGCCTCTGTAGCTGCTAGTTCCGCTCCAGAAACACCGGCGCTAGCCTGTTCGGCCTTAGAGGTAGCCTCGGCTGCCATCTTTTTCGCTGTTTCGGCGGCCTTTCTTACGGTATCGGTAGCTGCTTCCGCTCTGGTGATAGCCTCATTGGAGGCATTGACGCTGGATTGGGATGCATGTTCTGCGGCTTTGATGGCTTTATTTGAGGCTTCAATAGATAATCTGGAAGCTTGATCAGCCGCTTCTTTTGCGGCTTCACCGGCGGTTTTGGCCAATTCGGCAGACTGCTGTGATATGCTTACCGCACGTTCTCCGGCGGATTTTGCTTCGGCCGCTGCATCTTTGGCGGTCTTAACCGCTTTATCGTAAGCTGCGGCATACCCTGAGGCTGATTCATGAATCTGGCGGGCGATAGCCTCGGCTTCCTGGACCGCAGCTGATGCCTGTTGTTCTGCGGTAGCAATCGCCCGATTGGCTTCAGCCGCTGCTTTTTCCAGCGCCTGTTTGGTCTGGGCGGTAGTGGATTCAGTAAAATTCCTAGTCTGGTCGGCGATTGCGGCCATATTCTCGCGGGCTTTGGAGACCAGTGATTCTATATCACGGCGGGCCTGGGCAATAACGTCATCAACCCTTTCCTTTGTTTTGGCAACGGCGATAGCTGCATTTTCGGCGCTTATTTGCGCATCTTCCCGAGCCTTTTCCGCGGCGGTTGTGGCCTCTGCAGCGGTGGCCAAAGAGCGCGATGATTCTTCGGCGATGGTTTTTGCGGCTGACTGAGCTTCTTTCAAAGCCTGTTGAGCTTCACGGTTGGCAGCGGCTACCTCATCTTTAAGTTGCTTAACTGTTGTCTCCGCTTTTTTGGAGACTTCCCGATAGGCGCGGTTCATTTCGTCGGCACCAGCTTCGGCATTAGTTATAGCGGCCTCCGCCTTTCGTTGTGCATCTTCAAAGGCACTGGAGCACTTGGCGGTGGTCTCCTGCGACTTTCGGGCTGCTTCCTCTGCCAGGCTGATTGCACGATTGTAGTTTTTGGCGTAATTACGGGCATCTTCTTCGGCCGTTTTGACAACCTTTTCCGCCTGTTTTACAGCATCACGGGCCTGTCTTTCGGCATTATCTACGATATTGCGGGCAGTACGGGCGAGGTCACTGGCCTCTTTAAGTGCTTCTTTGGAGGCGGCAACTGAACGGTCTCCCTTAGATTGGAGTTCATCTTTTTCTGACATAGCATCCTCTCGTCAAGAAAATAAATAATTAACAGACGGGGGTAATTGTAACCGAGGTAAAATCCATTGGCAAACGGAACAAAGCCGGGGCTGTTCAGGCATCCCTGTTGCGCAATTGACCGCAGGCGGCGTCAATATCGGCTCCGCGGCGCAAACGCGCCGTAACTGTAATGCCCTGTTTTTCCAAGGCAAGCTGAAATGTTTTTACTTTGACCGGTGGGCTCGGCTTAAAGAGGACGCCTTCGGCCGGGTTAAATGGAATCAGGTTAACATGGCAGTTTAGACCTTTAAGGATTAAAGCCAGCTTGAGGGCATCATCTGGACGGTCGTTAACATCATCGAGCAGACAATATTCAACCGTTATGCGGCGGCCGGTGACGGTAACGTATTCCCGGCCGGCGGCGATTATCTCAGCGAGACTAAATCGCAAACCGGGTATTAACTGTTGTCTTAAATTATCGTCCGCGGCGTGTAAAGAAACGGCGAGGGTGACTGGTATACCCTCCCGCGCCAGACGTTTGATTCCCGGTACATGTCCGATCGTGCTGACAGTCAGGCGGCGGGCGCTGATGCCCATTTCCTGACTGAACAGGCCCAACGCCTTGACGGTCGCATCGTAATTCAATAAGGGCTCACCCATACCCATGAAGGTGACGTGGTCCACCGGATGACTTTGGGCTGTCGAAGCATTTGTAACTGACTCGTTTATTGAGAGCATCTGGTCCACAATCTCACCGGCGCTCAAATTGCGTTGGAACCCACTACGGCCGGTCGCACAAAACGCGCAGCCGATCGGGCAGCCGGCTTGAGTAGAAACACAACAGGAATAACGTTCCGAATAAGGCAGTCCGACTGTTTCTATCCGGGCACTGTCGGGCATTTCCAGCAGAAGCTTGACCGTACCGTCAGTGCTTTGCTGCGTGGTCACCACTGCTAATCGCCCAATGGTGTATTGTTCAGTTAGTTTATGACGAAATGACTCCGGCAGGTTGGACATAACACCGAATTCGCGGGCACCGCGATGGTACAACCATTCAACCAGTTGGTTGCCACGAAAGGACGCCTCACCCAGTTCAACTGCGATTGCACGTAAGGCAGCGGTGTTCATCCCGATCAGCGGTTTGGCAGGTTTGTGTGTTTTAGTCATACAAGGATCGTATCAAACCCTCTCAAAGAGGGGCGCAGCGTTCAATGAAATGACCGGCTAACCGTGCATCAGAGCCGAAGTGAAGGTGTAGATAACTGGCCAGCAGATTATCTTTAGGACCAAGAACAAAACCTTCCAACTGTTCCTGGGGTTCGATGACGCGGTAGGCAGCCGATTTTTCGTCCGGAGCATCTAAATGCGACCAGTGGAACATGTGACCGCGAAGAGTCTGTCCGCGTTCCGCGATTGGCGAGGATTTCAGAGGTTCGGCAACAGTATAACCCATGCGATGTAATTTACCCTGCATCCGGCAGCAGCCCGGCAGTAAGCCGACCATTTCATAGGAATTACCTTCAAAATCAATGATACCCTGAGTGAGGTACATTAGACCGCCGCATTCTGCATACACCGGCAGTCCGGCGGCCACGGCAGCTTTAACAGACTCTTTCATGGATGTATTTGACTCAAGTTCTTTTAGGAAGACTTCTGGGAATCCGCCGCCGAGATAGACACCGTCGGTTCCCTCAGGTAGGGCTGTGTCGGTTACCGGGCTGAAATAAGCAATTTCGGCACCCCAGGCACGCAGCAATTCTATATTGGCTTGATAGTAGAAATTGAAAGCCTCATCTTTGGCGACAGCGATGCGGCAGCGGACCGGCTGCGGGTCTGCCGGGAAAAGATTGGGTTTTTCCGGACGGATAAATTCCGGTGCTTGTCCGGCAATCTTAATCAGGCGATCCAAGTCAATGGTGGCCTCAATGAGATCTCCGAGCTGGTCCAGAAAGCCAGAGTTATCATCTCTTTCCACTGCCGGCACTAGTCCCAAGTGGCGTTCCGGCAGGGTCAAATCAGCATTTTTGGCCAAACTGCCGATGACCGGAATGCCGCATTTTTGTTCAATGGCTTTTTTTACGGTTTCAAAATGACTTGCACTACCGACCTGATTAAGGATGATTCCTGCGATTTTGACTTCCGGGTCATAATTGGCATAACCGTAAGCCATAGCAGCGGCGCTTTGGCCCATTTTGGCGACATTAAGAATAAGGATGACCGGGGAACCGGTTGCTTTGGCGATATGGGCGGTGGAACCAGCACCTCCAGATGCCCGATGACCGTCAAAAAGCCCCATTACACCTTCGATGATGGCTAAGTCGCTGGATTGGTTAAAATAGCCGAACAATTCTTTGACATGGTTTTCCGGCAGCATCCAGGCGTCTAGATTGTGGCAATCTCGTCCGGCGGCAATACCCAGGTAGCCGGGGTCAATATAGTCCGGGCCGCATTTGAACGGCTGAACGTTAAAACCCCGACGCCGTATGGCGTAGGTTAGGCCGGTGGCGATGGTGGTTTTACCGACGCCGGATGAGGTGCCGGCAATCACGATGCGAGGAATCTTCATAATAATCCGTTACGGCGTAAATTAGCGAAAAACGCTGATGCCTTGAGCAAATGGACCGGAGTTTATTATAGGCAGATTAGCGTCAATACTCAATCAGCGGAAAGTTAGGTTAATCCAGAATTATATTATCAATCAGCCTGGTACTACCTATCCTGACGGCCAGTGATATCAATACCTGGTGGCTAACCGCTGTCAGTTCTTCCAAGGAATCTGGGTTGGTGAGGCTGACATAATCAATGGAGGCAAAAGGAACTGTTTCGATTAGCTCGGTCATACGGTGTTTGACAACTTTGGGGTTGGTTTCGCCACCGGTAATGAGGTCTGCTGCCAACCGGAGTGACCGGTATAAAACCGGGGCAGCCTGACGTTCAGATGGATTCAGATAGGTATTGCGACTGCTCATGGCCAAACCATCATCTTCTCTAACTGTAGGCATTACGACCAGGTCAACCGGTGCATTGAGGTCAGCGACCATCTTTTTAATCACCGCGACCTGCTGGGCATCCTTTTGTCCGAAATAGGCGCGGGTTGGTTGCACCAGGTTGAATAGCTTGAGCACAATGGTGGCGACTCCCGTGAAATGTCCCGGCCGGACAGCGCCTTCAAGTCTTTCGGCGATTCTGCCCGGAACGACGGAAGTATCGGCTCCAGGGGGGTACATCTCTTCGGCTCCAGGCATAAATACGGCGGACACTCCGGCGGCTGAAAGCAGTGCCAGATCCCGTTCGATATCCCTGGGGTAACTATTAAAATCTTCTCCTGGGCCGAATTGGGTGGGATTAACAAAGATGCTGACCATGGTATGGGTGCATTCAGCGATTGATTTTTCCACAAGCGACAGATGGCCTTCGTGGAGAAAACCCATTGTGGGTACCAGTCCGACAGAACCGGTCAGTCCGCTACGGTATTGCTTTAATTTGTCGATGCTTTTAAGATTTTTCATCTGCCTGCCGCAGGGCGTCAAATATGGTGTCGTCCATGTCAAAGCTTTGCTGTTGTGCGGGAAAAGCGCCGCTTTTCACATCATTGTCATAGGCGGTTACGGCTTCATTGATTATACCCGCCAGATTAACGTACTGCCCGACGTGTTTAGGAACAAAATCAGTGAAAAGACCCAACAGATCGGAAATCACCTGCACCTGACCGTCACAGCCTGCTCCGGCGCCGATACCTATAGTCGGGATACCTATCTTTGCGGTGATGAAAGCCGAAAGCTCAGTCGGCATAGTTTCCAGAACCACGGCGAAGGCCCCGGCTGTCTCAAGTGCACGGGCATCGGCTAATAATTTTTTGGCGGCTTCAAGACTGCGTCCCTGGACTTTATAACCGCTGAGCTGGTTGACCGATTGCGGTGTGAGGCCGATGTGGCCCATGACCGGAATGCCGCAATCAACCAATTTCCTGACCTTATCGGCCACCGTTACACCGCCTTCCAGTTTGACCGCCTGAGCTCCAGCTTCTTGAATAAAACGGGCGGCGTTCCGGAGGGTTTCCTCAATGGTGATGTGATAGGTCATGAACGGCATATCGGCAATGATCAGCGCTTTTTCAGTACCGCGGACGACAGCTTTGGTGTGATGAACCATCTCATCCATGGTGACCGGGATGGTGGAGTCATAGCCGAGGACGACATTGCCCAGAGAGTCACCGACCAAGATGAGGGGGATACCGGCTCGGTCAATAATACGGGCTGTGGCGTAATCGTAAGCGGTTAGCACCGAGAACCGTTCGGCCTTGTTTTTGAAGTCCTGTACCTGTTGAATGGTATTTCTCATGAATTCCTCCTAAAAGGAGATTGCCCCGATGGCTTGTTTAACTGAGGTAATATGGTTATTCCGGTCAACGTAAACCAGCTTAGGCATATGAGCGGCCAGATTTTCCTCGGCGACCTGAATATAGGAGAGGATGATGACCATGTCTCCCTTACAGGCACAGCGGGCGGCGGCTCCGTTGAGACCGATCTCTCCGCTGCCGGCCTGACCTTCAATGACATATGTGGCGAAGCGGGCACCGTTGTTGAGGTTAAGCACCTGGACCTGTTCAAAGGGCACAATTCCAGAGGCCTGAAGCAGATCACGGTCAATAGTGATACTCCCCTCATATTCCAAGTCACAGCGGGTGACCCGCGCCCGATGAATTTTGCTATTTAACATCGTTCTCATGGTCTAATCTCCAGTAGTTCATTGAGTTCGGAGGCTTTGGTATTGTTAATGCTTCCTCGGGCTAAGGCAACGGGGATCGTGGCCAGCCCCATGGTTCGGTAAACATCCATGGTATCAGGTGCAATATCAGCCAATGCGGTCATGTGTCTTCGTACGGTTTCGACGTCGCCGCGGGAAATAGGGCCGGTGAGACACTCCGGAATCCCAATATCACCGATATTATCAATGGTGCCGCGTATGAGAGGCAGAAGAGCTGTCACGGCCTGTTCCTTGGTAGCGAAGCCTTGCCAAAGACCGGCGGCGCGATCAACCAGCGTCACCAAATAGTTAGAAGCCAGAATTGCCGAGGCATGATATAGCACGCGGTCTGGTCCGGCAAGCTCAATTATCTTGCCACTTAGCTTAGCAGCCATGGTGCGCAGGATGGAAAGCAGCGGTTCTGCTGCTTCAACAGCAAAGGTGATGCCGGGCGGAACCGCAGTTTTGCCACAAGAGCCAGCGCTTAGCAGAGGGTGAAAAACCCCGGTGACCGCTCCTTTTATCGTCGTTTGGCTTAGGGCCTCTAGTGGTGTGGCCGCCGAAATGTGACACACCATTTGTCCGGGTCTGAGCTCAAGCGCCTCGGCAACCTCGGTGATAGCGCTGTCGGGGGTTGTGATTAATATCAGATCAGCCCCGTCGGCCACTGACTGCGGGTTTTCATACGCCGCGGCGGATTGCAGTTTAGCGGATAGTGCTTGTGCTGAATCCAGGCTGCGGCTGGCAACACCTGTCACTGTATAGCCGGCTCGAGTCAAACTCAAGGCCAGAGCGGTACCCATCTTGCCGGCACCGATGAAACCTATTTTCAAATTTTGTATAGCCACAGAAACACTAAAACCTTCCCGGCAAAAGCGGAGAAGGTTATTCCTCCTGTGCTATTGCCGTCTCGTTCCGGTGAGGGATACAAGCGGACTATTTAGAGTTACATTATACCGCATCACGTAAAGGGTGGGAAAATATTATGATGCATTGGGTTGAAAATGCATTAATAACTAAAGGCCCGGTTTTAGGATAAACAAACCGGCCATGAACGGGACGGTCTGAATTTATTGCCGAAGCTTTTTGAACCACTCTTGAGCGATAGCTTCAAGGCCGGTAATCGTCGGTCTGTGGAAGAGGTTAGTGTGCAGTTCGGTAACGGAAATGCAGTCCTGTTCAATAGCCTTGATATCGGTGCCGGCGATAGCTTCAAAATCAAGTTGGCGACGCACCAGCCAGTAAAATTCCCGCCGACCATCGTGGCCTTCCTTGACGCTGTCAATATTGGTCTTGTGGGCCAGCACGGTTAACTCAATGCCTTTGACGTTTTTCAGGGGCAAATCAGGCACATTCAGGTTCAGAAAAATGTCTTTCCGCAGTTTACCAGCATGGATGTCGGCAGCGATAATGGCGGCCAGCCGGGCCGGGACTTCCAGATTAGCCGAGTCCACTCCAGCGGTAGATATGGCAATGGCGGGGATATTCCTGAGGTAACCCTGCAGGGCGGCGCCCACAGTACCGGAGATGAGGACATCGTCTCCCAGATTGGGGCCGTTGTTGATACCGGATATGACCAGGTCCACTGGACCGGCGACAAGGTTCTCCAGCGCCAAAATAACGGCATCACCGGGCATGCCTTCAACGGCAAAACAACATTCAATGCCGTTCAGCGGACTGTTAGTCTTACGCACCCTAAGCGGTTGGCGCAGAGTAATGGCCGTACCGGTAGCGCTCTGTTCTCGGTCGGGGGCTACCACAGCCACCGGAGCTACCTCAGAAACGTGGGTTGCGAGTGCCCAAAGTCCCGCCGCATTAATGCCGTCGTCATTAGAGATAAGTATTTTCATGAGAATTCAGGATAGCATAACAGATGTTCATTCTGCCAATAGTGGTAAAACCCTACTGGGCGGCAGACATAGTCGTCTTGAAGAGGAAAACGAAGGAAACGAACCTGGTATTTTAGTTTGATAAGCCCCGCTTTGGCAGCAAGGCACCAAAATAATCAAATAATTCAAAAGCTCTAGTAAATACAGTAAAATATATAGAACATATAATAGCATAACCAAAATCATTTTGCAAGTGCCAAATGTCCCATTTTCAAAATAATTTTATTGTTGAATTGGGAATACCCCAACTTGGCCGGTGTTAAATCGTCTTTAACGGTGCTTGGAGATAATCTGCCCCTCTTCTATTGCCAAGGGGCGGCAGAGCCTAAAGGGATTGAGCTGTGAGCGGGGAGGGCAGGATGTTTGATCTTTAAGTTGTAAAAACCGTTATAATTGTGTGCTTTGAAAACTTCTGATTTTGATTACCAATTACCGGAAAACCTGATTGCACAGACTCCGGTGGAACCCCGCGACAGTTCCCGGTTGCTGGTGTTTGACCGAGCAACAAAAAGTATCCGGCACCGGCATTTTACCGATATTATTAACTACCTGGAGCGAGGGGATGCATTAGTTTTTAATGATAGCCGGGTAATACCGGCGCGGCTTTACGGCCACAAGCGGGAAACCGGGGCGAAGGTAGAGTCATTGTTATTAATCCGCAAAGCACAAAATGAATGGCAGGCGCTGCTGAAGCCGGCTAAAAAACTCTATCCGGGCACGACTGTTGAACTTCACGACCTATCAGGCAATGAGAGCGGGATCACCTTTGAAGTGCTTTCAAAAAGCAAAGACGGAATAGCCGATATTCGGTTATCCGATGAAAATAGACTGCATGATCTGGGCATACTAGCGTTACCGCCATATATCCATCACCGGTTGGACGAACCTGAGCGTTACCAAACCGTGTATTCTCGCATCAACGGTAGTGTTGCCGCCCCAACGGCCGGACTCCATTTTACTCCGCAACTGCTGAAAAAAATAGAAGCCAAAGGTATTAAGCTTTTGTTTGTAACTCTACACATCGGTCTGGATACTTTCCGGCCGGTCAAGGAAGAAAATCCGGCCAATCACCCGATACATAAAGAATTCGCCATCCTGCCCAAGGAAACAGCAGAAGCGATCAATGAAGTCGCAGCAAACGGCGGCAGGATCTACGGCGTGGGTACCTCGGCGGTGCGGACGTTGGAATGGGCAGGCAAAACCTCTGGTATGCCGCTTCAACCGTTTGAAGGTTGGGTGGAACTCTTTATCCTGCCTGGATTTAAATATCAGGTTATAGACCGGTTAATCACCAATTTTCATCTGCCGTGCGGTACTCCGCTAATGCTGACGGCGGCGTTTGCGGGCTGGGATAGTGTCAAAGCGGCTTATGCCGAGGCAGTGGCAGAGGAATACCGGTTTTTCAGTTTCGGGGATAGTATGCTGGTATTGTAATGTGGTCATATTCATCCGTGAGTTGATGTATATGGTCATAGGCATGAATCCCATAACATCGTCCATGTTTCTATTGAATTCTTAGGTATCTCTATTAATACACCCGCTGTTTTTTGATAAACCATGCCTGCGTCTGTCGTTAGCGTCCCACAGCACTAATAGACTGGGAAGTACCAAAATCGAGGCGATTAGCGAAAAGGTAATGGCATAGACGATTACTAAACCGAGTTGCTGAAACGGTATCAAAGTTGAGGTGATAAGTATTCCGAAACCAATAGCTGTTGTCAGCGCAGAACCAGCAAGTGCGCCCCCTGTTTGGGATAATGTCTGCCGCAACGCCGAATTGCAATCGGGTTTATTATTGCGTTCTTCGAGGAACCTGGAAGTGAGGTGGATAGTAAAGGGGACAGCTATTCCGATAGATAATGCAGCCAGGGTTGCGGTAACAGGATTGATAGGAATACCGGTGATTGTCATGGTTCCAAAAGTTAACGCTAAGACTAGAACGACAGGTAAAACTGTAATCACGCCGACAAACGGTCGCCTGGCATAGACGGTGAAATGGATTATTAACAAAAGCATAGCCCCACCCAAGGCGATTAACAGAGAAAGCACTTGGGAATTTTCTATCGACTCACTTTGCCGTGCCTGGGCTATCGACTGAGAGGTCGTTGTTACCTTGATCCCCATTTCTTTCACTGTAGCGAAGACTTGATTTAGGTCAGTGGCTAAATCGGCAGCTCCGTTTTGACCGCCCGTAGTTCTTATATCAACTCTGGTTATAAAAGTACTGCCTTGGCCGTGGGCTATAACTTGAGTGGCGCCCGGGGCTTCCTTAATGAGAAAATCGTAAAGGGCGACCACATTTGTATTTTCATCTGCCATCAGGTTTTCATCGATCCCGAAACTGATTAAGGCAGAGCCAAGTTCATCTGTAAAGGCTTGCCCAATCACAGATGCAATTGAATTAGCATCAGTAAACTCACCAACCTTTTGTACCCCCGGTACATTTCCTGCAGCACCGATGGCTTCGATCAGGGCATTGTGAACTTGAGAAGTACCCAATTCACCCTCAATAAGAACCTGAGTCCTTTCCTCAAAGCCCCCATCGAATTGATTGGTTAAAGTATCAAATGTTGTTAACAATGGTTCATTTCGAGGTACAAAATCAGTCAAGTTAAATTCACTTTTAAGCTGGGTAAAGCCATATCCGCCAAGCGCGGTTAATAGTAAGGCCACTACAACTGTAATCACTGGCACCCGCTCAGCCAGCCACGCGGCACGTTCAGCGATACTGGATAATCGCCCCTTTGATTGGCCAGCAAGAGCTTTTAGAGGGAGTTTTCTCAACTGTGCAGCACGTCGATCCAGCATAAATCGTATCGCAGGTAAAAACGTTACGGTTATTATAAAAGCTGCAGTAATACCTACGGCAGCAAGTACTCCCAAAGTTGCTAAAAAGGAGACAGGGCTGGCGAGGTTAGTAAGAAAGCCAATGGCCGTCGCACCGGTTGCCAACAATAGAGTAAAGCCGGTTTTGTTCAGTGAAATTCTAAAAGCATCTTCCGGCTTTCCGCTTAAGCTTAGTTCAAAGCGATAACGTGATAGTATGTGAATGCCAAAGTCAACACCTAACCCAACGATGAGAATCGGGACTACTTGTGTTTGGGGTGAGAAGTACCCAATAATGTTCAGATAGTCCGGACCTAACAAGACTCCTGCGCCTTGCATCCATACCACTGCCATTAAAATAATAGCTAATGTAAGAATCACGTCAATAAAAGTACGTCCAATAATCATGCGGCGTTGGCCAGCTTGCGGTCTTATCCAGTAAACAATAGCTAAAACTAAAAGAATTATTAGCATAGCCATGCCGAACAAGCGTCCGATTTCCGGCCCGGGATCACTGGCAGTCAGAAGAAGTCCGAATCCAAATGGTGTGACTTTTAAGTCGGGGGGCGAATTCACGGCCGTAATAATGTCGGCTAATTCTTGTTGCTGTTCTATGACTTGATTATTGTCCAGCCCGGCCGTGTCTTGAAACACGAGCATCAATCCAGCAGTTGGCGGATTCCCCACTCCAATCAATCCTTCAAAGAGATTGGCATACTGTTGAGGCAGGTGCTGAAGAGATTGCTCTTGAAGCATTAATACCATTTCATCATCGAGCGATGCTAAATCCATGCCGGTTGACTCTACAGTTTGCTTTGCCCCGCTGAGAAAACTAACTATCGCTGGCTGTTGTCCACTTGATATTAAAGTGGCGGCAGAATTACTATTGCGAATAGTTTCTTCGATTGCGATTAGAGTTTTTAGTGATTCAACTGATCGGATATCGTGGTTGGTTTCTAAGACTACCTGGAGGACTGATGTCGATTCCCCAAAAACCTCAGAGATAGTATCCAGTGCTTGGGTAAGTTCATTGTCTTCAGTTACTATTTCCTGAACGGTAACTGACTGGGTGGCAAACCCGGCAAACACCATCGTAATCGCTAAAATACCAGAAATTAGCCCAATAGGGTGTTTTATAATGATGTCGGCAAGTTTGACAAATAGAAATTGCATCATAACGCTCCGTGTAAGTTGGTTTTTAGAACAAGCATATATTTTTGAAAAACTTTTGAATAAGTTAATAACTAGTCATACTTCATTTTTGGTTGAAATGATTGAGTTCTAATCGGTTAATATCTACACGAAACACAGCATGATCTGAACGACATGCGAACTCTTTTAACTCGGGATAACGGTGAATAAAAATTACAAGGGCCTTTTCCCGTTCTAACGCTATTACCTCACTGGCTGTACCGGTAATGGTTAACGCCGAAGCATTCTCAATACCATAGATACAGCGGTTGTCAATGAGAATTGATACTTTTGGGTACTGCTTGATTTGCCGGAATTTCCCACTGTCTCGCCGGGTAACGAAAAACGCATTTTGCTGGTCATTACTGAAGGCAATAATCATCAAATGACAGTAAGGGGCGCCGTCAATGATGGTGGCTAATACTGCCAGGTTGGAAGACGTCAAGAGTGTGGTGATTACTGATTTCTGGTCCATTAGATACATTGTACACTGTAAGGGTGAACTGTGTATTTATTTGAGCATTGAAATTTCCTCACTGACCCTGGAATTAAACTATAATTCAATAAACTTCTCAATTATTTACACGGGGAGGATAAAAATATGTAGTGAAGTTAAAAACCTACTGTTTCAACCATAAAGTCAAGCATTTTTCCAAAATACCAACTTCAACGCCTTTGAGATTCCGATTCTTCAGCTTGTGACCACCTCATTGACATCCTGCGTGTTTTGGCATATGGTATTAGTACTTTGATTTGAGTACTAGGACGGGAGTTAGCATCTAAGAGGGAAATGTGGAAGTTTTTAAAATATTGTATTTTGGAAACGAAGATGAGAACGTACGAAAAGCGCTGGAAGCCGCCAATGTTAATGCGGTAGTTGAACGCATTGCAGACCTGGCATTCTTTTACAAGCACCTAAAAGAGAACCAATTCAATGTTATTCTTTCTCAATATCCGCTAGCCAATGTTAGTGTTTCTGAGATAATAGGAACAAGAGACCGTTTAACCCCAGATACCCCTCTGATTATCATTACCGGTAAAACCATTCAAAACGAAACCTTTTTAACAAGTATAGCCGGGATTGCTGATATCATTCCCAATGTGGAAATTACTAGATTGGCCGTAGCTATTCAAAATGCAATTTCAGGGTCGTTGGTGAAGCGAAAACACTGGGAAGTCACTAAGCAATTTAACGAGCAAACTATTCTTAACGAAAAAATCCTGAATGCAATACCCTATCCCATTATGCTTATCAAACCGAATACTTATGAAATCGTGACTACGAACCGAATGGCTTCGAAGATTGGCGTTAATCCAGGCGACATTTGCTACCGTGCATGGGCAAATCAAGATAAACCTTGCGCCTGGTGCCTGGCACCAAAACTTTGGGAAACCGGTAGTGAACAGCATTGCGAAGTTGAATGGAATAACCACTGGTGGGAAGCACATTGGATTCCGGTGGATAATCAACACTACATGCACTACATTATTGATATCACCGAACGTAAGAATTCTGAAATTGAGAAAAGCAAGCTGGATTCATATATTGAAACTTTGGTTCAAAACCTTCCTATCGGAATAGCTCTAAATACTATTGACGATGGTAAAGCCGTATTCATGAATCATAAATTCGAAGAAATATATGGTTGGAGCCGGGATGTTCTGACGGATGTTGAGACCTTTTTTGAAAAGGTCTATCCGGATGATGCCTATAGGTTAAAACTACAAAAACGTGTAACTGAAGATATTCAAAGTAACGATACTTCAAAAATGCGCTGGGATAATCTCATGATTACGACCAGTTCAGGGGCACAACGTTATATTTCGGCTGCGAATATCCCTTTATTAGAACAAAACCTGATGATTTCCACGGTTCGGGATGTCACTGAACGGATAAAAGCAGAATCGGCAACCAAGTTGAGAGCCACATTACTCGATGCGGTCTCGGATTCAGTGTTCCTTTCAGAAATCGAAGGAAATATTATTTATTGCAACGAACAAGGCTACAAATCAAGAGGTTATCAACAAAATGAACTTATCGGAACCAATATAAAGATTCTCAGACCTTCAACAGAATCTTCTGATTGGGATGAAAAGCGCCAACTAATAATAGAGTCGGGTGAATCGACATACGAATCGATGCATCGATGTAAAAATGGCTCGGTTTTTCCAGTTGAAATTCATTCTCGGTCTTTGAATCACGACGGAAAAACCCTCATTCTATCGGTGGTAAGGGACATTACAAAACGCCGTCAAAGAGCCTTAGAGCAACGAGAGCTCAGGGATAAAGCAGAGATGTCCAGCCGCTTGGCTGCTATCGGTGAAATGGCGGCCGGGATCGCACATGAGATCAATAACCCTCTTACGGGTGTGCATGGATTCTCCGAACTTCTCATGGAACGCAAGGAGCTGCCGGATGATGTGATGGAAAGTCTCCGAATAATCTATGACGGGAGTGAGCGGGTTAAAGATATTGTCAAACGAATGCTTACGTTTTCGCGACAATCCGAACCAACTCGTTCTTCAATTGATATTCATCAACTATTAGACAATACTTTGGCACTGCGCAGTTACGTTCTCAATACTTCTAATGTTGAAGTGATCAAAGATTATGATTTGGATTTGCCGTGGATACCTGTTGATGCCGGTCAACTGCAGCAGGTTTTCTTAAATCTTATTATAAATGCGGAATACGCAATTAAAAAGGCTCAACGCCCTGGAAAATTAGTAATTAAGACTGAAAATGTAGACGGTCAAGTACAAATTTCTATTTCTGACGATGGTATAGGAATGTCCGAGGCGACAATCTCCAAACTATTCCAGCCGTTTTTTACCACCAAGGAACCCGGAGAAGGAACAGGTTTAGGTTTAAGTGTATCAAGGGCTATAGTACTTGAACATGGAGGTACTATCACAGCATCGAGTACACTAAATCAAGGCACCAGCTTCAAGATCAAACTCCCGATTGTCCAAACTGAAGCTGATACTGCGCAAGCAGAACTCAATGTTCAGCAGTTTTCTTCTGGCGAAAAGGCTCAAATTTTAGTGGTTGATGACGAGTTAACTGTAAGGGCTTTCATCAAAACTGTATTGTCTGCGGCTGGTCACATTGTTGAAGAATGCGACCGACCCAACCAAGTATTCGACCGACTGAATAGTAAAGAATTTGATGCCATATTGCTGGATATCCGCATGCCCGGAACGAGCGGCACGGAGATTTATAAAAAATTGGGTAAAACTCATCCGGAAATGATTGGGCGGATAATATTTATTACCGGAGATATATCTGATAATGATACGCGAGCTTTTTTAGCTTCTCACGATATTCCTTATCTCACCAAACCATTTACCAAAATCGAACTGCAAAATAAGATAAGCGACATATTACGAAGTAAATCATCATAGTCCAAGGAAATAATAAAAGGACAAACATCCCGATGATTATTCAATATACTGATCCCTTTTGTTAATGACCTATTGACACAAGGAATATATGGGAGCATAGTAATACATAGACGAGATTCAGAAACAACTAAATCAGTTGCCTGAGGCACTAACAAGATCTTGTTGGTGCTCTTTTGTTTGAGGGTAAAAATGCCTGAAAAAAAAGATGTTCGTGACGACCAAGTTCCAAAAGAATCTGAACAAGAATACAAGCCCATCGATACCAATTATCGCCGACTCTTTGAAACCTCCCAAGATGGCCTATTAATAATCGACGCCGAAACCGGAATGGTCCTGGAAATAAACTCCATCCTTGAGAAAATATTAGGTTGTCCACGCCAGGAGGTATTGAATAAAGCTATTTGGGATTTGGGTTTTCTTAAAAGTGTCTTTGCCGATAAAGCTAAATTGGCCGAGTTTCAACAACAACAATACGTACGTTACGATGATTTGCCTTTGGAGGGCTCAGATGGACGAAAAATAGACATTGAGCTCATCAGTAATGCCTACAACATTGAAAATCAGAGAATAATTCGATTAAACATTCGGAATATAAGTGGGCGCAAGCAAGCCGAGCAGGCATTATCTGCGATTTCCAGACATCAGGATACTATCCTTTCCACGATTCCAGATATAATCATGGAAGTTGACAATAACAAGATTTACACTTGGGCAAACCGAGCAGGCACTGAGTTTTTCGGCGAGGATGTGGTCGGCAAAGAAGCCTCCTTTTACTTTGAGGGCGAGCAAGATACCTATGGTTACGTGCAGCCGATTTTTAACGGCAGCATTGCAGAGACGGTGTACATCGAAAGCTGGCAACGGCGTAAGGACGGGCAGAGACGCCTTTTGGCTTGGTGGTGCCGCTCTCTGAAAGATGAGTCAGGGAATGTCGTCGGTGCTCTATCGGCGGCACGGGACATCACCGAACGCCAAATATATGAAAATAAATTGCTTGAAGCGGAACAGCGCTTGACTTCTGCCAACGAACATCTGGAACAACAGGTTGAAGAGCGGACTCGAAGCTTGCGTGCTCAAGTAGAAACCACTAAACGCGCAGAGAGCGAATTAAGGGCTCTTTCTGCTCGTATTATAACAACGCAGGAAGAAGAACGTAGAGCTATTGCTAGAGAGCTGCATGATGAAATAGGTCAGGCTCTTACCGCGTTAACATTAATGTTGAGCAGATTGAAAAATTCAATTCCGCAAGAGTCAAATCCGCAAATCGAGGTTATTAATAGAGAATTATCCGGGGTAATGGGCCGCGTAAGGTTAATGTCAAAAACACTCAGGCCTACCGTGCTGGATGATCTTGGCCTGGTGCCTGGTCTGGAATGGCTGTTCAGCAGGTTAAAGGAACAAACCGGCTTTCAAACCGACTTTGATTGCCCAGAAATTAAAATACTTGAACCAAACACCTGCATTACAGCATATCGCATCATTCAGGAATCATTGACGAACGTGATGCGCCACTCCGGTGTTAACTCAGCTGTCGTTAAAATCACGAAAGACGACAATTACCTTCGACTCCGTGTAACTGATTATGGACGGGGATTCAATCCACTTGAGGTACCGACTTCGACCGGTCTGTCAGCGATGAAGGAACGGGCAAAGCTGGTGGGTGGTACTGTGGATATGGAATCCACACCGGGTAAAGGCACAGTAGTGACAGCACAGATACCTTACAAATAATTATTAACGTCATCTTACCGGCGCAATATAGGTATGCTAATTTACACCAACTCCGAATTAATGCAATGCTTCGTTGAAATCGCACAAAGTACTCGGCAAACAGCCTCTAATACTAGGCGAGACCATATCAAATTCGAAGCCCAACCACAAGCTATAATACCCATCACAGACGAAATGAAACATAAGCATGAAAGGGCAAACATCCCGATGTCTTTCCATTGTTAAATAGGCAAGGAATTTAATGACCTTTGGTATCACGGCATCCAGGCATGGTCAATAGCATGAAATACGAGAATTGCCAACTCAATTTCCTCATCAAGAACAATCGCTTGTTGACACAGTGGAGATGTGGGACTACTATGCTTATAAAACCATTTGAATGAATAAAGGGTTAGTGTGATGTTAAAAAGAATTAACTGCCTTTTAATGATTATAACGGTAATTTCATTGTTTGTATTGTCGGCATGTTCCTCAGATACAACCGATGTTGACGGCTCCCCGACCACAACTCCAACAATAACGGATGCTGATAAACAAGGCATTATATATATCTACGAATTGGAGAAACTGGCAAGAGACGTTTACCAATATTTCTATGACAAATGGGAATCTCCTGTGCTGAATGTTATCAGTGGTAGTGAACAGTCTCATATGGATATCATGAAAGAACTTATTGATAAATATAATCTGGATGATCCGGCTGCTGGCAAAGTTAGCGGTGAGTTTAGTTCCAGTGATCTTCAACAATTGTACAGCGACCTCATAGAGCTTGGTTCATCTTCAGAGGTCAATGCTCTTTCTACGGCGGCAGCGATTGAAGAACTGGATATAATAGATATTGCTGAAAACGCTGCAAAAACTGATAGGTATGATATTGGTTCAGCCTTTAATAAATTGACTGAGGGTTCCCAAAATCATTTGGGAATATTTGTCGCCAAATTAAAAGAGCAAGGGGTGGAATATCAACCGCAGTATCTTTCTCAACAAGAGTATGACCAGATTATTGCTACGGTGACAACGCCTACCATTACCAGCACAATTACAGTAGCGACATTCAGCCAACTGGCTCTGAAAGGGAAATCGTCCTATAGCGGTAACTGTTTCAATTGTCATGGTAACTCTTTATCCACCGGATCTACCAGTGCTGTGATTTTATCTTCTTACCAGAACGCGCAAAGGTTATTGACACAAATTTCCACCATGCCGACAAGGGGGCAGCAGGATGAATGGGAAGTATTATCATATCTACTCTTGGAGCATAACTGGGTTTCCGGGGATGCTATTTTTAACGAAGATACCCTGTCTCAAATATTATTATCGCCGTAATCAAAGCCTATGCTAAAAGGAAGCCCAGGACCCTGTTGCTTGATTAGTGCAAATCCCCATCGGCTGACAATAGTGTAGATGAATCGTGCTGGATTTGATGTTCCCGCAGATTAGTTGCGGTGCCTTCTCGCTGTATACTTTACTATCCAGTCTTTAACTTAAACATGCCAGCAATTTACCTTGTCCTGCAATACTATATTTGATCCCCAGGGCTCGTAATATACTCCAATAGAGGATAATGTCCCCACTGATTACCGTTTTGCCTACTGCAGACTCAAGTGTTTCTACTTCATTTAGCAGCCTCATGCCGCCACCAACTACAAGTATGCAGTCAGCCTTTGGCGCTTTTACAGCAACACTCTTCACTGATTCCCGTACTGTATTTATTGGCGTTTTCCAATTCATAGGGTCAAGCTCACCTTCGCCAATAAAGGACGATGATTCTTTTTCAGTAAGAATACCCTGTTCCTGCCAGTTTTCTGAGTATACTATACTAACATTAGCTTCTTTCAGGTAGTGATGAAGAATATCAGACATCTTTCTTGAGTAATAAGTGGAAGCAATAGCAATTGAATTGGCATTGAGGAATCTTAGGGCATTAATCATTTCTACGCCCATCATTCGAAATTTGGTGTGACCGTTGCCCTGTATTTCGTTTTGAATTTGCCGGGCTTTCTCCCAACCGTGAACCAGAGAAAAGGGATAACCAAACTGAGCAACAACGTCAGCTCCAGTCCCAGCCAGGGAATCAAAGCATAGTTTCAGTTCAGGTACCGACCCCATTAATTGTGCAACACTGTAATCAAACTCGGGTGGTCTCATTAATGTTTGCATTACGATTGTCTTTTGAGGGGCTATACCCAGAAAATCCATAGGGGAAATATCAAACCACCCTGGAGGGGATATGAAGCCAACTTTATATGACGACTTGAAGGACAATTCCATGCGGCAAGCATACCATGCTATACATCTTTTTCAAATTGCCTATTTCGCATAATTAGGCTACAAAAGTGCCTTTTGAAACCGCTTGCATAAGGGGCAAACGAAAACACAATAACTGTAACCCTTCTTTACCAGAAGCAGTAATCACTCAATTGATGTCATGCGTGGATTACTCCCAGCGGAAGAAACGAATGGTAAGAATAAGGCAGACAACCAGCCAGCCCAGCAGCACCAGAATATCCGTTGATAGCGGATACAGCGGCGCTGACTCGACCATTACCTGACGGAATCCATCAGCTAAATAGGTGAGGGGCATGGCGGTAATTACCGGACGAATAAACTCCGGCATCATGTCTACCGGGAAGAAGACACCGGACAAAAACATCATGGGGAAAGAGATAAGGTTGACAATAGGGGTGGCACCTTCAACAGTCTGGACTCGGGCAGCTACAACGTAACCCAAGCTGATAAATACCAAAGTGCCCAGAACTACCAACCCCAGTAACAAAAATATACTGCCTAAAATTGGAACATCAAAAACGGCATAGGCGATGGACAACAGGATGGCTGCTTGAATTACGGCTAATACGAGACGGAATGCCAGTTGGCTGATAACGACGGTAGAGCGGTTTAAAGGGGTCACCCCCAGACGTTTAAGGACTTTCTTTTCACGCCATTCGACTAACGGTAATATGCCAAATAAGCCACTCTGCATGATGGACATGGCTAAGATACCGGGGACAAAGAAATCAATGAACCGGAAACTATCGGCCAAGATGGATTCTTCGGACAGGGTGATGAGGACAGGCGTCTGGGTCAACTGACGATTAAATTCATCAACGATCTGGCGGACGACCGGCAGGATTATCTGGGCCGTTTGTGTCTGTGACGGATCATGATAAATAGTCAACGAAGCTGCGCTGCCGCCACCGATAGTGCCTTCAATGTCAGCTGGGATCATGATAACGGCGGTCAGTTCACCGTCTCTGAGGGTATCAAGGGAAGCGTCAAGTTCCCCCTCCGATATGGTGAATATCGGCACTGAAGTGAAAGCCTCGGTTAAACCCTGACTGATAGGGGAATCATCTTCAACGACCAATCTGACACTGTAATTTAAATCATTGGTACCGCCGAATACCAAGCCGAATAAGAAAATGAAGATTAGAGGGAAGGCAAAAGTGAAAAAGACTGCGGTTTTATCCCGCATGAATTGTTTGAAGTTGGCGATGATGAGTTTTCCCATGTGATTATTCCCTGATCTTCCGGCCGGTTAATTTCAGAAAAACATCCTCCAAAGAGGCCTGTCGGACATGGAGGTCTTTTAGCATTGAGGTAAGATTATGGGTTTCAGCAAATTTTAAGGTTGCCGTCATGGTCAAAGGGATGTTGTCCGAATAGATGACCACCTCGTTCATATCTGTTGCGACACTAATGGCACCGGGAAATTTCAATAATTCTTCTTCAGAAGGCCGCGGGTCAAGTTCAAACTGGATGGCTTTCTCATGGAAATTACTATTGATGAGTCCACGGGGGGTATCAAGTGCGATTATTTTACCGTGATCGACAATGGCGATACGGTCACATAAACGTTCCGCTTCTTCCATATAATGGGTTGTTAAAAAGATAGTCTTGCCCTTGGCCTTCATGTCCTCAATGACCTGCCACATACCTCGCCTGACCTGCGGATCCAAGCCTGTGGTGGGTTCATCAAGGAAAGCGATTTCCGGGTCGTTAAGAAGTGCCATAGCCACTGACAGACGTTGCAACTGGCCGCCGGAAAGATTTTTTACCAGTACCTTACGGCTTTCTTTCAGCGACAACATATCCAAAAGCTCGTTAACCGGTATAGTGCGGGTGTAGAAAGCACCAAAGACCTCCAGCAGTTCCTCCACGGTGAGTGAGGGCATCAAAGCCGGGGTCTGCAACTGGGCACCGATACGTTGTTTGATGGCTTTAGAGGCCTTAGCGGAGTCCATACCGAGGACGGTAACCTTACCGGAATCAGGCTTGCGCAGACCTTCAATTATCTCAACTGTGGTGGTTTTACCGGCGCCGTTGGGCCCGAGCATGCCAAAGACTTCACCCTGGTTAACTTCAAAACTGAGGCCGTCAACGGCCCGGATTGGGCCATAAACTTTGACCAGGTTTTCTACTTTAATGACCAAAGAGCAATCCCTCAAAAAAGGTGATAATGTCGGGGATTATAGCTGACGGACTTTATAAAATCAACAAACTTACGTGTTGTTTTCTACAATATAATAATAATAATAAGCAGTAAAACGAGGGCTATGATCACCACTCCACCGATGAATAAATATCGGGGCGGAATATCAGCCAAAAAACCCGACAACTGGAAACTGGCTGGTCGATGAGGCGCCTGGACCGGACGAGGCTTTTCCATGACCGGCATGGCTTCTTCCGGCAGATCAGAATAGGCTGCCCACTGCTTATAGAGCTTCTTCAATTTGGGGTCGGTTACAATCTGGTTGTGGCCGGTGGAATTTTCAGCGGTGGGGGGAGGAACGAACCCCTTTTTTGCCGCGGCCAGCTCTGCCGGAGTAGGCGGATAATCTTCAGGTGAAGTGTATTTATCAGCAACGGCTTCATCGTTCAACCGGGTGCCGCAACCAGGACAGAAATCAAAGGGGGCAGACAGGGCTTTACCGCAGCCGGGACAATAGTTGGTTTTATGCTGTGGGGGAGGTGTAAATAGCTGGTTGCCGCAATTGGGGCAGAACTTGACGTCGCCGCCAGCGATGGCGGTGTCAATATTGGTTCGGCACCGGGTACAGGTAACGATATTATGGCCTTTATCAGCAGTAC
Organism: Dehalogenimonas sp.; assembly: GCA_050864255.1. Lineage (GTDB taxonomy): Bacteria > Chloroflexota > Dehalococcoidia > Dehalococcoidales > Dehalococcoidaceae > Dehalogenimonas. Next base: position 247,434 of record JBOWAX010000001.1, read on the forward strand.
TCATATCAGCCGTTATTATAGCATGAGGGGTAAAGATAGAAGCAAAAATGGTGGACACGAAACATACCAGTGTTTATAATGCCGATGTGCCTGAACTTAAGTTGCTGTACACTCGTGATGTCATTGAAGCCAGGATTAAGCAATTGGCCACCCGCATCACCGCCGATTATGAGGGTAGGTCTCCCTTAGTCATCGGGGTACTGAAGGGTGCAGTTATTTTTCTAGCTGACCTGGTTAGGGAGATAGATTTATCACTGGAAATCGATTTTATCGGCATATCCAGCTACGGAGGGGACACTGTCACCTGCGGCGAAGCAGTGATTACCACTTACCCGTCCATCTCGGTAACCGGGCGGGAGGTGCTGATCATTGAAGACATCGTCGATACCGGAATTTGCCTGAAGGCTTTGCTGGATTATCTGGCTGAACAAAAAGCAGTCTCAGTCACGGTATGCTCTTTGCTGGACAAACCTGCTCGCCGCCGGGTTGCGGTGCCGGTGGATTACGTTGGCTTTGAGATCCCCGATAAATTTGTAGTGGGTTATGGTTTGGATTGCGCTCAACTTTACCGTAACCTTCCGGCTATTTATTCTCTGGAGGTTGGCTGTGACGACAGATGAAGGAAAATTACGCCGCCGGATTAGAACCGCCCGGGGTGAGGAACCGGCGGATCTGCTTTTTGTCAACGCCAGAGTTGTCAATGTCTTTAACGGCGAGATTGAAAATGCCGCGGTTGCAGTTCGCGACGGGGTTATCGCCGGAGTTGGGGATTATTCCGCTGCCGCAGTGACCATTGATCTTGAAGGCCGTTATTTGTTGCCGGGATTTATTGACGGCCATACCCATATTGAAAGCTCAATGCTGGATATCAGTGAGTACGCCAGGGCGGTAACGGCACGTGGGACAACCGGTTTGGTGACCGACCTGCATGAGTTGGTAAACGTGGCCGGGATAGATGGTATACGCTACATTTTAGAGGTTTCACAACAATTACCATTGGACGTCAATGTGATGGCGCCTTCCTGTGTTCCGGCAACTCATCTGGAGACTTCCGGAGCAACTCTTGACGCTGATAAAGTGGCCGAGGTATTGGGAATGCCTGGCGTTATCGGGTTGGGGGAGATGATGAATTACCCCGGCGTCCTGTTCGGTGACGAACAGGTGTTGCGTAAATTGGCAGCGGCAACCGATAAAGTCATTGATGGTCATGCACCAGGCGTTACCGGCAGCGACTTGGATGCTTATGTTGCTGCCGGAATTGGTTCTGATCATGAATCTACCAGATTGGCTGAAGCCCGCAAAAAACTGGCGCGCGGACTTCACATAATGATAAGGGAAGGTTCCACCGAGAAGAACCTGGAAGAACTGTTGCCGCTGATTACCGCCGAAACCAGCCGCCGGTGCATGTTCGTGGTGGATGACCGGAGTTGTGCCGATCTTAAACGGGACGGCGACATGGACGCCATCGTCCGGAAGGCGATACGACTAGGACTGGCACCGGTAACGGCTATTCAACTGGCGACGCTGAATCCTGCGGAGTATTTCGGTCTTAAACAGGTCGGAGCGATAGCACCGGGGTACCGGGCGAATTTGCTGGTAACGGATGATTTGCATACTTTTGACATAAAGCAGGTGTTTTTTGAAGGGCAACTGATTGCATGTGATGGCCAGGCCCTGTTCAAGACAAAAAATAAGGCCCCCAAATCCTTGCGGAGCAGTATGCAGGTCAAAGCGTTTGACCGTGCATCATTGGAACTGCAATCTGAGGACGCTCCAGTTCCGGTTATCGGTTTGGTGCCGGGGCAGATTATTACCAGGTATTTGAAAGAAGACGTTACCGCAGTGCCTGATACCAGCCGTGATATCCTTAAAATGGTCGTGGTGGAAAGACATCACAGTAGCGGAAATATCGGTATCGGTCTGGTAAACGGGTTCGGAATGACCAGCGGTGCTCTGGCTTCTACGGTCGCACATGATTCACATAACATTATCTGTGTTGGGACATCAGACGATGATATTCAAGCGGCTGTTCAGGAAGTGATCCGGATGGGTGGCGGATTGGCCGTAATCCAAGATGGCAAGGTGTTAGCATCATTGCCGCTGCCGATTGCCGGGCTGATGTCCGACCGACCGTTGGATGAAGTGGTGGCTGGTTTTGAACGATTAGAATCCGTTGCCGTGCGAACCGGGGTCAAGGTCCCGGCGCCGTTTGCTATGCTGTCGTTTATGGCACTGCCAGTGATTCCGGAACTCAAACTAACAGATCTGGGTTTGGTTGATGTCGGGGCCTTTAAACTAATTGGAAAGCAGGTATAAGAAACCATGGTTTTTCGTGCTCCAGCCCCCCAACCACTTTTTGAAAACCGTTTTGATGCCGGTAAGCAACTGGCTGAGAAATTGATGGCATACAAAGGCGAACCGGCGATAGTGCTCGCCATACCCAATGGCGGATTACCGGTGGGTTTGCAGGTGGCCCTGGCTCTGGGGGCGGATCTTGACGTGGTAATAGCTCGAAAAATTCCGATCCCACTGCGGCCAGAAGGCGGTTTTGGTGCGGTAGCTGATGACGGAACTACCATCTTTAATAACGAAATTATTAAATCTGTGGGTCTGACCCAATCACAGATAAACTATCAGGTCGCCAAGGTGCGCAATGACATCCAACAGCGTAGTTTGGCTTTTCGCGGTCCGAACAGATCACTATCGGTGGTAACCGGAAAAACGGCGATTATTGTTGACGATGGTTTGGCTTCAGGCTACACCATGATGGCAGCGGTGGAGTCAGTACGCCGGCGACGGCCATCCCGCATCGTGGTGGCAGTGCCGGTAGCTTCCGAAATGGCGGCACGAACAGTAGAAAAGATCGCCGACCGGGTGGTGACGGTACATACAGCACTGGTACCTAAGTTTTACGTTTCCTATTACTACCGCTTCTGGCACGAAATGAAGGATGAGGATGGGCTTAAGTGTGTCCGGGAATGGGAAATCAGACGTTACAAGCCCAATCTGAAATCAATCAACAAGCCGTTGTAATAAGCAGGGTCAGCTACCGGACTTGTGTCCCGCTTCCTGCTTAGGTGCCGGGACTTTGGTGCGGATTAGCCGCTGAATTTCCGAAGGCGACAGGCGGCGGTAGTTGCCTTCCTTCAAATCCCTTAACTCAATAGGACCTATTCTGGTCCGTTTGAGCACTCTCACCTGGTGACCCAGTGCGGCAAACAATCGCCTGACAATGCGCTTGCGGCCTTCATGGATGATGACGCGGTAATTGTACGGGGCTTTCAGTACCGGATGAATCATTGCCGGAGCGCTCAGACCATCATCCAATTCAATGCCTTCTTTTAACTTCTCAAAATCGGAGACAGACAAGGAACCATTAATGGCGACCAGGTACTCTTTTTCCACACCGAAACTGGGGTGAGTCAACCGGTGAGTCAGTTCACCGTCATTGGTCAGCAGGATGAGTCCCGTAGTGTTTTCATCCAGACGCCCTACGGGGAACAACTGGTATCGGCGATAGCTTTCCGGTATCAGATCAAGGACGGTTGTTCGTCCCTGGGGGTCGTCGGTGGTGGAAATAATGCCCAGAGGTTTGTTGAGTATCATATAAATCTTGTTCGAACTGATGCCGGTGAGTTCAACCGCTTGATCATCCAATTTGACGATGTCTCCCCGGTTCAGTTCCAGGTTGTAACCTTCAGCCACCACATCGTTGACGGTGACCCGCCCGTTCTTGATGGCATCGGCCAGTTCACGCCGGGAGCCGGCACCGGCGTCCCGCAAAGCTTTCAGCAGTGTAAGAGCCGGAGCGGAATTATGAGATGACTTTGTTTTTTTCATGAGCCGGCAACCTCCGCCAGCAGTATGTCCGCATGATTCAGGAGTTCCTTTCGGCGAGTCCCAGAGATTTCCTGCATGGTCAGGTACTTTTCCAAAGCTTGCTTGGGCGATAAGGCTTCTGCATCGGTGACGCCGTAACGGTTTCTGTTTTCTCTTTCTATCCTGCGGGCCACTGAAAAATGGTGGGCCCCTTTCAGTGCGTTTTTAATGTCCGATTCCCGAAATGCCGGAGCGATGGATTCCGGCAAGTGGATTCTTAATTGCACTATAGAGTCTCTAATTAGTTCCCGTTTGGTTTCAATCAAGGTCAACACTTCGGCAGTGGGATCCAAGCATTCCACGCCTAAAGATTTCTCCAGAGTGAGAAATTTTCGACCATCAAGACGGTGAAACCGATAGGTAGCTTTTTTCGTATCTGTCCCGGTAGTCAATTCAACCTCATAAAAGCCCTTGTCGTCTTTTTCTTCACCGAAGTCCAGGCGCTCCAAACTGCCGGAATAAATCACCGGAGGTGCTTCATTGAGCACCTGACGCTTGTGAAGATGACCCAGGGCGACATAATCAAATTTAGAAGAAGCGATATTACCCAGCATGACCGATGGTTCATTGCCAAGTACCAGTGATTTTTCTGAACCGAGTCGGGCGCCGTCCACCCAGATGTGAGCGGCCAGTATGGTGGGTAATGAAGGATCCAGTTCTGCGGCCATGCGCTCAATTTTAGCTGATAAAATGGCTTCAACACCGGCTTTCAATCCTTCTGCCGAAAGTGGATGCCCTTCATTCTGGGCTTTGACTTCAAGCGAGCCTTTACGCGGCCATGGCAGGGCGGCTATCTGGATGTCACCGGCCAGGGTTTTAACACGGTAGATCCCCGGCTTGGCGGCAACGGTAACCATGGGGATGCGCAAGATATCATAAATCTCGGTTGAAGTGGCGCGTCCGGGAGATGCCGGCAAGTCGTGATTGCCGATGAGCAGAAATACCGGAATATTATTGTCGGCCAGTTTGCGAATGCGACGGGCAAATTCCCGCTGCTGGGTTTGGGAAGGGTCTCGACTTTTAAAGGCATCACCGCAGAACAGAACGATATCCGCTGCCTCGGCGACGGCATACTCCACCAACTTATCAAAGGCCCTCAGAAAATCCAGAAAACGAGTATTAAGGCCACTGTCCGCGTCAATACGGCCGTAGGTTTCCACGCCCAGATGTAAGTCAGCAAAGTGGATTAATTTCATCGCAGAATCTTGGATCCGGCTATGATTTTTATTTCAACTCCCCCTTGAGGCGTGGGAACAAATAGGCTTTAATCTCTTCAATGGGAATGCGTACCTGGGTCATGGAATCCCGTTCCCGAACCGTAACCTGATTATCGTTCAGAGAGTCAAAGTCAACGGTGATGCAATAGGGTGTGCCGATCTCATCCTGGCGCCGGTAACGGCGTCCGATGCTCTGCGCATCGTCGTAGGTCACCATCCAGGCCTTGCGCAGTGAGGCATAAATTTCCTTGGACAGATTAGCCAGTGGTTCTTTCTTGGACAGCGGCAGCACGGCAGCCTTGAACGGGGCCAAGCGGGGGTGAAGCTTCAGGACAGAGCGAACTTCATCCTTGTCCGGTTCCTCGGTATAGGCGTCAATCAAGAAGGCCAACACCGAACGGTCAACACCAGCCGAGGGTTCAATGACGTAAGGGGTAATATGTTCTTTGGTTTCTTCGTCAAAATACTCCAGCTTTTTGCCACTATGTTCAGAATGCTGTTTGAGGTCAAAATCGCACCGATTGGCGATGCCCTCCAACTCGCTCCAGCCCATGGGGAAGAGATATTGGATGTCGGAGCAGGCTTTGGCATAATGAGCCAACTCATCAGTACTGTGCGCCCGCAATTTCAGGTTTTCCGGCTTCATGCCAAGTGATGCGTACCAGTCCAGACGAACCTGAAGCCAATGTTCATGCCAAAATTCATCGGTGCCCGGTTTGACAAAGTATTCCAATTCCATTTGCTCAAACTCCCGGGAGCGGAAGATGAAATTGCCGGTGGTGATTTCATTACGAAAGCTTTTGCCGATCTGGGCGATACCGAAAGGCAGCTTTTTACGCGTAGTATTCAACACGTTCTCAAAATTGACAAAAATACCTTGCGCGGTCTCCGGCCGCAAATATACGACAGCTGCGGTATCTTCAACCGGACCCATAAAGGTCTTAAACATCAGGTTGAACTGACGTGGTTCGGTCAATTCTCCGCCGCATGACGGGCAGACTGTGCCTTCAAAATCCTCCGGCCGCCAGCGCATCTTGCACTTGAGACAATCAGACATGGGGTCCGAAAAACCGGTGACGTGGCCCGAAGCTTCCCAGACGCGGGGATTCATAAGAATAGATGAGTCCACCCCGACGACATCATCTCGTTCTTGAATTATGGACTGCCACCATGCCTGCTTGATATTATTCTTGAGCTGTACGCCCAAAGGACCGTAGTCCCAGCAGCCGCCCTGGCCGCCGTAGATTTCACTGGATTGAAACATAAAGCCGCGGCGGCGGCTGAGAGATACTATTTTATCCATTTCGGTGGGGTTTGTTTCCTGTGCCAAGTATTTACTCCTTATCTCTGTCTTGGAAAGAATTAAAACCGCGGTAGGTCTGCAATACAACCGGTAAAGCGTAGGCAATAAGAATAATGCCACCAAGGCCCAGAGTGATTAAGGCAAAAAGCCAAAGCGGCATCAAGTGACTGTCCTGAAGAGCATAAAAGACACCATCAATCAGAATAAAGGCCACGACAATCTGGATGATGGCCGGCATATTGCCCATGGCCGTCAGCAGTTTGGTGGGATTGAACCAAAAGGCATTTACGTTTTCCTGAAACAGTTTTACCTGGCCTATACTTTTTACAGAGAGATAGGCCACCACGGTTAAGCCGACCTGAATAGCCAGCATCAGTCCGAAAAAGCTGCTCTTGGATACCGAATCGCCGGAAGGTGTGCCATCCAAGCCAAAACGGTAATGAATTTCATCAGGCAAACGACCGAAAAACACGACAGCAACGACTACTGCTATGATCATTACGGCCAGCGGCAGGGCAATAAAACTTAAACGAAATTTTAACGGGTCAGGGTTTTGCGACACTTATTTCCTCGGCCACATTCTACCTTAAACTCACCGGCGATGGAAATACGGGGTACTCATGGTATTAAAGCGATTAGGGTAGTGTCAGCTTTATTTTCCATATCCGTTTCCGTAGTGATTACGGTCAGTTCCTCCGACTCCGACACCAAAAACAAAGGAATAGCTTTCTTGTTGTCACTCACGAAAGCCTCGAAAGGGTAGTCTGAAGTAAGGTTGGTTGTTTTTATTTTGGCGCCATTGAGATACAGGTCATTTATAGTTTCATAATTGGCCTTATCGCTAAAAAGCACTCGACCGGGCAGATTGCTTTTGAAATGCCCCGCTTTTTTGGAAGCAGGTAGGTCATCAGTAGCCAGCAGATAGGTGTTTGCCGAGCCGAATTCCTTGCTGAAGTGCAGGGCTGCAAGATGGTTAACATTGTCGTTGGAGGTCATGGAGAGAACCCTGCCATAATCACTAAAACCCAGGTTGTCGGTAATACCCGGCGACAGGGCGTTGCCATAATAGGCCTGCAATTTTTTACGGCGGGCATAGGCGACATTAGATTTACTTTGATCGATGATGAAAGTCCGAATATCTAATTCTTCCAAAATAGTGGCTATATCACGTACCCAATTCTGTCCACCAATGAAGATAATACCCTGAGGATTTGGTTTAGATATCTTGAAGGCTCGGGTAGCGATAGTGGCCAGCGCACTTGAGGAAATAACAGATAAAATAATGACGGTGAAAGTTATAGGCAACAATATTTCTGCCCCGGCAAAGCCTCGTTCAGCCAACCGGAAGCCAAATACTGAGGCAATGGAAGCGGACACGATACCGCGAGGGGCGATTGCGCTTAGCAGCACCTTGTCCCGCCACTTCAATTTAGACCCCCAACCGGCGGTGAAAACCGACAAAGGACGGGCCAGCACAATAAGCAGCAGGCTAAACAATAATATCCCGCCTGCCAAAGGTAAAATGGCCTCAATATCAATGGTGGCTGAAAGGGTAATGAATAACAAAGAGATGAGTATCAGCCCCAGGGTTTCCTTGAAATCCACGATGTGTTCAACGCTTACCTGTTTTTGATTGGCCAGAAAAGCACCCATGATCACCGCGGTCAATAGACCTGAGTCAGGTTGTATCAAATCAGAAAGTAAAAAGGCGCCGGTTACTATTGACAGTACTACAGGAATCTGGAGAAAATCCGGGACCAGATAGCGGCGCAACAATTGCGTGATCAACAAACCGCCCACGCTCCCAAGGATGATTCCGACCAAGATGATCACGCCCAAAGTAGTTAAACCTTGCAGGATGGCTTCTTCCGGGCCGCCAGCCAAAATGACGCCGAAAACCAGCAGTGCCAGAGTGGCCCCGATGGGGTCAATTAGTATGCCTTCCCATTTTAGAATCGGCCCGATATCGCCCCGGAGGCGTAAATGCCGGAGCAGCGGCATGATTACGGTTGGTCCGCTGATAACCAAAATAGCCGCCAACAGGATTGCCAGAGGCCAGTCAAGACCCAATATCCAGTAGGATCCCAGAGAAGCTATAATCCAGGTTATTAGTACGCCCAGTGTAATCAACTTGGTGACCACTCCGACGGTACGCTTGATTTCCTCCAGTTTGAGGATAAGACCACCTTCAAAAAGAATAATGGCTACTGATAGTGAAATGAACGGATTTAACAGTTCTCCGAATATCTGCTCAGGGTGAATCCAGCCTAACACAGGACCGGCCAAAAGCCCGACACCGATTAAAATCACGATAGAGGGAATACGGGTGTACCAGCCGATTAGCTGAGAAGTGATACCCAAAACCAAAATCAAGGTCAGGCCGGTCATGATGTGTTCAGTCAAAATTTATCTCCGAAAAATGAATCAATGTCAGAAATACTATATAGTAAATAGATGAGTAAAACCAGACAATAAGGAGTTTGCGCACTGATGATTGTTGAACGTTTAACTGTTGGGCCTATTGAGGCTAATTGCTATCTGGTTGGGGATGAAACCAGCTTAGAAGGTCTGGTGATTGATCCGGGGGACGAAGCTGAACAGATTAATCAGAAGATTCAGCGCCTAGGACTGAAGATAAAATATATCGTTTTAACCCACGGTCATTTTGACCATACTTCAGCGACCGGCGCGGTGCAGGAGGCAACGGGAGCTAAACTGGCGGCCCATCAAGCTGACCTCAAGCTGTTAAATGACGATTTCCTGCCCAGAATGATTGGTTTACAGATGAAACCCGTGCCGGCACCGGACACTGTATTACTGGGATGGGAAGATATTGTTGTCGGCAAACTGATATTCACCGTTTTACATATTCCAGGTCATTCTCCAGGTGGGATTGCGCTTTACGGAGGAGACATGGTTTTCACCGGGGACACACTGTTTGCCGGAGGCATCGGCCGAACTGATCTGCCCGGTGGTGATTACGATACTTTGATTGACAGCCTGAATACGCGATTGTTGGCACTTGATGACAAAATAAAAGTTTACCCCGGGCACGGCCCCGATACTACTATCGGAGACGAGCGCCGGGGTAATCCTTATTTAGTTAACCCGCCCAGGCGGAAATGCTAGAAGATACCAGTCATGTTGACGATGACCGGAGCCAGTACCAGCGAAATGATGGACACCAGTTTGATCATGATGTTAAGTGACGGACCAGAGGTATCTTTCATGGGATCACCGACAGTATCGCCGATGACGGTAGCCTTGTGGGCTTCAGACCGCTTTCCGCCATAGGCGCCGGTCTCGACCCATTTCTTGGCGTTGTCCCAGGACCCGCCGGCGTTACTGAAGGCCACCGCCAGGATAAAACCAGTGACGGTAGCGCCGATCAGGAAACCACCCAGAGCAACCTTGCCGAAAATGAAGGCGATAACAATGGGGGCCAGAACAGTCATAACGCTGGGGAGAACCATCTGTTTGAGTGATTCACGGGTGCAGATGTCAACACATTTGGCGTACTCCGCCTTACCGGTGCCTTCCATCAGACCGGGAATCTCGGCAAACTGACGACGGACCTCATTAACAATGGAGAAGCCGGTTTTCCCAACGGCTTGCATGGTCATGGCGCTGAAGACCGCGGGCAGCATACCGCCCAGGAACAGGCCGACCAAAACATGCGGGTCAAGCAGGCTGATCTGGGAAGGGGTGATGCCGACGGCGATAGTGTAGGACAGCAGCAGCGCCAGCGCAGTCAGCCCGGCGGAGCCGATGGCAAAACCCTTGCCGATGGCGGCGGTAGTGTTACCCAGAGAATCCAGAGCATCCGTGCGCTCACGAATTTCATGGGGCATACCGGACATTTCCACGATGCCGCCGGCGTTATCGGCTACCGGGCCGTAAGCGTCAGTGGCGTCCTGGATACCCAGTGTTGCCAGCATACCGACACCCGCCAGGGCTACACCGTAGACATCGCCGAAATTATAAGCCACAACGATAGCGATGACGATAAAGACGACCGGGGGAGCGACGCTCATCAGGCCGTTGCCAAAGCCGGCGATGATGTTGGTGGCGGCGCCGGTTTGAGAGGCTTCAGCGATTTTGAGAGTTGGTTTATAGACATAGGATGTGAAGTAGTTGGTGCTTTCGCCGATAGCCATACCAGCGGCTAAACCGGCTACGATGGCCACAAACAAGCCCATGTCAGCGCCAAGCAGGGAAACGGCGGCGAAGGAGAATATCACCGATAAAATGGCGGCGACATAGGTTCCGCGGCGCAGAGCGTTCAGTAACGCTGTCATCTGCAATTTCTCACCGACACGAACTGAAAAAATACCGATAATGGAAGCAATGATGCCACCGGCGGCAACCATCATCGGCAACCACCAAGCTGTTTGTTCATCCGGAACAAGGGAGATATCCAAATGTGTTGAGAAAACAGCGATGGTGCCCAGGGTCATCGTGGCGATAATGGAGTCAACGTAGGACTCAAAAAGATCGGCACCCATGCCGGCGGTGTCGCCGACGTTATCACCGACAAAATCGGCGATTACCGCAGCATTGCGCGGATCATCTTCAGGAATGCTTTTCTCAACCTTACCGACGATGTCGGCACCGGTATCGGCACCTTTAGTGTAGATACCACCGCCGACGCGGGCAAAAATGGCGACCGACGAAGCGCCAAAGCCGTAGCCGGGGATGATGGCCAAGAAGTTAGCGTCGCCGTTGAAGGCGAAATAAAGGATGGACAAACCGAGCAGGCCGATAGCGACCACGCTCATACCCATAACAGAACCGGCACGGAAAGAGACTTTCAGGCCGTGGTTCAGGCTAACCGCGGCTGCCGCGGCGGTGCGGGAGTTGGCGCGGATAGCGATACTCATGCCGATGTAACCTGCCAGACCGGAGCTGATGGCGCCGAAAACGAAAGCCAGAGCTACTTTCCAACCAAGGTCAGGGACGACTATGAGGACGAGAGTAACGACCGCGACGAAAATGGCGAGTATCCTATACTCGCGTCCAAGAAATGCCAGGGCTCCCTCTTTGATGGCAGCGGCGATTTCCCGGACTTTTGCGTTACCTTCATCCTGGGCAAGTACGAACTTGGCCAGGAATCCGGCGAGCACCAGTCCCAAGACCGCACTGCCGAGGGCTAGAATAATTGGGTCCACTAGTTCAGATTCCTCCTTTTATTATTTTGCTCTCTATTTAAGCCTATCGTTAAGCGCGCCCAGTTGGCCTTCCAGGCGCTTCTGCTGTAGTGAAAGTGTCAGGTCGCTGCGGGTTTTTTCCAGAATACCCCGCACCATATCGGTACTGCGGCGCAGATTCCCGGTAATGGCATCGGGAAAATCCATGGTGACCAGTATCTCATAAATTGAGTCCATTATGCCAAGAAGTTCCTCTGCCCGTGACATGTCTCCCTGTCGTAAACCATCCAAAATATATCGCCGTAACTCACCGATTACTTCAGCCATACCATTAAGATAGGCGGCGGAGTCAACGTTGAGTTCTTCAGGAGAAGGTATGGGCTGCCTGTTGATAACGGCAAGGGTGATGCGGCCTTCCGCGTATTCTTTCTGGGCGTCGCGGAAAAAGCTGATGTTGGACAATTCGTCGCAAGCCTTGATGCTGGCGGCGGCTTCCTTGAGCAGGTAATCAGCCTTGTTCAAAGATTCTTCAGCTTCGGGCAACTGCTGCCGGTGGACGGCACGAATGGACAGCGAACAGAATCGGATGGCTTCACGGGACAACGGCAATGACTTCTCTCTAGCGGCATCCTTCTCCGAAAAGGCAATCCGGATGCTGGCAGCGATAGAATCAAGTCTTTCGGCAAAATCATGAGTCATACGCCCAAACTCCCGTGGGGAATGACAATCGGAATGCCGACCCGGCCATTCAAAGTATTTTTTAGTGTTTCAGTGCAGATGAGATAATCGACTCCGCCATTGGCGGCTCTGACTGCCTCATCAACATTTCCCGCGGCGTAGCCGATAAGTTGATCGACGGGCAAGAGTTTTCTAACCGTCTGGGGCGGTAGTGAACTGCCGTCAATGGAAACGCCGTCGGCGTTAACGGCGACGGCGATGTCTGCATATTCTCCGATGATAAACAAACCTTTATCAACTAATCGTGATCCTGATAGGATCAAAGACTGCTGCCAGAGTTCACCGCGACCAGAGCTTCCCTCATTGAGCTGAGCCGTGGTTCCCGGTTCCCCCAAGGCGTTAGACGCCGCCTCAGCGCTATTAGTAATGAGGTAACGCACCCCGAGACGGTCCATTTTCTGAAGGCGCCCGACTGCCCCGGTCAGTTCTTTCTCAAGGTCATATACCCGGTAGCGGATTTCTTCAAATATGACGCCATTAAGGCCGGAATCCGGTAGCCGCGCCAATTCTTCCAATACTCGCATAGACTGTTCCACACGACGGGCATTGGCGGTAATGGTATCGCCAATGCTGGATGACTGAAGTTTTTGGGCTTCTGGGTTTCTGCCCACGTCACTGGAGCTATTCCGGGCTGAAGTTAATTCAATACTGGTGAAAGGGATGCTTTCTAAGAATTGATTGCGTAGGTTTTTTAATTCGGAAGCGATTGTCAGAGAATCCAGACAAAAACGAGCCACATCCTCGAGCACACGCAATCCCTCGGCAGCGCGGTCAAGGTTGGCATCGATGGCACGTAGTGTTTGACTATGGAAATGAGTCAAGTTACATCCGATTGGGCGTTCATTCAATATCTTAAAGCGCTTGATTTTAGCATAAGGGCTTGAGCAAGGCAAAGGCACTGACAAACGTGCGGAATATGATGGTCATTCGTTGAAATATTCAGTCAAGTGTTACGGCATATGGGATGTGTTCCAACCGGTGGGTTTCTTCAATGAACTGGATCCCGATAAAATCGATTCGCCATTCTGCGTCAATCTGGTTCTCGACAATGTAGCATTGGGCGGCGTTGATAAGCTTTCGCTGTTTATGCAGAGTGACAGATTCTGCCGGAGTACCAAAATCTTCTGTGGATTTGGAGCGGACTTCCACGAATACAATTTCCTTTGCCTTCTTAGCAATCAGGTCAATTTCCGCGTTTTTGGAACGCCAATTGGCGGCCAAAATCCGATAACCATTATTTTCCAGATATTTTCGGGCTATGGCTTCACCGTTCTGCCCAGTGTTAATGCGGGTCACAGCAGGCTCCGAAAATGCTGAATCGGGGCGAATGAACGACGGTGGATACGACAAGGTCCGTATTTATGCAGGCATTCAAGATGCTCCACGGTCCCGTAACCCTTGTGTTTGCTCAGGTTATAACCAGGATAACGGTTTTCTAATGAGATCATCAGTCGGTCGCGGGTGACCTTGGCGATGATGGAAGCGCAGGCAATGGAGACACAGACGGCGTCGCCGTCCACTATACCTTTCTGAGGCAAACTGATACCCGGCAAGGTCAAGTAGTCAATTAAGAGCCCGTCTGCTCCAGGATGGAGTTCCGAAAGCGCCAGTTTCATTGCCAGACGGGTGGCGGAGATGATGCCGTGTTCATCAATGTGTTGATGCGAAACAATGCCAATACCGAAGGCAATCGATTCAGCGGTGATTAAGTCATAGAGTTCATTGCGGGTTTTTACCGGTAAGAGCTTGCTATCCCGGACCGTCTTTAGCCAGCCATTACGCCGCCGCCGCCCTAAGATTACGGCCCCGGCTACCACCGGTCCGGCCAAAGCTCCCCGGCCGGCTTCATCCACACCGGCAATTAAGGTAACGCCCTGTTCAAAAAACGCTGATTCTTCCCGGAAATGAGGTATTGCAGTTGCACCAACCATTAAGCAGTAATTATAGCAGCTAATTTACGCGATGGCTTGACAGGCCACTTGACATTGAGTCAACAGCCTCATACGATAGCGAGACGATGAAAAAATTACGGCTGGCCCAAGCCCAAATAAATACCACAGTTGGTGATTTTTCCGGGAATGTTAGGTTGATCTGCAAGTATCTCGCGGAAGCCCGGGAAGCCGGAGCCGATCTGGTTATCTTTCCCGAAATGACAGTTTGCGGCTATCCGCCTGAAGACCTACTGCTCAAACCAAGTTTTATTGAGACTAATCGACAAGCCATGAGTGAAGTGGTCGCGGCGGTACAGGGGATTACGGCGATAGTGGGATTTGTGGACCGCCAGCCGGAAGGCCTGTATAACGCGGCGGCGGTTATACAAGACGGAAAAATGACCCTTGTCTATCACAAGATTCACCTACCGAATTATGGTGTTTTTGACGAACAACGTTATTTTCAACCGGGACAGCAATGCCCGGTATTTACGTTGGCGAATGTGAAGGTTGGCCTTAACGTGTGTGAGGACATCTGGCGAGAAAATGGCCCGACCGCAGGGCAGGCCGCCGCCGGCGCTGAGTTAATATTGAATATCAGTGCCTCTCCATATAGTCGCGGTAAATATCTAGTCCGGGAACAGATGCTGAAAAGCCGGGCGCTGAATCACGGGGTGACCGTGGCCTTCTGCAATTTGGTTGGAGGGCAGGACGAACTGGTGTTTGACGGCGCTAGTATGGTAATTAACCGGCGGGGAGTGGTGATTGCCAGAGCCAGTCAATTCAATCAAGAACTTTTGATAGCCGACCTGAGTTTCAATATGGATGAGAGTCTCAAGTCCGGTTCCGGCCTGATTGCAGAATTATTAGAGCCGGACGCCGAGGTATATCGAGCACTTGTGACGGGAACCCGGGATTACATCACTAAAAACGGTTTTCAGAAGGTTATTATCGGCCTGTCAGGAGGGTTGGATTCGTCTCTGGTGGCAACGGTGGCTGTAGATGCCGTCGGATCAGAGCACGTTAAAGGGTTGATTATGCCCTCCCGTTTTTCCGCACCGGAAAGCGCGAAGTTTGCTTATCAATTGGCAGCCAGTCTAGGCATTCAGACCTTTTCTATCCCCATTGAAGCGCCTTATTCCGCTTATTTGGAGAGCCTTGATGGGGTTTTTACCGGGTTGGCGGTTGATGTGACCGAAGAAAATATTCAAGCTCGAATCCGCGGTAATATCCTAATGGCGTTATCGAATAAGTTCGGCTGGCTTGTCTTAAATACCGGTAACAAGAGTGAAGTGGCTACTGGTTATACAACGCTATACGGTGATATGGCCGGGGGTTTTGCCGTAATTAAAGACGTACCTAAGACGCTGGCCTATGCATTGTGTCAGTATCGCAATCGGGAGGCCGGCCACGATTTGATACCTCAGGCCATAATCGCCCGGGCCCCTTCGGCCGAACTGCGGCCGGAACAGAAAGACTCGGATAGCCTGCCGCCTTATGACGTTCTGGATCCGATATTATCGGCTTATGTTGAAGAAGACTGTAGTGTGGCCGAAATTATTGCCTTGGGACACGATGCGGCAACGGTGCGCCGGATAGCCCGTTTAGTGGACTCAAGTGAATATAAAAGGCGGCAGGCTCCACCGGGGGTAAAGATTACGCCTAAAGCCTTCGGGAAAGACCGACGTTTGCCGATTACCAATAAATTCAGAGGAGCCTAACATGGCTGCTTGGTGGGAGTTGGTTAAAGGGAACCCTGTCGAATGGCTACTGGAGCCGGATGGTCAAAATCCTGGTGTAAGGTACTTGGCCTTACGAGATCTGGAATCTTTTCCGGCGGACTCTTATGAACTTATCCAGGCTAAGAACGATGCTTTTTCTAGAGGCACCATAGCTGCTATTTTGGCGAAAATACGCCCGGAAGGGTATTGGGTAAAGCCCGGCAGCGGATATGGCCCGAAATTCACCGGTTCCGTGTGGTCGCTGATGATACTAGCGCAATTGGGGGCCGATGTAACACATCCCAAAGTTCAGCGAGCGGCAGAATACCTGTTGGAACATACCATTTCACCCGTCGGTTGGTTTAGTTATAACGGGATGAACCCGGGTTTACTTCATTGTCATGCTGGGTACGTGGCAGCAACGATGCTAGATATAGAGGCTGGTCAAGATGCCGGAGTAAAGGCGGCCCTTGAATGGCATGCCAGGATTATTACCGGAATCGGCATCGCAAAACCAGATAGTCAGGAAGTTGTCAGGTATTACAGATATGCACCGGGGCCCGATTTTATTTGCAGCGCCAATGCCGGAAAGACCTGTGCCTGGGGCGTGGTTAAGACGATGAATGCCATGGGCAGGGTGCCCTACAAACAACGCAGTAATACGATGCAAAAGGCAATAGACATGGGTCGTCGATTTCTTTTTGAGACTGATCTGGCAATTTGTGATTTTCCTACCCGTGATAAAACACAAGACCGTACTTCATGGTTTAAGTTGGGATTTCCAATGGTATATTCCTCGGACGTGCTGGAGATACTGGAGGTACTGACTCGCCTTGGTTATGGGGCGGATGCTCGGTTACAAGGGGTTTGGGATTTGGTTTTGGACAAGCAAGATGACCAAGGCCGGTGGCCGATGGAATCCAGCCATAACGGCAAGATGTGGGCCGATATTGAAGAAAAAGGACGCCCGAGCAAGTGGGTGACGCTGCGCGTTCTCCGGGTGTTAAAGGCGGCGTTTCCAGCCTAAGCATTTTGACATTTGGTACAGTCACGACACCCATCATCTGGTGGCCAGTTGGATGAAACATACGGGTGAACGCCCAGTTTAAGCAACAGTTCCATCATCAGGCAGACCGGCAGACCGACAACATTATGATAACAACCCTTGATATGGGCAACCGGGTGAAATTGCTTGTCCTGGATACCATAGGCTCCGGCTTTGTCCAGCGGGCTGCCCGAATTGACATAAAAAGTAATTTCGTCATCAGTATAATGTCGCATGGTGACACGGCTGGAGCGGGTATCGGCCACGGTTTCGCCGGTGGCGGCATCAGTAACTGCAACGGCGGTGATTACCTGGTGGGTTTTGCCGCGTAGCTGTTTTAACATTTCGGCCGCCTGCTCAGGCGAACTAGGTTTACCCAATATTTCACCATCCAAGACGACAATGGTATCTGCGGCGATGATCGTACCGCTCTCAGATATATTAGCTACGGCCGTTGCTTTGGAACGAGCATGGGTCAACGCCTGAACGTCGGGTGATAAATCGGGGGTAGGGTTTTCGGCCACTAATGACGCAGCGAGTCCAAATTGTAAGCCCATGGTGGTTAGTATTTCAGCGCGCCGTGGTGAAGACGAAGCCAAGATCAATTTTTGGCGGCTGGTAAAAGCTGTTTCTTTAAGCGGGTTATGTTTTAAGGTAGCCACCGTCTCTACGTGATAGGTTTGTGGGAATAGATCAACCGGGGTAATATCTTCAATATCAAAGGGTCCGTGTGTCAACGTCACTAAATCCCGGGCCAGAGATTCAGGATTGCAGGAAACGTAAATCAATCTTTTTGAGGGATAATAGTTAAGCGTTTTCAATGCTCCAGGATGACACCCGTTTCGAGACGGGTCAACGATTACTGCATCAGCCAGGCGGCCTAAATGTGGCAGCACTGACTCCGTCCGGGCTTCCAGCAGCTCTACGTTGTCAAGATCGCGAATGTTGGCCCGGGCATCTTTTATGGCGGCGCCGGATTCCTCAATGGCAATAGCTTTTTTTACATGTGGAGCTAATAGTACGGCGAAGGTGCCAACGCCTGCGTAGGCGTCAATTATCGTTTCTTGACCGGTTAGTTGCAGTCGGTCTCGGATAATCTCGGCCAGTTTTTCGGCTTGAGCCAAATTCACTTGGAAAAATGCCGGTGACGAAACCCTGAAGCGGCGCCCTGCCATGATTTCGTGGTAATAAGGCTGACCGGTAATGACGGTAACTTCCGGATTTGTAAATTTCGGTTGAATAAGGTATTCGTCGGTGTTGACGCCATAGCGGATGGAAAACTGAGAAGTTTCGCCACAGCGGCCTTCAAGTGCCGACATTAGAGAGTTGATACCTTCAGTCATGATAAGGCATTGACTGACCGGTACGAAACGACGGGTGACTCGGTTAATGAAACCGAATTGGTTCAGTCGGCGGCGTACGGTGAAACGGGCATGATTGCGGTAGCCGAATTCTTCGGGCGACGGTACCACGGGATTGATACTGAAATCAATACCTTGGCTGGTAATTGCGTTTTGGACCAACTCTTGTTTGAGGATGAGTTGGTGGGAATACTCAATATGTTGCCACTGGCAGCCAGAACATTCACCGAAATAGGGACACGGCGGCTCCCGGCGATAAGGTGAGGAGGCGACCACTTTTTCCACAACGGCTTCAAGGTGAGCTTCACTATCACGAAAAACGTGAACTTGTACTGTCTCTCCGGCAATACCGCCGAATGTGTTGACGGGTAAACCGGAGGGTGCCCAACCCAGTGCACTCCCGCACTCGCCGGTGGTGGTTAGATCAATAGTTATAAGTTCAGAATCTGGATTATTCAAGACGAAATCCTTGTTGATAGGACGAAGTTAAATTTACCAAAAAAGAGACTATTTTTCAGCTCTTTTTCGGTCATGAGCGGAAAGGAGCTTTTTCCTCAATCTGATATTTTTCGGCGTGACCTCAACGAGCTCATCATCTTCAACAAAGTCCAATGACTCCTCCAGAGAAAGCTTTATGGGCGGTGTTAGTTTTACAGAGATATCACTGGTGGATGACCGAACATTGGTCATCTTTTTTTCTTTGCACACATTAACGGCCAAGTCAGAACCACGGGCATGAAGACCAACAATCATTCCTTCGTAAACTTCTGTCATGGGATCAATGAAGGTCAGGCCTCGCTCTTGGGCATTATTCAGGCCATAGGTGACGGCAGAGCCGCTCTGCGACGCAATTAACACACCGCTTCGGGTGGAGCCGACCTCACCCTGCCAAGGTTCGTAATGTAGAAACAAAGTATTCATCACTCCGCGGCCGCGGGTGGCGGTCAAAAAACTACTGCGAAATCCGATCAGGCCACGAGTGGGAATATGATATTCAAGTCTGACGTTGCCGTTGCCGTCATGGTGAAGATTCGTCATACGGCCCCTGCGTTTGGCCAGCATTTCAGTCAGTTCACCGATACACTCTTCTACGGTATCAATAGTAAGAGCTTCCATGGGCTCCATGATCTTGCCATCAACGTTTTTGGTGATGGCTTCAGGTTTGGAAAGTTCAATTTCAAAACCTTCTCGGCGGAGCGTTTCTACCAGGACGGAAAGGTGAAGTTCTCCCCGACCGGACACTAGGAAAACATCTGGAGAATCGGTATCTTCTACACGCAGACTGATGTTAGTTTCCAGTTCCCGGTACAAACGGGCTCTTATCTGCCGGGACGTGCTGTATTTTCCCTCACGACCGGCGACGGGGGAGGTATTGACGCCAAAAGTCATTTTTACGGTTGGTTCGCCAATAGTGATACCAGGCAGGGGTTCCGGGCGTTCCGGGCTGGCAATCGTCTCGCCGATATTAACGGCATCGAGGCCGGTGACGGCGATGATATCGCCGGCTTCCGCACGGTCAACTTCAACCCGGGACAAACCGAGATGGGTGAATACTTCGTTGATCTGGTAGCGCTGCTTTTCACCCTCTCTATTGATTACTACCACAGAGTCACGGGGTGAAACCGTGCCCCGGCGAATGCGCCCTATGGCGATGCGGCCTTTGTGACTGGAATAATCAAGGTTGGAGACCAGCATTTGCAGCGGGCCTTCCTCAATCTCCGGCGGCTTGATTTCCCGCAGGATACAATCAAAAAGAGGCACAAGGTCCGTGCCGGCAGTGTTAGGATCGGTTACCGCGAAGCCGGCGCGGGAGCTGGAATAGATAACCGGAAAATCCAGTTGAAAATCATCAGTGGCCAGTTCCAGGAAAAGATCCTGAGTCATGGCCAGGACTTCCTTGATCCGGCGGGTGGGGCGGTCCATTTTGGTTACCACGACAATAGGTTTCAGCTTTTTCTCCAAGGCCTGCTGGAGGACAAAACGGGTCTGAGGCATGGGGCCGTCTGTGGAATCAACCAGCAGCAGACAACCTTCCGCCATATTCAAGACCCGTTCCACTTCACCGGAAAAATCGGCATGACCGGGGGTATCAATGATGTTTATCTTGTGTCCCAAATATTCTACAGCCGTATTCTTGGCGAGAATAGTGATGCCTTTTTCCCGCTCCAGGGCGTTACGATCCATGATCAGTTCGCCGACCTCCTGGTTTTCCCGAAAAACGTGGGATTGCTTCAGCATCACGTCCACCAGACTGGTTTTGCCATGGTCGACATGGGCGATAATGGCAATATTACGAATGTCTTCGCGGTATTTGGGCACAGGTGTCTCCTTCAAATAAAACAGGGAATAATAACGGTGGAACGACCGAAAAACGTCTAAAGCCGGAATCGGCGGCGACGTCGAGGTACGGGTATGTCATGGTAGTAATTAAAGTGCATACTATTACATAACATTGTAGCGATTGTTGGGACGTTTGGCAAAGGACTGAACACCTGCCTGTTGTTGACACCTCTGGTGCCGCGTTCTGTATAATCATCAGTCCGCATTCCCTTTCCAATAATCCATTATAGTCTAGAGAGGTGTCATGACGGCGACCAGACGAGATTTTATTGCTTACAGTGGTTCAACAGATTGTCCGGCGGTCGAGGCGGTGGGTTTAACCAAAACGTTTGGCGAAGTGCGGGCGCTCGACGGCGTAGACCTGATGATTCCAGCCGGGGGTATCTACGGTTTTTTGGGCCCAAACGGCGCCGGTAAGACGACGACCATCCGCGTGCTGGCGACATTACTCAAACCGGACGGCGGCAATGCCCGTATTTTCGGGCGAGACGTTGTCAAAGAGGCGGAAGAAGTCAGGAAAACAGTGGCGCTGACCGGACAATTCGCTTCAGTGGACGAGGATTTGACCGGGCGGGAGAACATCCTGATGCTAGCCCGGCTGCGGGGCTTTTCCTGGCCAGCCGCCCGTAAACGTACTGACACTTTATTGGAAACCTTCGGGTTGATCGAAGCAGCTAATCGGCAGGTGAAAACTTATTCCGGCGGGATGCGACGACGCATTGATATTGCTGCCAGCATCGTGGTGACGCCGGAGTTGTTGTTCCTGGACGAACCCACCACCGGGCTTGATCCACGTAACCGCCTTCAGGTTTGGGACATAGTTCGGCAGATGGCCGTCTCGGGGACGGCGGTACTACTGACCACCCAGTATCTAGACGAAGCTGACCAGTTGGCCAGTCGTATAGCTGTAATAGACCATGGGAGAATCATCGCCGAGGGCACCAGCGGACAATTAAAGGCACAGGTAGGTATAGGGGCGCTGCATCTGCGGCTGGCGGATCAGGGACAACGGGATGGGGCTTTCAGTTTTATCGAGGAAAAACTAAAATTGAAGGTTCGCCTTAAAAACGATGATGCTGAGTTTACGGTACGGGTTTCGACGCCTGAGAGCGCTAACAATTTGATCACGGAACTAGGCGCAGCCGGTATTGCCGTGGCTTCTTTTTCTTATGGACAGCCGAGTCTCGATGAAGTTTTCCTGACGCTGACCGGGCACCCGGCTGCCGCAACAACCGATACTCAGGAAGTTCAGTCATGAATAATATAGAAAAACTGAATGTGGTATTGAGCGAAAAAGATAGTCCGGGGCGGTTGTCAGCGCTCCAGGCGACCCTGGTGTTTGCCTGGAGGTCGGTGCTGAAGATCAAGCATGTGCCGGAGCAGTTGTTCGACGTTACTGCGTCGCCGATTATCTTTCTGCTGATGTTCACCTATCTCTTCGGCGGGGCATTGGCCGGATCGACCGTTGAATATCTTCAATTCGTGCTGCCGGGCATTCTGGTAATGACGGTCACGATGATAACGATTTATACCGGGTTGGGAATCAACAATGACATTAAAAAAGGAGTCTTCGACCGCTTTCGCTCATTACCTATATGGCGCCCGGCGGTTATTATGGGGGCGTTACTGGCTGATGCGGCGCGATACACTATGGCATCGCTGGTGGTGGTGATACTCGGGGTAATTCTGGGTTTTCGACCGGAAGCCGGTATTACCGGGGTGGCAGCGGCAATTATGTTGCTGCTGGTCTTTTCCTTCGGCTTGTCATGGGTGTGGATCGCGCTGGGGCTGAAGATGAGGACACCGGAATCGCTGATGGCGGTTAGTATGATGATCTTGTTTCCGCTGACGTTCGTCAGTAATGTTTTTGTGTCACCAGCGACGATGCCCGGCTGGCTGGAAGCGTTTGTCAACTTCAACCCGGTAACCCATCTGGTAACCGCGGTCCGCGGTCTGATGTCGGGGACGCCCGAATTCGGGGAGATTGGCTGGGTGCTGGCGTCGACAGGGGTGATTACTGGAGTATTCGGCCCGCTGACGATGCGGATTTACCGGAACAAGCAATAAACCAAGCGGTAAAACTGAGGCATTTGGCAGCCAGAGTCTTAGTCTTTATAGACCTGGTCATAGTAATCCGGATACAGTTCTTTAGTGCACTTTGGGCAGATTGAATGAGTGAAATCAGCACCGGCGTGTTGTGTCATGTAATTCTCGACTGATTGCCAGTAACCTTTGTCATCGCGGATGTGTTTGCAGTTAGCGCAAATGGGGATGAGGCCTGTAAGCACTTTGACATTATCCAGCGCTTCCTGAAGTTTGCGGGTGAGTTCTCGGCGTTCAGCTTCCATTCCGGCTTTATACAACGCCATCTCCACGGCGGCCCGGAGGTCGTTTTCGTTAAATGGTTTGGTCAGATACCCCAGTGGCTCAGCTTGCTTGGCCTGTTCCAGGGTGGCGGTATCGGCATAGGCCGTTAGATACATAACCGGTATTGTAAACCTATTTTTTAATTCGATGGCGGTGGAGATACCAGTATGCGGACCTTTTAATACGATATCCATGAGGGCCAGGTCGGGCCGGTGCTCCTCAGCTAGAATAAGCGCGTCATTTCCGTTGGAGGCCGGTCCGATCACGTGGTAGCCCATAGCTTCAAGACTCATTTGGATGTCTTGAGCTGTGATGCCCTCATCTTCTACCACTAATATTTTAGCCTTAGCCATTGACCTTACTCCTTCTGGAAAACAATTCTAAATGTAGTACCGTTGGAGCGTTCCAAGTCAAAAATGCCCCCTAATTGATGTTTGGCCAAGGCGTTGACCAATCTCATGCCTAACGACCTGTTATTCAGGGGGTCAAAATCTTCGGGTAGTCCTACACCGTCGTCTTTAATGATGAGGGTATATTTACCATTATCATTAAGGGGTTGTAAAGAAACCTGAATGGTCCCATCCATATTATCGGGGAAGGCGTATTTTATAGCATTAGTGACCAGTTCATTGATAATCAACCCAAGTGGGATTGCCGTATCAAGATCAAATGATACTTCGGCGACCTCAATTTTGGTACGGATCAAGCCAGGCGCAGGCACATATGCGTGTAACAAATTGGTGACCAGTTCATTGACATAATCCTTGATATCAATACTTGCGATGTCCGCGGACTGATACAGCTTATTATAAACCAGCGACATGCTTTTGATACGTTCCTGGGTTTCTTTAAGCATCGCTCGGGTCGATTCGTCGTTGACGAACTGGCTTTGCATTTTAAGCAGACTGGAAACGACTTGCATGTTGTTTTTGACCCGGTGATGGATCTCTTTCAACAGCAGCTCTTTTTCAGCCAAGGCTGCTTTGATTCGATCGTTAGCTTTGTTTGCCTCGGTTATGTCTCGGGCGATGGTGGAATATCCGGTAACGGAACCTTTAGTGTCTTTGATGGGAGAAATCGTAACTGCGACATCAATTATGGTGCCATCCTTGCGTTTCCGGGTGGTTTCCCAATCTATGGAAATCCCGGATTCTCGGATTTTTTCGAGAATATCCGGGACTTCATTTGGCAAGTTTGAAGGAATGAGGGCTGAATTTGATTGGCCGATCATTTCAGCCGCAGTATATCCAAATATCCTTTCAGCTGACTTATTCCAACTTGTAATTATACCATTTATGTCACGACCGATAAGTGCTTCTGCGGAAAATTCTACGATTGAGGCAAGCTTTGAAGTGGTTTCCCAAATACGACTACGTTCGGTGATATCTGTAAAAAGGGTGGCAAATCCTCTCTGGCCCCAAGGAACAATCGAGATTTCGAATAATCTACCCAGAGGCTCGAAAGGGACTTCAATGCGCGTTGATGTGAGCGAAAGAGCTACGGTTGCATATACATCGAGGAATGGTGGGTCTGCCGTGCCGTAAGCAGTGGTGGCAAGATTGCCAATAACACTGCTCCGGTTAACTCCGAGAATCTCTTCAAATTGCGCATTAACATCAATAACACGATAATTTGTGGGATTACCTGTTTCGTCAAACACCAGTTCATGGAGCGCTACGCCTTCAGCCATGTTGTTGAACAAAGATTGCAATCTTGTTTCATTTTCTTTGAGCGCAAGTTCGACATTTTTTCGCTCTAGAATTTCCCGTTCCAGCTTATCGCGGGATACAAGCGTGTGTTTCAGTTCCTGAGCCATGTTGCTGATGGCATGGGATAATACACCAATTTCATCATTCCGGGTTGTGCTGATTTGGTAGGACAGATTGCCTTTGCCGATTTCTGCGATACCTTCTGTGAGACGACGGAGGGGTCGAATAACATTGTACACCGTGATGATTCCAAGAGAACTGATGGCCAATATGATTAGCCCATTGGAAATGACGGCACTTTGGGTCATGGTATCGATAAGAGCCATTGCTGTTGCACTCGGGGTAATGACCAGAACGCCCCATGGCAAACCAGGCACTTGAGAAAAGCCGATAAAATTTTCCTCTCCATCACTTGAAGTCGTTTCAATTGCCCCATTTCCACCGGCAATAAGACGAGTGACTGCCTCATTCTCGCCTGATACAGGCGTCATAATGCGTTCATGATCGATATGAGCCAATATAACACCACCATCCTGAAGGTATACAATTGAAACTCGAGTATCATTAGTGTAACTGTTATGGATGATGGTTTCTGAGAGTTGACTCAGAGTTATGACACCGTTAACCATACCGCGGACGATGCCCTGTTCATCGAGGATAGGGACTGAGTAAGGAACACTTGGGCTTCCGGTTAACCTAGAAGTTAAGGGGGCACTCTGCACTGGTTGACTAGTAGTCATAATCTCCTGGAACCAACTACGGTCAGCAAACGACTGTCCAACGGTGGGTGCGTCGGCCATGCTGTTTACTCTTTGTATACCGTTGGTATCAAATATTGCTGATGTTTCCAGACTTGCCTGGACATGGATGAATTCCGCTAAGGCCCCTTGCAGTTGTTCTGGTGTGTTATCAATAACAGCTTTTCGGATATCCGGCCGGGCGGCGAAAGCTCTAATATTTGTCTGTATTGTGGTCATATATTCTGAGATGAAACTTGAGGAAAGTTTGGCTTGCGCGAAATTATTAGACAAAGATTCCTCACGAATGGAGTCCTGACTAAGAGAGATTGCTACATAAGTACTTATAGTTCCGGTTAAAAGAGTTGCAAGTATCATCACGATAATGAACCTGACTCCTAGCGAAAAACGCGAGTTGAAGCGAGCAGGTTGTATTGGTGGTTCGTCAAGATGGTTATGTTTTATTTTAGCCATTCAAAATATATCCTCGGTGCCAAATAACAAGCCAAATTATTCTTTGGAAAGGAAGCAGTAAAACTTTGGCGCGGAAAAGAAGCCGCCGAATTCCAAGCAGTGGGTACAATTTCATACCGGCACTATTGAGAAACTAACTCGATTCCGTCAGGAACTATATTAATTATATATGGTCAGTATTTAATTATACAGTTAGCCAAGATTAATGGAATACTAACGGGTAAAGTTATTCTCATTTCAGTCTTAGGACCGTTGCTCCGTCACCGCCCTGGTCAGGTGGGGCACTGCAAAAATTATGAACCAACGGATGACGGGAAGCCTGTTGACGGACGATATCGCGCAAAACACCAGAACCAAAACCGTGGATGATGCGCACCTCTGGCAGGTTGGCAGTAGCAGCATTATTCAGATATTCATCCAGCAAGGGTTCGATATCATCTGCACGTTTGCCGCGTAGGTCCAATTCAATGCTGAGCTGTTTGCCCGCAGACAATATCCTAACTTTGGACTCAGTTCTCTTGCCGGGAGATGCCTTAATTTTGACCACTCCTTGCCGCTCCAGTTTGAAACGCAAAGACCCGGCAGTTACCTCAATCTGACCAGTTTTTTCGTTAACGGATACAACATCGGCTTCAATTTCAGCCTCTGCGAGCCACACCCGATCCCCTGATTTGATGGTCTCATCATCAGTCGTAACAGAATTGGCTATTTCGGAGAAGACACCTTGTTTCAACTTAGTGCGGACATTTTCCGATATCATCTTAGCCCGATTCAAGGCGGCCGAGGAACGCTCTTTCTCCAAAGTGGTTTTAGCCAGCCGTAGATACTTTTGGAGAAGAGCGATTTCTTCAACAATGGTGTCCCGTGCTGTCTGAATGATACCGAATTTTTCGTCCCGGAGCTTGGATAATTCAGAGCTAAGCGTCAGTTGTTGTTTTCCAAGGTCGACGCGCTCCCTGTTTATCAATTTCTGAAGCTCTTCCAAGCGTTGTTTCTCTTCTTGCAGGCCATTGAGTAGGTCTTCCAATTGTCGGCTACCCCCGGATAACAGGTTCCGGGCTGTTTCAATGATGGTTGTCGGTATCCCAAAACGGGCCGCCGTGGCAATGGCATTTGACCCGCCAGGCAACCCAAGCATCAAACGGTAGGTCGGCACCATGGTATCCGGGTCAAACTCAAATGAGGCGTTTTGCAACCCGGGTGTCACGTGGGCAAAAACCTTTAAGTCGGTAAAATGAGAGGTAACCGCACCCAAAGCACCGACTGCCTGGAAATGCAGCAGGATTGCTCTGGCCAAGGCGGAGCCTTCCTGAGGATCAGTACTGGCGCCCAACTCATCAAGCAGAATCAGACTACCAGCCTTAGCGAGATTGATAATACGGGCTATATTACTAATGTGACCGCTGAAGGTTGAAAGGGCTTCTTGGACGCTCTGCTCATCACCGATATCAGCAAAAATACCGGAAAAAACGGGCAGCCGTGAGCCTGGTTCAGCCGGAATGGGCAGGCCAGCCTGAGTCATCAGACTTAACAATCCGAGAGTTTTCAGGGCAACTGTTTTGCCGCCCGTATTGGGGCCGGTGATGACCAGCAGGCCGTAGTTTTTACCTAATTCAATAGACAGGGGTATCGCAGAATTACCAATCAGAGGATGACGGGCATTCTTGAGGCTAATGGCAACCGGGTCGGATGCTGATGGTAAATATATTTCTGCTTCCAAGGCTTTGATTTGACGGGCATATCGGGCTTTGGCAAGGACGAAATCAATTCTGGCGGCTGCATTGAGTCCGATAGTAATGCCGGAGGCATGCTTGCCGACTTCGGCCGAAATATTACTGAGAATACGTTCAATTTCCCGTGCCTCTTTAATTTCCAACTCCTTAAATTCATTGCCCATTTCCATGGCATCGAAAGGTTCAACAAAAACGGTAGCGCCGGAATTCGATATATCGTGAACAACACCCTTGATTTCACTTTTATATTCCGCCTTGACTGCTATGGAGAACCGGCCCTCACGCTCAGTAATTATCGGTTCCTGGATAAAGCGCCGGGTGGCATCGGACTGGATAAAGCTCTGTAATTTTTCAGTCATTTCGGCCCGCTTAGTCCGTAACCGGCTCCGAATACTAAAGAGTTCCGGGGACGCGTCGGGTTGAAGTTCACCGTCCGCGGTAATTACACGGTCAATAGCTTTCTCCAAGGAGAAAAAATTATTGATTGCTCCGGCTAGGGCGAAAAGGCGAGGGGTTTCACCGGTTGTTTCCCCGAACATGGCTTTCAGGTACCTGAGAATACCAACATTTTTCCGGATTTCAGCCAACAACTTGGGTTCTAATACTCGGCCAAGTTCCGCGAGGCGTAACGGTTCCCTCAGGTCTGATAGGCCTTGAACTGTAAGCCCGGGTTCATTCTGTAGGATCAGGCGTGCCTCGGCGGTCTCGGCAAGCTGCACCTCAATCCAGTTGATATCCGTAGAAGGCAAAAGCTCGGACACCAAATCTTTACTGAGTTCTGAATGACAGAAACCAGCAATAATCTGGCGGATGCGGGGGAATTCCAATAAGGAAAGGTCTTTATCCTGCATATGATGTACCAGTCAAAAGCATAATATTGAAGAATAATCGTAAAAATGGCGGTACCGCCAGATAGGTATATCCTATCAACAGCTGTAAGGTTCCGCAAGTGACTAGGTTGAAACGGAAGACCGGTAGTTAGAAGCTGGGGAAAAATGGCGACCCCGATGGGATTCGAACCCACGATCTCCACCGTGACAGGGTGGCATGTTAAACCGCTACACCACGGGGCCGCGCGAGGAAGAAGTGTACCTTAATTCTGCGACGGATGTCAAACGAAACAGCCGGAGTTGAGTGATTGAAACGCCTATGAAAAAGCAGTGTTGGGATCCATCCATTTGCAGAGTCGGCAGTAAACGTACATAATAGGGTCAAATCCTTGTGAGGTATTAAGGCAAACCTTGTTGTTTGCCGTGTTGGCTTGTGCTATAATACCGCGGTTATTTAGGATTAAGTGTACTGTGGGAGGGTACTACCATCGCTGTTAAAGAAAAACGAAGCCAGGAAATGACTGATTTGCTGCGCAGCCGCACCGAGCCGGTGAGCAGTTATGAATTGGTCGTCATTTATCGACAGGAAATGCCTCAGGAGAAAATTGATGAGGCTGTTGAACACATCTCCAAATTGATTACCACCAAAGGTGGAGTTGTTGACGCTGTAGACAGGTGGGGCAAGAGGAAGTTGGCCTATCCCATCAAGCAGCAACTTGAAGGTGTCTATGTGTTGTTTAAATTCACCGCCGGTTCGTCGTTGGTCAGAAAATTAACCGATGATCTGAGGATTTCCGAAAGCGTCCTGCGCCACATGGCGATTAAACCGGACGCCTAGGTCATAAATGCCGGGAACGGGGGAATTTGATGGTCAGTTTAAATAAGGTCATGATAATCGGCAACGTGGGTGTAGAGCCGGAAATGCGATTCACCCCCGGAGGACATCCGGTTACTTCGTTTACAGTTGCCACAAATCGCCGATATGATGCGGGAGACGGCGAAAAAAAAGAAGAGACTGAATGGTTCAGCGTGGTAGCTTGGAACAAGTTGGCGGAACAGTGCAATCAGTATGTTGCCAAAGGTCGCTTAGTCTATGTGGAAGGCCGACTTCGAACCCGGAGTTGGGATGGCCAAGATGGACAAAAGCGTTATAAAACAGAGGTAATTGCCAGTACCGTGAGCTCTTTGGACAGAGCTCCGGCATCTTCCGGTGACAGCTCGGCGATAGAGTCCGGGGGCGATATCAGCCCGGACGACCTTCCCTTCTAAATATAAAGAATAGATTATTTTTCAGGAGATTTTAACTTGGTAGTATCAAGAAGTTTTGGATCACGGCCGCAAGGCGGCGCACGACCCGGCGGGCGTTTCGGTGGCCGCGGACGTTTTCAGGCGAGGCGTAAAGTATGCGCTTTTTGCGCCGACAAGAATTTAGTGATTGATTATAAAGATACCGCTCGGTTGAGCCGGTATATATCCGAACGTGGCAAGATTAATCCGCGTCGACGCAGCGGTACCTGTGCCAAACACCAAAGGGCTTTGGCTAACGCTATCAAACAAGCTCGGATGATAGCATTGTTGCCGTTTGTTCCGGAACATATCCGAGTGGCCGGTACTTCCTGGACTGTGAGTCCGGGGACTCCCAAAGTTGTTCCGGTAAGCGCTGAGGCTGTAGCGCCTAAAGCTGAGGAAACTGTAGCTGTTGTCACCAGTGAAGTGAATGCAGTTGCCGTTGAATCCGCGCCTGAAGCGCCGGTGGAAGAAGTTAAGGCGGTTGAAACCGCTGAAAAACCGGCGGACGAATAACAGCCTTTTAACTAGAATTATTGAGTGAGGGATAATCGTGCCCAAAAGAACCTATCAACCAAAAAAGATTCCCCGGAAAAGGGAACACGGGTTTTTGGCCCGTATGGCGACCCGCGGTGGTCGTAATGTATTGAAAGCCCGACGTGCCAAAGGACGGTTGCGGCTTACTGTAGTTTAATCGGTTTTGCCCCTGAATCTGCTATACGGAGGGGCGTTGGCAACATATAAATCTTTAAAAAGCAGCCGTGAATTTCGCCGGATAATGTCAACCGGACGGGGTTGGTCAGACTCCCGGCTGGTCATAAAGTTGTCACCCGGTCAAACGACACAAAACCGGATAGGTATTGTGGTAAGCAAAAAAGTCGGTGGTGCTGTCGTACGGAACCGGGTCAGGCGGAGAATAAAAGAAATATTTCGCCAAAAAACCCTTAAAGAAGGATATGATATAGTAATCATCGCACGACAGGCCGCCCGGGAAGCAAACTATCATCAACTGGCGGAAAGTTCCCGGAGACTCACCGGAAGGGCCGGGCTGGTAATTCAAGGATGAAAAAAGCGGCACTATGGTTAATCAGAATTTACCAGAACAGCATTTCTCGTGTGACTCCGCCTTCTTGTCGATTTTTACCGACTTGCTCACAATATACTTACGAAGCAATATCGCGATACGGAATCGTTAAAGGAATATGGCTTGGAGCCAAGCGCCTGTCCCGTTGTCATCCACTGAATGGTGGTGGTTATGATCCGGTTCCGTGACCGGTTTATTCTATTGAGAGGAATCCAGGCTTTGATAAAAAGATTATTACCCCTGATGAGCATGCTGGTGGCAATTGCACTTCTTGCGACAGGATGTTTCGGCGGCGGCACGAGACCGCTCGGTTGGAGCGGGGTAACCGCTGACGGTGACGATTTGTATTTTGTCACCCGTGACGGTACATTATTTTCAATTAACGCTGGAAACGGCAATACTGTTTGGCAGAACGCCCTAGAAAAAGCCCAAGGGGCTTATGCCAGCCCGCTGGTAGTAGACGACACAATTTTTGTGTCGACCTACAGTGGTAAAATTTATGCGTTGAACACCGCCGGTACACTGAAATGGGTTTATCCGACAGACAACAAGCTTCCTTCTTCGGTAGTCAGTGGTCTGGCGTATAGCGATGGGTTGATATACTACGGCTCCGATGATGGAAATGTGTACGCCTTGAACGCCAATTCCGGACTGAAAGAATGGGAATTCAAAACCGGCGATAAAATATGGGCGACGCCGGTAATTGGAGACGGTGTATTGTATGTTGGTTCTTTTGACAACACTTTTTATGCACTTTCAACCGAGAACGGAAACGAGCTATGGTCTTTTAAAGCCGAAGGAGTATTTACCGGGGCCGCCAAAATCATTGGGGATACCATTGTTGTCGGTTCTTTAGACCGCCAGCTTTACGCCATTGACAAAAATACCGGATCTAAAATCTGGTCATTTAAAGGCGACCGCTGGTTCTGGACAGCACCGATTATTCTAGACGGCGAGGTTTATGCTCCCAATACTGACGGCACAATATATGTTATTGACCTTGCTTCGGGTTCACTAAACAATAAATATGAAATGACGGCGCCGATTTCTTCGACTCCGATTATAAACGGCTCCAATATTGTAGTTGCTGCTCAAGACGGGGTAATCAGTCTGATTGAAACCAGCACTGGTCAGGTCAGCGTACTCGCTGAGCTGAATACTACGGTGCGAGCACCGCTGGCGAGTCAGGGTGACATTGTGTTTGTGCATTCGCAGACCAACGAGACAATTTATGCATTGAATGGCGTCACCGGTGCTCAAATCTGGTTGCATAGCGTTCAGTAGAAGAGGTAGTTAAGTGGATATAGGTGCGATATGGGATTTAGTGATTCTAAATCCGCTGATCAATGTCATGGTCTGGTTGTCCAGCATATTATTTCACAATTTCGGGTTGACTGTAATTGTGTTGACGGCAGTTATTTTTGCCATCATGTATCCCCTTACAATGAAGCAGATGCGGGCTGCCAAAGCGATGCAAGAGCTGCAACCCAAGATCCAGGAACTTCAAAAAAAATACGCTAAAGACCGGCAAAAACTGGCTCAAGAACAGATGGCACTGATGAAGGAGTCTGGTGCCAGCGCTTCTGGTTGTCTGGTACCCATGCTGATTCAGATGCCGGTATGGATCGCCCTTTATCAATCCATTATTCGAGTCCTTGCCGTAACTCCTGAGGATTTTGTCAACTTGTCCAGCCGTCTTTACGACTGGCCGGTATTGTATCAATCGCTGCCGCTGGACAGCCAATTTTTATGGTTGAATCTGGCGGTCCCCGATTATTTATTGGCCTTTTTAGTCGGTGGTGTAATGTTTTTACAACAGAAGATGACCACTCCGGCTTCAACGGACCCCAAAGTTGCCGCTCAAGCGAAAATGATGTTATTTATGATGCCGGGCATGTTTGTTTTCATATCCATCACCTTTCCTGCCGGTCTGGCTTTATATTGGTTGACCTCCAGTATTTTGAGGGTGATCATGCAATTATTTGCCACTGGACCGGGAGAATTAAAACCATGGATTCAGGGTTTACTGGCTCGTTTTGATCGGGACCGGGATATAAAGAACCGGGTGAATAGAGTTGAAAAAGTAAAAACTAAACCTGCGGCTTCTGCCGTTGTGGTTGAGCAGTCTGAGGAGATAATCAATGAAACATCAGGAGATATACGGGCGGACAGTGGAAGAAGCGATAAGCATCGCCCTGGAAAAGCTAAAGGTAAATCGGGAAGACCTGGAGATAGACGTAATAAGCGAAGGTAGTCACGGCATTTTTGGTTTAGGTGCAGAAGAAGCCTGTATTACAGTTTCTTTTAAGGAGAACCAGCCCCAAAAAGCTGGCTTGTGTGCCGAAGATGCCATCACAATTACGACTGATATCGTTCAAAATCTAGTTGATCGAATGGGATTGGATGCGGATGTAGAGTATTTGCCCGATGCCATGTTGACTGAAGAATCCGAGAATGAATCCGGGATGGTGTTTGATATTCTGGGGGAAGATCTCGGGTTGTTGATTGGACGGCACGGTCAGACTCTGTCTAATTTTCAATATCTGGTTCGGATTCTGGTGGCGCAACGTATCAAGGAGTATTTACCGATTCTGGTTGATGTTAACGGTTATCGTCAGCGGCGATTTAAGGCACTTGAGGTGATGGCACGCCGGACGGCGGAACAAGTCAGGATTAAGCGAATGCCGTTTTCTATGGAACCTATGCCGGCTTTTGAACGACGGATAATTCATATGGTTCTAGCTGGCGATCCGGCGGTTACCACTCAGAGTACGGGTGTCGGTGACGACCGGAAAGTGGTTGTGGTTCTGCGAGAAGGTAATTCCAAATAGTTATAATAAAATCGTTCAATTTGCCGCTGTCATCGGCATATGATATTCTACCAATCAAAGCGTCGATGGAGACGAGTAAGCCTACGCTGACCCACAGCGAGTCCGGTACGGTGAAAGCGGATGGGGGCAAGCAGGTTGAAAATCACTCCATAGCTTCCAGGTGAAAAATCTAATGGTTGAGTAACTGAGGACGGTCCCGGCCGTTATCCCGGAAGGGCATAACAGTGCCTAAGAGAGTCTTCGCCGAAAGGCTGAGAAAATAGGGTGGTACCGCGGGTGTTTCCCGTCCCTAACCGGACGGGATTTTTTAATTTTAAGAGGTAAAGCATGTTTCAGACAGTAGCCAGCCGGGTTAGTTTTCCGGAAAACGAAATTGAAATATTAAAACTCTGGGCAGAAAAGGACATATTCCGGAAATCAATTGAAAACCGTAAGGGGGCAAAACGATTTACCTTGTATGAAGGCCCACCGACGGCTAACGGTAAACCCGGTATTCACCACGTTTTATCGAGGGTGTTTAAGGATGTAATTCCGCGATATAAGGTCATGAAGGGCTATTATGCACCCCGGATTGGCGGATGGGATACGCATGGGCTTCCAGTTGAACTCGAGGTAGAAAAGGAACTTGGGTTTAAAAGCAAAACCGACATTGAACGCTACGGTATTGCCGAATTTAATCAAAAGTGCCGCGAATCTGTCTTTCGCTACGTTAATGACTGGAATAAGTTGACCGAGCGCATCGGTTACTGGGTGGATTTAGAAAACGCCTATGTCACCATGAACAACAGCTACATCGAAAGCGGTTGGTGGGTGGTTAAGCAATTATGGGATAAAGGATTGGTTTATCAGGGTCACAAGGTTACCCCGCATTGCCCACGCTGCGGCACATCTTTATCATCCCACGAGGTCGCTTTGGGCTACCAGGAAAATACCGAAGACCCGTCGGTGTTTATTAAGTTTATGGTGCGCGGCGATACCCTTAAAGGGGATTTGAAGGCATATACCGACAAACCGCTGAATTTGTTGGCATGGACAACCACACCTTGGACTTTGCCAGCTAATACAGCTCTTGCGGTGGCGGCCTCGGCAGAATATGCGGTGCTTGACATGGGAGATGAATATCTCGTGATGGCGGCGGCACTGGTCGAGGCCAATGGTTTGGCTGATACTAAGAAGGCCGGATTCGTATCCGGTGCCGGTCTGGTAGGGTTGCAGTATATTCCGCTTTATGATCCGGCCAAGTATGGCATGTCGGTCAGCCGATTACAGAACGGCGAATTAGTCCAAGTTGATGAGGTGGAGTTATCTTATCCAGTGATCTCTGCCGATTATGTCTCCATGGATGACGGTACCGGCATCGTTCATACCGCGCCGGCTTACGGCGAGATGGATTATGAGTCAGGACGCAAGCGCGGCTTATATTTTATTCACCATGTTGATTTGCAAGGCATGATTACCGGTAACTACCCTGGCACAGGTAAATTTGTAAAAAAGGCTGATGCTCTGATAATTGCTGATCTCATAGAACGAGGCCGGTTATACAAGGATGAAAAAATTCTTCATACCTATCCGTTTTGTTGGCGGTGCGCTACGCCGTTGTTGTATTTTGCCAAACAAAGCTGGTATATCCGTACTACCGCTTGCCGTGACGCGCTGATCGACGGGAATGAGGCGATTAACTGGTATCCGGGTCATATTAAAACCGGGCGTTTTGGTGACTGGCTGCAAAACAATGTTGACTGGGCATTTTCCAGAGAACGTTATTGGGGTACACCAGTACCCGTTTGGCGTTGTAACGACTGCCAAGGCACTGAATGTATCGGTGGACTTGATGAACTTAAAGCCAAATCCGGGTTTTCCGGAATGTCAGAAAAACTAGACTTGCACCGACCGTATGTGGATGAATTTACCTTTAATTGCCCGGATTGTGGGGGCATAATGAAGAGGGTTTCCGATGTTATTGACTGCTGGTTTGATTCAGGGGCTATGCCGGTAGCCCAATATCACTATCCCTTTGATGCCGACAGCCTTGGAATTTTTGAAGATGGTCGTTTTCCGGCCGATTATATTTGTGAAGCCATTGATCAGACACGCGGTTGGTTTTATAGCTTGCATGCGCTGTCAACATTGCTTTTTGGACGGCCTAGTTATCAAAACGTCATTTGCCTCGGGCATATTCTGGACGGCAAGGGTGAAAAAATGAGTAAGTCCAAGGGCAATGTGGTTTTACCGGAAGCCGTTATCGGTAAATACGGAGCTGATGCGGTGAGATGGTATCTTTTTACGGCTTCACCCGCCGGTAATGCCCGTCGTTTTTCCGAGACTCTGGTAAGCGATGTCACGCGTTCCTTCATGTCAACGCTCTGGAATGTATATTCCTTCTTCATATTATACGCGAATATCGACCAATTTGTACCGAATGAAAAACCGGGGGATCCAGCAGCAGAGCTGGACCGTTGGATACTTTCTGAGCTAAACCAGCTTATAGCTGAAGTTACCGAAGATATGGAAAACTATGATCCCGTTGCGGCGGCCAGGGCAATAGAGGCTTTTGTGGACTATTTGTCTAACTGGTATGTTCGGCGTTCCAGACGGCGTTTTTGGAAGTCCGAAAGTGATGCCGATAAACTGTCAGCATATCACACCCTCCATCAGTGCCTGGTAAAAACGGCTCAATTACTGGCCCCGTTCATGCCGTTTTTGGCCGAAACCATTTATCAAAATCTGGTTAAGTCAATTATTCCAGAGTCACCAGACAGCGTCCATATGACCGACTATCCAGAGGCGGATTTGAAACTGGTTGACGAGAATCTATCGTTATCCATGCGCCTGGCGATGAAAGTGTCCAGTATCGGTCGGGCGGCCCGATCTCAGGCGGGCATCAAGGTTCGCCAGCCACTGGGTAAGGCAGTGGTGTCTGGGGTGAATAATCATGAACAAAAAGGGCTGTCGGCATTACTGGACGCTGTTATTGAAGAACTGAACGTCAAAACTATTGAATTTGTTGCCGACGATCCATCTTTCCCTGAAGGACTTGTTGGAGTGACCGAGGCCGCACTGACGGTGGCTGTTGATCCGGTTTTAACCCCCAAGTTGGCAGATGAAGGCTTGGTACGGGAAATCACGCACCGTATCCAGGGGTTGCGCCGGAGCGCAGGCTTTGAGATCGCCGATAATATAGTCACTTACTTTGAGGCCGGCACCGATGTTGAGCGGGTTATTGTTGAATGGAGTGCTTACATTAAGAAAGAAACACTATCGCAGCAAATAGTCCTTGGGATTACTGAGATTGAAGGGATAACTGCCGACGAATACAAACTTGAGGGTTACCCGGTCAGGCTAGGGGTGAAGAAAGCCATTTAGTGCTGAATTAGCTTGTTTTCAAAGGTTTGACGAAGAGTTAATTTATCAGGATGTATGATAGGCCTGATAGGTTTCAGCCATAGTAACAAAATAGCGATGAAAGCGGTCATCATCACCCAATTCGGGGTGAAAGGTTGTTGCCAGAAGATTTCCCTGTCTGACGGCGACGATTGTGCCATTACCCAGCCGGGCCAAAACTTCGGCGGGAGGTTCAGCCGCTTCTATCAGCGGGGCTCGAATAAATACGGCGTGAAACGGTGCTTCTCCTAGTACCGGAACCTTTAGTTTATCCTCAAAGCTGTCCACTTGCCGCCCAAAGGCATTGCGCCGTACGGTGATTTTCATCAGTCCGAGTCCGGCCGGCATATTGGGGTTGGTGTTGCCTACTTCTCCGGCCAAAAGGATGGCGCCAGCACAGGTGCCCCAAACAGGAAATCCTTTGGCGCAAAGATCAGCCAGTGCCGTGTCAAGGCGATATAAACCGATAAGTTTTGATATTGTGGTGCTTTCCCCACCGGGAATCACGAGACCGCTTAAATTAGCCAATTGTTGTGGCTGTCTGACTTCCACTGCTTCTACCATATCAAAATGGCTAAGCATGTTAAAATGTTCAGAAAATGCACCCTGTAAAGCTAAAACTCCAATTTTCATTCCGCATCCAATCGTAATAAGTAGCTTACAGATTCACCATTTTGGCGGAATTAACCCCATCCAGAGACCTTATCTGTTCCAGTCCTGTATCGGACAAGGCTTCGTCCAATGCCAGAACCATCAGGGCTTGTCCCCGTGGTTTGATGCGAGAGAGGTGCATATAACTGACATTGACGTCGGTCTGGCCGGTTATATTACCTACGGCGCCGATCATACCCGGGCGGTCACGGTGATCGGCAAATAAGAAAAAGCCACCGGGTGAGATATCAATCCAGTAATCATTTACCTTGACGATATGAACTTCATCTCTTAGGAAAGTGGCGGCGGCGGAAATTGGACCGGCGCTGGTAACGGCTTCAATGGTAATGAGACTTTGATAGTTATCACACTTTGGCTCTTTCTGTTCCGAAACCGTTATGCCGCGCTTACAAGCAACGATATCGGCATTG
Organism: Dehalogenimonas sp.; assembly: GCA_050864255.1. Classification (GTDB taxonomy): domain Bacteria; phylum Chloroflexota; class Dehalococcoidia; order Dehalococcoidales; family Dehalococcoidaceae; genus Dehalogenimonas. Next base: position 285,631 of record JBOWAX010000001.1, read on the forward strand.
ACGACGTTAACCCGTTCTTCCGAAATCTGTTCCAGGATACCTCCGAGCACCGTAGCTTTCAAAGCACGTGTTTCATAATTGGAAATTTCACCACTGTATTTAATGCTGAGAGTTTTAAACTGACCATCAGCCATCTGTTGTAAAAGCCGGCCCAGCGTCCGGGCGACTTTAACGTAGGGCATTATCACCGGCAGGCTTTCGGCCGGAATGTACGGGGCATTAACGGCGTAGCGGGCCGGACGACCCTGAAACACATCAATCACTTGGGCCACTACGTCGGAGGTAGCCATATCCTGGGCTTCCGCAGTGGACGCTCCCAGGTGGGGAGTGACGATGATATTATCCACTCCGAATAGAATACTCTCAGTGCAAGGCTCTTTGACAAAAACATCAATGGCCGCTCCGGCCAGTTTGTTGTTATTAACGGCAGCTACCAAAGCCTCTTCGTCAATCAATCCGCCACGGGCAGCGTTGATGATCCGGGTTGTGGGTTTCATCAAGGCCAGTTCTTTAACACTAATCATGTTTTTTGTCTGGGCAGTCAGCGGTACATGAAGTGTAATAAAATCAGCTTCCCGGTAGATTCGTTCAAGTGTAGACAGCTCCACCTGCATTGTCCTGGCTCGTTCCTCAGTGATATAAGGGTCATATCCAAGTACCTGCATCTCGAATCCTTTGGCCCGTTTTGCTACTTCAGAGCCGATGTTACCCAGACCAACAACGCCCAAGACCTTGCCCTTCAATTCGGTGCCCATAAAATCAGACCGCTTCCATTGGCAACTCTTGAGGGAAGCGTTGGCGCGCGGAATATGGCGGGCTAATGACAGCATCAGCGCCATGGCGTGTTCGGCTGCGGATATGGTATTGCCGGTGGGGGCGTTAACAACGATGATGCCGCGCTCAGTTGCGGCATTGATATCAATATTATCAATGCCGACCCCGGCACGTCCGATTATCTGAAGTTTTTTACCGGCAGCGATGATATCCGCGGTAACTTTGGTTTGGGAGCGTACCAGCAGGGCGTCATAATCACCGATAATGGCAATTAGGTCCTCCGGTTTCAGTCCGGTTTTTACATCAACTTTGGCTACAGTTTTGATTCGTTCAACGCCGGCTGACGAAAGGGCATCGGCAACTAAAACTTTCTTTTCTGGCACACATATCTCCTTAATCCGGTTTTGTACATTCTTGATTGATTTTCATTTCGTGCAGTGAATTTCGGTGGGTTAGGATACACCCTATCCGGTAAATCCGGCTTTGGGAAGGGCGATTTTTAAGGCGTCAAAAACTGCCTGAATATCATTTTCCTTAACCATACCCAGGTGGCCAATACGGAAAATTTTACCTTCCAGCGGGCCCTGACCGCCGGCCAAGATAATATCAAACTCTTCCCGCATAATTTTGTTAAGCTTTTTGGCATCCAATCCGCGGTCAGCGACGACAGACGTCACGGTGTTGGAAGCATAGCGCTCGTCGGCCAGCAGATTCAGTCCAAGAGACTTAACCCCGTTGCGGGTGAAATTTCCCATTCGCTGATGACGGGCAAAGATACTTTCAATCCCCTCTTTCAGCATCATATCTAAGGCTACTCGGAATGCCAGAACGGCAGAAACATTGGGAGTCCAAGGGGTCTGACCTTTTTCCAGACTCTTTTTTGCTTTGCCCAAGTCAAAATAGAAACGAGGCATTTTGGCTCGAGAATAGGCTTCCCAACCGGCCTCCGATACCGCCAGCATCGCCATTCCGGGAGGAACCATCCATCCTTTCTGAGAACCAGAAATGGCTACGTCAATACCCCATTCATCAACCGGCACGTTAACGGAACCGAGGGAACTGATACAATCAACCATAAGCAGCTTGCCTGCCGATTTAACAATCTTACTGATGGATGCTAAATCGTTGGTAATACCGGTTGATGTTTCATTATGGGTCACCAGTACCGCTTTAACAGCCGGGTTATCGGATAGGGCAGTTCGGACTGATTCGGGATCGGCCGCCTGACCATGAGCAAAACTGAGTGACACCACATTAGCACCGTAGGTCTCTGCGATTTTGGCAAACCGTTCACCGAAAACACCGATTGATACCGACAGTACCGAGTCTCCCGGAGACAACATATTTACAACAGCGGTTTCCAGACCTGCGGTACCTGATCCGGTGATCAGGAGCGGGTCGGCCTGAGTTTGAAATACCTGTTTCATTTTGGCAGTGACGTCTTTAAGTGCGTCAGAAAATTCAACACCCCGGTGGTTTATCATCTGGTGCCCCATGGCGGCCAGAACCTCTGGCGGGCAGGGAGTGGGTCCAGGAATACGTAAGTTTTGCATTTCTAATAACTCCTTTTTGCAATTCAAAATCTCAATAATAGTAACCTAATCGGTGTTCACAATCCGCATATACCCTCTTTTACCGGCTTTAATGACACATCGGTCTGCAAGTACGTTTATCCTTTCGGCTTTTACCTTGTCGCCTTCAATGGCGAGTCCACCCTGGGAAATTAACCTTTTTGCCTCATTCTTACTGGCAACCAATCCACAGTCGACCATTAATGATGGTAAGTCAATATTGGAATCGTTTGCCGAAATAAGAGATTTAAAGGATACCCGATATTCAGCAATATCGGTTGGCAACTCACGGCGTTGGTGGACCCGTTCAAAGTGTTCGACGGCTTCCTTAGCTTCGGACTCGGTGTAAAGTTGAAGCAGTATTTCCCTGGCCAACCGTTTTTTTAGAATCATGGGGTTAACATTTCCGGATTGAATGTCAGAGCCGAATTTACAGAGTTCTTCATCGTTAATGTCGGTTAATAGTTCAAAATATTGAATGATAAGTTCGTCGCTGATTGACATAATCTTGCCCAAGATAATCTCCGGCGATTCGGCCACCCCTATATAATTGTTAAGGCTTTTGGACATTTTTTTTACGCCGCTGGTACCGGTCAAAATGGGCGTCATAAATACTTGCTGCGGCGATTGGCCGATTATGGATTGAAGTTCACGGCCGACCAGCAGATTAAACTTCTGATCATTACCTCCGAATTCAATATCCGACTCTACCATAACGGAATCATAGGCTTGAAGCAAAGGATATAGGAACTCGGTAATGGTGATAGGCCGATTGCTTTCAAAACGCTTTTTGAAATCATCGCGGGCCAGCATTTGGGCGATGGTGAACCGACTGGTCAGCTTGATAACATCGGCAAGAGAGAATCGACCGAACCATTCACTCTGCCACCGGACTTCTGTTTTAGATTTATCAACAATTTTAAAAAACTGCTGAAGATAGGTTTCAGCATTAGCCCTAACTTGTTCAGCGGTGAGAATAGGGCGGGTGACCGACGCTCCGGTGGGATCACCAATTTGAGCGGTCCAGTCGCCGACAATCAAAACCACCTGATGCCCAAGTTCCTGAAACTGGCGGAGCTTCCGCAAGCCAACCATATGCCCCAGATGAATATCAGGAGAGCTGGGGTCAAAACCTTCTTTAAGGCGGAGTATTTTTCCGGATGCCAGTAGGTTTCTGAGTTCGGATTCCGAAATGATCTCACTGACGGCTCGCTTTAATATGTAATCCAGATCTGCCACTATTAACACTCCGCCTTTGCCAAAATTGTTTGGGCTTTGCTGATGTCGACCTTAATCTGAGACCTGAGAGCTTCCGCTGATTCAAATTTAATTTCGGGACGAATCTGGTCTATTATAGCAATTTCCAATATGTCATCGTAAAGCCGGGCTGTGAAATCAAGAATGTGGGTCTCTACTGTCCGGTTACCAGGACCGAAAGTAGGGCGGGTACCGATGTTGGTAATTGACGGGAAATATTTCCCGTCAATTATGGCTTTGCTAGCATAAACCCCATCGGCCGGTAACGCCTGGTCATCAGCGATTGCCATATTGGCCGTCGGGATACCCAGATCGGTGCCGCGGCCTTCACCTTTGATGACCTGGCCTTCCAATGTGAAACAGCGCCCCAACAATTCATGTACCATTTGCATATCGCTCAGAGCCATTGCCTGACGTATCAGAGTAGAGCTGATATTAAATCCTTTTACAGTTTTGGGAAGTACCGTGGTCACACTAAATCCCTTGCTGAGGCCCAATTGTTTCAAGACCTCGGCGTTTCCCATACGATCACGACCAAGCGCAAAATCAGGCCCGACAACGAGTCCCCGCATCGAACAATGATTGATCAGCAATCTTATGAATTGTTCCGCCGACAATTCCGCCAATTCCTTAGAGAAAGTCAAGCAAATAACGTGCTCAATGCCAACAGACTTGATTAATTTAATACGCTGGTCAACAGAGGTCAGATGGGGTAGTTCTGTGTGTTTTCCCAGCACTAGTCGGGGATGACCAGTAAAGGTTACAACACCAGAAGCGAATCCGAGGCCTTTAGCCTGTTTGACGGTCTCCATCAGCAGTGCCTGGTGTCCCAGATGAACTCCGTCAAAAACGCCGACCGTTAGTACGGTAGGCTGGTTAAGGTCGACAGATTTGAATTCGTCTTGTAATTGTGTCACGTTTTATAAACCAAAAAGGGGACAGAAATCCCCTTTACTACGAAATTGGATGAAATAATAGCTAATATTAGCATGAGTGGTTAAAAAGCTCAATCGGGATGGATGGGGTTCGGCCGGACAAGCTGTGGCCAGGTCAAATATGTTGACAGCTTCTTATTATTGGTATATACTGAGTGGTTGTTAATTATGCCTCTTAACCATTATTATATTTTTGGGTCTTTTTTGGCCCCTTTTTCTTCTTTGGTCATATGGTCATAGTCCGTCATTTTCCTTAATCAGTAATTGATCGTTTATTTTAAGGAGTAGACATGGTTTCAACTTTACCTGCTACCGGTGTAGTGTCATCAGCCGCCACCCGCAAGTCTTATTCCAAGATTCCAGAAGTGGTGAGTGTTCCCAATCTTATTGATATCCAGTTGGCATCATTCCGCTGGTTCATGGAAGATGGTTTGAAAGCTCTGGTTGAGGAGATATCTCCAGTCAAAGATTTCAACGGCAACCGGATGGAATTGGAATTTATCGGGTATGAATTTCGCGAACCACGGATGTCCGAAGAGGAATGCCAGCATCGCGACAAGGATTATTCCATTCCCCTGTACGTCAAAGCCAGGTTGATAATCAAAGCTACTGGCGAAATCAAGGAGCCATTTGAGATTTTCTTCGGTGATTTACCCTTGATGACAGCCAATGGCACCTTTATTACCAGTGGTACTGAAAGAGTTGTGGTCAGTCAGTTGTTGCGTTCCCCCGGTGTTTATTTTACTGTTCAGGAAGATACGGCAACCGGGCGTCCACTGTGTCATACCAGCCTCATTCCAAGCCGCGGGGCTTGGCTGGAATTTGAAACATCAAATCGGGATGTTATCTCGGTCAAGATTGATGGTCGCCGTAAGATACCGGTTACCAGTTTTCTACGGGCTATCGGATACGGCTCCGACCAGGAACTCATTGAATTGTTTACCGATGTTGATAAATCAATGGATCATGTTTACATCCAGTCTTCCATTGAAAAAGATCCGCTGATTAGGGATACGGCTGGAGCATTGATTGACCTCTATGGACGGCTAAGGCCAGGGGATCCGGCAAACGTTGACAATGCTACCAAGTTGGTTAACGACATGTTCTTTAGCCCGGATCATTACGATCTTGGTGCTGTAGGTCGGTATAAAGTCAATCGCCGGCTCAGTCTGGAAGGCCAGGTTAGTGAAGAAAATCGGGCATTAACCCGGCAAGATATCGTTGCTATTATCAAACAGATAATCAAAATTAACAATAGCGTGGATCATGCTGACGATATTGATCATTTGGGAAACCGGCGTATCCGGACCGTAGGTGAGTTAATTCAAAATCAATTCCGCATCGGTCTTATCCGGCTCGAGCGGGTTGCTCGTGAAAGAATGAGCATTGTACCGCTTGACCAAGTCACTCCAGGCGGCTTAGTCAACATCAGGCCAGTTGTTGCTGCGGTGCGCGAGTTTTTTGGCGGGTCGCAATTGTCTCAGTTCATGGACCAGACAAATCCGCTTGCCGAATTGACGCACAAGCGTCGTTTGTCGGCCATGGGACCTGGAGGTTTATCTCGAGACCGAGCCGGCTTTGATGTTCGCGATGTGCATTATTCTCATTATGGTCGTATTTGTCCAATTGAGACACCGGAGGGTCCGAATATCGGCTTGATTGGATCACTAGCAGCTTACGGCAGGATCAATCGTTACGGCTTTATTGAGACACCTTATCGTAAAGTAATCTCAGAGCTGTTCAATCATGACGCCCGGTTGGTCGGTTTGGCTTTGACGGATGACATAAAAGATGGGGCCAAAACTGTTTTGACTGCCGGTTCCGTGGTGGATGATAAATCATTCAAAGCAATAGCGAAACTGACAGAACAAACTGTTAAGGTTGAGCCTTTTGTTTCCGACGAAATTTACTATCTGGCTGCTGACGAGGAAGACAAATACGTTATTGCGCAGGCACACGCTGAGTTGGACAGCCGAGGGCGTTTCATAGATGAACGCATTGAATCTCGTTTTGGGGAGAGTTATTTGTATGAACCTCCCATTAAAATCGAATATATGGATATATCACCAAAACAGATTTTTAGTGTTGCGGCGTCGTTGATTCCGTTTTTGGAACATAATGATGCTAATCGTGCACTAATGGGCGCAAACATGCAGCGACAGGCAGTTCCTTTGTTGCGACCAGAAGCACCGTTGGTGGCGACAGGTATGGAAAAGGAAGCTGTTCGATATAGTTCTCATGTAATTTTTGCGCGGCGGGAAGGTACAGTTACGTCGGTTACCAGTGAAAATATTGTCATTGAAACTATTGATGGACAGGAAGACAATTACCAACTCACTAAGTTTATGAGAACCAACCAGGGTACTTGTATCAACCAACGACCTGTCGTCAACCGGGGTGATAATGTTACTGCCGGACAGGTTTTGGCGGATTCATCGGCTACCGAAAACGGCGAATTGGCGCTGGGTCAGAATTTGGTCTGTGCTTTTATGAGCTGGCATGGTTATAACTACGAAGACGCTATTATTCTAAATGAGCGTTTGGTAAAAGATGATCGTTTAACATCACTTCACATAACACGTCATGAGCTAGAAGCACGAGATACTAAGTTGGGTGTTGAGGAAATTACCCGGGATATCCCCAACGTCGGTGAAGAATCCCTGCGTGAGCTTGATGAAGACGGCATAATCAGAGTAGGGGCCGAGGTTGGCCCGGATGATATTCTGGTGGGTAAAATTACCCCTAAGGGTGAGACCGAGCTGTCAGCCGAAGAGAAACTTTTGAGAGCCATATTCGGCGAAAAGGCCCGGGAAGTTAAAGATACTTCATTGCGCATGCCTCATGGTGAATGGGGTAAAGTAATAGCCGTTAAAATATTTTCCCGCGAGGATGGCGATGATCTTCCAGCAAGGGTCAACAGATGGGTACAGGTCTGGGTTGCCCAAAAACGGCAGATTTCTGTTGGTGATAAATTGGCAGGGCGCCATGGTAATAAAGGTATTGTTTCAATAGTAGCGGCTTCCGAGGATATGCCCTTTTTACCCGACGGCACACCTGTTGACGTAATACTAAATCCTATCGGTGTTCCATCCCGTATGAATCTGGGCCAGATACTTGAACTTCACCTGGGTTGGGCCGGGCATTTGATGGGGTTTAAGGTGCGTACACCGGTTTTTGATGGCGCGTCTGATGTAGACATTGAAGACGATCTGGCCAGAGCTTCTATTGCCCAGATGGCTGGTTTGATTAAGCTGGACTATTCAGCAAAAAATACTAATGAAATAGTTGACGCCGCTACTCTCTGGTTGAACGAGCAAGGATATGAGGGGCAAAAGGTGTTTGACGATAAAGTCGTCGGTTTTGCCCGTGAAGTATGTTTACGACTGTGGTTGGAACAACAGGGGGTTGCGGATGTTGCCGATGTCGCAACAAGTGAATTGTTTGACAAGGCTTTTCTATTGGCCCGTGAACGCAACATTCCGTTGCCGATTGATGGTAAGACCCGACTGCGTGATGGTAAAACCGGAGAATATTTTGATCAACCGATAACTGTCGGTAATATGTATATTCTGAAACTGAACCATCTCGTCGAAGACAAGGTTCACGCCCGATCTACCGGCCCTTATTCACTGATAAGTCAGCAGCCATTGGGTGGCAAAGCCCAGTTTGGCGGCCAGAGATTCGGTGAAATGGAAGTCTGGACTCTGGAAGCTTACGGTGCCGCCTATAATCTTCAGGAAATGTTGACCATCAAGAGCGATGATGTGACCGGACGGGCTAAAGCCTATGAGTCCATTGTTAAAGGTGAAGATGTGTCGCAACCCGGCGTACCTGAATCATTTAAGGTTCTGGTGAAGGAATTGCAGAGCCTTGGTCTGTCGGTTGAGGTAATTAATGAAGAAGAGCGTCTGTTGCCGGCGGAGCATTTGAATGAATCCCAGGCTGAGGAAGCAAACTCGGAGCTGGCTTTGGCCGGGGAACTGGCTGCCAGTCTACTCGAATCCGAGGTAATTGAGGAAGAGGAAAAATAACGACAAGATGAATGAAGTAATTGATTTTGATGCCATACGTATTTCTCTGGCCTCTCCGGAACAAATCCGAGGCTGGTCATATGGTGAAGTAACCAAACCGGAGACCATTAACTACCGTACACTTAAACCCGAACGAGACGGTTTATTCTGCGAGCGAATTTTTGGGCCTACTAAAGATTTTGAGTGCCAGTGCGGTAAATATAAACGTATCAGATACAAGGGTATTATTTGCGATAAATGCGGAGTGGAAGTAGCAAGGGCTAAAGTTCGCCGGGAAAGAATGGGTCATATTGAACTGGCTTGTGCCGTAGGGCATATATGGTTCACCCGGGGTATCCCCAGTCGTGTCGGGCTGTTACTAGACCTTTCCACTAGAAGTCTTGAGAGAATTATCTATTTTTCTCATTTTGTAATCACCAGCGTTGATCAGACTGCCAAGCAAATTGCCGTGGACAGTCTAGAGCAAGGCCGACAAATGGAAATGGATGACAAGGAAGCCGAGGTCAATGCCAGGATCGCCGAAATGGAGTCAGAAGGCGCGGACATAGCCACAATCAATAAAATCCGCGGTGATTTTGAAGATGATCGGGCAAAAAGCGAAGATGAGACCGCTAGCATAGTTGACCAATTACGTGAAATGAGGCGGGGTAATCTCCTAACAGAGAGTGTGTACTTTGAGTTAAAAACTCGATTTCCCGATGTGTTTGATGCCAAAATGGGCGCGGAAGCGATTCTTGATCTTTTACGGTCCGTTGACCTCGGCGAGATGCGCAACAGACTTATATTGGAAACAAGGTCATCTTCTGGACAAAGACGGAAAAAGGCCTCCAAGCAACTACAGTTGGTGGAAGCTTTCCGGCGCAGCGGCAACAAACCTGAATGGATGGTTCTAACTGTGCTGCCGGTATTGCCCCCCGATTTACGGCCAATGGTTCAGTTGGACGGAGGTCGCTTTGCTACCTCTGATTTGAATGATCTTTATCGCCGGGTCATAAACCGTAATAACCGGTTGAGTCATTTGTTGGAAATTGGCGCCCCGGAAATTATTGTTCGCAACGAAAAACGCATGCTCCAGGAAGCGGTGGATTCACTAATTGACAATGGTCGACGGGGGCGCAGTGTTGCGGTATCTGGTGACCATAAGGCCAAGTCCATATCAGATCTGCTTCGTGGAAAGCAAGGACGTTTCCGTCAGAATCTTCTCGGTAAGCGAGTGGATTATTCCGGCCGGTCGGTTATTGTGGTAGGTCCAGAACTGAAACTGCACCAATGCGGTTTGCCGCGTAAAATGGCGTTGGAGTTGTTTAAACCATTTGTGATGCATCGCTTGGTCACCGACGGATTGGCGCCTAATATTAAAAGCGCCCGACGTCTGGTAGAACGAGCCCGGCCTGAAGTTTATGATATTTTGGAAGATGTGGTAAAAGATCGGCCGGTATTGTTGAACCGGGCTCCAACCTTGCACCGTTTGTCTATCCAAGCATTTGAACCTGTACTTATTGACGGATCAGCCATCCGAATTCATCCTCTGGTTTGTGCCGCATTTAATGCTGACTTTGATGGTGACCAGATGGCAGTTCATCTGCCGTTATCCAAAGCTGCGGTTAAAGAAGCTCGAGAGGCCATGCTGTCAATCCATAATATGTTGTTGCCTTCCAGTGGTGATCCGGTGGTAACTCCCAGCCTAGACATGGTTTTTGGTTGCTTCTACCTGACCACTACCCGCGCCGGACTGAAGGGCGAGAATAAAGTATTTGGGAATTTTGAAGAAGCAAAACGATACTTTGACCAGGGTATTATTGACTTGCGGGCCGAAATTGATGTCCGGACACCCGAAGGTGCGGTGATCAAAACGACCGCTGGACGAATTATTTTCAATGAAGCCCTGCCGGAGGGTATAGGCTTTTTCAACAAGGCAGTAGATAAATCTACTTTACGGCGACTGATAGGTGAGTGTAAAAAAATTACCAGCGATGAAGAAATGGCAGTTTCTTTGGATCATATAAAACGGTTAGGCTTTCAGTTTGCTACCCGTTCCGGCATCACCATAGCCATGACTGATATTGCCGTTCCAGGCCCGAAAGCGGAAATTATTGCTGCCGCCGACCACGATGCCGGATTGATTGAAAGCCAATATGCTAATGGCTTGATCACAGATGATGAGCGATATAACGGTGTTGTTGAGATTTGGCTGAGGGCCACAGATCAGATAGGTGACGCTATAGCCAAAGGCATGGATAATATCGGCAATGTTTATATGATGGCAAATTCCGGTGCCAAAGGTAATGTTTCACAGATCAGACAGATGGCCGGTATGCGCGGTTTAATGACCAATCCATCCGGTAAAATTATTGACTTTCCGATCAAGTCAAGCCTCCGTGAAGGGCTTTCCACTATTGAATACTTCATTTCCACTCATGGAGCTCGCAAAGGTTTGGCGGATACAGCGCTGCGTACCTCCGGTTCCGGTTACCTGACTCGGAGGTTGATTGATGTAACCCAAGACCTAATCATCTATGAAGAAGATTGCGGCACCATGGACGGATTATGGATTGAGGAACCGTCGGAAAAAGGCATTTTGCCGCCTTTAGCCGAGCGTATTGCCGGCCGTTTGGCTGCTATGCCGGTGGCTGATCCGCAGACTGGTGAAATTCTGGTCGATCGTGATGGCGAAATTGACGATAAGAAAGCTAGAGAGATTGCGGCGGCCGGTGTTACCGGAGTATACGTACGGTCCCCAATGAGCTGTGGTTCAGTGCGAGGTATCTGCCAAAAATGTTACTGGCGTGATCTGGGCCGCGGAAAGACAGTGGAATTCTATACGGCAGTCGGTATTTTAGCCGCCCAAAGTATTGGTGAGCCTGGTACTCAGCTGACATTGCGAACATTCCATACCGGCGGTGTGGTGGGTACGGATATTACCACTGGTTTGCCACGAGTCGAAGAGCTATTTGAGGCACGATCACCGAAAGCCCAAGCTATAATATCTGAAATTGATGGCAACGTCGAAATTCAAGAGAGTGACGAAGGCCGCAGTGTTAGAATAATGGCTCGGGAAACCTATCAAGATGAATATGACTTACCTGACGGTTGGAATGTTGAAGTCGTTGAAGGCCAAATTGTGGATATGGGGTCCGTATTGGCAACAGCTTCTGAAACCGATAAAGAAGCCGTTCATCTTACTGCTGAGGGCGAATCAGTCTTAATCGCCAGAGTCAGCGGTCGGATGAGCATCGAAGGACAAAGGTTGGTTATCAGATATGAAGACGTAGATGAACGTGAGTATATGATTCCGGCTGCCACTCATATTTTGGTTGCTAATGGGGAGGCTGTTAAGGCCGGACAGAAATTGACCGATGGTTCCATTAATCCTCAAGATATCTTGTCGGTGCTCGGACGCGAATCTGTTCAGCGTTACCTTGTGGAAGAAGTTCAAAAAGTGTACTTCTCTCAGGGCGTTCATATTAATGACAAGCATGTTGAAGTAATTGTGCGCCAGATGATGAATAAGGTTCGTATTGATGCTTCAGGTGATACCGACTTGGTGCCGGGTGAACTAGTGGATAAATACCGGTTTGAAGGAATCAACAATAAGATACTGGCTGAGGGCGGAGAGCCGGCAACGGCACACACAGTATTAATGGGTATTACCCGTGCCAGTTTGTCAACAGAATCTTGGTTGGCCGCCGCTTCTTTCCAGGAAACAACGCGGGTTTTGACTGACGCTGCTATACACGGCAAAAAAGATATCCTCGCCGGACTTAAAGAAAACGTTATCATTGGTAAACTTATTCCAGCCCAGTGTCAATCTTGCCGGGATGCAACCTCCGAGAGAGCAGCGGAACTTGAGGCCGCAAAAATCGTTCAGATTGAACAATTAGAGCAACCCGTTCTGTAATTCGTTATAGGGATTCAAAAGAGGAAGGCACATATGTGCCCTCCTCTTTTTATTTTAACCTTTATGTTGCGGAAATTGGCTGAATTGCTTGTCGGTTGTGATATAATGCCGACTGTAATTTATGACAGAACGTATTATTTCCAGCCGGTCCGGCGGTGAAGATGATGGTCTTGATACCAGTTTAAGACCAAAATCACTGGACGATTTTATCGGTCAGGAGAAACTCCGCGATAATTTAGATATTGCCATGGTCGCAGCACGAGAACGGGGCGAAGCTCTAGACCATGTGTTGCTATATGGACCGCCAGGATTAGGCAAAACGACCCTCGCGCACATTATCGCTAGAGATATGGGTGTAAGTATTCGGATTACCGCTGGACCCGCTATCGAACGGGCGGGTGATCTGGCGGCGATACTGACTGGCTTGCAGCCTCATGATATTTTATTTATTGATGAAATTCACAGATTGGGCCGGGCTGTGGAGGAAATATTATACCCGGCTATGGAAGATTTTGCTTTAGACATAATAATCGGCAAGGGGCCTGGAGCAAAAAACCTCAGATTGAAGCTGCCACCGTTTACACTTATTGGCGCAACAACCCGATATGCCATGTTATCATCTCCTCTGAGAGATCGATTTGGCTCGGTATTTCGATTGGATTATTACACCGAACCTGATATTGAATCCATAATAAATAGGTCTGCCAAAATACTAGGTGTCACTGCAGATAGTGCTGGTTTGAGGGAGATTGCTTGCCGCGCCAGAGGCACTCCGCGTGTTGCTAATCGTTTGTTAAAACGGGTTAGAGATTATGCTCAAGTACGCGGCGAGGGCTTTATTGATAAGGATGTGGCTGTTGCCGCGCTGGGAAGACTGGAGGTGGACGAGGTCGGGTTGGATAGCATTGATCACCATCTGTTAAAGACGATTATTGAAAAATTCTCCGGTGGACCGGTGGGGTTGGAGACCTTGGCGGCTGCAATCAGTGAGGACTCAGATACCATAATGGATATTTATGAGCCATATCTGATGCAACTTGGGTTCTTAGAACGCACCTCACGGGGTCGTGTCGCAACTATCAGAGCTTACCGCCATTTGAAACTTACTAGTAAGAAAGGTCCACAGGCACCGTTGCTGTGAAGTTCTGAATCGAATTGAAAATCATGAGCGGGCTGTTGTATATTTAGAAAATGACTTGCCCCCGGTTACTGGTACACTGTTGTTGCGTGCATTGCTCCGCCTATACCTTAGAATACTGGCAGGAACAGGGCTATGAAGTTTCTGCCTACTGGTATAATCCCAATATCCATTCCTTTAAGGAACACCAGCAAAGGTTACAATCTCTGGCGGATTATTTAGAAGGAATGTCTATCAAACTGATAAAAGAACCCGGATACCATCCAGAAGAATATTTTAATGCTATTGGTGAGGTTAAAGTGAATCGTTGTTTTGGCTGTTATTCATTGAGGTTGCACAAGGCGGCTGAGTATGCGAAAAATACCGATTATGACGCTTTCACCAGCAGCTTATTGATCAGCCCGCAACAAGAACATCAGACAATTGTCAATCAAGCGTTGGATGCAGTAGAACCAACTGGTATCAGGTTTAAATATGCAGACCTTCGTAATAAATATTCTGACAGCCGTCGGTTAACCAAACAGCGATCTGACCTATACCGTCAAAAATATTGCGGTTGTTTATTCAGTGCGGTTGCAGCTGAAAACGCAGTAGAATAAAAGTGGATTGCCATTAAAGATTGTGATTTGTAGGGCTATTTTTGAATATTGAATATATCATTAGGCCTATGAACCGGCAAGACATTCCTCAGGTAACATCCATAGACCGGGAAGCGTTTTCGACGATGTGGCCGCCAATGAATTTCTATCGGGAGTTGGAAAATCAGATGGCGTCCTACATAGTATTGGTTGAAAAGCCAGCGGTTTTGGGTCAAGATACCGTTGAAGACGCCGATAGTGGTATTACGAACAAAGTCAAAAGATGGCTAGGTCCGCATGGTAAAGACAAGGAAAAAGTCATCGCATTTGCCGGCTTTTGGATTATGGCAGGTGAAGCACATATTATCGGTTTGGCGGTGAAAAATGAGTACCGTCGTCGGGGACTCGGGAATTTGATTTTGCTTGAATTGATAGACCAAGCAAACCAGCGGCAGGCTGACTGTGTAACTTTGGAGGTCAGAATGTCTAATTATGATGCTCAGCGACTATATGCCAAAATGGGTTTTGTAGAAATGGGTGTCAGAAGGGCTTACTATACCGACAATCGTGAAGATGCACTAATAATGACCCTTAAACCGGTGGTTGCAACCAAAAAGCCAGCTGTTTGATTATTTGTACTGCTTTAGTAAATCAGAGCTGACGAATAGATGACTCTGCTGCCAGTTTGCCGGCGTTGGCCCAGTCGTGTTTTGGTACATCCCGGAAGATAATGGTCACTTTTTCAGCCGGGGTGCCGATTTTGATGAATTCAGCTGTGATCCCCTCCACAAGAAGTTTCTTTTGAGCGATTGTTCGCCCCTCGTGCATTTCAATATTTATTACGGGCATAGATGCCTGCCTTAATTAGATTTACCGTCAATCAGACCGAAAAGGAATCTAAAAGTTACCTGCCGCCTTTTGCCCGGCGCCGGATCTCCATCTCCTGTTCAAAACGAGTAAATTCCTCTTCACTCATCAGTTCACAACTTTCCAGACTATTTTTCTCCAAGTGTATCTTCATTGCCGCCCGGCATTTCCAGCATCGGTAAGGTCCGATGTACTGCTCATCACTGATAGAAAAACCACCACTCGTTTCGCATTTGGGACAGGTAATATTGACCAGCATATCTTTCTCCTTTATTTTAGGTGGATGGTGTTGGTGACCGATAAATGTTATCAGTTTATCAGGAGGTAAACAAATCAGTATTTCCTATTATTTTTTTGTTAGGACGCAAATGTTACGGGAAAAATATTTAAACAGCCCTTTGTAATTGGACTCAGGATGAACTAGTAGGATTTCAAATCCCGCTCTGCGTAACAATATTTTGATTTCCCCATAGGTAAATAGATGGTAGAAACGGTTTACTATCTTGGAACCGGTGCGCCAAGGAATAAAAGTATCACGACGGGTGCACCAAAATTTGGGCTGCCTGGCATTCCAAACTGTCAGGAAAAGTTCACCTTCGGGACGTAAAACCCTCTTTAACTCTTGCAGGGCTTTGATTTGTTCCGGTCGACCTTTTATATGATGAAAACTGGCCACACCGATGATATTGTCAAAATAGTTATCAGGAAACGGCAATGAACGAATATCAGCTTGTGTAAGTTCCACAGTGAACTCGTGTTTGGCCGCATATTTTCTCGCATATTTCAACATTTCTGAAGAAAGGTCGATACCAAACAAATGAAAGCGGCCTTTAAAAGGTATGAAGTCAGCTCCATGCCCGCAACCGGCATTCAATAATTTACCTCCACCCCAGCGTTCGGCTAGACTGGTCAGCTCATAGCCAAAAATGGTGTAATGTCGAAAGTTGTACCAGCCTGCCGCGATATCATCAAACTCGGCTTTGTTATGGTCGGACATAAATAATTTATTGCACTCCGTAAGTACTGTATAATTATTCAGTATATAATGAAGAAGAGTACTCGAACAATTTCAGGTGTGACCCCCATTGCCGTAATGTCACCTCCCGCTGGATGCCCGGGGAAGTGTGTTTATTGCCCAGATTTCAAAAATATACCCCGAAGCTATACGCCCCATTCTCCGGCTGTGATGCGGGCCGCATCGCGGAATTATGATGCGGTAGAACAGGTCAAACTGCGCTTGAAAATACTTCAGGATATGGGACATCTTACCGAAAAAGTAGAACTTATTATTATGGGCGGTACTTTTCTAGCGACGTCTGTTATATTCCAGGACAGTTTTATAAAAGGATGCTTTGACGCTCTTAACGGGGAGATAGCTGGTTCTCTGGAAGAAGCTCAATTCATTAATGAAACAGCGCAGCACCGGGCTGTAGGTTTGTGTTTAGAAACCCGTCCTGATGTTTGCGGTGATAACGAGATTGAACGCATGATTACCTGGGGGGCTACACGGGTGGAATTAGGCGTTCAGACATTGGATGATGATGTTTATAAAATCGTCGACCGAGGACATGATGTAACCGATGTGGCTGAAGCCAGCAGGCGACTACGCAATGCCGGACTGAAGGTACATTATCACTGGATGCCTGGTTTACCAGGGTCCAGTCCGGAACATGACCTAGAACTGACGCATAAATTATTTGATGATGCTGATTATCGACCTGATGGATTGAAGCTTTACCCGACTATGGTTGTAGAAGGGACCATTTTGGAGGAGTGGCATAAAAACGGGCGTTATCATCCATATTCCGATGAAACAATGACCGGGCTGATTAGTGAAATCAAAAAAATAGTCCCCCGTTACGTCAGGATTTCTAGGGTTTTACGAGATATACCGGCGGAGTATGTCTCCGGTGGTTTGAAAAACTCTTTACGCGATGACGTGCGCGCACGGTTAAGCGAGGAATGTGTATCTTGCCGTTGTATAAGGTGTCGGGAGTACGGACATCGAGTGAAAAGAAATTATAATATAGGTAATCCTGAATTGAACCGTATTGACTACACAGCGTCCGGCGGTCAGGAAATATTCCTATCTTTTGAAGATGAGTATGATACCTTGTTTGGTTTGCTGCGTCTTAGAATTCAGGATGTAAGACCGACGCCGTTGGCCGACAGGTACGGAAAAGTCGCCTTGGTCCGGGAGTTGCACGTATATGGTTCTGAACTTGCTATTGGAGCCCGGAATAATGAAGGGGTACAGCATCGTGGGTACGGGCGTCGACTGCTGAATGAAGCGGAACGTATAGCCCGCGATGAATACGGGGCAAAGCATCTGGCCATTTTATCCGGGGTAGGGGCCAGATCGTATTATCGCGAACAGGACTATATATTGGATTCATCATATATGATTAAGTCCCTATAATAGCCCCGGTGCATTGACAAAAATATTCAGTTACGATAATATTTTTCGACATGGTACTTTAGATATAGTACTGCTTATTAGTGCCGTCACATGGTGCTTACATAGAGATTCGTACGATATTTTATTGTCTGGACGGACACTGATGCAAGGGGCCAAAAATTGAGACTGAGGTTTGAGGTGTTGATGCATGCCTGATTCAAGGCCAGTTCCTGAGTATGAATTATTACCGGGGCACGTTAGCGAATTTTCTTCCAAAATCAAGGCGATGCACGGCATTGATACCAATATGTGTTACCAATGCGGTAAATGCACCAGCGGGTGTCCGCTTTCAGAATATATGGATATGACTCCGACTCAGGTGGTGCATGCAGTCCGATTGGGACTGAAGGAGTTGGTCTTAAATACTAATACCTATTGGTTGTGTGTCGCCTGTGGTACTTGTACCGGTCGATGTCCTCAGGACACCGGGTTGTTGCAGGTCATGGATGCGCTTGCCAATATAGCGATTAGAGAAGGGGTTACTCCCAGAGAACCAGCTGTGGCTGAATTTTACCGCACTGGATTATCTATGGTTAAAAGGTTCGGCATGATGTATGAGGCTGGTATCGCCGGCTTATTAAGTATTAAGTCGGGGACTTTAAGACGGGATGCAGGTCTTGGCATACGGATGTTGAAAAAAGGCAAGCTTGATGTAATTCCTCATTCACAGAACGCCGCCGAGATTAAAAAGATATTTGAGCGAGTGGCAAGAAAAGAAAAGGAACTGGCAGGCTCATGAAATACGCCTATTATAACAGTTGCTCCTTACGGTCAACCGGCAAAGAATACAATAACTCACTACAACATGTTTTCAAGGCACTTGATATTGAACTTGAAGAACCGAAAAATTGGGTCTGCTGCGGCTCAACACTAGCTCATAATACATCTGTGTTACTGGCAGAAACATTGCCGTTGAAAAATTTGGCCGAAATTGAAAAAATGGGGCTTGATGAAGTAGTGGTTCCCTGCACGGCTTGCTATAACCGCTTCAAGGTAGCCCAGTTTGAAGATGAAAATGATTCTAGGATAAAACCTGAGATTGAAGAAATTATTGAACATCAATTTAAAAAAGACATTGCTGTTTTACACCCTTTGGAGATACTGGCGCGTGATGAACACCTCGCAAAGCTAAAGAGCATGGTAAAACGGGATTTATCGCACTTGAAAGTTGTTTGTTATTACGGTTGTCTTCTGGTACGGCCACATAAAGCAACTGGTTTTAAAGATAATCCTGAAAACCCGGTTACCATGGACCGAATTCTCAAGGCTGTCGGCATCCAGACACTCGAATGGTCCCACAAAGTGGATTGTTGTGGCGGGTCACTTTCAATTACACGACCGGACGTGGTTCTTAATCTCACATCTCGGATTTTGGATGATGCCCAAGCCGTTGGTGCGATGGCTGTCGCTGTACCCTGTACTTTTTGCCAATTGAACCTCGATGTACGTCAAGAAGAGCTTGCCAACAATGGCAAGAAGTACGATATGCCGATATATTATTTTACCGAATTGGTCGCCTTAGCCTTGGGTATTCCCGAGAAAGAATTGATGCTGGGTAAGCATTTTGTGGAAGCTGAAAAAGTACTGGTGAGGACGGCTTAGATGGTTGACAAGATCAAGGTTGGCGCTGCTTTGGTGATTGGCGGCGGGGTAGGTGGAATGCAGACTGCCCTTGATTTGGCAGAGTCAGGTATTAAAGTTTATTTATTGGATGAAGCACCGGCTATCGGCGGCAAAATGGTTCAATTGGATAAGACTTTTCCCACCAACGACTGTGCTATGTGTACTGTGTCACCGCGTCTGGTGAATATTGACCGACATCTCAATATTGAGCTACTTACCAACTCTCAAGTGGTTAGTTATCAGGGCGAAGCAGGTAACTTTAGGGTTAAGGTGCACAAAACTGCCCGGTGTGTGGATGAGTCAAAATGCACCGGTTGTAATGTATGTATTGAAAAATGCCCAGCAAAAACCGCCAGCGAATTTGACCACGGCCTGACAAAACGCAAGGCAATTTACACGTTGTATTCCCAAGCTGTGCCCAATGTCCCGGTAGTTGATAAAGCCAATTGTATTTATTTTAAAAAAGGCAAAGGTTGTCGGGCTTGTGAAAAGTTTTGTGAAGCCAACGCCATTCTGCTGGAACAAAAAGATGAAGAAATTGAGCTGAATGTTGGTGCCATTGTTATGGCTTCAGGATACGATCTGTTCGATGCTGAAGAAAAGCCACAATTGGGGTACGGCCGATATCCCGACGTACTGACCAGCCTTCAGTTTGAACGTATGTTATCGGCATCTGGTCCTTCGGCCGGTAAAGTAATGCGTCCTTCTAACAGCCAATTACCCAAGAAAGTAGCCTTTATTCAGTGTGTCGGGTCTCGTGAAACGGGTGCCGATTTCTGTTCTGCCGTTTGTTGTATGTATGCCACCAAAGAAGCGTTGATATTGAAAGAACACTATCCAGAGATTGAGGTCAGTATTTTCTACATTGATATCCGGGCTTACGGTAAGGGATTCGAGTCCTATTATGAACGAGCTAAAAAAGTCGGGGTAAGATATGTTCGATGCCAGCCATCATCAATAAAGCAGATTTCTGCCAATAAAAACTTGATTATTCGCTATCAGGATGAACAGGGCAAGATCAGGGAAGAAGAATTTGAGATGGTTATGCTTTCCTGTGGTTTGAGACCGTCTGTCGCCGGACAAGAGCTGGCCGAAAAGCTGGGTGTTAAAGTCAACAATGACGGATTCTGTCTTACTGATGGATTAGACCCGATCGTGACGAGTGTAGACGGCATTTACGCCGTCGGTGCTTTTACAGCGCCAAAGGATATACCGGAAACAGTGATCCAAGCTGGTGCAGCTGCGTCGCGGGTTTTGGCATTACTGGCCGACAAGAAAGGGGAACTGATTAAGGAGCGCCAATATCCTGAAGAACGGCCAATCTCCGAGGGGGATGCAAAAATCGGAGTGTTTGTCTGTCATTGCGGCAAAAATATATCTTCAGTAGTTAGTATTCCCGAGGTGGTGGAGTACACAAAGACTATTCCCAACGTAACATTTGTAGATGACACCCTTTTTGCTTGTTCATCTGACGCCGGGGAAAAAATAAAGCAGTCGATTATTGAGCACGATTTGAATCGGGTCATAATTGCCGCTTGTACGCCCCGGACTCATGAAGGGCTATTTCAGGATACGATGCGAGAGGCAGGTTTGAATCCTCATCTTCTGGAAATTGCTAATATTCGGAATCAGTGTTCCTGGGTTCATATGAATCAGCCGGTGGCTGCTACTTCCAAAGCCAAGGATATTATCCGATTAACAGCAATAAAAGCGACCTATTTAAAACCGCTTTACCCCGGTCATGTTCCAGTGAGCAATGAAGGGGTGGTGGTTGGCGGCGGTTTGGCAGGTATGAGTGCGGCCATTGATTTGGCCGACGCAGGGTATCAAACCTACTTATTAGAAAGAAGCGATGATCTCGGCGGTAATCTTAAACGTGTAAAAATTGGCGAACCCAGCCAGGAACCTCAGACTAAAATTAAGGAACTTGTCGAACGGATCAAAGTGCACCCAAGGGTTAAGTTGTATTTAAATTCCACCGTGGTGTCGTTTGAAGGATCTGTCGGTAATTTTGTCATTGCGTTTCAGCAGGACGGACAAACCCACCAATTGAAAGCCGGTGCTGTTATTGTGGCTACCGGAGCAACAGAATATCAACCCAAGGAATACCAATATGGGCAAGATTCTCGGGTAATTACGCAACTTGAACTGGAAGACAGACTGGCTCCGGACCGGATTGATGCCCGCACCGTGGTGATGGTCCAATGTGTTGGTTCACGGAACGAAGCTCACCCGTATTGCAGCCGGTTATGTTGCATTCAGGCTATAAAAAATGCCATTAAATTAAAAACTCGCCATCCGGAAACCGAAGTTTTTGTTTTGTATCGCGATATTCGCGCTTACAGCCTGCACGAAGCAGAGTACAGCCGGGCGCGTAAACTTGGCGTCCGATTCATTCGCTTTGAAGAGGCGGCACAACCAGAAGTGGTTAGTGAAGGCGGTCATCTGAAGGTTTCGGTAATTGATTCAGTATTGAATGCAAAACTTAGCATTCCGGCAGATCTGCTTGTATTGTCGGCAGGGATAGTTCCAGATACCGACCAAAGTTTAGCCAAGTTGATGAAATTACCTCATTCCGAAGACGGCTTTCTGATGGAAGCTCACATCAAACTGAGACCTGTGGATTCTTCGGTCGAGGGTGTTTTTCTGGCTGGTTTGGCTCATGGTCCGAAATTGGCGGAGGAGTCTATTGCGCAGGCCGGGGCGGCGGCAGCAAAGGCTGCAGCGATATTATCCAAAGAAAATATTCAGCTTGAAGCGTGTGTTTCCGAGGTTCTTGATGAAAACTGTGAT
Organism: Dehalogenimonas sp.; assembly: GCA_050864255.1. GTDB lineage: Bacteria > Chloroflexota > Dehalococcoidia > Dehalococcoidales > Dehalococcoidaceae > Dehalogenimonas. Next base: position 307,554 of record JBOWAX010000001.1, read on the forward strand.
GGATGCGCCTATTGTGTTGACCCTTGCCCCTATGATGCCATTACGCTGATTGAATATGCCTCAAACGGTAATATGAAAAAGACTGTTGAGGCCGATCCCGCCAAGTGTCACGGCTGCGGAGTGTGTATGGCAACCTGTCCCAAGAAGGGTGTCATGGTTAAGAATTTCTATTTGGATGAATTGTCAGAGATGGTGGCTTCCATTCTGACACCGGCATAATTAAAAGGTGGGTTTATTATTGTGAGTACAATGGTAACAAAGGGAAATTCTGATACTGAGCTAGATAACGTTTATCAACCGTTAATTATTTGCTTCGCCTGCAATTGGTGTTCCTATGCAGCGGCTGATCTGGCCGGCGTGTCCCGCATTCAATATCCGCCCAATGTGCGTATTATTAGAGTGATGTGTTCTGGTATGGTGCATCCTAATCTGGTGATTGATGCGTTGACTAAAGGTGCTGACGGGGTGTTGATGTGCGGTTGCCATCCTGGAGATTGTCACTATCGTGAAGGCAATCTTAAGGCCGAGTCGCGGGCTGAGGCGATTCAGTTGATGTTACAGGATTTTGGGCTTGAAGAAGAACGTTATAGGCTGGAATGGGTTTCAGCGTCGGAAGGTGCTCGTTTTGCCCATTTAGTGACTGAAATGGTGGCCCAGCTACAAGATTTAGGCCCAAGCCCGTATAAGATGTGAGGATAGTCTCAATGGAATTAGCGCGTGTATTTGATAATAAGAAGTTTATGTGGGACGGCAAAACCTACGATTCAGAAACTGAGAGTCATCAGCAGTTAGAGAAATATTCAGCAGATGGATTCGAAGTAAAAGATATAAATGAGAATGGGAAATATTATGTATTTACCCGGCGTGTGATTAACAATGGCTAGATATAACCACTCAGCCGGTCGTCCGGTTACCGGCATAAGCGTCAATCAAAATTGCAATAACACAAGGAGGATCCAAGCATGGTACGTGTAGCCGAGGAATGGTTCGCTGTATGTGGAGGCTGCGAGGTGTCTATTTTGGACATAGGAGAGCCTTTGCTGGACCTATTACCCAGTCTGGAGTTTGTACATATTCCGGTTTTGATGGATCACAAGCTTTTTGGACAGACCGGTGAAAAGTCCAAGATGGAAATCCCAGATGCCGATGTCGGTATCGTTACTGGAAGCATCCGCACCCAGGAGAATAAAGAACTGGCTGAGGAAATGCGGCGGAAGTGTAAGATTATTATTTCTTTGGGTTCGTGCGCCAATTTTGGCGGCATCCCGGCATTGGGCAACATGTATTCCACCGATGAAATATATGATACCAACTATCGTTCCAGTTCCAGTACGGAATCGGGTGAAACTCCTTCGGAAAGCCTTCCTGAGCTGACCGATCGGGTATATTCGGTGAATGAAGTAATAAAAGTTGATGTGTCTATTCCAGGTTGTCCCCCAACTCCAGAATGGATCGCAAATGCTTTGGTGTCACTATTGGAAGGCAAAACCTTCAGTTTGCCAGAGCGCAGTGTTTGTGACGACTGTCCAGTTGTCAGAGAAAAGAAAGCCCAAATAGATATTCGGCGACCGTTAGAAGCTGCTGAATTTACGCCGGGTCGATATGACAACATGCGTTGTATGAACGAGCAGGGTATTCTTTGCCTTGGTCCGGCGACCCGAACCGGATGTGGTGGTTCCGAAAAAACACCACGTTGTATCAAGGCATATATGCCTTGTCGTGGTTGTTACGGTCCTATTCGAGCGGGTGCTAACCCTATGGTTGATATGATGGGAGCACTTTCATCTGTTGGGCTTGATCCAAAACAAATTGAAGACCGCATGGCTACTTTTAACCGCTTTATCGGCGCTGGTCGTTTGCGTCCGATGCCGGCCCGTAAATAAGGGATTAGGAGAGAAAAAATATGAAAGAAATTGTAATTCAACCAGTGTCCCGTATTGAAGGCGGGGCCAAGATAACCATTAAACTGGATGATTCCGGGAATGTCACTGATACACAAGTGAACGTACTGGAACTCCGTGGTTTTGAGCGATTCTGTATTGGTCGCCCTGTTGAGGAAATGCCCAGAATCACTACCCGCATTTGCGGGGTTTGTCCTTGGTCTCATCATCTTGCATCCGCCAAGGCTTGCGATGCGGTGTTTGGGGTTACACCGCCACCGGCCGGACGTAAGCTGAGGGAATTGTGCAATAGTATTGCCTTTATGGAAGAGCATATACTTCACTTCTATTTCTTGGGGGGCGGCGATTTTGTGATGGGGCCGGATGCTGACTATGACGTCAGAAATGTTTTTGGTATCGCCCAAAAATTACCTGAAGTTGCGCGTAATGTGGTCAAAGTACGCCATATGTGCGCGCATATGCTTGAAATAATAGCTGGTAAGTCTATCCATCCCGTTGCAGCTGTGCCGGGCGGCTTTTCTAAACCATTGACTCAAGACGAACGCAAAGAACTAATCCCCATGGCGGAACAAGCCTTTGAACTTGCAAAATTTTCAATAGACTATGCCAAGAAAAATATCTTCCCGGCTTACCTCGACGTAATTAAGACAGTGGGGGTTATCAAAACTGGTTTCTTAGGGACCGTCAAAGGTGACGGAAGCATGGATATGTATGACGGAAAACTCCGCATGATGGATGCTGAAGGTAACTATGAGGAATTTGAAGCTAAGGATTACCTCGACTATATTTCTGAACATATTGAACCGTGGTCATACGTAAAATTCCCTTACAATAAGAAATGGGGTGAATTTTCCATGGATCCTGATAGCCCCAGCGGTATTTACCGTGTTAATACACTGGCTCGGATGAATGTGGCTGATAAAATCAACACACCTTTGGCGCAGGCTGAATTGGAAGAATTCCGTGGCGCTTTTGGGCGCCCGGCTCAGGCAACTATGCTCTATCATTGGGCGAGGTTGATTGAACTTCTTTATAGTGCTGAAAAAGCGATACAATTGCTGAATGATCCTGAAATCACCAGTACCGAAACGCGTGTTCCGGTGACACCAAGGGCGGCTAGGGGTGTCGGTTGTACTGAAGCGCCTCGTGGGACTCTTATTCATGACTATACTACCGATGAAAAAGGTTTGGTGACGGCGGCAAATCTGATTGTGGCTACTTGCCAGAATAATGCGCCAATTAACATGTCCGTTAAACAAGCAGCCAAGTTGCTGATTAAAGACGGTAAATATGATCAGGGCATCCTGAACACCGTGGAAATGACTATTCGCGCTTATGATCCATGTCTTTCCTGTGCCAGCCATGATCTGAATGGGCAATTAGCTTGCAAACTTGATATTGTTGGCTCTGATGGTACACTTATTGAGACGTTGACGAACCACTAATGCAATACGTACCGGATTACTATCGTAAGGAACTCCTGATAATGGGAGTGGGTAATCCGCTCTTTGGGGACGATGGGTTTGGCCCGGCCGTGGCGGAGGAGTTAGAACGCCGCGGCCGGGTGCCTTCTTTTGCGGCGGTGTTGGATGTTGGCACGGGAGTTCGAGAGATACTTTTTGACCTCATACTTAGCTCTGAACGACCCAACGAAGTAATCATAGTTGACGCACTTGATTGCGGGCGGGAAAAAGGCGAGATTTTTAAGGTTAAAATAGATGAAGTACCCGCTATCAAGCGCCATGACTTTTCACTGCATCTAGCTCCCAGTCTTAATCTACTCAAAGAGTTGAGAGACGAGGCAAAGGTAGCAGTTACTATTTTGGCTTGTCAGCCGGAACCGATACCGGAAATAGTCACCGGAGGATTGTCAGTAGTGGTTGAACGTTCTGTTCAAGAGGCTGCTGATTACATTGAAGAAAACTACTTCAAAAAGGCAAGCTAAGCGTTATCGTCGGACCAATTCTGCATGATCCGTTTGATTCGCTCGGCCAATTTTGGTGAATTGCGCAAACGTTGGATGAAAACCGGACACGCCTCAACCATTGAATTTTGAACCGCTTGAGCCATGTTGGCCATCATGCCCTGCATCATAGCGTCGTCTGGTATGCCCAAACTAGAGCCTTGCTGTGATTCCAATTGGCGTTGTATATCTTCTGGTGAAAACCTCATGGGCATGGCACAAGATTTATACCAAGGGCATTCCCGGCATTGGGCAATATTGTTGGCTTCGTTAAGTATATCGTCAGTCATTTAATAACTTCTCCTCAGGTTAGTAGCGGTACCATACCCATTATACATCAAGATAACATGCCCTACCCAGTCGCAGCGAGGATGAGGGTTTTTTGTTTTGAAATTACTAGTCTAGTTTATCTAACATTTTTTCGAGTTCAGTAAGGTTGGCAAAGGGGCCAAATTTAATGTCTGCGATTTCCCCGGTGCTGTCGATAAAATAGGTCGTGGGAGTGAATCTGATGTTATAGTCAACCGCTACAGTGCCAAATTTATCCAGGAGAACAGGAAAGGAATAGTTATTATCGGTCATGAACTGTGTCACAGGGCTTTGAGAATCCCTGATGGCAATAGTGATGATTTTAACGGTAGTAGCGTTATTGACATAAACCGATTGTATAAATGGCATTTCCTCAATGCACCCCGGACAACTTAAACTCCAAAAATTGATCATTACAGGGTCTCCCGTAAACTGATTGAATGATGTAGACTCTCCACTCAAATCCGATAAAGTAAAACTTGGCGGAACGGTGCCGACTGATTTTCCAGTACACCCGGATAATCCGAGGATGAGACCGACGCAGATCAAAAAGGGTAGTCTAAATATCATTTTTAAGCTCCTGGTCATGCAAGCAATATATTCAAATTTCCGGTCAATATCAACAATCCGGTTAGCACCAATAGCAATCCGCCAACGGCATAAAACCATACAGAAAAGCGTCTAACGCGACGGATGTAAGGGATAGCAGTTCCAGCAAAAAATGCGATTATCAACAAGGGAATACCCATACCCAGCGAGAAAAATGCCAAAAGCCCGGTGGAATAATAAATATTGGTGCCAGTGACTGCCAACGTCAAGATACTTCCAAGCACCGGAGTAACGCAAGGTGTCCAGGCAAGGGTGAAAACTGCACCGGTGAAAAATGAACGAAACAGCCCTTGACGACCTGTTTTAAAATAAAGGCGTTTTTCCAAGTTAAGCCGGGGAAAGCGGATTGCAGCCAGCATATATGCACCAAAGACGAGCAACACGGAACCGGAAAAGTAACGAATGATTGAAGCATCAGGACTAATAAGAGTTCCGGATAAGCTGGCAATATAACCCAGTCCAGTGAATACGGCGCTGAATCCCAATATAAAAGCCACAGCATGTTTAAGCAGGGAGATACGCACCTGGGTAGGTAAAGACGATGATTGTTCCAGGAATTCGGGTCCCGCCAGAGCAGATAGGTATACAGGCATCATGGGCAAAACACAAGGCGAGAAAAAAGCCAGCATACCGCCGCCGAAAGCAATCATAATGTTTAAATCATTCATAGACAAAACCATTATAAATACTAAAATGAAATCGTCCAAAATTAGGAATATTGGGGCGTCAATATGTTATTATGTGTAACTTATGGTATAATTCCGGGAGCAAAATAAGTAAAAATATTACAGATATAGATTTGTATAGAATTCGCTTTCAGTGTACAACCACTTCATTTATCCAACTGTGCGAAGGAGTAACCGTTGAAGGTATATCACATCGCTTATGAACCCTCTTATGGCTCTGTAGATATTCATATCTGGACTAAATGTACGCTGGATTGCCGAGCTTGCTACACTAATTGGGAACTATACGATTTTGGCTTATACGATGATGCACTGGAAGATATAAAAAATCGTGAGAGGCAGACCCCTCCCGATAAGTTTTTGTCCTACGATGAAGTTATTGCCTATCTAAAGCCACTTGAAATTAAATACGCTGTGTTCATGGGGACTGAAGCTTCTCTTGATCCTGAACTGCCACGATTGGCTAAAGAATTACATGAAAAATGGAACTCATACAACATACTATTAACCAACGGTATGGTTATGCCTAATTTGGATGATATCGATCAGGTAATCTTTAGTCTCAAAGCTTATTCAGAGGACATTTTTAAAGAATATACCGGTCGATCCAACAAGACTGCCTTGAAGAATTTTGCTGAAATAGCAAAGACAGGGAAAAATCTTCATGCTGAGGTGGTCTATATTCCAGAACTAGTTGAGGCTGATGAGATTGAACGGGTCGCTGAGTTTGTGGCAAAAATAGATCCTAAGATATCCTTTCGCATTGACGCCTATTTTCCTGTTCCGGAATGTCCATGGCGGGCTGCGAACAACGAAGAAGTTGAAATTGCTGCCGAAAAAGCTAGAAAGCACATGGATAACGTCACCATACTGACGCTTGATATGAAACGAATTGGAGATAAGGCGGTAAGGGTGTACTAATGGTTGCCCCAGTCTTTGATAGTCTTCTGAATCTTACCCCAAACGCCCTTCGAGTCCTAGAGAAACGCTACTTAAGGCGAGACAGTAAAGGTGAAGTAGTTGAAACTCCAGCTGAGATGTTTAGGCGGGTGGCGGACGCTGTCGCTGCCGCTGAGCGAAAATATTCCACTGACACCTGTGTAAGGTCTATTGCCGATGAATTTTACCGGATTATGACCAGCTTACAGTTTCTACCCAATTCACCGACATTATTAAATGCCGGGACGACAAGCGGGCAATTATCGGCGTGTTTTGTTTTGCCGGTTGAGGATTCCATTGAGGCAATATTTGATGCCGTCAAATACACTGCGTTAATCCACAAAAGTGGCGGCGGTACAGGGTTTTCATTCGCTCATATTCGGCCAATTGGCGATATGGTTGATGGACGGATTGAAGCGGCGACTGGTCCTGTCGCCCTGATTGATGTATTTTCTAAAGCTGCCGATTATGTTCGTCAGGGGGGTATCCGTCGGGGCTGTAATTCAGTAGTGCTGCCGGTTGACCATCCGGATATAATGGATTTTATCAAAGCTAAAGCTGATCCTTTATCTCTAACCAATTTTTATATATCTATTGCGGTTACTGATGATTTTATGCGCCGGGTAAAAAGCGGACAAGATTACCCTCTTATTAATCCACGTAATGGGCAGATAACCGGCTGGCTCAATGCCGCAGCGGTTTTTGATCGGATTGTGGATCAGGCCTGGACGACTGGGGATCCCGGGTTTGTTTTTATTGACCAGATCAACACAGTCAATCCCACTCCGCAACTGGGACGAATTGAAATAATAAGTGGTTGCGGCGAACAAACTTTACTGCCATATGAATCATGCAATCTGGGCTCTATAAATTTGGCAAGAATGGTTAAAAATGAAGGCAATAAGGTAACGATAGACTTTGATAAATTAGAAGATGTCGTGCCGCTGGCGGTAAGGTTCCTGGATAATGTCATTGATGTTAATAAGTTTCCAATTACCAAAATAGAAGAAATGACTAAACGTACCCGCAAAATTGGGCTCGGCGTTATGGGGTTTGCAGATATGTTGTACCAAATGGGTATTCCATATAACTCCGATAAGGCTGTAAGCACCGCTCGGCAGGTGATGCAATTCATCCGAGATAAAGCTTATGAGACCTCAAGGCAATTAGCAAAAGAGCGAGGCGCTTTCCCGGCTTTTAAGGGCAGCATCTTTGATGTTGAAGGTGGTGATTTAATCCGCAACGCGGCATGTACCACCGTAGCTCCGACCGGGACTTTATCCATTATTGCCGGTTGTTCCAGCGGTATTGAACCAGTGTTCGCAGCAGTGTTTGTGCGTAATATTTTGGACGGGGAAAATTTATTGGAAGTCAATTCTCATTTTGAAAAAGCCGCCAGCGATGCCGGTGTCTGTTCGTTGGATTTATTACATCGTTTGGTTAAATGTAATCATCTGCATGAACAAACTGATGTTCCTGAGTATATTCGGCATATATTCGTTACTGCTCATCAGGTAAGCCCTGAATGGCATGTGAAAATTCAGGCCGCTTTTCAAGAGTTTACCGATAACGCTGTGTCAAAAACGGTGAATTTTTCCAAAAAGGCGACACGGCAGGATATCGCTTCAGTTTTCAAAATGGCGTATGAATTCGGACTGAAAGGAATTACCGTTTATCGCGACGATAGCCGTGAACTTCAACCACTTTGTACCGGCGATGCCGGTATTGAACTCATTAAATCTTACTTCAACCGGAAATAGTTAGCCATTTTTACTTGACACCCTTTTCGTATTGCGTTATATTGAACACAAGTACATATTAATAAAATCAAGTGCACTATAATAGTTCCTAGTGGGACTCAGTTTGTATAAGGCTAACATCAATTATTAGTTAGGGAAATTGAAAATATGGAAAAAAGGGAGATGGTATATGAAGAAATTGGGTGAATCCCGGTTGAATAGCAGGTTTAAACTAAAGTTTATTAGTGTACTGGCGGCATCAATGGTCATAATGGGAGGGTTATTCGGATGTGATACAGAATCCGACGACCCGCCACAGACGTCAGAACCTGCGGCATATCCAATGACAATTACAGATCATGCTGATCGAACAGTTACTATCAGTGCAGAACCCACTAAGATAATTTCCCTTGTACCGAGTCACACAGAAATAGTTTTTGAACTTGGCTTGGGTGACAAAATCGTAGGGGTAGATGACTATAGCGATTATCCGGCGGCAGCTTTGACCACACCCAAAGTTGGTAACTTATATGGTGTGAACTATGAAGCTATTGTTGCTAAAACACCTGACATGATTTTGGTGGATATTTCGGCAGTCGGATTAGGCGTGGTAGCACAATTAGCAGCTGTAATGCCTGATGCTGCTATTATTGTTGCTAAAGGCACAAGTGTTGGGAGTTTCCAAGAGGTATATGAAACTATTGATTTGATTGGTAAAGTCACTAATACCGGCGATGCAGCCGATACTATTGTGGAAGAAATGAAAGCAAGGGTAAAGGCTATTACCGATAAAACCAGTGGGCTGACATCTGCAAACAAACCGAGAATAGTATACATTATTTGGCCCGAGCCGATGTATGTTTATGGAGGTCATGCGATTGGTTCAGCTTTGATTGAAGCAGCAGGTGGTACCAATATTTTTGCAGATAATCAGGGAGATGCAGTTCAACTTGAGGAATTAGTTAGCCGTAATCCTCAAGTAATACTTGCTTCCGCAAGCGAGGCGATGGGTGATTATGCATACCAGTTTGCGCTTTCTGATACTCGATTGGATACAACCGATGCCAAAATTGACGGGGCTATTTACGGAATGAACGACGATTTTACAGGCCGTCCGGGGCCAAGATTGATTGATGGACTTGAGGAAATGGCAAAATTATTACATCCAGAATTATTTACGTAACAACATTCAAAACAGCAATAATCCAAGTAGACTGAATTTCAGGCAAGCGGTTCAAGAGCGGTGAAAGTCTGGCACGACCAGCATGCTGCGGCAGTGCACGATTAACCCCGGTATGGAACAATGCCGAAACCTTAATTTGGAAAGGAAAGCATGAAACGTCCGAAATATTTTATTCCCATTATTATGCTGCTCATTACAGTCGTGGGATTCACCTCATTTACCGGTTGCAAAGAAGAAGAACCTGAAATAATTTCCGAAACAACCTATCCCTTAACCGTTACCGACCAATTAGGGCGGACTGTAACAATAAATGCGGAGCCGCAAAAAATCATTTCTTTAGCTCCCAGCAATACTGAAATCATATATTCATTAGGATTACAGGACAGGTTGGTAGGGGTTACCACATATTGCAACTATCCGGAGGCAGCCAACGATAAGCCAAAGGTCGGTGGCTTTTCGACAGTCGATGTCGAGCTTATTACCGCAATACAACCGGATATTATACTTGCTGCTAATATACATGCGGGAAAAACGATACCGCAACTTGAGGAATTGGGAAAAAGGATAGGGTTTGTAGTCATCGCTCTAAGCCCCGAAAATCTTGATGGAGTTCTTCAAGCAATCGAATTAGTGGGAAAAGCATCAAATGTGAACGAAACTACCGAAACAATGGTTAACGGTCTTCGTAACAGGATTGATGCGGTCAAAAACATAACAACAACGTTGAGTCAATCCCAACTGACTAAGGTTTTTTATATAGTTTGGCATGATCCGTTGCAGACAATTGGTTCAACTTCTTTTATTCATAGTTTGCTCGGGGCTGCAGGTGGTTTGAATATTGCAGGTGATATTGAAGAAAAATACCCTAAAATAAGCCTGGAAACGGTTATAGGGCAAAATCCTCAGACGATAATTGCCCAAATAGGAATGGGTTCTGGCGAGGATGGACCATTAATCTATGCTCAGACAGAGCCACTTTTAGCCAGTGTAAGTGTTCGAAGTACCGGTCAGATTTATGGGGTTATCTCGGATGTTGTCGGAAGACCGGGGCCGCGGGTATTTGATGCACTTGAGCAACTAGCAAAGATGCTTCACCCAGAGCTTTTCAGTTAAAATAAGGTTAAGGCAGGCCATTAAACCTGCTCTAACCCCCAATTATTGGTAAGGGAAACGAATATTGAATATATCTGATGTTCAGGAACGGGCTGCGGTGATTTCAAAAACCTGGAGAAGCCGTACTATCGCAATTGGGGCTTTGTTTATCACGTTGATATTGGTGGGTGTGTTTGCGACCACACTGGGTAGTGTTAATATTCCCTTTGGGGATACTTTTAGTATATTGTTTTCAAAATTACCGTTTTTAGATATAACACCAACCTGGCCTCCAGCATTTGAAGTGATTATTAGCAACATCAGGTTGCCGAGAGTGTTGCTTGCTTGTATTGTTGGAGTTGCTTTGGCTGTGGCAGGAGCTTCATATCAGGGTTTGTTTCGAAACCCTTTAGCTGATCCCTATTTAATAGGTGTGGCTCAGGGTGCGGCTCTAGGTGCGGTGTTAGGATTCCTGTTTCCAATTGCTATTTTTGGCAGTACGGCAGGAGTCGTGCCAATTTTTGCATTTATCGGTGCCTTGGTTAGTGTGGCAGTGGTATATATGCTGGCCAGAGTCGGGGGGGTGATACCGGTAACGACACTGATATTGGCAGGTGTCGCTATGGGGGCTCTTTTTTCTGCCATGGTTTCGTATCTTATTACCATTAGCGGTGATAAAATCCACGGTATTATTTTTTGGATGATGGGCAGCTTTTCTTCAAGTCAATGGACCGAGGTAAAGATAACCTGGCCGATAATTCTCATTGGTGTCGCCATAATTTTTTTATTTGCTCGAGCCTTAAATATCATGCAACTTGGTGAAGAGCAAGCCAAACAATTAGGCATTGACGTTGAAAAGGTTAAAATAATCTTGCTTGCGGTTTCCACTCTAATTACCGCGGCAGCTGTTTCCTTTGTCGGTATAATCGGTTTTGTCGGTATTATTGTTCCCCATGCTGTCAGACTTGTTTGGGGCCCCGATCATAGATTTTTACTACCACTGTCAGCCTTGGTTGGCGCTATATTTATGATATTGGCAGACATCATAGCCAGGACGTTGCTGGCTCCAACTGAGATACCTATAGGTATTATTACGGCTATTAGTGGTGCTCCATTCTTCCTGTATCTCTTGCGAAAACGTACCAAGGTGTTGTTTTAATTATGCTAACTATTGAACTTGAAAAAATATCACTGGCTTACGGCGAAAATGCGGTCGTCAGAGATGTCAGTTTTTGTATGCTGCCGGGAGAAATGGTTGGATTAGTCGGACCTAACGGTTCGGGAAAATCAACACTTATCAAATCTCTAAGCCGGATTTTGTCGCCGATCAGGGGCCGGATTACGGCTAACGGTTGTGATATCTCCCGCCTTGGGAGACGCGAACTAGCCAGGCTTATTAGTGTGGTGCCGCAAACCCCTTGGTTACCAAGTGCGTATACCGCCTTTGAAATTGTGCTGATGGGCAGAAACCCTCATTTAGGCACGTTTCAGTATGAGAGTGAGAAAGACCTGGCCATAACTTGGGAGGCCATGGAGCGAGCAGGCGTGCAACAATTTGCCGAGAGGCGAATATCAGAGCTTTCCGGTGGGGAAATCCAAAGCGTTTTGATAGCACGGGCGTTAGCGCAGGAAACTGAGGGTATTCTGCTTGATGAACCTACGGCCAATCTGGATATTGGCCGGCAGATTGAAGTGCTGGATTTGATAAAAGAGGAATGTCACAGCCGACATTTAACGGTAATCGCCGCGATTCATGACCTGAATTTAGCCGCACATTATTGTGAGAAGCTTGTACTCATTCGCCGCGGCGAGTTATATGCCTTCGGCACCCCAAGAGAAGTAATTACAACAGAAAATATCTGCCAGGTTTATGGTCCGGGGAGTTATGTACATGAGCATCCATTGACAGGTTTGCCCGCGGTGTTGCCGCGGGTAGGTAACATAAAATACAGTGATGGGTGCCATTGAAGACTATAATGCAGACTGAATATCGTTCTGATTCGTTTTCCTAAGGGGTGTTATTGGATATCATTTACATTTTAACGATAGCTTTGGCGATTGAATTTACAATTGGTGATCCACCCAATGCGTTACATCCAGTGGCTTGGTTAGGCAAGGTGATTTCATTTATGGAACGCTTTGCATTTATCGGCGGGAAGGTTTATCAGTTTATTTACGGTGTTTTTATTACCTTGTTGTTGACGGTTGGGGTTATTCTGGTGGTAATATTCTTACTGAATTGTCTGAGGGATATTAATTATTGGTTGTTCATTTTGTTCGCAGGTGTACTGTTGAAGTTCAGTTTTAGTTTTTTTTATTTACGCAAAACAGCGTTGGGGATCAAACAACAACTGGAGTCTGGGAAACTGAAAGAAGCTCGGTTTGACCTGCGAGGATTGGTCAGTCGGGATACTTCACAATTATCTGAGCCATTTTTGGTATCGGCCACAGTAGAATCTGTTTCAGAAAGTTTATGCGACAGTGTGGTTACCCCTTTGTTTTATTTTCTTGTTTTTGGGGTGCCAGGAGCATTAGGATTCAGGGTGGTAAGCACTTTTGATAGCATGGTGGGGTATAGAGGAAAGTACGAGTTTCTTGGCAAGTTTCCTGCTCGGTTAGACGATGTGCTTAACTATATACCTGCGCGCATTACCGCAGGTTTGATTATTTTGTCATCGTTTATTAACGGTATGTCTGGGTGTCGGGCACTGGCAATTGCTCGACGCGATAACGTTAATACAGAAAGCCCTAATGCAGGGTGGCCTATGGCAGCCGCTGCCGGTGCGCTGGACGTACAATTCGAGAAAATAGGGCATTATCGGCTCGGAGACCCCCATAGATTGATGACTACCGGAATTATTGATGATTCGCTCAAACTAATAAATGGGGCAACTCTGATTTGGTTCGTTCTGTGTTTTCTGATTGGAGGTGTCACTATTGGCGTTGCCTAAACAAAATATTTTAGCATTAAGGCGTTGTTATCACGGCGGACCTGACTATGCTGAATTTGAACGCCTGGGAATTAAGCCCGCTGATGTGTTGGATTTTAGTTCAAATTCAAATCCGTATCCCTTCGTGCTGGAATTTACCTTGAATGAAGCTATAATAGACCACTATCCGGACTCAGAATCAACGGAATTGCGGCGTCTTATCGCGACCCAAATTGGCTTGGCGGAAGATAACGTCATTATCGGTGCTGGCAGTATGGAAATCATCAGGTTGGTAGCCCAGGCTTACTTGGGGAGGGACGATAAAACACTAATATTAAAACCTACCTTTGGTGAATATGAAGTAGCATGTCGAATAGCCGACGCGGAAATTCACGAACTTTGGGCGGAAGAATGCCAACAATTTAGATTTGACGCCAAGCGATGTATGGCTACTATCGCCCAGTTAAAACCGAAAGTTGTGTTTATCTGTAACCCCAATAACCCCACAGGTCAGTATTTCTCGGCCTCAGAACTCGAGTCAATCATCGTCAGTGTTGGCAAGGAAGGCCTGGCTGTTATCGATGAAGCATATATTGCATTTACGGAAGGTTCTTGGGATTCGATAGAATTAATTAAACGGTATCATAACCTCATAATCATACGCAGTATGACCAAGGATTTTGCAATGGCAGGGTTGCGCCTTGGTTATGGCTTGGGCAGTTTGGAAATAATCGAAAATTTGAACAAGGTAAAACCACCGTGGAACGTAAATGCTATCGCTCAACTGGCTGGAGTCCAGGCAAAAAATGACGGGGCCTATATTCGGCGCAGCGGGCGACAAATACGTCGTAACAGGGATTATCTTATTGCAGAAATTGAGGCACTTGGATACACTACTTTGCCTACCTGTACCAACTTTTTTCTGGTGAGGGTTGGGCAGGCGGCTGTGTTTCGCAACAGACTGTTGCAATATGGAATTATTGTTCGTGACTGCACTTCGTTTGGTCTTTCCGAATATGTGCGCATGGCTCCACGATCATTACCGGAGTGCCACAGACTGATTCAGGTTTTAAAGACTCTTGTTAGCAAAAGTTGACACGATATAATGTCTTCATTAAAATAATTATAAATTGAATATCGGGCTTACGGCGCTCGCAAGAGCTTAATTGGGAAATCCGCGAAAATCGGATGCGGTCCCGCCGCTGTGACTGGTGACGAAATCGGCAAAATTGCCACTGCTTCTCAAAAGAGAGACGGGAAGGCGCCGGTGGTAGGTTTGAGCCAGGAGCCAGAAGACCTGCCGTAGTGTTATAGCCCTCGAGGAAGGGTTCGGGAGATGGTAAATCCCTGGACCGGAGAAGGTTCGGGGATTATTGCATTATAATCCCTGAACTGGAAACCAGTTTGGGGATTTTTCTTTTGAGTAAAGAGATGCGAGCGGCAGTGCTGGAATCACCTGGGGTGATTGGTTTAAAAAGCCTTGTGATACCGGTTTGTCCAAAAGAAGGCTTACTTGTAAAAGTTAAGGCCGCGGCAATTTGTTCTACCGACGCGTCGATGTTCACTTTAGGACATCGTGATCTGATATATCCGCGGATATTGGGACACGAAATTGCCGGTGTTGTAATCCAGAGTCAAAACCCACTATTTTTAGCTCGTGACCGAGTTCAAATCTATCCTGGTGTTTGTTGTGGTGTATGTGTGAACTGTATTAAGGGAGATGTTCGGCACTGCCTGTCTCTAAAAATACTTGGCTTTAGCGTTGATGGTGGTTTTGCGGAAATTATTGCAATCTCCAATGTGGCGATTAACTCTGGTGGAATCAACAAAATTCCCGATCATATTACCGAGGATGAAGCATCGCTCACTGAACCCTTGGCCAGTTGTATTAATGCCCAGGAAAAGTTAAATGTAGGTAAAGGTGATCATGTTTTGATCATTGGCGCCGGGCCGTTAGGACTTCTACACGGACGATTAGCAGCCTATCGAGGGGCAGAAAAGGTTGTTATTGCGGAGAGAATAAAGCACAGGGTTGAAAGCGCCTTTAGTACTACAGATTCAGTAGTTCATATAGGAATCAACTATTCTCTAAGTTCAACAATGGCGTACAGCAATGGCCGGGGGTTTAATGTTGTTATTCCGGCATCAAGGCAACTTTCCGTTGCTCAACTGTTGCCACTAATGGCCGATAATGGCAGGCTATCATTATTTTCAGGGCTGCAAAAGAAATCGGAATTAACTGGAACGGATGTTAACCTGATCCATTATCGTGAATTACAGTTGTGCGGCGCTTACGGATCTACTTCTGTCCAAAATACTGAGGCTCTTAAACTTATTGGCAACGGTTTTTTTATTGGAGATATTATAACAGCTAGATTTGGACTTGAAGAAATTATTGAGGGGTTTTTATATACCTCTGAATGCCGAGGATTGAAAGCATTAATATACAATCCCTCTTAAAATAATGTGAAAATATGAAGCAGTCGAAAGGAGCACATCTTGGAAGTTGACTTGAAAGAGTTTGGGGCCGGGATTGCCAAATTGATTAGCAAAGGTAATCTTAACCGAGCAGAAACTAAAGCGATGTTTGACCAGCTAATGGTCAACACACAACCGGATTTACAGCAGGGGGCATTTTTGGCCGCGTTGACAGCAAAAGGGGAAACTGCCGCGGAAATCGCCGGCGCATGGGAAGCTATTTATGAAGGGGACACAGTCAAAGTAGTTCCTCAGACGCCTGAGCCGGTTATTGAGAACAGTGGCACAGGAATGGATAGTTTTAAAACGTTTAATGTAAGTACCGCCGCTGCGATAATAGGAGCGGCCGGTGGTAACTATATGGCACGTCACGGAGCTCGTGCTTTGACTTCCAGTTGCGGCACTATTGACGTAGTTGAGGCCTTAGGTGTAGATGTGGAATGTGAAGTTGAAGTTGTAAAGCGGTCTATTGAATGCGTGGGAATAGGTATTTTCAACGGGATGAGTGCGAAAACTCACCCGCAAGCATTGTTTCGTATTCTATCCCAAATCCGCTTTGGCACCACACTGAATATTTCAGCTTCTCTAGCTAACCCGGCTATGCCACGCCGCGGAGTCCGTGGTGTTTATGCTCGGGATTTAGTACTGCCGGTAGTCGAAGTGATGAAAGAGATTGGTTATCAAAAAGCTTTAGTTATTCATGGTTCAAATGGTTACGGCAAGGGGATGGATGAAATATCCATTTTTGGCGAAACATTTATTGCAGAACTTAACGGTCAAAACATACATTCCTATAGCATTACTCCGGAAATATTCGGGAGTAACGGCGCTGAGGAAGCTGAAGTGTATCCCTTGGGCGACAGTCGCGCCGAAGCTATAAGGCTCATTGAAATACTATCGGGAAAGAGGCAAGGGGCTGACTATCAGATGGTATGCGCAAATGCAGCTCCGATATTTTATGTTTCCGGACAATCCAAAAACCTTAAAGAAGGCTATGGATTATCGGAAAGTATTATTCGGTCAGGACGAGCATTAGAAAAGCTCAGGGAGTGGGTTAGGGCGCAAAATTCAGATTCCCGTACAGCTTTACAAAAATTTGAATCGCTGGTCAATACCACGCAACTATCACTTACAAAATATTAAATAAGATACTGTAGGAGGAAAGAAAATGGGAGTACTGCTTAACAGAACGTTGGCATCAATCAAACCGCTGGATCAAAAATCCATGCAGCAGGCTGCCGCCAGGCAGGACACGCTCACCAAGCCTCAGGGGTCATTGGGAAGATTAGAAGAAATATCTATTAAACTCGCGGGTATTCAACGCAGAGCTATACCCCAAATTGCAAATAAAGCTGTCATCACCATGGCCGGCGATCATGGCGTTGTTGCTGAAAAGGTAGGTAATTATCCACAGGAAGTGACACCGCAAATGGTACTAAATTTTGTCGGGGGAGGGGCTGCTATTAACGTAATTGCCCGGCAGATAGGTGCCAGAGTAGTCGTTGTTAATATGGGTGTTGCAGGTGAACTGCCTGTTGAAATTCCGGTCGTTAATAAATTAGTGGCCAGGGGTACAGCCAATATAGCCAAAGGCCCGGCAATGACCGAGGCTCAAGCAATTCAAGCGATTGAAGCCGGTATTGAAGTGGTGAACTCAGAAATTGAAAAAGGTCTGGATATTGTTGGTACGGGGGATATGGGTATCGGCAATACTACACCTTCAGCCGCAATCTGCGCCGTGATGACAGGTCAAAGCGTAGAAAAAGTTACAGGCCGGGGTACAGGACTCTCCGATGAACAATTAAACCATAAAATCAGGGTGATTGAGAAAGCCCTTGCATTTAATAATCCAGACGCAACTAATGCACTGGATGTCCTTACTAAAGTAGGCGGCTTTGAAATCGGTGGCATTGCAGGAGTGATTCTGGGCGCAGCGGCTAAGGGGGTGCCGGTAGTCGTAGACGGGTTTATCTCCGGCGCCGCAGCCCTTATTGCTGAAGGTTTATCGTCCCAAGTCAAAGACTACATGTTTCTCGGACACCTGTCAGTGGAGCCCGGTCATCGCATTATGGCGGAAAAGCTGGGTTTAAACCCAATTGTTACTTTAGATTTAAGATTGGGAGAAGGTACGGGAGCCGCCATAGGTATCTTTATTGCCGAAACTTCGGCTAAAATATTGGCGGAGATGGCGACATTTGGCGAAGCTGGTGTCTCCGAATCCAAATAAAGATCGATAGAGCTTTGGGCGTAGAGGGTAGAATATAAAATGATGTCTTTTTTGGCGGCATGGCGTTTTTTAACCAGTGTTCCAATCCCATTCAATAAAGAGGATTGGAACCGCCCTCTAACTCAGGAGCAATTCGCCCATTCCTTGGTTTATTATCCTTTTATCGGTCTGCTTATCGGGGGTATTTTGTGCGCTTTGTACTGGCTATTTAGCCACTTTCTTCCGCTAATACTGGCAGATGCCTTGTTATTGGGAAGTCTGGTCATGCTAACCGGCGGGTTACATCTAGATGGTGTGGTGGATACCTTCGATGGTTTAGCCGGGGGGCATCGTTCCCCCGAAAGGCGCAAGCAAATAATGAAAGAACCAGGTGTGGGTGCTATCGGAGTAGTTGTGCTGGTGGTTCTGCTGGGGATAAAATATATCGCGTTGCTCAGTGTCCCTGATAGCGTTATATATTCAACCTTAATTCTCATGCCGGTAATCAGCCGCTGGGCAATGGTTTACGCTGTTTTCCGTTACCCTTACGCACGGGAACAAGGAATGGGGAAATCCCTTAAAGATGCATCCGGTCAGGTAGTGCTAATTCTGGCAAGTGTGTCGGCGCTATTTATCGTTGCTTTTGCCGGGGGTTGGCATGGTGTGATCATGATAGTACTTATATGGTTGTTGACCATTGCATTAGCTCGCTTTTTTCGGGGGAAGTTCGAGGGACTCACGGGGGACAGCTATGGGACAATAAACGAATTCAGTGAGTTTGCTGTCTTGCTTTTGGTCGTGCTATTCTCTTTTAATAATTGGTTGTAGGGTGAAACTTTTGAAATTAATTCTGGTGAGACACGGAGACATTGCCGCTGACGTTTCCGGCAAATGCCATGGCGCAACAGATATTGAATTGTCGGAAACAGGAATTCGACAAGCATTAGCTCTGCAGCGACGTTTTGCAGAAGAACAGATTGATATCATTTATTCCAGTACATTAAAACGCGGGATAAAAACTGCGGAAGCTATTGCTGATGTACATGACATAACCATAATCAACGATCCTGGGATCAATGAAGTTAACTTTGGGCTTATTGAAGGCCTTACTTTCGAAGATGCATGCGGACGGTATCCTGAAGTAGCAGACCTGTGGCGTCAGGGCAGTCAAGATTTATGCTTTCCCAATGGGGAAAGTTTTCATGAGTTACATAACCGAACACTTAAGTTTTTAGAGCGACTGCAAAACCATAAAGCCAACCAGACGGTTATGGTAGTAGCGCACGGAGGACCATTGCGAATAATGATATGTCATTTGCTTAATATATCAGTCAGCCATCATTGGCAATTTGCTATGTCGCGGGCGTCTGTGAGCGAACTAAATGTATATCCCGGGGGTAGTATATTGGAAAGGCTTAACGATCTTTCACACTGGAGTGACTTTGGGGGCTAAATATGACTCATAAAACAATTTTACTTATAGGTGGAGCACGTTCAGGTAAAAGCAACTATGCTGAAGAACTCGCTAAACGAGTTGGTGGCGACGTACTTTTTGTTGCTACCGCTGAAGCCGGAGATGACGAAATGAAACGCCGTATTGAAGCTCATATAAAATCCCGGCCATCACATTGGCATACACTTGAAGCACCCTATAAGGTTGGCAAAAAAATCATTGAGGAAAACCGGCAGCATACTGTTGTGATATTAGACTGCATCACACTTTTAGTGACCAATATTCTCTGTCAGCATATGACGACCAGTGGTGACGATGTAGACGAACAACTATTCGAACATGATGTCAAGATGGAAATTGACTCGATCATTGAAGCGATGAGTCAGAATTCTGCAACATATGTAATTGTAACCAATGAAGTCGGGGAGGGAATAATTCCGATTGGAGCGACAACCCGTATTTACCGGGACGTTCTTGGACGGGCGAATCAGATGCTGGCTCAGGCGTGCAGTGAAGTCTATTTGATGGTTGCCGGCATACCGCTCAAGGTTAAAGCCATATCCGATTGCTAAACAGAAAAGACACAAAAATGAGAGAGGCCTGTCAGGCCTCCCTAATCTTTTATACTAATATTTCTTTAAATTAATTTGTCGATCTTTTCCTCAAGGGTACTTTCCGGCACGGCACCGACGACAGTTTCTTCAGCATTGCCGCCTTTAAAAAACATCAAAGTCGGAATAGACATGACACGGAACTTACCGGCGGTCTTCAGATTTTCATCCACATTCATTTTACAAAATTTGAAATGGTCTTTATGTTTTTCTTCAAGTTTATCTACAATCGGAGCAACCATCCGGCAGGGGCCACACCAAGGAGCCCAAAAATCTACAAGAACCGGTAGTTCTGATTTTATTACTTCGGCCTCAAAATTATCATCGGTAATTTCCAGCGGCATATACTTTCTCCTTTATCTGTGTATAGTTACCTATATGATGGTAACGCTAAATTGGCTAAAGGTCAAACTTACTCACTACCAAATGATTGAACTATGAGGTTAGAATGGCGTCTACCATTGAACCCAACTGATCGGTAGTGAAGTTTTTAACCACAATGCCCTTTTTAGGGCAGGTAGCCATACACACCCCACAACCACGACATTTTACCGGATCAGATTCAACAATTTTCTTTGTTGCGTCATTTTTACGATATTCAATAAGCGTTATGGCATTAAATGGGCACGGATCTACGCAATAAGCGCAACCATCACAGTTTTTATCAATGACTTCCGATATATATGGCTCAAGGGTAATACTACCTTTACTAATTGTTGCCAAAACACGTGCCGCGGCGGCTTGTGCTTGAGCAACCGTTTGAGGGATATCCTTTGGGCCTTGAGCACAACCGGCTATATAGATACCATCGTTCATAGTGGCTATCGGATCAAGTTTAGGATGTCTTTCCAGAAAAAACCCGTCTACGCTCCGAGAAACTCCAAACAGTCGGCTTACAGATTCGGCATCCTTTTGAGGTTCTACCGCTCCAGCCAACACAACCAGGTCCACCGGCACCCGCAGTACCGTTCCTTGCAGAGTGTCTTCCACAATAATTAACAGCTTACCTGGAGGTTCATCACCTACAGTGCGGTTAGAGATTTCAGCGACTTTACCCCGGATAAGGGTGACGCCTTCTTTAGTAACCCGTTGAGAAAATTCCTCGTAACCCTTGCCGGCACAACGTAAATCTATGTACATTTGGTACACTTGAGCTCCTGTTCGCTCTTTTACCAAGTGTGCCTGTTTCAATGAAGACATACAGCAGATTTGGGAACAATACTCATGGAAATTTTTGTCTCTGCTTCCAACACAATGAATAAAGGCTACGCTTTCCGGTTGATTACCATTTTTTAAAAGGATTGAACCACTTGTAGGACCCGACGCATTAGCTAACCTTTCCAATTCCATACTGGTAATTACATTCTCGAATATTCCATAACCGTAGTGAGATATTACGGACGGATTAAACAATTCATAACCAGTGGCAAGTATGATGTTACCGGCTTCAATTTCTATTTCTTCAGGTTGCTGGTCAAAATCAATGCATTCAGGTTCGCATACCGCAACGCACTGCCGGCAATCAGAGCATATAGAACAATTTAGACAGCGCGAGGCTTCAGTGACAGCTTGAGCCTCGGTAATGGTTTGCTCTATTTCATTAAAACTACCGGATACGAAAGGCTCGTGAGCAATTATTACACGATCTTTTTTGGCTTTTCCTTCTAGTGAAGGTTTGGCGATGATTGGCTTCGGCTTTCTGTCGCGATCTAAATTCTTTCCGTTCAAATATCGGTCAATCGAAACGGCCGCTTCTTTACCAGAAGCGATTGCATCAATTACTGTGGCAGAACCGGTGACGGCGTCACCGCCGGCAAAAACCCCGTGAATACTGGTCGTCAATGTTAGTGGGTTAACTTTTATTGTTCCATTTGGCTCATGGTCTATTTCCCTAAATCCACAATCTTTCACGGTTTGCCCGACCGCCACAATGACTGAATCAAAAAAAAGAACGAATTCGCTCCCATCAATAGGAATAGGTTTACATCTGCCACTGGAATCCGGCTCTCCTAATGCCATCCGAATGCAACGCAATCCTTTGACTTTATTGTTAATTTCAGCAACTGCTACGGGAGCGGCAAGCAGGACTAAATGTACCCCTTCTGATTCAGCCGCCGTGATTTCTTCAGCTATAGCCGGCATATCGACACGTGAACGACGATAAATAACACTGACTTCAGTTGCGCCTAATCTTAAGGCTGTTCGCGACGCATCAATCGCCGCGTTGCCGCCGCCAATGACTGCAACTCGATTTCCCACACGCGGGGATCGACCTTGCCTCACCTGTGTGAGCAAATCCAGAGCGTAGAACACGCCATCGGCTGTTTCGCCAGGAATATTTAGGAGTTGGCTTTGCCAGGCGCCACAGGCCAAAAATACCGAATTATAACCGTCATCCATAAGTTGTTGTATTGAATCAACTTTGGTATTTGTTTTGATTTGAGCGCCCAATTCAAGAATATATGCAATATCGTTATCCAGCTCTTCGTCAGGCAAACGGTAAGACGGTATACCATATCGGAGCATGCCGCCAGCCTTTTCAGCGGCCTCAAAGATGGTTACGGAATAACCCAGTTTCAACAAATCATATGCGCAGGAAAGACCGGCTGGTCCGGCGCCTACCACTGCAATATTTTCGCTTCTATTAACCATAGAACACGCAGTTTTGCGTGTTCTAGTTAATTCGTAGTCGGCAATAAATCTTTTTAAGGCACGAATAGATACAGCACTATCAATTTCAGCACGGCTGCATTCTGCCTCACAAGGATGGGTACATACCCGACCGCAAACTGAAGCGAAGGGTATAGTACTCCGAACTATCTCAAGTGCTTCGGTGAATCTGCCCTGTGAGATGAGCGCTGTATAACCATGAACGTTAACGCCGGCAGGGCAGGCAGCTCGGCAAGGTGATGTCCCGCGACGATCAACTGTATAGGTGTTGGGAACAGATTGAGGAAAAGGACGGTATATCGCTTTGCGATTAGTCAGTCCTAAGTCGAATTCTGATGGTACAGTTACCGGACAGGCAACTGAACAATCGCCACAACCCTTACAATCTTTCTCGTTAACATAACGAGGTTTACGTTTAACCTTAACTTTAAAGTTACCAGCGTGTCCGTCAACGCCTGTAACTTCACTGTAGGACAACAAGGTAATATTTGGGTGTTGGCCTGTCTGGCTCATTTTTGGAGTTGAAATACAGGCGGCACAATCCATAGTGGGAAAGGTTTTATCCAATTGGGCCATATGACCGCCGATACCAGGATTCCTTTCTACCAGGAAGACATGATTGCCGGAATCTGCGATCTCCAGAGCGGCGGCTATTCCTGCAATCCCACCCCCAACAATAAGCGTATTTGAATTGACCTGTATCTGCTGGGGTTCCAAAGCCTGTTGAGTTGAAACTTTTTTTACGGCTGCTTTAACCAAATCTATGGCTTTAGAAGTGGCGTTGGCCCTGTTGCCGTTTACCCAGGCGCAATGCTCACGGATATTTGCCATTTCCAATAAATAGGGATTAAGTCCAACGGAATCAAGTACCCGTCGGTATGTCTTTTCATGCATTGATGGAGAGCAGGCGGCCACAACAATCCGGTTAAGTTTATATTTATTTATATCAGCTTTAATGATTTCCTGGCCCGGATCAGAGCAGGTGTACTTGTTAGCCCGTGATACACTCACTCCGGGTAGTGTTGCGGCATATGTGGCTACAGAGGCAACGTCCACAACACTGGCGATGTTTATCCCACAGTGACAGATATAAACCCCGGTGCGAATTTCGTCAGTCACAATAGCCTCCTAAAGGTTTATATAGCCTCTGCGATTAATTCATTAATGTCCTGAACCGTAAAATCTTCAGGTATGTCTTGATTGAGCATACTATCTCTAAAATTTGAGAGGCAATAGGGACAGTTTGTTATCAAAGTTTTTGCTCCGGTTGCCAGTGCCTGTTGCAAGCGGATGTCGCTGAAGCGCTCGTTTTTGGGAGTTTCCAACCAGATGCGAGCGCCACCACCACCGCAACATAAACTGTCTGGTCCGAAAGGAGACATTTCTACCAGTTCGATACCAGGCAATGAATTAATAGTGGCACGAGGTTCAATATAGATATCATTATGCCTCCCCAGATAACAGGGATCATGGTAGGCAACTTGACCATTCAATGATTTAGTAAACTGTAAGCTGCCACTAGAAATCAAATTTGATATCATCTGGCTAATGTGAATCACTTCAAACTTACCGCCAAGTTCCGAGTATTCCTTTTTAAAAGTATTATAACAATGAGGCGAATTAACGATAATCTTGTTGACCTTATTAGTAGCGAATCTAGTTGTATTGCTGTTCATAAGGTTTATAAAAAGGTCTTCATCACCGCTTTTTCTGACGCTTTCGCCGCAACAACCAACGTTTCCCAAAATTCCGAAATCAACTCCAGCCTTTGCTAGTATCTTAACTGTGCTTCTAATACTATTCCTCTGGGTTGAATCATAGGCTGTTACACAACAAGGATAAAATAAATATTCGATGCTTTCATCAAATTGCCGTATGTTCAATCCCTCTGCCCAAGCATTGCGATTTTCTGGATCTTCTCCCATCGGGTTACCGGTGGCGGTAATGTTTCTTAGTGTCCCGGATAATGCCACCGGGACTTCGGCAATACCCATCCCTGTAACCGCTTTTCTCAGTGAGCGCATAAAGTCAATAATAGGGACACCTCTGGGGCAACGTTGAACACATTTGTTACAGGTGACGCACCGCCAAATATCATTTGACTCAAAATTTGTCAGTCCAAGACGCGCTTCCATAAGCATTTTACGTGGCAAATATGATGTATAATCATGCCATGGGCAAGTGGCGGAACAGGTTCCACATTGAAAACATTGGGATGTTTCTTTACCGCCATTTTCGCTAATCAGGTCAAAAACTTCCAAGAATGGCGATATGGTGGACATGATCAGTCCTCCTTAATATGGTTGAACGTTCATTCAATAATGAAGAATTATAGCACAATTAAGCACCAACCTTAAAACTGGAAAATGTATTAGTAGGTGTGTTCTTTGGAGTCTGCTACTACCGGCAACTCAACGATAACTGTGGTCCCTTGTCCCGGAATTGAATCAATGCCAAGATTAGCCCCAATCAATCGCGCCCTTTCCTGCATGCCTGTTAAACCAAGTTTGCCGCTGACAGCCAGGTCTCCGATGCGGTCTGGAGGGTTAAAACCACGGCCATTATCTTTAATGGTCAGTTTGGTGCCATCATTCAAAAAATCTATGGTTACCCAAACGCGACTAGCAACAGCATGTTTGCCGATGTTTCGCAAGGATTCCTGCACAATGCGAAACAACACCAGTTCTGTTTCAACCGGGAACCGCTTGGGTTTGCCGTTTATCTGGATATCGGTTCTAAATTTGAAATGTTTGTCAAGTTCAGGCGTTAACCATTGGATAGCTGGGATCAAACCTAAATCATCCAATACTGATGGTCTCAAATCCTGACTGAAGCGACGAACACTGCTTAAAGTACGGTTCAGGTGCTGATGGATATCCTCAAAATATGCTTCATCTGAAGAGGGCATAGAAGGATGAAGAGTAATATAGCCGTCAATTTTTCGCGAAATGGCGATTAAATCCTGCGCAGTATCATCATGAAGCTTTTGAGCGATGCGTCGCCGTTCTTCTTCTTGTGCAATGGTAATTTGTTTCAAATAAAAACGAAGATTTTGCTGCATTCTCTGTAACTCACGCTGAGCATTTTCCAATCTCAGATAAGCCATCTGTCTGTGACGTTTATCAGTTTCGTAGCTTTCCAGCCAAAGATTGACTACCAGACCGATAATAACAATGCCAATAATTTCAATAATATCATCAGAGGTGATGGGTATTTCCAAAATGAAGAGATTAGGGACGATGATTGATATAGCCGCCAACAAAACAAGCAATCCAATACGGATGCCAAAAACCAGAGCCGCATACGTAACTGGAAGAAGCATAATTAATCTGCCAAAGGAGTGGCGACTCAGATCAAAAAAACTATTGGGATCCAGAGTATCAACGAATGGTATCAGTTGAGGATACTGCAACAAAAAGCCGCCAATTAATAAAATCAGCAGCAGCCATAAATGAAAATTGGCAAATACCTTTAAAATCCGTCGCCGCCAAGATATAGCTCCGCGAGGAGATGGATTTTCTATTGAGGTATTACTCAGGGCAATTCCTCCATATAGAACCATCCACGCTTCAGGCCGTACAGAATAGCTTCTGTTCTGGAAGCAACATTCAGCTTTTTGAAAATATTTGAAAGATGGGTCTGAACAGTTCGGCTACTTAGAAATAATTGATCCGCTATATCCCGGTTGCTTACACCTTTGGCCGCTAGTTTCAGAACTTCCATTTCACGTTCAGTTAATGCATGTGAAAGAGAATCCGCCTCTTCTTCTTCTTTCTTAGCAGGATTATTCTTGCTAAGCTGGTCGATGACTCTTCGAGTGGTAGAGGGTTGTAAAATATTTTCACCTGAATGGACGGCTCTAATAGCGTCAATCAGTTGATTTCCCCGTGCATTCTTGAGCATATATCCGGCTGCTCCTGCTTCAATAAGAGCCATTACATATTGATCAGAATCATAGGCAGTCAAAATTAATATTGCTGTGGCAGGCAACACTTTTTTAATTTCTCTGGTTGCCTCTATGCCGTTCATATTAGGCATGGCTATGTCCATAACAATAACGTCAGGTCGATATATCCTGGCGAGTTCGACGGCATCAAGACCATCATTGGCCTCAGCGACAACATGCATATCGGATTGCCGCTCCAGCATCTCACGGGTCCCCTCACGCACTATGACGTGATCATCAGCCAACAATACTTTTATTCTATCAGTACTTTCCATAATAATGTTTATTATAACGCGAAAGACGATTGGTGTCCAAAAATACTAGTACTTTGTGAAAAAATGAATTTACTCAAAATATCGATAAAGCTTCAGCATCATTTAAGCGTCCCAGGAGGGATTCGAACCCGCGACCCGCTGCTTAGAAGGCAGCCGCTCTATCCACTGAGCTACTGGGACATATCGTTATACTATCACCGCTTGAAATAGGGGGTCAAGGATTGCGCCTCAGTCGTGAAGTTGTGTAAACACCTGTTAGCAATATTACAGCAATAAATAATCCCGTCCACCCCAATATGGCTAACCAGGTGACGATTACACCGGCAATTAAAACACCCAGAAATATTGAAAGTAAAGCATTACGGAAGTCTATCCCAAGAATAACTGCAGCTATGGCACCCGTCCAGGCGCCGGTCAAGGGTAGAGGGATGGCGACGAACATAATCAATCCAATGCAGCGGTATTTTTTAATTATTCCGCTGCGTTTTTGAGTACGTTCAAAAAGCCAATGAAAAAAGGCATTACCCCATGGGTACAATTTGACCTTTTCAGTAACCCAAGATAGTAATCTCAGGATAACCGGAACAGGGAGCATATTTCCAAGAACAGCCAAAAAATACGCACTAACCCAGGGAAACTCCATGACGTTAATAGCAACCGGGATAGCACCACGCAACTCTACAATTGGTAAAGAAGAAATAATAAAAATGACAAGCGAAGGTGAAAATCCAATGTCTAAGAAGAATTGCTGTATATCCATGTTTCGCCGAGTTTAACAAAGCTTTGCCGGAGCGTCAATACGAGCGGTCGACCTTGACAGACCAAACGGGCGCTGCTAGTATAATCGATGTGCCTAACCCTTTGAAAAGGCGGTTCGTTGTCTAAAATACTGGACAAAATTAATTCACCGGCAGATGTTAAATCTCTAAGTGAAGCGGATATGAACCGTCTGGCTGCGGAACTTAGGGAAGAAATGGTTACCCGGGTGACGGCCAATGGGGGTCATCTGGCTTCCAGTCTTGGCGTCGTTGAATTGACGATTGCACTTCACCGAGTATTTGATACGCCAACTGATAAAATAATCTGGGATGTTGGTCATCAATCATATGCCCACAAGCTAATCACAGGACGCAGGCAGCAGTTCGCCTCATTGAGGCAATATGACGGTATGTCCGGCTTCACTTGTAGAGATGAGAGCCCCCATGATGCCTTTACTACGGGGCACGCCAGTACTTCCATTTCAGCTGCGGTTGGTATGGCAGTGGCACGAGATTCACGAAATGAGTCCCACAATATAATAGCCGTTATAGGCGACGGAGCAATAACCGGCGGGATGGCCCTAGAGGCTTTAAATCACGCCGGGCATTTAGGCAAAAGGCTAATCGTAATATTAAACGATAACGGGATGTCAATTTCTCCGACTGTTGGAGCAGTTTCTAGAATATTCAGCCGTGTCCGATTTGATAGACGTTACTACCGTGTGAGCGAAAAAAGCCGTAATATCTTGAAGAAAAGCTCGTTAGGTTCCCGACTATGGGATTTCGGGCAAAGAATTAAGGGCAGTATGAAGCGGATGGTTATGCCGACAACACTTTGGGAGGAATTTGGCTTTGCCTATTCTGGTCCGATTGATGGACATGATATTGAAGAAATCGTTTCAGCCTTGGAGCAGACTAAAAATTATTCTCATAAACCTTCTTTAATCCATATTGTTACGACTAAAGGCAAAGGTTACGCACCGGCAGAAAGCGACTCGGTCCATTTTCACGGTATTTCCCCCAAAGATAGTCCGAAGAAGAACGGACACGGACAAAAATTACCTACTTACAGTGAAGTTTTTGCCGCGACTGTTGAACGATTAGCGATTGATAACCCAAAAGTCATGGTTGTAACAGCGGCTATGCCAGATGGTTATTGCTTGGGTCACATGCAAACGAAAATGCCTAATCGAGTGTACGATGTAGGTATCTGTGAGCAACACGCCGTTACATTTGCCGCAGGCATGGCAGCAGAAGGGTTGGTTCCAATAGTTGCCATATATTCCACCTTTATGCAAAGAGCTTTTGATCAGATTATCCACGATGTATCGTTGCCAAAGCTCCCTGTCGTTTTTGCATTGGACAGAGGAGGTATCGTTGGAGAGGACGGAAAAACACACCAGGGAATATTTGATTTATCTTATATGTCGTTGATTCCTGATCTTATTGTGGCTGCTCCCGCAGACGAAAATGAACTGCAACACATGTTGTATACAGCGACTCAGTGCGGGCGGCCAATGGCTATTAGATATCCAAGAGGTACCGGGACAGGGAAGGTTTTGGATAGCATTCTTGAGATGATTCCGATTGGGAAAGCCACGATTATTAGGGATGGCCGTGACGTCCTGCTTGTGGCAACGGGTGCCAGCGTCAAAGTTGCTGTCGAGGCTGCTAAACTACTTGAAGAACACGGTTATCAAGCCGCTATAATCAATATGCGTTTTATCAATCCGCTGGACACAGAGTTGTTACGGAAAATGACAAACTCTATCAAGAAAATCATTACAATAGAAGAAAATGTATTAAGTGGCGGACTTGGTAGCCGTGTCGCCGTATTTTTTGAAAATGACGGTATAAATGACGTGTTTTTAAAATGTTTGGCTATTCCCGATGAATTTGTTAAACACGGCACGCAAGCACAATTGAGAGCTGATTATCATCTTGATGCTAATGGTATTTTTCAGGAAACACTTTCGTTTATCAGCCAAACTCGATATTCTGATTGTGAGCAAAATCTGATTTCCGGTCACACCGTTTAACGCTAGTAACAATGGGATATCGTTATGTCACTTATTAAAACAGGAGATCGAATGAATACATTGACGATTCGTGATGTTGATGTAAACAATAAGCGTGTAGTAGTCCGAGTTGATTTTAATGTTCCCGTGAATAGTAACGGTCAGATAACCGATGATGGAAGAATCAGGGCCTCTGTTCCGACCTTGGAATACCTGGTTGATAGGGGAGCTAAGGTTATTTTGATGTCTCACATGGGGCGCCCTGATGGGAAATACAACCCGTCAATGAGTCTGAGTGTTACGGCAGAAAGACTTGCGGCTATTATGCGGCATCCTGTTGGGTTCGTCGGAACATGCGTTGGCCCTGAAGTTGAACAGGCGGTTGGAGACATGAGTGAAGGTGATATTATCGTCTTGGAGAACTTACGTTTTCATCCTGAAGAAGAATCAAATGATCCGGACTTTGCGGACCAGTTGGCGAAATTGGGAGACATTTTTGTTGACGACGCTTTTGGGACTGCACACCGCAGTCACGCTTCAATAGTTGGTATAGCCACGCGTTTGCCGTCTTATGCTGGGTTGTTGCTGGAGAAAGAGATTATTTCACTGGGACATATTTTGGAAAAACCCGATCGTCCTTTTTGTGTATTGTTCGGTGGTGCCAAAATAAGTGATAAGGTCAAGTTGCTGGAGAATGTGCTTGATAAAGTTGACACGATTCTGGTCGGCGGAGGCATGGCGGCTACATTTTTGAAAGCTAATAATTATGAAATCGGCAATTCTATGGTGGATGAAAATCTAGAATTGGCAGCCAAAATTATGGCAAAAGCAAAAAGCCACAATATTAAATTACTTCTACCACGAGACGTAATTGTGACCGGAGATTTGACACCGGAAGCGCGGGGGGTTTGTGTGCCGGTAGAGAATATACCTCCGTTGGGTAGGATAGTGGATATTGGATTGTTAACCATCAGTCTGTTCACAAAAGAACTGGAGCGTTGTCGCACTGTATTTTGGAACGGACCTATGGGAATATACGAAATACCACAATTTTCTGAAGGCACTAAAGCAATGGCTGAAGTAATAGGACGTTTGCATGCAACAACAATTATTGGTGGTGGCTCCACAGCCGAGATTGTGGCCGAACTGAAAATGGCGGAAAAGATGAGTTTTGTGTCTACCGGTGGCGGATCTTCAATGTTGTTTTTATCTGGTGAGACTCTTCCTGGAGTAGAAGTGTTAAAAACAAAACATGACGTCTGCGGTAAAGGCTTTACATTGTGAAGGATCAAATATCGTTGTTGCGGCAGTTATCCATTAAGACTGACAGCAAAATCGTGATGTTGGTCTTAGATGGTATTGGCGGAATACAGCATCCTGAAACCGGACTATCGGAATTAGAAACTGCGATCACGCCCAATTTAGATGCACTGGCAGCCCGAAGTATTTGCGGAATGTCCGTTCCGGTGATACCGGGGATTACACCAGGAAGTGCCCCAGGGCACTTAGGTTTGTTTGGATATGATCCACTGGAATATTTTATTGGACGCGGAGTGCTTGAAGCTTTAGGTATAGACTTTGAATTGCAGGATGGGGATATAGCGGCACGGGGCAATTTTTGCACCCTGAATGAGAATGGTGTTATCGTTGACAGAAGGGCCGGAAGAATTTCAACCGAAGCGGGTGCTAAACTGGCCGAACTTTTGTGCGGTATAACTATTGATGGCGTGGATATTATCGTTAAGCCGGTTAAAGACCACAGAATGGTTGCTATATTTCGCGGCGAGGGACTGTCGGAGGCGATAACTGATACAGACCCGCAACGGATAGGTATTAAACCGCATCTTGTTGAAAGCCTAGATTCCAATGGTTCAAGAATGGCTGCGGTTGTGAATCAGTTTACTGAGCAGGCCAACCGGATATTAAATGATCATTATCCGGCCAACGGATTGGTTTTTCGAGGGTTTTCCACTATACCTGATTACCCACGGTTTAGTGAGGTTTATAAATTGGATGCCTGCGCCATAGCCAGCTATCCAATGTATAGGGGATTGGCTAAAGTAGTCGGTATGACTATTATCAAAACCGGGCAAACATTATGGGATGAAATCCAATCATTAACGGATAATTACCTGAAATACAATTATTTCTTTATTCACTATAAGGCAACAGACGCCACCGGAGAAGACGGTGAATTTGGACGTAAGGTTGCCATGATTGAGGAATTGGACCGTGTGATACCCCAGATAGAAGCTCTCGCTCCCGATGTGATAGTTGTGACCGGAGATCATTCTACTCCCTCTATTATGAAAGGGCACAGTTGGCATTCTGTACCGGTAATGATTTCAGGGGCTTTTTGTCGACCTGACACTGTCAAAACATTTAATGAAACGGCTTGTTTGCAAGGAGGTTTAGGACATTTGGCTGCCTGTCAGATTATGCCGATTGCAATGGCTAATGCAATGAAACTGGGGAAATACGGAGCGTAGGTAAATGGAAAAACGAAAAATATTTATTGCAGGCAACTGGAAGATGAACACTAGTCTTGATGAAGCTGTCGAACTTGCTAATGAAATGATATTTGAGTTGTCTGAAATTGATAATATTGAAACAATTATTTGTCCTCCATTTATCTCTTTGCAGAAATTGAAAGAAATACTTGTCAATACCAGTGTACAACTCGGGGCCCAAAATGTTTTTTATGAAGAAAAAGGGGCCTACACTGGAGAAATTTCACCTTTAATGCTCCAGGACCTATGTCAGTATGTTATTGTCGGGCACTCTGAACGAAGACAATATTTCTGCGAAACCGATGAAATCGTAAATAAGAAATTAGCAATGGCTATAAACTTCGGAATTAAGCCGATTTTTTGCATTGGAGAAAACCTGGAACAAAGAGAATCCGGGCGGACCGAAGAGGTGATTGTTTCCCAACTAAACAAAGGACTGAACGGGCTGAAATCCCCCGATATTTTAGTGGCCTATGAGCCCGTTTGGGCCATCGGTACCGGCAAGGCCGCGGGGGCTAGTGAGGCGAATCAAGTTGCTACGTTAATACGGCACACTTTTGGAGGAATTTTCAATACTGAATCTGCTGAAATGCTGCCCATTTTATATGGTGGGAGTGTGAACGCAGATAATATTGCAGAATTTATATCACAATCTGATATTGACGGAGCGTTAGTAGGTGGAGCCAGTTTAAAGCCGAGTCTATTTGTAAACATTATTAGACAAGCGGCTATTTAATAAATATTTGAAAAAGTTTAGTTGGCCGTGGTTTTAAGTGATTGAAAACAAGCTTATTACAATTCTGGGTCCTACAGGCACCGGGAAATCAGAATTAGCAGTTAAGTTAGCCCGATTATTTCATGGTGAAGTAGTTAACGCCGACAGCAGACAGCTATATCGTCGTTTATCCATTGGAACAGCTAAGCCAAACGATGATGAAAAGTGCGGTATACCACATCATTTATTGGATGTAATTGGACCGGATCAGGATTGTAATCTGGCGGAGTATCAGATAGCCGCTCTTGAAACAATTCAAGGTATCCAATCCAGAAATATAATCCCATTGCTTACAGGCGGCACTGGATTGTATATTTGGGCAACTATTGAGGGTTGGCAAATTCCTAAAGTTGCACCGGACTGGGAATTGCGTACAACATTAGAGGAAAGAGCTCAAAGGGAAGGGCCAGAAGCATTGCATCGTTACTTGGCCGAGATAGACCCTCCCGCATCACATCGAATTGATTATAGAAACGTGCGCCGGGTCATCAGAGCTTTGGAGGTTGCTTTAGCTAAAATTGCTGTCGGTGAGGATAAACCACGAGATCAATTGCCCCCATATCAGACATTGCTAATTGGGCTTACAGCCGATAGAGAGACACTTTACGAACGAATTGACTTGCGCGTTGATAAAATGTTAGAAAAAGGTTTTACTGATGAAGTTAAGACGCTCTTAGCTGCTGGATTTTCAGTCGACGCTCCGGCCTTTAAAAGTGTTGGGTATAGAGAAGTAATTGAATACTTGGCGGGAAAAATAAACGGGCCGGAAATGACCAAAAGGATAAAAACGCAAACTCACCGGCTAGTTAGACATCAGTACAATTGGTTTAAACTCAATGATTACCGTATACACTGGTTTGACCTGAACACGGATTATTTTCCCATGGTCTCAGTTTTAGTTAAAAATTTTATTAATAAAGAGAGACAAAATAATGGATTTTACTAAAGTTCAAAGCGTCGGTAATGATTTTGTCTTAATTGAAGAACCCAAAAATCAATCTAGCTGGTCAGCTCTGGCCAGGAAAATTTGTCACCGGAATTTTGGAATTGGAGGCGACGGACTATTGGTTTTGTTGCCATCAGAAAAGGCTGATTTCCGAATGCGCATATTTAATAGCGACGGTTCTGAGGCCGAAGCCTGCGGTAATGGTTTACGTTGCATGGTGAACTATGTGCATCAAAAAAGATTACATAATAGTGAACAAATGGAGATTGAAACGGCAGCCGGGATAAGGAAGGCCGAAATTCTGCCTGAAAGCGATGGGCCCAAAATAACAATTGGGATGGGACGTCCGGTTTTTGAAATAAAAGATATACCAGTAACCCTTGAAGACGAAAAAGGGGAAGTTATTTGTTCCATGAGAACAGGGTATCCTTTAGATGTTCGAGATATGACATTTAATTTGTCATTTGTGTCTATGGGTAATCCTCATGCGATTCAGTTTATTAATACCCCAGTGGATGAATTCACACTAGGTGATTATGGCCCAATTGTGGAAAATGACACTATCTTTCCGCAACACACCAATTTTGAAATAGCCCGTGTTATTCAGCCTGATCAAATAGAAATGCGGGTTTGGGAACGGGGAGTAGGGGAGACTCTGGCTTGCGGAAGTGGCGCCTGTGCGGTTGCGGTGGCGTCATGGATACTAGGCTATACGGGGAATAGTGTGGGCATAAACCTTCCTGGGGGTTATCTCAATGCTGAATGGGATGGGCGAGGTGAGGTGTTTTTAACCGGAAAAGCCGAAATCGTCTTTTCCGGTAAATGGGAAGATGATTAGAAAACTAAACAATTTAAACAAACGAAAGGTCTGTTAATGGAAATTGCGAACCGTATTAAAGAATTGCCTCCGTATCTCTTTGTAACTATAAGTAAAAAAATAGCCGAAAAGAGAGCCAAAGGTGATGAGGTGATTAGTTTTGGCATCGGCGACCCTGATCTGCCGACACCACAGAGGATAATTGATAAAATTTGTCAGGAGTCAAATATCGCTGCCAATCATCGATATCCTGAATCAGAAGGATTGCCAGCACTCAGACAGTCTATTGCTCAGTGGTATCAGCAGCGGTTTGATGTCACACTAGACCCCGAAACCGAAGTATTACCACTGATTGGTTCTAAAGAGGGTATCGGTCACGTTGCCTGGTGTATGCTTAATCCCGGAGATGTCGCTTTGGTACCGGACCCAGCATATCCAGTGTATGCCATTAGCACTTCGTTGGCCGACGCCGAACCGTACTATTTGAAATTAAGCGTCGAGAATCACTATTTACCGGATTTTTCAGCTATTCCTAAGACTATTAGTGCTAAGGCAAAATTGTTGTGGCTTAATTACCCCAATAACCCGACGGGAGCTGTAGCTGACATAAAGTTCTTTGACTCTGTAGTGCGATTTGCCAGAACTAACAGTATAGTCGTATGCCATGATGCTCCTTACACTGAAATTGCTTATGAAGGTTACCGACCTCCTAGCTTTCTCCAGGCGGCAGGGGCAAAAGACGTTGGCATAGAGTTTCATTCATTATCCAAGAGCTACAACATGACAGGTTGGCGTATCGGTATGGCCGTGGGAAACGCAACCGTGATTGATGCGTTAAAGCGCTTTAAATCAAATATCGATTCCGGGATACCGCAAGCCATTCAGTTGGCGGCTATTGAAGCATTGAATGGTACGCAAGACGATATCGTAAAAAATAATGTTGTCTACCAACGCCGTCGGGATTTGATTGTGGAAACATTGTTGGATATGGGTTTGGAAGTTGATATCCCCAAGGCTAGTCTTTATGTTTGGGCCCGAGTTCCTAAGGGATATACATCAGCATCTTTTGCGACCGAGCTTTTAGATCAGGTTGGCGTTGTTGTGACGCCGGGCAATGGTTACGGTAACCACGGAGAAGGCTATATCAGATTATCCATGACCGTGCCCGATGCCTCTCTTATAAAAGGATTGTCTAAACTTGCCGCATGGAAAGGCACTGTTGGGCGTAGAAAAACCAAGTAGAGATAAATAAGGCTGTTTTTGTTAAAGATTATGTAAACAACGCTGGCCATTGCCTTCCAGGCCAGCGCCGCCCAGGTCGGCGGCTGTAAATGCTGGTATAGCCAAAACTGGCCGCCGACATAGACAAGCCAGAATAGCGCGCCATGCGCGCGGATCAGCCGCGCTATTTGCCAGGTGAACGACTCGCGGCGTTGGAGTAGATCATGCCAAAACCACTAATAAGCGCGGCCGCCGGCGATCTGGACGGCTAATTTTAACTTTAGGATCACTTGGCCGCCTTGATCGTGGCAACGTCCGTTTCAAGCTTGGCAACCTTAGCGGCTAATTCGGCGATCGGGTCGGGGATCGGCTCCGCCGGCGGCGGCGGTGGCAATGCGGCGATAAATGCGTCATATTCCGCGCGCGTGATCTCTGTACCGCCTGGCGGCCGGTGTTTATCGTTAGAGCAAGATTGTACGCTGCTTTGTAATTGCCAGTATCTCATTTTTTAGACTCCAAATGCGGTATAACTGTATATTCCCGCAATAAAACCATCGGTTGAATGAACACATAAATTAGCATTAGTACCAGCAGCACTAGCTGATATTTGTGTCCAATAGCGCCCATCTTCAGTTAAAATATTATACCCCTAGGAGTATTGGTGGAATTGATAATCACTAAGCCACATTGAAAACCTGTTGTTATTTGACGCGAGTTAGCGTCATTACCTGTATATGCACCAGTTGCCCATTGTTTAAAACCAGTCATTCCGTGGACATGGTCTAGTCGCATAAGTAAAAGTGATAATCCGGTAATGCCTGGACGGCGTCGCCCAGGCCGGCGGCCAGTTCGTTAAGGTAATTTTGATCGTTTTTGCCGGCCAAACGGAATAAAAACAGGTAGTCAGCCTGCTCCGTTATATCCTGGTGGAGTTTAACGGGTCGCTGTGTGATAAACACTACTGATATATTGTACTGTTTGTGCCGGCAAAAATCGTTAAGATCGCGGATCGCCAGCGATAACGGTGCCGGCTTTGGTGGCGCGGCGCGGTGAGCTTCATCAATGATTATTAGCCGGTACTTGCACGATCTCATACAGGCGCGGATCACGCGCTCCAACTCGGCAACCGATCCGCGATCGTTTGGGACGTAACGATTATAAGCGGCCGATCCAGAGTATTCGCCTAGAGTATCATAGATTAAACATGATCCGCCGTAATTTTCGGCCAGGACGTCGGCAAGGTTGCTTTTGCCGGAGCCGCGCAAGCCGGCTATAACGGCCGTTTTGCCTTCAAGTTTTATTTCCATTTTTTGATGATCCTTTTATTTCGTTCATTAGATCGGCCAGGCTTTTGTCCTTATAGACTTCAAAGATCATGCCGATTGTAACGCCGCCCAGGCCGAGCTTTTTGATCTCATTGTCAATCTTGTCCAGGACGGCCGGCCAGTCAACAGCCGGCATAGCGGCCGGAGCCGCGGCGACGCCAGGCGGCGGCGGCGTTGTCCGCGGTGGTGGTGCCAGCTGGTATTTCGGCTCCGGCGCGGTCGGGACGGCCAAGCGGCGTATAGCGGCATCGTCGCCGATCAACGGCAAGCCGGATTTCTCGCTTAGTAGCTTTAGTCCGTCCATAAACTTGTTAGCCTCGGCGGCAAGTTTGTTTAACTGGCCGATAAAGTCGCCGCCAGGCATTGATCCGGCCGATCCTGGCAATACTTCGCCAGGTAGCAGTATGTCTTTTTGTGTGATGTCCAGCATTATTTAACCTCCGTCCAGGCCAAGCCAGCGCCGCAACCAGGGCAATTTTCTTGAGTTCCTTTTAATCCCTTATGGCCGCAATCAATACAATAATATTCCGTTGCCGGCTCCGGTGCCTTAAAATTAAGCGGCTCCGGTGTTACTGGCGCGCTGTGATCCAATTCTGGCGGCGTTTCCGGTGCCGGCGGTGTGATTGGACTGGCTCCTTGTATAGTTGTCGGCCAATAATGGCCGCCGGATCGCGTTTAGATCGGGAATAATTGCCGAATTTACCAGGATCAAGATTTACATCGCGCGACGAACGGCGCGGCGCGCGCTTAAAATCGGGGATTTTGTCATAGTCAATAAAACCGGCGTCCGGATCGCTGTGATCGGTGAACGTCCGGACGATCTCGGCCGCCTGGCGGACGGCCAGCGTTGATAGTGGTTTTAGATCGCGGCAGCACGTTTTCGCCAGGTGGCGCGCTCCGGAGCCGGTGAATACGCGCCGGCAAGCGGCGCATTGGTAGGTATCTTGATCCAGGCGTGTATAATAGTTAGTCATACGCGGCGCTCCTGGTGGTTAGATTGACGGCGCGGAGCGCCGACGTTTATATTATAAAAATGAGTGAATAGGGGGGCAATAATGAAAAAATGGTTAATCCTGGCGGCGGTGTTCGTGGTAATCCTGGCCGGCGGCGTCGGTTGTGATAGCGCTAAAGGCGACGTGGCAAGCGCGGCGGCCGTTGAGGCCGAAATACAACGCGTGATTGACCAAACAAACGCGGCGATCGCGGAGCGCGACGCCGAGATTTTAGTCCTTAAGACAACGATTGACCTTAATGCCAATACACTTAATGACTTGATACAGGCTTTTAATGAATTGAGCGCCGATAGTAAAGACGCCGACGCTTCATTGAAGGCGGCAATATTGCTTTTAGCCGGTGAAATTGAGGCCTTAAAATAGGCCGGTGTAGCGCGATCCTTTATCGCGTGTATTATGTTAAATTGTTTTTGCGGTGTCCGGTGTATTGGTAAATACAATTTTGCCTCGCACTATCTTAGTCATGGAAGTTTTACCAACTTTCCATAACATATATAGTGCGAACCAATATTGCCTGTAAATATTAACTATTTTCCGGTTGTTCCAATAATGAGATTAGTCCGGCAATCTCTGACATCAAGTTGACCAACCCCCAGCGCTTAACGACCGATGTCAACACGGTATTGTCCGGTCGGTTTTTTACAATATCCGACAGTTCACTTAGTGCTTTGTGTTCTTCCCAGTCATGGGTAACACCGGGCAAGAGATCGATTTTATTGTAAACAGTAATTCGGGGCTTTGCCGAAATTTCTAAGTCTGTAAGTATAGACTCCACCGTTTGGCATTGTTCTGAGGCATTGTGGGCGTTAATGTCTATCACATGTACAATAACTGAAGCTTCCTTGAGCTCCTCTAAGGTAGCATGGAAAGCACTGATTATGGCGGGAGGAAGTTTGTTTATGAATCCCACGGTGTCAGTTATTAGTGCCTGATGCCGGTTTCCTTGAAGTGAAATTCTCCGAGTGGTTGGATCTAAAGTTGCGAATAACTTGTCCTGAACAAGGACATCAGCTTTAGTTAAGGCCTTTAACAAGCTACTTTTTCCACTGTTAGTATAGCCTACAAGGGCAACAATGGGAACACCTTGTTGACGCCGCCTTGAACGATAAAGTTCTCTCTGTTTGCTGACTTCATCTAATTTGCTTTTTAAGGCGACAATTTTTCGTTGTAATAGTCGCCGATCTGTTTCTAATTGAGATTCCCCAGGGCCTCTAGTTCCGATTCCGGCGCCAAGTCTCTCCAAGTGAGTCCATTGACCCGTTAATCTGGGTAGAAGGTATTCATGCTGTGCCAGTTCAACCTGTAATCGTCCTTCTCGCGTTTCAGCATGCTTTGCAAAAATGTCTAGGATTACAGCGACCCGATCTATGACTTTAACACAAAGGTAGGATTCCAAAACTCGTTGTTGCAAAGGAGATAATTCGTCATCGAAAATTACCGTGTCATAAAGGAGAGTTTCTTTCAACTCTATCAATTCCTGCAGTTTACCCTTGCCTAAATACGTGGTTTTTAGTGCTTGAGGCAAACGTTGAGTAAGTCTTCCAACTACCTTACCCCCAGCGTTTTTTACCAGATTCTCAAGTTCATCTAGTGAGTCTTGGACATTCCAAGTATTTTTTGTGTGGCTTGATTCAATGTCCAGAGCAACGATAATCGCCCTTTCATGTTGTTGTGCGGTTGAGTAAATTTCCTTTTTTATTAACGGTTACCTCAG
This sequence comes from Dehalogenimonas sp., assembly GCA_050864255.1. GTDB lineage: Bacteria > Chloroflexota > Dehalococcoidia > Dehalococcoidales > Dehalococcoidaceae > Dehalogenimonas. The sequence continues at coordinate 347,641 of JBOWAX010000001.1, forward strand.
AATAAATTGACTACACTTTCATTCCAAGAAGAATAGCCGGATACGAAGTGCCCTAACGCCCTATCGTTTTCTCTTTCTTCTGCGGGGAGGAAGAGTGCTTTCTTGTTCTTTCAGCAGTTTGACGTTTATGTCAAGCGCATTGTCCTCATCGATGACTACTGGTAAATCTTTATCCGGTGTGTTTACCGGAATTGGTCTTCTGGTAGCTGGATTCGGCGTCGGCTTTACTTGGGAATCCTGGCAGGCACGGGCAGCCCTTTCTTGATTTAGCTGCCGGTATACCTCGTATTCGTGACCCAAGCAACACAATAATCTCCCGCAAACGCCAGATATTTTCAAAGGATTCAGTGGTAAATTTTGCTCCTTTGCCATCTTAATCGAAACGGGCTCAAATTCTGAAAGGTAGCTGGAGCAGCAGAACTCTCTCCCACAACGGCCGAAACCTCCAAGTAATTTTGCTTCATCACGCGGTCCTATTTGCCGGAGTTCAACCCTGACGTGTAATTGGTGGCCTAACTCTCTGACTAATTCACGAAAATCGATTCGGCCTTCTGCGCTGAAATAGATGGTCACATGACTTTCATCTAGATTATATTCAGCCCCTAGGCACTTCATTGGCAGATTTAACCGTACTACTTGTTCTCTACACGCCACCAATGCCTGAGATTCGGCCTGACATATATGGTGTTTGTGGTCCATGTCTTCATCAGTAGCCATCCTGATAATTGGCTTAAAAGAACTATCAGTTTGAGTATCATCTCCTTTAGATCGCACCGCAATTACTCTACCGACCTCTAACCCTCTGACAGTCTCAACAACAGCCAAATCTCCTTGTTTCAGGGAAAACCCTGCACTATCAAAACTGTAGGGTTTTCCTGCTTTTTTGAATCGAATATCAACAATATCAGGCATGACGATAATCAAAACCTCCCGGAAACGGTAATCCTAGCATTAGTACTTCAAGTGTAAGTTTAGGGTTAGAATTTAATCCCAAGTACGTCCGAAATTTTACTATAGATTGAATCATAAGGCGTATACTGTCAAGTTCAAGTATTTCAGCCAGTTCCTTAGCTTTTGAAATAAATGTCAGGTTCACAAACATATTTTCTATGTTGAGCTTGCATAGCAATATGTCCCTGCTAAAACTGACCCAATGATCGAGAATTTGATACACTTCTCCTCGTCCGGAATTCATTCGGACCGCCAATTGGTTGGCGATGTCAAATCTGGACTTGTAGTCAGATTCTAATAAATCAATAAAAGCAGCCAAATCACTTTCTCTTTCTTGTAATATGCTGTCGTCGGAGCACGCGGTAACAGCCCAACCTACCCGACCTTCACAAAGGCGAGAAAGCAAATCTGCCTGTTCTGGTGCAGTATCATAATCGCTGATTAATAACTGGCTGATGTCTGCCTCACTTGCGGAACCGAAATTCAATGTTTGGCAACGGGAACGTACAGTGTCAGGAATTCCCGTTATGTTTGAAGTAATAAGGATAAATACTAGGTGATCTGCTGGCTCTTCCAATGTTTTTAATAGAGCATTAGCCCCTGAAGTTGACATCGTATCTGCATCTTCAATAATGAACAACCGATAGTGACTTTCGTATGGCGGAAGTGAAGCTGCGTGGTTAATTTCTCGTATTTGTTCAACTGAAATTCCTGTTTTGGATCGAGCTTCAGCTTTGTCGTTTTCCATTTTTGTCGTTTGGATGTCCGGATGGATATTTTCAAAAATGCGGCGGCATACTTCACATTTGCCACAGGGTGAATTATTTTCTTCCAGACAATTCAAGGCCTGTGCAAATTTAACTGCAAGCGCGGCCTTACCGCTATGATCAGGGCCGCTGAAGATATAGGCATGAAAAACTTCGGAGGTCTTAATGGCATTTTTTAGGTAATGGATTGGATTATCAAGACCAATGAGTCCCCATGTGCGATTCATGAAAGGATATCAAATCGAAGTAAATCTGCCATTACCTCGCGCCGTCGTATTAATTTGGCCTTTCCTTTATTGACCATCACTACCGCCGGTCTAAGTGAACCATTGTAGTTAGAAGCCATGGGAAGGCAATATGCGCCACAGACCGGCATCACGAGGATATCCCCGGATTTTACCATTGGTAATTTTATGTCGGTCGCCAGCATATCACCGGACTCACAATAACGTCCGGCTACGGTATATAAAATATCTGAAGTTTCATTCATTCTGTTGGCCAAATAAGGCTCATATTCGGAACCATACAAGGAAGGACGAATATTATCGGCCATTCCACCATCCACGCAAACATAATTCCTTATATCTGGTATTTTCTTGATAACGCCAATGGTGTAAAAGGCAACGGCAGATCGGGCAATCAAGCCCCTACCCGGCTCAATTGTCAGCTTAGGTGGAATAATTTCCAGACGGCGACATTCTTCATCAAAATGGCTCAATATTGCATCGGCATATACTCTGACTTTCGGTGGCTCCTGATTTGACAGGTATTGAACTGCATAGCCACCGCCGGCATCGAGTTCTTCGGTTATAAAGCCATACAATCGCTTTATTTCTGATATAAACTCTAACGTTGTGGTCATGGCATCCAGAAAAGGCTGTACCTCAAATATCTGTGATCCAATATGGTAGTGAAATCCTATTAGTTCAATATTCCCCAGTCCCATTGCCTGGGGAACTGCAGCCTTCGCCTCTTCAAGACTAAAACCGAACTTCGAATCAATATTTCCGGTAGATATCTTGGCATGGGTGTGGGGGTCGATACCAGGCCTTATTCTAAATAAAACTTTGGGCCTGGCATTTTTCGCTGCAGCGAGACGATTCAAGCTAACCAATTCTACGGGGTTATCAATGACGATCCGGCCCACCTTCTTTTCAAGTGCAAGGTCAAGCTCGGCATCAGACTTATTGTTCCCATGCAGGTATACCCGCTCCATTGGGAAATCGGCGGCAGCAGCGATCTCAAGCTCTCCCCCAGATACAGTATCCAAGCCAAGCCCCTCCTGGGCAACAATTTTAAGGACAGAGACATTCAACAATGATTTTCCAGCAAAAACTACGTTGGTAGGATTGTTGTTTCGATTGAATTCAGCCAAGAACTCCCGGCACTTTTCGCGAATATCTTCTTCCGAAAAAACATATAATGGTGTGCCGAAATTCCTGACTAGGTCGATCGAATCGCAACCGCTTATTATCAACGTGCCTTCGCTGGAAATGGTAGAGCTGATGGGGAATATTTTTGATGGTTGTTGCATAAGTTCATCATAGCAAGCGGAAACAATGTAGTCAAAGGAGTTGTTTTCTAAAATTAAGTGCGCCTCACTTTTGTTCGGCTAAACTTGCTATGCTAGAATGGCTGAACTTTGAAAAATAAAAATGTATTAGCTTGTTATATTGGCTTTAGCATGATTCCCGGAATAGGACGGGCTCGCATTGCTTTGATGGAAAAATATTTTGGTGATTTACAAGAAGCTTGGCGCGCCGATACAAGGGAATTTGGTCAAGCAGGACTTGATTCAGGCACGGTTCAGTCGATAGCTAATTGGAGATCTAAGATTGAGCCTGAACGCGAAATGGAGAAAGTGTCTAAAGCAGGAATTCAGGTATTAATACCCGGCGACAGCGCTTACCCTCCCCGTCTGCAAGAGATCTATGACCACCCTGCTATACTTTATGTAAAAGGTACTATTGTGGACTCAGACAACTTATCATTGGCGGTAGTTGGAACACGAAAACCGACAATCTACGGCAGGCAGGTGACGGATGAATTAACGGCTCATGTTACTAATTATGGTTTCACTATATGCAGCGGGTTAGCAAGAGGTATTGATACGATAGCACATCAAACGGCATTGAAGAATAATGGCCGGACGATTGCCGTTCTAGGCAGTGGGATAAACGTTGTTTATCCAGTAGAAAACCGCGAATTGGCTAACCGCATTGTGGGCCACGGTTGTATTATTAGTGAGTACCCTATTGATTCCGGACCTAGAGCCGAAAATTTCCCCAGAAGAAACCGGATAATTTCAGGTTTGACCCTGGGTACATTGGTTACTGAGGCTGGTAATTCCAGTGGTGCGTGCATAACTGCTGAATTCGCATTAGAACAAAATCGGGAAGTGTTTGCGGTGCCTGGAAGCATTTATTCCGCCCAAAGCCAGGGCACTAACAAACTGCTTCAACACGGCGCAAAGCTAGTTAGAAACGTGTCTGACATTATGGATGAGCTGAATTTAGGTTCCACTATGAACCAACTTGATTTTAAACATATAGTACCGGAGAATGAGACCGAACTATTCGTTATAAACTTTCTTTCACAAGAAGCGAAACATATTGATGAAGTGTGTCGCTCTTCCGGTATGTCTATTGGCTTGGTCAGCAGTACTTTAGCAATGATGGAACTTAAAGGATTAGTGCGGCAACTTGGCGGAATGAATTATGCCTTGGTTCGAAAATTAAAGGAGTAATTAGCTCGAGCATTGTATGAGTAAAAATAAAAAACTTGTTATCGTAGAATCACCGGCCAAGGCCAGAACTCTATCTAGGTTTTTAGGTTCCGGTTATACTTTGAAAGCATCACTTGGCCATATCCGCGATTTACCCAAAAGTAAAATCGGAGTTGATGTAGAAAACAATTTTACGCCTCAATATGTCAATATGCGGGTAAAATCCGCAGTCTTGAAGGATCTGAGAGAAGCCGCTAAAAATTCTTCTTCTATCATACTAGCAACTGACCCAGATCGTGAAGGGGAAGCTATAGCCTGGCATTTGATTGAAGCCATAAAAGCCCACGGTATCCCCTACCGTCGGGTGGTCTTCCACGAGATTACCAAAGAAGCCATCGATCAGGCTTTCAGATCACCACGAAATCTTAATATGAATTTGATTAACGCCCAACAGGCGAGGCGAATTCTTGATCGCCTAGTTGGGTACAACCTATCCCCGTTATTGTGGCAGAAAGTCAGGCGCGGTCTTTCAGCCGGCCGGGTCCAATCGGTAGCTTTGCGCATAATAGTGGATCGTGAGCGCGAAATTAACGAATTTGTGCCCGTTGAATATTGGACGATTGAAGCTGAATTCAAAAAAGAAACGGCAAAAGCTATATCCAATTTCAAAGCAATGCTAATAGGGTCCGGCGGGAAGAAAAAAATTACCATTTCAAACGCCGGAGCTGCTAAGGATTTGATCAACGACTTAAAGGCGGCCGTATTTAACGTCGGTAAAGTCACCACAAAGGACTCCCTGCGGCAACCAGCAGCTCCATTTATCACGAGTACATTACAACAAGAGGCCTGGCGTAAATTGAGATTTTCTGCAAAACAGACTATGGCGCTGGCACAACAATTGTATGAAGGACTGCCACTCGGTCCGGAGGATAGTACCGGTTTGATAACCTATATGCGTACCGACTCAACACATGTAGCACAATCAGCTATTCAGGAAACCAGAGCTTATATCTTGGGCAAATACGGCAGTGATTATCTCCCAAAAAGCGCCCGTAGTTTTGCAGGCAAAGTAAAAGGTGCCCAGGAAGCACATGAAGCTATACGTCCAACTAGCACATTAAGGGAACCCGGGGAAATTAAACAATATCTTGAAACTAATCAATTTAAGCTCTATCAATTAATTTGGCAGCGAATGGTAGCTAGCCAGATGATGGCTGCCAGTTTTGAGAATATCACCGTTGATGTTGAAGGCAACAAAACTCTGTCAGGAAACAAATATACTTTTAGAGCGCAGAGTTCAGTTAACGTGTTTCCTGGATTCATGGCACTCTATACGGAGGGTAAGGATGAGGACGAGGAAAAGAAGGTCTCCAAACTACCCAGTCTCGTTGAAAAAGACCCATTAAAACTGGTACATCTGTTTGAAGAACAGAATTTTACTCAACCGCCTCCGCGTTATACTGAGGCGACGCTGGTTAAGATGTTGGAACAGTATGGAATCGGGAGACCGAGTACCTACGCTCCGATTTTGTCAATCGTTCAGCAACGGGACTATGTGGAAAAACAAAAGGGAGTATTCAAACCGACTGAACTGGGAATATTGATAAGAGATATATTGGTTCAGCAATTTCCTGATGTGATTGATACCGGGTTCACCGCTCAAATGGAAAACCGATTAGATAAAGTGGCTGAAGACGGATACGATTGGGTAAGCGTTGTTCGTGATTTTTATGGACCATTTGAGAAGAATCTTTCAGCTGCTAAAGAGCAATTAGAGAAAGTGCCCCCACCCGTAGAAATTTCTGAAGAAAATTGTCCCCAATGTAAGCAAGAAAAGCTTTTAATAAAGATAGGCCGCTACGGCAAATATATGGAATGTCCTTCATGTCAATTCAGGCAATCATTCAGAATTCATACCGGCGTATCATGTCCCGACTGCCCGGAAAAAGCAGAGTTAATTGGAAGATATACCAAAAAGGGAAAGATATTTTATGGTTGCGCAGCGTTTCCAAAGCATAAATTTGCGATGAATGCCAAACCTTTGCCTGGGGCATGTCCGCGGTGTGGGGGGTTGCTGGCAGAGTACCGGGGAAATCAAGTTAAATGTACAGACAATATATGTGGGTATAAAGCGGAAACAAAAGATGGACACCTCACCGTTACCTGATAATTATCTAGATGATTACGTCACCCACCTGCAGACAGAGTTAAATCTTTCTCCCAGGACAGTACGGAATTATCTAAATGATATTGTTGGCAATCTGGAACACGGAGAACCTAAAGGCTTTTTTCAGTATTTGACCAAACAGGGTTTAGTTTTCCCAATGGGCGTTGATAAATATGTTATTCGTGGTTATATTGCCTGGTTGTTGGACAAGAAGGTCGTTAAAAATTCTGTAGGCCGTAAGCTATCCGCGATTAGATCCCTCTACCGATTTTTGTTAAGAGAAGAGATGATATCTGGAAGTCCCATGCCGGTGGCGCGTAAGCATGGGGGTAGATTATCTGCCTTTTCCATTAAGTTAGATAAAAGACTACCGTCTTTTTTGACCGAAGATGAAATGCAACGATTGCTTGAAGCACCCGACCCTACTACGCCTATTGGATTGCGTGATCGTGCTGTCATGGAGATGATATATGCCGCCGGGTTACGCGTCAGCGAGCTTATTAGCCTCCAGGATAATCAGATAGACCTCTACAGCAGAGAACTGAAGATTACTGGTAAAGGTAATAAAGAGCGAATTGTTCTTATAGGCAAACCGGCAGCTGACGCCATAAACCGTTATCTAAAATCGGGACGTCCCAAGTTGGTTAAAGGAAAGAAAGCTGATCCGGCTTTATTTGTTAATTACCATGGATCTCGCCTGACAGCGAGGTGGATTCAAAAACAAATACTACGGTACGCCAAATTGGCGGGTATCCGGCAGGAGGTCCACCCCCATTTGTTACGCCACAGCTTTGCGACACATATGCTTGATGGCGGGGCTGACTTGAGAGTAGTTCAAGAATTATTGGGGCATGCAAGTTTATCCACAACTCAGATATATACTCATGTGTCTCGAAGTCATGCACGTAAAGTTTATCTGGCATCACATCCGCTAGCACGGGAGAATACTTGACGATAGAGTATATTTCCGATCGAATCTCCCGACTCCGGGCAGCATTTACTGGTTTGGAAATTGACGCAATTCTAGTCTCCCAACCGGAAAATCGATATTACCTTTCAGGTTTTGAGGGATCGACCGGGTATCTGTTAGTTTCGAAGTATACCAAAATGATTGCGGTGGATTTTCGGTACGTGGAACAGGCGAAAATGCAGTGTCCGGGATTTGATGTCTTTAAAATAGAAGGATCGCTGAAAGAATGGCTCCCAAGATTGCTACTTGATCACGCTTTGGGGAGCTTAGGATTAGAATCGGATTTCTTGAAAATGGCCGAGTTTCAGAGATTTAATCAGATAATCTCCGAAATCAAGCCTGGTATAAAAACGATACCTACAATGGATACTGTTCAAGATCTGCGAATGATAAAGGATTCCTACGAAATCGGACTAGTATCCGAGGCGGTTAAAGCGACAGAGTACGCAATGGATTTTGCATCAGAACAAATTATCAAACCAGGCATTAGCGAGAAAGAAGCAGCGTGGCAAATAGAAAAATATATCAGGGAGGCCGGAGGTGAATTGGCCTTCCCAATCATTATCGCAGGGGGGGCTGCTTCAGCCATGCCGCACGCGCAACCGACCGAACGCTTAATTCACGAGAATGAGCCGGTCGTAGTGGATCTAGGCGTAAAACTTAATAACTATTGCGGTGATCTGACCAGGACCTTCTGGTTTGGGAAAAAAAACAAACGGTTCGAAGAATTGTACCATCTAGTGTTGGAAGCACAGACACAGGCCATCGCTAAAATAAACGACAGCCATACCGGCGCTGAAGCAGATGCTTTTGCTAGAGATGTTATCAGTCAGGCAGGTTACGGCCAGGAATTCGGGCACAGTTTAGGTCATGGTATTGGGTTGGCTGTTCATGAGTTGCCGCGAATAGGTGTCTCAGGCGATTCCCTTTTATCGGATGGGATGATCTTCACAATTGAGCCCGGGGTTTATATTCCCGGTTGGGGCGGCATACGGATTGAAGATGACGTGGTACTTGAATGTGGTAAAATCAAACAGTTATCCAAGATAGCAAAATAGGAAGGCATTTACTTGATCAAGGTTGACCTGCATATTCATACATTTTACTCTTCAGACGCCAATACCACCTTTGAAGAGTTGACGACACGCTGCCTGGAGATTGGATTGAACGCCATCGCCATCGCAGATCACGGAACCATTGAAGGAGCGCTTGAGTATCAAAAAACAGAACCACCGGTAAAAGTGATAGTCTCTGAGGAAATACTGACCCCTCATGGTGAGATAATGGGTATGTTTTTGAAGGAAACTATTCCCTCCGGTTCATCTGCAGAGGACACGGTAAAAGCGATAAGGGTACAGGACGGGTTGGTTTGCATTCCCCATCCCTTTGACCCTGTCCGTGGTTCAGCACTTGACAGCCGTATCTTGCGGCAATTGGCGGAGGCTCATAAAGTCGATATTCTTGAAGTTGTAAATGCCCGTTATGTATTTCAATCCAGTATTCGCCAAGCCCGTAAATTCGCTGAAAGCAAAGGATTGGCTCAAAGTGCCGGTAGTGACGCGCACAGCGTCGGGGAAATTGGCAGCGTCTATCTGGAGATGGCTGATTTCAAAAACAAAACACAATTTTTGGAAGCCTTAAGAAAAGCACGAATACACGGACGTAACCGCAGTCCGTTGGTTCACGTCAGCAGTATAGCTCGAAAGATTAAAAAGGATATTAGGGGGCGTTAAATGCATTCAATCGGGTGGTTTTCTACAGCCAAAGGCCCCGGTTCCCGTAATCTATTGACGGCAGCGCTGAGAAGCATTGAAAAGGGCGAGATTCGGTCCAAGATAAACTATGTCTTTATCAGCCGGGAACCTGGTGAATCTTCTGAAACCGATAAATTTATTGACCTTGCTAATTCATATGGTATCCCGGTAGTGTGTTATTCCTATAAACGCTATCGGCAAGAAAACTGTAATTCAATGGGGCGACAGAATGATTTTCATGAGTGGAGGATGGGGTACGACCGGGAAGTGATGCGCCTGTTATCCTCTTTTCCTAAGCCTGATATCAATATACTTGCAGGGTATATGCTGATAGTCGGTCCTGAGATGTGTCGCCGTTATAACATGATCAATCTACATCCCGCCGCTCCTGATGGCCCTGTCGGCACCTGGCAAGACGTCATATGGCAGCTAATTGGCACCGGAACCGGTTCCTCAGGCGTGATGATGCATCTGGTGACGCCTGAACTGGATAAGGGACCTGTGGTAAGTTATTGTCGCTTTGCCATCAAACACACCAACAGGTTTGACCTTTACTGGCGTGAAATCGAAGGGTATCGAGTTGAGGATATTAAAGCCACTCAAGGTGAGCAAAACCGGCTTTTCCAGGAGATTCGTCGTCATGGCGCTACCCGGGAATTACCGCTGATTGTCAGTACCATTAATGCTTTCAGTAAAGGAATTATTAGTATCCGAGACGGTCAAACATATGATGCCAACGGTTTGTTGATTAGCGGTTATGACTTGAGCGAACACATAGATCGGCTGGTGAAAGCTGAACTCGATGCTACCTCTTGACGTATTTGGTCTTGGAAGTATTCGTCAGGATAATATTTATTCGTTAGAAGGCAGTCAATCTGGATCGGAACATCCGGCCAGACTGGTCGCTTCTGCTTCCGGTGGTCCGGCAATAAATACCATTTTCGGTCTAGTACGCCTGGGTTTGAATTGCGGTGTTAGCGGCGCTGTAGGCGCCGATACGGCCGGACGGCTGATGCTGGACGAACTGATTAAAGGCGGCATAGAAACCTCTCTTGTTGAGGTTGTTGAAGAAGCAGCTACTGACAACTCGATTATCTTGTATGGGCAGGAATCAGGAAATCTTTCCTATCACTGCGTTGGCGCCGGCAGCAACTGGATACCCAATGAAGAACTGATTTGTTGTTTGAATAAAACTTCGGTGGTGCATGTTGCTGGTTTGGCCAGTGAGTTACAGCTTGCAGCTCTGGTGGATATTATTACAAAGATAAGTCCGGAGACCCGACTAACATTGATGATTTCGGAATGTGAAGCCGGCTGGGGTATCAAGGCATATGCACCACTGATTGCCCGTTCCGCGGTGGTGTTTGCCAGTAAACGCGCGATTGAAAAGTTGACCGGAAAGAATTTCAAACGATCCATGAGGATCTGCCGTAATCTGGGTGCCCAGACAGTGGCGATATTTTTGAGTTGTGGGGAGGAAACAAAAAAAATCCGTAAAAAGGGTAAGGCGGCCTGTGTTTCTACATTCATATGTAATCAAGACTATGAATGTCTGATAGAGTCAGCAATACGAAAATGGCCGAATGTGGTGGAAGTCACCGGCGCCCAAGACGCCTTCGCCGCGGGTTACATTTTTGGTATGGTCAAGAACAAGAATATTGATGACTGTGGATTTATCGGGGATATTCTCGCCCAATTCTGTCTTAAAACTCCGGGGGCCAGGGACTCACTCCCCGACCCCCGTGAACTTACGGAACGTTTCTTTCAGATACACCGGGAAGAATTGGTTATTTAGTCGGCTTATCTTCCGGCTTCTTCAGGATATCATCAATGAGGCCATATTCTTTCGCCTGAATTGGGTTCAAGTAATAATCCCGATCGGTGTCGTGAATAATCTTATCCAGCGACTGCCCTGTCCTAGCGGACAGGATATCCCTGATAATGTCCTGCAAACGAGTTATTTCCTTCGCTTGAATTACAATATCAGATGCCTGACCTCTGGCACCCCCGAGGGCCTGATGCATGTGGATGGTGGAGTTTGGTAAAGCAAATCGTTTGCCTTTTGCACCGGCGCAAAGCAACACGGTGGCCATGCTGGCGGCCATGCCGACGCAGATGGTAGACACTGCCGGGCGGATAAGCTGCATCGTGTCATAGATGGCCAAACCGGCGGAGATAACCCCACCTGGTGAATGGATGTAGAGACTTATGTCTTTGTCGGGGTCTTCCCGGTCAAGGAATAATAACTGAGCAATGATAGTATTAGCTACCTGATCATTGATTTCGCTGCCCAAAAATATAATTCGCTCTCTGAGCAACAACGAATAAATATCGAAAGAACGCTCCCCCCGGGAACTGCTCTCGATTACCATTGGTATTATGTTTGACGGATTCATATTATTTATTCAGTTGCCTCCTCTTTTTCTTCAACTTTAACGGCTTTCTTTGCCGCTTTTTTGGCAGGGGTCTTTTTTGCCGTGGATTTTACGGGTTTCTTGGTATCAGCCTTCGCTTGTACCTTAGGTTCAGCGGCCAATTCTTTCAAACGAGCGATTGTTTTTCGCGATAGAATAAGTTGGCTAATTTCATCACGAGCTTCCGGGCCTTCAAAACCCGGGCGCTGAGATTCTCTCTGGTCCTCCGGGATACCGGAGAGCATTACTTCAATTTCAGCATTGATATCTTCTTCTGTGACTTCAATTGCTTCAGCAGTAGAAAGTTGGCCTAAAATTAAGGATCTTCGGACTCGTTCCTCTGCCTGGGGCCTAAGTTGCCGGGCCAGGTCTTCCGGATTAACCCGTCCGAGTAACTCCCGATATTCGACCTCGGAACCAACCTGCTGTTGCCAACGATCTAACTGCTGGTTGACCAACCGCTCATACTCCATATCCACCAAGTTAGAGGGGAATTCGGCGTTGCTGACTTTCACCAGTTCGTCAATGAGCTGTGATTCAAATTTGCCCACCGCGCTGTTCTCCAGCTGCATACGATAGTTTTCGGTCATCCTCGTTTTAAGCTCGTTGAAAGTTTGAATTTCATCGACACCGATCGATTTAGCGAATTCATCATCCTCTGGCGGCATATTTTCTTCTTTGACTTCAATAACTTTAATTTTAAATTCCGGTTCTTTCCCTGCAAGCTCCGGCTTGGCGAAGTCATCTGGATATTTTAGTTTGAATTCCTTTTCTTCTCCGGCTTTAAGACCTATGACAGCTTCAGAAAAACCCGGTGCTGGATATCCTGACTCTAGATTAATTCCGAATTGCGTGCCTTTCTGATTGACAAACGGGGTACCGTCGATGGTGCTTTCCATGTCCATAACAGCCAGGTCGCCGTCTTTAACAGCACGTTCAACCGGCTCCCAAGTAGCTTTTTCATGGCGCAATTGTCGAATCATGCTCGTAATAATGTCTTCCGATACTTCAACTGGCTCGGGAGATAACCTGATGCTTTTATAGTCACCAAGCTCCACTTTGGGAGGCAACGGGACTTTTGCTTTAAATATCACCGGATCGTTTTGCAGAATCTCAACACCGGGAGTACCAAAGCTTTTCAAATCCTGTTCTTTAATGGCGGCCGAGCAGGCTTTTGGTAAAACTTCGTCGAGTGATTCTTCAATAAGGCGGTCTTTGCCAATATATCTTTCCAGAATAGGACGTGGTGTTTTACCTTTCCTGAAACCAGGCACTTCAGTCTTTTTCACCAGCCTTTGATAGGCGTTTTCCATGGCATCATGCATGTCTGTGCTGTCCAACTCAATAGTCAGGAGCGCCTGACAACCTTCGATCTTTTTGTCGGTGACTTTCATCAATACCTCTATATTTTATTACTGTATATTATAAGCTAATCAGACGGGTTTAACGAAATATGAACCTGGTCAATTTGGGTCTGAGTGACCTCTGATGGTGAGCCAAACATCGGATCAATACCCGCTTGGTTTTTAGGAAAGGCGATTACTTCCCGGATAGTCGGCTCGCCGGCCAATATGGCAACTACACGGTCAATGCCGGGAGCCACCCCGCCGTGAGGTGGTGCGCCGTATTCAAACGCATCGAGTAATTGACCGAATAATGCTTGATAACGTTCCTCAGTGTGCCCCAACAATTTAAATACTTTTCGTTGCAAATCGGGCTGATGAATACGGATGCTGCCGCCAGCGATTTCATAACCGTTCAATACCAGATCATAATGCCGGCCGTGCACTTTGCCCGGGTCCGTCTCAAGTAAGGGTAATTCCGCTTCCCGGGGTGCGGTGAACGGGTGATGAGTCGGCTGCCAACGTTCGTCATCTTCACTCCAAGTGAAAAGAGGGAAGTCCACCACAAAAGCAAAAGCCAATTCATCAGGGTCAGCAAGTTCTAAACAGCAACCGAGTTCAGATCTCAAACCTCCCAATACAATGTTGGTTCGTTCATGTTCTCCAGCGACAATCAGCAACAAATCCCCGGCACGGGCCCCGGTGCGCCGGCCCATTTCCTGTATTTGGTCAATGGTTAAATATTTAGCGGCAACCGACCGAACCTGTTCCATTTCTAGTGCATCCAGGTCGCCGTCATCAGAACCAAGGGCAATTGGCACCAAACCGGCGGCTCCTAGTTGTTTAGCACTATTAATTAACTCTTCTATCTGTTTTTTATTATAGCCCCCACAACCGGGCGCGGCGATAGCTTTGACTACGCCTCCTTTGGCCACTGTACCAGAAAATACTCCGAAAGCCGAGTCATGGGCAATGTCAGTCAGGTCAGCCAGTTCCATGCCGAAGCGCAGATCCGGTTTATCGCTACCATAGCGTTCCATGATGTCATTGAAACTTAGTCGTGGGAAAGGTTTTTGGATCTTCTTGCCAGGAACAACTGTTTCGGTCAAACTGGTAAAAAGCCCTTCAAGAAGCTCCATCATATCTTCTTCGTCGATGAAGCTCATTTCAATATCAAGTTGGGTAAATTCCGGCTGGCGATCGGCCCTCAAATCCTCATCACGGAAACAACGCGCTATCTGGTAATATTTTTCCACTCCGGCCACCATCAGCAACTGCTTAAGCTGCTGAGGCGACTGGGCGAGTGAATAAAACTTGCCGGGATAAATACGGCTGGGCACTAAATAATCCCGTGCACCTTCCGGAGTGCTTTTCAGTAAAATGGGAGTTTCAATTTCAAGAAAGCCCCTGTCATCCAGGTATCGGCGCATGAAACTTATCACATGATGGCGCAGTTTCAAGTTGGCAGCCATACGGGAGCGCCGCAGGTCCAAGTAGCGGTATTTAAGGCGTAAAGCTTCATCTACCTCAACATCTTCATTGATATAAAAAGGCGGAGTCTTGGATTCATTGAGAATCTCAACGCTGTCGGCAATAACTTCCACCATACCAGTGTTCATTTTGAGGTTTTCGGTACCTTTCGGTCGGCTAGTCACGGTACCGCTTAACTTTATGACAAATTCATTACGTAGCGCTTCGGCTGTACGATGGGCCTCCCTAGTGTTTTCAGGATTGAAGACAACCTGAACGATTCCAGAGCGGTCGCGCAAGTCAATGAAGATAAGATTGCCATGATCGCGGCGCCGGTGAACCCAACCAGCCAAAGTTACCCGTTGGTTGACATTATTCTCGGTTAGTTCCCCGCATTGATGGTCTTTTATCAAGTGACTTCCTCGGATTTACTAATATAAAGGTTGATTATATCCGAAGGACTATTTGAGTTCAACCAATATATGCCTCCGGATACAATAGTTTTTAGAGAAGTAACCATATGCCGGATAGATGCCGACAGCTTTGCATTATATTGGAGGAATGCCTCACGTTTCCAACGATACCCATATGGTGTCAGATGCTAAATATTTAGTATAAATAATTGAATTATTACAATTTTCCAAGCTTACAGAAACGACTGGCATTTAGCTACGGATAGAAACCGCCTTAAACGTAATTTGTTATTTGTAAACAAATAGTTACAATTGAAACAAGTCAATGCTTTGCAAATTGCCTTACTATCAAGTGTTTAAAGGGGGATGCTACAGTTTAGACGAATTATATATTCGGCCAAAAGCCTCGATTGATTAATAATACTAAAGTGCATTATAACGGTAGATATATATTAGCACATAAACCTTTAATCATAAAGGAGTATATGTCCCATTCCAAAACATTTTACCATTATGGAACAAACTCAAATCCCAAATTGAATGGTAAGTAGTTCTCAGACGATTTGACCCGACATGTATTGTAAGTGATAATACTCTTATTAAATTTTAAGAGGTCCACTTTGGATAATGAAAAACTACTTGAAATAATCAATCTTAAAGTTGAAGTTGGCGGCAAAGAGATACTTCACGGGATTAACCTCTCAATAAATCCTGGCGAAACACACGTTATCTACGGACCTAATGGTAGCGGTAAAACCACACTACTCATGACCATAATGGGTTTCCCACGTTATAAGATTACAGCCGGCCAAATTATATTTGAAGGCCAAGATGTTACCCAAGCCTCTTTAGATGAGCGAGCCAGAGTGGGCATCGGTCTTTCCTTTCAACGGCCGCCTATTGTCAGGGGTGTAAAAACCAAGGACATGGTAAACGCCTGTTTTCATGGTAAAGAGAATGATGAAACGGTTATTAAGCTCGCCGAAAAAGCCAACATGACCGCATTTCTGGAAAGAGACATCAATCATGGTTTCTCCGGAGGAGAAACCAAACGGTCTGAGCTTTTACAATTACTGGCTCAAAGTCCTGACCTAGTGCTATTAGACGAACCTGAGTCCGGTGTTGACCTGGAAAATATCGCTCTCATCGGAGAATTAATAAATGAATTACTGGAAAAGACTCATCCGATGCGCAACCGCACCCGCAGCGGCTTAATTATTTCTCATACCGGTCACATTCTCAATTATGTTAATGCAAGGACCGGTTATGTAATGTTTGAAGGGAGAATCATTTGTGAGGGAGACCCTCACGAAATTCTGGAAACGGTAAAAGTTAAAGGTTATGGAGAGTGTGCTTCGTGTCAGATATGCAAAAGGTAAATAGCGACAAAAACCTGGAACGTGCCCGTCTGGCGTCGGAAAAAAAAGCCGGCACCGGTCAGGATATAGATTTAACCAAATACCAAGTAACGGGTAAGGTATCAAAAGGATATATCGACCACCCGGAAACCATCGATCAAACTCATAAATCCAGGATGCTGGAATCCGGGATCATGCTGGATGACCGGTCAGGCAGGTCCGGGACTTTCGTCCAGATGGATAATACCCCCGTTCACTTTGATGCTGTCCAGGACGGCATTGAAGTCATGAGCGTTAGCCAAGCCTGGGAAACTTACGATTGGCTCAAGGATTATTGGTGGAAAGCCGTGGCTGTTGATGCCGATAAATATACCGCTCATGTTGAGCTTAACGGCGCTGACGGTTATTTCATCCGTGCTTTACCGGGGGTTAAAACTGAATACCCGGTTCAGGCTTGTTTGTATCTTCAGCAAAATCAATCAGTACAGGACGTGCATAATATTATCATTGCCGAAGAAGGCTCAGAATTGCATATTATTACCGGTTGCTCGGTAGCGCATCGTCAGGAAATGGGACTTCACCTCGGGGTTTCCGAGTTTTTTATCAAAAAAGGCGCCAAGGTTACCTTCAGTATGATACACAATTGGTCTGAAGAAACCGAAGTCAGACCCCGCACCGGCGCCATCATTGAAGAAGACGGTTTGTTTTTATCTAACTATGTGATCATGAAACCAGTAAAATCCATTCAGTCCTCACCAATAGCCCGTTGTATTGGAAGAAATGCTACTGTTCGTTTTAATACTGTTATGGTGGCCACACCTGGTTCCCACATGGATTTAGGATCAAGGGCTTACCTGGACGCACCCGGTGCCCGGACTGAAATGATTGCGCGTGCCATAACGGCCGGTGGTGAAATTATTTCCCGCGGCTACATGGAGGGGAATGCGCCCGATATTAAAGGTCACCTTGAATGCCGGGGTTTGATTCTCAAGGACAAAGGCAGTATCCACGCAATTCCTGAATTAAAAGCCACAGTACCGAACGTGGATATGTCACATGAAGCGGCGGTCGGCAAAATTGCCGAGGAAGAGGTTGAATATCTGATGGCCCGCGGTTTATCCCGCGACGAGGCAACAGCGGCTATTATTCGGGGCTTTTTGAAAGTGGATATTGAAGGTCTACCCGAGGCGTTAAACGCTGAACTGCAAAAGGCGATAGAAGCATCTGAAAGTGAAGCTTTATAAATTGAATTTCAGCTCCCGATAAATTTGTCGGCAGAAATATTCAACGAAGCCCCGCGACAATTCACGGGGCTTCGTTTATTTCAAGGAACCGAACCGGTTCCTGAAATTAGCCTCAAGAGGATACACTGGGCGCGCATCCCGACATACCATAAGAACCACCGCCACAGCTGAAGCTCGAAACCACTTTCACGACTTCAGTGCCACTACAGGTAGGGCAAGTCACCTCAGTGGTATCCGATAAATGACGCAACAACTCAAATTTTGAATCGCATTTTTTACATGAATACTCGTATATCGGCATTGTCCCTCCTTACGTTTTTCATTATACATACAAGTCGGCGTTAGTTAAGTGACTTCAGTCACGTGTTTTTGATTAAAGTAGACACCCTCTCTATAATCAATGCATGAGTTCTGTGACGTCCGACCTATCGCGTCTTTTTATTGAAACGGCGCAGAGAACTGCAGACAATAAATCCGCAGTAGCAGACTAGTATGTATTTACCGACTACTAAGAATGAAATGGACCAACTCGGCTGGAACGAAGCCGACATCATTATCGTTACCGGAGACTCCTACATAGATAGTCCGTTTATCGGCGCGGCGGTCATCGGGCACACATTACGTCTGGCTGGCTACCGAGTGGGTATTATCGCACAACCCGATGTTAAGAACGCCAAAGATATTACCCGTTTGGGCGAACCCCGTCTTTTTTGGGGGGTCACCAGCGGGAGTATAGATTCAATGGTGGCTAATTATACTTCTCTGAAGAAGAAACGCAAATATGATGATTACACTCCCGGCGGATTGAATAATCGACGCCCAGACCGAGCGGTTATTATATACAGCAATTTGATACGCCAATATTTCAAAAACACTCCTCCTATTGTTCTAGGGGGAATGGAAGCGAGTCTGCGCAGGGTAGCACATTATGACTATTGGGATAACAAGATTCGAGCTTCCGTTTTAGTTGACGCCAAGGCGGACTACTTGTTATACGGCATGACGGAAAGGGTAGTGACCGAATTGGCCGGGGCTATTTCAGGCAAGACGGATGTCACGGCAATCAGAGGATTATGTCGCATAACGTATGAAGCGGAAATTAACGAACTGCGGGGTGATTATCTGGAGTTGCCAGGACTGGACCAGGTTTTGAAAAACGGTGATTTATTCACAAAGATGTTTGAACAGTTTTATGAAAATAACGACCCTATTACTGCCAAAGGTATGTTTCAACGACACGGAACCCGTTATCTGGTTCAAAATCCACCAGCTTTGCCGTTAAGCCAGTCGGAACTTGATAACGTCTATGCGATACCATATGAGCTTGCGCAACACCCCTATTACGAACAAATTGGAAAAGTTAAGGCACTAGAAACAATTAAGTTCTCTCTTCAGACGCATCGCGGTTGTTACGGCGAATGTAATTTCTGCGCTATCGCAGTCCATGAAGGGCGAACTGTTCAATGGCGGAGTGAAAGTTCAATCATCACGGAAGCCAAGCGACTTACAGAATTTCCTGACTTTACAGGATATATTCGAGACGTCGGAGGTCCGACAGCTAATATGTACGGCTTTGAATGTCGTCAAAAGCTAAAACGCGGTGTTTGTTCCGACAAGAGATGCTTATCGCCTGTGGTATGCCCTACACTTAAAGCAGACCATTCAAGACAAATCTCATTGCTCAATAAATTGCGCCGTATAAAAGGCCTAAAAAAGGTTTTTGTGGCTTCGGGAATCCGATACGACCTGATTTTGAACGACAAACAGCACGGGGAATCCTATATGAAAGAAGTCATCATGCACCACGTGTCCGGCCAGATGAAGGTGGCTCCGGAGCATAGTGAAGCCAAGATTCTAAAAATAATGGGCAAACCGGGGGTTGAACCGCTACTGAAATTCAAAGCTGAATTTGATCGTCTTAGCGCCAATGCCGGTAAGAAACAGTTTCTAACTTACTATTTAATAGCGGCGCACCCAGGCTGTAATGAGGGGGATATGCGAAAATTAAAACTGTTCATCAGCCAGAATCTGCGCATAACACCAGAACAGGTTCAAATATTTCTTCCAGCACCTTCAACTTGGTCAAGCGTGATGTACCACACCGGCAAAAACCCTTTCACCGGCACTCCGATTTTTGTAGAGAAAGATCTTAATGAAAAGCGCCGACAAAAAGAAATAATTGTCTGTGAAAAGAAAATGAAAACGATACCGAAATCAGGAAATGGTACGCATCTTCTTTTTTCCAAAAAGAAGAAGTAAAAACGACGGTGGTGGTTTGTGGTTTGGTTACCAAAGTGGTGAGCCGCACAGGCCTCGAACCTGTAACCTGCTGATTAAGAGTCAGCTGCTCTGCCAATTGAGCTAGCGGCCCATCGAAGACAACCCGACAAGCATAGCAAAAATGAGTATATCAGGGCAAGTTAATTACTCAAGGCCGCAGGCTGTTTTAGCGATGTCCCACGAATAATCATACAGGTGCATGCCTTTACTGACGGCAACTATTTCCCCGTCTTCCACCCCTATCTCTCCAGCCATGTATTCTTTTAACAACTGGAGAGCAGCCAGGTTGGAAGGGAAACCAGCCCAGAGGTCCCAGGAGCGGAAATACACCACGAAATGCAGCTTGCCATAGCGAATTCGCGTATCCACACTTCTCAAGCAAGGAGGGTCCGTCAGGTAAATAGCCTCGGGATTTCCCACAGTCATGAAGGCCTGATTGGTGTTGTAACCATCTTGCCTGTACATTTTAATGACTTCGGTTATCTGGTTTTCCAGGTACTGCCCGTAGGTGTACTGCTCGCCTTCAGCACGTTGTCCAGTCATCAGATAGGGTAAATAATGATCCAAGTAGCCCATGGTGGTTGGAGCAGGAACACCGGGGGGAACGTCGGGAATAATCGGGCGATTGCCGGGATTTTGTATCTGAATTGTAATCATGTCCAGCTCCCGTCGCTTTTGACCCGCGTAACTGCCACGTTCAATGGTATATTCATAACCGTGTTCAAGAACTTCCCTCAGACAAAGGAACCAAACTTCAGACAGGTCTCGCGCAACAAGGCTGGATATTCTCATGGCGGCCTCTAATTAGTTTATTATTAACGGGCCTTACGTAAGGCGGCAAAAAACCGGTCCTGATATTCTTCAAAAAGATTCCAACGGTCCAATTCAGCTTTGACAGCCGAAGGATCAATATTGCCTTCCTGGAGCTTGATGAACATTTCTTCAAGTTTCACCCGGGCTTCGGTCGGTACACCGCGACGGTCAACGCCCAGCAAGCCATGCGCTTTGAGTTCATAGACATTGCGGCTGACCGAGTTTTCAGTCAACTGGTAGATGAACTTTAAGAGGGATACGTCCCATAGTTCATCTCGACCGCGAATGATGGCCGCTTTTTTTTCACCGCGGGCGGTAATATCGATATTTATACGCTCGGCGACAGTGGGCAGATTGCCGCTTAAAATACTAAGTTCGCCGGGTTCGTTTTTATAGGTGTAAAGCAGACCGGGCGCATTAGGCCCCAGGTGAGAGGCGACCATGTCAAAATAGCGGCGGGCTTCTTCGCCGAAACCTTCAAGACGCTGCATATACATCGGAGTTACCAGCTTCGGTTGCTCCGCCAATACCCTGCCCTCCCTTAACACCGTTTCGGGAGCGGCCGACGGTTCCTGTAAATCGGTATAAGACGGTTCCGTTAATAGATAATAGTGAATATTGGTCTGGCCGAAGGTGGCAAGCAATTCTTCCGGCGGTCTGATCACCTGAGTGTGAGCGACCGCCAGCTGGATACGTTCCATTTCATTCATATATCAGGCGACGCCCGCCAACTCCTTTTTGATGAGATCTATGGAGTGCAGGTACTGGCGGTCAAATTGAGCCAGGTTGCGGCGCCATTCGTCCTTAAACTGGGGGTATTGTTCGACGTTAATCTCACCGGGATAATCAACACCCTGCTGTTCCCGCATCGTCTGGCGTAATCTCTGTTCAAATTTTTGCTTGAAGGATTGGTAAGCCTGCTGTTTCTGTTGTTCACCGACGCCGGTGTAGTGTTCAAACACCTGCTGCAATTGACCGAGCAGTCCGGCGGTGGTTTCCTTATCTTCCTTGATGGTCATCAGTCCGCCCATCACTTTTTGGGTCTTGGCGGCTACTTCTTCGTTCCGCGGTACATCCAGTGCGGCAAGCAGAATAGGTTCGATACCCTGTTTCACAAAGACAGCTTCATCCGGAGAATAGGACGCCAATCCATCTTCCAGGCTGATATCTTCAACCAGATATTTTTGCGCCAGTTTTTCACCCGCCGGGACATACTTCCAACGCATACGATCTTCAGGCGTTATCTCGTCAATTTCCTTTATTTTATCCAACGCGATTTCTTTGGCCGAACGAATGGTGTCACTCATTAACAAATGCCCCCGTAGTATAGAATAAGGTAATTATACTAGATACAACCACATGCTTAAAGCAAACGTTCAGGGTAAAAATCAGGTGATGATATAATATTGGTCATGACAGAGTTGATCAGTCTTCCCGAGCCAAAAAAAAACGGTGACGTCAGTGTGGAAGCGGCCATCTTTCGACGGCGGTCAATCCGGCAATTTAATGACATGCCGTTAACTCTGGATCAATTATCCCAACTGCTATGGGCGGCTCAGGGTACGCTGATCGAAGAACACCGCACAGTACCTAGTGCCGGGGGAACCTTTCCACTGGATGTCTTGGCAGTAGTCGGTGACGATGGAGTGCAAACGCTGGAAACAGGTGTTTTTCTGTATGTCCCCGCCGAAAACGGATTGATGCCGCGACAGACGGGTGATTTCAGGCTCAGCCTGATGAAACATTCTTACGGCCAAAAATCCATTGTCGAGGCACCCATCAGCTTGATTATCACAGCGGATTATGAAAGAACCCGACTCCGTTATCGCCAGAGGGCCGAACGTTATGTTCATATGGAAGCCGGACACGCCGCGCAGAATGTGTATCTACAGGCAACGGCACTGGGATTGGGGGCACTCGCCATCGGGGCTTTTGAAGACCAGGCGGTCATGGAGATACTGGGATTCGGCGGAAACCACACACCGCTGTATATAATGCCGGTCGGGGTTGCCCCAATAACCTTACCCGCAGTTTTTTAACAGCCAGTATTCCAGGCTGTCAACGAGCGCCAGCCAACTGGCTTCGATAATATTGGCTGACGCGCCAACGGTATGCCAATCTTCATT
This sequence comes from Dehalogenimonas sp., assembly GCA_050864255.1. GTDB lineage: Bacteria > Chloroflexota > Dehalococcoidia > Dehalococcoidales > Dehalococcoidaceae > Dehalogenimonas. Next base: position 370,436 of record JBOWAX010000001.1, read on the forward strand.
GCCGTCAGTTGATTCGATCAAAACCCTGACGATTGAGCCGGTGCCAGTGCTTTCTTCCAGTATCCGCACTTTGAAATCCTGAAGACTGACTTTAGCCAGAGCGGGATAAGATGGTAAAAGGGCTTTTCTCAGGGCCATGTCCAAAGCGTTTACCGGGCCATTACCTTCGGCTGCGGTATGCATAATCTCGCTGTTGACCCGGACTTTGACGATGGCTTCACTCATCATCTCTTCATTCGGTAGCGAAACCATGGGCGCACGGCGGCGTTTTTCCACCACCACCATGAAATCAATCAATTCGAAGGGCGCCTGATAGCCGTCGGCGGCCCTGTGAACCAGTAAATCAAAGGAGGCTTCGGCGTTTTCATACTGAAATCCAAGACTCTCCAATTCCTTAACCCGTTCCAAGAGGCGTTTGGCTTCCTTGCTTTTGGACGATAAGTCCACTCCGATTTCCTTAGCCCGTTGGGCAATGTTGGCTTTTCCAGAGAGTTCCGACACCAGAGTCCTGGGTTTGTTGCCGACGGCAGCCGGGTCAATATGCTGATAGGCGAATTGCCAGCGGGACAGTCCCGACACATGAAGTCCGGCTTTATGCGAAAAAGCGCTGTGCCCGACGTAAGGCAAAAAGGGATCCGGAGCCAGATTAGCGACTTCGGATACAAAATGGGATAGCTCGGTCAAAGCGGCTACGCTGCACTCCGGCAGGACATCCAGACCCATTTTTAATTTGAGCGCCGGGATAATGGAGCAAAGATTAGCGTTGCCGCACCGTTCCCCGTAGCCGTTAATGGTACCTTGAACCTGAACAGCCCCGGCATTAACGGCGGTCAGGGTATTAGCAACCGCAAGTTCCGCATCATTGTGGGCATGAATGCCGACTGGAATGCCGACGGCGGCTACGACAGCGGCGACAGCTTCGGTAACTTCTCCAGGCAACGCCCCGCCGTTGGTATCGCATAAAACCAGATAATCCGCGCCGGCCTCGGCGGCGGCTTTCAGCACTTCCAGCGAATACTCCCGGTCAGCCTGATAACCGTCAAAGAAATGTTCCGCATCCAGGAATACCCGGCGGCCACGGGATTTAAGAAATTTAATAGAATCCACCACCATCCGGATATTTTCCTCCAAAGTGGTGGCCAGGACCTTTTCGACCTGGGGTGCTGAACTTTTCCCGACCAAAGTGATGATCGGCGCGCCCGAATCAAGCAGTGCTTTAAGGTTTACGTCTTCCTCGGCCGCGATCCCGGCTTTCCGGGTACTGCCGAAAGCGACCAACTCGGCATTTTTGAAACCAGCCGCGATGGCTAATTGAAAAAATTCATTGTCTTTGAGGTTGGCACCGGGCCAGCCGCCCTCAATATAATGAATGCCGAACTCATCCAAACGTTGAGCGATATGTAGCTTGTCGGCTACCGAAAAGGAGATGCCTTCCCGCTGGGCGCCGTCACGAAGGGTGGTGTCGTATAATTTTATATCTGCCATGATTAAACCTCGGCGGCGACCAGGTCTCCCATCTGGCGAGTGCCGACCCTGGTATTGTCCGCCGCCATTATATCATCAGTGCGATAGCCCCGCTGCAGAATAGTACTGACGGCGTATTCGACAGCCTGAGCTTCAGTCTCCAACGCCAGAGAGTAACGCAGCATCATGGCGACCGAGAGAATAGTAGCCACGGGGTTGGCGATGTCTTTGCCAGCAATACCCGGAGCGCTACCGTGGATCGGCTCATATAATCCAAAGGTTTTCTGCCCGGAGACCGGGATACCGGCCAGGCTGGCGGAAGGTAGCATGCCCATGGATCCGGCGAGCTGGGCGGATTCATCGGAGAGAATGTCGCCGAACAGGTTTTCAGTGACGATTACATCAAAGGCAGACGGAGTGCGGATCAACTGCATGGCGCAGGCGTCCACCAGTGCGTGTGTCAGCGTCACATCAGGATATTCGGTGGCAACTTCAGTAGCCACCTGACGCCACAGCCGCGATGACTTCAAGACATTGGCTTTATCCACTGATACCAGGGTTTTATTACGGGAACGGGCGACTTCAAAGCCGGCACGAACGATACGGGCAATCTCCTGCTCCGAATACACCATTGAATCCACCGCTTTGCGCCCGGCGGCAGTCCGCCATTCCTTCTTAGGTTTGCCGAAATAAACGCCTCCGGTCAGCTCCCGGATGAATATAAAATCCGTACCCCTGATAACTTCCGGTTTAAGCGTGCTGGCATCAACCAGTTGATCAAATACCTTCACCGGTCTCAAATTGGCGAAAAGACCCAACCCTTTTCTTAATGCCAGCAAACCATCCTCAGGATGAACCGGTAATTTTGGATCATCAAAACGTGGGTCGCCGACAGCGGCCAGCAAAACAGCGTCGCTTTTCTTTGCGGTGTTCAGAGTGGCCGCCGGCAAAGCCGAACCGGTTTGGTCTATAGCAACACCACCGATTAACTCGTGCTTAAATATAAATTCATGGTGATATTTGGCAGCAACGGCCTGTAATATTTTTAAACCCTCAGCCATAACCTCCGGCCCAACACCGTCGCCCGATAAAACCGATATCTTGTATTTCACTATTGAACCACCCCTTTTTCAATGCGGTGTTTAGTGTATTCAATCAAACCACCGGAGCGAATAATCTGACTCATAAAATCAGGATAAGGCTTAGCCTTGAATACCATATCATTGGAAACATTGCGTATCGTCCCGGCTTCAAGATCGATTTCCAACTCATCTCCGGCATCGCTAGCGTCTACAGCTTCCTGACTTTCCAGCAAAGGTAATCCAATATTTATGGCGTTGCGAAAAAATATCCGGGCAAAGCTGCCGGCGACGACCGCTGATACACCCGCAGCCTTGATGGCTATCGGAGCGTGTTCTCTGGAAGAACCACAGCCAAAATTCGATGTGGCCACGATTACATCACCTGGCTTGACTTTGTTTACGAACTCCAGGTCAATATCTTCCATACAGTGTTTGGCTAATTCAGCCGGCGCGGAAACATTAAGGTAGCGCGCTGGAATTATGGCGTCGGTATCTACATTGGCACCGTACTTATGAACAATACCTTTCAACATTTATCCTCCGTTAAAAATCATAATTAAGCCAGAGCTCCGGGTGAAACGATTTTGCCGGCCAAAGCACTGGCCGCAGCCACTGCCGGACTAGAGAGATAAACTTCACTTTTGGGACTGCCCATACGGCCTACGAAGTTACGATTAGTGGTGGCCAGACATTTTTCACCCGACGCCAAAATACCCATATGACCGCCGAGACACGGGCCGCAAGTCGGCGTGGAAACGGCACAGCCGGCTTGGATAAATATTTCAAGATAGCCCGCGCGCATCGCGTCCAAATAAACTTGTTGCGAACCGGGAATTATGATACAGCGTAGGTTGGAATTAATCTTTTTACCATTTAAAATGACAGCGGCAGCTTGTAAGTCCTCAAACCGCCCGTTAGTACAAGATCCGATAATAACCTGATCCAGATAAACCCGGCCGACCTGACTGACTGGTTTTACGTTAGAAGGCAGATGTGGTAAAGCTACCTGTGGTTCCATTTGAGAGACATCATATTCATGTATCGCCTGGTACTGAGCATTAGCATCAGACTCAAAAACCACGGGCTTCCGGTCACTACGGCCTTTGGCATAAGCAACCGCCTTCTTGTCAGGTTGAAAAAGACCAGCTTTGGCTCCGGCTTCAATTGCCATATTGGCCATGGTAAAGCGGCCTTCCATCGACAATTTTTCTATCACTTCCCCGCCGAATTCCATGGCTGCATAAAGCGCGCCGTCCACACCGATCTGGCCAATGGTGTAAAGAATCAGGTCTTTACCACTGACGTATTTGGGCAGCTTGCCTTTGAAATTAAATTTGATGGTTGGAGGCACCTTCATCCAGATATCTCCGGTTGCCATAGCCGCGGCAATATCGGTCGAACCCATACCGGTAGCGAAAGCGCCGAGTGCCCCATAGGTGCAGGTATGAGAATCAGCGCCGATAACGACGTCTCCCGGCATGACCAAGCCTTTTTCATGCAGAATGACATGCTCAATGCCCATTTGGCCGCATTCAAAGAAGTTGACGCCCTGAGCCCGGGAAAACTCACGCAATATTTTGGCCTGTTCCGCCGAAGCGATGTCTTTATTCGGTACGAAGTGATCCGGCACAAATACGATCTTTTTGGGGTCGAAAACCTTTTCCAAACCGAATTTCCAGAATTCGCGGATGGCGATCGGCGCGGTGATGTCGTTAGCCAGCACGACATCTACTTTGGTGCTGACAAATTCCCCCGGGGCAACATGGTCTTTTCCGGCATGGGCGGCCAATATTTTTTCAGCTAGATTCACTTTTTATCACTCCCTTTATGGTTGGTGTGTGGTAATACCAGAAATATCAAAATCAAGATTGCTGTAACCACCGAAATAATATACATCCCGGAGCCCGCAGCAATACCGATGGCGGCGACCGCCCAAATGGTTGCAGCAGTAGTCATCCCTTCAATAATTCCTTCTCCCCGCCGCATGATAGTCCCAGCACCCAAAAACCCTATACCAGTAACGACGTTTGCAGCGATTCGAGCCGGGTCAGCAGCATCAAAAGCAAAGATTGAAACAACAGTAAAAAGAGCGGCACCCAATGAAATCAGCGCAAGAGTACGTATACCGGCGGATTTGCCGGCACTTTCCCGTTGAAGACCGACCACCGCTCCCAAGACGGCGGCAACAACCAGTCTGATGACCATTTCTAGTTCGTTTTCCATGCCAACAACCTAATTGTTATTTGCCGTGTGGCCGTTCAATCGGAAGGCCAGTAAACGGTTAAGCGCATTCATGTAAGCCTTGGCGCTGGAAACGATAATATCTGTATCCGAGCCGCGACCAGAATATGACACACCTTCGCTTTCAATACGAATAAACACTTCCCCGATAGCGTCAATGCCCGCAGTAATAGAAGTTACCGAAAACTCGGTCAAACGGTTAGGCACACCTACAAGTCGGTTGATGGCTTTATACACCGCATCAACCGGGCCGGTACCCAGGGATGCGTCTTCAAGAACTTTACCGTCGGGACCTATCAAGCGAATGGCTGCGGTGGGTACTCCCCGGTCGCCGCAGGTTACCTGAAGCCGGTCTAAATGGTAGGCTTCAACCACGGTGCGCTGTTCTTCGGCTACGATTGACTCTATATCCCGGTCGGCGACTTCCTTTTTCTTATCCGCCAATTCCTTGAAGGCATCAAAGGCCCTGTCAAAGTCGGCTTCAGAAAGGTTATAGCCCAATTCTGCCAACCGTTCCTTAAATGCGTGTCGCCCGGACAGCTTGCCAAGCACAAGGCTGGATGATGGGACACCGACAGAATGAGGGTCCATAATTTCGTAGGTCTTAGGCATCTTAATGACACCATCCTGGTGAATACCGGACTGGTGCCGGAAGGCATTGGCCCCCACCACGGCTTTGTTTGGTTGGACTGAAAAGCCGGTACGTTGACTGACTAATCGGGAGGTAGGGTAAATCAACTCGGAATTTATAGACGTGGTAACGGCATAATAATCCGGACGGGTTCGGATGGCCATAACCACTTCTTCCAGGGCGGCGTTCCCGGCTCGTTCCCCGATACCGTTAACCGTGCATTCAACCTGGCGAGCCCCCTGTCTTACAGCTTCCATACTATTGGCGACCGAAAACCCTAAGTCGTCATGACAATGAACACTGATTACGGCATTATCAATATTCTTTACGTTAGTGAAAATACCCCGAATCAATCCGCCGAATTCATGCGGCATCGCATAACCAACCGTATCCGGAATATTTAGCGTAGTAGCGCCGGCATCAATCACCGACTCTAACAGTTCATAAAGAAACTCAGGATCCGAACGCGAAGCGTCCATAGGGGAAAACTCAACATCAGAAAGATAGCCTTTGGCCCGAGCAACCATATCTCGGGCTAATTGAAGAACTTCTCCGCGGCTCTTTTTTAACTGATGAACCATGTGTACTTCGGACGCGGAAATAAAAACGTGGATACGAGGAGCAGCCGCGTCTTTCAGCGCTTCAAAAGCCCGATCAATGTCCTTGGCATTTGCCCTCGCTAGACCACAGACAGTGCAGTCCTTGATTTCACAAGCGACTCTCTTAACCGCTTCAAAATCACCGGGAGATGTTACGGGGAAGCCCGCTTCAATCACGTCAACACCCAGTCGTTCAAGCGCCCGAGCTATTTCCAATTTCTCTTGAATATTGAGTGAGGCGCCGGCAGCCTGTTCTCCGTCACGCAGAGTGGTATCAAAAATCTTTAGCTTATCCATTTTTCCAGAAATCCTCCAAAATTAATCTTTATTCAAGATAACGGCTACCCCTCCTCCTGCCTGGAAGAGGGGTAAATAAGGATGAGGAAGTTCCGGGAAAAATATTTCATAAGTATTCAGACTTTCAATGGTGATTATTGTTTAGGTTTGTTCAGCCAGCTCATCATGCCGCGCAGTTGTTCACCGACGATTTCAATTGGGTGAGTGGCTTCAATACGGCGAACAGCATTAAAGTGAGGCTTACCTGCTTGATTTTCCAATATCCATTCACGAGCAAATGTGCCGTCCTGTATCTCATTCAAAACACGCCACATTTCATCTTTGGTTTCGTCGGTTATGATGCGGGGACCAGTCACATAATCTCCGTATTCAGCAGTATCGCTTACCGAATAGCGCATATATCGCAAGCCGCCGCGGTACATCAGATCAACAATCAGCTTCAGTTCATGAAGACATTCAAAATAGGCCACTTCCGGCTGATATCCAGCTTCAACCAGAGTCTCAAAACCAGCCTTAACCAGGGCGGCAGTACCGCCGCAAAGTACAGCCTGCTCCCCAAACAGATCGGTCTCAGTCTCTTCTGCGAAGGTGGTTTCCAGAACACCGGCGCGCGCCGCACCGATGCCGGACGCGTAAGCCAATGCTGTATCCTTGGCCTTACCGCTGGCATCTTGAAACACAGCAATGAGGGCCGGTACCCCGGCGCCTTCGGTATAAACTTGTCGCACCATATGACCAGGTCCCTTAGGAGCGATCATGGCGACATCTATATTATCGGGCGGAAGAATCTGGTCAAAATGGATATTGAACCCATGGGCAAACATCAGTGTCATACCCGGTTTTAAATTCGGTTCAATTTCATCACGATATATTCTGGCTTGAACCTGGTCAGGGGCAAGAATCATGAGGATATCGGCCTTTTTGGAAACTTCGGCATTGGAAAAAACTTCAAAGCCATCTTTACCGGCTTGAGTGCAAGTGCTTGATTTTGGTCGGCCGCCGATAATGACATTAAAGCCGCTATCGCGCAAATTTTGGGCGTGGGCATGCCCTTGGCTGCCGTAACCAATAACTCCGATTACTTTATCTTTAAGCAGACCAGGATTACAATCCTTTTCGTAATAAATGGTAGCCATTTTTTCTCCTATTCTTATTCTGAATCAGTGTCATTGCGGCGGCTAACCTGTTCGCCCCGAGTCATGGCGATCCGCCCGGTACGGGTCATTTCTTTGATGCCAAAAGGTTTTAGCAGATTATACAGGGAATCCACTTTTTCCTCATCCCCGGTTGCTTCCACCATAACCGATCCACTGGAAACGTCAACAATTTTAGCCCGAAAAATATCAACTATCTGCATAATCTCTGAGCGATTTTCCGGGCTGGCTTTTACTTTAATTAAAGCCAGTTCACGGGTAACGATATCCTGTGATGTAATGTCCTGGACGCGGATAACGTCAATTATTTTTTCTACCTGCTTGCGAATTTGCTCTACCTGGGTAGTAGTACCTTCGGCGACGATGGTCATCCGTGACAAATGAGGGGTTTCAGAGTGCCCTACCGCGATTGAATCAATATTGAACCCCCGCCGACGAAACAAACTGGCCATCCGATTCAGGACACCCGGGCGGTCAGCAACCAGAGCAACAATTGTATGTTTGGCGGCAGCCATCAGCAAGCCTCCTTTTTGGGCTCATGAAGAATATTGTTAATACCAGCGCCAGGTGGGACCATGGGATATACATTTTCCTCCGGCTCCACGATGAAATTCAGGATAAAGGGCCCTTCTTCAGCCGCCGCTTGGTTAATGGCAGCCTCGACCTCCGACTTGCAGGTAACGTTTCGGGCTGGAATACAATACCCATCGGCTATCTTAACAAAATCCGGGCACCACAAAGGGGTAGCAGAATAGTTCCGTTCATAGAACAATTCCTGCCATTGCCGTACCATACCCAAAAAGCCATTATTCAGGATGGCAATTTTGACAGGAGAATTCTCTTGCCTGATAGTGCCAAGTTCCTGAATGGTCATCTGAATGCTGCCGTCACCCGCTATGCACCAGACCTGCTCGTCAGGAAGACCAACTTGAACACCAAAAGCAGCCGGCAACTCAAATCCCATAGTACCCAGACCGCCGGATGTAATGAAACTATTTGGTTTATCATAAAAATAGTGCAATGCGGCAAACATCTGGTGTTGTCCCACCCCAGTGACCACGGTAGCCTTTCCCTGAGTTTTTTCCCAAATCTTGCGAATAACGTATTGAGGCAGAATACTTTCCGAGTTACGGATGTCATAACCAGAAGGATATTCTTTTTTCCAGTTTCGTATCTGACCCAACCATTCCTGATGGTTACCCAGCACTAATTCCTTGTTCAATTCAAGCAGTACCGTACGAACATCGCCGACAATGGGAACGTCCACCTTAACATTTTTACCAACTTCTGCCGGATCAATATCTATGTGAACCACTTTAGCGTTAGGAGCGAAAGCGCTAATCTTGCCAGTGGCCCGATCGTCAAAGCGCATACCGATGGCAATAATTAGATCCGAATCCGTTACAGCCATGTTAGCGCAAGCCAGCCCATGCATACCCAACATGCCGAGGGAAAGCTCATGACTTTCAGGGAAACTGGAAATACCTAATAACGTGGTAACCACAGGAATATTTGTGGTTTCAGCCAATTGTTTCAACTCTTTATAAGCACCGGAAATGCGGACTCCGTGCCCTGCGATTATTACCGGTTTGGACGCTTCAGTAATCATCTTAGCGGCTTTTTTTACCTGAGGCGGATTACCCGATCTGGTAGGCTTATATCCGGGCAAATTAACTTTAGAAGGATAATGAAATTCAGTAGAATTCTGCTGAATATCACGGGGCAGATCAATAAGAACCGGACCGGGGCGACCTGTGCCAGCGATATAAAATGCCTCTTTTACTGTCCGGGCCAGGTCATTAACATCCATCACCAAGAAATTGTGTTTAGTCACAGGTAGCGTAATCCCAGTAATATCGGCTTCTTGAAAGGCGTCCCTGCCTATCATAGGCAGCGGCACCTGTCCTGTGATGGCAACCATGGGAATGGAATCAATATAAGCGTTGGCCAGACCGGTTACCAAATTTGTGGCTCCCGGACCTGATGTGGCCAGGCAAACTCCTACTTTTCCGGTAACACGAGCATAGGCATCAGCGGCGTGAACTGCACCCTGCTCATGACGAACCAGAATATGGCGCAGTGCCGGATAATCGGTCAAGGTGTGATAGAGCGGCAGTACCTGACCGCCGGGATAACCGAAAATGACCTCAACGTCTTCTTTCAGCAGGCTTTCGCATAATATCTGTGAACCGGTGTGTTTCATATCTTGCTCCTAATCGGTAAAAACCGCTCCCCGACTGGCCGAGCTTACGAGTGAGGCATAACGCTTTAGATAACCTGTGGTGACCTTTGGTCGAAACTTAGGAAGCTGGGACAATCGAGAACTAATTTCTGCTTCGCTCAACCTCACGTTGAGTTGATGGGCAGGAATATTGATGTCAATGAAGTCACCCTCCCAAACAGCGGCTATGGGACCGTTCACGGCAGCTTCCGGAGCGGCATGGCCGATGGCGGCCCCACGGGTAGCCCCGGAGAATCTACCATCTGTTATCAAAGCGACTTCTTTATCCAATCCCATTCCAGACAACATAGAGGTAGGGGTCAACATTTCCCTCATACCAGGACCACCCTGCGGACCTTCATATCTGATGATGACTACGTCACCGGATTTTACCGTACCGTTCTTAATACCTGTCGTGGCCTCTTCTTCGGATTCAAAGATGCGCGCCGGTCCGGAATGAATCATCATTTCGGCTGCCACGGCTGAACGCTTAACAACCGCCCCTTCCGGTGCCAGATTACCAAATAGAATGGCGATGCCGCCTAGGGTTGCTACCGGGTTTTTCAGCAAACGTATAACTTGTCCATCTGCCTGAGACGCCCCTTTTAGAACATCGCCAAGAAGGCCGCCATAAACATTGCGTGCATCCAGGTGTAAGAAACTATGCAGCTCGCGCATCACCGCTGGGATGCCGCCAGCGGCGTCGAGGTCTTCGATATGATGTTCACCAGCAGGCCGAATACGGCATAAACAGGGTGTTTGGTCGCTTATTTCATTGATTCGGCTCAAAGGATAATCAATTCCAGCTTCATGCGCAATTGCAGTTAAGTGTAATACCGAATTACTGCTACCACCCAGTGCGACATCCACAACAAAGGCGTTATCAATGGCTTTTTTGGTTATAAGCTGCCGCGGGCGAAGGTCTTCGGATATCAGTCGTAAAACCGTCTCTCCCGCTCGTTGCGCCAGCGCCCGGCGACGGCTGTCCACTGCGGGTATGGTGCCATTACCCGGCAAACCGATTCCTAAAACTTCTGTAAGGCAATTCATGGTGTTAGCAGTAAATAAACCCGAGCATGAACCGCACCCGGGACAGGCGACGGTCTCTACCTGCTCCAGTTCTTCCGCAGATACAGTGCCTTTTACAAATCCGCCCACCGCTTCAAATACTGAACTCAAGTCAACTGCCTTAACCTGCCCGTTTTTGTAGAGGCGCCCGGCCAGCATCGGACCACCGCTAACAAATACTGCAGGAATATTCAACCGTACGGCAGCCATCAACATGCCCGGAATGACCTTATCGCAATTGGGAATAAAAACCAAACCATCAAAAGCGTGGGCCCGAGCCATTAATTCTACAGTATCGGCAATCAGTTCACGTGAGGCCAGGCTGTATTTCATGCCCTCATGATTCATTGCCAGACCATCGCATACCGCAATGGTGTTGAATTCAAAAGGCACTCCGCCAGCTTGTGTAACGCCGATTTTGACCGCTTCCGCGATACTTTTAAGATGTTGATGACCAGGAACTATTTCAGTAAAGCTGTTAACGACACCGATAAAAGGCTTTTTAAAATCCGATGGAGCGACTCCAAGAGACCGCAACAATGCGCGATGGGGGGCGCGTTCTACACCGGTTTTTATGGAATCACTATTCATACAGCCCGCCTAACTAAAAACCGTCCTGGGAGGGACGGGTAAAATAGTACATCCAACCTTATCACAGGCAAGGTATTTTATCAAGGAAATACGATTGAAAATCCAGGTTAGCGACGGTCAGAAATCTTTTCTATACGCCGCTGATGCCGACCGCCTTGAAATTCAGTATTCAAGAAAACGTTGACGACTTCCAGATTCAATTCATCGCCATTCATTTCACCTAGACATATAATATTGGCATCATTATGACACCGGGTTAATTCAGCGTAGTCGGGTCGATAACACAATGCCGCTCTAATATCCGGATATTTGTTAGCGGTCATGCTCATGCCGATACCTGTGCCGCAAACCAAAATCCCACGCTCGGTGTCCTCATTAACAATACTTGAAGCGACCAAATGTGCGAAATCCGGATAGTCCGTTGATTCTTCACTATCACTACCGAAATCAACAACTTCATGCCCCTGTTGAGCGAGCATTGCCACAATTTTATTTTTCAGCCTATATCCCCGATGGTCGTTACCAATAGCAATTTTCATTTGTTCCTACTTGTAAAATTTTTCCAATTCTATCCGATCCACTGCGCCTTCGCGGACAATGGACGGATGGTCAGAAGTGAGGTCAATAATCGTAGATTCTTTTCCGCCCGGACACTTACCACCATCGAGAATAAAATCCACAAGATGGCCGATTTGAGCTTCAACCTCCCGGGCGGTACAGACACTACCGTGGCCGCTTAAATTCGCGCTGGTACCGGTTAGCGGATTTCCGCACGCTTTGATCAGATATAGTGGTAATGTGTGCCCTGGAATGCGAACGGCTACGGTTTCTTTGGCACCGGTGACGATATAAGGAACCATTGCCTTTTTATTTAGAATTATCGTCAAACCGCCCGGCATGAATCTCCTAACCAGCAAATCGGCCAACGGCGTCATTTCCGCAACCTGTCTCATCTGTATACTATCGGTGACCAATACCGGCAAAGCCTTGGTGGTTTGCCTTCCCTTGATGTCAAATATACGACTCACAGCTTCAGGGAAATTTATGGCTGCAGCTAAGCAATATACGGTATCAGTCGGAAAGGCAATGACCCCACCCTTTTTGATAATTTCTACTGCCCGCGCCAAATCCCCCGACACATTGGTATTATTTACGCCTGACGCCAAACTTTATGTCTACCTAATGTATATTTCTTGACGCTAGTATACCAGAATGCTAATCTTTTATACTATCATCATGACAAAAAAAGAAGAGATTAGTCCACAGGAATCCCATCGTTTCGCCACTTCGGGCGATATTGAGGTGTCCACGTATCTGGAAATCGCTAAGCAGGCAGGCAATACAGAGGCCGGCGAAGCGGTGTCCGGCGCTTCCCGAGAATCTATAGTTATTTTTGATTTCGGCTCCCAATACAGCCTGCTTATTGCTCGTAGGATTCGGGAGCTGAATGTTTATTGCGAATTGGTACCCCATAACACCCCATGGGAAAAGATAGCCCATTTGAATCCTAAGGGGTTCATTCTTTCCGGAGGGCCTGCCAGTGTTTACGCTGTCGATGCCCCTTTGGCACCGGCATATATATATGAAAGCAAGCTTCCAGTACTGGGCGTCTGTTACGGTATGCAATTGATCACACAGCAACTTGGCGGCGTGGTTGCTCAAGGCCAGGCCCGGGAATACGGACATGCCGTACTCCATTTAAGTGAATTTGATGATCCGTTTTTCAAGGATTTGCCTGATGCCTCAGCCGCCTGGATGAGCCATGGCGATCGAGTAGAAAAACTCCCGCAGGATTTCAGGTCTTTAGCATATACGGAAAACTCACCTTACGCGGTTATGGGAAACGGCCGGAATATTTATGGTCTACAGTTTCACCCAGAAGTAGCCCATACGCCTTACGGGAAAACATTATTAAAAAATTTTGTGTTTAATATTTGCGGCTGTCAACCCAGTTGGACACCAGGGCATTTTATTTCTGAGAGTATTGTCAAAATCAAGGAACAAGTCGGAGGCGGAAAAGTAATCGCCGCACTTTCCGGCGGCGTGGATTCATCAATCGTAGCCACGTTGATTCACCGAGCTATCGGTGATCAACTTACCTGTATATTTGTTAACAATGGCCTGCTGCGGCGTGAAGAAGCCGACCGCACGCTGAAAGTATTCCGCCAAAATTTTGGCATGAACATCGTTTATGTAGAGGCAACCGACAGATTTTTGGACAGACTGGCCGGAGTAACCGATCCGGAACAAAAACGAAAAGCCATCGGCGCTGAATTTATCAATGTTTTTGAAGAAGAAGCCCTCAAGCTCGGTCAGGTGGATTTTCTAGCCCAGGGAACCTTGTACCCCGATGTTATTGAAAGCACATCTTCCGTCGGCACTGCCTCGGCTAAAATTAAGAGTCACCATAACGTGGGCGGTCTTCCCGAGAACATGGCACTGAAACTTCTTGAACCTGTACGGTATCTGTTCAAGGATGAAGTCAGACAAGTTGGTATTGAACTGGGACTACCTGAAGAAATGGTCTGGCGACAGCCATTTCCAGGACCTGGCCTGGCGATCCGCGTCATAGGCGAAGTGAACCGTGAAAAGTTGGAAATGCTGCGTGCTTCCGACTGGATTGTCATGCATGAGATAAAAAAGGCTGGGCTTTATCGCCAAGTATGGCAGAGTTTTGCGATTATTACCGATGTCCGGAGTGTCGGTGTTATGGGTGATTTTAGGACTTATGGGAACTTGGTAGCTATTCGAGCTGTCACCAGCGATGACGCCATGACAGCTGATTGGGCCCGTTTGCCGTATGACCTGCTAGCCCGTATATCAAACCGTATAGTCAATGAAGTACCGGGCGTTAACCGGGTAGTATATGATATTACCTCAAAGCCACCGGGCACAATTGAATGGGAATGATCCCGATTTCAGGAGAAAAGATTATGGGACTTTTCAGCAAGCGTAAAATTCAGGGTGATGAGCTACTGAATTATCTGGACTATCTGGGAGAAGAATGGAAACTCAAAGGTTTTCAAGAAAAGGAAGCCGGAATCTATACAGCCGCCTTGGATTCGTACAATCCTAAGAATTCGAAAGACACCGCAGCACTCGAAGGACTGCTGGATGCGGCGAACCGTTTGGCTTTGTCTGCGGCAGAACTGCTCAGACGCAAAGACGCCATCACATCGGTACCGGATAAAGCGACTTCACTGTTTTTCGCCTGGCATGCGGCTTATGTCGATTATTTAGCGTGGACCGTAGCTCAGGCCGAGGCATTTGAAGATAAGCTTGATGGTAAGGTGCCCGACACATCTACAGTTAAGGAATTACAGACAAAAAGCGAAAGCTCAACGGCCCAAGCCGATATTGAGGAACAAAATCTGCTGAAGATGCTGGGTTTTACCGATTCTGATATGCAGCAGTTACTGGATCGAGTTAATCAATCACTGGAACAGGATCGATGGCAACCCCGCATCCTAAGCCCACGCGCCAAAAGGCGATAGTTATCATATTTAGCTTGATTAATAGTTAAGGCAGGACAAAACGCTGAAGATACTGGTTATCGGCGGTGGTGGGCGGGAGCACGCTATCGTTTGGAAACTCAAACAAAGCCCGCAAGTTGATATCGTGTATGTGGCTCCCGGCAACGGCGGAACCGCAACTATCGCCCGCAATCTGGATATTGAGCCCACCGATTCCCCCCGCTTACTGGCAGCCGTTGAATCATTGAATATTGAGCTGGTGATCGTCGGACCCGAAGCGCCGTTGGCCGCCGGACTAATTGACTATTTTCAGTCCCGAAGGATTCCGGCTTTCGGTCCTAACAAAGCTGCAGCGCAATTGGAATCCAGCAAAACTTTTGCTCGATCTATTATGGAAAAGTACGCTATACCTTGCGCCATAGGCCGGTCCTTTTCCAGTTACGTTGAAGCCAAAGAATATATGATTAGGCAACCTTTGCCACTGGTGGTAAAGGCCGACGGTCTGGCCGCCGGAAAAGGTGTCAGCGTTTGTAGCACTATGACCGAGGCCGAGAACGCTTTAGCCAATCTCATGGAAAACCGGGCTTTTGGACATGCCGGTTCGACAGTGGTTATTGAAGAATGTCTGACTGGGCAAGAGATGAGCTTTCTGGCCTTTACCGACGGGAAAAGCCTGGCAGTAATGCCTCCGGCCTGTGACTATAAGAGAGCACATGACGGCAATAAAGGGCCGAATACCGGCGGCATGGGAGCCTATTCTCCCCCGCCTTTTTTAACGCCCCGCCTGACAGCACAGATTGAATCAACGGTCATGCGGCCAATAATTCAGGCACTAGCCACAGAAGGGATAAATTACCGGGGTGTTATCTATGCCGGTCTGATGCTGACCGAAGACGGGCCCAAAGTGCTGGAATTCAATGCCCGTTTCGGTGATCCAGAAACTCAGATTATCTTACCCCAGCTCCGGACTGACCTTTTGGACATTATACTTAACATTATTGATGGAACACTGGACAAGGTTAATGTTCAATGGGACAATACTTCCTGCGTGACCGTAGTGATGGCTGCCGGAGGTTATCCGGAAGGGTACAAGAAAGGCTTGATTATCAATGGCCTTAATGACGTTGACAGCAATGTGACCGTATTTCATGCAGGTACTAGGGTGCTGAATGACGGCAAAATAGTGACCAACGGCGGGCGGGTTCTAAATGTCACTGGCTGCGGGTCCTCTATCGAGGATGCCAGAGGAATGGTTTACGGAAACATTGGCCGCCTAAGTTTTGAAGGCGCTCAATTCCGGAGCGATATCGCCCTATTTTCCGGTACCTAAACAGTACTACCCCAAGACAGCCCCAATATAGTATTAATTTATTAGGCAGGTATTTATGGCAAAAGCAGTAATCATCATGGGATCAAAATCAGACATGGATATTATGAACAATACTTCGGATGTCTTAAACAAGATGGGTATTGACCATGAAGTTATGGTCATGTCGGCTCACCGGACTCCGGAAAAGGTGCAGGATTTTTGCGCCTCGGCCAGGCAGAAGGGATTTGAACTTGTTATCGCCGGTGCCGGCGCGGCAGCTCATTTACCTGGCGTCATAGCCTCATGGACAACGTTGCCTGTTATCGGTGTGCCCATACCTTCATCTGATTTGAAAGGGGTAGATTCGCTCTACGCCATTGTGCAAATGCCCGCTGGTATCCCAGTGGCCACAGTCGCCATAGGCGTTGCCGGAGCTAAGAACGCCGGCTATCTGGCTGCCCAGATATTGGGATTAAAATATCCCAATGTTGCTAAATCATACGAAAATTACCGCAATGAATTAAAGGGAAATTAGCCATGATTGAACGTTACAGCCGCCCGGCTATGAAAAAGGTCTGGAGTGATGAAAACAAATTTGATAAGTGGCTTGATATTGAGTTAGCGGTTGTTGAAGGCTGGGTTAAGCAGGGTGTGGTGCCCCGTGAAGCCCTACCGAAAGTAAAGATGGCGCGTCTGAATTTCAAGCGCATGGAAGAACTTCTCCTGGAAACGCATCACGATATGACCGCCTTTCTCGGTTCAGTAGCGGAGAGCGTTGGAGAAGAATCCCGTTTCATTCACTTGGGCCTTACCTCATCCGATGTTATGGACACGGCTACCAGCCTGCAGTTAGTTGAAGCTTCAACGATTCTGGCCGATGGTTTAAAAAAGCTCGTTACGGTACTGGGTAACCGAGCAATAGAACACAAATATACGGTCATGGCCGGCCGAACTCATGGGGTGCATGCCGAGCCGATCACCTTCGGCTTAAAGCTGGCATTATGGATGGAAGAGATGCAGCGCAACAGGCAAAGGCTGGCTGATGCGGCCAAAATCATTGCCGTCGGTAAAATGAGCGGTGCTGTTGGAACTTACGCAACTGTACCTCCGGAAGTTGAAGAATTCGCCTGTGCCAAACTCGGTTTAACACCGGCGCCGATTTCCAACCAGGTGATCCAACGCGACAGGCATGCTCAGTTCATGACCACGCTGGCTATCATTGCCGGTTCGCTGGAAAAGTTTGCCGTTGAAATTCGCGCTCTCCAGAAAACCGAATTCAGAGAGGCAGAAGAACCGTTCGGCGCCGGACAAACCGGCAGCTCGGCCATGCCTCACAAACGCAATCCAGAACTGTGTGAACGGGTGACGGGAATTGCCCGTCTGGTTCGCGGTTACGCCATGACATCGTTGGAAAATATCGCTCTCTGGCACGAACGGGATATTTCTCATTCCTCAACTGAACGGGTGATACTGCCTGACGCCTGCTTGGTGCTGGATTATGCTTTGAATATATTTACCAATGTTATCAAAGGCATGACGGTATTCCCGCAACGCATGCGCCGCAATATGGACCTGACCCGCGGCCTGCTGTTTTCTCAGCGTGTTTTACTGGCTCTTATTGATAAAGGTCTCACCCGTCAAACGGCCTATAAAATGGTGCAGCGAAATGCCATGGCCACTTGGGGCAATGAAGAAAACCATTTTATTGATTTGCTGAAAGCGGATACGGAAGTCTCCTCTAAGTTATCAGCGGCAGAGATTGATGATCTTTTTGACTATAAATTCTACACCCGGCACGTGGATGATATCTTTAAGCGCCTTGGCTTAACCGCGGCTCAATGGAAAGTTCGGCCGGAATCCGGACCGGAAAACCTTTCGCCCAATGCTTTGTAAAACAAATCCGGTAGTATACAGATAATTATTCTGAGGTGCTTTATGACTGATGACAGCGTAGTGCTTACAACTGATTTGCCTTTAAAGCGTTTTATCTCCGGCAAGGTCCGAGATACGTACGATCTGGGTGAATACCTGCTTATCGTGGTTTCTGATCGTATTTCGGCTTTCGATGTTGTTTTGCCTGTCGGCATACCGGACAAGGGCAAAGTGCTTAACCTGATTTCTGCCTTCTGGTTTGAAAAAACCCGTAACATTATCGCTAACCATGTCGTGGCTGTCATTGAAGACATCAAGCAATTAGATGATTTTATCCCGAAAAAGCAACGATTTGAGTATCCGAAATATCTTGAAGGGCGATCCATGATCGTTAAAAAAGTGCAACGGATACCGGTTGAATGCGTGGTCAGAGGCTATTTGGCTGGCTCCGGTTGGTCTGAATATCAAAAGAGCCAGTCCGTCTGCGGCGTGGGATTGCCCACTGGTTTGAGACAAAGCCAGATGCTGCCTGAGATTATTTTTACCCCTACCACCAAAGGTGATGATACGCATGACCTGCCAATGACCTACCAAGAGGTTGAAGATAAAGTGGGTGCAGCTTTGGCTATCAAACTAAAGGCTATCAGCACCGCATTATACGCCTATGCCCGTGAATATGCCCGCAATCATGATATTATTATTGCTGATACCAAGTTTGAATTTGGTCTTGATGGGGACAACCTCATCCTGATTGACGAGGCGCTGACCCCTGATTCTTCTCGATTCTGGGACGATAAACTATATAAGATTGGGGAACCTCAAGATTCATACGACAAACAGCCGGTGCGGGATTGGCTTGAAGCGTCTGGATGGAACAAGGAACCCCCCGGCCCGACTTTGCCGAATGACGTAATTGACAACACCCGGCGTCGGTATGTTCACGCCTATGAAGTACTGACAGAGACTAAACTGGCCTAAACTATTTAAGTTTCAACAAATTCTTTGGTGCTTGGCAATTTTTCGGCAATACGCTGGTCAATCTTAGTGGCCTTATCCAAAGCCCGCCCCAGAGCTTTGAAGACCGCCTCTGCCTTATGGTGGTCGTTGGTGCCATAAGCCACACCAGCATGCAGGTTAAGGCGGCCTTCAGTGGCAAAACTTTCCAGGAAGTGTCGCAAAAGATCCGCCGGAAAATCCGACATATCGTTATTTTCAAAATCCATGTTTAAGACAGAATAGCCCCGGCCACCCAAGTCAACAACTACCGTCGCAAGTGCTTCATCCATGGGAACCGTAGCATCAGCTATTCTAACCAGTCCTCGTTTATCGCCCAACGCTTGATTAAAAGCTTTGCCCAGTGAAATACCAACGTCCTCTACCAAGTGGTGAACATCATCTCCGGTGGCCGAAACGCTGATATCCATAACGCCATGACGCGCAATCTGTGCCAACATGTGGTCAAAGAGGCGAACACCGGTCCGCATTTCATCATTACCGCTCCCGTCAAGATTAACGGTGACGCAGATGGTGGTTTCACGTGTGTCTCTTTTTATTGTTGCAATGCGTTCCGCCATATTAAGCCTCCCCAATATTTTGCAGTTCACCAACTAATCTATCGGTATCCTGAGGGCGGCCGATTGAAAACCTCAGGCTGTTTTCCATTTTGGGTGAATTGAAATGCCGTACCAGTATACCCCGCTGTTCCAGTAAAAGTTGAATCTCACCGGCATCTTTGCCGCTAACCCGGCATAAAATAAAATTAGCCGATGAAGGAAAAGGCCGAAGAAACTCGAATTCCTGCAATGCCTTAAATAAACGTTCACGTTCCTTTATGATCAGTCGAACCTTATCCATCAAGTAATCAAGATCATCAAGCGATACCCTTGCCGCGGTAACGGCCGCTGTGTTCACGCAATAGGGATCCTTAATGGCATTCAGCTTTAGAGCCACTTCATCCGGAAAAAGGCCGTAACCGACCCTCAATCCGGCCAATCCAGCCCATTTACTGAAAGTACGCAGTACCATCAAGTTGGGGAATTTGCCAACTGATCCAGCCAGGGTCTGTCCGGTAAATTCATAGTAAGCTTCATCAACAACCACCGGCAGTCCGGTTTCCAGTAAAATATGGACAGTTTCCAGCGGTACCGGTGTTCCGGTGGGATTATTGGGCATGGCAATAAATATGAGTTTGGTCCGGGGTGACAATACCTCAGGGAATCTGTCCAGTACTACATTGTAATCATCATCCCGCGGAACGGCGATAAATTTGCCGCCGGCTAAGTCGGTAAAGAATTTATACATAGCAAAAGTTGGTGCAAAGGTAACCACTTCATCACCAGGTCCGACAAACATTCTGACCAACAGGTCTATCAATTGGTCTGAACCGGAACCGGCGACGATATTTTCTGAAGCGACACCGGTATAGGTAGACAACGCCTTGCGGAGTTCAGTCTGGCAGGAATCCGGATAGATATGAACATCAGTCAAATGACCCAAGGCTCTGGTTACTGAAGGAGAAGGCCCGTATACATTTTCGTTCGCATCCAGTTTAATCACGCCCAAGCCCAGGATTTCTTCGCTCAAAACTTCTGGTGATTTGCAGGCAGCATATCCGGCAAACTTCTCGAGTTCAGGCCGCATGAATTTATTCATATTAGTCAACGGAACCGCCTTGATACCGTGCTTCAATAGCACGTGCATGACTTTCCAGGCCCTCAGCTCTAGCAATGGTCACGGCCGCCGGTCCAAATTTATTAATCATGTCGCAGTCCACATTAACAACATCAGAAATTTTAACAAAATCCCATATGTTCAGGGGGGAACTAAACCGGGCCGTGCCCGAAGTAGGTAAAGCGTGACTGGGCCCGGCAACATAATCACCCACAGCAACGGTTGCTCTTTCACCAATAAATATACAACCAGCATGACGCAACTCGTCCAGATATTCGCCGGCATGAGGTGACAAAAAACAAAGATGCTCCGGAGCGTACAGATTCGCCAATTCAACCGCCTCTTTCAGGGAGTCCACAACAGCGATGATACCCCTTTTTTCCAAAGACTGTTCAATAATCCCCTGCCGGGGGTTGTGTAGAGCCATTGATCTCAACTCACCCATCACGCTAACGGCCAATTTCTGTGAGATAGTCACCAATACTGACTGAGCCCGAGTATCGTGCTCGGCTTGAGCCAGCATATCGGCAGCGCAATAAACCGGATCGGCTGTCTCATCGGCGATAATCAATACTTCACTCGGGCCCTGCAAGCCATCAATAGCTACATGGCCGAAAACCAGCTTTTTTGCCGTCATAACGAATATGTTTCCTGGTCCGCAGATCTTATCAACCGGTGGGATCGTCTCAGTACCGTAGGCCATTGCGGCAATGGCCTGAGCTCCGCCGACAGCAAACACACGGTCCACTCCGGCAACAGCTGCTGCAGCCAGCGTCGGCGTCGGAATTTTTCCGTCCACTCCCGGAGGGGTCGTCAGAATAACATCTTTGACGCCAGCCTCTCTAGCGGGAATAGCAGTCATCAATACCGTAGAAGGGTAAAAAGCCTTGCCGCCTGGAGCATACAAACCCACTCGTTCCAGAGGCCGTAACAGCTGTTTACCGCCCATGGCGTCAATAGCGGATTTTACCGCATTAAATTGCTCTGAATGATACGCGGCAATTCGACCGGAAGCCATTTCCAACGCCTTCAGAAGACTCGGCGCAATATTAGAGCGGGCTTGCTGAATCTCTGCGGCAGGTACTTCAATGCACTCGATCTCGGCACCGTCAAATCTGGCAGTGAGATCTTTTAAAGACTGATCGCCACCGGCTTTAACCTGTTGAATAATCGAAATCACCGATTGTTCTACGTCAGGATCTATAACATCAAAACCGGGACGTCGACTCAGTAATGCTCGAGCAGCCTCAATGCCGGAGACAACCTGCATCTAACCCTGCTCCAGTGCCTTGGCCAGACGGCTCACCAATTCTTCCATGCGGCGTCGCTTTACCGGATGACCCGCGGCGTTAGTGTTGCCGATAACACACGCCGTTGATTCAAAAAGGGTGTCGATGATACGTAGATTGTGCCGGGCGATGGTGCCGCCCGTTTCGGTATTTTCAATCAATAAATCAGCATCTTCCGGCAAAAAGACTTCAGTGGATCCCCAGGTGGGGGCGATTCGATACCGACCGAAATGATTATTGCGGGCATAATCGTCGGCAATATTCACGTATTCCGTAGCTACTCTAAGATTCTTTCCTCGGAAATAATCTTTAAGTTCTTCCGGATTAGTCACCGGCAGTTCATTAGCCACAACAGCCACAATTCTCACCCAACCGTACTTCAGATCCAGCAGTCTTTTTACCGGACTGCCGGGGAATTGGGTCAGATGATCGTTAAGCCAGTCCCATCCGGTGATGGCCAAATCAAAGTTGCCGTTAGCCACTTGAATAGTCATATCCTGCGGCCGGATTGTCTTAATGGCAAAACCTTCCAAGTCGCTCTGAGGCCGTCGGAATCCACGATCAGAAGGGTAATCCTCAATGTTAATACCGGCAGCGTCCAAAATTTTTCTCACGTGCGGTTGTTGATGTCCGTCTGGCAAGGCCAAGCGGACGATATCTTCGGAATATTGATGATAAGATTCCACCGGTGAATCGGAAAGTTTTACTTCTGATTCAGTTGCGGCAGTCGCAGGCGGCAGGTTATCCAAAATAGATGCTATAACCTCTGACAAATCCTTGGTGGCCAAACTTTCACGGTTAGCGACTAACACTGCCCTGAAATCCATTACCTTTCCCAACACATTCAAACCGCGGGCGGTCAGTTCCTCGGCGTTTTTTCGAGGCAGTATAACGACTTCAGCAGTTTCGGGTGGGTAGGCTTCAGCACTACCCCATAACGGATACACCGCGAAATTCTTCAATCTCAAGTCTACGGCCAGCTTCTCAGCTATGTTGGGATACTCTGACGCCAGCCGTATTCTATCTTTCTGCCGGGTCAAGTCGGCCAGGCTCTTTACCCCGTCGCCTCCTGCCACCGCTACGAAAAGAGCGCCTTCACCGTAACCCAATATCTTAACTTGAACCAAAGAACTAAGCCAGTAACGGGAAACCAATTCCTCAACCCAATCGGCACCGCAGATACCTAGGTCGTAGTTGCCGATAGCCACCTGAATGGGAATGTCTTTTTCATGCAGCATTTTAGCAGAAAGATCCGTAAAACGACCGCTCTCGAGTCGATACAAACGGGCTTTGGGCTGATAATCGTTCAACTGCCAATCGGCGCGCTCAAGCATGGTGGCGGTTTCAGCTAGCAGTCTTCCTTTAGGCAGGGCAATCTTCATTCTTCGGAAGCCTCCCCGCCGAGCATCTCAATTAGTTCTTCAACCGTTTCAAACTCAAATTCTTCCTCGGTTTCGGTATCGGTCATTACAAATGTGCCGTCTTCGTTAACGCCAAGGACCCAGTCATACATCATTACATCAGGATCGCCGAGTTTTATTTCCGCGGTATAACCGGCATCACGCAAGTCAGTAGCCACTGCAAAGGCCTGAGCCTCATCGCCAGGCTCAAACACAAGCAAAAAGCGGTCAGGTTCATCTAAAGCGTACACGTCATAGTCAATAAAACCCATTATTTCATCCATGTAAAGGGCGAACCCGGCAGCCGGACGGGCCTCCCCACCCATTTGTCCGACCAGATTGTCATAGCGCCCGCCGCCGCCGACCATGGTATCACCGGCGAATATATGCATGATAAGTCCGGTATAGTATTCAAAACCCCGCCCTGCAGCCAGATCTATCTCATAGTCTACGTCTAATGAATCAAGTATATTCAATGTCGCCTGAAATGAACTAAAGGCTTCTTCCATTTCGGTGGTTTTAGAAAATAGTGACTTGACGTTTGCGATGTACTCGGCTGAGCTGCCGGTGACATTCAACATCATTTCCAGCCCGGCGGCCAGTTCCGGCTGACGGGCTTTTAGATTTTTAAAGGATGTCTCGTTGCCATCCAGTATCTCGTCAAATACCTGATGACGCGCTTCCGGGTTTGGCTCTAATTGAGCAAGTATTGCCTGTATAACGCCCGAATGGGAAAGCTTAATTTTGGTGCCGATGCCGAGCAACTCTAAAGTTTCAACCGCCATGCGGACCAGTTCAGCATCGGCCAGTCCGGAATTGGCACCAATCAATTCGGCGCCGCATTGCCATCGCTCCCTTTTATCTTCAGGATTATCTTTAAATCTAAAGACATTAATAACATAGAACAACCTCGAAATATCCCGATCGGCCAGATTATCCACAAAATATCGGGCCAAGGGGATAGTACCATCCGGACGCATCACCACTCGTTCCCCACTCCAACCATCCCAGTCCAGGAAAGAATATACCTGGCGCAGCATGCCGGGTGTTAAGGTTCCTGCTGAGGTGAAAAGATTTAAATATTCCAAAATGGGCGTCCGAACTTCTTCGTAACCCCATTTGAGTGCAGTATCAATAAAAACAGCTTCGGCTAACCGGAATTTTAGCATTTCTTCCGGGCCAAGATCGTTGCACCCGCGACATCGGTCTTGAGTCATGATTTCTCCTATATTTAATGAATGGTTAGATTTTACACCAGCCAAACGTAAGCAGCAAATATTTATCGAGACATTGCGCAAATATTTTAAAAATTTATGTTAAATATTGACCGGTATTTTGAAGATAAACAAATCAACCTTTTACCTCTGTACCAATCCGAGGCTACCAACCGCCTGTCCGGTTGTGATATAACATTGAGCGGGTATGAATAATTTATTAAAAGCTCAAGAACGCATTTTGGAACTCCGGAGTTTACTGAATCACCATAATCATTTATATTATGCCAATAACACACCAGAGATTTCTGATGAAGCCTATGACGCTTTACTCAGAGAATTACAGCAATTGGAACAGGATTACCCATCACTTGTTACTCCTGACTCTCCGACCAAAAGGGTCGGTGCCGAACCGTTAAAGGCCTTTGGTGTTATCAAACATCGCAAACCGCTTTTGTCCTTAGCCAACGCCTTTAGCAAAGATGAGTTGCAGGCCTGGGTAAATCGGGTGGAAAAATTATTACCAGGCGAAGAGATTTCTTTTGTCTGCGAGCATAAAATGGACGGGTTAGCCGTCGCGATAACCTATGAGGGTGGAAGATTGCACACCGGAGCAACCCGCGGTGACGGTATTGAAGGCGAAAATATTACAGCTAATTTGCGCACCATCAGAAGCCTGCCGCTTTCTTTGGATACTGGGCAACCCGAACGCTTTGAAGTAAGAGGCGAGGTGTTTTTACCTAAGGCAACTTTTGAACAACTTAATCACTATCGGGAAAAAGCAGGTCTTCCCCTTTTTGCCAATCCGAGGAATGCCGCTGCGGGATCCCTTCGGCAACTGGATTCCAAAATTACTGCTCAAAGACCACTGGATATCTATATTTATGCCCTTGGCTGGGCCGACGGCGGTTTGCTGCCTGAAACCCATTGGGCAACTCTGGAGTTGATTCAGCACTGGGGCTTTAAAATTAATTTAAATAGTAAGCTTTGCCGTTCAATTGGGGAAATTGAGAAATATTATGATGAATGGTTGGAAAAACGACAGGACCTGCCATATGAAGCCGATGGCGTCGTCATTAAAATCAACAATCTAGCCCAACAGGAACGTCTGGGTTCAGCGGCGCGGGAACCGCGCTGGGCTATTGCTTTTAAATTTCCTGCCCATCAAGCGACCACCATACTAAAAGACATTGGCATCAGCGTTGGCCGGACAGGCACCCTGAATCCTTATGCTATTCTGGAACCAGTTTTTGTCGGAGGAGTTGTTATTCGACAGGCAGCTCTGCATAACGAAGAGGATATTCAACGAAAAGACATCCGCATCGGCGATACCGTTATTGTTCAACGGGCCGGCGATGTTATACCTCAGGTCGTCCGCCCAATGCTGGAAAAGCGTCCAAATAATTCGAAGATATTCAGTCTCAGCGACAAGCTTAAAGGCGATGACGGATTTGGGCATTGTCCAATCTGCGGTTCTCACATCACCAAATTAGCCGACGAAGTGATGTATTATTGCCCAAACACCGCATGCCCTGCCCAACTGGCGGAAGCCTTGGAGCATTTTGCATCCAAGTCAGGCATGGATATCCGGGGCATGGGAGCACAACTGGCAGCAGCATTTTTGAGTGAGGGTATTGTAGCAAACGTAGCCGATATTTATAATCTTGAAATTTCGAAATTGTCCGCCCGCAATCGGATGAAAGAAAAAAGCGCCACCAATCTTATTGAAGCCATTAACAAATCACGCAAACGACCTTTGGCTAATGTTATCTTTGCTCTGGGTATTCACCATGTCGGAGTGGAGAATGCCTTAGTTCTGGCCGGTAAATTCGGCACACTTCAAGCCCTGTCAGAGGCTGACCGGGAACAATTGAACGATATTCCCGGTATCGGCGACAAGATTGCCGAAAGTATACTTACCTTTTTTTCCCAACCGAACAACCGAGAAACTGTTGCCCGTTTAATCCAAACGCTGGAGACACCTTCAATCACTCCTGATGAATCAAAGAAATCGAAACCATTGTCCGGGACTGAATTTGTAATTACGGGCACATTGGACACGATGACCCGTCAACAGGCTTGGAACATAATCGCCGCTGCCGGAGGGGCCGCCAAAACTGATCTAACCAAAAAGACGCGGTTTTTGGTGGCAGGACAAGAGGCCGGATCTAAACTGGCAAAAGCCAAAGACATGGGTATTGAGATTCTGACAGAAGTTGAATTCTTAAAACTTCTTGAAAATTCCGTCGTCGAACCACAGCCGAGGCTGTTTTAATGAAATTGATAATTGGCTTAGGAAATCCCGGCCGAGAGTATTCCGGAACCCGGCATAACGTTGGTTTTGCAATCATGGGAGTTTTGGCCCGCAAACACGGCATCAATTTCAACAAACGCAGTTGCCGCTCCAAGATTGGAGAAGGCCGTCTGGAAGACGTTAATGTTGCTTTGGCTAAACCACAGACCTACATGAATCTTTCCGGAGAAGCGATTTCAGCTTTGCTGCGGCGCTACCGGCTTAAACCGAACGATATCATTGTCGTCTATGATGACCTTGATCTCCCTGTCGGCCGTATTAGGATACGAACCGATGGAAACGCCGGGGGACATAATGGATTGAAATCAATCATTGCAGCCCTTGGTACCAATAAGTTTATTCGGCTCAAAGTCGGCATTGGCAGGCCGACGAATGCAATTGACCAAAAGGAAATAGTTGACCATGTGCTGTCGGGCTTTGATAAAAATGAACATGAGGCAATATCGAACGCAGTGGACAGGGCGGTTCAGGCAATTGAACTCTTAGTCACCGAAAACCCGGAAACTGCCATGAACCTCTTTAATTGATTTGAAAGAATACCCGGTATCCTATAAACTGGCGGTTCCGAACGCTTTTTAATTCACGAAAGGAATAATTATGGCCGACGTACGACCTTTTCGGGGATTGCGTTATGACAAACGGACGCAGAATATCAGCGCTTTGATTTGTCCGCCTTATGACGTAATCAGTCCGAAGCACGAAGAAGAGTTACTACAGTCCAACCCCTATAACTTTATCCGAATAGAATTCTCTAAAGCTCAACCCGGTGACGATGAACAGAACAATCGATATAGCCGCGCCCTGAATTTTCTGGAAAAGTGGATTGAAAGCGGGATACTTCAGCAGGATGACAAACCTGCCTACTATCTGCACGAGCATACCTTTGAATATGAAGGCAAAAAGGCAAAAAGATGCGGTCTGTTCGCCCGTATCCGGCTGGAGGAATGGGACCGGATGATCGTCCGGCCTCATGAGCGCACCTTATCGGGCCCTAAACGAGACCGTATCAGGCTAATCAGCACCTTGGAATCCAATACCAGCCCTGTTTTCGGCTTGTATCACGATCCAGAAAGGTATATTGCCGGCATACTGGCCCAAATCGCTGATTGGCCGGTGGATGTTGAGTTCGCGGGTGAAAACGAAGAACATCACCGTCTGTGGCTTATTGATGACGCGACCACCGTGGCCGCGATAGAAAAAGGGTTTTCAACAAACCCCCTGTATATTGCCGATGGTCACCACCGTTATGAGAGCGCCTTGGCATACCGCGATGAAAGTCATGCCGCAAATTCGGATTTACCGGCCGATGCCGCCTTAAACTTCGTTATGATGTCTTTGACGGACATGTCCGACCCCGGGATGCTGATCTTGCCAACTCACCGACTGGTTAAGGGTATCTGGCCAACAGCGCTAAATACTATAGAGTCCAAACTTGGCGAATATTTTAATATTGAACACTTTTCTCTGTCAGGTTCAAATCCCTGGGCATCTCTGGAACCGTTGTTGGCTGAGGACAGCTCCCGGTTTTTTATTTACGGCTTGAACGGCAAAGAACTGATAAGTCTGACCATTAAAAACCGCGAACAAGTGGAAAATCTGATGCCAAATGGTCATACTAAAACCTACCGAGGCATGGATGTGAGTGTGGTTGATCATGTGGTGCTGGAGAAGATACTCGGTATGGACGCCATGGATGAGGATCGCATCGCCTACGACCATGACCGCACATCCACTGTATCACGGGTTGACTCTGGTGAATTTCAGTTTGCCTTTATTTTGAAACCGGTTCATCCTGAGACTATCCAGTCTATCGCCGATGCCATGGACAAAATGCCGCGAAAAAGCACTTATTTTTATCCTAAAATCCCTTCAGGTGTCGTTCTTTACCGCTTAAAGGATTAAAAAGGGAGGGTGCTTACTGCACCCTCCCTTCATATCTGCCGAAAGAGCTATTATCCCAGCAGACACTGAGGCAGATCTTTGAGTGCCTCATCTACCAGTGCTTCCGGATATTCATAGTCGGCTAGCTTACCTGAAAGATAAGCGTCGTAGGCTGCCAGGTCAAAATGACCGTGGCCGGAATGACTGAAAAGAATGACTTTTTTCTCGCCTGATTCTCGGCATCTCAAAGCTTCATCAATGGTAGCCCGGATGGCGTGATTGGTTTCTGGAGCGCTGATAAACCCTTCGGTGCGGGCGAATTGAATACCGGCTTCAAAAGTTGGCAATTGAAGAACGGCCTTGGCTTCAATCAAGCCTAGGTCATAAAGGTGACTGATAATCGGCGACATACCGTGGTAGCGCAATCCGCCTGCATGAACCGGCGGCGGCATAAATTTATGTCCCAGTGTGAACATTTTTACGATCGGCGCCATGGCAGCGACATCACCAAAATCAAAAGCAAATCTTCCCTTGGTTAAGGTGGGGCAACTTGAAGGTTCCACTGCAATGATCCGGGTATTCTTGCCGGCAGTCAGGTTCTGATGAACAAATGGTAAAGCCATACCACCGAAGTTGGAACCGCCGCCGACGCAACCGATAACCACGTCAGGATACTCACCAGCCAGTTCCATCTGTTTCAACGACTCCAGACCGATCACGGTCTGGTGCATCAGAACATGATTAAGAACACTGCCGAGTGAATAATGAGAATCTGCCCGAGGTGCGGCGTCCTCGACAGCTTCCGAAATAGCCAAACCCAAACTGCCGGGGTTGTTGGGATCTTCAGCCAGCGCTGCTCTGCCGGAGTTGGTGTCAGGGCTGGGGCTGGGTACGCACTGGGCACCCCAGGTTTCCATCATCATGCGTCGATAAGGCTTTTGCTGGTAGCTGACCTTGACCATATACACTTTCAGATCAATATCAAACTGGCAGCAGGCGAAGGCCATAGAACTGCCCCACTGGCCGGCACCGGTCTCGGTGGTTAAACGTTTAATGCCCTCTTTTTTGTTGTAGAAAGCCTGAGGCACAGCGGTATTGGGTTTGTGGCTGCCGGCCGGGCTGGAGCCTTCATATTTGTAGAAGATCTTGGCCGGCGTATCAAGAGCCTTTTCCAAAGCGCGAGCCCGGAACAGTGTGGTCGGCCTCCATGCTTTATAAATATCAATGACTTCGCCGGGAATGTTGATATAACGTTCTTGTGATACTTCCTGCATGATCAGTTCCATGGGAAACAACGGGGCCAAATCCGCCGGTCCCAGCGGTTGCATGGTGCCCGGATGAATGGCCGGGGCCAAAGGTTTCGGCAGATCAGCCTGGATATTATACCAACTGGTCGGCATCTCCTTTTCAGTTAACAAGTACTTGGTGTGTTCCATGATAATTCCTCCTTCATGATTAATTTTTAACTTACTCACCACGGGCAATTTTGGACAAAAGAAAAAGCCCTCTCCCCTTTTCAAGGGGCAGAAGGCTCCGCGGTACCACCCTTATTGAGCCGTCACGGCTCATCTCATTGAGTACTTGCCAGCAACCATTACCTGTAAGTACCCAGGATTTTAACGCTTCCCTAACGGCTGTGCCTACCTGCCGTGTTAACGGCCATCGGACAGCGGCTCCTGAGTCCATTCGCTCTCGCGCCTTTGGCGCCGGTTCCCACCTTCCCCGGCTCTCTGTGCCCGGCTTTGGGAGTTACTACTCTCATTCCCTGCCTGTGTGCATATTCAGTTGCTGGCAATATAATCCAATATCACATTCTTGTCAAGACCTTCGATTCATCGCTGTCTGTATTATGGCATTTGGCAAGCCATGTCCGATTTGATAGACTGCTGGATACCACATTCTACGGAGAGTTTCATGAATTTAACCGATTTTATTGCCGGCACCGCATGCCGGCATAAAAATAGGACCGCCTTCAAGATGGGCGAGCGAATCCTTTCGTTTTCCGATTTAGACCGGTTATCCAACGGCCTGGCTCATAAACTGGTGGAAGCCGGTGTGACACCTGGAGAACGCATAGCGATGCTATTGGAAAATAGCCCTGACTTTCCCATCGTCTATTTCGGCATCATTAAAGCCGGCGCTGTCGCCGTTCCGTTGGATACTAAATACAAGTCACTGGAAATCAGGGCGGTATTTAATGATTGCCGTCCATCCTGGTTGTTTACAGAACCGGCAATTTTCAAAAACCTTCAGCCTGAACTTGTAAATTATGACTTTCTTAAACATATTGTCTGTCTCTCCCCAGCCGATATTGAAGGGAGTATCAGCTATTACTTGCTGATATCCAGTTCGGACATCGCTCCGGATATCAATGAACGATCGGAACTTGCTCATATCGCATATACTTCCGGACCTACATTACAACCCCATGGCGTAGAGGTTACGCATCATGCCTTGCTTAACGCTGCCGCCGGATCTGCCATGGGTTTCAACCAAACAGAAAAAGATGTTGCTATACTGTTCGCGCTGCCGTTGCATCATACAATGGGTATCGCTATCATAATGATGACCTGTCTGAGCGCAGGCAGTTCCATAATCATTGTCAGCGGTCTGTCTATAGATGGCGTATTCTGCTCTATTGAGCGTGAGCGGGCCACCATGTTTCACGGCGTACCATTTATTTATGCCATGATTGTAAACTATGTTAAAGCCAACGGCTTAAAATATGATATCAGCACACTTAGGGTTTGCGGAAGTGCCGGCGCTCCAATACCAGTTGGTGTGATAACTGATTTTGAAGAATTGACCGGCAAGTACCTGATTCAGTATTACGGTTTAACCGAATCAACGACACACGTTACCTGTCAGAATGTTACTCAATCCGGCAGCAGCGGCAGCGTAGGTACGGCTATACCAGGTTTTGAGGTCAAAGTCATTGACCAGAACGGACGGGACGTCGCCATTGGTGAACCCGGAGAAGTAATTATTAAGGGGCCGATAATGCGGGCCTATTACAGGTTGCCGGAAAAAACCGCCAGATATATTCGGAACGGTTGGCTCTATACGGACGATATCGGTTTTTTGGACAAAAATGGGGAGCTGCATATCACTGGCGTAAAAAAGCCCATGCTCATCACCAAAGGACAGAATATCTATTTTTCGGATATTGTCGATCTGCTCAACACTCACCCTGATATCGCCGAGGCCGCCGCAGCCGGCATCCCGGATCCCGACGGCATGCGTGGCGAAGTGGTAGTAGCCGTTGTAAAAATGAGACCGGGAGCGGAGCTCACAGAACAACAGGTTAAAAAATACTGTCTGGACAAAATAGCCAATTACAAGTGCCCCAAGAAAGTGTTGTTTGTCTCCGATATTCCGCGTCATTCCAACGGTCAACTGGCATCCTTCGGCCTGTTGGATTAGGCATTTATTGACATGTTAAACACACCAAGCGACGCTTCAAACATCTAGCTGAACAGCGTATAATACAACAATGGTGATTAACACCCTCGTAAACCGCGACATTGAAAAAATCCGCAAAGCTGTCAGACTGCATCCAAATGCAGTATCGGGTGGGCTTTTTTTATTTGTCATGGTCGGCTTGCCAGGCAGCGGTAAAAGTTATTTCGTCGATAAACTGGTTAAAGTAATTCCGGCAACGGTACTGCAAAGTGATTTCATCCGCAAAACCCTTGTGAAGAAACCGACTTACACCCAGCGGGAACATAGCAGGGTTTTCAAGGCCATTCATGCGGTGACCCGCGAGTTGCTGAACTCGAACAACAACGTTTTAATTGACGCCACAAATCTAAATCGGAAATATCGGATTCCCCTGTATCAAATGGCTAACGCAGCCGGAGCCCGCCTGATTGTAATTTACCTAGATACGCCGAGAGAAATCGCCCGAGAGCGGATCAAGGACCGGGGAACCCAAGGCAATAGTATTTCCGATGCTGATTGGGAAGTCTACAAGATGTTAGAAGATGATTTTGAACCACCCGAATCGCCAGATTACACTATCACTCCGGTAACAGACCTGCCGGAACTTATTGCCAGAATCGCGAGCGAAATCGCCCCTAAATGAAAGTGAGGACCAATGGACATCAAACTTATTACAACCGATATCAACCAGATTGCGACGGATGCCGTTATCGTTGGTATTTTTGAAGACGCACCGGATGAAGGTAAGTTCACTATCTGGAACCAGAAACTGAATGAACTAATTCGGCGTTTAATACTGAAAAAAGAATTAAAAGGCAAACTGAGTGAAATAACCACGGTTCACGGCTTGGCCTCTGCAGCTTCCAGCAAATTCATGGTACTGGGATTGGGTAAAAAAGCCGACCTTACCCCGGCCCGACTGCGTTCGGCTGTCGCTGACGCTTGCCGTTCGGCGCAGCGCTCCCATGCTTACAACCTTGTTATCGCGTTGCCTGAAACGGGCATGACTTGCGACCTAACAAGTTCAGCCATTGCCCAAGGGGCGACATTGGGTACCTATCGTTTTAATCATCACCAGACTAAAAAACCGGAATACGGCGAGCTTAACTCATTAGGTGTTGTTGTTGCCGGAGACTGCACGGCAGAGGTCTTCGATCAAGGACTGGTAAAAGGACAAATCGTCGCCGAGGCTGTGGTCATGACTAGGGATATGGCTAATGAACCTTCAAATTACATGACTCCGGCTGACATGGCAACAACCGCCCTCAAATTAGGCGATATTAACGGCCTTAAAGTCGAGATTTTAGAAATGGCCGATATGGATAAGCTGGGTATGGGAGGACTGCTGGGCGTATCCCGCGGTTCCGCTGGAACACATCCGCCAAAGCTGATTGTTATCCGTTACAAGGGACGTACTGAAGACGGCTGGGACCTGGGTTTAGTAGGTAAAGGACTGACTTTTGACAGCGGCGGCGTTTCCATCAAGCCCTCCGAAAAAATGGAGGAAATGAAATTTGATATGAGCGGCGGCGCATCGGTAATCGGAGCAATGAATGCTATCGGCCGCTTAAAATTGCCGTTGAACGTTATCGCTGCGGTGCCTGCTACCGAAAACATGCCCGACGGCGGTGCTTTCAAACCCGGCGACATCCTCAAGATGTACAGCGGCAAAACGGTTGAAGTTATTTCAACTGACGCTGAAGGCCGATTAATACTAGCCGATGCGTTGACTTACCTTGACCGTGAAAAACCTAAAGCATTGGTTGATGTGGCCACGCTGACCGGCGCAGTAATTATTGCTCTGGGCAACCAGGCTTCAGCAGCGGTAACCAATAACGAAGTTCTTTTGCAAAAGGTTATTAAAGCGGGTGAATCTGCCGGCGAACGTGTGTGGCAGTTGCCGGCTTGGGATGAATACCGCGATCAATACAAGAGTGATTATGCAGATATTAAAAATATCGGCGGACGCCCCGCTGGCACCATCACCGCAGGTCTGTTTCTATCTGAGTTCATCAGCCCTCAGACTCCCTGGGTCCACTTGGACATCGCCGGAACTGCCTGGGGGGATAAGGAGAAAGGGCACCTGACCAAAGGCAGTAGCGGTGTACCGGTAGCGACTTTAGTCAATCTGGCTGAAATGCTTGTCCCCAAGGCAAAACAGGATTGAATTTTACCAGGGAAGTAGGCCTATTTGCCTGGTACTAGTACCGGGTGTTAAAATACGTTAAGCAACCCTTCGAGTCGTCAGACCTAAAACCCTACGGGTACGGTTGGCGGCCTTTAGGGCGTCGTTGGAAACGACGGCACCTCCCGTATTTGGAAAGAAGGGCGGAATTGTTCAACCGCCTCTTTTGGAGGCTTTTTTATTGTGGCTGAAGCCAGTTGCATCACCGGTACGTTGGATGCCTATAATCGGCGTATAAATTACCTTCGGATTTCGGTAACCGACCGTTGTAATCTGCGTTGTGTCTATTGTTCCGACAGTGGGCTGGCGCATCTGTGCCACAACGACATCTTGTCTTACGAGGAGATTGCCGCTGTAGCCAGAGTTGCCGCGGGCATGGGAGTGAGACATATTCGTCTGACAGGCGGCGAGCCTCTGGTCCGTCCAGCACTCGCTAATCTGATAAAACTTTTAACTGCCATACCAAATATTGATGATATTTCCCTAACTACCAACGGCACGTTGCTAAAGACCCAAGCGGTTGAACTGAAAGATGCCGGATTGAAACGCATCAACGTGTCCTTGGATTCACTTTTACCTGATAGATTCGCTCGGATAACCGGTGGTGCAAAGCTGGGCCGGGTACTTGAAGGGATAGAAGAGGCGCACCTTGTCGGCTTGTCTCCTATTAAAGTTAACATGGTGGTTATGCCGGGCATTAATGACGATGAGATCAATAGTTTTGCCCAAAAAGCCAAATACGAAGGCTGGCATGTACGCTTTATTGAATACATGCCGTTTGAGGGCTCCGACAATTCCAAGGTTTTATCTGTTGCTGAAATCAAGGATAAAATTGAGTCTGAAAATGGTCAACTCTGGGCCTGCTGTATCAGCGGCGCCGGCCCGGCAAATTACTTCAGTTTCGGCTCTGGTCACGGAACCATAGGGTTTATCCGACCTATAAGCCACCGTTTCTGCGGACAATGCAACCGGTTACGGTTGACAGCGGACGGCAAATTACGCCCTTGTTTATTAAATGATACTGAATTAGACTTGAAAAGCGTTGTCCGGCAGGGCGGTACTGAACAGGATATTAAGGACATGCTGCTCCAGGCCGTCATGTCCAAACCGGAGCGGCACAATCTGGAAGAGATGCCTGTAGGCGGACGACAGATGAGGCAGATCGGGGGCTGATGCAGATGGAATTATCTCACGTGAATAAAAACGGTCAGGCACACATGGTGGACGTAACTAACAAGACGGTCACCTACCGCCGGGCTACGGCGGTCTCTTTAATACATATGAAAACAGACACACTACGCCTGATAAAGGATAATCAGATAAAAAAAGGCGATGTCCTGGCCACAGCGCGTATCGCCGGCATCATGGCGGCAAAAAAGACGCCGGAATTGATTCCGTTATGTCACCCCCTGCTCATTACCTCAGTTACTGTTGATTTTGAATATCAGGACGAAATCACCATTACAATATCGGTCGAAGTCAGCACCACCGGGCAGACCGGTGTGGAAATGGAAGCCCTGACTGCTGCTTCAGTGGCCGCTTTGACCATTTATGATATGTGCAAAGCGGTGGACAAGGGCATGACCATTGAACAGACCCGCCTGGAAATGAAAGAAGGCGGAAAAAGCGGTACTTTCAGGAGAAGTGTTGATGGGTAAGATAATCGCTGTATGCGCTAGTGTCAAAAAAGGCACAAAAAAGAAAGACATCAGGTGCGGTGTTTTGGAAACCGATTACGGACTTCAGGGCGATGCTCACGCCACTCAAGGCTGGCATCGACAGATCAGTCTGCTGGATAACTCCAGTATCAATAAAATGCGGGCCAAGGGACTGACGCTGACTCCGGGTGATTTTGCCGAGAATCTGACAACCGAGGGATTGGAAATACTAATGACCCTCCCCATCGGAACACGTCTAAAGACCAGCCAAGGCGTAGAAATGGAAATTACCCAGATAGGCAAAGAATGTCATCAGCACTGCCAGATCTACCGCCAGGTGGGCATGTGCGTAATGCCGCTAGAAGGCGTCTTCGCCCGTATCCTGAACGGTGGCGAAGTAGCCGCAGGCGACACGATTGATGTTATAAAGTCCTGAGAGGCCAAACCCAGGTTAAAAAGGCTCTTCTGCTCCTTTGTAGCCTTCATCGCGGAATTCCGCCCGTTCGGCTTTAAGTGCTTCACCGATGGCCGCATGAACTGCTGCCTCTGGGATAGTTTTAGGCAGGAAGCTTTTTAGGATTCCCATCGCATGGTTGGTTTTTTCAATTGATTTCAGACCATCGGTTTCAATTCCGGTCATCGCCCGGATGGCATCAATATTTTCCGGAATAGTGACGGCTTCATTATGCACCTGAAACACCAGGTACACCTCCCGTTCATCGGCAGCTAAAGCATCTTCCCAGATACCCACTTCCCACATATCATTACGGGGACGGCGCAAATCACGCATAAGTTCAATCACTGAATTCATGGCGACAATACCGTCACTGGATCTGACGAAAGCAAGACGGGGTTCTTCCCAAAGAGCTAGGCGAAGTTCCTTCAGGCTTATCTGATGGTTTGTTTCCACCATGGCGTAGTGCATATGGCTTAAATTGAACGGCCCGGCGCCGGCCATGGTAGTAATATCCAGTCCTTTTATTACGGTTCGGGCATCCGGACCCTGATGACTGGGAACTTTAGTTTCCGGAATCACGGTGTTAATCATCCCGTCACGATGGCTTTCCCAAGGATCCGTACCCCGGCGTAAAATCATGACCCTGGCGCGCTTAATCCAGTCCCGTCGATGAAAGGTGTTCATCACGCGACACAGAGCCGTGGTATTACACGAAACAACACGGGCAAATTGCCGGTTCAAAGCCTCAGCGTAATTAACCTGAGCTACAAAGGACATGCCGGTCACTTCGTGCTTTTCCGCACCTTGAAAAATCGCCTTTACCCCGGCGGCCTCATAAACATTTTTAAGTTGAGCTCCGACCCCTTTTGGGGTGCAGTCAACGACAATATCAACCTTTTTTAAAAGATCATCAAGATCCCCTACGGCAGGAATACCGGCCTCTCTCATCATAGAAAGCTTCTCAGGAACGGCAGAATATATCGGATATTCCCGCTCAGCGGCAATTCTGATCCGGTAATCCGCATTTACCGCGGTCACACCGGCTACTTCCATATCATCCTGAAGTGATACGGCATCCGCGACCCGTTTGCCAATAACGCCGTAACCGTTGATGCCGACTCTAATTTTCCCCACGGGTACCTCGCATACAATGTTTAAATTTTACATCCAACTGCACCACTATTAATTTAACCCAAGCACAGCGCAGTATGCAAACCACTGTCCGTTATGACAGCTTGCGGGAATACGTCTGATTTTGTTAAACTTATCGTCACGTCATCATGGGCCGTTAGCTCAGTTGGTAGAGCACCTGACTTTTAATCAGGGTGTCACAGGTTCGAGACCTGTACGGCCTACGTTCAACCCTCTTGGAAAACCCCTCCATTTCCCCTCCGTCATTTTCGGAAGTCCCCTCCGCTGCCCCCTCTTTGAGGAGCTCTTCAAAACTTGCGATGGCATTTTCCTGCATGCCCGGAAGGACGTGGGAGTAAGTATCTAGTGTGACACCGATGTTCGCATGGCCTAGTCTTTCTGAAACGATCTTTGGATGTACCCCGGCCTGCAGCATTAAGGTAGCGTGGGTGTGGCGCAGGTCGTGAAGTGTGAGGTCAAGCCCAAAACGGGTTGTGACCTTTCGGAAGGCATCCGAGACGGCGTTAGGGTTCAGTGGAAGGCCGTTAATTTGGCTGAATACAAAGTCTTCCCTAGACAGCTCAAGCCCTAGATTTGTCTTAAGGGCCTTCTGAGAGGCAAAGTATCTTTCAAGTATCTTGGCGAGAGTTGGTGGAATGGCAATGCACCTTTTTGAGTGCGGAGTCTTAGGCTCCTTAACCATATACTCACCAGTGTCCAGCTTGAAGGCCGTTTCCTGTACCTCAATTGACCGCCAGTTGCTTGTGATGTGCTTCCATCTAAGTGCCAATGCCTCGCCCCGGCGCATACCGCAGTAAAGCAGGGTGCAGTAGAACTCATAAAAATTCGTAGCCCGCAGAGACTCCAACAGTTTCGGAATATCCACTGCACCCAATGCTTTCGGCGCCTTCTTAGCCACCCGGGGCGGTTCCACCAGCAGGGCAACATTCCGAGCGATGTACCCAAGCTTGACTGCTTGACTCAGGGCCCGGCTGATGATGCGGTGGTGATATTGTACCGTCCTAGGAGCAAGCCCACCCTTTTTATCCGCTCTACCACACTTGAGTTCTTTAGTATAGAACTCTTGTAGATGCTGTGGCTCGAGGGCAGCGAGTGGTATTGATCCTAGGCACGGTATAATATGCACATTAAGATTTGACCTATAGCTTTCCGTTGTTCGTGGGGTTGTTTGCATGGCAGCGTAGTTCATATAGATGATATACTTACCATCCTTAGTCTCCGGCTCTTCCTCACCGTTCGCCATTTCCACAAACACCGGATCAAGCAGGGTTACCTTAAGCTGGTCAGCCGGGGCCTTTATATTGCCGTTTTTGTCGGGGAAACCCTTAAAAGAGGCTGGTGCCGGGACTCGTTCATAGCCTTCGATAATGCCGGAAACCTTTACTACCGAGTTGAATGAGCCCTTGCTCGCCTCGTTTACGAAACCAATTAAACCTGAGTTAATAGTGTCAACTGCCAATTTCTTTCCATCCTTTTTTGTTATTTATTAGGCATATTATACCATGTTTAGGCATCGTTGTCAACGTGTTTTAGGCAATAAACACCCCGAGAAATCTTCTCAATGATGTCATTGTCAGACAAGAAATTAACAACGTTATAGACTGTTCTAGCACTGGTACCAACTAGTTCAGCCAGACCGGAAACCGTGAAGGGGGCATCAGAGTTGATGATTATGTCCTTGATTTTGTCTTCTTTGGTCAAAGACTCATCAGTAATAAACTCGAAGCCCTTCATCACTGCTTCAATAGGGGTCGGAGGGAGTGCTGCATGACGCAGGAACTTAGGTGTAAGCTTAACGTGGTGCTGCCCATCTTGGGAATGGACACGCTTGAGTTCAACCACTGAGTCTGGCCAGCCTTCGAGCACGGAACTGCCCCGGCCACCTCGTGTAATATCTTTACCGCAGTGATGAACTAGTACGATGGAACATTCGTACGCACCGATAAGCCTATCAAGAAAGTCGGTGACCTTCTTAACGTCCTGCGCATTGTTCTCGTCACCTTCCATTACCTTGTACAACGGGTCAAGCACCAGTACCTTAGGCTGAATTGCTTCCATTGCCTCAAGCAGTTGTGTCTGCCCGTTCTGGTTATCCAAAGCGAGTGAGAACGTGGTTCCTACATATACATCGGGGTAGTGTTTCTTGGTTGATTTAAGACGTTGTTGAAACACTTCTTGACCAAGCTCAAACTGTAGGTAAAGAGTCCGGGCCTGTTGCACCTTGAGTCCCATAAAGTCTTCACCAGCGCCGAGGCAACGGGCAAGCTGTAAACCCATAAAGGTCTTGCCTGTCTTGGCGGGGGCGTAAATCTCTAAGCGTCCCTGATGTGGTAACCAGCTCTCTACATAGAAAGGTGTGCTTGGAAGGGGCATACCCCTGAATAGGTCGGCCTCATAACAGAAGCCTCCAACCGGGCGGTAGATATCCGGGATGTCGATGTCACCATTAAGTATCTCGTCGTAGGTTAGGAACCCAATATGGCCGTCGTCATGAACTACCCGAATACCGTCGAAAGTATTATGAAGAGTCAGAGGGAACCTCTATTAACTCATCATGTGCCCTATCATCGAAATCGGATATAAGGCAATAGCTATTCTCCGGTGCCCAATCAAACCCAAAGTTCTGGCAGAACTTGAGCACAAACTCCCAGCAAGTGTATCGCTGGTTGTCCCAGCACGGGAAGATGGGCAGAAGAGTGCGCTGCAGAATGGTGTAGATGTAGGCAAGTCGATCATACCGTGCGTGCTGGTGCTCTAGGAAGAACCTCATACAATCCTTGCGTGATGGCTCCCGTGACAACACCCTGTATACACGATACTCAGGGCCACAGTTAGATAAAAGAGACAGGCTGATACCTGAACCTAGTGACTCGGCTACTACGACCTCTCCTTCTAGGTCGGTGTCGGCTACATAGCCCATATGCCATCCCCACCTGTCCCACGCCGGGTCATACAAGGCAAGTAAAGGGGATAACAACGAGAATAATGGACCACCTCCTTTCCAAACAATCACGTCGCCTCTGCGCCATTTCTTCGGCGCATCGGTTGTCAACGAACAAGCTCCTCGAGGAACCGTTTGTCGTCAGCATCGTAGGGAACGTCGAAACCAAGCAACTTAAAGTGTGCTTGTGCCATTAGTGCCATTAAATCCTCCTCAACTTCGGTAAAGAATACTCCGAGACCGTGCAAGTCAAACACTCGTAGTTGTTCACGTAAGGCAAAGCGGAGCTGCCCCATTACCTTCTTGCGATTAACTGCAGCAGCAGCTTTTGATTTTTCCAAAGAGGACGTCTCTGTCAAACGTCATGCCCCTTTCTGTAAGTGTTTTGACTAGCCAGTGTTTGCAGTCCGGGCAGAGGTCGAGTGTTCCTGAGAACGGCTCAAGACTTTCCGAACCGTTGGTGGTTACTTCTACTTCGGGCTCCCATGCGGGCACATCTGCGTGACATCGGTCACAACAAACGTGGGCAACACGGAAAGCTTTGACTTGTTCATAGCGTTTTATTGTGTGTTTCCTCCAATCCATTCCATAAATCTTGGTAGCGTCTCAAGCCAAGCACAAAACTCACGCCATTCACCTAGTCGATGTCGGCGCCGTTGGTTATAGATTGTCTTGAGTTGCAGGTAGTTAGTTGATATTCTGGCGGTTAGCAGGAAGCCCATTGGTATATTGCTTCGGAGCAGTTGCCAGTTTTCCGGGGTGGGATCCACGGCGTAGACTCGCTTTAGCTGCTCAACTAGTTCGATGGCTTGTGGTAAGACCCATTGATTGCAGTTGGCCTGTACGTCCATCTTAACCAGCATGTCCTTGCTTTGGCTTGATACGATATCGAACCAGTGATACCGCTCTGCCTGCATCCACATGTATTGGGGCAGACATAGGTCAAACTGGACGATGATACCTTTTAGAAAACAATCGTGCCCACTTCCTTGCGGACATGAAGCAAGCGCCTTGGTTTTCTTTGTTACCTCAGCGCTTGTCTCATCAGGGTGGGCACATCTTGGGAGTCTGCTTGCTTTGACGCTTTCGTCAAACCCCCATATATTGACGTTTGTTACTTGTTTATAGGGCAAGTTACCTCACTTCATTTATCGTAGTCCGAGTCCTTGGTAATCTGCTGTAAGCGTTGCTCAAGCTTACGGCGAGCGCTCAGGGCTTCTTCGGCAACCAGTAATTTCTGTTTCAGAAGGGAGTTCTCTTTCTCGAGTTCCCTTGCTTTGGCTGCCTGCTCAAACACCTTAAGCATTTTCTCTTCAAAGTTTAACGCCTCTTCGGATATGGCTGATCCTGAGTACTTCTCAAGCAGCCCTTCCTTCTTAAGAGCGTTAAGACGAAGGCTAACCGTTTTACGGCTGTGTCCTTTAGGCAACTCAAACTCACGACGAACGGTAGCTATGGCTTGAGTGTACGTCCATTTACGACGCACAATCAATTCAATGTACCGTTGCATTTGTTCATTTGTGAGGGTCATGTTGCCTCCAACACGCCTTCTTGTTTCTACCATCTTCTTCTTTACAGTTTTAGAGCTCGCTATGCTCTAGCACATACTCCTTTCTTCAACTATCTGCGGGCAAGAGTACCCAAATAGCGGAGTGGTACTGCCTGCCCCGGCCTGAGATTGCGCAACATTGTTTCATACTCAACGTCTACGTAAAGCTCTAAGGAAACAATCATACGATTGTAGGCTGCCCTGCGTTTGTCGTAGTCAGTCATAAAACCATCAAGTATCATTTAATGATACCACTCAACTGACGATGTTACAATATGGGCACTCATTAAGGCAGAAACTTCCTTCCGCATGAGTGACATTTGAACATCCCGGTCATTTTTCCGTGTGGTAGGTCGACCAACCCATCAAACATCATATGCTCGCTTAGGCAATATGGGCAGAATATCTGGTAACCTTTGAACCATTTCTTTAGGTTAAGCAGTAGTTTGGTTAGTGCATTGTTCACTTTATTTCCTCCTTCTTTCTGAGTCCGAAGAAGTAGAGAACGCCGCCTGTTATTGTTACTAGGATAAGACGAGCGAACTCGTCACCAGCGGAGGCCTGTTCCGCTAAGATAGTAATGGTTGGAACGACTACCAATATTGACAGGATGCCTTGGATCATTCCACGCCACGGCGTCGGTGGCCTATTGGTCGTCGTCAAAACCACCCCGCCGATACTCTTCTGTAAGGCGATTGATTACCCGTGACCATTCCGCACGAGTGTTCTTTGTGATGCGGATGGGGGCATCCGTTATACCAATTACTGTGTCGTCAACAGGCTCTTTCAAAAACCCCTCCTTTTTCAAACATAGTGTGCTGTATTTTGATTTACCGGGTTACATGCTGAGGTACTATTTGAACGTAAAAAAGTACTACGGAGGACTCCTAATCACTATGATTTACCCCCTCATCCGGCCTTTTAATCAGGGTGTCACAGGTTCGAGACCTGTACGGCCTACGTTTTCTCCCCCTCTGAACCACCCTCTTTCCCGACATGATATAATATTCCCATTAACTACATTCGAGAATTTTATGTCAGATATTCTTCAAAACAAGAACTCCGCCACCAGATTTCAGATACTGGTGGAAATAGCATCAAAAGGTCCGGCGGTTGAGCAAAAAACCATTGCCGCACAACTTGAGATTACCCCCCAAGCAGTTTCTGAATACTTGAAGCACCTGATAGGGGAAAAACTGGTGATCTCCGAAGGCCGGTCCCGCTACCGCCTGACTTCCGGCGGGGTCAACTGGATGCTGAAACAGCTCCGGGACCTGAATACCTATGTGGATATGGCCGAGCGTGCAGTGACCGATATTTCCATCAACCCGGCTCTGGCATTGGATGAGGTTAAAGAAGGCCAGGAAGTGGGCTTGATCATGCTAGACGGCATTCTTGTGGCCGGGTCCGAAATTGATGCCGGAGCCAGGGGTATTGCCGCCGGTAACGCTCGAGCCGGCGAAGATGTGGGGGTAACCGGTATCAAAGGGATTGTGCCCCTCAGCCAAGGTACTGTCTTCCTGGCTGCGGTTCCGGGCATCAAAGAAGGCGGTTCACACCGGGCTGACTTGGAGAGATTGTCGCTGATTGTAAGAAACCAAAAGCATATTGCCGCTCTGGGTATAGAGGCTTTTGCCTCATTAAAAAGGGTGGGTATCGAGCCGCGTTACTTTTATTCCGTGCCGGAAGTGATCGTTGACGCCGCCCGTTACGGTTTGGAAATTATTGTCGTGGCAGTATCAGAGGAACTCCCCGACCTTATAAAGGCACTCAGCGAATCAAACATTGAGCCGCACTTCATCGATCTGCGTCCGGATTAGATTAAACGGAAGCCTTTCTTCAAACCGGTGACAGCTTGACCGGAATACCCGGAACGGCTACAATATCAGGCGTTGTCTCGGCGCCGAGGTAGCTCAGTCGGTAGAGCAGCGGACTGAAAATCCGCGTGTCCCCAGTTCAAGTCTGGGCCTCGGCACCAACTCAGCTCTTTTAAATAGTTCGGCTGAAACATGCCGGAGTGGCGGAATGGTAGACGCGGCAGTCTCAAACACTGCTAGGGGGCAACTCCTGTGTCGGTTCGAGTCCGACCTCCGGCACCAAGCGCCTGCCATTACCAGGGCTTTTTGCCGAGTTGTGTAGTGGTAGCACGAAGGACTTTGAATCCTTTTGCCCAGGTTCGAACCCTGGCTCGGCAGCCAAAAAGTATATACGTTCCCGAGTAGCTCAGTGGTAGAGCGGTCGGCTGTTAACCGATTGGTCGAAGGTTCGAATCCTTCCTCGGGAGCCATTCGCTTAATCCAAAATATATTCGGTTTAGTTTCTTGATTTTAGAAATGATTTCTTTTACTTCCCTAACTTTGATGTTATACTTAAACATCAAACAGAAGCCGCATATCAACGGCGAAGGAGCATTACGTGGATGATCAGACCCAAAGCATTATCTATTTTATCGTATTCATCGTAATCTGCGGGGCACTTTTATTCGGCATTGCCAAGGGCTTATCAAAACGTTCCACCAAAAAATAGCTTCTCAAAGACTAATATTAAAGCGGCTGACCCAAATGAGTCAGCCGCTTTCTGTTATTAAGAAATTTCTGCCTAGATGATGCCGTATTGGAAAAATATAATCAAGACAATCCCTGCCGACACAACAGCTCCTGCGATAACCTGACCAAGCGTATGCTGGGCTAGTTTTACC
Organism: Dehalogenimonas sp.; assembly: GCA_050864255.1. Classification (GTDB taxonomy): domain Bacteria; phylum Chloroflexota; class Dehalococcoidia; order Dehalococcoidales; family Dehalococcoidaceae; genus Dehalogenimonas. The sequence continues at coordinate 415,287 of JBOWAX010000001.1, forward strand.
CGGGACCATGCCATGGCCGGCAGCAACAACAATGACGGCAACGCCCACCATCCGTAAAAAACATGAAGCATTACCACAAAAGCCGAAGTAGTTGAGGTATGAACGCTGATCTTCCACCATAAATTGACGGCAGCGAAAGTCACTACAGTAACCAGGGCGATTAGCACTGCCGCAATAATGGCGGTCGGAGCGCTAATCCAGTTGAGAAGCAACAAAGTTATAACCGTAAAAAATAACCCGATGACGTAAATCCGGTGCCGCTGGTGGCGACGATTGGAGAACAGTGCATCCATACGCCCGCTTCTAACCAATATAATGGCAACCGTCAATATGGGAAGAATATTCAAGGCAGTAACCAGCAGAAACCAGCGAAAGGCCTCGAACGTTGTCGCAGTCGCTTCTAGAGATACCGCTGCCAGTGTCATGATGCCAAGTGCCAGAGGATTAAGACCATCCGAGATATAATTGGCAATTTTAGTTTGGGTCACGAGCTTTTTCCGCTTTCATAAGTGGCACATTATAGCACATCATTGAGACTAAACAGACGTTTCGTCAGCGTTTTTAATCAAAATGATTCTCAAGCTGGGTAAAAAATTCCGCCACGATTCCCGGCCGCCGTATAATGGCATAATCAATGCCGTACCTGGTTTTCAAACGGTGAGGAACGCAGCAACACGGACAACAATTACAAATTGCATAATAGTGTCCCCGGCATTGCATCATCAGCGGCATTAAATGAGACTCCCGGCAACGTTGGAAAAGAACGACTGCTTCGTCAGAGGTGATGCGGCGGTGTTTTTCCGTAACGGCCGAATAAACGTCACGGCCGAACCCTACTATGATCTCCGCGTTGACCGGAGCATTGCATTTATGAAAGGTACGGCGGCAGGCACATTCTCCGACCGCAACCCAGGTAGACCTTGATACAATTTCTTCAGCTTCTTCAGCGGTCAAAGCGAATGCACCGTGCTGCCGTGCGGCGTAATGGTTGGCTGCGCGGCGTACAATGCGGCCTAATAAAGGAACACGGACCAAGGGCGCCAAAATCATGTATATCCGTAAAAAGTGGCCTTGATACCGTCCGTAAAAAGGTAAGGTGTGATGCATATAAAAAAGTATTTGACGAGTTTGGTTTCTCTCAATATACTTGGAATATGCCGGGATTACAAATACCTGTGAGGTAAAATTCAGCGCCGGCGATATCTGCCGACTACTGCGTAAAGCCATCCATTAGTGTCATATTAGGTTTTATTGAAAGGGGTTCTGATTGACAGACCTTGATCCGTTAAGATTCAAAGACTGGCAGATTGCCGAGCAGGCTGAACTGTCGATGAAACGCGTTGACCGGCTGGCTGATGATTGGGGGGTTCTTCGGGATGAACTGTTACCCTACGGTCATTACCTGGGTAAAGTTGACTATGCAGCAATAGACAATCGGTTGGCGAAAAAGTCCAACGCCAAATATATTGACGTAACAGCGATAACGCCAACACCGTTGGGTGAAGGAAAGAGCACCACAACCATGGGATTGGTTCAAGGGCTGGCCAAACGCCATAAAAATGTGTCAGGCGCTATCCGTCAACCATCCGGTGGTCCGACATTCAACATTAAGGGCAGTGCCGCCGGCGGTGGGCGCTCACAGTGCATTCCTCTGGCCCCGTTTTCTCTGGGCCTTACCGGTGATATAGATGCCATTACCAACGCCCATAATCTAGCCATGGTGGCTCTCACGGCCCGTCTGCAGCATGAGGCTATCAATACGGATGAATTTCTGACAAAGCGTGGCTTACAGCGCCTGAACATTGACCCTCATAACGTCCAGATGCGCTGGGCGATGGATTTTTGTGCTCAATCATTGAGAGATATCATCATCGGCCTGGGCGGTAAAACCGACGGCTTTATGATGCGTAGCGGTTTTGCTATTACTGTCAGTTCAGAAATAATGGCTATTCTGTCCGTTTTTACCAGTTTGAGCGATCTTCGCGAGCGAATGAGCCGCATCGTAGTGGCCTATGACCGCCAAGGTAATCCTGTGACTACTAAAGACCTGGAAGTAGACGGAGCCATGACCGCGTGGTTGGTAAGAGCCTCCAATCCAAACCTTCTTCAGACCATTGAAGGCCAACCGGTGTTGGTGCATGCCGGACCGTTCGCCAATATCGCTGTCGGTCAATCTTCCATTGTGGCCGATCGTATAGGTTTGAAACTTTCTGATTACCATGTGACTGAAAGCGGCTTCGGAGCTGATATCGGATTCGAAAAATTTTGGAACATCAAGTGTCGGATCAGCGGTTTAAAACCGGATTGCGCCGTGATAGTAGCGACGGTGCGGGCGTTAAAAATGCACGGGGGCGGACCCAAAGTGATACCGGGCAAACCGCTTGATTCAGTTTATACCGAGCCGAATCCAGAACTGGTGGAGCGAGGTCTGTCGAACCTGTTGGCACATATAAACACTGTTAAAGTAGCGGGCATTAATCCGGTGATATGCATCAATCATTTCCATACCGATTCCGCCGAAGAGATCAATCTGGTTAAACGCGCCACAGAAAGCGCCGGGGCACGGGCGGCCGTTTCCCGTCACTGGCTATTGGGTGGCGAAGGGGCGCTGGAATTGGCAGATGCGGTGATTAGCGCCTGTGAAGAACCGAATAAATTTGAACTACTTTATGAAAACAGTTTGCCGCTGAAGGCCCGTATTGAGAAGATTGCCCGGGATGTCTACGGTGCCGATAACGTGAGTTACACCATTGAAGCCCTGACCAAAGCCAATGCCATAGAGGCCGATGGCACTAAACAGAACTTTGTCACCTGCATGGTTAAGACCCACCTGTCGCTTTCTCACGACCCGGCATTAAAAGGGAGACCGAATGGTTGGACTTTGCCTATCAGGGATATCCTGGTCTACAATGGTGCCGGTTTTATTGTACCTGTAGCTGGCGATATCAAACTGATGCCCGGAACTTCATCGGACCCGGCTTTCCGCCGGATTGATGTTGATGTTGATACCGGTAAAGTTACCGGACTTTTTTAACCAACTGAAAACCATATATGATGACTGAAAAACACCATATTTTGTTGCAGCCTGATAATCTCAGCATTACCGCTGAGCATGGTGACAATCTGTTGACCGTAATCCGGCATGCGGGTATCGGTATTGCAGCGGCCTGCGGCGGTGACGGCGTCTGCGGTACCTGTAAGGTAATCATTGAACACGGCTGCACCGGAGATACCAGGTATCTAAACCTGAGCGGCGAAGAGATTGAAAACGGCATAAGGCTGGCCTGCCGTTATCAAATTGAAAGCGACCTGACCGTCAGAATCCCGTCACAATCCCGCACTTCGGTCAGCGAAGGGCACCTGAGATCACTGGCAACCAGCGAGGAAATCATGGCTGCCGAAAACTGGCGGTTTGCCCCGCCGATTTTCAAGAATTTCCTCAAGCTTACCCCGCCTACTCTTGAAGATAATGTCGACGATTTATCCCGACTGGAAAAGGCATTATTGAATCAAGGTGTAATTGATTTTCAGATTGGATTGGCTATCATTAAACAATTGCCGGGCATTTTACGTGAAGGCGACTGGGCAATAACACTGACATTGTCAAAGGAATCAGGCGGTCTCAGAGTTACCAACATCCAACCCGGCGACACTCGTAATTCGCTTTACGGCGTAGCTTTTGATATCGGAACCACCGGCGTCCGGGGTGAACTGTTGGATCTCAATGAGGGCCGGGTGCTAACTCAGGGTGTGGAGTATAACGGTCAGACCGGTTACGGCAGTGACGTTATCAGTCGTATTGCTTATGCTGCCAAGCCCGGCGGATTAGCGGCTCTGCAGCAAGCGATACTTACAACTTTGAACACCATCATCAGGCATATGACCGATAATGCCGGTATTGAAGGCAAAGACATCGACCACATTATGGTGGCGGCCAACACCACAATGGTGCAGTTATTGCTGGGGATTGACCCCGGATATTTACGGCTGGCCCCCTATGTACCGGCGGTATTAGTGCCCCCGACCATAGCTGCCGGCGAAATCGGTCTGAAAACCGGATCGGAAGTTCCTGTAAATATTTTACCAGCAGTAGCCAGTTACGTCGGTGGTGATATTATTTCCGGACTGGTCGGTACCGGCATTTTCCAAAGGGCGGAAACGGTACTTTACATTGACATCGGCACTAATGGAGAAATTGTAGTGGGAAATGCCGACTGGATGGTCAGCGCCTCGTGTTCCGCGGGTCCGGCATTTGAGGGTGGCGGCATCAAACACGGTATGCTGGCAACCAGCGGTGCCGTTGAATCATTCAGCTTGAACAGGGCGGCAGACGAACCGTTAATTACAACTATTGGTCGGGCCAAACCGCGGGGGATCTGCGGAGCCGGGCTTATCAGTACGGTGTCGGGATTATTTGAGGCTGGAGTCATTGACCAAAAAGGCAAATTCCAGACCGAGGTTTCGAACCGGGTTCGGACCAGAGCCGATGGCAGTGAATACCTTTTGGCGACTGCGGAAACAACTGAGACCGGCCATGACATTGTACTGACCGAAATTGATCTGGATAATTTGATCCGGGCCAAGGCGGCGATGTACGCCGGGTACCAGACCTTATTGTCCAGCGTCGGGCTGTCCTTCAACGAACTGGACAAAGTAATAGTCGCGGGCACTTTCGGCAGTCATATCAACGTGGAGGAAGCTGTGGGTATCGGTTTGTTGCCGGATGTTGACCGGGATAAATTCATATTTGTTGGCAACGGCTCACTGTTGGGAGCCAGACTCAGCAGTTACTCTACCGAATTGATTGAGGCAGGACAAACCACGGCAAAACTGGTAACCAACATAGAACTATCCGATAATTCCGCTTTCATGGACAACTATATGGCAGCCATGTTTTTACCCCATACAGATATTACCCTTTTTCCTAATGTATCCACTCGACCCGACCTTTCCGCCGAAGGCGACGGCCGATGACGGTATCTATCGCCATGGCCGGTAAGGGCGGCACCGGTAAAACCTCTCTAGCCGGACTGATTATCCGCGAACTGTTAAACCATAATCTGACGCCGGTGCTGGCCGTAGACGCTGATCCAGCGGCCAATCTGGGTTTAGGCATTGGGCTTGATACCAACTTAACGGTAGGCTCAGTGCTGGCCGGCTTCAACGAAGATAAAATATCTATTCCTTCCGGTATGGCCAAGGAATCTTTTCTGAATATTAAACTCAGCGAAACCATAGTGGAAAGTTGCGGTATTGACCTGATCACCATGGGCCGGGGGGAGGGTGCGGGGTGTTATTGTTTTCCAAATAGTGTGCTTAAGCATTTCATTGACCAGCTTACACCCAATTACCGTTACCTGGTGATAGACAACGAAGCCGGTTTGGAACATCTTTCCCGCGGCACTACTGGTGAGGTAGACCACCTTATTTTGGTCTCAAACCATTCCATTAAGGGTGTGCGCACTTTGCGCAGTATTTTAAACTTGGTAGCCGAAATGGGACTGACTATAAAACAAAAGTGGGTAGTAATAAATCAGGCTCCGAAAGTAATTGACCCGCTGGTCTTCGAAGAACTTGATCGCCTGAAGCTAACGGTTGACGCAGTAATACCGCAAGATGCTCAAATCATGGAATACGATTGGCATCAAAAGTCACTGCTGGATTTGCCGGAAGAGGCAGCAGCCGTAGCGGCGCTTAATGCATTGATGGCAAAAATAATACCAATGGATCCAGAGAGGAAAGAATGACTGCCAGGATAATCAGCGGTACTGAAACCGCCCGCCAGATACGGGAGGAAATTATAAAAGAAGTGGCGGACTTAAAATCCGAGCACAATATTGTCCCGGGACTAGCTACCGTTATTGTCGGCGATGACCCGGCCTCCCAGACTTACGTCGGAGCTAAAATCAAGGCTTGCCAAGCCTTGGGAATATATTCCGCCAATTACCCGCTGCCTGCGGCAACTTCTGAAGACGAACTACTAAAACTTATCGCCGATTTGAATGAGAATACGGGCATCAACGGCATCCTTGTTCAAGTGCCGTTGCCCAAACATATTGATGAAAACAAGATCCTTCTGTCCATCAATCCGGATAAAGACGTGGACGGTTTTCACCCGATAAGCGTGGGACGAATGGTTATCGGCCAACCGGGATTTTTACCCTGCACTCCCCACGGCATCCAGCAACTGCTTGTCCGCAGCGGTGTGGAAATTAATGGAGCTGAAGTAGTTATCGTAGGACGGTCTAATATCGTAGGCAAACCAGTAGCCAATCTCTTGCTGCAAAAAGCTCCGGGCGCCAACGCCACGGTAACGGTATGTCATAGTGCGACGCGAGACATAGCCGCCCATACTCGCCGCGCCGACATCCTTATTGCCGCTATCGGAAAGCCTAAATTTATTACCGCCGACATGGTAAAGCCCGGTGCCGCTGTAATCGATGTAGGCACCAATGAAATCGGAATGACTGCGGAGGGCAAGCGTATCTTGTCCGGGGACGTGGATTTTGATAATGTTAAGGAAGTAGCCAGCGTTATCACCCCGGTTCCCGGAGGGGTCGGCCCGATGACCATTGTAATGCTGATGGCCAATACAGTTCAGGCCGCCAAATTAGCACACGGTCTGGCATAAAGCCCTGAATGCGGTTCGGCATCCGCCACCTGGCGACAATTACTGGAGGGAGAAATGACCATCGAAATTCCTGAACTTAATTACAACGGCACTATTCGCTCCATTCAACTGGGCAACGGTGATAAAACAGTGACGATCGGCGGAGAAACAAGTTATCCTTTTTATAGCTTTGAAGGCCAAATATCTAATATGCCGCGTATCGCCATGGAAGTCTATGACGAAGCCCCCGTTGATTGGCCGGAAGCGGCTCTAGCCCCTTTTGCTGACGTGGTAAATGACCCGGTGGCTTGGGCAATAAAGTGCGTGACGGCATACGGCGCAGAAATGATATGCCTGCAACTTCAGAGCACTGACCCCAATGGATCCAACCGCGGTTCCACGGAAACAACGGCACTTGTGAAAAAACTCTGCAAGGCGGTGGACGTCCCAATTATCCTCTGGGGAACAGCCAATCTGGAGAAAGATACCGAGGTGCTGCGGGCTGTCGCTGAAAATATTACAGACCGCCGACTGGCCCTGGGTCCCGTTGAGGAAGGCAATTACAAAAAAATAGGCGCCACGGCAATGGCCTCCAACCATGTGGTTATTGCCTCCAGTCCGATTGATATTAACCTAGCCAAGCAGCTTAACATTTTGATATCTAATCTGGGAGTTAGGGAAACCGACACAGTAATGGATCCTACGGTCAGCTCCATTGGCTACGGCATTGAATACGCCTATTCAGTCATGGAACGCATCCGTATGGCAGCGTTAACCCAACAAGATGAGAAACTGCAATTTCCTTTGATCTGCAACATCGCCCGGGAAACATGGAAAGCCAAAGAATCCAAGATAACAGAGGCTGAAGACCCTCGGATGGGCGACGCTGCCAAACGCGGAATCACTTTGGAAGCCATGAGCGCTTCTTTACTATTGATGGCTGGAGCGGACGTACTGATAATGCGCCATCCTAAAGCCGTGGCGGCGGTCAGGGAATTGATCAATGATCTTGTATAACCAAATTCACGCTGCTCTGTGGTGTGAAGCAACCGATCTGAAAGCGAGTATTTCTATATGTCCAGAGTAATTGCCGCCGGCGCCATTAGAGGTGCGTACGAATTTGTAGAAGAGGCGGAAGCGGCTTGGGAAGGGATTAATAGCAAATGCAACGGTACGGAGTCGGTTGGATTCCCCGACACCGCCTACTATCTGCCGGTCATCTACGGCATCATGGGCCATAAAGTAGAAAAGCTTAACGATCTGGTGCCAGTGCTGCAGCGTTGCCGTGAGCTTCTACCGCCGCTATTAACAGATGATGTGGAACTAAATTCACTATCATCGGTATTAGATGCCGGAATTGCCGCACTATTTGCTGCTGAAATTACCGAGGCTATCCGCTATTATCAAAATTCTGAAAGCTACACGGGAACTGAAGCCCCTATAGGAGATAATATATGGCTGGGAGCGGCTGATGATGTAATTCTCCGTAAGCGCGGCGTAGAATTCGTAGACGGCAGTGTGCCCGGTTTTGCCGCCATATTAGGGGCTGCAGCGGACAATGGAACGGCGGGTGAAATGGCCGCGGAACTACAGCAGCGCAATTTGTATGTCTTTATGAGTGCTGGTGATAATGACAAAAATTTTGCCGGCCAGCTTGCGGCTACCGGTCACCAACTTGGCTGGCCTACCAGACTGGTGCCTTTTGGCCATGATGATACGGCAACCGCATTTGCCTTTGGGTTTGCTACCAGAGTAGCCCTATCTTTCGGGAACGTGAAACCCGGAAATGTTAAGGATTTATTTGCCTACACGCAGGAGCGCGTACCGGCCTTTGTGATTACATTGGGTAAGGTAACTGATAAATGGTATTCCCTAGCTGCCGGTGCCCTGAATTACGGGTTTCCAGTCATCTCGGATAGCGATATACCGGAACTGGCCGTCGGCGAGCCACCAACCGAACTAGTTGTCAGCAAAGTGCCTCACAATAAGATTGTCAGCCGTGCAGTGGACGTCCGCGGCATTAAAACCGTAATTACAGAAGTCCCGGTCCCGGTAGCCTACGGCCCGGCTTTTGAAGGCGAGAGGGTCCGGGGAGAAAACATTTATTTGGAATGCGGAGGTGGCCGCACTGCGATGATGGAATGGGTTACCTCCAGACCAGCAGAGGAAATTGTAGACGGTAAAGTCGAAGTTATCGGTCCTGAAATAACTGATGTTCCGCTGGGCAGCAAACTGCCGCTGGCCATTGTCGTCGAGGTATCAGGACGACAGATGCAGGACGATTATGAACCCATTCTGGAAAGGCAGGTTCACCACCTGATCAATTACGCGCAGGGGGTTATGCATATCGGGCAGCGCGACATGGCCTGGCTAAGAGTCAGTAAAGAGGCGGTGGCCAAAGGGTTCCGTTTGGAGCACATTGGTCTGTTGCTGCATGCCAAACTCCATCAGGATTTCGGACGGATATTTGAAAAACTTCAGGTTAAAATATTCACCAAGGAAGCCGATGTAACTGAATTATCACATCTGGCCAAGGCTGCTTATGCCGCACGTGATGCCCGGATAGAAGGCATGACGGATGAAACAACCGACACCTTTTATTCGTGTCTTTTATGTCAATCATTTGCCCCTTCTCACGTTTGCGTCATTAGTCCGGAACGTACCGGTCTCTGCGGTTCCTATAACTGGATGGACTGTAAAGCATCATATGAGATACATCCCACCGGCCCCAATCAACCGGTGACCAAGGGAGCAACCATTGACTCCCGACTTGGTCAATGGCAAGGTGTAAATGATTTCGTCTATAAAGCCTCTCGGGGAAATATTGACCATTATAATCTTTACAGCATTATTTCAGATCCGATGACCGCTTGCGGTTGTATGGAATGCATTGCTGCAGTGGTGCCTTTGTGCAATGGAGTAATGACCGTGAACCGGGAGCACAAAGGCATGACGCCTTCAGGGATGAAATTCACCACCTTGGCAGGGACCATCGGAGGCGGCGTGACCACCCCGGGTTTTGTGGGTCATTCCAAATACAATGTGACCCAACGCAAGTTTCTTTCCGCTGAAGGCGGTATAAAACGCTTGGTTTGGATGCCCAAGGCATTAAAGGAAGAAATAGCCGACCGGTTCAATGAACGTGCTGCCGAAATCGGCATCCCCGACCTGCTGAACCGCATCGCCGACGAATCCGTGGGTGTGACCGAGGAAGAGATTTTAGAATTTTTAACTGAAAATAATCACCCGGCTCTGTCAATGGAGCCGCTCATTTAGCCGTAAGGAGATAATTCTATGGGACTTTCCGGAATAGAGATTTTTAAATTTTTACCGAGAACCAACTGCGGTAAATGCGGTGTGCCGACCTGTCTGGCCTTTGCAATGAGCCTGGCTGCCGGTAAAGCGGATTTAGCCGCCTGTCCGTTTGTGACCGAGGAATCCAGAATCCGTCTGGAAGAGGCATCAGCGCCGCCCATCAGACCGATCTCTATCGCTACCGGTGATAAACCTCTCCGCATAGGTGGCGAAACAGTCATGTTCCGTCATGAAAAGCGATTTGAGAATCCGCCCGGCATAGCAGTCATTATAGACGACACAATGGAGGATGCCGAAATAACACGGCGCTTTGAGAGTTTCAAACTCTTTGTCTTCACCCGCGTAGGTGCTACTCTGCGCCCGGAACTAGTTGCTTTAAAATATCAGTCTGGCAATCCTGAAACCTACGCTGCTCTGGCGGCCAGAGCAAAACGAGAAACTGACGCCGGCATCATCTTGATGTGTCAGGATATTACGGCGGTGAAAGCATCTGCCGCGGCTTGTGGAGAGCGCAAACCAGTACTGTGCGCCATTGACGCCGGCAATTTTGAAGAATTGGCGGAAACCGTTAAAGATTTGAATATTCCCGTTGTCGTCCGCGGGAACAATTTAGATGAATTGGCCGAATTAACCACGAAACTGAATAGTATTGGTATTAAGGATATTATTCTTGATACCGGTACCCGTAAGTTAAAACAGGTGCTGACGGAACAAGTTGGACTCAGGCGGCTCGCTTTATTGAAAAAACAGCGGGTATTGGGTTATCCAACGATAGTCTTCCCGGCTGAGATGACTGATGAACCGCTCCGAGAAGCTCTGATCGCTTCGGTTCTCATGGCGAAATACGCCGGAATAATCGTGCTGTCGGATTTCCGAGGAGAGACGCTTTTTCCCTTGCTAGTGGCTAGATTGAATCTTTATACCGATCCGCAGCGACCGTTGGCAACTTTAGAGGGTGTCTATGATATCAATGGACCAGATGAGAATTCCCCCGTTGCCATTACCTGCAATTTCTCTTTGACGTATTTTATTGTTTCCGGAGAAATTGAAAATACCCGAGTCCCGGCGCATCTCTTAATCAAGGATACCGAGGGGCTCTCGGTCATGACGGCTTGGGCTGCGGGAAAATTTGGGGCGGATAACATCGCCGGGTTCATCAAGAAAAGCGGTATCGCCGAACGTATTAAGCACCGCAAACTGATCATCCCGGGCTATATTGCCATGGAAAGTGGCGGATTGGAAGAAGAATTGCCCGAATGGGAGATTTTGGTGGGGCCGAGAGAAGCTGCCCATCTGTTGTCCTATTTGAAAAACAATTGGAAAGCACCTGAAGCTTAATGACTGTTCTAATTGGCGAAAATATCAATGTGATTTCAAAAAGTCTGGGACAGGCGCTTAAAGAACGGCAGGCTGGACCGATTCAGTCAATGGCCGTTATTTCTGCCAAGGCCGGGGTAGATTACCTTGACCTGAATATCGGACCGGCCAAAAAGAGCGGTGTTGAGTTGATGCCGTGGCTGGTTTCAACGGTTCAAGATGTTAGTGACCTCCCAATTTCTCTGGACACCACCAATGCCGCAGCAATTGAGGCTGGGCTTAAGGTCAGTGCACGGCGAGCCTTGGTCAATTCAGTCACTATGCAGCCAGAACGCCTGGAACAATTATTGCCGCTAGTGAGTAAATACGGCGCTGAAATGATCGGGTTGCTTTGGGGTGCCGAGGGGATGCCGCGAGATGTGAATGAGCGTTGCATGCTAACGGTGGACCTGGTGTACCAAGCCAATGAGTCCGGAGTGGCCAACGAAAACATCTGGATAGACCCCATCGCCACGCCGGTCAGTGGTGACGTCAATCAACTCAACGCCTGTTTGGAGTTCCTGAAGATGTTGCCCGAAATCGCTCCGGGCTGTAAATCAGTAGTGGGGTTATCCAATGTTTCCAACGGCAGCCCTGCCCGCCTGCGTCCTATTTTGAATCGTACCTTTTTTATAATGTTATCCCGCCATGGACTTTATTCTGCTATCATTGACGCACTGGATGATGAACTAATTGCCATTGCCCGAGGCCATCGGCCGGAAATCGTGGATATCATTTATCAGGCCATGGACGGCAAGGTTAATAATTTGCCAAGTATAAATGGTGAATTAATCGATTATGTCAAAACAGTCCGGGTACTTACCGGACAAACCCTTTATTCAGATTCATGGCTGGAAATATAGAGCTCTACGGCAATAGTAAACTGGGCGGCTTCCAGCGCGCTTATGAGGAATCTGCAACCATCGCTTATCAAAAACTGGCAGAGATGGATATCAAAGAAGTTTGCCGTGTCTCTGGGGCGGTTATGAAAGCAGAAACAATTCTGACACTGGTTTATATCGAGGAAACTTACCAGATAGATTTAGCTCAGCGACAAATAACCGGAAGAGCCGGGCCACCGGAAATTTACGATCAGCTTATCATGCTGCATTATCTGACAGCACCCCGTTTGATCGAACGACAGATTAAGCCCATAACTTTCAAAGAGTTACCGGACGGCCTCAGCTATTATCCGACGTATATGAGAAGATGCGTAAAACCTCTAATTGAGCGATTTGGCGATAATCCGGATGATCTAACTGAAACCGGAATAAAATTGGGAGCTGTGAGTATTCCCCGCGGTGATGCAGGAATACATCTGCGAGCGCTCCCTCGAATCAATATTAATATCGTTCTGTGGCGCGGAGATGAAGAACTTCCAGCGGAAGGTACTGTCTACTTTTCCAGTGATATCAAAGACTACCTACCCACCGAAGATATCGCTGTGTTAGGCCAGTCAATTGCACGCAAATTAATCACGGAAGCTGTTATTAATAAATAAGCGCTTCCGTGAACTTAATGTTATTTTCTGCGCTTAAACACAAAAAATAACACAACGATAATCACGATTATTATAATTAATTCTGTCGGTCCCAGACGCATTATTATGCCTCACAAATATTTTCCATTAGTAATATTATATAACAAAAGGCACCGCCAAGCATAAGCTCGCGGTGCCTTTTGGAGTTTGAGTAATTTATTGCTGAGAGATTTTAACTAACTCAGCAAATGCGCCAGGTTGAGTAATGGCCATATCAGCCAATACCTTACGGTTCAACTCAATACCGGACTTTGACAGTCCGGCGATGAACTGGCTGTAAGTCAGACCATTCAGACGGGCCGCGGCATTTATCCGGCAAATCCACAAACGGCGGAAATCACCCTTCTTGTCACGCCGATGAGCGAACGAGTAGGCCAACGCATGAGTCAGGCTTTCCTTTGCCCGTCGAAAGTTATGGTTCCGCTGACCTCGGTGACCCTTGGTCAGTTCCAATACTGATTTATGTCGTTTTTTGGTGGCGACCCCACCTTTGATGCGAGCCATGTTTTATCTTTCTCCTAATTTAAGGTGTTCCATAAGGCAGCAAGCGGCTAAGTCTTTGCACATCAACTTTAGCCACGGGAATCATCTCGTCGAAAAGACGACGGGTACGAGCCGATTTGTTGCGACGCAAATGGCTCTTGGGACCTTTGACGCGCATCATTTTCCCATTCCCGGTAAACTTGAAGCGGTTCTGGGCCCCTTTATGGGTTTTTATTTTCGGCATTATCTGTTTGACCTTCCTTTGTTTTTGCTTTAGTTGATGGTTTAGGTACCAGCATCAGATGTATTCTTGAGCCTAATAATGTTGGCTGTCCCTCTACGTTAGCAATGTCGTTTAGTTCTTCCGCGGCTCTTTTCAGTATCTTTATGCCTAACTCCGAGTGAGTTATCTCCCGACCACGGAACATGATGGTTACTTTGACTTTGTCGCCATCTTCGAGTTGCTTACGTATGCTACGGACTTTAGCTTCATAATCATGAGCTCCAATCTTAGGCCGCAACCTTATCTCTTTTAAGAGAGAAAGTTTTTGCCCTTTTTTGGCTTCCCGTTCCTTTTTGGTTTGTTCGTACCGGTACTTGCCATAGTCCATGAGGCGACAAACCGGGGGAACCGAGGTTGGGGCAACTTCAACCAAATCAACACTGTTGCGGCGGGCCAATTCCTTGGCCTGAGCCACGGTCATTACGCCCAACTGCTCACCTTTTTCGCCGACTACCCGAACCTCGCGGCCCAGGATTTTGTCGTTAACCCGCAGTTCTTTAATTATGTGCTGGCTACCTCCCTGAGAATCATGATACTGAATGCTGAATATATCATATTTACGTTAGTAAGTTCAAATCTACAAGGGTAAATCATTACGGCGCAGATCAATTAAGTCTTTAATTGTCGCTGTAAATTCCTCTAGCGTCACGCCGAACCTCTGTTGCCCGGTGCGGAGTCGGACCGCCAAGGTACCTTTCTCAACTTCTTTATCGCCGATAACGATAATGTACGGCGTTTTTTCCATTTGGGCTTGCCGAATTTTTTGATTGACCGTTTCAGACCGGTCATCAACGGTGACCCGTATTCCAGATTGTTTCAAATCAGCAGAAATCTGGTTGGCATACTCAAGATGTCGGTCGGCGATAGGCAGCACTGCCACTTGAGTGGGGTGGATCCAGACCGGAAAGGCACCGGCGTAGTGCTCAATAAGCAAACCGAAAAAACGCTCCCATGAGCCCAACAAAGCCCGGTGAACCATATAAGGACGATGCTCTTGCCCGTCCTGGCCGGTATAAACCATATCAAACCGTTCGGGAAGATTAAAATCAAACTGGATGGTAGTCATCTGCCATTCCCGACCCAAAGCATCCTTGACCTTGATATCTATCTTGGGGCCATAAAAAGCGCCGCCGCCTTCATCAACGGTGTATTCCAACCCTTGAGAATCCATAACTCGCCGCAAAGCGTTGGAAGCCCTTTCCCATTGTTCCTCAGTACCGATGGCCTTTTCCGGCCGGGTAGCCAAAAATAGTTTTAATTCGGTAAATCCAAAAACTCGCCACATTTCAAAGGAAAACCGCAGTACCTCGTTAATTTCGTTATCTATCTGCTCCGGGGTACAGATAATATGTGCGTCATCCTGGGTAAAACCACGGACGCGTAGTAAGCCGTGTAAAACCCCACTACGTTCGTAACGATAAACGGTGCCGAGTTCCGCCCAACGCAACGGCAGATCACGATAAGATCTCATTTGAGATTTGTAAAACATGATATGAAACGGACAGTTCATCGGCTTAACGTAGTAATCCTGCCCGTCAATATCCATGGGAGAATACATGATATCCCGATAGTTTTGCAGATGACCGGAAGTTTCCCACAAGTTGGACCGCCCGATATGCGGGGTGTACAGGAGTTCGTAGCCATTGTCGTAATGAGCCCGTCGCCAGAACTCTTCAATGATGGTGCGAATCCGTCCGGCCTTTGGGCCGTAGATTATCAATCCGCCGCCGACATCCTCCGGAGTCACAAATAAATTTAGTTGTTTGTTAATTTTACGATGATCGCGAGCCTCTGCTTCAGCCAAAGTGGTCAGATATTCATCCAGTTCCGATCGAGAGGGAAACGCGGTACCGTATATACGCTGCAACATCGGATTTTTTTCATCGCCGCGCCAGTACGCCCCTGCAATGGACAGAAGTTTAAAAGCTTTCACCCTTGCAGTGTGCGATACATGTGAGCCCCGACATAAGTCAAAGAATTCCCCGTTGCGATAAATTGTAATGTCTTGGTCTTCAGGAATTTCTTTAATTAGTTCAAGTTTATACGGTTGTCCTGAAAAAATGTTCTCAGCTTCACGCCGAGTAATAGTTTCGCACACAAATGGTTGATTCTTTTTGCCGATCTCAATCATTTTAGTTTCTATTATTTCCAAATCTTCCGGCACCAATGGCCGTGGTAATTCAAAATCATAATAGAAGCCTGATTCGATTGCCGGACCGATGCCTAGCCTGGTTCCGGAAAATATCTCGGTGACAGCTTGAGCCATGATATGCGCTGCTGAGTGTCTTAAGATTTCCAGTTTGGAAGGTTCTAATTCGTTGGTCACAGGTTTACCTCGTAGAATAGTTGAGCCTCTCACACTTGCGATGAGAGGCTCAACGCGTTTACCGCATTATAACTTGCCTTTATATGGGGCGCAAGACTAGGCTACAAGGCACCCAAAGCCAAAGCAAGCATTACCGCAGCCATAACTATTGCCAGATTAATAACCACCAGCAAAGTAATCCATTGACCGCTGGTCAGCTTCTTAACCACTGCCTTAAACAAAGCTTCCTCAGCCTTGCTCAAGGCTTCTTTGGCAGCCAAGCTGGCGGCATCAGCCACTTCCTGGGCTCGTTGTGCCGCTTGATCGGCGTGAGCTTGAGCTGCCTTGGAAATTTCTGCTGCCGCAACTCGGGCAGATTGACCAGCACCTTCCGCTCGTTTAATCATGTCCTGCAATACGCCCAAAGCCGCATGAATGGCATCATCGCCTGATTTGTCAGCCGCCTTTGCAGATGCGATGGAGTCTTCGGATGTTTGCCTTCCTTGGGCAGCTAACGAGACTGCAGCTTTCCCGGCTTCTTCAACTTTACCGGCAATAGCATCAGAAGCCTTAGCTGCGGCTTCAACGGCATCTATTCCGACTCTTTCGGCATATTCCGTCTTGCGGGCAACTTCTTCGGCAGTATGGTAAGCCTGACTGGCGGCCAATTTGGCCTGTCGGCCAGCTTCATCTGCCTTTCTGGCAGTTTCGTTGGAAGGATTGGAACCGGCTGCCTCGGCGGCGGCGGTGGCTGCCTGAGCCGCACTCGCGGCGTTATTGGTAATCTTAGCCGCTCGGGCAATTATTTCCTCGAGTGAATCTTTTGCCGCCAGCGCCATTTCCTGAAGCTTGAGAGCGTTTTCTTCAGCTGCTTTTGAAAGCGCCATTGAAGCTTCGCGAGCGGCCATGGAAACTTCCTCAGCTTTAGCTGAAGCCTCTTCAGCCGCGTACTTGGCAGCTCGGGCGACTTCTTCAGCCTTTCTGGCAGCTTCTTCGGCCCTTGCGGAAGCTTCGTCAGCAATCCTTGAGGCTTCTTCGGCTTTATGTGAAGCTTCGCTTGAGGCATGGTCAGCATCTTCTGCTTTGTGGGCAGCTTCTTCTGCTGCTTGTTTGGCTTCTGCAGCGGCGTGAGCAGCCGCCCGGGTGGCAGATTCAGCGGCATGTTCGCCGGATTTACGGGCTTCTTCGGCCCGTTGTTCTGCTACTAATGAGGCCTTTGTTGCCGCTTCGGCTGAAGTACCAGCGCTATTAGCCGCTTGCTCTGCTTTCTTTGCCGCTTCGGCTGCCGCCCGGATATTGGCATCCATTTCGTCCAATATCTGAGGTAGTGGTTTGACCAGAATATTAGGCTCAGAAACCATGAGTACCTCCTTATAGTGTATCTACAAGCGGGAATCATTTCCCCGGCTTATGATCATCAACGCATCCTCTGCTGTTTTTCCGTGGCCTTGCCCTATCATTAATATTTACTGTGTCCGGCGCAGTAAACAAGCAGATTACTTAGTACTATGGTTTACTTGCTTAAGTGTATGCTACCTAAACATGGTAGTCAATAACCTTTTACCATAAAATAAAAAAATTGGCACTTTTACAGCACCATATTTTAATCCGTCAACAGAATTTATACTTCAGCCAGCTCTTTGCCCTGAACACCGATGGTAATTTCTTTAACAGAAACGTTAATGCCAGAGTTTTGTACGGCTTGATTAACCAGTTTGGTCAAACCACCACAGCACGGTACTTCCATTCGAAGTACGGTGATACTGGCCGGTTGCGCCTGTTGTAAAATTTGTACCATTTTATCAAGATAGGGTTCATATCTATCCAGCTTGGGGCAAGCTATCATTAATACCCTTCCTAACAAATAATCACGATGAAAATCAGGATAAGCGAACGGCACACAATCAGCCGACAATAAAATATCGGCGTTTTTCAAAAATGGTGCCTGCGGCGGAAGGAGAGTTAATTGCACCGGCCAATTATTCAGGGAAGACCGTTGAAAGTCCTCCCTGCCAACGGCCGGGGGAGGACTTTCGTTAAAGGACATTAATCGGGCTGAAGGGCAAGCCGTCGGAACTTCAGACTTTTTATCGTTTGTTGCCACGTGCTGCATAGCTGCTGTCTCATCAAACTCCGGTGCATCTCTTTCCTCAATGTTTATGGCATTCATAGGACACTCTCCAAGGCAGGCACCAAGACCGTCGCAAAAAGTATCACTAACCAGTTTTGCCTTACCGTCAATTATCTGGATGGCACCTTCCGCACATGACGGCACACACAAACCGCAACCATCACATTTATCTTCATCAATATTTACTATTTTCCTAACCGGCATCTTCGTCTCCTCTTGACCGTTTTGCTTCATTCAGATTATGCCAACGTTCTTCACCCAAACACTCCCGTGCTGACGAGCACCACTCAATACAAGAAGGTTTGGTATCTCTATGAAGTGAAGTACCACATCGATGGCAATGGACTTTTGATTCGTCGGAAAAGATTTCAACTTCGGCCTGACAATCAGGGCAATGGAGCAATTCTATCCGAAGC
Source organism: Dehalogenimonas sp. (assembly GCA_050864255.1). GTDB lineage: Bacteria > Chloroflexota > Dehalococcoidia > Dehalococcoidales > Dehalococcoidaceae > Dehalogenimonas. The sequence goes on from JBOWAX010000001.1 coordinate 433,726, forward strand.
TTGCGAAAATCCTGTCCCGGACATCTGTATTCCAATATAAACCTCTCGTGAAGCTTTATTGGATATTATAATAATGCACGATCAAGCTTGGAAACATGATTTAAATCAACTTGAAAGCAACCCTAAGTATTACGATAATCCGTGTTGCCCTTCCGCAAAGAGCAGCAATTTGTCCTTATCTTTGATCGTAACCATACCTCGTCTCGAAGAAATAATCTCGGCTTCTTTAAGGCGGGTAAGAAATCTTACTGTGGTTTCCAATGTGGTTCCGGACATATCGGCCAGATCCTGGCGGGTGAATGGCAACTCTGGTCCGATTTTTGTGGATAACCTTTCCAGTGTCCGGGCCAGACGTTGCTCCACCCGTTCCGCGGCCATATCATGTAAGCGACCTTGAGCCTCCCGCAATCTGGCACTTAGGATAGCCAACATTGCCATTGCCACCGCCGGATGACGTTCAATAAATTCATTAAATGCTTTACGGGAAATCATCATAACCTCAGCCTCAGAAACTGCCTGACAACTGGCGGGATAAGTTTTATTTTCCAAAACCGCTATCTCACCAAATATCTCTCCTGGGCTGAAAAAAGCTACTATGGTTTCCCGTCCTAAGGAGCCGTGTTTCAATACCTTAACACGGCCTTCGGTCAGTATATAGAAGTATTCCGGCAAATCGCCTTCCCAGAATAGGTATTCTCCCTCTCCATATTTTCTGGTTACAGCCTTGGAAATAATCTCATCTAAATCTTCTTCCTTGGAAGCTGCAAAAAGATACGCCCGACGCAGAGTCGCAATTGCAGATTTAATTTCCACTATTTATTCTCCCGGCAGTTATCCAACAACAACCGTAAATTACGGGGTAAAATATCGTAATATTCATCTAAATGAAATCGTTCAAGCTTCCCGAGCGTATTTTTCGGTAGAGCAACCAAAGGAACGGCCGATAATATGTCCAAGGTCTCGTTTTCAGAAAATTCCGCTCCGATTGAAGCCGCATTGAGATAATCGATGTTCATGGGGCAATTTAACTGGCAAATGCGACAGCCGATGATTGAATTATGCCAGCTTGTTTCCACCCAATCCGGAAAATCGTAAGGTTCCTTGCTTAACAGAGAGAGGCAACGCGCCACATCAAAAAAGTCTGGCTGTAGGCAACCAGTCGGACATTGATTCAAACACGCCCGGCAATTACCACATCTTTCGCTTACAATATGTTCTTGCCATATGTCATCCATAACCGGCATATCGGTATAAAAAACAGATAGCCGAAAGAAACTGCCCATACCGGATATATACCCCATGTTATTCAACCCGTTTTTCAATAAACCGCAATGACTGGCAATCAATTTGGATGGGAGATTGGCTTCAAATAACCGGTAACCTTTAGTGTTTATCACTTCATTAATAATACTGGAGAACATATCCAGTTCCTGTTGATAGTCGGTTGATAGCGGCGGCGCATCCACTTGGTATTTTATTCCCTGATAATCAAAAACAAGATTTACCGGAGGCACCGGAGCGGCAACAGTAATTACAGATCCACCCTGTCGCATCTCTTGAGGTGGCTGAAAATTAAATACATGCCGGCTAAGGTGAGGCGAAGACCGCCAAACAGAGTTCTGAGTATAGCCTTTGTATTCGGCTTCTAATGCTTCCAAGCGGAACACAGATGTCACGCATGACCGATAACCGTGACAAGCAAGTCGCTTAATAACCACAGAGGTAATGTCTGATGATTCCAACACTAATACATTTTAGCAGCAATTTGCGCAAGACAATTAATTCGGACCTTTAGAATACAAAATTTCTTCGCCAATATGAATAGTCAGGGAAATAAGGTTAAGCAACGTTATATTGAAAAAATAAAATAATGGGGAAGCGGGGACTCGAACCCCGACGTCTTGCGACACATGATCCTAAGTCATGCCCGTCTGCCAATTCCGGCACTCCCCCGAGACGTGATATTTTAGCACAAGGTTCAATTGCCGTCACCGGTTGACAAAAATGAAGCTCCCAGACATACTTTTCAGGTGATACTTCTTTTCGGTAACAAAAACTACGGCGAGCATCTTGGTTACGTCGTGACTGGTTGCCGAAACTGCGGGTCCGACCGAGTGTTCAGTGTCTCACAGCGTAGACAGCGCTTAACCGTATATTTTATTCCTACAGTACAATATCGGGTAAAACAATATATGACCTGCCAAGGATGCGGCAAGCACTTTGAAATAGCTGATGCTCTTAAACCTCAGATTGCCGAACGCCTAATGACCGAAGTTCAGTTAAAGAGGCTGGTTCAAGAAATGGCCGCCGGGGCAAATGCCTTGCTGCCACTATGCCAATCTTGTTCCCAGCCAGTTGGACGGGGAATGCGGTTTTGTCCCAGCTGCGGTGCGGCTCTGTAAGTAAATTATGTACGATCACATAAGACGGAATGTCCGCCGTTTATTGGCAGAAATACCACCCGGCGTCACTATCGTCGCGGCTGCCAAAACCCGCAACGTTGGCGAGATACTAGCTGCCATGGAAACTGGAGTGTCGATCATCGGTGAAAACTATGTCCAGGAAGCCGCCAAAGCCAAAACCTGGCTTGACACTAACAATTCTGTGCCATTTGACGCGGTCTTTCATTTTATTGGCCATTTGCAGCCTAATAAGATAAAAAGAGCTGTGGAATTGTTCGATCTCATTGAAACAGTTGATAGTATTTCGTTGGCCAAAGAACTGGACGAGCAAGCCAGAAGAATGAATACAGTCATGCCGGTGCTGATTGAAGTGAATATTGCCAGTGAACCGCAAAAATACGGCGTTTTGCCTGATAAACTACTTGATTTGGCCCTCCATCTTGATTCCCTGCCAAACCTGAAGCTACAGGGTCTAATGACCATGGGCCCACGTTTGGATGAATCCGGGCTGAGGCCTTACTTCATGGAGACCAAACGCCTACTAGAGAACTTAAAAACAGCAAAACTTCCAAACGCTGACTTACGTTATCTATCCATGGGTATGAGTAATTCCTATCGAACTGCAATTGAAGAAGGGGCGAATCTTATCCGTCTGGGAACCGCAATATTCGGCGAGCGTTCCTAGCTTAAGGACTCCAATCCGGTAACTATCTGGTGCAAATCCTCAAACGGTGTGTGGGGCAGATTTTCTTTCCGATAATAATCAAGCAGTGATTCCGTCGCAAAAGCATGAGCCGCCAAGCGGGAGGCGGGAACATCGGATGGTCCATTACCTGCGTAGTAAATTTTATATCCCTGTTGAATAAACTGCCGAGTATAAGATTCTTTGAACTGACTGAGAACCTCTTCCCCGTGATGGTTATAATAACGCGCATCCAAGCCTTCGGTAGTAAAAACTGTCCGGGCGGCTATAATTTTGAGGTGGCTAAAACCATTATTGCCCAATAAAGTCTTGATATAGAAATCCAGACCATTAGACACAACAGCCAGTGTTATGTCATGTATATCACAATACTTCACCAACTCAGGCAACCCAGGGCGGATTCGGCCTTCTTCACGCACCAGTTTTTCCAAAGTCTCTTGATTTTGTTTGACTAGAGCAAAGGCTCGATTATTAAATTCCCCGACTGAAATCCTGCCTTGCTGATAATCTCTCAAAACCGCCTGCCAATCCCCTTCAGCATAGCGATCTAAAATCAGAAAGCTTATGTCTCCTTCGGAAATCGTACCATCAAAGTCACATTGTAAAAGAATCTTTTCGTTCAATTTTACCGGCTTCCCTTTCCCAACGGATCTTTTGCCACTTTCAGAGCATCAACTTCTGCTGGTTGCTCCTTTTTATGAAGTTTGGAAGGTGATTCTACCCGGTCGATGAACAACATGCCGTTAAGGTGGTCAATTTCGTGTTCCAGCGCCTGCCCTAATAGTTCTCGGCCTCTGACTCGAATAGGCTTGCCTTCACAGTCTATTCCTTTGACAATCACCGAGACCGAACGGGTGACTTCGGCCGACAAATTAGGGACGCTAAGGCACCCCTCTTCCACTTGTCTCTCTCCAACGCGTTTTACAATTTCAGGATTAATAATGGCAAACGGCTTCTCTTCCGGCATACCGATTACTATGCAACGAAGAGAAACACCAACCTGAGGAGCGGCCAATCCGCAACCGCTGTTGGCCGCCATGGTTTCAATCATATCATCAACCAACTTTTTTATACTCCGGTCAACTACCGGCACTTTTTTTGCTTTTTGCCGCAAAACCGGATCGGGATGAAGATGGATTGTTTTTAAGGACATGAATTGTTACTCGCGTTTAATCTTTATGTCAATATTATATACGAAGTAGATTTTTTGAACAAACAGCTTGCGGAAAAAAGGGGGCTATGCTAACATCTTGGGGCTCAAACAACGGGGTGTAGCGCAGCCTGGTAGCGCACCTGAATGGGGTTCAGGTGGTCGACGGTTCAAATCCGTCCACCCCGACCAATTTATATCCCATTTACTTTCATCTTTACGGCGCGTGTGGCGATACAAGTTGCCATATAAGGTTCCAACGGGTCGTTGTCTTCGGGGCTGCTTCGGTCTTCGTAAAACCCATCAATCACAAATCCTGCTTTGATTTGACCCCCTATTTGATCATTTAAAGTATGACTGAAATCAAATGGCTCCCCGTTTTTAATTTTGTCTTGTTTTTCACTTTCTTCCAAATCATTTTCATCCGAATAAGGTAATGGATATTTTACGCGTAATTCACCGGTATTTTCTGCCAATCTCCAGTCAAAAAGGAACACTGATGGATTCATAAAACCTGAAAGCAGTACACCGCCATCACGCAGCACACGATATGATTCCTTCCACACAGCATTGACATCGGGTACGAAAACATTGGATACGGGATGTACGATAAAATCAAAGGTATTATCACCAAATATTTCCAAATTCCTCATATCCCTTAAAATGGTTTGAATTTCCAATCCATTATTGTCTGCGGTTAAACGTTCTTGATTCAACTGAGACGGCGAATTATCCAGAGTGGCCACGCATGCCCCGGCCGCAGCCAAAACAGGTCCTTGTTGGCCACCACCGGATGCCAAACAAAGTACTTTCGCTCCTTTAACTGGAGGAAACCAATCACGTGGTACTGGGATGGTAGGTGTCAAGACAATTTGCCAATCCCCGTTAAAAGCCTTCTGGATTGTGTCTTCAGTGACTGGAACTGTCCATTTGTTTCCCGATTTCACTTGATGGTCCCAGGCTTTTCTGTTGTATTCGCAGATATCCACAACTAATCCCCTTAATCAATACGTTATAACTATCAAATATCATAAATAATTTGAACCGTTCAGTGAACCTCTTTAAAATTTATTCATTGAATCGAATCCTTGAATATCACCTACAGTGTCCCTGGATATTTTATGCCATTTCTCAATACGAGAAATATCCCAAGTATAATTATACTTCCGCCCAACAGTTCCTTAATCCCTGGCTGTTCGCCGAGAATAAAAATACCCAATATCGTTGCCCCCACCGGTTCGCCAAGAATCGCCATGGAGACCAGCGTAACCGGTATAAGCCTGGCAGCAAGATTAAAACTGGAATGACCAAGTATTTGAGGTATCAATGCAAGCAATACAAACATTAAATAGGTTTCACCCGAATAACCCATAAATGGCAGCTTTAACACTATTGCCGAAACTATCAGAATTACGGCTGAAATTGTGTATACTAGCGTCAAATATACAATAGCATCGATTTTATTGCGTAACATTCTGGCAATCAAAAGATATGAAGCAGCCATTAACCCGGCAACAATAGCCAATGTATTGCCATAAAAAGAATCTGAATTTAAAGAGATGTTGCCGAAGTTGATCACCACAACACCTGCGATTGCTACGACGATACCCAGTACTGCACCCCGCCCTAATCTTTCTTTCCATAGCAAGTATGAAGCTATAGCAATAAATACCGGATTAGCAGTTACCAAAACTACAGAACTAGCAACGGTGGTATACTCCAAAGAAGTAATCCACAAATAAAAATGCGCGGCCAAAAAGGTTCCAGCCAGTATGACTAGAGTAAAAGTATGTTTTGAGATGCTCTGAATAGCAATGAACACTTTTTTCCAAGTGAAAGAAAGAATTATCACTGAGGCTATCCCAATTCTGTAAGCAGCAATGATTAAAGGATGTGCGTCAGCCAATCTAATAAATATGGCAGCAAAAGAAACGGAAACCGCTCCTATCAGCAATAGTAGTCCCGGGCTAAGTTTCAAATCACCTTTATCACAACTATATTACAATAAATATCACAATCATTAGTAGTGATTTGTCGATAATTAACTTTACTGATACGATATGATCGTTTCTGACTAAGGCCAAGAAGTATCATATAGTAAACAGGCGACCAAGTGTCCCTCCCCAATGTCATTAAGTAGCGGTATTACATGGGGACATGACTCAAATACTTTTGGGCAACGTGGATGGAATACACAACCCGAGGGAGGGTCAATAGGACTCGGAGGTTCACCCGGAAGCAGGATAACCTTTCGCTTTGCCTCAACTTGAGGGTCCGGAACTGGTACTGCTGACAATAAGGCCTGAGTATAGGGATGCAATGGATTATCATAAAGCGCATCTCTTGGTGCGATTTCCATAATTTTACCCAAATACATCACAGCGACTCGATGGCTAATATGTCTCACCACAGATAGGTCATGAGATATAAAGAGATAAGACAAACCGAATTGTCTTTGTAAATCATCCAGCAAATTAAGTACCTGAGCTTGTATGGAAACATCCAACGCTGACAATGGTTCATCGGCAACAATAAATTCTGGTTGGAGTGCTAAGGCCCTGGCAACTCCCAATCTCTGCCGTTGTCCTCCTGAAAATTCATGGGGATATCTTTCGCCCATATAAGAAGCAAGGCCGACTATATTTAATAGTTCTTTAACTCTATCTCGACACCCTTTCTTAGATACTCCATGAAGCTTCAAAGGTTCACTGATTATATCAAAAGCAGTAAATCTCGGATTAAGCGATTCGTAGGGATCCTGAAAAACAACTTGCATCTTGGGGCGAAATCGCTGCAATTGCCTATCTGATAACCCGGTTAGTTCATCACCTTTAAACAGTATTTCACCTGAGGTAGGTTTATGCAGTTGTAAAACACATTTACCCACAGTAGTCTTACCCGAGCCAGATTCACCAACCAAACCCAGCGTTTCTCCCTTATGAACAGCAAAAGTAACACCGTCAACCGCCCGCAATTCGATCACCTTTTTCCGAAATAAGCCACCAGAAGTGACTGGAAAGTACTTTGTTAGGCCGTTAACTTCTACAATGATGTTATCTTGCGCCAAGGTTTTTCTCCCTTAATTGCTACCAAACAATTGGTAAAATGTCCTGGAGTAATTTCAACATTGTTAAGTACCCCAGTGGTACACTCGCCATCAATGCGATAAATACAGCGTTGTGCAAAAGCGCAACCAGTCGGTGGGTAAATAAGGTCTGGGGGTTGCCCTTCGATTGAAGTCAATCGGTGTTTCCTTGGTTCATCCAAACGAGGTACAGATCCTAGTAATCCAGCCGTATACGGATGTAGCGGCGAATGAAATATTTCTTCCGCCGTTCCATATTCCACTATGCGACCGGCGTACATTACATAGACCCGATTGGCATACCTGGCAACGACACCCAAATTATGGGTGATAAGAATGAGCGCACTGTTCAATTCCTGAATAATGCTCTTCAGTAATTCCAGTAACTGTGCCTGAATGGTCACATCAACAGCCGTAGTCGGTTCATCAGCGATCATTAATTTTGGTTTGCCAGAAATAGCCATAGCTATCATAACCCGTTGTCGCATCCCACCAGAAAAATGGTGTGGATAACTGTTCAAACGCTTCTCTGCATGAGGAATACCAACCTTTTGCAACAGGTTAACGGCTATAATTTCTGCATCTTGAATATCAAGCCTCTTATGTTGCTGTAGGCCCTCAGTTAATTGTCGTCCAATGGTCAACACAGGATTCAATGAAGTCATTGGTTCTTGAAAAATCATTGAAATCTGGCTGCCCCGTATTTTACGCATATTCTCGTTTGATAATTTAAGCAAGTCATTGCCTTCAAAAAGTATCCGACCACCGGTTATCTTACCCGGAGGATCTTGAATTAATCGCATTATCGAAAGAGAACTGACCGTTTTGCCACAACCGCTTTCACCAACCAATGCCACCAATTCCCCGCGATCCACTTGAAAAGACACATCATTAACTGCGTGGACAACGCCGTCCTGAGTATGAAACTCAGTCACAAGATTTTGTACGTCTAGTAAAGGCATAATCTACCGTCTCATTCTTGGATCTAACGCATCGCGTAGACCATCACCTAAAAAGGTAAAGGCTAGCATTAGAATGGCCAAAGCTGCCGCTGGAATAATAATTAAATGTGGAGCGGCAAAAAGAACATCGTAGCCATTTTGAATCATGATACCCCAGCTAGGAGTAGGTGGTGTGACTCCAATACCAATATAGGATAAAGCTGCTTCTGCAAATATTGCTCTAGGAACGTTGAAAGTCACAGATACTATGACGGGGCCCAACACATTTGGAAGTAGGTGACGTCCAATAATGTAAAAAGAACCCGCACCCATCGCACGCGATGCCGTGACAAAATCACGTTGCTTAAGAGACAATATCTGCCCACGTACCAATCTTGCCATTCCCACCCAGGCAACAAGACCAATAGCCAAAAATATCATATATATGCTGCCGCCAAAAATAGACCGTAGCAAAATAATAAGCAATATATCGGGAAAGGCGTACATTATATCGACGAAACGCATCAAGGTGTTGTCGATCCTTCCTCCGGCAAAACCTGCTACCGCTCCCAGAGGTAATCCAATTGACAAAACAATGAGTTGAGTAAAAAGTCCCACCATCAATGAGGTTCGTGCACCATAGATTAACCGGGCAAAAGCATCCCGTCCAAGAGCATCCGTACCTAACCAATGTTCCGAGCTCGGACCTTGTAAAAGTGCTCCATAATTCTGCTCGTAAAAAGTATACGGGGTAATCAGAGGCGCAAATATTGCTGCCATTGCTATAACAAAAATAATAAAAGCACCCAGCACCGCAAGCTTGTTACGCCTCAATCTGATAAATGCATCGCCCCATAGTGATCGATGCGGTCGATCAATAACTACAATTGCTGTCGCTTGAGTCGTCATAAGTTACGCTCTTCAATCATAGCGAATTCTCGGATCAATCGCGCCATAAAGAATATCAACGATTAAGTTAACCAGAGCGACAGCAAACGCGTAAAACAAAATAGTACCCATTATTAATCCATAATCGCGTTGAAATACGCCTTGTACAAATAGACGACCTATACCTGGAATAGAAAATAAATTTTCGATAATGAATGATCCGGCAATAAGGGCAGCAAGTTCTGGACCTGAAACAGTTACAACTGGAATTAATGCGTTGCGCAGAGTATGGCGGATAAGTATTAAACGTTCGGTCAGTCCTTTTGATCTCGCTGTCCTAATATAGTCTTGACGCACCACATCCAACATAGAGGCTCGGGTAATTCTAGCGGTATAGGCAGCTGGCAAAGCTGCAAGGGCTACGGCTGGCATAATCAAATTTTGCCAAGTACCCCATCCCCCAGTTGGAAGCCAATGAAGCCAGACAGAAAATATTATCATTAAAAATATACCGAGAACGAAACCGGGAATACTGGCAAATACTGTCGCAAAAACCACAGAAGAATAATCTATCAAAGTGTTCTGTTTCAAAGCAGCTGCTATCCCCAGAGGTATTCCAATTAACAAGGCTAAAAGGAAAGCTGACAACCCAAGCACCGCTGTTTTTGGTAAGCCATTCATGATAATATCTGTAACAGTGCGATCCTGATAAATATACGAAACGCCTAAATCACCTTGAACCGCATTCCACACATAATTACCAAATTGAACAATTACCGGCTTATCCAACCCATACTTTTTGTTTAAATTTTCAATTACCTGAGGAGCTAGTGTTTTTTCTCTATCCCAAGGACCGCCAGGTACCAGATGCATCAAAGAAAATGTGATAAGACACACAAAAAAGAGTGTCACTATCATCCACATAAACCGTTTAGCAATATATTTTAGCATTTGCCTACCAGAGGGGCTCTGGAAAAGTAATAGTTCTGTATGTCTTTTCCAGAGCCCCTAAAATTAATTTCGGCTTAGATTGTTCGCTATGGTTTGTATCCGGCTTCTTCCAACAACTGTTTAGCTTTTGTGGGATTGAAATCCCACTCTTTACCCAAATCCGGATCATACCCCGGCATCCCAGGAGGTATCCAAGATAGGGCTACAGTTCCAACGCCGCCTCTAATCTGGTCAATGTAAGCAGACCGGTCGATAGCACACGAAAGTGCCTGGCGTATCAGTTTATTATCAAACGGTGCTGCCGTCATATTGAACTGAAGGGAAAAAGTAACTAATTCATTGTAGCGAACAACTTGTTTGCCATACACTGGATCCGCCAGGGTCGCTAATTCGGTGCCAGCAGGAGGGGCGGTAATATCAAGCTCATTGTTCTTATAGGCCGCCAGCGCTGCGTTGGTGTCCGTGATCATTTTAAATGTGATCTTAGTAAGTTTGGGTGCAGTGCCCCAATAATTGGGGTTGGGAATGAAGGTCATATGGTCCTGATGTTCCCACTCGCTCAGCATAAACGGACCGTTGCCCATGTAATTACCAGCTTCGGTCCACTGAGTGCCGTACGTGGCAATTATATCTTCTCTTAAGGGGTAGGCCGGCCACAGAGCCATGATAGATAAGAACGTTGGTCGTGGATCTTGCAGTTTGATTTCAAGAGTAGATGCATCGAGAGCTTTGACACCGACAGCGTCTTTAGTGCCGGTGCCGGAGTTATACGCCTCGGCTCCCACAATATCATAGTAGAATGAAGCATATTCAGCCGCTTCATCTGGATTCAACATACGTTTGATACTGTACTCAAAATCATTAGCAGTCACCTTAACACCATCGGCCCAAGTGGCATTAGGATTAATTTTAAAGGTGTAAGTTTTACCATCAGCGGAAATGCCACCATTTGTTAAGCTGGGAATTTCGGCTGCTACAGCTGGTTTCAATGAAAGGTCTTGATTAAACCCTAATAAGCCTTCGAAGACTTGACTTATCACACTGCGTTCAGCTGCCCATGAAGCAAAATTTGGATCGATCTGTGCAGGTTCGCCGGCCAAATTGACGGTAAGAGTTTTTGAAGGTGTACTGACATTGTAATAGAACTGGTCTCCTGCAATTTGACCATCCATACCCGTAGTTAGTAGACCTTGGACGTTAGGATTCACAAGAACAAAACGCTCTCGATTGAATAGGAATACCATGGGCGCGGCATCAACGACCATTTCCTGTGCATCTGCCCACATTTCAAGCCGTTTTGCGTTGTCAAGCTCTTTCATTGCTTGAGTGGCCAATGCATCAAAAGCTGGGTCAGAGTAAAGATTATGGTTAACGCCACCACCTGTTCCAAAAATTTCTGGTAGCCAATTGTCAGGATCCGGGTAATCTGCTCCCCATCCAAAAAAAGCCCAAGTGTGTTTTTCCTCATTTACCATCTGTGAAAAAGCTTTGGATTCCATGGGTTCTAACACCAAAGTAACTCCAAGGTTAACCCTTAATTGTTCTTGGAGAAATTCTGCAAGTTGAGGATTTGACCCGGTATTCGCGTACTGGAATCTAAGTTCCGGAAGTTTTTGAAGGGTTGCAGTAGGATCGGGATCGGGATCATCCCCATCGTTGCTACAAGCCGGCAAAAACATCGCCAAAGCCAAAATACTGGCGAGTACCATCCCCGCCCTGAGTCGCCATTTAGGTTTCATGAGTCTCTCCTTCTAAAAATTTCGGCCGATAATTCCCGACCGATACACAATTAACTCAATTATAACTCTAGTTTCCACTATGTCAATAGTGAAGTTATATTCCACTTTAACACGTTGCCTTCAATAATATTCTTAGCTATGCCTCCCTACTGTTTTTCAAATCCTCAGGCAACCTGCGAATTAACTCGGAAGGCTCCCAGTACTTAGCAGACTTAAGCCAACATGCCCCTTTTGGATTAGTTGGGAATAAACTGTAGCGGTTAAACAAATTGCACTGCAACTATTAGAAGACGTGAGTCACGGTCATTACGCGGAGTGTTCAAATAGTAAAAAGATTTAACAGCCGAAAAGGTGAACACTGACTAATTGGCCTTTATCCAAAATATCCACATTTTGAGGAATATCCAAATAACCGTCAGCTTCAGCGGTAGCGGTTATGGCTCCTGACTCTTTAAATAGTGGAATGGCCAGCCCATTTTGTACCTTAACCGGTAAAAATTGTCGCCGCCCGACACTGCCGGGCACGCTCTGATCCAACTCAGCCTCAACCACATGACCGTCATCAACTGGTAACCCAGCCATTTTTCTGACTGCCGGAGCCAATAATAAATAGGCGTTTATCAAACAGGAGGTGGGGTATCCGGGCATGCCAAGAACCGGTTTGCCATTAACAACGGCAAACATGGTCGGCTTGCCTGGTTTCACCTGGATACCATGAAACAGTAGTTTTCCGAGTTTTTCTAATATCCCGAACATTAAATCACGTTCGCCTACTGACGAACCGCCGGAAATCACGACCATATCAGCTTCCAAAGCCTTCTCAATGGCCGCCTGGAGGCGGTCCGGTTTATCCTCAGCGATCGGCATTTTGTCCGGTTTACCTCCGCTCTGACGGATTACCGCAGAAATGGTATGAGAGTTAATATCATAGATTTGCCCTGGCCGCAACATCTCACCGAAAGCGGCAATTTCCTCACCGGTAGGCATCACGGCTATGCGAGGTTTGTGCAAAACAGCAGCTTCAGATAACCCTTGAGATGCCAAAACCCCAATCTTGCCTGCGTCAAATACCGTACCCCGTGCAAGTATGCACTCACCTTCGTTAATGTCTTCGCCGGCCCGACCAATATTGGCACCGGGATAAACAGCTTTAAACACCAGCACATCTTCCCCAGATTTATCGGTTTCCTCTACCATAACCACTGCGTCTGCGCCATCTGGCATCGGTGCGCCGGTAGCTATTTGAATGGCTTCACCTCTTTTCAAACACAAGGCAGGGGAATCGCCCGCATAAATGTGTCCGATAATTTTAAGTTGACACGGGTTGCGCCGTCCGGCACCGAAGGTATCCTCGGCAATTACTGCGTAGCCGTCCATGGCAGCCCGGTTAAATGGAGGAATAGATAAGACAGCAAAAATATCTTCAGCCAAAACACGCCCGGCCAAATTATCAAGGTCAACAGATTCTGAAGTTTTGATTTGCGGTGTTTCAGTTAATACTGTTTGCAGGGCCGTATCAAAATCCAGTAGTTGACCGAAGGGCTTCATCAACGGGTGGCCTCCCGAACCATGTGACCAGCTTCCGGTAATATAATTTGTTCAACAGCAAGCTTAACGGCATTCAGCGAACCAGGCAGACACAGAACTACTTTACCCTTAATTACCCCGCCAACCGCCCTACTCATAATTGATGGGCTTCCGATAGTCTCCCAGGTTAAAAGCCTAAAAAGTTCTCCAAACCCCGGCATTTGCTTTTCAAACATAGGAGCTACCGTTTCCACGGTCAAGTCTCGTTGAGATAATCCGGTACCACCGCTGAACACTATAATTTGGCTCTCGGTATTGTTTAAAAGTTCCTTAAGAATTTTTGTAATGGCTGAGGCATCGTTTCTAAGAAGATGATAACAGTTAATAGTGTGACCATTTTCCTTCAATATACCGGCAGTATAACGCCCGGATTCATCGGTATCTTCGGTCCTTGAATCTGAAACCGTAACTAGTCCAAAGACAACCGAAACCGGAGAATGTTCCTTATGGTCAATATGTCCCATATATGGGTTATTATATGTCCATGATGCTTGAATTGGCAAAAGCCATCTTCACACGACGCAGCAACTTTAGAATCCAATTGGTACTATCTAAAACCGGCGGTGGCTTGATATTGTAATAATTTTGTCAATTTCTCCGGGTGGCTGCTTTTCAGCATTGCCTCATCTTTGGACACTAAGTTTTTGCGCATCAAATCAGCTAAAGATTGGTCCAACGTCATCATGCCATCTTTACCGGAAAGTTGGATGACATTGGTCAGTTCGTGGGTTTTTTGTTCCCGTATCAAGTTTCTAACGGCCGGGGTAGCCGTCATGACTTCAAAAGCTGGCACCCGGCCTTTAGCATTCAGTCGGGGCACCAGGGCTTGGACCAAAACTGCCTCAAGTACCTGGCTAAATTGCAAACGAATCTGCTGTTGCTGGGAGGGTGGAAAGATATCAATAACACGATCAACCGTCTGAGCGGCATCAGTAGTATGCAGAGTTCCCACAACAAGATGGCCGGTTTCCGCCGCAGAAATGGCAGTTGAAATAGTTTCCAAATCTCGCATTTCGCCAACGACAATAACATCGGGATCGTGCCTCAAAGCATGTTTCAAAGCAGTGGCAAAAGACTTGGTATCATCACCCAAATCCCGTTGCGCAATCAGACATTTTTTATTTGAATGAAGGTACTCAATAGGGTCTTCAATAGTGATAACATTACGTGCTGCATTCTGATTAAGATAATCCACCATTGCGGCCATAGTGGTTGATTTTCCAGAACCGGTGGGCCCGCAAACCAAAATCATGCCCCGCGGCTTCATGATCAAATCCTTACAAATCCCCGGCACTCCCAACTTTTCCATAGAAAGCACCTGGAATGGAACCTGTCGAAAAGCCATAGATAAAGAGCTACGTTGCCGCATAACGCTAACGCGAAATCGGGCAACACCAGCGATTCCGTAGGCAAAGTCCAATTCTTTTTCTCTTAAAAAGGCCTCTTTTTGCTCTGGCTTGGCTATTTCATCCAGAATAAGTTCCAAATCCCCGGGCTTAAGACTGGAATACTGTTCCAATATCACCAACTCACCGTCAACTCTTATAATAGGTGGACTGGGCACCCTCAAATGAAGATCAGAACCTCCCTGCTCAACCAGTAAACGCAGCCATTCATCAATTTGAGACATTTATGGATTATCCTTTCGTTTACCGGCCGGTCAACTAATCGCCCGGCTCATCAACCCGGTTTGCTTCGGCTTTAAGTTGCGCTACTTCCTGTTCTGTAAATAGGCGCCAACCACGCCGATCCCGGGCGACACTTTCGCCTAATAAGTCGCTCTTTAACCACCGAAAAAGTGTGGTCCGGCTAATACCCGCCATTTCGCAGACCTCAGCGGTGCGGAAATATTTTATCCCTTTTAAAGTCAACGTCATCAGCTTCAACCTTGTGTGGCTATATTCAGGTATACTCTACTCCGTTTTGGTGTATCAGTAAATGGGTAAATAGTAATGGTTGGTGAAAAACTTAAGTACCGATACTACTGGTTCCCTATATCCAAGAAAGTGTGCAAAGACCAATTCAATAGTACTAATGTACTTACGCTTTAATCGTAAATTTATGCCGGCTGCAAATTGACGTCACCCCAAACACCCATCCGGTCGCCAATAATGATAACGGCGCCAGTTATGCCGTCAATTCCCTGCGCAAACTCCAATCCCTGAGAAATATCTGCCGGGGTGTGTATCAAGTTGCCACAGGCGGTAGCAACAGCGTCAGCCAGTGCCGCTGAAGGTGCGATGATAGTGACCGCATCAGCTTTACCAAAAGATAGTGAATGGCCGACCGTACCTGATGAAGTACAGACACCACAAGGTGTTTGGTGCCCTTCCAGTTGAATCTTCAATTTGCCGCTAAGAACTGAGTTTCCCGCATATATGGCAACGGACCGCCGGGTTCGGCTCGAAATATATATATCACCGCCGTTTTCTATAATTACATCAGGCGAATAGTCACCGAGTTCAACGCCGATACATTGAGCTACAGCTCCGGCTACCGCCGCCATAGGTCCAACCCCCGCCTTCCGGCCAGCATCTGCCATCAAGGAAATAATCGCCGGTGCTCGGTAAGTAACGGGGAGTGGTTTAAGGGAAGTTAGAAATTCAGGGTTGAAATGTATATATTTTTCAATGACTCGACGATACTTTAAAGCGAGACGAATCGTTTTTCGTTCCAATTTCGTACACGTACTTATAAGAAGATTGGTTTCCTGTTCGCTTACCGAGTAAGATATCAGGTCTTTGCTTTCGGCCCAAGCTCGATATTTTCGGGGTTGGTACACTTAGTCTCCCGATTAGGAAAGTAGATCTATCTTTGTGGCAAAAATACAATTATGATTCTAAAAATGCAGTTCCATTGAACGAGACGGACATGACAAAATACACAAGCCGCAGACGATGCATTTCTCTTCATCATAGACGACTTCTCTGGTCGTTGAATCCACCGAAAAAGATGATGCCGGGCACACAGTAACACAGGCTCCGCAATCAGTACATCGCTCTTCATTACGGGTGATTTCCCGGCAGAGGGTATCGATGATCAGGCCGGTGCGGGTCAAGTAATCTATCCCACGGTCAAAATCTGAACGGGTACCCCGAAGCTCTAATACCATATGGCCTTCTTCACTGCTGATGGAGGCTTTCAAAATATTAAGTTCCAGATTATAGTCTTTGATCAAATGATAAACAACCGGACGGTTTACCAGATGCCGCGGGAAACGTAAGACAATCTTCTTGCTAGTCACTACCATTTTAATCTCCATTGATGGGACGTTCGTTTAACATCTTGAATTGAAGACCACTTTCAGGCCCCGGTAATCCAGCCACCGGTTGAGTCAATTCAAATTTTGATTTTATAATCCAATCCTTAAGTGCTAAAGCGATCTCTCGAGCACGCGGATAGCTTGAAAGCGAGGCAGTCGGGACTTCCCGTCCGTTAATATCTACCTTGCCGGAACGCAACTGTCCATAACTGACTTCAGCTACTACATCCGGCTCAAGATTTGGATAAGCCTTAGAATAATCAATCACTCCTCCAAATATCTCATCGTCGGTGACAGTAGTATAGCGTAATATTTCCTCGTTTAAGATTGGAATAGGCACACCAATACCAACCGATAAGGTCGCGCCATACCCCAGCATGCTGGCGCCCCGGAGATAACGCGAGTTCATTGTTTTCAGATCGCCGATTACTGCGAGCGTACCGGCACCGCGTTTCGGAACTCCATTGTCACCCCGAAGTACCCCGGGATTAAATTGTGTCCCCTCCCAGGCTACATAACCGATGCCGCCGCCAAGGAATATGCGTGTACCGATACCGATGGTTTTGTACAGCGGATCGTTTAATAAAGGTGAAAGCTGTCCGGCGCTGCAATAATTAATGTTGCCCATATCCGGCTTTAAGGTACCCATATAGGTGTAGATGGGGTAATCTGAGAGATTAATGGCTATATTATAGTTCTGGTATGAGTTGCGCATATTGAAAAGGACCGCTTCATTCATGTCCTTCATATTTATCCAAGTTTCCAATTTCTTGCGGGGATAGCAATCAGTACCATAAGCCTGAGCCGTCAATTTCACGTCCCTCCCGGCTACCAGGTCTTCAATGACATGACCACCCCCGTAATTGAACTCACCGGGATGGACCCGGTTGCGTGGGTCATCGTCTGGCAAGGCGTTAGCCCCAAGCATGACATCGACTGCCGCAAAACCTGGGTAGGCAGGTACTTCATTAAAATATACCTTGCCGCCACCAAGTTTGATACGCGGTTTTGAATGGCCGATATTGAAATAGGCCCCGGAGGAACACATGGGTCCAAAAGTACCAGTGGTGACCACATCCACCTCAATAGCTGCCCGGGCCAAACCCTTTTCCTTAACTACCTCAATAATTTCTTCAGCGGTGAAAACCACAGCCTTGCCCAATCGTATCTTTTTGTTAATTTCCTCAATGGTCTTCGCCATGAATTACCTCAAGCGTTATAATGTTTTCGCGCCTAATATAGCACGGCGGAAAAAACGCGTAAAGAAAAATTAAACGCTAAAATTTTGTACTCGTGAATTAACCCCCTATATTATAATTATTTAAAAATTAATAGCTCATAAACATAAGGATAAGCTATAATTAAGTTATGCAGATTAGTTTAGAGACACTGAAACAAGACCTGATTTCCAGCATTGACCACCAAGCAAAAACGCTAAAAGACATTTCATTACAAATCCATGCTAATCCTGAGTTAGGTTTTCAGGAAATTCAGGCCGCTGATTGGCTTTCTGAATATCTTCAGGCGAATGGCTTCAAGATCGAACGCCCTATCGCCGACCTGAAAACCGCATTCAAGGCTACATACGGCACTGGTAAGCCGGTGGTAGCTTTTATTGGCGAATACGATGCACTCCCGGATGTCGGTCACGCATGCGGTCATAACCTTATCGCTACGGCCAGTGCCGGGGCTGCGGTGGCTGCCAAACAACTGGTGGATATCTGCGGCGGACAAGTACAATTTATCGGCACACCGGCTGAAGAACTTTTTGGCGGCAAGATAATTATGGCGCAACAGGGTGTCTTTAAAGCCCTTGACGCTGCTTTAATGGTGCATCCAGAATCCGGACACAACGCGGCCACCGCCCAAGCGCTAGCCTGCGTTACGCTTTATGTAGAATATTTCGGTAAGGAAGCTCATGCCGCAGCCGAACCGGCCGAAGGCGTAAATGCCTTGGATGCCATGGTAATCGCATACTCAGCGGTTGCTGCCTTAAGACAACATATGAGGCCAACCGCTAGGGTTCACGGTATCATTACCAACGGAGGTCAGGCAGCTAATGTAGTTCCTGGTCATACCGCCGGCAGTTTCCTGGTTCGGGCAACCGATCTGGAATATCTTGAAATTCTTAAAGATCGGGTGCTTGACTGCTTCCGGTCCGGGGCAGTAGCAACCGGCGCGAAACTTGAACACCGTTGGGATCCTATTGCCTACGCACCATTACTCAATAACAAAACCCTTACCGGGCTTTTTGCCGCGAACGTTAAAGCCTTAGGACGGGAAATTCAACTGGATAACAGCAACCAGGCTTTCGGTAGTACAGATATGGGCAATGTCAGCCAGGTAGTACCAGGTCTGCACGGTTTTATCTCCATCGCCCCAGCTGGTGTTATAGGGCACACCCGGGAATTTGCCCAGGCCGCTGCATCGAGTGCAGGATTAGACGGTATGTTGGATGGAGCGAAAGCTTTAGCAATGACTGCCGCTGACCTGATTTTTAACTCTGATACCTTAGATCAGGTTAAAGAAGATTTTATGAGCGGATTAAATCCCTGAATGTTTTTTCACGTTGGCATTGACGCCGGCTCAATCAGTACCAAGGCAGCCGTTTTGAGCGACGATGGTAAATTGGTGTTTTCCAGTTACCTTCCTACGAACGGCAAACCTTTAACCGCAGCTAAAGAACTTTGGACTGAGGTCAATAACTTCATTGGCGAAACTCTCAAGACATTCGCCGTCACTGGTAGCGCTCGCGAACTGGTGGGGGGGGAACTCGGTGCCTCAATCATTAAAAATGAAATAACCTGCCAGGCGCTGGCAGCAGAATACTTTTTACCCGGCGTTCGCACAGTAATAGAAATGGGTGGCCAGGACTCCAAATTGATAATTGTGTATAGCGGCTTAGTCCAGGATTTTGCGATGAACACGGTTTGTGCCGCCGGCACCGGTTCTTTCTTGGAACATCAATCTCGACGACTGGGGTTGTCCATTGAGGAGTTCGCCACTATTGGAGCAACGATTCCGGAACCGGTCAAAATTACCGGCCGCTGTACTGTATTTGCTGAATCAGATATGATTCATGCCCAGCAATCTGGAGCATCAACCGAAAGTATTATCTACGGCTTATGCCTGGCACTGGTGAGTAATTTCTTGGGCGACACCCGCCGAATCAACCGCCTTGAAGCACCCATTATTTTTCAGGGAGGCGTCGCCCGCAATAAAGCAATGGTAAAGGCTTTTGAAAATATTTTGGGATTAAATCTACACATTCCCAACCACCCGGAAATGACTGGGGCAATCGGTGCTGCCTTGATACAAAAGCGTCAATTAGCGCATAATGTTGTATAGATTGCATCGGGGTATGGGGAAATTATTTTTACAAAGGAAGGAAATTTATGCGGATTGCGGTTGACGCATCAGGCGGTGACTATGCACCTTATGAGATCATAAAAGGAGCCATAAAAGCCGCCCAAGAATTGAAGGACAAAGGTGTTGAGATTATTCTTGTGGGCAAACGACCGGTGCTGCATGTTCAGGCTGGCAAGCATCTCAAGAAACTTAACCTTTCCATAGTCCATGCTCCCCAAAATATCGATTTTCATGAACACCCTGTTGAGGCGTTAAAAAATAAGCCGAAGTCTTCCATTGCCGTCGGTACCATGATGGTTAAGGAAGGGCGGGCTGACGCTTTTGTGTCCGCCGGTTCAACCGGAGCTGTATTGTGCGCTGCATACTTGTTATTGGGCAAAATAGACGGTATTGAACGCCCTGCACTGGGTAGTATTATCAAGCTGGTACCGCACGCACCATCTCTATTACTGGATGCAGGCGCCAATTCTGATTGTCGACCAATGCACCTGGCAGAATTTGCCCGCCTAGGTAATATTTACGCTAAATATGTCATGGGTGTTGAAACACCCAGAGTTGGACTGATGAGCAACGGTTCAGAAGAAACTAAGGGTAATAAACTGGTGGTCGAAACTCATCAATTGCTAAAAAAAATGTCTAAAATCAATTTTATCGGCAATATCGAAGGTCATGACCTGGTGCGTGATACAGCCGACGTCATCGTGGTTGACGGTTATACCGGCAATATCTTAATTAAAGCTTTTGAGGGCTTGGGCGATTCAATTATTAAGATCAGGCAGGTAGGCCAGGCGGTGACATCCGCCTCACACCTAAGGGGAAGGGAACTTCTGGCTGATGTGGGCATCGGACACATGGCCAAAGGCATGGACTTTCGAGAGTATGGCGGTGCCTGTCTATTGGGAGTTAAAGGGACGGTGATCGTATCTCATGGCCGTTCCCGCTCTAAAGCAATCAAAAACGCCATATTAACCGCTAAGCGCACCGTGGAGCAACGCATTCCGGAACTCATTGCCGAGGAGGTTAAAGATCATGCCAGCCCCATCTCAGTATGATGTAATAATTATCGGGGGCGGTCCAGCCGGGTTGACCGCCGGTCTGTATACTGGCCGAGCTAAGCTCAAGACAGCCATAATTGAAGGCAGTGCCATCGGTGGCCGGATGGCCGAAGCTTGGGAGATTGAGAATTACCCAGGAATCGTAGAACCTATCAACGGCTATGAGTTGACTCAAAAAATGTATGAACAGACCGTCAAATTCGGAGTAGAACATATCCAGACCGGTGTTACCGGCATCGAGCTTTCTGGCGGGAACAAAGTCGTAAAGACTTCGTTGGGTGATTACACGGCACGGGCCCTGATTATCGCCGGCGGATCTGAACGCCGCAAGCTGGGAGTCCCAGGGGAGAAAGACTTGGTGGGCCGCGGTGTTTCTTTTTGCGCCACTTGCGACGGACCTTTCTTCCGTAACAAAATTGTTGCTGTCATAGGAGGTGGTAACGGGGCATTGAATGAAGCTATTCATCTGACACATTTTGCGGAGAAGATATATATCATTCACCGCCGTGACAAGTTACGGGCCACCCCAGTCCTTCAAGAAAAAGCCAAATCAGACAAAAAGATTGAATTCATATGGAATACTGATGTAAGTGCTATAGAAGGCGATGGCACAGTGGAGCGCCTAAAGTTAAAGAATGCCGTAACTGGGGAAGAAACCACACTTCCGGTCGGAGGGGTCTTTGTTGCCGTCGGTTTGATTCCCAATACCGACTACCTCAAAGGTGTGGTTGAACTCAACCAGTTTGGGGCTGTGATAACAAACGAAAACATGGAAACCAATAGCCCGGGAGTATATGCAGCCGGCGACGTCAGAGCCAATTCGGTACGGCAGGTGGTAACAGCCGCCGGTGATGGGGCCACGGCCGCCTCCAACGCTCAAAACTATTTATCTGGAACTAAAATTTAAGGAAACACCTGCCTATGAAAGTTATATTTTTAAAAGACGCACCTAATATCGGTAAAACTGGCCAGATTAAAGAAGTACCGGACGGTTACGCCAGGAATTTTCTGTTGAAAGCCGGTCTTGCCGCCCCGGCGACTAAAGAAGCGACGGCTCTTACACAATCAAAGATTGAGGCAGAGAGAAAAAAACAGGCCAAATTAGATGCAGAACTTGCCGCTACGGCGGAAATGCTGGAACAGTTGACGATTGAAGTTGCGGGTAAAACCGGATCAGGGGAAAAGCTCTATGGTTCCATCACCACTGCGGAAATAGCGGCCGCTGTCCAATCAGCTAGCGGGTATGATTTGGATAAAAGAAAAATTGAACTTTCGGAACCTATCCGGCAACTGGGCATTTTTTCAGTCACCGTGCGGCTATCTGCCGCTTTGACTCCAGTAATTAAGGTTAAAGTAATCGCAAAGGGGAGTTAGTTCGTGGTGGAAAACCGACTGCCGCCCCATGATATTGCCGCTGAAGAAGCGGTTAATGGTTCTCTGCTGATTGACGGTAAGGTGATTTATGAACTGGCCACCTTTCTTAAGCCACAGGATTTCTATTCAGATTCCGGTAAATTTGTGTATGAAGCCGCGTTATCTCTGTTTCAAAGGGGCGCGGCCATCAATCAGGTTACCGTTGCTCAGGAATTAGGAAGGCAACAAAAACTTGACGCCATCGGTGGAGCGGCATATTTATCGCATTTGATTGGAACCGTGCCGACATCATTGGACGCTGAACATTACGCCCGTATTGTATATAATCTGGCAGTTTCCCGATTATTAATTACCGCGGGTACCCAGATCACTAAAATCGGTTACACCGCTAGTCCAGAGCCTTCAGCCGCCATTGCTAATGCTGAATCATTGCTTTTTAACTTGAGAAATGAGCGTACTTCGCTTGATTTCATTCACATTAAAACCATTCTCAGCAAATATCTAGAGCCACCTCCCGACCGGGAGCAATTGGAAACGGTGCCCACCGGATTCTATGGTCTGAACGACTATATCGGCGGGATGAAACGAGGAGACCTGATTATAGTCGCAGGTCGACCAAGCATGGGTAAAACCTCCCTGGGCCTGAATATCGCCCGTAACGCAGCAGTTGACCATCACGCCTGTACCGCGATTTTCAGTCTGGAGATGTCATCGGAATCGTTGGTTCAGCGATTGGTATCATCCGAATCCGGCATCAACACGCGGCATTTCCAACCCGGTCTTTCAACACCTGAAGAAGAGAACCGCATCATGCACGCCATCGGTAATCTGTCAGAAGCTCCGGTCTACATTGACGATAGTCCACAACTCAGGATTTCTGAAATACGGGCTAAAGCTCGCCGCCTAAATTTTGAAAACAAGCTTGATTTGATAATCGTGGATTATCTACAATTGCTGCAAAGTGATTCCAGCAACGGACGAGACAATCGGGTTCAGGAGATTAGTTACATATCCCGATCACTCAAAGGTATCGCCCGAGAACTTAATGTGCCTATTATTGCCTTATCTCAGTTATCCCGGGCTGTCGAAGGCCGTCCTTCACACTTGCCTCAACTATCCGATCTGCGTGAAAGCGGATCCATTGAACAAGATGCCGACATCGTCATATTTATCTATCGGGAAGAGGTTTATTTTAAAGAAGAGGAATGGGCTGCACAGTTCCCCGATAAAGAGTACCCGCGTGAGATTGCTGATATTATTATTGCCAAGCACCGTAACGGCCCTATCGGCACCGTGAAGGTGAGATTCCGGCATGCGCTGACTAAATTTGAGAATTTACAGAGCATTGCTGAGATAGGGTAATGAAGCAACTTTTTGATGGATATCCGGAAAACTTCGAATTCTGCGGGATCCCCAAACCATTTTTTAGCCGACTAATGCCGTTAATTAATGATCTTGAAGAACTCAAGACAACGCTGATATTTTTTAAGCTGTTGTTTTCTAAAAAGAGACACCCCAGATTCGTGACTGACCTAGAGATAGCTGCGGAAATCGACGGACAGTTGAATAGGGAGCAGGTTCGACAGGCGATGACTCAGGCGTCAGGGCATAACAATGTGCTTGAGCTTGACGCCGATAACGGTGTCAAGCTATATCTTTTGAACGATTCTGCAGGCCGAAAATCAGCCGGATTGATTGAACATGGCGAAATCAAACTACCAGAGATTGTGCATGCAGTACGCCACGTCCCTACTCCTGAGATGCCTGACGTGTTTTCATTATATGAACAAAACATCGGTCTTATTACGCCGATAATCGCCGATGAACTTAAAGCAGCCTTAAATACCTACTCAGAAATCTGGATTAGAGACGCTATTACTGAAGCTGTTAGACTGAATAAACATAACTGGCGTTACATCAGTAAAATATTGGATAATTGGGCGGCACAGGGTAAAAACGATGGAACACATCAGCGAAATATTCAAAAAAACCCCGACAAATATGTCAAAGGCGAGTATGGAAAATTTGTCCAACGATAAATCTGTCGGATTTCCGGAAACCGTGCCGGATTGCCCCATCTGTTTAGGGGCTCGCTTCGTATATCCAAAGACGCCGGCGGGTAAAACAGACTATTCCAGGAACGTTGCCTGCAGTTGTGTCATCAACACATTCGACGCCGGAATGAAAAAACAACGCCTACTGGACTATTCCCGGTTGGGGACGCTGAAAGAACTAACTTTTAATAATTTGTTGCCCGAAGGCCGCCACGGTGCCCTCCAGCAACAAAATGTTTATGTAACTGCCGTGGAAGCCGCTCGCAATTTTGCCGTGGAACCAAAAGGTTTTCTGGTTTTTACCGGTCCTTCGGGGTCCGGAAAGACCCATCTGGTTGCGGCAGTCGTTAACGAATTGATTTCCAGCGGTAGAACGGTTGTTTATCGATCCACTCCTGATATGATGGATGAATTACGGGCGGGTTTTTCCCATAATGCAGAGTACGGCTATGCTGATCTCTTTGATCGGTTGAAGAACACACCCATACTGGTTATGGATGATTTTGGAATTCAGAATGATTCTCCATGGGTTCGGGAAAAGCTGGAACAACTGGTAACCTACCGTAACCATCAAGAACTGCCTACTGTAATTGCCACCGGCGTGCCGTTTGAATCTCTGGATGACCGACTAAAAAACCGAATTACCGACGCACGTCGGTCCAGGATGTTTGTCCTTGGCGGCAACAATATTGCCGGACGCGACTGGGCTGAAGGGCTGGAACTTCAGAAAAGGATGACATTTGCATCATTTGACCGAGAACGACTAAACCTTCCGTCAGAGGAGCAGGATAATCTGAACCGGGCATATAAGGTGGCCTATGATTTTGCCAGATCTCCGGACGGCTGGCTGATTCTTCAGGGTGTAACCGGTTGTGGTAAAACACATCTGGCTTCTTCAATCGTAAATTACCGTTATCAGTCCGATTTGCCGGCACTGTTCACAGTGGTGCCAGAATTTTTGGACCATTTGAGATCCACCTTTACACCGGACAGTCGCGTTTCATATGATGAAATTTTTGACCGGGTTAAAACAACTCCTTTTCTGGTACTAGATGATTTTGGTGAACATGCCTCCACCCCCTGGGCTCAGGAAAAGTTGTATCAGGTGATTAGTTTCCGCTACAACGCTCAATTACCCACCGTTATTACCACCAGATCATCTCTTGACGAAATTGAACCGGCAATCAGCTCTCGATTCATTGACCATCAATTCAGTATGGTTTTTAATATTACGGCTCCCGATTACAGGGGGGACACTGGCAGGGGTAAAAAATCCCATCCCAGGCCCACCAAAAACTATTATCCTAAAAGTAAATGATGTGACATTAGGTTTATATTGTCGGTATTTGCCGCCAAACATTATATTATGTAATGTTTCTTGAATATTTATGACCGCTCAACTCAAAAATCTATTTACTTTTCTCCGTAATAACCCGTCTTACCAAACTTTGGCTGATCGGGCCAAATCCGCTCAACAGTCATTAGGTTGCTCCATCATTGAATCTGCGCGTCCGTATTTGGTGGGTGCTTTATGTGATGAACTAAACAAACCATGTCTGGTAATTACTCATAGTTTGGACCGGGCGAAACAATTATCAGACCAGTTAGGCCTATATTTAGAGGATGATATAATCCTACGTTACCCTTACCCAGATCTATTGCCCTACCAAAGAGGGGTAACCGACCAGGCCACCGAATTAGATGTGATTCAGGCACTAACTTCGTTAATCAACCTTAAAGAAAATAGGCCCTCTGTTTCAGTCATTGCCATAGAAAGCCTGTTGCAGCCTGTGCCTGATCGTGAGAGTTTTGGCGCCGCTTGGAATACTATTTTCTCCGGGGCTGAAATAAGTCCATCGGAGTT
Organism: Dehalogenimonas sp.; assembly: GCA_050864255.1. Classification (GTDB taxonomy): domain Bacteria; phylum Chloroflexota; class Dehalococcoidia; order Dehalococcoidales; family Dehalococcoidaceae; genus Dehalogenimonas. The sequence goes on from JBOWAX010000001.1 coordinate 460,150, forward strand.
GTCGGCCAAACTTGACGACTCCGGCTATCGCCAAGATGCGATGGCAGAAAGCCCAGGCACCTTCAGTCGACGCGGAGGAATCGTTGATATTTATTCGCCGGCAGAGGATTACCCTTTCCGACTCGAATATTTCGGCGATACCATTGAAAGTATCCGCTGTTTTGACCCCCAGACACAACGGTCAATTAAAACAATTGAATATTTTGAACTTAGTCCGGCTTCTTTGCTTTTAAAACCTCAACTCATCGGTAATGCCACGCTGTGTGACCTAGAGGAAACGGTAAGTCAAGAGTACCAGAATGAATTAGAAAAATTGAGATTAGGCAACCGACCGGAAAACTCTTGTTTCTGGCAGCCTTATGTTAACAAAACATCATTGATTGAATATATTCCCAATGAGACGATTGTATTTATTGATAACCCCGATCTTGTGTCACATTCCTGGGAATATTATCGGGAGGAAGCAAAAAAATTGCGCGCTGAAAAAGAAGCTCAACGCCAATTACCTGTCGATTACCCTGTTCCATATTTGGATTGGTTTGAAATCCAAAGTGCGCTCAAAAGTCACCTCACGATTGAACTCCAATCTTGGAATAATCCTTCCTGCCATAGTATTGAACTACCCTTCTCCGCCGCTTCCAGTTATTCCGGCCGATTGTCTGCTCTTTTTGAAAAGCTGCCTGAATTTGTGGAGCAACAAAAAAATGTATTTATCGTCAGTTACCAGTCTGAACGGTTGCAGGAATTATTGTCCGAAAAAGCCATTCCTTTCAGTTTGAGCAGCGAATCTAACTCTGAGATCAGTAAAGGACTGAATATAATCCATGGCTATTCCGATTCGGGATGGGTTTTAGCGGGTGAGGTTTTCCTTTTCACCGACCTTGAGCTTTTCGGTTTTGTCAAGACAGGGCGACAAAGACAGCACCGATCAAATATCAAGTGTCTGACCCTCTCCGAACTTAACCCGGGCGACTTTGTGGTACATATTGATCACGGCATAGCGCGTTTTACTGAGATTATCAATATGCAGGCTGGAGGCACTACCCGAGACTATATTCTTCTGGAATATGCCTCCGGTGACAGATTGTACGTACCTACCGACCAAATAGACCGCGTCACCCGTTACATCGGGGCTGAAGGTGAGGCCCCGGCATTAAATCGTCTAGGAACTCTTGAATGGACACGTAGCAAAGAAAGAGCTCAAAAGGCGGCGGAGGAAATGGCTGAGGAACTAATTGAACTTTATGCTAACCGTCAGGTAGTCAACGGTTATGCTTATTCGCCGGATACCATCTGGCAACGTGAACTTGAAGGCTCTTTCCCTTATGTGGAGACTCAGGATCAGATTAAGGCTCTTGACGAAATTAAGGCAGATATGGAAAAACCCCAGCCCATGGACAGGTTGATTCTAGGCGATGTTGGTTACGGCAAGACCGAAGTTGCGGTACGGGCGGCATTTAAGGCAGTTATGGACGGGCGTCAGGTCGCTATTTTGGTACCAACTACAGTGTTAGCACAACAGCATTATGTCACCTTTAAAAACCGGCTGGCCGCTTTCCCAATCAAATTGGAATCCTTGAGCCGTTTTCGGACTGACTGCGAACAGACCAGAATTATTGAAGAATTGACCAATGGCAATGTGGACATTGTAATAGGCACTCATCGATTATTGCAGGCGGATGTAAAATTCAAAAACCTCGGCATGGTGATAATTGATGAAGAGCAGCGATTCGGCGTCATGCACAAGGAGTTTTTAAAGAAATTACGTCAGGAAGTTGATGTGCTGACATTATCCGCCACACCTATCCCCCGCACTCTTCAGTTGTCACTGACCGGAGTTAGGGATATGAGTATCATCGAAACACCGCCTCTGGAAAGACTCGCAGTCAAAACCATTGTCGCTGCTTTCGACGATTATCTGATTCGAGAGGCAATCCTCAGAGAGTTGGAGCGTGGAGGACAAATATTCTTTGTACATAACCGGGTAGCCAGTATTCACCATATTGCTGCTAAACTACAAAAGCTTGTACCGGAAGCATCCTTCACAATAGGCCATGGTCAAATGCCGGAACACGAGCTAGAAATGGTGATGTCCAGATTTGCCGAGGGCACTGAAGACGTTCTGGTTTGCACCACCATTATTGAAAGCGGCGTGGATGTTCCCAATGCCAATACAATTATCATTAATCATGCTGATCGTTTCGGTTTAACACAACTCTATCAGTTGCGTGGCCGCGTTGGCCGGGGTACTAATCTGGCATACGCCTACATGTTGTATGAAAAAGATAAACGTCTGACCGATACTTCGGTTAAGCGGCTCAAGACCATTTATGAGGCAGCGGAATTGGGAGCTGGTTACAGCATCGCAATGAAAGACCTGGAAATCCGTGGAGCCGGTACGTTGCTGGGTACCCGGCAGAGCGGTCAGATTAGTGCGGTTGGCTTTAATCTTTATACCGAAATGTTGAGCGAGGCTGTATCGAAATTAAAGACCAGCGATAACCCGACTGCTATTCTCAAAACCCCTAAACTTCAAACACCGGTAATGGATTTACCCATTGTGGCCTATATTCCCGAACACTATATAGACAATACTCAATTGAGATTGAAGTTATATCAACGGTTGGCGGCAATTGAAAATGCCAGTGAATTAACAGCCTTGGAAAACGAACTATCAGATCGATTCGGATCAATCCCACTGGAATCAGCCAACCTGCTATTTTTAGTCAGACTGCGCGTATTAGCAATATCAATTGGGATAAAATCATTCATTACCGAGGGGGATGAAATAGCCATCCGCTTTCATTCCGGCATTCAACCGACTTTTTCAAAATTACGTCCCGTAAAATCCGGTGTCATTATCTCTCCCACCAAGATTGTAATCAAGTACCAAAACACAGATATCTCTTGGCAGACCCTGTTGGAAGAAGTTGTCTGGCGTTTAAATAAATAAAAAGAGGAGGAATTCCCCCTCTCTTAATTATTTTCTAAATATGCTGTTAATGGTGGGCTCGGCAGGTTTCGAACCTGCGACCAAGCGGTTATGAGCCGCCCGCTCTGACCACTGAGCTACGAGCCCGACGGCATTTAACTACTATAGATACTGTTCGCCCTCAGGAATCTCGTCTTCATCTTCAGGAACTTCCGGCTTCTTTCTTTCAAACCGGCTTTCTTTCATCTCACCCTTGGGCTTAAATACCGGAGGGTAGTCAAACGCAGGTTTCTCATCTTCCCAGGCCTCAGTTATCGGATTCCATTTCCTTTTTTCTTGCAAATGGGCTTCTTGAGCTTCAATTTTTTGTAATTCTTTAAGCGCTAAATATCTCTCTTTTTCTTGTGGATCCACGCTCGTAGATTTTGTTGCCCAAGCAGCATAGTCATTTTCGGCTGTTTCTTTGGTCCTTTGCTCATCAGCTTCCTTTTCTTTGCGAGCTGATTCTTCTTTAGCCCACTCAACCCATGCTTCAGGACCTTTACCGCATGCCTCTTGCCGCTCTTCACGCCAACGCGCAAGCGGGTCTGGATCCTTTATTTTATAATCTTCCATCTTACGCTCGGACAACCACATTTTTTCTTGTGCTTTATCCTTTGAGCGTAAAAAATGATCCGCCGGAGTCGCGGTAACATGAGAGAACGCGGAAATTATCCGGTCAGCTTCGGCTTTACAGGTTGGACACTCAGTAATAGCATCACACTCACTAAAAGGCCGTCGTAATTCAAAGGTGTTACGACACTGCGGACATATATATTCATAAATTGGCATTTAAATTACCCCCACAAAGTTATGTTCAACGTTAAATTGTATCACTATCAGGCGGGTTTCATCAAGCTGTCAGTTGTACAATATAGCGCATCATCATTGCGGGTATTATCGTCTTAACCTATAATTATCCAGCAGCAAAACATAATTAGAAAGAGAACACCATGGCCTCACGACACGAAAGAATTACCCATGAACGGCAAGACAAGCTTTGCCGCTTGAAAGAAGCAGGAATTAATCCTTATCCTAATTCATTTCATAGAACGCATACCAACACTCAGGTCATCCAATGCTTAAAATCCGTCGAGGAATCTGGGGCGGAGCCACCGGTTGTTACTGTGGCAGGGCGGGTGATATCACGACGCGATATGGGCAAATTGAGTTTTATTGATTTACGAGACGGGGACGGCAAAATCCAATTGTTTTGCAGCAAGAAGAATCTGGATGAAAAAAGTATTATTATTCTGAGTTCTCTTGATATCGGCGACACTCTCGGTGCTACCGGTATCTTAATGCGAACCCGTGCGGGAGAAGCCTCAGTCAGCGTCAGTCAAATCCAAATGCTGAATAAATCATTGCAGCCGCTGCCAGAAAAATGGCATGGCTTACAGGATACAGAAATACGGCACCGCCAAAGGTACCTTGACCTAATAGCCAATCCAGAAGTTAAGGATACTTTCCGCAAACGCGCTCATATTATTTCTGAAATCCGCGGATATCTGGATTCTCACGGGTTTATGGAGGTCGAAACTCCGGTGTTGCAGTCACTGGCTTGTGGAGCAGCTGCGCGGCCGTTCATTACCCACCACAACGCCTTACAGCAGGACATGTACTTGCGTATCGCCCTGGAACTTTATTTAAAACGGTTGATTGTTGGTGGATTTGATGGTGTATATGAAATTGGACGGATTTTCCGAAATGAAGGCATTTCACTCAAGCATAATCCCGAATTCACCATGCTGGAGTGTTACAAGGCTTACGCGGATTATCAAGACATGATGACTGTAGTTGAGGAAATGGTTTCCAATATCGTCCTCTCCCTTACCGGAGGCTTTATCGTGGAACACGGTGACAGTAACCTTAATTTTGAACCACCATGGCCACGCGTTGATTTTCGAAGTGCTTTGTTGGAACGCTCTGGTATTGATTTCTTGGATTATCTTGATGCAAATTCATTACGTACCAAGATGAAACAAATCGGCCTGGAAGCAGATGGGACCAAAGACAAGGGTAAGCTAATAGACGAATTACACTCACATTATGTAGAACCTCACCTGGTACAGCCCTGCTTCCTAGTTGACTATCCAATAGAAATGTCACCTTTGGCCAAAACAAAACCCGGAGAGCCACGCATTGTTGAGCGCTTTGAGGCTTTTGCTGGCGGCATGGAGATAGCCAACGCCTTTTCTGAATTGAACGACCCATTGGAACAGGAGCAGCGCTTTTCTTCACAACTGCAAAAGGGTACCTGCACACCGCAAATTGATGATACAGAAACAATTGATGAAGATTTCATTACCGCTTTGGAATACGGTATGCCTCCTACCGGAGGACTGGGTGTTGGTATTGACCGTTTGATTATGTTGCTCACCGGGCACCGTTCCATTCGCGAAGTAATTCTTTTTCCCACCCTTAAAGACAAGGAGTAAGTAAAAATGCTTGATTTAAAGTTTATCCGGGAAAATTCCGATGCAGTGCGCCGTGCTGTTTCCAGCAGGCAAACACGGGCTCCCGTTGACTTGATTCTTGAGGCCGACACTGCCCGCAGGGAGAGCACTCAATTACTGGACGAACTTAGACATCAACGTAAAGAAATATCCAAAAGCCGCCCAACGGACCCAGAGCCGGGACGAATCCTGCGGGATAAGATCGCCGCGGCTGAGGAAAACCTGAGGGAAATTGAGACGCGGTTACAGGACTACCTGCTGCAAGTACCCAATATTCCCCAGGAAAGCGTCCCCTACGGCACGAGTGAAGCCGACAATGTAGTAATACGACATTGTGGAGAACCCGCCGATTATGGATTTACGCCAAAGCCCCACTGGGAGCTAGGTGAACAACTAGGAATTATTGATTTTGAACGTGGTGTAAAATTGTCCGGCTCCCGTTTTTATGTACTAAAAAAGTCCGGTGCCCGGCTACAACGGGCCTTGATTTCACTGTTTCTTGACCTCCATACCAGGAAACACGGGTATACAGAGATGTACCTGCCCTTCTTAGTTAAAAAAGAGGCTTTATATGGTTCTGGCAATTTACCCAAGTTTGCCGATAATCTTTATCACGACGCTTTTGACGACCTGTGGTTGGTACCGACCGCGGAAGTACCGCTGACTAATTTACACCGGGATGAGATTCTTTCCAACGACCAATTACCAATCAATTATTGCGCATATACAGCCTGTTTCCGCCGGGAGAAGATGAGTGCCGGCAAGGACACCCGTGGCATTAAACGAGGTCACCAGTTTGATAAAGTTGAGCTTTACAAATTTACCAGCCCTGAAACTTCCAACGATGAACTTGAGAAATTGCTTGATGACGCCGAGGGGGTCGTAAGAGCTCTCCAGCTACCCTACCGCATCGTACAGTTATGCACCGCCGATATTGGCTTCGCTTCCAGCAAGAGCTACGATATTGAGATATGGTCACCCGGGGTTAACGAATGGCTTGAGGTCAGTTCCTGTTCCAACTGTCTCGATTTTCAGGGACGTCGGGCAAACATCCGTTACCGCAGGGATGACAACGGCAAAGTAGACTTTGTTCACACTCTTAATGGCTCCGGACTGGCTTTACCGCGAGTGTTGATTGCCGTATTGGAAAACTACCAGCAGCCGGACGGATCCGTAAAAGTACCGGAAGCCCTAAGACCATTCATGGGGATTGACCTAATAAAAGCAGAGTAGATTTTGGTTAAATTTGGAGCGGGCGACGAGGCTCGAACTCGCGACAACCTGCTTGGAAGGCAGGCACTCTACCACTGAGTTACACCCGCAGAAGAACCCGTATATTTTAATCTGGGCCCAAGGTAGTGTCAAAACCTAGTTATTATATCAAAGTTTCTCTTTAATTGCTTTCAGATTGTTCTTAAATCCGGGCAATAACTTCAAGCCCAATCTGACAAATATATTACCTGCCATGCGATCCACATATGCCATATCGCCGAGACGCTTTAGTACACCCTCGGCGAAAGTTGGGTACGCATGACTGACCTGGTGAAGAAAATGGAGCGGTTTGCCGGTGGCTTTCAGCAGTTGCATCTCATGTGCCAATTCTTCAGCCCTTTCACCCCAGATATTAATGCCGATAATTTTACCGCCGGGCCGACAAATAATTTTCGCCATACCATAATCCTGGCGCTCCATCTTAGCTCGCCTTAAATTTCGATAGTCATAATTGTAAATCTTGATACTATTTCCGTACCGGGCAACCGCCTCTTTTTCTGTAAGTCCTGCTCTAGCCAATGGTGGTTCTGTGAATATCACCGAAACCATATGCTCAAAGTTCTGCCGTGTTTTGAATACTGGAACGATGGCATTGTTAGCTGCTGTCAGTGCCTGCTTTTCCACCATGGAAGCATTCTGGGTCAGTCCGGTAACATCACCGCAGGCAAAAATATTAGGCTGGGTAGTTTGCAGATGGCCGTTAACTTTAATGCCCTTCACCGTATATTCGACACCAGCGTTTTCCAGATTAAGACCTTCAATATCGGGGGTCCGACCGATTGTAACCAACACGGATTCAACACTGATCTCCTGCTGCTCCATATCTTTCTTTTCAATAGTTACCTGCACATTTAACCCTTGCTGTTCCATTTTTAAAACTTTACAACCGGTCATGATCTTCAAACCGAGAGACTCTACATGCTCCGTTAGGCATTGGACTATTTCGCTATCCTCCCGAATCAGGATTGAATCAGCCACTTCTAAAATAGTGATCTCCAATCCTAATAGCTTTAGCGCTAACCCGAGTTCCACGCCTGCGGGACCGCCGCCGATAATCGCCATTGAGGCCGGAAGCTTTTCTAACTTAAAAAGGCTATCAACATCAAGGCATCTGGTAATATCATTACCAGGAATACCTATATTAGCCGTTCGGCCTCCGGCAGCGATAATAAAGCGATTAGCTGAAATAACTTTGGAACCGACCGATACGTGGTTTTTGTCAATAAATTTTGCCTGACCGAAGGCAGTATCAATCCCGATTTTATTGAAGCTTTCAGGAGTATCTATAGAATTTACATCAGCGATAACGCTCTGGATATACGGGAATACTCCATCAGCATCGTAATCCGACAGATCGTAAGTTAAACCATAATCACGGGCTCGTTGGAGTCCGTTGGCCATCACGCCGGAGCGAATCAAAGATTTTGTGGGCATGCAGGTCTTCAAAGTGCAACTGCCCCCGATGCGCTCTTTTTCAACCAGCAGAACTCTTTTTCCCAAACCGGCAGCAAAGCTGGCTGAAGCAAGGCCACCGATTCCGGCACCGATGACAATCAGGTCGTATTCAAAACGGGGCAATTCGATTATTAACCCTTGCTTAACTCTATCGTGAAATTATCGGCGGTATCTATGCCCCTAAGGCTCTTGACCATGCCAGTGGTGGTGTTTAACGTAATGAGTGCTACAAATGGATTCAGCTCAACCGTTTTGTTGTTCACAGTTATGTTAATATGTTCGTCGTTAACATCTATGATGACCAAACTATCTTGACGATCAGTATCCAATGTGGCGAGGATAGCACTCAAAACGTGTTCAAAATACGATTGGACAAAAGAAGCTAGCTCTACGGTTTGGCCTTCAACTTCCAACGATACCGTTTTTGAAGCCATAAACACACCTCCTGTTGTTATAAGCCTACTGGTCGGGGTGAGAGGACTCGAACCTCCGGCCTCAGCGTCCCAAACGCTGCGCGCTAACCAACTGCGCCACACCCCGCCGCTATCGCTTTAATTGAGTCTACTGTTAGAAAGTTCCGGTATCATTCAGTGTCGGCAGTCGGGGCAGTAGTCAAATTCCCTTACGGACAGATGTGCCTTATCGGCCATATACTGCAACTGCTTGACCGGTGCGTAATGATTGCCGCAACCGGCGCACTCTTTCATGGGAAATTCTGCCCTACTGTTCGGCCAAATAATAGTTCTGGCAACAGAGGAATCAGTTAGCGTAATAGCGCTTGTCGGACAGACATAAGCGCATGAACCACAGGCGATACACTCTGTTTCATCGTCATAAAAAGGCAACGCCACTTCGCGCCGGGTTCCTCGGTTAACCAAGCTAATGGCATCAACGCCCACCACCTCCGAGCACACACGGGTACAAAGTCCGCAAAGAATGCATTTATCATTGTTGTTTTCATCAACGTCGGTGAACCGAGACACAGTTATACCATACCGGTTGGCCACTTTGATGATCTCTTCAGACTCAGGGGTACGGGCAAGTAACAATTCAATAATTGTGCTCCTAACTTTGGACACACGCTCGGAGTCGGTGGTGACGGTCAGTCCTTCTTCAACCGGATACAAACAGGCAGTCACCAGCCTTTTTCGGCCCCGCCGTTCAACCTCTACTAGGCAAACCCGACAGGCGCCATAATCGTGAACTGTTTCCAAGTGACAAAGAGTAGGAATTTCAATCCCGGCCCTTCGAGCTACTGCAAGGACCGTATCGCAGGGTTCAGCTTGAAATTCACGACCGTTGATGCTTAACTTCACCATGCTAATTATCTAACCTCCACGGCGTTAAGGCGGCATACGTCAAAACAGGCGCCGCACTTGGTACATTTACTCTGGTCCAGAATCACCGGCTGTTTCTTGCCCTGAGGGGTAATGGCGTTCACCGGGCAGGCTTTAATACAGAGGTTACAGCCGGTGCAATTAACATCAATAACGTTGTAGGTAATCAGCGGTTTGCATACCCCAGCTGGACATCGTTTATCCTTAATGTGAGCTTCGTATTCATCGTAAAAATGCCTCAATGTGGATAAGACGGGATTACCAGCAGACCCCCCCAATCCACACAAAGAACCCATAGTTAGTGCTTCAGACAGGTCGGTCAATATCTCAATATCACCTTCTTGACCGTCGCCAGCAATAATCCGATCCAAAACTTGCCGCATTCGCTTCAAACCTTCGCGACAGGGTACACATTTACCGCATGATTCGCCTTCAAGGAAACTCAAAAAATACCGCGCAATATCAACCATGCAGTTATCTTCATCCATGACGATCATAGCGCCTGACCCCATCATAGAGCCAGATTTGGAAAGCTCGTCAAAATCCACGTTTAAATCAAGTTTGTCTTCCGGCAAACATCCCCCGGAAGGACCGCCAGTCTGCACAGCTTTAAATTTTTTACCGTTGGGAATCCCTCCGCCTATATCATAAATTATTTCTCTGAGTGTAATACCCATCGGCACTTCAATAAGCCCGGTATTGTTTACTTTACCAACCAAAGAAAATATTTTGGTACCTTTGCTGTTGGCTGTGCCAATATCATAGAACCAATCAGCGCCTTTATTAACAATAAGTGGTACATTGGCCAACGTTTCAACGTTATTCAATACGGTCGGACGATCCCACAAACCTTTTTCAGATGTATGGATATATTTGGCCCGCGGTTCCCCAACCCTGCCTTCCACAGAAGCCATCAAAGCTGTGGATTCCCCACAGACAAAGGCCCCACCACCTCGGCTTATCTTAATTTCAAAACTAAAGTCCGACCCAATGATATTTTTTCCCAAAATACCAGCTCTTTCAGCCTGTCCTATAGCCAATTCCGCGTTTTTCAAAGCTATGGGGTACTCGTTCCGAATATAGATATACCCTTCATGAGCGCCAATTGCATAGGCGGCAATAATCATGCCTTCGATGATGGCGTGAGGATTGCCTTCCATTAATGACCGATCCATAAAGGCACCTGGGTCACCTTCGTCACAATTACAGATAACGTATTTTATTTCATCTTTCGCTTCCCGAGTACTTTGCCATTTGGCACCGGTTGCGAAACCGCCACCACCTCTTCCACGAAGGCCTGAAGATTTAACTTCTTCGATTACATCATCTGGCGTCATCTCAAACAAGGCTTTAGATAAGGCAGAATAACCACCAAATGATATGTAATCATCAATACTGGTTGGATCAATATAGCCGTTGGCACCGAATACCAAGCGCATCTGCTTTTTGTAAAATGGCACATCGTGTTCGTATATGATTCTTTCATTACTGCCGGGTGTGGAATACAAAAGACGTTCAATAACTGAATTCCGTCCGACAGTTTCGGTCACAATCTCAGTAACATCCTCGATTCTCACGCGCTGATAAAGAATATTTTCCGGTCTTATAACCACCAAAGGTCCTCGTTCACAAAATCCGTGACACCCGGTGGTCTTGACCGCAACTTTATCTTCCATACCCTGAGATTTTATTTCATCACGAAACGCTTGAGCCAGCTTAGCCGCACCATAGGCTAAACACCCCGTACCGCAGCAGACAGTTATTATCCTTTGGTCGGCCTGACCAGCTGATAATAATTCTCCACGATACGATTCAAGCTTCGCCTTTGAATTAAGCCGTTTAATTTGAGTATTTGATAACGCCATGCTATTTACAGCTTTCCAAAATGGATTTTACTCTATCGGTAGTCACCTGACCTACATATTCATTATCCACAACAACAACCGGACCCAAAGCGCAGGCGCCGACGCAATTTACCGTTTCTAAAGTATATTTCATATCTTCCGAGGTTTCTCCCGCACATAAACACAATTCGGTTTCCAGTTTGTCGAGCACCTTTTCGGCACCACGAACGTGGCAGGCGGTACCCATACAAACGTGAATACCATGCCGTCCCCGGGGCTTGAGACTAAATGACTTAAAAAAAGTAACTACGCTGTACACCCGACTCAATGGTATATTCAGGCCTTCGCTTACCTTTAACAGGGCTTCCTTGGGCAAATAATTGAGATCTGACTGAACATCTTGAAGAATGGCTACCAGCATGCTGCAATCATTATTGTATTTAGCCAGTACTGTTTTAACGATTTCAGTGCTACGATCGGTCGCTATGGTCATTTAGATTTCTCCACCAATTTCTCAAATTCTTCTGCAACCCGCTTTTCAATCTGAACGAGGGCATCCGGTTTCAAATGTCGGAACCGACGCTGCAACTTGGTGTATTCTTGCAGCGGTTTTAGCTTTTCCGGAATCATACTCATCTTGTATTCGCCGTTCTCTACTTCATATAACGGAAAAACCCCGGTTTCAACGGCCAGACGACCCAACAAAATGGAAATATCCGTGTCGCATCGCCAACCGGTAGGACAGACCGACATGATTTGAATATAGGCCGGGCCTTTAACAGCCAGCCCCTTCTTTACCTTTTCAATCAAATCAAATGGATAACTTGGACAAGCAGTCGCCACATAGGGAATACCGTGGGCCACGGCAATTTCAGGCATGTTCTTTTTCCATGACGTCTGACCGGCGTGCACTTTGCCAGCCGGAGAGGTGGTAGTTGAAGCTCCGAAAGGCGTCGCTGAGGAGCGTTGAATCCCTGTATTCATATAGGCTTCGTTATCAAAGCAGAGATACAGGAAATTATGACCCCGCTCCATGGCGCCTGAAAGTGCCTGTAAACCGATATCCAGCGTCGCGCCATCGCCGGCTATAGCAACCACATTGATATCTTCTTGTGGTAACTTCCCCTTGCGCATTTTAGCCTTAAGGGCAACTTCAATTCCTGAAGCCACCGCTGCGCTATTTTCAAACAGAGTGTGTATCCACGGCAATTTCCAAGAGGTAAAAGGGTACTGCGAAGCCACAATTTCCATACACCCTGTGGCATTAACCACAATGGTATTGGGCCCAAAAGCTTTGGCCGCTAGTCTGACCGCCAGCGCCTCTCCGCAACCGATACAGGCACGGTGTCCTGGGGCAAACGGTTCTTCTTTAGCGATCAGACGAGAGGCGTAAATATTCAGATTCTGCATTATCCTCTCACCCCGATCATCTCAAACTCTTTATCGGTGCCGTCCGCAGCAAGCTTCAGGCCTTCGTTTATCAAATTTTCAAAACCGTCAACGGTAATATCACGGCCCCCCAGCCCTCCAACAAAGCTAACCACTGTCGGTTTATCAGCTACATTATACAAGGCAGCCTTAAGTTCTGAGGCTACCGGGCCGCCCGGTCCACCGGAGGAGATACTCCTGTCAAGCACCAGAAGATTCTCAACACCTTTAAGCGCCTCTCGAAATTCTTCAAACGGAAACGGTCGCCAGAGGCGAAGTCTAATCAACCCAATATCTAATCCCTTATTTCTCAGATTATCCACTGCTGACATGGCAGTTTCGGAAAAACTACCCATGGTAAACAGTAAGTTTTTTGCGCCTTCACATTTGTAACACTCGACCGGCCTGTAAGTCCGTCCAAACTTTTGGGCGTATTGTTCCCAGACTTCAACTATAGTTTTCTTGACACCAGCCATAGCCTGTTCCTGGGCCCATTTGGCTTCGGTGAACACAATCGGAGGTGCAAAGTCACCCATAGCCACAGGTTTCGACGGGTGCAAAGTTAATGGATTATGAATGGGTGGCAGGAAAGCAGAAACATCATCCTGTTCCGGCATTTCAATTGGCTCAATCACATGAGACAAATGAAAGCCGTCCAAATGCACCATTACCGGAAGCATTACGTTATGGTCTTCAGCAATTTTGAAAGCGCAGATGATCTGGTCAACCACTTCCTGACCGTTTTCGGTAAATATTTGAATCCAGCCGGTATCCCTTACTGCCATGACATCAGAATGATCACCCCAGACTGAAAGCGGTGATGATAAAGCCCGGTTGACAACTGCCATAACGATAGGAAGCCTCATACCTGAAGCTACGTATAAAACTTCATGCATCAACTCCAACCCTTGTCCAGCAGTAGCGGTAAAGGTTCTGGCACCGGCCGCCGAAGAACCTAAACAGGCACTCAGTGCGGAATGCTCGGATTCTACCGGGACATACTCGGCATCCAGTTCACCTTCGGCTACCAGTTCTGCCAGATGCTCCACAATGTGTGTTTGAGGAGTAATGGGGTAGGCAGCAATCACGTCAGCGTCAGCCAGCTTGACAGCATCGGCCAACGCGATTGACACCTCAATTCCAATCCGTTTATTCACTATTTTTCTGTCTCCTCCCGCATAGTTATTACCCGGGTAGGACATTCATAGGCACATATCCCGCAACCTTTGCAATAAAAGAAATCCGCCTCAAAAAACCCTTTTTGATTCTGATGAATGCAGGCTTCTGGGCAAAAAATATAACAAATCCCGCACTTGATACAACGCGAAAAATCGTAGGACGGCTGTTGTGAGCGCCAATCTCCGGTCTTGTACGCTGCGGCACTGCCTGGCTCGGTCACGGCAGCACCAATTTCAATATCTCTCCAAGTGATTTCTTGTTCTTGCTTAGCCAACGGTTTCAAGCTCCTTTACCCGGGTTTCTTCAAACGCCCGTTTCATGGCATTGAGATTTTTGGCGGCAATCTTTCCGAACCTTTGATTCACGGGTTCGGTCATGGATTCTAATTCAACTATCCCCAAGGCCTTAATCAACGCACCAAGCATGGTGGTATTTACGATAGGCACCCCCAACTCTTCCCGGGCAATCAGATTAGCATCAATAACTGCAATGCGCCAACTGTCGGTCAATTCTGGAAATGCCTCTAAAGGCTTAGTGGTATTGATAATGATGGTACCGCCTTTCTTAAGACCTGAAGTTACTTTACTGATTTCAATCAGACTTGGATCCAAGACGATAACGGCATCGGGATTGGTAATACCCGCCCGGTTGCGAATTGGATTGTGAGCACTAATCCTGTTGAAAGCCATTACCGGAGCACCGCGCCGTTCCGGGCCAAAACTAGGAAATCCTTGAGCGTATTTTCCTTCAGTAATCGCCGCTTGGGCCACCAGTTCCGCCGACGTGACGGCCCCCTGACCACCGCGACCGTGCCACCTGAGTTCAGCAAGTTCGCTTTTTATAGTAGCCCCTCCCTGTCCATATTTGTAATACTGCCCCTGGAGCGACTCGAACGCTCGCTCCCAGCTTCGGAGGCTGGTGCTCTATCCACCTGAGCTACAGGGGCAAATAGGTGAGTGTACATTCTATCCTATAGAATGTAATTTTGACAACAAATTAGCTTTAATGAGGTGGATTGGAGGTCACAGGAGATACGGGATTGGCTTTTTTAAACAACGGTTTTAATAGTGATGGAGCTATGAGAGTCGTGGCCAAGCTGACGGCGACAGCAACTCCAAATATATCACGACTGATAGCCCCAACCAGAAGGCCAGCACCAGCAACAATTAGCCCTACTTCACCCCGGGGCACCATACCCATACCAATTATCATGCTTCCTTTGTGATCGCACTTGGCAATAAAACGCGCCGGAATATAACAACCGACTACCTTACCAAACACCGCCAGCACAATAATTATAGTCGCCGGGACAATTACCGCGGCAATAGCCCCCAGTTCCACTTGCATACCTAGGTAAGCAAAAAAGAACGGCGCCATAAACAACATAATCGGCCGTGTCTGGTGAATAATATCTTCACGTTCCGCGGTGGCAGCAAACATCAGACCGGCCACATAGGCCCCGACCACCGGGTGAAGACCCACCAGAGTGACGCCATAAGAAATCAACACACCGATAACAAGGGCTGTAACCGGCATAAGACCTGAATCCTTAAAAGGAGCCAGCAAAAAACGGGAAATATACTTGTGTCCATAATACCCTATGAGTAAAATACCTAACCAGACGCCAAACCCAATCAAACCGGTAATGATGGCGCTTCCGGCAGAAAGCTCGCCGGTTTTAGCCATGGAAATCACCACCGACAGGATAACCAGACCAAGAATATCATCAATCACCGCGGCAACCAGAATAATAGTACCCTCACGGGTACCCAACTTGCCCATATCCATCAAGATACGTACAGTAATACCAATACTGGTAGCAGTCAGCACCGCTCCTGTAAACAGCCAGCCGACGGTACCGATTTCCGGGAAAAAGTACATCGCAGCAAAATAGCCTAAAGCAAACGGTAACACCACACCGCCGATAGCGATTAATGCCCCTGAAAAGGCATTCTTGACGAAAGCCCTGACATCAGTTTCTAAACCTGCCACAAACAACAGGGCAATCACGGCAATTTCGGATACAATCTGCAGGGGATTATAGTTTTCAACTTCCAGTCCCCCGTCAGCAAAATGACCGGTGATAGTAGCAAAATTGAGAATCACTGGATCATTGAACAAACCACCCAATAAGAAGGGGGAAATAATAATACCGGCAGTCAGTTCACCTATTACCGCTGGCTGCTTGAAGTACCTTTCCGCTATTTCTCCGCCCAAACGAGCAGCCAATAATACCAAGCCGAAGGTCAAAATCAGTTTAAAATAAATCAGCTCAGTTTCCATATGGGCAATAACTTTAGCAGATTATTAATAAATGTTCCAATACCCACCGGTTCGCGCTTAAAAACTTCGGTGTCGTTGGGTTTCACATTAACGGATGGTTCAGGTAAAATAGCCGCCGGAGAGGTGTCCGAGTGGTTGATGGTGTCGCTCTCGAAAAGCGATCTCCGGTAACGGAGCGTGGGTTCGAATCCCACCCTCTCCGCCATCTTCATTCCAATCTATTACCCTTCCCGACGTGTTTGACTATTGACGCTGATTTTATATATCATTGACAGGCTTTACCAGGTGATATGACTCACGCGGAGAGGTGCTGGAGTGGACTATCAGGCACGCCTGGAAAGTGTGAGTCGGGGCAACTCGACCGTGGGTTCGAATCCCACCCTCTCCGCCATAAAAACCACATCTTCAAAGAAAAAGCGGGGCTAACATTCGCCCCGCTTTTTCTTATATCTTTAACTCGGATTATGACTTGCGTTTATCAAAGTCTTCCAGGTCCAGATTGTTTTCAATAAAATCCCGAAAGGCGCTCATTTTGTTGATTTCGTCCTCGCTGGCCTTTTTGCGCCGCTCGGTAACATCAGTGGCGCCATCCAGCCCGTCCAAAACTTCCTGGCCTTCACTTTCTCGATCAAGTACAATACCTGCTTTATCAAGAACCGATTCATCGGCGTAGATAGGCACGTCCACCCGAACGGCTAAAGCTAGGGCATCAGATGGTCGGGAATCAATTTCCACCTGATTTTCGCCGATGTTCAGCAGTATTTTAGCGTAAAAAGTATCATTCTTTAAGTCGCTGACGATCACATGGTCAACAGTAGCTCCCAGTACCTCAATAGCGGTCGCGAGCAAATCGTGAGTCATCGGTCGCTGGACTTGAATGCCTTCCTGTAAGCGAATAGCGATAGCCTGAGCTTCGGCTGAACCAATCCATATCGGCAGGTAACGGAGGGTGTTCTTTTCCTTAAGCATGACCACTCGCTGGTAATTCACCAGACTGACCCGGATGCTCTCAATGGTCATTTCAATCATTATATATAAGGGCCTCCCTACAACAAACTTAAAGGCGAATCAATTCTACCTTTATACCCATGGGGTGTCAATGAACATCAGTATTTAAATTCGTGGTAATATTGTAATGTGCTGTTAATATAATGGTGGACAATGCGAAGAATAACATAGCTATTTTTCCCCATCTGTCAGTTTACCGATTGCTGATATTTTGGCACCGGTGGGAATGGACTTTAAACTCAAGGTTTTTTGTAGTAGAATATTTAGCCTTTGTCGGCAAGATAGCCGGTAATTTACAATCACCTTTATTAATGACCCAATAAACATTTAGCTATCGGGAAGGAGACAATAAGGGATGCAGAAAACCCCGGAGGCGATTGTCTGGTTTGATCAGGTATCTAAGAATGATATCCCCGTTGTTGGCGGTAAGGGTGCTAACCTGGGTGAAATGACCTCCGCCAAGATTCCAGTACCCCCGGGCTTTATCGTTACAGCTAATGCCTATTATGAATTTATTGAAGAGTCGGGCCTTCAGGACCGAATTAAGGCATCGCTGAATAACCTTGATGTTGAAGACTCCATCGCCCTCTCTGCCGCCGCCAACGAAGCCAAACAGCTCATTATGAATACCCCCATGCCGCCGGTGCTGTCAGAAAAGATACGCCAGTCTTATAAATCCATGGGTGAAGGGCTAGTGGCAGTACGTTCTTCGGCTACCGCTGAAGATCTACCGGAAGCATCCTTTGCCGGCCAGCAAAGCACCTATCTTAATATTGAAGGTGCGGACGCAGTGGTTATGGCAGTCCAAAAATGCTGGGCTTCACTCTTTGAGCCCCGGGCTGTCTATTACCGCAACGAACAGAACTTCGATCATTTTCAAGTCGGTATTGCAGTGCCGGTGCAACGCATGGTGCAGTCTGTTACTTCCGGGGTCATTTTCACCATTGAGCCGATTACCAGCGACGCTTCTAAGATAGTCATCGAAGTAATATACGGTTTGGGCGAAGGTCTAGTATCCGGTGAAATCACTCCCGACCTCTTCATTGTAGATAAGTCGGGACCGAGCATAATCTCAAGGCGTATCAGCAATCAATCCCGCCGTCTGATTCGCAATACGTCTGGTACTGAGAATGAAGTTGAGGGTGCCAATTACTGGCAGTCCGTACCGCCGTCAAAACAGGAACTCCAGAAGATGTCAGACGAGGACATTCTCAAATTGGCTGAACTGGCGATGCACATTGAGAAGCATTATGGCTCGCCGCAGGACATTGAATGGGCTCAGGAAAACGGCGAAATTTATATAGTTCAGTCCCGCCCAGTAACTGCTTTAAAGGAACTCTCAGAAGAAGAACCAGAAATTAAGCAACCAATCATTCTAGCCGGTGCTGCGGCCTCGCCAGGTCTGGCTTCCGGACCCGTCAAAATAATCATGGACCCCAATGAAATCAATCGGGTGATGGCTGGCGATATTCTCGTGGCTGAAATGACCACCCCAGATTTCGTACCGGCAATGAAACGAGCGGCCGCCATCGTTACAAACCGTGGCGGCCGCACTTCCCACGCAGCTATTGTCAGCCGTGAATTGGGAATCCCTTGCGTCGTCGGTACCGGCGAAGCCACTTCTTTATTGAAGGAAGGTCAGATCATTACTGTAGATGGCGCCCATGGCAAAGTATATAACGGCAAGGTTACCAGACGAGTTCAGACGTCATCGGTAGTCAGTTTGATGCGGGACGCTATAGTCACCAAGACAAAGGTCTACGTCAATTTGGCTCAACCTGAACTGGCTGATCTGGTCTCATCGCGCAATGTTGACGGCGTCGGACTCCTTCGGGCTGAATTTATCGTCAGTGCCATCGGCAAACACCCCAACTTCATGATTGAACAAGGCCGGCAGGAGGAGTTCATTCAAAAGCTCCACGATGGTATTGTGCCCTTCGCCAAGGCTTTTAGTCCGCGCCCGGTGGTCTACCGCACTACCGACTTCAAGACAAACGAATACCGGGAGCTTGAAGGCGGCGACAAATATGAACAGCCGGAAGAAAATCCCATGCTGGGTTATCGCGGAGCCTCGCGCTATATTACCGATATTGAAAGCTTCAAAATGGAGATTGAGGCCATCAAGCGAGTACGTAAAGATTACCCCAATCTCTGGGTGATGATTCCATTTGTCCGGACTGTTGATGAATTAAAACGCACCATTGCTATTTTGGAAGCTGAAGGTCTGAAACGGGGTCCCGATTTCAAGATCTGGATGATGACCGAGATTCCGGCTAATATTTTCTTGATGGACAAATTCATTGACGCTGGTATTGATGGTATCTCTATTGGTTCCAATGATTTAACCCAGCTGGTGCTTGGCATTGACCGGGATTCAGAAAAACTTCAAGATACTTTTGATGAGCGTAACGAAGCTGTTATGGCTGCTTTGGAAATCGCTGTCACCACTGCAAAGAGACGGGGGATTACCGCTTCTATCTGCGGTCAGGCACCATCAGTATACCCTGAATTGACCGAAAAACTGGTGGCCTGGGGAATCACCTCAATATCCGTCTCTCCAGACATGATCGGCACCACGCGAGAGATAATCGCCAAAGCAGAGGCCAAACAGAAGAAGTAACATTTTGAACACCGGCGGTGTTTAAGGCATCGCCGGTGTCTGGCTTTTTCCGGCAAGAACTAACAATAGATGTCGACCCACCGTTAAAGCCCACGTTTTATAAAATATTATGGGAGAGCCGTTAATAGTGCTGCATAATCTTGCTCTCCGTTCCTCGCCACTCTGTACTAGGAGGGTTATTACCGCGCTCCGTCTTCACCCAACCGGTGCATACCGGAGAATGCCACTATTCAATGAATAAACCTGAAAGTATACGTCATTTTCTTGAAGAGAGGGAAAAGCAATGGCTTTCGCCATTCGCGACGCTTTCGGCTGCCAGCCGCGGACGTAGAGTTGAAGAACCCAAAAGTGACATGCGGACCGAATTTCAACGTGACCGTGACCGCATTATTCACTCCAAAGCCTTCCGGCGGCTCAAACACAAAACCCAAGTTTTTATAGCGCCCAGCGGTGACCATTACGTCACACGCCTGACTCATACGCTTGAGGTATCTCAACTTGCGCGCACCATCGCCCGGGCCTTACGGCTAAATGAGGATCTGGCCGAAGCTATCAGTCTGGGCCACGACCTTGGACACACCCCATTTGGGCATGTGGGCGAAGAGGTGCTGGCAGAGCTATATCCCGGCGGCTTCCGCCACAACGACCAAAGTTTGAGAGTGGTAGACTTCCTGGAGAAGAATGGTCAAGGGCTGAACCTCACCTGGGAAGTCCGGGACGGGATTCTCAATCATTCCAAAGCCCGCGAAGGTATTTTATCCAATACCACCGGTCATCCCTCAACTCCTGAAGGTGAAATATGCCGGTTAGCTGATGCTCTAGCATACGTAAACCATGACATCGCCGATGCCATAAGGGCAGGGCTGATAAAAGAAGACGATCTGCCTTCCGAAGCCATCGCCGTCCTGGGCGCCGGTCATTCCGCCCGAATCAATTCCATGGTGAGTGATGTCGTTTCTTTTTCCTGGGGCATTTCCGGCCAGGCTTCGGACTCCCCGGCCGTAATCGGTATGAGCGACCGGACACTTGAAGCCACCAACACCTTACGGGAATTCATGTTTGAGCGGGTTTATAGCCGCCAAGATGAGGAAGCCGACGATGCTCGAAGAATATTGGCAGCAATGTACTCCTTTCTGCTTACTTTCCCAAACCGGATGCCGGATGAATATATTTATGAAGAAGATCCGGAACGAGGCGTAGTGGATTACATTGCCGGAATGACCGATCTTTTCGCCTCCAGCATGGCCATGGCGTTTGGATTAGTTTAAATATGGATACCGTTGCAGAAATTAAATCCAGGGCGGACATTGCCGAATTTATCGGTCAATATACCAAGCTGAGCCGTTCCGGCAAAACACTTAAAGGGCTTTGTCCTTTCCATTCGGAAAAACATGGCAGTTTCTTCGTTTATCCGGAACAGCAGAGCTGGCATTGCTTCGGCGCCTGTGGTACCGGCGGTGACATCTTCTCTTTCATCATGAAAAAAGAGGGTCTATCTTTCGCCGAGGCTGTAGAACGATTGGCTGATAAATACGGTATCGCTCTGAAGTCATTCACGCCAGCTTCGCCTGAACGAGAACAGCATGACGAGTTGCTGCGGGTGAATGCCGCGGCGGCTCAATATTACCATGACCTGCTGCTGAGTTCGGACGCGGCAACTAAGGCCCGGGAATATCTCGAGTCCCGCGGCATCAACAGTAAGTCAATCGATGACTTTCAGATTGGTTACGCTCTACCTGGGTGGCAGTCGCTGAAAGACCATCTTAACGGTCAAGATTTCCACGATGACATCCTGTTGGAGGCGGGTTTATTGGGCAGCGCCGACAGCGGACGTACCTATGACCGCTTCCGGGATCAGGTTATGATTCCGATCTGCGATGTCAAAGGCCGGATTACCGGGTTCGGTGCAAGAGTACTAAATGACTCGGTGCCCAAATACCTGAACTCACCGGAAACGCCCGTGTTTTCCAAGAGTGCCACACTGTTCGGAATCAATTTAGCCGCTTCCGCTATCCGCCAGGCTGACCGGGCAATCATCGTAGAAGGTTACTTTGACGTGATCGTCAGTCACCAAGCCGGATTCAATAACACCGTCGCCAGTATGGGGACGGCGGTAACGGAAAAACAGGTCAATATTCTACGGAAACTATCCCGCAATCTTATTCTGGCACTCGATGCCGACACCGCCGGTAAGGAGGCTATGGCCCGCTGTATCCCGCATGAAAACATACTGGGCCAGGAGATCAATGTCGCCGTTGCCCCGGCGGGTAACGATCCTGACGACGTTATCCGGCGTGACCCGGAAGCATGGAAAATTATCCTTGACAGTGCCGGACCACTGACGAAATTCGTTTTTAAACGCTCTTCAGCCGGATATAATCTGACTACCGCTGCTGGGAAGTCAGAGCTGACTAAATATCTACTGCCGGTTATCTCGGAAATTAACGACCCGGTTAGGAGAGGGCACTATCTCACGGAACTGGCTCGACTGGTCGGAGTGGATACCGCGGAACTACAGTTCAGCTTGAACCGGCTCAAACCGGCCGCCAACTCAACCGGTAGAGCCACAGCTGAAGCCGCTGTACCCTCAGTAACCGGCAACTCAGTAGAAGATTATCTATTGGCTATATGGATGCGACATCCGGAACTTGCAGAGATATGTAGGTCGGTCAAAC
Organism: Dehalogenimonas sp.; assembly: GCA_050864255.1. Taxonomy (GTDB): domain Bacteria; phylum Chloroflexota; class Dehalococcoidia; order Dehalococcoidales; family Dehalococcoidaceae; genus Dehalogenimonas. The sequence goes on from JBOWAX010000001.1 coordinate 482,678, forward strand.
CGGAATATTTCGGCACGGTGGAAAACCGGGAAATATTTATCCAGTTGCGGGAAACAACAGACCCAGTAGCGGTTAAATCAGCTTTGGATCGGTTGTGCGCCGCCAAGTTTGACCGATTGATGGAACTCCCCGAACCGGTGTCTAAATTGACCGAACGTCTGGCGGAGTGCGCGCTACGGATGGAGGAAAAATATTTAAAAGCCACCTCGGCACGGATTAAAGAAGCTTTGGACACCGCGGCCGGAGAAGGTAACGAAACCGAAACTAACAGTTATCATGAACAGGGAATGGCAATCAACGAACGATTGGCCGAGTTATATAAACAAAAGAACGAACTGCATCGCGGTTCAGGGAGGTAATACATGGCAAAAGAACCTAAAAATCCACTCACGGACGACGAGGAAGACGAAGAAAACAGCTCGTCCCAAAAGGTGGTCGTTGAGCAGGAAGAGGATGAGGAAAAGGAGGAACCGAAGGTTCCCCAAGATGTTAATCCCGATGAACTCAGCGACGATGATGATGAAGACTCCGATTCCGATACCATACCCGAAGAAGCAGAACACATGATGCCTCGTCTGGAAGCTCCGGCGGAGCAACTGGAACACGGCATTGTAGACGATCCGGTGCGGATGTACTTGCACGAGATTGGCCGGGTGCCGCTGCTTAATGCTGAAACCGAAAAAATGCTGGCCAAGAAAATGGAGGCCGGCAAGCGCATCCGCGAAATCCGCCAGGTCTGCCGCGAGCGTGACGGACATAATCCCACTGCCGTCCAGGTCATTGTGTGCATGCTTCAAGAGCTCGTCAAAGCGGCAGAAACGGTCGCCATGCTGCAAAGGCAACTGGGGTTAGAAGTCTCCACCAATTTCAAAGACGCCGTATTTGCCCCTAAACTCCGGGCTAGTATTGAACAGGAAATTGATCAGGAGCTGACCAAAAGCATCGCCGAGGAACAAGGTGCCCCGGTATCGCAGATTGAACAGGCACTGATTGACCTGTCGTTAAACAGCGAACTACTGCCCAAAAAAGTTCTTGACGGCATACCGGCAGAAACTGACCTCTCTGAGATTAATGCCTTAGTCGCTTCACCAGCTTTCACCGGCCGATTGGACCACTTTGAGCACCAGTTTAAGAGCTATCTGGATACCATTGAGATTGAGTCAGGCAAAGCGGAACGCCACCTGACTCAAGCCAATCTCCGTCTGGTGGTCAGCGTAGCCAAAAAGCATATCGGCCGCGGCATGCCGTTACTGGATCTGATCCAGGAAGGCAACATCGGCCTAATACGAGCGGTAGAAAAGTTTGACTTTCACCGCGGCTTCAAATTCTCCACCTACGCCACCTGGTGGATCCGTCAGGCCATCACACGCGCCATAGCTGACCAGGCGCGCACCATCCGCATACCGGTACATATGGTGGAAACCATCAATAAATTATTGTCCATCTCCCGTTCCATGTCCCAGAAGCTGGGAAGGGAACCGACGCCCGATGAAATTGCGGTGGAAATGGAACTGCCGCCGGAGAAAGTCCGCGAGATTGCCAAGGTGTCGCAGTTACCGGTATCGCTGGAATCCCCCATCGGTGAAGAGGAAGATTCCCATCTGGGTGACTTCATCGAAGACCAGAATGCCCTGCCTCCGCCGGATGCTGCCTCCCGTCAGCTCCTCAAGGAGCAGATAGATAGCGTCCTGGACAGCCTGACACCGCGGGAACGCCGGGTGTTACAGCTCCGCTTCGGACTTGAAGACGGCCGCAGCCGGACACTGGAAGAAGTCGGTAAAGAGTTTAACGTCACCCGGGAACGCATCCGGCAGATAGAGGCCAAAGCTCTGCGTAAGCTCCGCCACCCAACCCGGAGCCGCAAACTCAAAGATTACCTCGAATAACAATCATAGCCGGGCGATCAATAGACCGCCCGGTTTTTATCTGCCGTCGGGCCATGGATATGCTAAAATCCCCCTTGGAGAATTAACGGTACATGATTCCAGTACGCCTGAAGCTGAAGAACTTTTTGCCCTACCGGGGTGAGATTCCGCCGTTAACTTTTGAGGGCATTCATCTGGCCTGCATCTCCGGCGACAACGGCTCCGGTAAGACTTCCATCGTTGACGCCATGACTTGGGCACTGTGGGGGAAATCCCGCGTCGGCTCCAAATCCACCGGCGATGACGACCTGATCTCCCAGGGCGAAACCGATACGTCAGTCACCTTTGACTTCCGCGCCGGTGATGGTCAGGTCTACCGGGTGGAACGCCGACGCACCAAACCCAAAAAGTCTTCCGGCAATGGCCAAAGCGAACTCAACCTGTTTCTGGTTAGCGACGAAGGCGTAAGCAATATCTCCGGCAGCATTATGAGCGAGACGGCCGATAAAATTACCAGCCTGCTGCAACTGGATTATGAGACCTTCATCAATTCTGCCTATCTGAAACAGGGTGAGGCGGGCCACTTCACTGACCTGACCCCCAACAAGCGCAAGGAAGTGCTGGGCGCTATCCTGAATCTGGATGTTTATGACCGATTGTCAGAAACCGCAAAAACCAAAGCTGACGATGCTGCCGCTTCAAAGAAGCTGCTGTCGGACAGCGTCGCCATGGAGCAGGAGAAACTGGCTCAGGAAACCGAAATCGAATCCGCATTGGCCACCGCAGTTCAGGAGTCTGCTAACGCTGAATCTGGTCTTAAGGAAAAACAGGCCGTTCTGGACGAACTTAAACGCACCCGACAATTGGTGGAGTCCCAACAGCAGTCCTTGATTCAAGCCGAGGCTGGTGTCCGAGAAATCACAGGCGACCTGACTCAAAAGCAGACCGAACTGGAAACAAACGGACAACGTATCACCAATTACCAACAGATACTCACCTCTAAAAAGTCTATTGAGGCGGGATATGCTCGCTTTCAAGCTACCAGCAAACGTAACACCGAATTCAACCAAAAATTAATAGCGGTGCGTCGGCTTGATGAACAAACAAAATCCCTGGAATCAGCAATCACTAAGGCGGTCAGTGAAGCCGCAGCCACCCACGCCCGCTGGCAGGAAAAATACGAGGAACTGGCCGTCATGGCCGCTGAGCTGCCAAAAAAGAAAGAGTCACTGGCCGAACTCAATCGGGAAATGACCCAGATCGTTGAAAAGGAAAAACACCTGGAAGGCATTACCGCCGCGATCCAGCAACTCAAGACCGACAACGCCCGGTTTGAAACCGAAGCCTCCGGACTGAGCAAACAGCTCCAAGAAAATGAAGACAAGTCAAAGTTATTGTCTGAATCACAGGAGGCCGCCTGTCCGGTGTGCGAAACTGAACTCAGCCGGGAAAGGCTGACCACCGTTCTGAACAAGTACCAAAGTGATAACACCTCCATCCGCAAGTTATTGGGCACCCTGGCCGTGTCCCAAACCGAAAACGCCCGAAAGCTCCGGGAACTGGAGCGTGATTTGGAAACCGCCGGCAAATTAAAAGCCGAGAGAACCCGTCTGACTAACCTGGAAGCCCGGCTGCTGCATGATATAGAAGAGGCCGAAAAGGCGGCTGGGCGGCTGCCTGAGGGCGAAAAACAATTGGCGGAACTCACCCGCAAGATTGAGACCAATGACTTCGCTCCGGAAGAGCGCCGCCAGTTGGCTGAACTTGAGTCTCAAATCAAAGCGGTCGGTTATGACGCTGATGAACACCAGCGTACCAGCGAAACGCTCCGCGAACTAGAGCCTTTTGACCGACAGCACCGGGAGTTGACCGAAGCCGAAAAACTGCTGGCTGCCGATGAGCAATCACGCCTGAGCATTGAAGCCTCAATTGCCGAACTTAAGAAGCGCCTGACATTACGGGAACAGGAAACCGGAAAACTGCGGGCCGAATTGACCAAAATGCCTTCTGTAGATGACGCGATGCTTCGTGATGCAGAAACCTTAGTCTCCGGATTGAAACAGCAAGCTACTGCCGCCGCCCAGAAGACCGGCGTTCTCCAGCAAAGTTTGGCGCAGCTTCAGGAACTAAAGAAGGACATTGCCGCCAAAACCGCTGAGATCCGCCGCCAGGCTGAGACTGAAAGCCTTTACCGCGATTTACAAAAATACTTCGGCCGCAACGGGGTTCAGGCCGCTATAATTGACAACGCTATTCCCAAAATGGAAGCCGAGGCCAACCAGTTATTAGCCCGGATGACCGACAACCGCATGAGCCTGAAACTGGAGCTCCAGCGGATGACCCGAAAAGGCGAAACCAGTGAAACATTTGATATTAAGGTCAGTGATGAACTGGGCACCAGGGACTATGACCTCTTCAGCGGCGGCGAAGCCTTCCGGATCAATTTTGCCTTACGGCTGGCCTTGTCTCGCCTGCTGGCCGACCGCACCGGTGCTCCCTTGCGGACGCTGATTATTGACGAAGGCTTCGGCACACAGGACGCCGCCGGCATTGATAAATTGAAAGAAGCTATCGCCAGCATTCAGGATCAGTTTGACTGTATTCTGGTTATTACCCACATTGAAGAATTCAAGGACGCCTTCCCGGCCCGGATTGAAGTCTGCAAAACAGCCGACGGCAGCAATATCCAGATTAATTATAACTAGACGCTATAACCCCAGATCGTCGGACACGGCCTGCATAGCCTCAAGCGACAACGTGATAAATTCTTCCAGCGACAGCCCGATGTCGGCGCATTTGGCGATCTGTTCCCGGTTGGCTCCGGCGGCAAAACTCTTTTCCTTGAAACGTTTTAAAATAGATTTGGCCTGCACGACCGCCAATTTTTTCTCCGGACGGATCAATGCCCCGGCGGTGATGAGACCAGTCACCGGGTCGGCGCAGTAAAGGGCCTTATCCATCAAGCTGACGCAGGGTTCGCCCAGCATGCCATGACACAATATGGCGTGACAGGCGGCTTCGGAGGCGCCCATTTCCCGGGCCATATCGGCTGACATCCGGCCATGTACCGACAGATCATTGTTGCAGCGGTCCAAGTCTATATCGTGCAACAAGCCGGCCAGTCCCCATTCTTCAACGTCTTCACCGAAGTGCTCGGCCAGACGCCGCATCACGGCTTCCGTTGCCAGCATGTGTTTAATCAGATTCTGATTGGAAATTTCACTTTTTACGGCGGTTAAAGCTTCAGTTCTATCCATGTTTATCTCCTTCTGCTATCTTAGTCAGCCCGGCGCGTAATTGTCAAAACCACAGGTTATTGCTATATTGAACCCCATGTCTCAGTTTGAAGGTCTTTTTGACAACGGTTGTGCCCCGGGCCTGTATTACAGCGCCTGGCTGCCGGAAACCACGCCAAGGGCGATTATTATACTGATGCACGGCTTGGCGGACCACTCCGGCCGATACGACAATGTGGTCAACCACCTGTTGCCACAAGGTTACGCCGTCTGGACTTTTGACCAGCGAGGTCACGGCCGCTCGCCGGGGCAACGCTGTTATGTCAATAGTTTTGACGACTTGACCGGCGACCTGGCCAAATTCGTCGATAAGGTCAGAACCGCCAACCCCGGCTTACCACTGTTCCTTTTGGGGCATAGTCTGGGAGCGCTTGAGGCTGCCGATTACGCCACCTCCACCCCCGCAGGTATCGATGGAGTGGTACTCTCCGGTTTGCCGCTGAATATCGAACACGGCGTATCTCATCTGCTGGTCAAATTGGCCAAATTTTTCTCCGTGCTGACACCCCGGCTGGGCGTTCAGAAACTGCCTTCAGATACCATCAGCCGTGACCCTAAGGTCGTTGAAGATTATGTCAAGGACCCGCTGGTCTATAACGGTAAGATTCCGGCCCGCATGGGTGCTGAGCTTTTTCGTACCACCAGAGCAATTAAATCCCGGCTCAGCAACATCACCCTGCCGATTTTGGTGCTGCATGGTGAGCATGACCGCATGGCCGAACCTTCCGGCAGCCGTTTGTTATTTGAAAAAGCTGCTTCTACAGACAAGGAACTCGAGATCTTTCCCGGCTGCTATCATGAGATATTTAACGAACCATGCCGGGCCACCGTTTTGGAGGTTGTGTCAACGTGGCTGAATAGACACACCAGTCGGCAGCTATCAGCTATCAGCTATCAGAAGATAAATACTAAATAACAAACACCAAAGGGCAATTAAATCCTAATATCTAATTTCTAAATCCTAAACAATTTCAAATACCAAAATCCGAAGGTTCGAACAAGCTGTCAGTCATCAGCTGTCAGCTATCAGAAGATAAATACTAAATAGCAAACACCAAAGGGCAACTAAATCCTAATATCTAATTTCTAAATCCTAAACAATTTCAAATACCAAAATCCGAAGGTTCGAATAAGCTGTCAGTCATCAGCTGTTAGCTTTCAGCTTTCAGCAGGCAATCACCAGGGCCTGGATCCCCGGCTTTCGCCGAGGATGACAGAATTCGTGGAGAGCCGAGATTGCTTCGCCGAAGTCTCGCAAAGACGGGTTTAACCAATAACGGTGTCAGCAGTTACCGGTTACTTCAGAACCTTTTTCAAGTATTCCCCGGTTGCTGAGGCTTTGACCCCGGCAATTTGTTCCGGGGTACCAACCGCCACGATCTCGCCGCCCCGATGCCCGGCGCCCGGACCGAGGTCAACAATCCAGTCGGCGTTCTTGATAATATCCAGCTGATGTTCAATGACCACCACCGAATTACCAGCCTCTACCAGACGCTGCAGCACCTTGAGCAAAGCGGCTATGTCTTCAAAGGACAAGCCGGTCGTCGGCTCATCCAGAATATACAGCGTGTGGCCTGAAGGCCGCCGCGCCAGCTCTGTGGCCAGCTTGATGCGTTGGGCCTCACCGCCGGACAGAGTCGGCGCCGGCTGCCCCAATCTGAGGTAACCCAGGCCGACATCGTGCATGCTTTTAAGTTTGTTTTTAATTGACGGCACGTTGGTGAAAAAATCCAGAGCATGGTCCACCGTCATGTCCAGCACTTCGGCGATATTCTGCCCTTTGAAGCGGATATCCAGCACTTCACGGGAATAGCGCTGGCCGTGACAGACCTCACAGGGTACGGTCACATCGGGCAAAAACTGCATCTCAATTTCGATAAAACCTTCACCGCTGCAGGCTTCACAACGCCCGCCTTTGACGTTAAAGGAAAAGCGGCCGGAGGTGTAACCCCGAACCCGTGCTTCCGGTACAGTCGCAAAGATGTCGCGGATGGGTGTAAAAGCCCCGGTATAAGTCGCCGGATTGCTGCGCGGAGTACGCCCGATCGGTGACTGATCAATGGCAATGACCTTGTCGATATACTCCAGACCGTCGATGCCGTCATGGTCGCCGGGCTTTTCCCGCGCGTTATGAAAGCCCTGAGCCATTTTCTTAAATAATATCTCATTGACCAGCGTGCTTTTGCCGGAACCGGAAACACCGGTAATGCCTACCAGCCGACCCAGCGGGATATGCACGTCTATGTTTTTTAAATTGTTCTGCCGGGCACCGCGGATAACCATCTCCCGGCCATTACCCGTCCGCCGGTGCGCCGGCAACGGTATGGTCTTGCGACCGGAAAGGTACTGTCCGGTGACAGAATGGCGGCATTCCAGCACTTCTTCGAGCGAGCCGGAAACCATAATATGCCCGCCGTGCTCTCCCGAGCCCGGACCCAAGTCCACAATCCAGTCCGCTGCGCGCATCATAGCTTCGTCATGCTCCACCACAATGATGGAATTGCCCAGATCCCGCAGACGCAGCAGCGTCTGAATCAACCGGGAATCATCGGCGGGGTGCAATCCCACTGTCGGTTCATCGCAAATATACAACACCCCCATCAGCCCGCTGCCAATCTGGGTGGCCAACCGAATCCGTTGGGATTCTCCCCCGGACAAGGTCGCCGAACCCCGGTCCACCGACAGGTAGTCCAGACCTACATCCTTAAGAAACCCCAGCCGGGATTTAAGTTCTTTTAAAATCTGCCGGGCAATCAACACTTCCCGTTCGGACAACGGTGTATCTTCAGCAGCCAGCCGTTCTACCCATTCCAGACTGTCCACCACCGACATGGCGCTGATTTCAGCAATATGCTTACCGTCAATCAGTACACCCAGCGCTTCGGGCTTGAGCCGCCGTCCGCCGCAGGTCTGGCACGGCGTTGCTACCATGTAACGGGCAATACTGGACCGGACCTGGTCAGATTCGGAATCCTTCCACAGCCGATCCAGCCGCGGAATAACGCCTTCAAAACCAGCGGAATATTCCCGCAGTTTGCCAAAGCGGTTCTTCATCTTGAATCTTTCGCCGCCCTCGCCGTAAAGCACCACCTCTATCTGCTCCGGCGTCAGTTTCTCTACCGGGGTATTGAGGCTGAACTCATAGCGCCGGGCCACATCTTCCAGTTGGGAAAAATACCAGGTCTGCCATTGGTACGGGTTAATGGCGCCCTCGGCCAGTGTTAGTTTTTTGTTAGGGATAACCAGATCCGGGTCAAACTCCATTTTGACGCCCAAACCGGTACAATCCGGGCAGGCACCGTGGGGGGAATTAAAGCTGAAACTCCGAGGCTCAATCTCACCCAGCGAAATGGCGCAATCCGGACAGGCGAATTTTTCGGAAAACATGTATTCCGGCCCGTCAATCACCGCCACCAGCACCGTGCCCTCGCCCAGCTTGAGCGCCGTCTCAATGGAATCTGCCAGACGGCTCTGGGTATCGGATTGGCCGATGACCAACCGGTCAACGATGACCTCTATGCGGTGTTTCTTCTTTTTGTCCAATTCAATGTCATCATTCAGTTCCCGGATGCCGCCATCAATGCGCACCCGGGCATAACCGGACTTGCGCAGTTCCTTGAAGATGGCCTGGTGTTCACCCTTGCGGTCCTTAATCAGCGGCCCCATGACCATGATTTTGGCATTCTCCGGCAGCGCCTTAACCGTATCCACGATTTGCTCCACCGTCTGCATGGTGATCTCCCGGCCGCACTCCGGACAATGGGGATGACCGGCGCGGGCAAACAACAGCCGCAGATAGTCATAAATCTCGGTCGTGGTGCCCACCGTGGAACGCGGGTTGCGGGAAGCACCCTTCTGGTCAATGGAAATGGAGGGCGACAGCCCTTCAATATAATCCACATCAGGCTTTTCCATCCGGCCCAAAAACTGCCGGGCGTAAGCGGACAGCGACTCCATGTAGCGCCGCTGACCTTCCGCATATATGGTGTCAAAAGCCAGGGAACTTTTACCGGAACCGGAAGCCCCGGTAATGACCACCAGTTTATCCCGCGGGATGGTGACGTCTATATTTTTTAGGTTGTGCTCACGCGCACCCTTAACGACAATCTTATCCAGACGCATGAAAACTCCTTGAAAAACAGTCTTTCATTATACCGCCGTTGCGCCATTCCGGACAATCACCGGGAGACAGGTGCGGTAAGCATACCGCTTAATTGAATTGACCAGAAGCATCTTTAAAACTGTCCGGCACCTTCAACAAACAGAAAATCTCACTAATATTACGCAATCGGCCTAAGGTGATTTAGGTAAGTTACCGATATGAATACGAGACTGATTGTTCGTATGATTAACCGTATCTGACGACGGGCGAAGCAAATACCAGACAGGGTTGCTTTTGACGCCAGACCGGAGGCAGTGTTTGTTCCCCATCGGTGACGACAATAGTGGTCGAAAACTCTTCCCTTTTGTTACTTACGGTCTGATTGCCCTCAATCTGATATTCTTTTTTATTGAGATGAATGGCGGGGATGCATTTATTCAAAAATGGTCATTTATCCCCAGCCGCTTTCTGGCCGATCCCGGAGGTGACGTACTCACGGTGTTTACCTCCATGTTTATGCACGCCGGCTGGCTCCACCTGGGTGGGAACATGCTCTACCTGTGGATTTTTGGTGATAATGTAGAAGACCGTTTCGGTCATCTCAAGTTCCTAATCTTCTATTTTCTGTGTGGTTTTGCAGCCACTTTCGCCCAAATGGCGGTCAGTATGGACTCCACCATTCCCAATCTGGGAGCTTCGGGGGCAATTGCCGGGGTTCTGGGTGCGTATATCCTGCTCTTCCCCAAAGGCAGAGTCAGGGTTCTTCAAGGAAAGCAAATTGTTCAAGTTCCCGCGCTGATCGTCATCGGCCTGTGGATCGTATTGCAGCTCTTCAGCGGTATCGGCTCTATCTCTGACACGGCCCAAAGCGGCGGCGTGGCATATATGGCGCATATCGGCGGATTTGTCGCCGGTGTCGCCTTAACCTTCGTCTTCCGAGGAATTGGCAAGACACGTTAAAAACCCGTGACCTAAATGTATTCAATCTCAGTACCATACCCGGCAATTGATTAAAGAATAAATATATCAGCAGACGGCGAAAGAAATGCCCCTGGTCCCGAATAAACCGTCTTAAGAAAGGTCAAAAACATGAAAAAGACCGGAGTTGGTTGCCTGATTATCCTGGCAGTAATTATCGCAGCAGCGCTTGGACTGGGTAACTGTGTCGGCGGTTGGTTTGTCAGTTGAATGTCTTTGCTGCGACTAATGAAATCAGTTATGGAGTAATGCGATGTTGTTTTTGATAATTCCGGCCGTTGCCGCCGGTTTAACCTTAATCTTCTTCTTAACCTGCGCTCTAATTGCCAACGGCATGGCCATGACCAACAGAGTGCCGCTCTTCGTGCCTGACCGGCTGGCCACCGCCACCTTTATGAATGTTCATTTCCCCAGCCGGGTTGATCGAATCCGGATAAGGGGCTGGTACATCAAGAGTGTCAATCCCAACAGCCGTAAAACAGTAATCTTATTACACGGCGGCAAGCAAAACCGGGCGGATCAAACCATCGACCTCATTCATTTATCCCTTGACCTGGGGCAACAGGGTTTCAACGTCCTGAGTTTTGACCGCCGGGGCTGCGGCGAATCAGAAGCCGCATCCTTCCGAGAGCGGGCCTGTTTTGACCGCGACGTCATCGGCGCAATTGATTTCATGTTAAGCCTGAAACCCGGAGAGAAAATCTTCCTCCTGGGCACCTCCGTCGGCGCTGTGGTGGCTTTAACCGCCGCCAGTAAGGACCCGCGTGTCTCCGGCGTCATTGCCGACTGCTGCTTCAAAAGCCATCTGGCCATGGGCCGGCGGGTACTGAGTCAAACCTTCAAGCCTTTCATCGTCTTCGCCCCAATGGCGGTGCAATTAGGCCCTATGGTTTGCGGTTTGGAACAAAGTAATGCCATCTACACGACCCAGCGGGTGAAGTGCCCAATACTGTTCATTAACGGCGACGCTGACAGCGTGGTGCCGCCCGATGACGCCGAGGAATTAAAAAGCTTATCGGCCCACCAATTAAGCGAGGTGTGGATTGTACCCGGCGCCGGGCACAGCCTGCCTTATAAAACCGACCCCCAGGGCTACATTAATAAAGTTAAAGGGTTTTTAGACAAATGCCCGGTGGATAACACCTTTCAAACTGAAGTGCCCATGAACTCTTCCGCGGCAGTTCAGCCGGCTAAAAGCCTGATAACTAATTAGCCCGCTGGGGTATTTGGTATATTGGCCTGGTTAACGGGCCGTTACCTGCGAAAGAAAACAGTTTTGTTTTTTGAATTTTTCTATTGACAAATATTTTAGGAAACGATTCTTGATTTTAGCTTTGGCAAAAACACCGCCCATCGTGGATTGTATAATTGAAAACAATTAACATCAATTGAAACAATTCAGGGTTTCAGCTTTGGGCTGATTGGAAAGAGACCGCAGGCGAAAGTCTAATGGCCGGAATATTGCGGTGGTGATTTGCCGTGTTTTTTCACAATCTTAGGATAAGCAGCGCGGGTGGTTTTAACGGTGAAGCCCATCAGCGCCACCTCATGCAGCCTGGCTTCATCCCAAATTGCTTGTATTTCGGATAATTCCTCGTTCTCCATGGTTCCAGTTTATCTGCTATGTTCAGTGCAGTCCAACGGCAAGTGGGCTGATAATCCTAAGCGTTTACCGCCCGAGTTTCCGACTGAATTACCGAGGAATCCCCGGTAGTGCCCTATCCGCCTCCAGCGAAGTCAGTTCCTCACCGACCCGTTGAATGGCCGCCATGACCCTCTCCGTGTCTTCCTGGTCAAGGTCATATTTACGACACACGTGATCCACCAAGGCATTTATGGTCTTACTGAGCACCGCATCATTGTGCGGAGCATTCTTAACCACCATCTGAGCCTGGATAAAGGCCACGTACAACTCCCGGTCAAGAATAGAAAGACCGCCGTAACGCCGCAGCCGGTCACGGATATTCCGGGTAGTCTGCCGAGAATAGAAACCATGGGTGCGGGCGTTCTGATTACCGCGCGGCGCCCCGCGCCGCCGGGGCGGTTGGCCGGCTTCATCGGCCTCGGGATTAGGTTCTGGGGAACTGACAGGGGTACAAGTAGTATTATTTATCATGGGTACTATTTTAGTACACTTGTAACCTATTGTAAATGGGCAAATGTCCCATTGGGTGTGAATATTTTATTATGTCACCTATATTTGGCCAGTAAGTCGCTACAAATTGCGCGACAACTGCTCTTCGTTGGAAAAGTTGTTATGAGGTCGGAGCAATACCGATTTTAGCAAACCGTTCTATATAACTTAGTATTCAACATACATCTGATTAATCGTTGATACCCTTCTCCAGAAGGGTAATAGCTTGCGTCATGTCTAAGCCATGCCTATAATTGCCCTAACCAAAAGGACTCAGTTTTGGTGTAACAGAAAAACAGAATACCGTATATCGGAGTTATGAAGATGACCAACGAACACTATTTCAACATATTGTTTGAGCGGATGGGCCAGGGGGTTATCTTTCAGAATGCCGACGGAACCATTGCCCTAATCAATCCTGCCGCCAAAGAGATCCTTGGTGCTTCCGAACCCCACCTCCACGATGTCAAAACGATAGATGATAATCTGAAATTTATCCACGAGGGTGGCTCTCCCTACCCGGCAAAAGACCATCCCGCAATGATTACCTTGAGAACAGGACAACCTGTCAAAAATGAAGTGATGGGGGTTTATGTCCCTGCCTCCCAAACCTACCGGTGGATACTTATCAATACAGTTCCGCTTTTCAATTCTGGTGCCTCGAAGCCCTATCAGGCATTCGTTAGCTTTGAAGATATTACTGAACTTAAGTGCGCACAGGAGGCCTTTCAAGAGAGTGAAAGAAGATATCGCGGATTGGTATCCAATCTCGATGCGGCTCTCAAACAGCAGCCTTTTGAAATTACTGCAAGAACTATCTTTGACCAATGCAAAAAAGTAACCGGAGCGGTCAGTGGTTATGTTGCCCTTCTAAGTGACGATGGCGCCGAAAATAAAGTCCTTTTCCTTGATTCCGGTGGACTTGAATGTATCGTTGATCCTTACCTGCCGATGCCAATCCGCGGCTTGCGAGGGCAAGCATATCATCAGGGAAAGGCAGTCTTTGACAACAACTTTATGGGTAGCGAATGGATGAAGTTCATGCCGGCGGAACATGTACGGTTGGATAACGTTCTTTTTGCCCCTCTCATGATTGATAATAAAGCAGTTGGTCTTATTGGTTTGGCAAACAAACCAGAGGATTTCATTCAAAAGGATGCCGAAGTGGTCACTGCTCTTTGTAATTTGGTGGCGATAGCATTGAATAACAGCCGTAATTGGGATGCTTTACTAAAAAAAGAAGATAAATACCGTCAACTTGCTGAGAATACTGAGGCAATACCTTGGGAGTATGATGTTCCATCAGATTGTTGGACTTATGTGGCGCCTCAGTGCGAAAAGATACTTGGCTACAAACCAGAAGAATGGACTGATCTACAATTCTGGGTTAACCATATACACCAAGATGATCGTGAATGGGCGTCTCTATACTGCGCCGAATGCGTCAAAGCAGGCCGACAACACACCTTCGAATACCGGTTTTTGAAAAAGAACGGTGATAAGATTTGGTTGCGGGATATTGTAAGCGTTGAGATGAAGGACGGTAACCCTGTGAAGTTACGCGGGATTATGCTGGATATCAACGAGATTAAGAAAACTGAAGCGATTGCCGTTCAAAATGCAACTCAGCGTCAAATCTTACTTGACCTACATCGGATGGAAGATAATACGGAACAAGATATATTCGAATTCACACTAGAGGCAATGCCTAAGTTACTGCAAAGTGAAGTCGCCTTTATCGGGACAATTAACGCTAATGAATCGGAAATGGTTATCTACTCTTGGTCAAAAGATGCTATGCGTCAATGTGCCATAACCGACTCACCAATACACTATCCCATCGCTGAGGCAGGGCTTTGGGGTGAAGTAGTAAGACAACGACATCATATTATCATCAACGATTACAATTCTAATACTGAACTAAAAAAGGGTTACCCAACCGGACACGTTCCGATAAAACGTTTCCTCAGCGTTCCAGTTTTTAAGAGTGGTAGGATTGTCGCAGTAGGTGCGGCGGCCAACAAATTATCTGAATTTGATGATGATGATATTACTGCCTTATCGGCTCTTCTTCAAGAAATGTGGAATTTAATCGAACGCAAACGTTCTGAAATTGAAAACCAAAAACTTCGCGATAAGGCTGAAATGAACGCCCGGCTGGCCACCGTCGGTGAAATGGCAGCCGGGATTGCCCATGAGATCAATAACCCTCTCACCGGAGTGATTGGATTCTCTGAACTCCTGCAAGAGAGAAAAGATTTGCCTCCGGATGTTATGGAAAATCTTCAAATCATTAACTCCGGGAGTGTCAGGGTTAAGGAAATCGTCAAGCGCATGCTCACCTTCGCCCGACAGGCCAAGCCAACGAAGTCCAGCGTCAGTGTTAATGAACTGCTAGACAACACCATCGAAATGCGGAGTTATGTACTCAAAACAGCCAATATTGAGGTGGTCAAAGATTACGACCCTGACTTGCCTCTCATTAATGCTGACCCTGGTCAGTTACAGCAGGTATTCTTAAACCTTATCGTTAACGCCGAGTTCGCCATGAAGAAAGTTCACGACAAAGGAAAACTCACGATAACCAGCCGCAAGCCTGATGACACTCACATAGCCGTCAATATCGCGGATGATGGACCAGGTATGACAGAAGCCGTACAAGCTAAACTGTTCCAACCTTTCTTTACAACCAAAGACCCCGGAGAAGGTACCGGCCTGGGTTTGAGTCTATCGCGTTCGATCATTTTGGAACATAATGGCACCATAGAAGTCGACAGCAAACTTGGGGTTGGTACCACCTTTACTATTAAATTCCCGTTAATACAATCACAAGATATTGAACCGAAAACAACACCAGAAGCCCGGCGCGCCCGTAGGGTTGTGAGTAGTGCTCACGTACTAGTAGTTGACGATGAACCAACCATTAGAGCATTAATCAAGTCTATTCTTAGCATGCAAGGACACCTTGTTGAAGATACCGATAATCCTCAACAAGCCCTAAAAATGCTCGGAGAAAGCCATTTTGATTTAATCTTCCTGGATATCCGGATGCCGGGTATGAGTGGTATGGAACTCCACGAAATAATCTTAACCCGATGGCCAAAACAGGCTGAAAATATCGTCTTTGTTACTGGGGATAATTCGGATTTACTGATAAGAGAATATCTGGCCACGCATCAAATTCCCTATATTTCCAAGCCGTTCGATCGGGCAACCTTGGAAAAAGTGGCTGGTGAAGTGTTGGCAAAACCGAGTCGTTAAAAGCATAGACATCACTAAGTACCTGTGTTATGGCTATCCGGCATGAAAGGGCCAACACCCCGAAATGTTCTCGCTAGTCCAACGCTTTGACTGATTCAAACCATTGAAACGTAAGCATGAAAGGACAAACATCCCGATGATTGTCCAATGGGACTGCTAGGTCTTAATAACAAGATGTTACCAATTCATGTCGTTGCTTCTTGTTCAATAACACCCACTCTAGAATATCCCGTGTTTCAGGTAGAGTTCGACTCTCCCCCGTCTCCACCAAATCATCATAAATACCGTCACACAACCTGCAGTATTTTACCGTTCATGGTTCGACAAGTTTATCGCGAACGGAACGAATGATAATTATTCGGTCTTGCTTCCAGCCTTCAGATACAACTCCCTACTTCGACTGAGCCTGTTCTAGAGCATCAATGGCTTGAGATTTAGACTTGATGGCGCCTTTAGTGGCAGCATCACCCAAATATTTTTTGAAATCTATAAATTTACCAACTCCGCTGATGACCATCTGGGGTATCTGAGAATCTTCAATCATGTGGTTATACAGTTCTTCACTAAGGTTTTTCCCGATGGCGTCTTCAGATATTCCCTTTGACAGATCTGTTACCGCTTTAACAAGTCTTGCATGATCTGATTTGAGTTCTTTTAGCTCTGCATCCAATGCGGCATTATCTTTTTCCAGTTTTCCGATGGTTTTCTGACTTTCCTTCTGTTCTGCCTGCTTTTCTTCAGTAAGGGTCTTAATCTGAGCCTCATAGTCACTTTTCATTGACTTAGCTTCCAGTTCCAATTCTTTGATGCGGGACCTTAAGCCATCAATATCCGCCAGGCTTTCAGCCAAAGCCTTTTGATCTATCTTTTCCGATTCAGCTTCATCACCCATGAGGGTGGTAAGCTTTTCCATGAAATTGTTGGAATCTATTCTAAGTTCCTTGTATTCGTCACCCAGTATGCCGACGACCCTGCCCATTAACTCGTCATATCTGGCATTTGCTCTATCCCGATCATCCTCCAGTTTGTTGATATAGGATTTAAGATCGCCCATGCGGCCGCCGTATTGCTGGTTAAGAAGATCAAAAACGGCTATAGCAACTCTCTTGGCAACTGCCTGGCCGTAGCCTCTAATATCATTGCCGCGGGGACCGAATACCTTGGTAATAAACTTATCTTCCTTTTGAAGAGATTCATCATAGTCCTTCAAACCAGCGTCAATAACAGAATTTAAGCCGGCATTATTATAGAGTTGCTCAGCTAACTGAGCTTCACTAAGCTGGACCTCTGGGATATTGGTGGGAGTGGTTTCCTCGGGGATAAGTTCGTTCTTTTCCATAATGCCTCCTGAATTTCTATTTGAGATAGTCAGACTGTGGCTATATTATAACATTGTCCGCAATCAGCTATCAGTGGTCAGCTACAAGCCTTTGGCAAATCCAAATATCTAATTTCTAAATCCTAAACAAATTCAAATACCAAAATTCAAATGACCGAAACGAGTGGTCAGTGGTCAGTGGTCAGTTATCAGTTATCAGTTGTCAGTTGTCAGACTTTGGCAAATCCAAATATCTAATTTCTAAATCCTAAACAATTTCAAATACTAAAATTCAAATGACCGAAACGAGCTGTCAGTGGACAGTTGTCAGTTGTCAGTTGTCAGTTGTCAGTTGTCAGTTGTCAGTTGTCAGCTTTATTGTGAAGTGGATCCCCGGCTTTCACCGAGGATGACAAAAGGTGGTCAAATCATTATCTTTTTCCCGGTTACCGGAATATAATTATTCGGGGTGAAACAGCGGAGTAATTGTTAAATGGATGATTTCTGGCAGTCCTTACTACTTACCTTTGTGCCACTGTTTATCGTGGTTGACGCTATCGGAAATCTCCCGTTTATCATAGCACTAACCGAAGATTCCAATAAGGCGGAAAGACGACGCATTATTAATGTGGGGGTTTTCACCGCGGTCATAGTCGGGCTGATCTTCCTATTCTTCGGCCGGATACTGCTAAGCGCCATGAATATCTCTGTGGGGGCCTTCGGCATTGCCGGTGTTAGTACTGGCCATCCGCTATATGACCACCGGCCACATGGTCCAGGTTATCAAAGAAGAAATGGTGGCGGTGGTACCTATTGGGACACCGCTGGTAGTGGGCCCGGCGACTATTACCACGCTGCTATTGCTTGATATCCAATTCCCTCTTTACATGGTATTGCTGGCGTTTATGCTTAATATTGGCATCACCTGGATGATATTCAGTTCAGCCGAGTTTTTTATCCGCTATATGGGTCTGGGAGGCTTGAGGGCGGTGTCCCGGGTGTTTAGCCTGCTGCTGGCTGCTTTGGCGGTGAATATGATGATTCAGGGGCTGGAAATGGTGGGGATTATTGCGACGACGACTGGGTGAGTAATTAGTGCTCAGTTTTCAGCTATCAGCTATCAGCAGTCAGCTATCAGCTTACAGGGGTTAGTTTTCAGTAATCAGCCTTTAGTAAATCCAAATATCTAATATCTAAATACTAAACAAATTCAAATTACAGAAACCAGCTATCAGCAGTCAGCAGTCAGCTATCAGTTTACATTAGTAGTTAGCTATCGGCTATCAGCTTATGAGGGGGCCCCGAGATTGCCGCAAACGCTTGCGCGTTTTCGCAATGACAGGACGGGGTAAATTCCAAATCCAAATATCTAATATCTAAATACTAAACAAATTCAAATAACCAAAACGAGCTGTCAGCGTTCAGCAGTCAGCTATCAGCTTATGAGGGGAACCCGAGATTGCCACAAGCGCTTGCGCGTTTTCGCAATGACAGGACGGGGTAAATTCCAAATCCTAAATAACAAATCCCAAACAAATTTAAATTCCAATATCAAATGACCAAAACAATTTGAATTTTCAGTAATCAGTTATCAGCTTTCAGCACCGCGCCAATTTATCACTGATAAGCCGGTTTAAACTGACTTTTGATTCAGCAGCCTGGATTTGAAGTGTTTTATGCAATCCGGGAGTAATACGAACCTGGAGTTTGCCAGAGCAAGGCTTAGTGGCTATAGGAGCCGGGATATTTTCTCCATTAGCCTTCATATCTTCAAGAATCTGTTTAACCATATCCCGTATACCGGTTAACGATTCTTCTTGCGTTTCTGCTAGCCAACTTAAACCGGGAAACTCAGCGCACAACCCGACATATTCCGCGTCTTCTTCAGACCAAGTGACTCTATATGTATATTTATCCATTTTGACCTCCTAACCGATCCAACACTTGTAATACTTGTCTAACTTGGTAAGGCTTTGCCTTTCCATTTTTATCCTGAATGTTTACTCTTGGATCACCTTTGCAAGGCGTCTTATATATTCTATGGCTTCCACCTTTTTGCCGAGGTTCACCCAGATAGTAGGCACAGACTTTGCACAAATCGTTGAACTTCACATCGGCCGGATTAGCTCTCATCAGTTTGACGATTCGATCTACGTCTTTCATTAAGTATAATAGTATCATTAATGATACTATGTGTCAATCTTAATCTCAAGTATCGAAGAGTAATCAGTTATCAGTTGTCAGTAGTCAGTTTTCAGTTGTCAGTAGTCAGTTTTCAGTTGTCAGTAGTCAGTTTTCAGTTGTCAGTGATCAATTACTATAACGTGGATTCCCGGTTTTCCCGCGGATGAGAATAAGAGTGGAAAAAGTAAACCAATTACTTATTGACAAAGCCGGCTTAGGCATTTAGACTCAAACTGAATAAAACTGAGAGGACACCTCGATGAAATTAGTAGTTGTCGGTCTGGGACAAGCCGGAGGCCGGATTGCCGATGAATTCGCCCGTATAGCCATTAAGGTCAGACAGGAGCGCGGGCTGCGTATCGTGACTGATATCCTGGCGGTCAATACCGATACGGCGGATCTGTCCTCTCTGGTCAAGATTAAAAAGGATCAGCAGCACCGGATACTTATCGGCGGCGGCCAGACCCACGGGCACGGGGTGGCCAAGATATCCGAGATGGGCGCCGAGATTGCCAAGAGCGAGAAGGATAACCTGATCGGCATCGTTAAGAAGAACGAACGGTTCTATGAGGCCGATGCCATCATGCTGCTGGCTTCCGGCGGCGGCGGGACCGGTTCCGGGACATTGCCGGTGGTGGCCCAGGCGTTTAAGGAGAACTTCCGGGAGAAGCCGGTATACGCAATGGTGGCCCTGCCCTATGAGCATGAACGGCAGACTGAGGAGCGGGCGGTATTTAATACGGCGATGTGCCTGAAGTCCACCCACGAGGTGACCGACGCTATTATCCTGGTAGATAACCAGCGCTTTATCCGTAAGGCCCAGTCACTGGCCAATAATTTCCAGAAGATCAACGAACTTATTGTAGCCCCGTTCTACAACCTGCTGGCCGCCGGTGAGGAGAAAAATCCCAAGTACATCGGCACCTCCGTGCTGGACACCGGCGATATCAAGGAATCACTGGTCGGCTGGTCCGGCATCGGCTACGGGACAGTGGACGTGGATATCATTCCCAAGTTCCGCGGGGAAAACAATTACCTGAAGAAAAACATGGAATCTCAGCGAGGGCTGTATGCCATGGATGAGGCACTGGCGGAAATGTCGGTGGCGATAAATCCGGTGGACGCCGGCCGCGCGGCGCTGTTGATTTCCGGACCTTCTAAAGAAATCAGCGTCGACATGGTGGCGGATCTGTCCGAGCGTCTCCGCGAGGTGGCCCCGGCAGCACAGCAACGCCTGGGCGATTATCCGCGCGAACGCGGTGTCATTGACGTCAGCATTATCATGTCCGAGTTGTCCGACCTGGCCATCCTGCGGCAGTTCTTCCAGGACTCCAAGGAACTGGCGGTGGAATTCAAGGAACGCCAGAAGCTGCGGGCGGTCAAGACCGATCTGACGGAAGAGGCAGCACGGGATGTGCCGTCGTTGTTGGATTGAGTTGAGGGCTGACAGTCAGCGGTAAATCCTAATATCTAATATCTAAATACTAAACAATTTCAAATGGCCAAAACGAGCCGTCAGCGATCAGCTATCGGCTATCGGCTATCAGCTATCAGCAGTCAGCTATCAGAAGATAAATACCAAATATCAAGCTCCAAATAACAAACAAATTCCAATATCAAATGACCAAAACGAGCTTTCGGTTATCAATCTGGCAGAATTCCGTTTTCAGCTAGCGATACGAACCGAACGGCGCCGCTTGGCGGTTGAGTTATTTCAGTGTACAATGGCGGAGTAATTTTTATAACCGACCATAGCTCGTTACACACGTAATTGTACCAAATTGATTTGCCAATTATGGTCAACTGGGCTATACTAACCTATAACTTTTGGCCTAGTACCCCCCGGAGGCTGACGCTCTATGTTAACTGAATTCGGCTATGTCGGGCTTTTCCTAATTATTGCTATCGGGTTCATTTTGGTGACGCTGGGCATACCGCAGATACTGGGACGGCTGACCAAAATAGTGCCCCGTAATCCCAGCCCGGTCAAACAGGAAACCTATGAGTGCGGTATGGAAACGACCGGCCGCTCCTGGGTGCAATTTAACTTCAGATATTATATCTACGCGTTGATGCTGATCGTGATGGACGTTCTGGCGGTATTTCTTTACCCCTGGGCGGCCAGCCTGGGTGAATTGGGCGTGGGGGCTTTCTTCATAGCTGTATTTTTCCTGTTCATGGTCAGCGTGGGCTACTTTTACGCCTGGAAGAAAGGGGCGCTGCAATGGCAATAGAGCAGCCTTATAACTTTGCATATTCCGACGTGGAGCTGGATGCCCGCGAAGGCGAATTTGTGGAGAATTTCTTCCGCAACAATCAGACACCCATCCCCGACCCGGCTGACTGGCTGGGCGCTGAGGCGCTGCCGCCCAATGTGCTTTTAACCAGCGTGGATAAGGTGGTCAACTGGTCCCGGCGCTATTCCATGTGGCCGGTGACCTTCGGCTTGGCTTGCTGTGCTATTGAGATGATGACCATGGCTGCTTCCCGCTTTGATCTGGCGCGCTTTGGCATGGAGATCTTCCGCGCCTCGCCGCGGCAGGCGGACTTGATGATTATTGCCGGTACGCTGACCTGGAAGATGGCCCCGTGGCTGCGGCGCATTTACGATCAGATGCCAGACCCCAAGTGGGTGCTGGCGATGGGTTCCTGCGGTATTTCCGGCGGCCTGTTCAAGGATTCCTATTCCGTGGTACCGGGCTTTAACCAGGTGGTACCGGTGGACGTTTATGTGCAGGGTTGCCCGCCCCGGCCTGAGGCTTTGCTGCAGGCCATTCTGGATATCCACGCTAAAGTGGATAAAATGAGCCCGACCCGCAAGGCGGTTCAGCCCTGATGGAGGGGATGGATTTAACCAATATTGCCGCCCGGCTGAATAAAGAGTTCGGTGACCAGACGGCAGCAGCTGATGACGTCAGACTGATTATCACCGCCGGCAAATTAGGCGAAGCGGCGAAGCTGCTGCGGGATGACCCAGAGTACAACTTTGATTATCTGAACTCTGTTACTGCGGTTGACCATAAGACTCATTTTTCAGTGATCTATCATCTGACCTCACTGGAAACCGGACGGCGACTGGGTTTCAAAGTGGATCTGGACGACCGGGATAAGCCGGCATTGCCGTCAGTGACGCCGATATGGCGCGGTGCTGACCTCCAGGAACGCGAAATCTTTGATATGTTCGGCATCACCTTTACCGGTCACCCCAATCTCAAGCGGCTGTTTCTGTGGGAAGGATTCCCCGGCCACCCGCTGCGAAAGGACTGGGTGAGCCGTGACGCTTAAGACTGAGCATTATGTCATCAATATCGGCCCCCAGCACCCCAGTACTCACGGCGTTTTCCGCCTGCGGCTGACGCTGGACGGCGAGGTTATTGTGGATGTGGAGCCGATTTTCGGCTATCTGCACCGAGGGATGGAAAAGCTGGCAGAGGGCCGGAACTACCTTAAGAATATCCCGCTGACCGACCGGCTGGATTACCTGACCTCCATGATCAACAACCAGGCCTACTGCATGGCGGTGGAAGACCTGGTGAAGATTGAGGTGCCGGAACGGGCGCAGTATATCCGGGTGATTATGGCCGAACTGCAGCGCATCGGCTCCCACCTGGCCGGCATCGGCTTTTTCCTGAACGATATCGGGGCTTTCATGTCGCCATTGTTGTACATGTTCCGCGAACGGGAAAAGATTGTGGAATTATTCGATATGGTGTGCGGCCAGCGGCTTAACTATAACTATATGCGTTTCGGCGGCGTGGCTATGGATTTACCGGATGAGTTTATCCCGGCCTTGAAAAAACTGCTGAACGAATTCCCCGGTTTTATTGATGAATATGACCAGCTGATTACCACCAACGAAATTGTGATGGTACGCAGCAAGGGGGTGGGTATACTGCCGCGTGAATCAGCCATCAATACCTCTGCCGCCGGCCCGGTACTGCGGGGCAGCGGGGTAAAATGGGATCTGCGCAAGAATCAACCGTATTCCATTTATGACCGATTTGAATTTGATATTCCGGTAGGTGTTCAGGGCGATACCTATGACCGATACCTGGTGCGAATGGAAGAGATGCGCCAGAGCGTCCGTATTTTAAAACAGGCAGTGGACCAGTTACCGGAGGGGGAATATCTGGGTAAGGCCCCCAAGCTGATCAGACCGCCGGCCGGGGAAACCTATACTGCAGTGGAAGGCGCCAAAGGGGAACTGGGTTTTTATGTCATTGCCGACGGTACGGAAAACCCCTACCGCTGGCACGTACGCGCGCCAAGCCTGATTAACCTGACGGCACTGCGGGAAATGCTTATTGGCTGGAAGGTGGCGGATCTGATGGCTATCTTCGGCAGTATTGATATCGTGATGGGTGAGGTGGACCGGTAATGGACTGGCTGCACTTCCTGATCTTTACGCTGATACTGTTTGTCTTTGTCATTGTCGGCGTGCTGTTCTTTATCTGGTACGAACGCCGCGGACTGGGACGTTTTCAGATCCGGCCGGGACCCAACCGGGCCGGACCTTTCGGCCTGCTGCAACCGTTAGCTGATGCCATTAAGGTGCTGCTTAAGGAAGATATTGTACCAACACTGGCTGACAAACCGGTGCATTTCCTGGCGCCGCTGGTGGCTTTTGTCCCAGCGATGGCGGTATTTGCGGTCATTCCCTTCGGTGACGGGGCGCTGCTGGCTGACCTGAATATTGGTATTTTGTATATCATGGCAGTCAGTTCCATGATTGTAATCGGCATCTTTATGGCCGGCTGGAGTTCCTCCAATAAGTATTCCCTGCTGGGCGCAATGCGGACGATTGCCCAAGAGGTCAGTTATGAGATACCGCTGGTGCTGTCCATTCTGGGCGCGGTGATGCTGGCGGGGTCACTGTCGCTCAACGATATCGTCAAAGCCCAGGAAGTACCGTTTATATTATTACAACCGCTGGGTTTCCTGATTTATATGACCGCCGCCATGGCCGAGATCAACCGCACGCCGTTTGACCTGCTGGAAGCCGATTCTGAGATTATTGCCGGTTTCCAGACGGAATACTCCGGCATGAAGTTTGGTTTGTTTTATCTCACCGAGTATGCCGAAACGCTGTCAGTTTCCGCTATTGCCAGTACGCTGTTCCTGGGCGGCTGGGCCGGCCCGGGTTTCCTGCCTGGCTTTGCCTGGCTGATTATCAAGATTATAGCGGTCTTCAGCTTGATTATGTGGGTGCGAGCCACCTTCCCGCGGCTGCGCATTGACCAGGTGATGGCCTTCTGCTGGAAATTCCTGCTGCCGCTGGCGCTGTTGAACCTGCTCCTAACCGCAGTGCTGGTGCTGACCGGCCTGAATGCTCAACTTTGGCTGGCTATCCCGCTGAATCTGGCTTTGGCGGTGGTGCTGATCATCGCCCTGAGCCGGCAATATAAAACCGGAGGCGGCCATGCCGTCACTTAAAAACTTCGGCGAAGGCCTGCTGCGCGGCTTGAGGATTACCGGCAAACATCTGGGCCGGAAGTGGATTACCGTCCAGTATCCGGAACAGAAGCTGACCATGTCCCGCCGCGTCCGCGGTACCGATATTATCTGGGACCGGGAAAGCTGTATTTCCTGCCGCGCCTGTGAACGGGCCTGCCCGGTGGGCGCCATCAAGATGGAGGTGTCCCGGGGCGAAGATAAAAAACTCCAGACGGATGACATTACCGCCGACCTGGGATTGTGCATCTATTGCGGGCTGTGTATTGAATCCTGCCCGACCGGTAAATCTATTTATCTGGGCTACAATTATGCCAATACCACCTACCGCTGTACCGAGTGCGCCGCGCCCAAGACCGGCACCAGCCCGTCCGACGGCCGCTGCGGTGAACTTATTTTAAGCAACGACGCCCTGCTGCCGGATGACGTCAAACGCCCGCGCTCCGGATATTATCGCCCGGAACGGGCCGCCGAACTGCCGGAACAGACTTTGCTGGTTTATAAAACCACCTATGCCGAAGACCGCAAAAAGAAGAAGGAGGGCAAATAATGGAGATTGCCTTTTTCATCTTTGCCGCCGGTATCATCGGCAGTGCCCTGGCCGTAGTTATCCTCAAGGATATTTTCCGCGCCTCCTTGATGCTGGTGCTGTGTTTCTTCCTGATTGCCGGGTTGTTTGTCACCCTGTACGCCGACTTCCTGGCGGCCATTCAGGTGCTTATATATGTGGGGGCCATATCCGTGTTGATCATTCTGGCCATCATGCTGACCCGCGAGATTCAGACCGGCAACCTGACCAACAGATTGAAAACACCGGCGTTGTTTGGCGCCGGCGGCGTGACGCTGGCGTTGATTGCCACGACGGTGATGACTGACTGGAACGTCTCCAGCGCGGCACCGGCAGAAGATACCACCTCCCAACTGGCGGCGCTGCTGTTTGCCCCCGACGCTTTTATGCTGGCGGTGGAAATGGCGGCGATACTGCTGTTAACCGCTATTATCGGTGCCATCATCCTGGTGAGGGATAACAAATAATGGAAATCGGACTGAATCATTTTCTGGTGCTTTCCGCGATACTGTTTGGTATCGGGCTGTGGGGCGCGCTGTCCAAACGCAGCGCCGTGGTTATTTTAATGTGCATTGAACTGATGCTGAACGCAGCAGCTATTGCCATGGTGGCCTTCTCCCGTTATGTCACCCCGGAACTGCTGACCGGCCAGGTGTTTGCCATCTTTATTATCGTGGTCGCCGCCGCAGAGGCGACGGTTGCGCTGGCTATCATCATGTCCATCTACCGCAGCCGCGACACCATTGATGCCACGAAGATAGACCTGATGAAATGGTAGAAAGAGTGAGTATATAGTGATTACGGCTCCTTTTATCTGGGCGATTCTGTTGCTGCCGCTGGCGGCCTTCGCCCTTATTGCCCTGGTCATGAAGCCGCTGCTGAAGGGTAAAAACCCGGAGCTGAGCGGCTATGTCAGCATTATTGCCATGACTGCGGCGCTGGGGCTGTCCGTATGGGCGCTGTTCGGTGTTATTAATGCTGAACACCACGAGATTTTCATTGCGCCGTTGGAATGGGTCAACGTGGCCGGTCTGACGATCAACTTCGGCATTATTCTGGATGGCCTGACCGCGGTGATGCTGGTGGTGATTACTTTTGTAGCCCTGATGGTCAATATCTATTCTCAGGGCTATATGCACGGCGACCCGGGCTATCCGCGCTATTACGCTTTCCTATCATTGTTCAGCGCCGCCATGATTGGACTGGTGCTGGCCGATAATCTGTTTATTACCTTTGCTTTCTGGGAATTGGTGGGGCTGTGTTCTTACCTCCTGATTGGTTTCTGGTTTGAACGCCCGGCGGCGGCGATTGCGGCTAAGAAGGCCTTTATTGTCACCCGCATCGGCGACTTTGGTTTTCTGGCGGCTATCGTGCTGCTCTTTGCCAATACCGGTACGCTGGATATCCGCGAGCTTAATGAGTTGGCAGTGGTCGGCATACTGGCTGGCGGGGTGCTGACCTGGGGCGCTCTGGGTATCTTCCTGGGGGCGGTGGGTAAAAGCGCACAATTCCCGCTGCACGTCTG
Organism: Dehalogenimonas sp.; assembly: GCA_050864255.1. Classification (GTDB taxonomy): domain Bacteria; phylum Chloroflexota; class Dehalococcoidia; order Dehalococcoidales; family Dehalococcoidaceae; genus Dehalogenimonas. The sequence goes on from JBOWAX010000001.1 coordinate 509,360, forward strand.
GCTGCCGGATGCTATGGAAGGCCCGACACCCGTATCAGCGTTAATCCATGCCGCCACGATGGTTGCCGCCGGCGTCTTTTTGGTGGCCCGCACCTACCCGTTATTTGAAAGCTCCGCTACGGCGTTAACTGCTGTGGCCATCACTGGCGGTGTGACGGCCATTTTTGCGGCTACCATGGGCCTGGTAATGCATGACATGAAGCGGGTGCTGGCCTATTCCACCATTTCCCAACTGGGTTATATGATGCTGGGGCTGGGTACCGGCGGAGTGGCTATTGCCATTTTCCACCTGGTGAACCACGCCTTCTTCAAGAGCCTGCTGTTCCTGGGTTCCGGCTCGGTCAACCATGCCACCAACACCTTTGATATGCGGCAGATGGGCGGACTGAAGAAATATATGCCCAAAACCTACTGGACGATGATGATTGCCTCACTGTCCATGGCCGGTATCTGGCCGTTATCCGGCTTTTTCTCCAAGGATGAGATCGTGGCTGGTTCAGCTGCTCAGCCGGTTTTGTTTACGCTGGCGCTGGTTACGGTGTTTTTAACTGCATTTTATATGTTCCGGCTGATGTTTATGAGTTTCCACGGCCAGTACCGGGGCAAGGGACACCCGCATGAATCCCCGCTGGTAATGGCGGTACCGTTAATGATACTGGCGGTACCCGCCGCTTTCTCCGGCTTTTTGAACCTGACCGGGGGCTTCGGGGCGCTCTTTGGCCACGGGGAAACGATCAGCATCATACAGGGTTTGTTTGGGGCCTTCACTCATGTGGAAACCTGGCTGTCTTTAGCGCTGGCTGGTTCCGGAATCTTTTTAGCCTACGCGATTTATATCCGGCAGTGGGTGTCCGCCGACAGTTTCACCCGGCCGCTGCGGACACTGTATGAAGTGGTTAAGCGCAAGTACTTCATGGATGAGCTATACGAGAAGGTCATCGCTGAAATAGTGCTGTTGCGCGGAGTGTTTGCCGGCTTCCAGTTCTTTGACAGCCGGATGCTGGATAACGGCGTGAATACGCTGCTGGTACAGAATGTCATCACGCGCAAGTTGTTCGGGCGGATGCGCTACTTTGACGAAAAAGCGGTGGACGGTGCGGTTAACGTCGTGGGCGACGGCACTGTGGCCGCCGGTTCAGTACTGCGCCGGGCGCAAACCGGACAGCTTCAAACATACGGTTTATTTATTTCAATGGGAATTTTGATTATTGTCGTGGCGGTGTTTCTCGCCGGTTAGAGGAGGTGTTTGTTAATTGGATATGCCCTATTTAACACTTACGATTGCCATCCCGATTTTGGGAGCGCTGCTGATCGCCCTCTGGCCGCGGCTGTGCAGTAAGACTATCCGCAACATTTCCCTGGCGGCTACTATATTGCCGCTAGTCTTTTCCATCATCGTCTTTGCCGGCTTTGACCGCTCAGCAGCGATGAACGGCGTTGTCCAATTCAGCGAAAAGGTGTCCTGGATACCGCTGATTAACGCCAATTACTCACTGGGGGTGGACGGTCTGTCACTGCCGTTCCTGCTCCTGACCACCCTGCTGGGTTTTCTAGTAATTCTTATCTCATGGAAGATTGACCTGCGGGTACGGGAATATTTTGCCTGGGTACTGTTGCTGCAAGCCTCCATCACCGGCGTCTTTTTAGCGCAGGATTTCCTGTTGTTCTTCATCTTCTGGGAGCTGGAACTGATCCCGATGTACTTCCTTATCGCCATCTGGGGCGCCGGACGCCGGGAATACTCAGCCCTGAAATACGTGCTGTATACCCTGCTGGGCGGTGCCTTCATTCTGGCCGGTATTCTGGTGTTGTTCTTCGGCACCGGTTCACTGGATATGGCCTATCTGGCTTCTGCAGACTTAACAGATTTACTGGCGCCGGGCATGCTGGCGCTGGCCTTTATCTTCTTTTTCCTGGGCTTTGCCATCAAGCTGCCGGTATTCCCGTTCCATACCTGGCTGCCGGACGCCCATACCGATGCACCAACTGCGGTGTCAGTTGTACTGGCCGGTACGCTGCTTAAAATGGGCGGTTATGCCATGATCCGGGTGAACGCCGCCATGTTCCCGGACGAAGCGCTGCAATTTGCACCGTTTATCCTGGTACTGGCGGTAATCAGCATTGTCTACGGCGGTGCGGTAACGCTGAAACAAACCGACATTAAGCGGCTGATTGCGTATTCTTCCATCAGCCATATGGGCTTTGTGCTGCTGGGTATCTTTGCCCTGGGGAATCTGTCCATGATCGGCGCATCGCTGCAAATGGTTTCCCACGGCATCATCACCGGCCTGCTCTTTGCCATTACCGGTGTAGTGATGCATAACACCCATGAGCGGTCTATTCCCGCTATGGGCGGGCTGACCAACCAGATGCCGCGCGCCGCCGTTATCTTCATTCTGGGCGGTCTGGGCGCCATGGCCGTGCCGGCGACCTCCGGCTTTATCGCCGAAGTCTGGACCTTCATCGGTGCCTTCTCCAGCGGTGTGGTGCCGGGCATTGAAATCTATACGGTTATATCCCTGCTGGGTATCCTGCTGGCTGCAGCTTACATACTCTGGACTATCCAGCGGGTATTCTTCGGCCAACCGTTGCCAAAGTTTGCCAAGGTGAAGGACGCTGACCGGGTGGAAGGGCTGTTTTCGGTGATATTTGTCATTGCCATGTTTGTCATCGGGTTGTATCCCCGGATTCTGACCGACGTTTTTGAAGGCGGCATCAAACCTATCGCCGCGCTGTTCGGAGCGAGTTAAGTGGAATTCAGTTACCTAATACCGGAACTAATTGTGCTGGGCACGGCGGTGGCTGTGATCCTGACCGACCTGTTCGTCAAAGATAAGAAGATCATTACGGTATTATCTTTGAGCGGTCTGGGTGCAGCGCTTATAGCCGCTGTTATCGGCTGGCCGGAGGCCTCACTAAGTCTGTTCGGCGGCATGATTTCCCATGACGTCTTTGCTTCATTCTTTAAGATATTCTTCCCGGTAATGGCCTGTTTGGTCATTATGGCTTCGGTGGACTGGACACATAAATTCAAACGGTTCCGGGGCGAATACCACGCGTTGGTGCTGCTGGCCGCGGTGGGCATGATGCTGATGGCCGGGGCTACCAATCTAATTACCCTTTATCTGGCGCTGGAGATTACCGCTGTTGCCTTCTATGTATTAGTAGGCATTCAGAAAGACAAGAAATCCACCGAGTCAGCGCTGAAATATGTCTTGCTATCCGGGACGGCTTCAGCGGTGCTGGTGTACGGTATGGCCCTGGTCTTCGGTTTTACCGGCACTACGGGGCTGGCCGAAATCGCCGCCTCTCTCCAGTCCATGGCACCGGGCGCCATTCTGGACGCGCCTGGGCTGTTGATGGGCTTAATTTTGATCATTGCCGGTCTGGGTTTCAAGATTGCCGCAGTACCCTTCCAGTTCTGGGTGCCGGATGTTTATGAAGGCGCGCCGACACCGATTACCATGTATCTCTCCATCGCCTCCAAGGCGGCGGGGTTCGCTATCATTCTGCGGATTCTGGGCACAGCCTTTCTGGATCCAGGGGCGTTGGCACAGCAATGGGCGCCGGTAGTGGCGGCACTGGCGGCTATCGGCATGACGCTGGGCAACCTGATGGCCATACCGCAGAAAAATATCAAACGACTGCTGGCTTTCTCCACCGTGGCTCATGCCGGTTATATTCTGGTGGGGCTGGCGGCACTGGGTAATGCTCCTGACCTGTCCTCCGTGGCCATCGGTAGTATTATCTTTTACCTCATTGCCTTTGCGGTGAGCGACCTAGCAGCCTTTATTACCGTTATCGCCATTTCCAATAAGCTTAAAAGCGACAACTTTGCCGACTATGCCGGTCTCATCCGCACTTCACCGTTCATGGCCGGCATGCTGACGCTGGCGCTGCTGTCACTTATCGGCTTTCCGCCAACGGCCGGCTTCCTGGCGAAGTTTTATATCTTTGCCGCTGGTGTGCAGGCCGATTTGCTGTGGCTGGTGGTGCTGGCCGCGGTCAATACCGTCATTTCCGCTTACTATTACTTTGGCGTAATCAAGGTGCTTTGGATGAGAGAACCGGCTCAGGAGACCGGGGTGACGGCTTCCGGAGCGCTGAAAACGGCGCTGGCGGTGTCTTCCTTCGGCATTCTGCTCTTCGGCATTCTGCCGGCACTGGCAATGAAGCTGGCCGAGACGGCGGCGGGGGTGTTTGGGGGATAGGTCAGTTTTCAGTAGTCAGTCTACAGTTATCAGTTTATTGAACTAGTCACCGGTGTTCCGTCATAATTATTACCATGAAACTAATCGATTCTCACGCCCACCTGGATCTTGCGGAGTTTGCCGCTGACCTTGACGCTGTGCGGGCGAGGGCGGCGGATGCCGGTGTGGAAAAGATTATCACCGTTGGTATTGATCTGGAATCCAGCCGGGCAGCGGTGCAACTGGCCATGGCGCACACCAACATCTACGCCGCGGTGGGTATTCACCCCTGCGACAGTAAAACGGCAACCGAGGAAAATCTGGCGGAGGTGGCCAAACTGGCCGGCAACGGTAAAGTAGTGGCCGTGGGTGAAACCGGTCTGGATTTTTATCATAAGCCGTTTTCAGAGGCTGAACAACGGAAATCACTGGATTTTCATATAAATCTGGCGGTCAGGACCAACCTGCCGGTAATCATCCACAGCCGTGAAGCGGATAAAGCGATAATGCCGATACTATTGGAATGGGCTGAGGCGAATCCGAATCATCCCAAAGGGGTCATCCACTGTTTCAACAGCGACATACAGACGGCCAATAAATACCTTGCGGCCGGTTTTTACATCGCTTTGGGTGGTTATATCAGCTACCCTTCAGCCCGAAAGCACCACGACGTTTATCGTCATATTGCTTTGAACCGGTTGCTGCTGGAAACCGATTGCCCCTTTCTGCCGCCGCAAGCCCGCCGGGGTCAGCGTAATGAACCGGCATATCTGGTTGAGACGGCACAGGCACTGGCGGAAATCCGGGGGGTAACGGTTGAGGAACTGGCCGAGGCTACGACAGAGAATACACAGCGGCTTTTCAGTCTGGAGCGTTAATATCAGCGGTTAAAACCGCACAGGCCTGACAACGCCGCGCCAATTCTTTGATATTATCTGCTTCAATTATCGCTTTGGCTTGCGGGCATGGAATCGTTACGGCAGCGATAGGTGAATGGTGATTCATGTTCCTCAGCCGCATCTCAGACACTATATCGTCATGTCGGCTTTGGATTAGACCAGGGTCAACCAGCCCTTCCAGATAACCCCTGATTGATTTGCCAGAATTGATGGTTGAAACCAGCATATGTAATTCAACATGTTCACCCAGTAAATGCCGGTTACACATCAACGCCGGACGGACCATCCACATCCTCATTTAGGCGTTTATCCAGCGTTTAATCTTCATACCTCAAACGCCGAGGGGCAAATGTCGTTAAGTAAACATTCAGCGCATTTGGGCTTGCGAGCGAAACATATGGCACGGCCGTGGTCCTGAATCAAATGGGGAAATCTACCCCAAATATTATGCGGTACCAGTTTCATCAAGTCTTGTTCAATCTTGACAGGGTCTTTCTGCCGGGTGAAACCCAGCCTCTGTGAAAGACGAACGACATGAGTATCCACCGCAATTCCTTCAATCTTGCCGAAGGCATTCCACAATACAATATTTGCCGTCTTACGCGCTGCACCGGGAATCTGAACCAGTTCTGCCATCGTCTGCGGCACCTGCCCGCCGAATTTTTCCACCAGCGTCCGCCCCATTCCAATGAGATTTTTGGCCTTATTGTGGTAGAAACCGGAGCGCCTGATGATGGTTTCCATTTCCGTGGTATCGGCATCGGCATAGTCTTGGGGGGTTTTGTACTTGGCGAATAAGGCCGGGGTGACGGAGTTGATGGCTGCATCGGTGGTTTGGGCGGACAAAATAACGGCAGCCAGCAGTTCCAGTGGGCTGGAAAAGTTTAGGGCGATATGGGTCTGCGGGTAAGCTTTCATAAGCCGTTTGATGGTTTCATTGATATCAGCGGGTTTTTCAGTCATAAACCAAGTTTAGCCTCACCAGAGAGGTTTTTCAAGAATAATTGGGCCGAATCAACTAAACCTGTACCACTTGAAAAGGAATTGTTATAATAGCCTCTATGTCTGAAACAAAAGTAATCATGATCCAGGGAACATCTTCCAATGTGGGTAAAAGCGTGCTGGTGGCAGCTTTTTGCCGCATTTTCAAGCAGGATGGATACAAGGTAGCGCCTTTCAAGTCCCAAAACATGGCGCTGAACGCCTTTGTGACGCCTGAAGGAGGCGAAATAGGCCGGGCTCAAGCGATGCAGGCGGAAGCCGCCGGAATTGCCCCCAGTATCCATATGAACCCAGTGCTGTTGAAGCCGGAGGCCAATTCCCGCTCTCAGATAATCCTGCACGGCAAGGTGTACAACAATACGTCCGCCGCCGACTACTATCAGCATACCAAATTCCTGCTGGGTAAAGTGAAGGAATCTCTGGATTACCTCAAAGAACGCTACGATATCATTGTTATTGAAGGCGCCGGTTCACCGGCGGAAATCAACCTGAAATCCCGTGAGATTGCCAATATGCGCATGGCCAAACTGGCCAATTCACCGGTGCTTTTAGCCGGAGATATCGACCGCGGCGGCGTGTACGCTTCATTCGTAGGTACGCTGGAAATACTGGATGAAGAAGAACGCAAGCTGGTTAAAGGTTTCCTGATCAATAAATTCCGCGGTGACGTCACACTGATTAAAGACGCCAATGATTACCTGGAAGACAAAACCGGCCGACCGGTGCTGGGCGTTGTGCCCTATTTCCGGGACATCCTGCTGGCTCAGGAAGATTCCGTGTACCTAGATGAACGGCAAAATATGGATTCCGAGTCCGATTTGGATATCGCCATTATTCGCATCCCGCGTATTTCCAATTACGATGACTTTGATGCTTTGGAAGAAGACGGGGCTAATATCCGTTACATTACCCGGCCGGATGAATTGGGCAACCCAGACTTGATTATTATTCCCGGATCCAAGACCACGGTACCGGACTTGCTGGCGATTCGTCAGTCCGGGGTTGCGGACGCCGTTATCAAACGAGCTAAAGCTGGCACGCCGGTATTCGGCGCCTGCGGCGGTTACCAGATGCTGGGCAAGCTGATACATGACCCGGAGCATGTGGAATCAGAGCAGGATACCGTAGAGGGGTTGGGGCTGATTAACGCAGAAACTACTTTTGCTGCCACCAAGGCGACTACCCAGGTAAAGGGTGTGATAACCGAGGACCGCGGACTTCTGGCGGGACTCAAGGGAGAATGTATCGGCGGATATGAAATCCACATGGGAAGGACGAACAGCCCTGACCATCCGTTCCACATAACCGAAACACAGGACGGCGGCGCGGATTATCCCGACGGCAGCATCAACGAGGCTGGCACGGTTTTCGGCAGTTATATTCACGGAATCTTCCAAAGCCACGGCTTCCGGCGCGGCTTAATGAATAACCTGCGGCGACGCAAAGGATTACCTGAACGCGTCTATGACGCGCCGCTGGACAAAGAGAAGCACTATGATGCCCTGGCCGCCCTGGTGAGAAAATCGGTGGATATGGAAGCTATTTACCACATACTTAACGAAGGCATCAAACCTTGAGCCAGGAAAACATTGAAAAACTGCGCCAGGGCAGTATAACTGAACCCGCGTGGCAGTTACTGGGTATCAATTTGGTCGAGTTGAGCGACGGATACGCCAAAGTCAGCTTAAAACTCAAGCCTGAATTTATAAACTTTGTGGGCAGTATCCACGGAGGGATTATTGTGACCCTGGCCGATTCGGCTTTCGGGTATGCGGTTAATACCTTGCATTACCCTACAGTGGCAGCCCAATTCAATACTCATTTTCTTAACCCGGCCTATCCGGGTGTGGAATTAACGGCCGAATGCCGAGTGGTCAAGGCCGGCAAGCGGGCAACAATGGCTGAGATAAGCGTCGAGAACAACGAGGGGACAATCATTGCACAGGCAACAGGGACCGGGATACCGCTCTAGTTAATTCCATTGCCCAAGGACCTAATCCCCAACCAGCGAAAACTTTCCGATATACCCGGTATCCAGAAGGCACACAAATCAACTACGACACAAGCCCGGCATGACTTAAAACTTTATTTTACCGCCTGGATAGTACCTTAATGATACCCGATATGCTAAACAGCGTACCAATTAGGCCGAGAATTCCAGTGACCAGCCACTGGACAAATGGAGTAACATATCCAATGGCCAGGCCGCCAGCGGCTAAACCGAATATGAGAACCGCACAGATGAGCATTGACCCACCCTGTTCCCGTTCATCAACCGTGGCGGCGATACTGAATGATACGTCCTCTTGTGTGTAATACTGCTGCTGTTCCATTTGATTGCTCCGGTGAAATTACTTACACCTCTTATAACGCAATAAATCCCCAAAAGTCAGTATGTCGGCTAAAAAGATATGATATAATACGCGCGATGAATAAACCGAGTTGGCAACTGACCGCTACCACTATTAAATGTGAAGCCGTGGACGATGAAATTACCATCATGGTAAATCCAGACGGTACGGCTAAATGCGCCAGTTATGACAAGTATGGCTCGCCGGACAAAAAAACGCTCGCCGACATGGAGAAAAAGGCCAAAAAACTGGGGTTCGGGCCTAAATGCGAGGGCCCGATGTGCCGGCGGATCACCAACTACCGCGACCGGATTTTGGCCGAAGAAGATTCTGCTTAGTTATTGCTTGGCACTTTGACCCAGATAGGCTGAAATAACTTGTGGATTGTTGCGGATTTCTTCCGGAGTGCCTTCAGCAATTTTCCGACCGAAATCTAAAACCACGATACGGTCAGCCAGGTCCATAACCACACCCATGTCATGCTCTATCAGGACGATGGTGCGTACTCCATCACGGAGAACCGGAGTATCCGGATAGCATTCACCCTGTCCCTCAAAGATATCCACAATAAACCTGGCGATATCTTCTTTTTCCTCACTGTTCATTCCGGCCATTGGTTCATCCAAGAGCAGCACCTTAGGCTCCAGCGCCAAGGCGCGGGCAAATTCGATGCGTTTTCGCATACCGTATGGCAATGAAGCCACCACATGGTGACGTACCGCTTCAATCTCCAGAAAGTCAATTATGTCTTCAACAACCCGACGGTGACGAATTTCTTCATTGTGGGCCGGACCGAAGTACAGACCTCCGGTCAGCAGATTCTGCTTCATAAAGACATGGCGCGCAGCCATGGCATTCTCTAATGTGGTCAACCCGGAAAACAGCTCAATATTCTGGAAGGTGCGCGCCAAACCTTTTTTGGCGGCCTTATCCGGTCGGATACCCTTAATATCTTTGCCTTCAAAGATAATCTCCCCTTTTTGGGGCTTATAAAAGCCATTGAGGCAATTCAAAAGGCAGGTTTTACCGGCGCCGTTAGGTCCGATGATCGCCAATATTTCACCTTCACGAATATCTACAGATACATCTTTCAAAGCGGTAATACCGCCAAAAGACAGAGTAATATTACGCATACTGACTTTAACCGAGTTTTCAGGTTTAACGGCTGTGTCTGTCATCCTAATCCCATTTCCGTTCATCTATAACCGATTTGGCGTCTTCAGATATATTACCCGGTGTCAGCAGTTCCAATTCATCCAGTTTCACCACGCAGGTGTTGTGAAATGCTTGAGCGATAGGTTGTTTTAAAGTAGTGATTTTGTCATGACCGCTCATCTCAAGCCGCAATGTCAGGTGATCCCGGTTTCCATCGCGGCGAACAACCAGTTGAAAACGACCGGCTTCTTTAAAAGAGGCTAGCATTTCCTGTACCTGCTTGGGCACGACAAACATACCGCGCACCTTGACCGCTTCGCCACTCCGTCCCAACAAACCTACCAGTTTGGGGGCAGTCCGACCGCAGGGACATTTATCCACAATCAGCTTAGACAGGTCTCCGGTGCCGAAACGCAGCAAACCCCAATGGGGATTGTGTAATGGTGTCACCACAACCTCACCGACCTCTCCGGCCGCCAGTTGCTTCCCGGTAGCCGGGTCAGCAATCTCAATAATATAATCATCCATCAGGTGCAAACCTGATTTCGCCTCACACTCATAGGCCAGCGCACCACCCGGTTCAGTGACCGCGTAGGCTTGGTAGGTATCAATACCGTAGTCATTTTCAAGTATCCGACGAATTGACGGCGACAACATTTCACCGGTAAACCAGGCTTTTTTTAAATTTAGGTCTTTTTTAAAATTCCCCGTTTCCTCAACTTTTTTTATTAAAGTCATCAGATAACTCGGCGTGCCGACAAAACCGTTGCACCTGAGTTCCTTCATCGTCCTGATATGAACGTCGGTATTGCCGGCGCCAGCAACGACAACCGTAGCACCGCAATGCCGGAGCGCCTCGCCGAACAATGTGCCTGCCGGCGACAGGTGATAGGTAAAGGTATTGATTACTATGTCCCTCTTGCGAAAACCGGCTGCCCAAAAAGACCGGGTGAACCATTCAATTTTAGTTGAATGAAGCGGCTCATATACCGGGCCAGGCGAAACAAAAATGCGCTCAATACCCTCCGGTTTGCCGATGTAATAACCACCGTAAGGCAGAGCGTTCTGCTGAGCATCTATTAAATCTGGCTTACGGGTGATGGGCAGTTTTTCCAGATCAGCAACGCAATTAATCGCCGATGGCTTAACTCCAGCAGATTTCATAATTTTACGGGCTGCCGGAGCACCGCGGTAAGCCCGGGCTATGGCCTTTTTTAGCCGGTTATCCAGATATTCAATCCGGTCTTCGGGCTTCATTGATTCCAGTTTATCGTAATGTTGTTTCATAAAATACCTTGCTGCAATTTATCGCGGTTTTTATAACCAGCGCTTACGTCGTTTGTAATGCTTGACGTCCCGATAGCTCTTCTTTTGCCCTACTGCCGAGAGTCCCATATAGAACTCTTTGACGTCTTCATTGTTCTGCAGGAAATCAGCCGTACCGTCCAGCACTACCCGACCGCTCTCCATTACATAGCCGTAGTGAGCGATGGACAGGGCTATGCGCACATTCTGCTCCACCAGCAATACCGAGGTCTGCTGTTCTTCGTTAAAACGTTTGATGATAGAGTAAATCTCGTCCACCATCATTGGCGCTAGTCCGAGCGAGGGTTCATCTAACATCATCAATTTTGGCCGTGCCATCATGGCCCGACCGATAACTACCATCTGTTGTTCACCGCCGGATAAATAGCCAGCGGTGTTATTGCGCAGGTTCTTCAGACGGGAAAAGTAATTGTAAACCATCTCCAAGTCATCCTTAACCGCCTGGCGATCCTTCCGGTTGAAGGCACCGACCATCAGGTTCTCCTCGGCACTCAGGTGTTCAAAAACGCGCCGACCCTCCAGTGCCTGCACCAAACCAAGACGACCGATATATTCCGGATTTTTTTTGTCAATTCTTTGACCGTCCCACTCAATGTTACCATCAGTGACTTCACCTTCTTCAATATGAAGCAAACCGGAAATTGCCTTAAGGGTCGTTGTCTTGCCGGCGCCGTTAGCCCCGAGCAAAGTGACGATCTGTCCATCCGGTACCGACAATGACACACCGTGGAGAACCCGGATGACATTCAAGTAGGCGACTTCAATATTGTTCAGTTTAAGCATGATGTCCGATAATTCCAACCCATTCGATCAGGCAGGGGGATATTAATATCCCCCTGCCTGCTGTATTTTCTAACTGAATCCGTAGTCTATATAAAGGGCATTAATCCAGTCTGTTTTAGGTGTGATAATACCACCGACGACTTCAAAAACCCGCATTGCTTTACTCAAACGATTGTCGCCGGGTGTATAGCTTACCGGACCGTGAAGCCCGGACACATCGTAGTTCGACAACATTTGAATACCGTATTTTTCAACATTTTCCGGGGTCAAATTATCAGCACCACCGGGGGTATTTTGAATAGCAGTCTCCAATATTTTTGCAATTAACAAACCTTCCGCCCAAGCGGTAATATAGTCCATATTGTCTTTGAAGGCCGGATGATACTGGTTAACGTATTCGGTCATCTTGGCCATACCAACAACATCATCACCCCATCCGACGGTCGGGAAGACCCCCATTACACCATTAGCATTCGATGCTCCGGCCAAGGCAACCATATCACTGGTATAACTGGCGTGCCCACAGCCTATGGTGATTCCAGTCAGCCTTGGATTGGCTTGATTAGTCTGCAGGGTCCGAATGTTTTTGATTATTACAGAAGTAGGTGCAGGCGTGCTGGAGATAAAAATTACGTCAGGATTTTTAGCCGCGATAGTGGTCAAAGCAGTAGTTTCATCTGAGGTGGTACCAGTATGAGTTGAGATATCTACAATCTCTATACCCAGACTGTCAGCTAATTTGTCTGCGGCGTCTTTGGCTCCCGACCCGGTTGGGTTATTGAGTAACATAAGAGCCATTTTTGGCTTTCCAGTACCTTGCCAAACGTTATCCATGTAATACTTGGCAAAGATAGCCCAACCATCACCGTAATCCGGCATCTGGGCATAAATATGTTGAGCTGGTTGCGTAATGTTTGGAGCACTGAACACAGTAAAACCGGGCAATCCGGCTTCATTGGCGATACCCATCACCGGAGTCATCATGGCTGAAGCCTGGGTAGTGAACATAAGAACGTTCTGCGAAATAAACTCGTTAATAATGGTCGTTGCTCTCGCTGCTTCATACCCGTTGTCACGCCCAACCACCTGAATCTGGTGACCCATAACACCATCTAGTTCTTCGTTGACATACTTTATGGCGTCTAATACGCCAGCAGCCATCGGCTGCCCCTTAGAAGCCGCTACGCCCGTCTGTGGATACATTATTCCGACTTTCAGCGGTTGCTTGACCGTTTCAGTCGGGTCAGGGTCATCATTACCGTTACCGCAACCGGCGGCAAGTACAGGGAGGCCAACCAAAATCAAGGTAAGAGTGATTACTGATAATTTTGCTAACCAGTTCTTGCTAATCATACAAAATCCCCTTTCGCTATTTTATGTCTGTGCCTTCAAATTTGAGTAACTCACATAATTTTAACCTCCTGCCATCAATGAGAAAACGGCCACAGCCGATAGGAGGCTTTAAAAAGCTGCCAGCGGTGAGCCAAGCCTCTGGGTTCAAGTACCAGAAAAACCACGATTACCAGACCGAAAACCAGCGGCGCCAGGCCTGCGGTAAATCCGGAAGGCGCATCCGGTAATGCTGATTCGAGTGCCGGCGACACCATGGTAACTCCCTGCTGAAGCAGACGAATCGCAACAACCCCTAAGATAGGCCCCAGGGTAGTACCAGCACCACCGATAATAATCATACCGACGTACAGGATTGATTCGGTGATGGAAAAGTGTTCGGTGCTGACAAACCCTATCCAGTGAGCAGTCAGTGACCCGGCGATACCCGCCAGGAAACATCCGATAAAAAAGGCAATTAGCTTGTACCGAAAGAGATTGATCCCCATAACCTCGGCAGCCAGATCATTATCCCGAACCGCAACGAAAGCTCGTCCTAGTCGTGTTCTAGCCAAATTTTTTGCATAAAAGATGACAATCACGGTAACTGTAAAAATCAGGAAAAACAGGCTGGCCTGGGATCGGAAAGTAATGCCGAATATTTCAGCGCGCGGCACACTGAGTCCTGCAAAGCCGCCAGTAATCTCAAGATGACTAATGACCCATAAAATGATTATCTGCGCCGCGATAGTGGCGATAGCTAAATAAAAACCCTTAACTCTTAGCGAAGCCACGCCGAAAATAACCCCGATCAAACCGGCTGTGATCCCGGCAGCAGGCAAGGCGATTAAAAACGGTAAATCCAATTTAGCCGTCATTACCGCTGACGTAAAAGCCCCGACGGCTATAAACCCAGCGTGACCCACCGAGAGTTGCCCACAGTAACCGGTCAAAATATTCAATCCGGTTGCCGCCACTATGGTAATTCCAATAAGGTTGACTACACCCAGCCAATATATCGATAGATACATTGGAGCGGTAAACAAAACCAGCAAGCCAATAATCAGCAACGCCCAATGGGTCTTGGTACGAAAAATAGCCATGTCTCTAGCGTAACTGAAATTACGCGTACCGCAAGGCAGACCAGCGCTCATAAGGCTGCTCCATTGGTATTATCAATTGAATATGCAATTTCCAAAGGTTATATCCTTTCAATCCTTACCTGACCAAACAAGCCGTAAGGTTTGATAAATAAGACTATGATAATAATGATAAAAGGAATAACGTCCTTAATTCCCGGCCAGGTATATTGAGTTAAATACCCACCTCCCAGGTTTTCGGCCAACCCAATTATCGGACCGGCTATCATAGCCCCAAGGAAAGAATCAAGGCCGCCGAGAATCACAACGGAAAAAGACTTCAGTCCGGTTTCAACAAGACCATGGGTGATACCGCCAATGCTTGACATCAACACACCACCTATAGCTGCCAACGCGCCGGCGAACATCCAGGAAACCGAGAATATTTTAGTTACGGGAATGCCGCAGGCCCACACCGCCATCTGATCATCGGCAGTAGCACGCATGGCGACTCCCATTTTATGATAACGAAAGAAGATACTGACAAGGATAAAAAGCACCAAGGCAATCCCGGCGGCCCACAAATATTCCTGCGATACAACAGCACCGAATACCTGTACCGCTTCATCCGGAATAAATTTCGGCATAGCTGCAGTGGATATAGGCCAGAACATGGAAACAAGACCTTCAAAAATAAAAGCAACACCTAGTGTCACGGTAATCAGAGACAGAATCGGCTGGCCGATAAGAGGACGCAACACAACTCTTTCCAAAATCCATCCCATGAGTGCAGCGGCAGCAATAGTTACGGGAAGTCCCAGCCAAAATGGCATGCCGGCTTGATGCATAGTGCCGTAGGCGATCCAAGAGAACAATAAAACCATCTGACCCAGAGCCAGATTGGCTACACTGGAGGATTTCCAGATAAAAGTAAAACCTAGTGCAATTAAAGAATAAACCAAACCGACAGTAATACCAGTCAATACAAATTGCATCAGGTCGGCCATACTAAAGCTCCCTCACCTTGATTGATGTCGTTACCACGCCCTTTCGGCCGTCCCGATAGGTTACCGGCGCTTCAACCTTAACCTCGTAATGCTCCCCATACATTGCCTCTATCAGTTCCTTATAGCGTTCATACATGGCTCCCCGACGCAGCTTGCGGGTCCGAGTAAGTTCTGCCTCATCCGGATCGAATTCTTTATGTAATATAACAAACTTCCTGACCCTGGAATGCTCAGGCAAAAAGCCGTTGACCCTGTTGATATCTTTGGCAACGAGCTCGGCCACTTCCTTTTTTTGAGAAAGATCAACGTAGGTCGTAAAGTTGATATGATTGTTCTGAGCCCATTTGCTGACCATTGAAAAATCAATATTTATGATTGCCGAAACGAAATCTTTTTCTTTGTCTCCCAGCACCATGGCGTCTTTTATGTAAGGTGAAAAACGAAGGCGCCCCTCAATATATTGAGGGGCGAATTTCACCCCACTGCGGAGTTCTCCCATGTCTTTCAAACGGTCAAGGAAAATGATATGGCCTTCTGGATTGATATTTACGGCATCCCCGGTGCGGAACCATCCGCCAGGAGCAAAGCTTTCAACCGTTTTGGCTTCATCTCTGTAATAACCGGAGAACATACAATCAGAGCGGACAAAGAGTTCCCCTTCAGCAGTCAGGCGAACTTCAGTATTAAGAGCGGGTCTGCCAACGCTTTCAAAAGCTATTTCGCCACCGGAATGGGAGGAAATAAATCCGGCTTCAGTGCTGGCATAATTCTGACGCAGTTCTATCCCGATAGCATGGATCAACTTGAAAGTGTCCAGCGCCAATACTGAGGATCCGGTGACGGCACATCTGACCCGTGACAATCCCAAGCGGTCTTTAAGCGGCCGAAACATCAATCCGTCAGAAATTTTCCCCAGCACCTTCCACATTGGGCCAGGTTCTTTCCCAGACAACCGGGCTTCGGCAAGACGATAGCCAACTGGTAGAAATGTGCGATAGGCAAATCTTTTGAATGGGTGAGCATCCATCATTTTGACCTGAATGTCAGAAACAACACCTTCCCATTGGCGAGGACCGTATATAACGAAATGGGGGCCTATTTCCCGCGTGTCACCGGCGATAGTTTCCGGTTCCTCTGGGAAATTCAATCTGGCTCCGGAAATTAGATGCGGGATGGTTGCAAAAAAACTGTCCCCAACCCAGGCAGCCGGGAAGTTAGAAATAAGATCACTCTTGTCATCCAGCGGATAACGAGTGACGAAACCGGCAGCGGTAGAAATAAGCGCCCGGTGAGTTAGAATAGCAGCCTTTTGTTGCCCGGTTGTACCGGACGTGTAATAAATAAAGGCAGTGTCGGTAGGTTCAATACGCCCGATTTGCTCTTCAAACCGACCGGGATTTTCGCGATCATACGCCTTGCCCAGATCAACCACTTCCGGAAAACTGATTAGCAATGGATCATCATAATTTTTGAGGCCTTTGGGGTCCCAATAGATGACTTTCTTAAGCTGAGGCGCCTCGCTGTGAATCTCTAAGAATTTATCGGCCTGCTCCTGATCATTAACCACGGCAAAGGAGGCTCCGGAATGATTCACGACAAATTTTACTTCGTCAGGTACGGCATCAACATAAACACCGGTTGGGATAGCCCCTGCAGCTTGGGCAGCAAACTCACCCCAGAACCATTCTGGTTCATTGTCACCAATAAGAGCAACCACATCTCCACGGTTTAAGCCTAAGGCGATTAGACCAAGAGAAAAATATTTTACTTTTTGGAAGTATTCGCTCCATGTGTACCTATGCCAAACGCCAAAATCCTTGTAGCACATGGCGGTTTTATCCGGCCAGCGCTCGGAATTTCTTTTTATAAGTCCAGGGACGGTCTGCGGTTCCACCTGGTTTTACATACCCCCATAAACAAAAACCACCCCCGCTTGGGAGGTGGTCTTAAATTCGCCTTCTAAGTATTTTCAGTCAGTATTCGACCCGCCCAAGCGCACTTTGGTGCGCTTGGTAAAGGCGAATTCGTAGCTGTGCCTGCCAATCAATACCATAGCGCGGTAAGATTAACATACGCCATAATACCTGTCAAATCCACTATGACTTAAGGACTAATACTATGTGTGTATTAGCAGTCGTTGCTTGGGATGGTATAATCTACTGCGTCAGGCTGAATTTATAAAGTGAGTGGCTGAGATGAATATTGCCGGAATTTTACTGGTTGCTATTGCAATAGGTTTATTTGCCGCTGAAGTGTTTACCTCCGGATATGTACTTTTTGCCGCCGCCGGATTGATAGCCCTGATACTGGGTGGTATCCTAGTGTTTGAATTTGCGGTGGCCCCCTGGGTGACCGTCATGCTGCTGGCGCTGATACTTATTCTGTCGCTAACAGCAACGATACTAATCACCCGTCGTGTCGCTGTGGCTCATCGGCAAAAAATAGCTACGGGCAGTGAAGAATTGATAGGACTTAGAGCCGTAGTGCGTTCATCACTGAAACCATCCGGAACAGTATTTATAGAAGGTGAAATCTGGAGTGCGGTCTTACCTGAAGGCACTGCAGATCCCGGTGAGACCGTTACCATCACTGGTGTGGACGGTTTAACCCTGCTTGTTAAAAAATAGAAATTACACGGAGGTCTAAAATGGACGAAGCGACAATCAACGCATTGGTGCCCTGGTTTATCGTTTTCCTTTTCTTAATTGTATTGATGGCAATGAGCGTCAGAGTTGTGAGTGAATACGAACGAGGTGTGATTTTCCGGTTGGGACGTTTAATAGGAGCCAAAGGGCCTGGCCTGTTTCTACTCATACCTTTTGTTGACCGTATGGTAAAAGTCGACCTCCGTGTTGTTACCATGGATGTGCCCTCTCAGGAAGTTATTACCAAAGACAATGTGACGGTTAGAGTAAACGCGGTCATTTACTTTCGAGTAGTTGATCCTCAGTCTTCGGTGGTCAAAGTCGTGGACCACATCCGGGCTACTTCACAAATAGCCCAGACTACACTGCGAAATGTACTTGGCCAATCCGAGCTTGACGAATTATTGGCAAAACGGGATAAGTTGAATGACATTGTTCAGGATATTATTGATAAGCACACTGATCCCTGGGGAATCAAGGTCAGCACGGTTGAAATCAAGGAAGTTGAGTTGCCTGAAACGATGCGCCGCTCAATGGCCGCCCAGGCCGAAGCCGAGCGAGAACGCCGGGCTAAGATCATCCATGCTGAAGGTGAATTCCAAGCTGCTGCTAAGCTTTCCGAAGCAGGCGCAGTAATAGCCAAGGAACCGGTTACTCTGCAGCTGCGTTATCTTCAGACCCTCACGGAGATTGCTTCAGAGCGAAACTCCACACTGATATTTCCGGTGCCGATTGACCTGATCAGCATGTTTATGAAGCACATGGACAAACCTACAAAAGAATAGCCTTCAAGTATTCAGTTGACGTGCCGCAGCATGACATCTCCGGCTATGATGTTGTGTCTGCGGCTGTCATCCGAGCGGATGATAAGGGTTCCATCTCTCGCGACATCTTCGGCAATACCGTCAACAATCCCCACTCCGGTGTCCGCCCGGACACGGCAACCCAGCGTAATCAAACGTTCGCGCCATGCGGAATATATACTGGGGGAATCAAATTCGGTATACAGACCTTCCATCGCCGTAACGATTTCCCGCAGCAAGCATGTTGGATCGATCTCGGAACACGCCTCCCGTGACAAACTGGTAGCGACATTGGCTATTTCGTCAAAGTTAGCCGTATCCAGATTAACGTTAATCCCGAAACCGATGACAGCAAATCTCTTGTCAACGACAAAACCGCTTTCCACCAGAATGCCTGCAACTTTCTTTCCCCTGATCAGCAGATCGTTAGGCCATTTTATGTCGGCCTTCAGGGAAACCGTCGCTGTAACAGCATGGGCAAGAGCCAAACCGGCCATCATAGTCATCAATTTTAGCTTTTCATCCGGGGGATAAAGCAGTATGGAGATTGAAAGCGACCCTTCTGGAGACAACCAGTGTCTTTTAAGGCGACCACGCCCCTGGGTCTGACGGGCCGCAACAACGATGGTAGCTTCAGGCGACCCCACCGCAGCCAATTCTCTAGCAGTATTCATCGTTGAGCCAACACAATCATAAGTCAATATATGTTTAATCCAGGGATGCCCTTCCAATGCACGTTCAACATTGCTTTGATTAAGTTCAATCATGTTGCAAGTATATCATTGCCCCAAACCGTCTTCCATTGACACAAGGGATATACTGACCAATAATAATTTGCAGGAGTTATTATTATGAGTGATGAAGGCAAACTCAATCAATACCGGTCAAAACGGGATTTTAAACGCACTACCGAACCGCCGCCGGTGGTCGAAGGGTCTGCGGACAATCCTAAGTTTGTAGTTCAAAAGCATTCCGCTTCAAGACTGCATTACGATTTTCGTCTTGAAGTTGAGGGAGTTCTTAAAAGTTGGGCTGTCCCAAAAGGGCCTTCGCTTGATCCACAGGTTAAGCATCTGGCTGTGCTGACCGAAGACCACCCCATGGCTTACGCAAATTTTGAGGGTACAATTCCAAAGGGGGAATACGGCGGCGGGACGGTCATGGTCTGGGACTTTGGAACATATCAAAACATCCAGTCCACCAAAGATAAACCAATGTCAATGTCCGAATCTTTCAGGGCCGGACGGATTGAAGTCTTTCTGCAAGGCCAAAAATTACGAGGGCTTTTTGCCCTAATCCGTACCGCCCGCGGCTGGCTCTTTTTCAAAATGAAGGATGAATATGTTAGAACCGAAGATGTTCTCACCCAATCCCCGGATTCAGCCCTGACTGGACGCAGTCTGGAAGAAATCATCTAACCGATTACAATTTTGGTCTCAAAATTATCGGGCCTATATTGGGACACAATGATATCTGGTAAGGGGAAATTATGGACTCGGTCGAACTATTAATCTTCGGCGGCGGCCCTACCGGAGTGCGCTATGCCCGGCAGGCTGCCCAAGCCAAATAATCTTCTTATCATCTACAGACTTTATTCAAATATCGACTGAATGCCTCAATGCTAAAAGATTAGATTCCGGAACTCCGAGTGAATAAGTGCAACCCGGGGTTAGAATTAGCCTTCTGCCATCCAAGCGGCTAATAGCGCTTGATGATTGATCGGAAACCGCTTCCGGTGTCCCGTTCAGGAGAGTCTGAGATTGTTCAACACCTCCCATCAAAACGCCTGGAAATATTCTTGAAGCAACCGCCAAATCAATATCTGATGTTACATCATGCCAGTTAATTGCTTGAACCGGATAATCGGCCAGTAATTTCATCATTGGGTGCTGCCCATGCAGATGTAGTACGTTAAACCAGCCTTCAGCAGCGGCCTGCAGTACCTTCAGGTCTCCCGAGCGACCGAACGATAAGTATTCTTGCTCTGTGACCATTTCATAACTGGCAAACCGGGTAGAAAGAAATACCCCGTCGGCTCCCAGTTTTATACATGCATTGATAAACCGGGCGCTAGTTTCAGCTAGCGCCTTAAGCGCCAACATTACCTTTTCCGGATATTGCCTGATATGAGCCAGCAGCAATTCATCCCCGGCTAAATAGGCAGCCATCGCCATGGGGTTAAACATAGTGACAATTACCGGGGTATCAGTGTCTCTTTCCGCAAGAACTTGTTTCAAAGATTCCAGATGCCAACCATATGTCCCCTGATTGATATCAAGGGGTTTAATTTTCAACCAATCTTCTGGTGTAAAAATAATACGCGATAAATATTCACGGTCACCGTTACTGTTGCCTTGATAGGCATGCTCAATACCGTAATCATCAACACAATAAACTGAAGAAACAGGAAACTTGATAAAATCCAGATCAAAGCGTCGCTGGTAATCCAAGGTCACCGCCGCCAATGTATCCGGCCTTTGGTCATCTCCCGGCCAATGCCGCCAAAAACCCACCGGTACGCGGTCAATTTCTTTGCCAGCTATTACCGCTTGAATTCTTTCTCTTTTATTCATAAATTCAACCTTCCATCTTGAAATCATATCTGACAATTGAACTAATATAAGGTCTTCGGAAAATTATTCTTGGAGAAAACTTGAAGTGTGAATTGGAGCGGGTGACGAGACTCGAACTCGCGACAACCTGCTTGGGAAGCAGGTACTCTACCAACTGAGTTACACCCGCGAAAATCAAAGCCATTTTACCCATATTTGTTACGATTGTAAACCGACAGTGCCTGCTTGTGCATCAAATAGGGATATAGGCATTTTCCCAACTCAAACTGCTCAGTGGAATAACGGGAATATTATTGAGTAGCAAAGAGACAGTGTTGCTTTTAAATCACCCCAAAGTTCGTGTGCGCATTGTTAGGCAATCGTTAGAATAGTATGTTACTATCTTACCAATCGAGTACAGTTATGTTTGATGATAATCTAATACTTAATATCGTCAGTGCCGCCGGCATATTGATAGCTACCAGTCTCTTGGCTTGGATTGTAAATCATTCAGCCAAATTGGCAGAACAAAAACTGCTGGTAAAAAAAGGAGCGAGCAATCTCTCTATAACAATCGACAGCACCATCAAACCAATCGTAATCCTCATCATCGTTGAGGGGATAATCCTGGCCTTACTGTCGGTAACATCACTGCAAACATGGAAGCCTGGTCTTGAATTGGCTCAAATAGGAGCCATAATCATCATTGCTACCTATGGATTAGCAAGAATTTTTGAATCCTTGCTTGTCTGGCAATTAGCCAGAATGAAGGATCGCTCTAAAAAACCAATTGATGACGGTATAGCGATGTTCTTCAGGCGCATCGCTCAGCTCATGGTATATGCGGTCGGTTTGTTATTGTTATTGGACTACCTTGGTATTCCAATAAGCCCCTTGATTGCCAGTCTTGGCATTGGCGGTTTGGCTGTTGCGCTGGCCTTACAACCTACTCTTAGTAACTTTTTCGCCGGGGTACAGGTTGTCTCAGATCGTGTGGCCCGTGTAAATGATTTCATAGAGATAGACGAAAATACCCGCGGATATGTCACTGATGTAGGATGGCGCAGTACAAGAATAAGGACTGCTACCAATAATATTATCATTATCCCCAATTCAATCCTGGCGAATAGCCAAGTAATTAATTACAACATGCCAAATACGGCATTGGCCGTAAAGGTTTACTGTGGAGTAAGTTACGACAGCGACCTTGCCCATGTCAGAAAAGTAGCATTGGAAGTGGCCAATGAAGTGATTGAAGAAAGATATGACTCCGTCAAGACATTTGAACCTTTTGTGGTTTTTGATGATTTCGGAGACTCTAATATAATGTTTTGGGTCTGGATACAAGCCAATGATAGATTATCGTCATTTTATCTTAAAAGTGAATTGATTATACGTTTGCACGAACGTTTTAGGAAAGAGAACATTACTATTAATTACCCTGTTCGCACAACTTACATTAAATGGCCTCCTGAAAATCTTCCTATATCATCCCAAAATTTCGATAATCTTGAGTTGGAAGAATGATAACGCCTTGGATTACTTTAGGAACTCTTTACAGTGTGTTAATTAACGAGTTCAAAGAAGGGAGACTCAGATGATCGAAGACATCAAGAAACCTATTGCAAATGTCACCATAAACTATGAAGACGGGACCCAAAGTATATTGCAATATTATGCTATAAGTGGGTTTGGTGAAGATACTTGGTATAAAATTACCAATTCTCCCCCATTACGTGAATCCAAAATACGGATGAATAATTATTTAGTTGAGATGTCCAACGAATTGATTGAATCCATCGGCGTATAACCTCAAACGGTTGCTATCCTATAACCTTTGCCCGTTTTGGAAGTGACAAAATCCTGCCTGACCCGTCAAAGTCACGATTGAGGCCGAAACCCGACCCGGGAGGTAGGCATTCTTCCAATTTGAGTTGCGTCCGCGTAAATGAACTACAGGACTATTTGCTGTTAGACCTATGGGATGCAAAATATCCAGCTGAAAGATATTATTCGTCATTTTCCGAAGGTAATTCCTGCGGGTTAGGCTTTTTCGGTTCAGTCTCGGCGGTAGCCACTGGCTCGGTTGGTTTTTTCCCTTCAACAGTCGATTTGATGGTGTCCACTTCTTGTGTAATATCATCTTGGGCTTTTTTGAAGGATCGCAATCCCTCACCGAGTGATTTCCCCAGCTCAGGAAGTTTACCGATGCCAAAAACAAGCATTACTATTACCAGGATTATTATTATTTCCGTTGGGCCGATTCTCATTTAGAACTCCGTAATTGTTTTGACCATTATACCATAATAGCAGAGAGTACAGCGTAAGCAGGGGGGTAATTTAGCCAGTACTAATTGGGAGGAACTTTAAGTGCGGATTATAATGTATTTTGAATGGGAGGAAGTCAAATGGGAATCGCGGTTTTTGCCGGAGGCTGTTTCTGGTGTCTGGAGGAGATCTTCAGGAGATTAAAAGGAGTTAATAGGGTAACTTCAGGTTATACTGGCGGGGTGAAGACTAATCCCAACTATGAAGCAGTCTGCACCGGAGACACGGGACATGCTGAAGCCGTCCGGGTGGAATATGACCCTCAAATTATCAGCTACCAAGAGCTGTTAAACGTCTTTTTCTCCGCTCACGACCCAACCACGTTGAACCGCCAGGGAGCAGATGTCGGTAGTCAGTATCGATCAGCTATATTTTATACGGACGATTCACAGAAGTCGGTTGCAGAAAAAACCATTTCGGACTTGAACAACAAGAAAGCCTTTCCGAAACCAGTGGTGACGGAATTGCACAAACTGGAAACCTTTTACCCTGCTGAAAAATATCATCAGAGTTACTACCTTGAGCATTCGGACCAACCTTATTGCCGGGCAGTGATAGAACCCAAACTCAGGAAATTGTTCAGTAATTGAAAAGATGGTTCCACGAGTATTATTTTCCGTTTCCCGTTGAATCATTTTCAGCGGAGTTAAAACAGTGACTGTTCAAATCGTCAATCGCAAATTGTTCGTCTATCAGAACCGTACCGAAGCAGGTCGGCTTCTAGCAGGTGAACTCACCGGCAGGCAACTCAATCGGCCGGTGGTGCTGGGTGTGCCACGTGGTGGCGTCATCGTAGGTGCAGCTATTGCCAAACTGCTTCAGGCTGATCTGGATATCATAATATCCCGAAAACTCCGGGCACCGCAGCAACCGGAACTCGCCTTCGGTGCCTTAGCTGAAAACGGCAGTATTTCTCTCCATGAGGAAATAATTAAAGCGATCGGTATCAGCCAAAAAGCGATTGATGCCGAGATAGCTTTTCAAAGAACGGAAATAGAACGGCGCCGTAGATTGTTCCGAGCTGTAAAACCCAAAATCGCCCTCTCGGGGCGATCCGTAATCTTAACTGATGACGGCATTGCTACTGGAGAAACCTTTAAATCAGCCTTGGAAGCAGTAATTCAGGAACGTCCTGAGTCATTAACTGCTGCCTTACCGGTCGGTCCGGAACATACATTGATTTTGATGTCTGAATTTGCCGGGTTGTTATTTGCTGGAATTGCCCGCCGTTATTTAACGCCGTCGGGCAATTCTACGAGGACTTCGGAGAAATTTCCGACGATCAAGTTGCGTCGATCCTCACCTCCTAGTCCAATATTATTTGTATTAGCGCTTAGCGCCGACCTCGCCGGTTAAGCTGTTCGGCCTTGGCCTGTTCCAGAGATAAAACAGTTCCCGGATATTCCATATGACCACATTGAAAGCACTGTGCGTATCTACCGTATTCATCACTGTCTTCAAACAAATCACCTTTTTCGCACCGAGGGCAACTTTTTATCATATACATCTCATGCCTCCATTTTCTTTAGTTATTCGGTTTGGTGTCTGAGTAAATCACTGAATATTTATGGGTCAATTGAACACTATTTTATATCGCTTGAACATCCGTAAAACTACGTAGTCTTGCTAAAATAAACACTGATTTTTCTGAGAGTTCTATATATATTGTCTTGGTAAAGTGGTTATTTAATAGTATAATCTGCCTGGCTAATTATTCACCAAACTGCCGAAGTCCTGACGGCATCATAAAGGCGGGATTGATGACCATAACCATATTTTTAGCCGATGACCACGCTGTCGTGCGTGGAGGCATTAAGGCTTTGCTGTCCGCCGAAGCGGATTTTGAAGTTATCGGTGAATCAGACGATGGTCTGGACACCGTTCAGTCCGTTACCAAGACAAACCCGAATATATTAATCGTCGACCTGATGCTGAATGGCATCTCCGGGATAGAAGTCTGCCGACAAGTCGTTAAAAACTCCTCCAGAACCGGAGTCATCTTATTATCAATGTACGGCAATGACGCCCACGTTCAGGCAGCCTTACGGGCCGGTGCCAAAGGGTATCTTCTCAAAGAATCCACCGTTGATGAGCTGGTAAGCGCCGTACGTGAAGTAGCCAACGGACGGCATGTGCTGTCATCAGAATTATCCCAACGAGCCATTGAATCCTATATCAGGGAAAATGAGAATGATAATACCGACGAACCCTACGAACAATTATCAACACGGGAACGGGAAATATTGCACCTGGTAGTTCGTGATCATACCGGTGCCGATATCGCCAAAAAGCTTTTTATCAGCCCCAGAACGGTGGAAGCCCACCGGGCGAATCTGATGCGCAAGCTGGGTCTAAAAGGCCGAGGGCAATTGATCCGGTTCTGTCTGCAAAAAGGTATTATTCCACCCGATACGGACCTGCTCTCGGTTCCGGCTAACGATACCGAAGACTAATCCAGCTTTGTCACTAGTCAGTCTACCAACATCATTGTTAACCTCAAGTCCGGTGTACAACAAAACAACTGCATCTTTGATATAATGCTTGCCATTTCTATTCAAAGGTGACCAATGGCGTTATTAAATAATTGGCGAACATCCCCTCGCCTGGCAGCTTTTTCCCTGGTCGGCGTGGCAGCCGTATGGGGTTCTACTTTTATAGTGGTTCAGGAAGCTGTGTCCCACATGCCGGTGATGGATTTTCTGGCCATACGCTTTTCTATCGCCACGTTGGTGTTGTTTATCTTACAGCCAAAGTGTATCAGGGGACTGAGCCAACTGGGGTTATCCAGGGCCGTCGGACTGGGGCTGGTACTCGGATTGGCATATATTACCCAAACATTCGGATTACAACATACCTCGGCGGCCGTTTCTGGGTTTATTACCGGTTTGTTTGTGGTTTTGACTCCGTTGTTGTCAGCCCTGCTGCTGCGCCGACATATTAACCGCAACGTCTGGATCGCGGTAATCATGGCCACCGCAGGTCTGGCATTACTCAGTCTAAACGGCTGGTCTATAGGAATGGGCGAAATTTTAACCTTACTGTGTGCTTTGTTCTTCGCGCTCCATATTGTTGGATTAGGCGAATGGTCGAGCCGACATGACGTGTACAGTCTCGCCGTGGTTCAAATAGGCTTTGTGGCAATATTGTCATTGGCATTTGCCCTCCCCGATGGATTGACGCTTCCACCGGACGCAGTCACTTGGGGAGCGGTTATGTTAACGGCCGTACTTGCCACCGCTGCGGCTTTTTTTATCCAGACTTGGGCGCAATCCCTAATTTCGCCATCCCGTACGGCTATAATCATCACCATGGAACCGGCCTTCGGCGGTTTATTTGCCGTCCTTTTCGCAGGTGAATTAATAACCATCAGGTTAATAACCGGTGGGGCTCTGGTTCTTGGGGCCATGTTATTGACTGAACTGAAACAAAAACTACCCCCGGCCGGCCCGCAGACCATTGGCATCGCCGGTGAAGAAGCCCTAAATTGTCCGGATGCGGAAATTACCGAACCGGGCCGGATCAACACGGTATGATTTATATCGTTGTTTAAGCTCAATATTTTTCTCTACAATTTTCTTATGATTTACCAACAGAGGAAAAACATGAGAATAGCAACTATCACTTTCACATCGGAAAATTAATGATCAGTGTCTGCAGCAAATGCCCGTACAGGCGAAAATTGGGTGTTCAGGAAATTATGAAACAACCACTCACTTCAGGCTAACAGCATTATTAACGAGAGACGGACTGCCTCAAAACCGCACGGGCTGGAGATCCGTCCCCGTGCTTTATCTTCAATGGCAGACAAATCATATCATAGACACCGGGACCGACTGGAGAGAGATCTAATCCCTCGATTAGCCAGATACCGGCTTTAAGCAGTACTTGATGAACTTGACTACCGTTCTGCTTATACCCCCCGACAGATAAGTAATCGACGCCAATGACACTGATACCCGCCTGAGCCAGGAATTCCGCAGCCTCCACGGAAATGTGAACAAAATCAGTTTCAAATTTAACAGATGCTTTCCAAAAATCGGAGTTTCTGGTTTTAAACAGAACACGTTCGCCCGGCTGAAATTGGTGGCGGCGAAGCTCATCAATATTAATCACGTCTTGGTTCTCAATTTCAATCACTCGGGCCGGTCCGATCAGGACATCGGGCCCCAAATCACTGATGGACGCCGCACCCCGAATAAAATGCGAAGGTGCGTCCACGTGAGTGCCGGAGTGAGAACCCATGGTCAATCTGGAAAGTGAATGAGTGTCGCCTTTATCCAAATCCTGCACCCGAACAATATTCACGGGTGGGTCGCCGGGCCAATGCACCATCCCGTCGCTCAGATTCACGGAGATATCAATCCATTTACTTGTATTAGCATTCTTTTGCATTGCCGAATCCTCCCATAAATAATAATCATGAGGCAACTCAATAATACAATAAAACGGGCTGTCAAAAAATAAACCCGGCAGTATTTGAATTTTGCCTGAAATTTACCGCCGGTGTTATAATCCGGCGAGTTATGCCCCAATATTTTATTGCTGTCATCGGCGCTTCCCGTGCCAGTGCCAAAGAGCTTGAACTGGCAGAGGCCGTCGGCCGTGAAATTGCCTGTCATGGCTCAGCATTAATCTGCGGAGGGCTGGACGGTATCATGGAGGCAGCCTGCAAGGGAGCAGTCAATGCCGGCGGCTTGACCATTGGGATTCTTCCCGGGGAACATCGGGAATCGGCAAATCTTTATGTAAAAATACCGGTGGTTACTGGCATGGGTTATGCCCGTAATGCTATTGTGGCCAAGAGCGGACAGGCAGTCATCGCCATTGGAGGCGGATACGGAACACTCTCGGAAATAGCCTATGCCCGTCAGGCCAGTGTTCCAGTGATTGGTTTGGGCACCTGGCAGTTGAGTCGTCAAGACATTCAGGACCGCTCAATTGCTGTTGCGAAGAGCGCTGAAGAAGCCGTTCAGCTGGCAATCAGCCGAATTATGGAAAATACAGAGTGAAATTTGTTGAGGATTAGGGTGCTATGCTGACTATCAAGAACGTCAAAGGCCATCAAATATTGGACTCCCGGGGTATGCCGACGGTTGCGGCTACTGTTAGATTGTCCGATGGCAGTAGCGGTTGGGCCGCGGTACCATCCGGCGCCAGCACCGGCACCCATGAAGCGGTAGAATTGAGAGACGGAGATGCCGGACGCTATAACGGCAAAGGTGTTTTAAAAGCAGTTCATAATATTGATAAAGAGCTGGCGTCAATGCTCCTGGATATGCCCGCTAACGATCAGTTAACCACCGATCAAACTATGATAACCCTGGACGGCACACCCAATAAAAGCCGTTTGGGCGCTAATGCCATTCTGGCCGTTTCCCTCGCCTCAGCCAGGGCAGTAGCTAATTCAAGAGGCGTTTCCCTGTTTCGGTCACTTAACCAACTTGGCGGCTATCTGCTGCCTGTGCCGATGCTCAACATCCTCAATGGAGGTAAACACGCGGTTGATTCTACCGACTTCCAGGAATTTATGATCATGCCTGCAGGCGCCCTGACTTTTAGCGATGCTTTAAGGATGAGTACCGAAGTTTTTCATTCGTTAAAGACGCTTTTAAGAAAGCGAGGGCTTAGTACCAATGTTGGTGATGAAGGCGGCTTCGCGCCTTCTCTAGCTTCAAACGCCGCCGCTATCGAACTGATAATCCAGGCCATTGAGAAAGCCGGTTATAAACCGGGCAGCGACTTTTATTTGGCTTTGGATGCTGCCGCCAGCGAACTGTATCACAATGGCAACTACGTCCTTGAAAGGGAGGGGCGGACCCTGAGCAGTGTTGAACTTATTGAATTCTATGAGCAGCTGGTTTCAGACTACCCGATCATCAGCATTGAAGACGCGCTGTTTGAGGACGATTGGGAAGGCTGGGTGTTGCTGAACAAAAAAGTGGGGGATAAAGTTCAGCTGGTCGGTGATGATCTTTATGTTACCAATATTAAGCGTTTGGAGAAAGGGATTACACTGAAGTCATCCAACTCAATATTAATTAAACTCAACCAGATCGGCACTCTGTCGGAAACGATCGCCTCTGTTGATATGGCCCATCGCAATGACTGGACTGCTGTCATCTCTCACCGTTCTGGAGAAACTGAAGACACCACCATCGCCGACCTCGCGGTAGCCTTAGGTGCGGGCCAGATAAAAACAGGCGCCCCATCCAGAGGTGAACGGACCTGTAAATACAACCGGCTCCTGGCTATTGAAGATGAATTGGGAATCGAAGCCCGTTTTGCAGGAAAATCCGCCTTTAAACACCTGAAACATCGATGAGATTGATTGGGATTACCACAACTATCCCGGTGGAAGTCATTCTGGCTGCCGGGGCTGTACCGGCTGACCTGAACAACCTTTTCATCAGCTCCCCCGAGCCGCAGCAGTTGATTGCCCGCGCCGAAAATGATGGTTTCCCTCTTAATACGTGCGCCTGGATCAAGGGTATTTACGGGGCGGTGCTGGAAAATGACATTCGTGAGGTAATATGTGTTACCGGCGGAGATTGTTCCAATACCGTCATGCTCATGGAGGTATTACGCCAACGTGGCGTTAGAGCCATCTCGTTCAATTACCCACTTGAACCTGATCCTACAGCAATATCCGAGGCAATACACAGACTGGCGGTTGACCTGGGTACAACAGTGATCGCCGCTGAAGAACAACGAAGAATTCTTTCGCCGCTGCGGTCACTCATCCAACAAACTGACCGATTGACATGGCAGACCAACGTTATCAGCGGTAAAGAAAATCACTACTGGCTGGTATCAGCTTCCGATTTCAACGGTGATGCGAACCGCTATTCGCTGGAACTGCAAAGTTTGATTAGTGACACGCAGATGCGAAGGAAATACCCTGATGATGAGCTCCGTTTGGGAATAATCGGTGTACCGCCGATATTCGCGGCCGGGCTATACCCATTCCTGGAGCAACACGGCGGCCGGGTAGTTTTTAACGAGGTGCAGCGTCAGTTTTCCATGCCCTATCCGGCAGGTAACCTAACTGACCAGTACGCCCAGTACACTTATCCCTATTCGACCGACCTGCGTTTGGCCGATATCAACCATGCGATTAAGGAAAGGCGCCTGGATGGTATTATTCATTACGTCCAATCCTTTTGCCACCGGGCTATA
Source organism: Dehalogenimonas sp. (assembly GCA_050864255.1). Classification (GTDB taxonomy): domain Bacteria; phylum Chloroflexota; class Dehalococcoidia; order Dehalococcoidales; family Dehalococcoidaceae; genus Dehalogenimonas. The sequence continues at coordinate 539,985 of JBOWAX010000001.1, forward strand.
GGTGATATACTGATGCGGCATGAAATAGCCCTTCCTATTCTCACTATTGAGGGTAACACCGACATGGGAATCAGTCAGCACCTAAAAACCCGCTTGGAAGCGTTTCTGGACATGTTAAGATTCAAAAAACAAGCTTAAGGAGAAACGATGGTAACAAGAATCGGCATCAACGGTTTTGGGCGTATCGGAAGATTGGCTCTGCGCAGCATGAAGAAATATCACCCGAACGAACTGGAGGTTGTAGCGATCAATGACCTGGCCGATACTGCCTCCAACGCCCATTTGCTAAAATACGACACTTCGTACGGGGGTTTTGACGGTTCCGTCAGCGCCGGGCAGGACAGCATTATTGTTGACGGCAATATTGTCCGGGCTTTTTCGGAAAAAGACCCCGCCAAAATACCCTGGAGTGATTACGGAGTGGATATCGTTATCGAATCCACCGGTCGTTTTTCCGATCGTGATAAGGCTGCCGGTCATCTCGAAGGCGGTGCGAAAAGCGTTATCATCTCCACGACTTCGGCTACCGCTGATATCACTGTGGTCATGGGAGTTAATCATCATGACTATGACCCTGCAAAACACCGAGTAATTTCAAACGCCTCCTGTACAACTAACTGCGTCACACCTCTGGTGAAGGTAATATTTGATACATTCGGCATGGAAAAAGCCCTGATAAATACCGTTCATGCCTACACCAACGACCAGAGCCTGCTGGATATTTACCACAAGGACCTGCGTCGGGCTCGGGCCGCAGCACTTAACATCATCCCGACTACCACCGGTGCAGCCAAAGCTGTAGCTCAGGTAATACCGGAACTGAAAGGCCTGATCCACGGCATATCCCTGCGGGTACCGGTGGGCAATGTTTCCATTGCAGACGTGACCGCCATAGTCGGTAAAGATGTCAGCACGGAAGAAGTTAATGAGGCACTAAAAGCTGCCGCCGAGGGTTACCTTAAAGGTATTCTGGCCTATTGTGACGAACCTCTGGTCAGCTCAGATTTCAAAGGTCACCCGGCCAGTTGTATTATTGACGCCGCCTCAACAATGGTCATGAGCGGCAACATGGTAAAAATTCTGGGCTGGTACGACAATGAATGGGGTTACGCCACCCGCCTAGGAGATCTGGCCACCTATATGGGAGCCAAATCAGCTTAGTTTATGGCTGAATTTTTCGTAAATAGTAATAAGGTAGTGGTTGACATCACTAATTACGGCCCATACAATGACTATTAATAATAACAGGAGGCACCCATGAAACTAATAGTTGTCGGGTTAGGTCAGGCTGGAAGCCGGATCGCTGATGAGTTCGCCCGGATTAATAAACGAGCAAAAAGTCAAAGGAACATAGAGATATGCCCTGGTATTTTTGCCGTTAACACAGACGCCGCGGACTTAACCGGTCTAACCACCATTGAACCTGATTATCAGCATCGTATACTTATCGGCGGACGCAAAACCGGCGGACACGGAGTTGGTAAAATCAATGAGCTCGGCGCTGAAGTCGCCCGGGCTGACGCTGATAAAGTAATTGACGCATTACGGAGCGCCCGGCATTTTTATGAAGCCGACGCTTTCCTGCTGGCCGCCAGTTCGGCCGGCGGCACCGGGTCCGGTTCCATTCCGATAATTGCCCAACGTATCAAGGAGCGTTATCCGGAAAAACCGTTGTATACCCTGTTGGCTTTGCCTTTCGAACATGAACGTGACACCGAAGAACGCGCATCTTACAATTCCGCGGTTTGTCTGAAATCAGTGTATGGCATATCTGATTGTGTTTTCTTGATTGATAATCAACGCTACGTAATGAAGGATTCTTCGCTGGGAAACAATATTTCCCGCATCAACGAAATGATTGTGGAGCCGTTCTACGACCTGCTCTGTGCCGGTGAGGAAAAGAACCCGCGGTTTATCGGCGCCAAAACCCTGGATGCCGGAGATATCATCCAGACCCTCTCCGGCTGGTCAGTCTACGGTTGGGGTCACGCCGACCTATCCAAATCCTTTAATCCATTTGAGCGCAGTAATGATTTCCGCAAGAAGACTACAGAGACTCATAAAGGTATTCAGGCCATGGATGAAGCCATCAGTGAGATATCTTTACGGGTTAACCCCAAAGATGCCGGCCGTGCCATTTACCTGGTAACCGCCTCTGCCAAAGAAATGAATATGGACATGATGCGGGAACTCAATGAATGGATGAGAGAATTATGTCCCAATGCCATCATCCGCAACGGTGATTATCCCCGAGGCACCAACAGGATTTCAGTAAATGTTATTTTATCTGAACTATCGGATGTGGAAAAAGTACGAAATTTCTACTCAGATTCAATTGATCTCATCCCCGTTATCAAACAACGACAAGTGGAGTTGCGTACCAAACTTGATGACATTGACGATATGAGTCAAGGTATCCCCTCATTGCTTGAGTAGTAGTTTCCAGTTTATTCAAAAAAGCCCCGCTCGAATTGAGCGGGGCTTTTTTTGCCAGCCGTGAACGGTTAATATACAATGCAATTATGTTCTCGGTGAAACCTAAATACCTTCCGTTTCTGATACATGGAACATTATTGTTTATTCTATCGTTATTGATATTGGGGGTAATATCCCCAAAAAACTTGGCAGCTGACGATTCCCTCTCAGCGTTAGCGTCCGAAATAGTTGAAGTTAATCAAGACCAGTTGGGGGGGATCACCGAATTTATCGAAGGGATTGATCTCCAGATCCCAGCCAACTGGTGGGTTAACATGGTAGCCGCCGGCGGTGGCGTTTTGATAGCCTACGGTATTTACTATTTGCGTTTAAGAGCTATCGCGCGGCAGCGTATAATTCTTGAGGAAGAGGTTGCCGAAAGAACCGCGGCTTTGATAGTTTTGAATCAGGAGCTTGATAGGGAAATCCAACGGCGGGCGGAATTCAATCGTTCATTAGTTCATGAATTGAAGACTCCGTTGACCGCCATTCTAGCCTCTACCGAGCTTTTCGTTGATGAGTTACAAGGCGATCACCGACTGGGCTTAGCCGAAAACATCTTTCAGGCAGCAAAAAACCTGGACCGTCGAACCGATGAACTGCTGGATGTCAGCCGCGGAGAAATCGGAATTCTGGAGGTTAATCCAAAAATAGACCGAATTCAACCTCTGCTGCTGAATACTGTTGATACTCTGAAACCAGCCGTCGCTAGGAAACATCATTCTCTTTCGGTCAATATTGTCGGCGAGTTACCAAAAGTGAATATAGACGAAGAAAGGCTGCGCCAAGTGTTATATAATTACTTGGCCAATGCAATAAAATACACACCTCAAGGCGGCCATATCACACTCAAAGCCTACCGAGTATTTGATGAGATCAGAGTAGAAGTGACTGACAACGGACCGGGCATTGCCAAAGAGGCTCAACAACGTTTATTTGAACCTTATTATCAAGTACCGCGTAACGGTGGAGAGCAACTGGGAGGCCTCGGTTTAGGTTTGTCATTGTCCAAGATGATCGTGGGACTGCACGGCGGCAGAGTTTGGGTGGACAGTGTACCCGGCAAAGGCTCTACGTTCGGCTTTGCCTTACCTATATCCCTGTAAAAAGCGAAGGTGAAATATGAAAGCATTGATGATTGAAGATGATCCCCAAATCGTTGATTCGGTTGGCTGGGCTTTTCGTATGCGGTGGCCTGATATGGAATTCCTGTCCACAGACTCCGGCAATCAAGGGATTGCCATCGCCCGGGAACAACGACCCGACATTATTATCCTTGACTTGGGATTGCCGGATATCAGCGGTTTTGAAGCGCTAAAAGGGGTTAGAAAATTTTCTGATATCCCAATTATCGTGCTGACAGCCCGTAAAGAAGAGTTTGACATTGTAAAAGGGCTGGAGGCGGGTGCGGATGATTATTTGGTTAAACCTTTCCGGCAGATGGAACTTCTATCCCGAATTAAAGCGTTATTAAGGCGATCTTCGACGTCAGGTCCGGAATCATCTTTATCTGTAGGCAATTTGCGATTGTCGCCCGCAACCGGTATTCTCCACTTTGAGGACCGAGAAATATCCTTGACCCGCACCGAGGAAATCATCATGAATAAATTAATGCAGCACCAGGGTGATGTTGTTACTTACGCCACTCTGGCGGAAGCACTGTGGAACGATTACTATCCTGACTGCGTGGCTGCTCTCAGGGTCTATATCAGGCAACTAAGACAGAAGATTGAAGAAGATATGAATAGTCCTAAAATAATCTTGAACAAGCACGGAATTGGATATATTTTGGTCTCCTCAGGAGCAAAATCGCCACACAGTTCCAATTAATAGTTTTGCAAATTTTTATATTTGCAATAGGTATATAATGATAAGCGAGGTTACAATTGGCTATAGCCAGCATCATAATTGGTGTCATCAGTATAATTGCGATGTTAATCGCCTTTTTACCGTTCCTGGGATTTCTGCATTGGTTTGTGGTTCCCCTTTCGGTTATTGGGTTTTTCCTTGGGTTAACAGTTTGGAGTCATAAACGAAAAAGCACCCTGGCGCTCATCGGCATGGTTTTTTGTGGCCTTGCCGTAATTTTAGGTACAATTAAGTTAGCTGGGTTTGCTGACATACTAGTATAATTCAAGAGTACGGCGAAAGAGCACGGAGGTATCAATGAATAATTCCGAGCCATCGAAGCCAAATATTGAAGCATGTGCTGCTGGTATCGGAAGGTTCCGAAAAATAAAGATACTGGTCTATACTACTAATGGTATATTCGCCGGCACTACTCTGTGCCAACCACAGCAACGTCTGCTGGATGCACTTAATAAAGGATTTCATTCTCCCAGTATGCAAACTTTGGTTGATTTTATCTCTTTGTCTGAAGTGATATTATTCAATTCACCAGAAGAACCTAGAAATATGGAAACGGCCTATATCCGAAAAAACAATATCCTGTTTGTGGGGGAACAGTCCCCCACCTCCGGTCCGACTCAACCAAATGTATACCCCACTCGTCATAAAAAACAACTTCAGGCCGTGATTAACCTACCACAATTAAGTCTGACAGGAAACATGCATTCTGAGATGTGGGAGGAGCTTCAAGAAGCACTAAACCGCAGCGACCAGTTCATACCAGTTACCGATGTGGATTTTAACCCGCCATTACCAACCGGAATAGAACGCCTGAATTTTGTTGCCGTTAATAAAGACCATATCGTCTACGTAGGTAAATGAAGTTTGCCGGGGTATCCGGTTTTTAAGACTTCAATTCCAACTTAATATTGACATAGTCCAAAAGATCAGCCCGTGAGACTAATCCCAGAAACTTTCCATTATCAATAACCGGTAACTGATTGTGTCCCGTTTCCTGCATGATATTCAGCACTTTCGATAATTCATCAGCTGGGCCCAGGGTTTTCAAAGAAGCTAACGGGGTCATGATATTAAATACTTTTTCATCGCCCCATTGATTTCGATCAATATGCTTCAAATCTGACATAGTCAGCAAACCCGTCAAATAGCCATTGCGAATAATGGGTAGAGCACGTTGACTATGGCTTAGCATCAAAGCCATTGCCTGTTCAATATTCAAATCAGAATCCGCCGGAATAACATCCGGATTGAGGATAGCTCTAACAGTTGCACCGGATAGAGACTCTGACACCACTGTTTGCTGATAACTGGCCGTTGCCGCTGAAGCTAAAAACCAGCCGATAAGGGCTAACCAAAGCCCGCCGATACCTATAATAAATGCTAAAGCGATCCCGCCAAAGATAAACATATAGGCTATAACTTGTCCGGTACCGGCGGCAATACGAGTGGCTTTTGTTTCATCTTTGGTAATTTTCCAGAGAGCGGCCCGAAAAACTCTCCCCCCATCAAGCGGGAATCCGGGTAATAGATTGAATATACCCAAAACTAAATTGACTTGGGAAAGATATCCCAGTACAACCGACAAAGCTCCAAAAACCTGGCCGAAACCTAAATACAGGGCATAAAAGACGACAGACAAACCAAAACTGACCAATGGGCCAGACACCGCCATTCGAAATTCAGCTCCGGGGGATTCAGCCTCTTTGGATATGTTGGAAGAGCCACCAAAAATAAAAAGCGTTATGCTTTTTACAGGTATACCATTACGTTGAGCAACAATGGAATGACCAAGCTCATGAGCCAATACGGACAAAAATAAACTCAGGCTGGAAACACTGCCCAATAGCCAGTAAACTAGAGTCGTCTGGTCGGGCAAAACACCCTCTTGGGGAAAATAACCCACAGCCAACGACCAAGTAAGAAACACAAATATGAACAACCAAGATATGTGGATCCCGATTTTGATGCCAAATAACCGGCCCAAGACGAAGGAAGCTTTCATGGGCCAACCTCTATTCCTGGCTTACTCAATAGCCTCGATACAATATTTGATCATACAAGAGGGAGCAACAACTTCTATCGTATCACCCACCGAACACCCCATTACAGCTTTACCAATAGGAGAAACCGGGGAAATACACCCATTCCTTGCATCTACTTCCCGGGGGATAACTAGTTTATACTTGCTCAATGTCCCACAGGATAAATTTTTGACAACTACGCTCCGACCCAGCTCTACCTTTGTGCCTTTCTTTCTATGACCGTTGGCTTTCGCCACGAGAGAATGTTTAAGCAGCATCTCCAGCTCCCCGACTTTGCCATCAAGCTTAGCTTTTTCCTCGCGGGCGGCGTGATACGGTGCGTTCTCTTTAAGGTCCTTGTCGGCAGCGGCGCGCTTTATATCCTCCAGCACTAACATCCGTTTTTCTTTTAAATCAGAAAGTTCAGATTCCATCTGAGCTTTCTGATCCGGCGTTAATTCCAGACTATCAGCCTGATTTTGTTTTTTTACAGATGCTTTGGCGAGGTGTTTTGACTTGAGGCGTTTTACTTTGAGATGAGAAGAAAGTCTCTTGTCACTCAAACCTGCTTTGGAAATAGAATTGAGGAATTCCCTGACTGCTTTTACTTTATCGGCACCATCGGTATTCGCCGGTTGTGATTCAGCATACTTCGCCAGACGGTGCGGTGCAATATTGTCTGGTTTATGGTTGACCCCATACCATCGAACAAAATTCATTACCGCCTGGGAAACGGCCTCTCTTTTAGCATTGGATAGTGCGGCCAGGTAATTTGCCGCTGCTTCGCCTAAGTTTACCGGATTAGTGGTACCAGAATTCATAAATGCTACTCTCCAAAAATATTATTGTTTGTTCTGACTGCTAAATTGAATCAACGCATTATCTCATATTCAGGCAGTTGATTTATGGAACTGGATCAGAAAGCTGTTTCCCGACCCGACGATTAACCAATTTCACCAGATCATCCAAAAATACAAGCCCCAAAAGTCCTTGTTGATTGTTAACCGCAGCCAAATCTTTACCGGTTTCATTCATCCGCTGTACGACTTCCAGAAGATGGTCATCGATTTCTACCCCAATCGCCTGATTCAAGGGTATAGCCAACTCAGACACGGTTTTGTTGGGGAAACCCTCGGACATTGATTCAAGCCATAAAGCTGCGGTAGCACCTCCTGGTTCTTGAACCACAAAACAATTTTCATTCGGATAAGCATCGCGGATATGTTGTAATAATGTATTCCCAGATATCCTGGGGCAATCACGCCTCAATACATCCGAGACCGTGTGTTGTTTCAACCATACCTGGAGCTCGAATTGCTTAAGGCTGGTCCTGGCAGTGTTTTCCAGATACCAGCCCAATATGATCAGCCATACACCGGCCAGCCAATCGCGTTGGACGATAATTAAGTAAAGACCGGAAACCCCTACCAATACACCGACGATACGCCCAAATAATATTGCTCCCCGCGTAGCACCTTGGTAATCATCTCTTATATGCCACCATACACCCCTCAGTACCCTGCCACCATCAAGCGGAAAACCCGGCAATAAATTAAAAACAGCTACGATCAAATTAATTTGAGCCAACCACAAAGCCACTGCTGCCAGCGCCAATACATGCGAAACATAAAAGTCATAGATCATCCAGAATACACCGGCTATTATGAGACTGACAATCGGACCAGCGATAGCCATTTTAATTTCAGCCCCCGGAGACGCAGGTTCACGATCCATTTGGGCAGCGCCGCCGAATAGGTAAAGCGTAATGGATCTAACTGGAATACCATGGGCCCGCCCAACCAAACTATGAGCGGTCTCGTGGCCAAGAACCGAGACAAAAAACAATAGCGACGTTACAACACTCATGACCCAAAGAGTAACATTGGTCTCGCCCGGAACAGCATATGGAAAAACCTGCCATACCAGAAACACAGTAATCAGTGCGAAAATAAAAAACCAGGAATAGTGTACCCTGAATTGGATGTTAAAAAATCGCCCGATGCTGATACCGTTATCCAATAAAATACTCTTTCAACACTGTTTACACTAACATCTGGTGGTTTTTATGCCCAGATATCGCTCAGCCATTTCCATAGCGCAAAATTCCCCGCACATGGCACAGGCTTCTCCCGCAGTTTTGTGCAATGCATGACGACGGATTGAGAGTTCGGGATCAATTGATAATTTCGCCTGCCCTTCCCAATCCAGTCTTTTGCGAGCCTCAGCCATTTTTTGGTCCCACTCTGCGGCACCAAAAACGCCTTTGGCAATATCAGCGGCATGACCGGCAATTCTTGAGGCAATAACTCCATTTTTTACATCTTCAAGATCCGGCAGGGAAAGGTGTTCCGCTGGAGTAACATAACACAAAAAATCGGCTCCATGCATAGCTGCCAAAGCACCCCCGATGGCAGCCGTGATATGATCGTAACCTGGAGCTACATCGGTAACCAAGGGTCCTAGTACATAAAAGGGAGCGCCTCGACATACTGACTTTTGCAGTTCAATATTAGTCTGAATTCGATTGATAGGCACATGACCCGGCCCCTCAACCATCACCTGAACCTCGGCCTGCCTGGCCCGATCAACCAACTCGCCCAAAACCAACAGTTCTTCAATTTGAGCCCTGTCTGTTGCGTCTGCCAGACATCCGGGTCTTAGTCCATCCCCCAGGCTCAAAGTCACATCATACTCCCGGCAGATATCCAGCAACCGGTCATACTGTTCGTATAAAGGATTCTCCAAATCATGATATACCATCCAGCCGGCCAGTAACGCCCCACCCCGGGAAACAATATCAACCACCCGACCCTGCTTTTTCATTGTCTCCACTACGCTTCGGGTAACACCGCAGTGAACGGTGATAAAATCAACACCTTCACGGGCATGTCTGTCGATTACGCCGAACAGATCATCCGCGGTCATTTCCACTATGGATCCTTTTACTTGTCTGGCCATAACCCCGGCTTCATAAATAGGCACGGTACCCAAGGCAACGGTGCATTCTTCAAGGATTCGGCGTCTTATAGCCGGCAAGTCCCCGCCGGTGGATAAATCCATCACTGCGTCGGCTCCGGACTTTTGAGCAATATCAAGTTTGGCCAATTCCAAATCAATATCCACTAAATCTGAGGAGGTTCCGATATTGGCATTCACCTTGGTACGTAATCCCCGACCGATGCCGCATGGCTTCAAATTCAAATGATTTATATTGGACGGAATAACGATATACCCATCCATCAAACCTTTTGCAATTTGGTCTACAGACACTTGCTCTATGTCTGCAACGCTCTTAATTTGCTCGGTGATAATCCCTTGAGATGCTTTGCGTATCTGCGTTGTCATCAATAATCCAAATATTTATTTGTAATTGTGGAGGGGTTTTTCATCCACCGCTCTCAGAGAGCAGAAACCAAAGGCAAAATCACATTGTTGAGGAGTCTCTAAATGTGACCAACCCAACTCCTAAGCATAGCACAACCTAATGTACCGCAACAAAATGCTATAATCATAAAATGACCGATAAAATGCCTCTTTTACGCCAGAAAGCCTCTTCTTTGGGCTTTAACATCAGTGAAGACCAATTGTCTCAGTTTGAAATATATTATGCCCGACTCGTGGAATGGAACAACCGATTCAATCTGACCTCCATCACTGGTTATGAAGAAATTCAGACGCGTCATTTCCTTGATTCACTCAGCGTTATTCTGGCCGACAAAGAGTTGAACAATAAAAATATCATTGACGTCGGTACCGGTGCGGGTTTTCCCGGTCTGGCGCTTAAGATTGTATTTCCTGATATGCACCTAACTTTACTTGAAGCAACAAAGAAGAAGACCGATTTTCTGACCGGTCTATGCGAAGAATTACAACTCAAGGATGTGTCGGTCATTAATAACCGCGCCGAAAATATCGGCCACGAAATCGAACATCGTGAAAATTATGACATCGCGGTGTCCCGCGCAGTAGCCTCACTAGATGTTTTATGTGAACTAAGTTTACCCTTTTGCCGCATCGGGGGCCATTTTATCGCCCTGAAAAGAAATGCCGGGGCGGAAGTAGCCGCTGCCAGTCCGGCCTTAACCTTGTTAGGAGGGCGCCTAACACAGTGTCTGGTAGTCAATTCCGATGCTCTCCCCGAAGGAGGTGAACTGGTAATAATAGAAAAAACTAAAAACACCCCTGACAGATTCCCCCGGAGCAACGGTATCCCGGGGAAAAGGCCGCTGCGCTAATCCTATGTTTGCCCGTTTGCGTGCTGAATAGTAAAATATCTCTGTAAAAGCGTCTTGCCGGAGGCAGATATTTGGCAAATTTAATCACCGATGATTTAAGTACCCTACTGGATATTCTTCCCCCGGAGATTCGACGACCCCTGAATAAACAATCCGACCTCAGCCAACTGATTGAGGTTATTATGGACCTGGGCCGGCCGCCCGAAGCCCGTTTTCCGCATCAGGAAGTAACACTGCGGACAGAAGAGGTCTCTGAAGCCGATTTAGAATACGTCGTCACCCGGGTCAGCACCTTCGGAGGAGATAATCGGGCAGGCATTGAACGGACGTTACATCGCATTTCAGCAATCAGAAACCGTAAGGATAAAATCATCGGTTTAACCTTGCGGGTCGGGCGGGCAGTCTTCGGTACTATCAAGATCATTGAAGACCTCATTCAATCTGGAGAAAGCGTCTTAATTATGGGGCGACCCGGTGTCGGTAAAACCACCATGTTAAGAGAAGTGGCGCGGGTAGTTTCCGATGATCTCAGAAAACGGGTGGTTATTGTAGACACCTCCAACGAAATTGCTGGCGACGGTGATATCCCTCATCCGGCCATCGGACGCGCCCGCCGTATGCAGGTTAAGGCTCCGGATATGCAGCACGCGGTGATGATTGAAGCGGTTGAGAACCATATGCCCGAAGTAATCGTCATTGATGAAATCGGGACCGAATTGGAAGCCCAGGCTGCCAGGACAATAGCGGAAAGGGGTGTTCAACTGGTGGGCACCGCCCATGGTAATACGCTGACCAACCTGATGCAAAATCCAACATTGGCGGATTTAATTGGGGGAATTCAAGCGGTAACTCTCGGTGATGAGGAAGCCAAACGCCGAGGCACTCAGAAAACTGTTCTGGAAAGAAAAGCACCGCCGACATTTAATATTATTGTGGAAATTCAGGAACGAGATCAAGTGGCAGTTCACCCTAACGCCGCCGAAGCTGTTGACGCCATTCTCCGGGGACATCCTGCGGAAACGGAAATTCGTTCTGTTGATGAAGACGGCGAAATTCAATCTAAAACGATGACGCCGGAACTCCAGCGGAACAGCGTTCACAATCAACCTGTCACAGTTAATATTGAAGATGTTGAGACACCCCGGTTGTATCTATTTGGCATCAACCGGGCACGACTTGAACAAACCGCAAGAGAAATGCACATTAATCTGGCAATAACGGATAAGCTGGCGGGGGCCGAAATGTTCGTGACATCCCGAAACTATTTCCGCCGGCGTCCTCAAAGGGTCCGCGATGCGGAAGACCGTGATATTCCGGTGTATGTTCTTAAAAGCCACACCCCCGCCCAATTCCGTCAATTCCTGGGTATGCTGAGCCGCCACGAACCAGATCTGGAGAAAGGGGCAGACTCCCTAACGGTTGCGCTGGATGAAGCCCAGCAGGCGGTTGATCAGGTGTCGGGTGGGATAGAACGCGTGGAACTCAGCCCACAAAGCGCCTATATCAGACGTTTACAACACCTTTTAGCGGAGCGCAATAAACTGCACTCCGACAGCCTGGGAAAAGAACCACAGCGCCGCGTGAGTATCTCCAAAATATGAAACCGGGTTTGTTTATTACCCTGGAAGGCTGTGAAGGTTCCGGTAAAAGTACTCAAGCCAAAATGCTAACATCCCGTTTGAAACAAGATGGCTATGAAGTAGTTCTGACCCGGGAGCCGGGCGGTACCCCACTGGGGGAAGAGATTTCTAATATTCTGAAATGGAGCAAACCAGGCTCAATTAACACGGTGTCGGAATTGCTGCTATTTAACGCTTCCAGAGCACAACTGGTTACTGACATCATCAGCCCGGCTCTGAGCAGCGGCAAGGTGGTTATTTGTGACCGTTACGCAGATTCATCTTTAGTGTACCAGGGGCTCGGCAGGGGTTTACAGACAGAAACGATCCGGCAAGCAAATGAAATTGCAGTGCAGGGATTGAGTCCGGACCTGACCATACTGCTGGACATACCGGTCGAAACCGGCCGGGAACGGAAGAGACACGATACAGCTGATCGTTTTGAACAAGAATCGGTGGAGTTCCATCGCCGGGTCAGAGATGCCTACCTAAAGCTTGCTGAAGAAGAGCCTGAACGCTGGCGGATTATCAAAGGTACCGCACCTAAAGAAGAAATATCCGAAGCAATCTGGGATAATGTGAAAGCCATGCTCAACGCCTGATACTTGATTCCTTATTCCCAAACCAACCCTTGAAAGGCGAATAGTTGAAAAAATCCTTAATCCTCATACTGTTTCTTTGCGTAACTCTTACTCAACTGGTTTCAAATAACACTTATTCAATGGGTATTCATCAGCATGAAATACTCGCGTCATCGGCGGCTCAAATTGACTTAGGTCAGCCGTCGGATTCACCCGGTATCCCGACAATTGATATTACAGCCCAAATGCTTTTTGCACAGAATACCAGCCCCGGTTCCTTTATTTCAGGCCAGACGATGAGCAACTCCCCAAGCAATGATGTCGCCCTTGGCGATCTCAACTCCGACGGGTTCATTGATATATTCCTGGCTAATAAAAACAGTGCCGATGAGGCCTGGCTGAATGACGGATCCGGGACATTTGCTTTATATTGGACTTCACCTCACTCATCAAACTCCACGGCCGTGGCATTAGCTGACGTAGACAATGATAACGACCTTGATGCCTTTATCGTGAGAAACGGATCTAATGAGCTTTTAGTTAACGACGGGAACGGCAACTTTTTAAGTAGTGGCCAAACGTTTGGCAACGCGGATAGCACCGATGTTGCCGCGGGTGACTTCAATGGAGACGGATACCTTGATTTTGTTGTAGCTAATTATGACGCGGCAAATATAATTTGGTTAAATAGCGGCGATGGCAGCTTCGGGCTGCCCATAACGCTGGCATCCAGTAATAACAACAGCAATGGAGTAGCCGTCGGAGATCTCAATGATGACGGTCATATTGATATTTTCATCGCCAATATCGGCACTAACGAAGTCCGGTTGAACGATGGAGCGGGTAATTTCCAATCTTTCTGGACATCACCAAATTCAAAAACAAGCTATGGTTTGGCCCTCGGTGACCTGAATGGTGACGGTTATCTTGACGCTTTCGTCGCCAATGTAAACGCGGCAAATGAGATATGGTTTAATAATGGAAACGGCAGTTTTTCTGATAGCGGGCAGGCTATAGGCGGCAGTGTTTTGAGTACCGGTATCGCGCTAGACGACTTTGACGACGACGGAGACTTGGATACCTTTATCGCTAACGGCATCGTAGCAAATCTTGATAAAGTTTATATTAATGACGGCGCCGGCAGTTTTACAGATTCCAGTCAGTTATTCCCCAGTAATAACAGTACCAGCGTAGCGCTGGCGGACTTGAACAATGACGGCAGTATTGACGCCGTGGTCACCGGAACCTACGGAGCGATCGTCTGGTTCAACGCTCTGCCGGGAATAACCGTCACCGTTCCCACCCCTGGTGCCTCCTGGACAATTGGTTCTGCCCAAATTATCAGCTGGATATCCTTTAATGTTAACGGCAATGTCTCGATTGAAATTTCTTATAACAACGGCAATAGCTGGACCACACTGGCAGCCGATACTGCCAACGACGGCATTTTTGAATGGACAGTGACAGGCGCGGCAACAACGCAGGCTTTAATCAAGATCATACCACTCGCTGACGGAAGCTTGCAGGGAATAACCGGCAATTTTTCATTGGTGCATCCCGCCCCGTCAGCATTTGGTGACACCTACACCATTGAGCAAAACAGCCAGCTGACTATCAATGCCGTAAATGGAGTGTTGGCTAATGACTCCTATGCCGGGCAGGAAGCACTGACGGCACAATTGGTTGAACAACCCTCCCACGGAACGCTCAACCTGGCCTCAAATGGATCGTTTACCTATACCCCTGATACTGACTATTATGGAAGTGACACGTTTATTTATCAGGCATCCAATGGTGACTTGACATCCAACGAAGCTCAAGTGACCATCACTGTAAGTTTAACAAATAACTCTCCATCGGCTGTAAATGACGATTATACGACCCAAAAGAACACCCCAATCACGGTAGATGCCGCTTCCGGTGTCCTGACAAATGATACGGATAGTGATAATGACATATTAACGGCGATAGTGACCACAACCCCTTCCAATGGTATCGTTGAGATGAACGGGAACGGTTCTTTCATTTACACTCCGGTCACTGATTATTCCGGTACCGACTCCTTTAGTTATCAGGCATTTGATGGGTACGAATATTCAAACAACGCAACAGTAACCATAAACGTAGAATACAATTCACCGGTCATCGTCCAAAATCCAGGTGACGTTTCCATCGTTTATGGTGCCGATGCTATTTTCGAGGCCTCGGCTACTGGCAACCCTGAACCCACTATCCAATGGCAGGAAAGTATTGATAATGGAGTTACCTGGTCTGATATCCCCGGTGCCGATGGGCTATCCTATTTAGTTGACCAACCACCAGTTGTTTTAAACGGACGACAGTTCCGAGGGGTGTTTTCCAATATCCATGGCACGGTCTATACCTCTGCCGCGATGTTATCCATCACCCCACGACCAATAAGCGTCGCTGCTGATGACACTCATAAAACCTATGGTGATGCCGACCCTTTGTTGAATTACCGACTGGCCGAAGGTTCCTTGGTGGAGGGAGACCTGATTACCGGTAATCTAAGCCGTGAAAATGGTGAAACGGTTGGAAGCTACGAAATCGTCCAAGGGTCTTTGTCGCTAAACTCAAATTACATTATGACTTTTGTCGAAGCCACTTTTAACATAGATTCCAGGATCGCCTCAGTGACACCGGATAACAAAAGTAAATTTGTGGGTGAATCCGACCCCACGCTTACAGGAACCCTGAGCGGCTTCCTGTCAGAGGACAACGTCAACGTTAATTTCAGCCGAAGCTCCGGTGAAATCATTGGTGTCTACGAAATAGTTACCGAGCTTACTCCAGCGGAAATACTAACCAATTACTCTATTACCTATCATCAAGGCATATTTTCCATTGTTGAAAACCCGGCCCCGGTTGTCATCTCCCATCCCCAGAACCAGACACTAACTTATGGCGACAATGCTGTCTTCACCGCCATAGCTGCGGGTAACCCGGCACCTTCAATTCAGTGGCAGTTCAGTGCCGATGACGGGATGATTTGGGAGAATGTTGTGGGAGAGTCTGGGAACTCAATTACAATAATTTCTCCTAAGATGACAAAGAACGGCTATCAATATCGAGCTCTATCTACCAATGAACACGGCACAGCAACCAGCGAGCCAGCCTTACTTACAATAAATCCCAAAATAGTTACTCCAAATGTGACCATCGCCGATAAAACCTATGACGGCACGATGATTGCGGAAATAACATCGTTGTATCTCTCGGGTTACCTGGAACCTGACGCAATCACCCTCGCCGGCGGCGTTGCCGTATTTGATTCATCCGCTGTGGGTGATGAAAAAACGGTCAGGGTAACCGGACTTTATTTGACCGGCAGCGATACGGCGAATTATCATTTATCGTCTGAAGAAACCATTGCTTACGCAGCGATTTTAAGTCCCGTCTTCAATGGAGGGGAATTTGGGGGTTCAAAAATCACTGGGGCCGGGTTTTTCGGAACTTTGCCCTTCGTCGGTGAGGATGGGCTTACCGTTACAAGCGGTTTGGCAACAACGGATAACGGCCAATTGTCCCTTTTAATTGGACCCGGTACGTCAGTGACAAACCCATCAAGCGTCGAGTCAATCACAGTATCTGCTTCAATATTTGAGGAGCCACCGGTATCGCCGCCTGACCATACGCTGTTGCTGGCTTACGAATTGGGCCCAGGCGGAACTACTTTTAATCCGGCAATTACTCTGATATGGCATTTTGACGAATTAGTGCTTCCGGAAAATACACCGCAAAATGAGATGATTGTCACTTTCTGGAACGGAACGGCATGGGTGGAAATGGCAAGCACTATTGACCTGGCCACCAAAACCATAGCGGCACAGACAAGTCATTTTTCAATTTTCGGCCTGATGGTTCCGGCATCAGTTAATGAGGGAAATGAAACTCCGGTAACGGAGCCGGCGGCGGAAACACCGAACAACAAGCCAGACCCGACTGATGGGGCTACTGCCCCTTCAACCAACCCGTCTTACCCAGATGTTGTAACTGAGCCTAACGACTTTGACTATCGTTATCCTTTAGCAGCGTTTATCGGGGCGTTATTTGTCGGGTTGATTGTGCTGCTAACCAGGCCACGGTTGTATTAACACTAGTTTTAAATTCAACTGGGCTGTCTTAAAATATCTACTACCGCGCGGCTCCAACCCTCAGGGCCCACGCCTTTGACAAAAACCAATTGCGGTACCTTAATTTTGCTCCAACGCTGTGATACCCCTTGAACCTGCATCGGGCGATCCACCGCAAGGAGCATTGAGGTGTCATTTTCAGAATCACCGATACCGAAGGTTAAGATATTACCATAATTCAGCTTGAACAACTCGGTCAGAATCTTAACCGCTTTGCCTTTGTCGCTGCCTGAGGTCACGGTATAAAACTTACCGCCATAAGCATAGCTTAAGCCAGCGTTTTTTAACTCTGTTAGCAACAGGTCAATTGCTTGACGACTACCCTGGATCTTTAACGTTTCGGAATATTCCCGTTGTCTGGCCAATTCAGCCGCTTTTAGATTGAGTCCGGTTTCTATGGCCACTTCCTCAATAGTCATATCGCTGAAAGCACTGGCAACCAGACTTCCCAGTGCTGCGTTGTTAACCAGTTTGGCATTCACATCAGCTAAAACTTGATTAAGTCGGTGTTTCAATTCCTGATATGGTTGTCCAATCTCTGTCACTACGTAATCCTCAACCACTTTGTCATAAGAATGAGGCCGATGGAAATATCCTTTCGGAACATAAATGGCCGAGCCGTTTTCAGTAATAAAAGGATCATTGACACCTAACTCCTGCCGCAATGATGCTTGTTCGGCACGGGTTTTGGAGGAACAAAAGACTAATGCTGAATCACTGGCTTGCACCTGGCGCAGCGCGCTCAAAGCTTCGGTATACGAGTAATTTACCGGATGCAATAAGGACCCATCGAGATCAGAAAATATTACTTTTTTCAGCTCTTCCCCTACAGGTCGCATTCCTGGAATAGGCAACGGTAAATCTTCCGGCACAAAGAATCTCCGAAATTCGCCGCTTAAAGAGGCGGAAAATCGTGCTAAATCCACTTGCTGCGGCGGCGGCATTAACCTAACCGGAACCGGTTCCTGATCCGGTTGAAGGCAACCGGCTTCCACCAATTCGTTAACGATAAGTTTTTTGGTTCTTTCCTGGCACAACGCGCTATGATAAATAACAGAAAGACTCGGCT
Organism: Dehalogenimonas sp.; assembly: GCA_050864255.1. Classification (GTDB taxonomy): domain Bacteria; phylum Chloroflexota; class Dehalococcoidia; order Dehalococcoidales; family Dehalococcoidaceae; genus Dehalogenimonas. The sequence continues at coordinate 558,008 of JBOWAX010000001.1, forward strand.
GCATCATTTCCAGAACGACATGATCGTCGCCTTTTTCAGCATGGAGATGGGGATTTACCGTCTCAGTCTGGTAGATTTCCACACCTTTCTCTGAAGCTTCTTTATTGATAATCGGTAACATACCAGTGAATTTTTCCAGGATGGAAATTATTTCTTCTGTCTCCACTGCATAACCGGTGCCATAATCCAGCCTTTCGGCCAGAGCAATGCTCATGGCATGTTCACCGGCATTACCGGTTTTAACCACATCTGTTTCAAATTGCCCCATTCCTGAAACCATATTATTCAGATGTTTGTTGGTAATCTCAGAAACCCGACCCCATTTTTTAAAATAGATTTCACCGAAAAGCTTGGGCTTATAACGCCATTGAATCCGTGCCATAACATAAGGGGTTTTAGCCATACTGAAGGCTGCGGCATAGTGTTTAACATACTCTAAAGCCGCACCCGGAATATAATTGTCAGTATCTATAAAACCGACAAATTCCTTACCCAATACTTTGGCTAGAACAACTCCGAGCACCATCCCTTCACTCTTACCGCTACGAATAAGCTTATCTTCTCCCAGGATTTCAGGATAACCCGCCTCCATAAAAGCAGCAGCTACCGCTGGGTCTTTCTGGTGGACGATCATCGCCTGACGCCGGGTTATCTGGCAGAAGCGACTCAGAATATCATGCTCCACCCGAAACGTATCCACCTCACCCCTCTGGCTGTTAGATAACACTATGATAAAACAGTCATGAGGTATGGCCGACAGCACGCCTTCAAATACTTTGACATCTTCGTTCTTAATAGGCAGAACGATGGCCATCTTCTTTTCTATCTCATCCATGGCCTCGCGTTCAACCTTTTGAACATCGGCGTTTTCACTAACCTGCGGATTTTTGGCGCCGGAGTCTAATTCCAGGACACGACGCACACCAAATATTGTTACCGAACCTAAATGTTCGGCCTGTCGGTTTCTCTCTAAGCGCATTTAAACCTCCCTTACAATAAAGCAACATAAAGGAATTTAACAAGTGTTATTACCGAGATTGCAGACTATTATATCATCAGCCACAACCACACCAAATCCATTACCTCAATATACAGTAACCGACAAAAATAAAAGAGGCGCGTTTAATTAAACGCGCCTCTTTTATACATAAAGGGTTTTGTGAACTAGATAACTGACTCGCCTGTTTCACCGGTTCTGATACGGTAAGCAGCATCTACCGGCAATACAAATATTTTACCGTCTCCAATCTTGCCAGTTTTTGCCGATTTAAGAATGGCTTCTACCGCGACCTCACAATCGTCTTCGTGGCAGATCATTTCCAATTTCAGCTTGGGTAAAAAATCCACCCTGTATTCACCAACTCTCCATTGAAGCGGGATGCCCTTTTGTTGTCCCCGCCCCGACACCTCGGTGACTGTCATTCCGATTAGACCCTTCTCTTCCAGTGCTTTTTTTACGGCATCCAGCCGTTCCTCGCGGATAATGGCTTCAATCTTTTTCATCTTACTTGATACCTCCGTAAGCACGTTCCCCATGCTGAGACAGATCCAATCCCACAATTTCTTCGGCTTCCTTAACCCGCAAGCCCATAGTCTTATCCAAAACTTTGCCTATTACGAGAGTACCGAAGAAGGCATATGCCATAGTTGCAGCGACTGCAATTGCCTGAATACCAAGCTGTTCAAAGTTACCGGCCAAGGCACCATCCACGCCACCGACGGCGGCTGTCGCGAAGATACCAGTAGCCAAGGCACCCCAGATACCGCCGACACCATGTACGGACATAACATCCAAGGAATCGTCAAAACCTTTGCGGGCTTTGAAACTCATTGCCCAATAACAAACCATTGAAGCTACAGCACCGATTGCCAAGGCAGCCATCGGGCTAACAAAACCGGCCGCTGGTGTAATTGCAACCAGCCCGGCAACAGCACCCGTAACTGCTCCAAGAAGTGTTGGGCGGCGACTCCGCCATGATAGTAAGATCCAGACGAAAGCAGCAGCAGCTGCGGCTGTGTTAGTGGTGACAAAGGCATTTGCGGCCGCACCATCAGCTGCCAAAGAACTGCCACCATTAAAACCGAACCATCCGAACCAAAGTAAAGCCGCACCAAGCATTACCATAGGAATATTGTTGGGTTCCATGGGCTCCTTGCCTAAACCTCGCCGGGCTCCCAAAAGAACAACCAAGGCCGCCGCGGAAACACCCGCGTTGATGTGAACTACGGTACCACCGGCAAAATCCAGCGCCCCTAATTCACCAATCCAGCCTCCACCCCATACCCAGTGAGCTATGGGGCCGTAAATAAGTGCCAGCCAGACGCCGGCGAAAACCAGCAGAGTGCTAAACTTGATTCTTTCAACCACCGCACCGGTGATGAGCGCTACGGTGATAATGGCAAACATTCCCTGAAACATCATGAACAGTAAATGTGGAATAGTGGAGCCTTCAGTTGGATCCATACCTACATTATTAAGTCCCAAGAAATCCAGATTACCGACCAGACTGCTGATGTCCGATCCGAAACTTAAGGTATATCCGAATACCACCCATAAAATGGAAACCAAGGCCAGAACCGCAAAACTCATCATCAATGTGGAGATAAGATTCTTTTTGCGTACCATGCCTCCGTAGAACAAGGCTACCCCGGGTGTCATCAGCATCACCAGGGCAGTGGAGACCAGAATCCAGGCTGTATCACCTGAGTTCACGTTAGCACCTCCCTTTCATTTAATACACCCAGTTTAACAGTCGGATATTACCTGCCAATTACATTTATGTTACAATTTTGTTAATAGCTTGTTTCAAGCAAGTTTCGTTAAAAGGCGGCGATTTTATTCTTGATGTTCCATTTTCATTTTTCTTGGTCTTAATTTGCGCCGCAATTTTGAACCGCCTATAATGACGCTTTGACTAAATATTGTTTGATTGAGGCGGAGGACATACATTTCTGTGGAAGTATCGGAAGTCAGTAAAAACAACAAACTTATGATTGACGGAACACCCTGTGCGGTTGAGAGCGTCAGTTTTGTTAAACCGGGTAAAGGCCGTGCTATCTATCGCCTCAAGCTGAGAAATCTATTAACCGGGATGCTGGCTGAGACCACCTATCATTCAGGTGATAAATTTGATGAAGCCAGTATCAGCGTTCGGGATATGCAATATCTTTTTGAAGAACACGGTCATTTTCATTTTATGGATACCGACAGTTTCGAACAGCATATAATGGACGAAACTAACGTGGCCGACAAGAAATTTTATTTAAAAGATAGTCTAAGTGTACAGGTAATGATGTGGGAAGACAGACCAATCGACCTCATATTACCCAAAGCCGTTGAACTAACCGTTATTGAGACAGAGGATGCGGTAAAAGGCGCCACGGTCAGTGCTCAACAGAAGACCGCCAAAATGGAGACCGGTCTGGAGATGGGAGTACCTTCTTTTATTAAAGAAGGTGACACTATAAGGGTAAACACCAGTACCGGCACTTATGTGGAGCGAGTGGGCGGCTAATCCTGCCAATGGAGCTGTCTGGATTAGCTGACAAACTTCCCAACCTGCAGCTGCGGTCTGCCGTCATCCGACTGGTACGCCAATTCTTTCACCAGCACCGATATCTAGAGGTAGATACCCCTCAACTCGCCGATAAACCATTGCCAGAAGCCTTTATTGAGCCGATCCAAACCGATTGCGGCTTTCTGTTGCCCTCCCCCGAATTGTATATGAAACCGTTATTGGCTGCCGGTTTCGGGGATATTTTTCAAATATGCCATTCATTCCGCAAAAATGAGCGCGGAAAGTATCATCTTGAAGAATTTACTATGCTGGAGTATTACCGCATCGGGGCAAATTACCTCGGCCTCGCCGAGGTAACCGAGAATCTATTTACTTTCATTGCGGCGGAACTGGGCCGCCCTGACTCTCTGATTTACCAGGGAAACATCGTTGATCTAACACCACCATGGACTAAATTGTCCATTAGTGAAGCCTTCACAACAGCCTGCGGATGGGATCCCATTGAGACGCCCGACCCTGAAAGATTTGATCTTGAACTGGCGACCTCGGTCGCTGAACTCAGTCGTCGGCGGCCATTGATAATTTATGATTTCCCGGCTGCAATGGCCTCCCTGGCCAAGTTGCGCCCGGATAACCCAACGGTCGCTGAAAGGGCGGAAATCTTCATCGGTGGTTTGGAATTGGCCAATATTTTTAGTGAACTGACTGATCCATCCGAGCAGCGCCAACGCTTTGAAATAGAAATCCCCTCTAATTATTCTACTGGCAGGCAACGGGAAATGCCTGAGGAGTTCCTTGTTGCTTTGGAACATCTTCCTGAATCGGCTGGCGGAGCACTCGGCATTGACCGATTGGTAATGCTGTTTTGTGACGCCTCGGACATCAGAACGGTTAAAACCTTCCCGTTCTAAATTTCTACCATTTCCAGAATCTCGCCAGCTTCCGGCCCTTCCCATACGGTGCCTTCAGGAGTGGTGACCGCACTGCGACTGGACAACACTTTACCACCGAATAGCCCCATCCGGGTTATCTTAATCACGGTTGCGCCGTACTTTTTGGCTATTGTGTCAGATACCGGATGTCCGGTGAAGGGTGGATGATTGGGATCAGTGAGGGAAACTGGCAAAAACACATATTTGGAACCAACAGCCACTGCGTCCACGATGTCCCAGGAGATGCAATCGGCGCAAATCATCAAGCCGATTTGACCAAATTGAGTGTCGAAGGTAACCGTGTCTTTACCTGGACAAATTTGAAGTTCTACCTCTTCTCGGGTAATTTTCACCTTCCGATATGTCGTAATCAACTCACCGTTTTTCCAAACGTAGCAGGTATTGTAATAACAATCGCCATCACGCTCAAGAATGCTGCCGCCAATAATGTACCCCGGGAAAATACGACTGGCTCTTTTCAGCATTTCATAGGCCGGCCGACCGGTTTCCTGATAGCAGCTTTCAAGTGTATAAGGTTTTCGGTAGTCCCCCCCGGGAATAGCAAAAAACTCCGGCAAGGCAAAAAAATCGGCCTTGGAATTAATAATAGCTTCATAAGCTTTGGTAATATTGGAACTAGCGTCACCTGTGTCGGCAATTTGATATATAGCTACTTTCATGGCAGTTATAAGCTTCCTCTACCTAAAGATGGAGACCGCATCATAGTGTTCATATAGCGGGTCAATTGCTCCAACAATTCTTGGATTGCCGCGCTTTTATATTCTTTGACGAGTGAATCAATCAGCTTTTTCACGGGCACTATCTCTGTAATCTTATGGACATTGGCCCCGCAAAAGGCAAAACCGCCGCTCAAACGGCCGCGTTGGGCATTCAGAAGTGCCACAAAAATACAGTAGGGACTCGTCTGATAGTCACAGGTCTTGACACAGTGCTGAGGACATTTAAAAGGCTGTTTCTTTCCGGCGGCGACATTTGCCAAATATTCATTCCCCAAAGCTCGACCAGGCATCCCGACAGGACTTTTGATAATTACAGCATCGCCCGGCTTGGCTTCAACATATGATTGCTTAAATGCTTGAGAAGCATCACATTCATCTGTAGCAACGAACCTGGTAGCCATTTGCACTCCGGCAGCACCCAGTCTTAAAAACTTAAACATGTCTTCACCGGAATAGACTCCTCCGGCAGCTATGATTGGAATCGGCTTCCCGGCCTTTTCCGCGAAAGGTTTCACGGCTGCCAATACTTCCGGCACCAACCGCTCCAGCTGGTATTCCGCGGCTTCAATTTCTTCGGCTTTAAACCCTAAATGCCCACCGGCTTTAGGACCTTCCACGACAAACCCGTCAGGAGTGTAGCCAAAATCATCTTGCCATTTCTTACATAGAATACGGGCTGCCCTAGCCGATGACACAATCGGCACCAGCTTAGTGTGTGAATTCCCGTCCAAAAGCTCGGGCAACCGCAACGGCAGACCAGCACCGGCAAATATTATGTCAATTTTTTCTTCGATCGCGGTTTTTACCAAATCCGCAAAATCAGTAAGAGCCACCATGATATTGACGCCTAATACACCTTTGGTTAGAGACCGGGCCCGCCGTATCTCTTTACGCAGACCGCGGATATTGGCTTCAAAAAAGTTTTTATGAAAATCCGGTTCAAAAAGACCGACTCCAGGAGCTGCGATAACTCCAACACCACCGGCATTAGCTACTGCCGCAGCCAGCCCGGAAAGTGAAATACCGACCGCCATACCGCCCTGCACAATGGGCAAACGAGCTTTATGAGGCCCGATACGCAAAACCGGCGGTTTATACCACTTGGCAAGGTCTTCAAGGTCAGCAACAACATTTGTTTTAGTTGTCGTTTCCAAATCCGTCTCCTTTATCCTGCAACCAAATATGAAGGGTATATAGTATTACCATTGCCGTCAAGTTAAAACCCGATTCTTACTGCTTTCTGCCAAATAATAACCCAAACCCGGCTGACTCTGGATTCTCGAACCGGAGTTTTGGCTTGTTTCCAATTTGCGGCGTAAACGTCCGATATACACCCTCAAAGCATTGATAGATCCCGCGTAGTTTTCTCCCCATATAATTTCAGAAAGCTTATCATGAGCAACAACTTTGCCTTTATTACGCATAAGAAAAGCCATTATCAAACCTTCAGTTCGTGTCAATTCTATCGACTCAGCTTCTCCGGTATCCAAGTGATTTCGTGCCGTATCTAGTGAAAATCCACCAAAGCTTATTACTCCAGGTTCATTAGCCGCTGCCTGCCGTCTGAGTAAGGTTCTTACCCTGGCTAGAAGTTCCATTTGGCGAAAGGGTTTCACCACATAGTCATCCGCTCCCCATTCCAAGCCTTTGACAATATCCCGCTCATCACCACGGGCAGTCAGTACAATAATGAGTACCTGAGAAAATTTTCTTAACTCTTTCAATACATCGAATCCGTCTTTATCCGGCAAACCCAAATCAAGAATAACTAAATCAGGAGATTCACTTTGCGTCAAAGCCACGCCCTCTTCACCGAAGCGGGCGGTCAGCAACTCCACCTCCGGCATATTCATATTGAAAGCCAATTCCAAATAATCCACAATAGTACGGTCATCCTCAATTATCAACACTTTCATACGGTTGCCTCCTCATTTAAGATATCTCGCTTTTTTGTAGGTATCCGCACCGAAAATATACTTCCCGCGCCTTCCCGGCTATCCAGATTGATAGTTCCACCGTGAAGTTCAACCAGCTTTTTAGACAACGCCAGTCCCAAACCCAAACCACCGTGGCGGGACTCGCTTCTCTTTAACCGCCGATACGGCAAGAAAACATCTTCTTGATCGTCAGCGGCGATGCCTAATCCATCATCCTTCACGTTCACCAACAGGAACTCGCCGTCGACCTCGGCGACAAGTTCAATATTGCCGCCTCGCGGTGTGTACTTGAAAGCATTGTTCAATAAATTCATTAGTACCTGACTCAAACGGGTCGAATCAGCCCATACCCTCCCCAATTCATCCGAAACGTTAACTAAAAATACTTGTTCGTTAGCCAGTGCCTCCGCACGTGCGTATTCCGCCGTCTCTTTAATCAATTTAGCCGCGTCTATCGAGGAGCAATTTAGTTCCAAAAGTCCCATCTGGCCCTTTTCCAGATCAAATAGCTGACTGACCGTTTGATTCAGGTTTATCGCCCCCATCCGGACGTTTTTTGCCAGTTTACGCCATGGATCATCTTTTAATCCGTTTGCCAGTATTTCGCTGGCACCCAGGAGGGGCGTTAAAGGCGTCTTTAAGTCATGTACTAGGGCGTGAGTGAACAATCGCCGTTGTTCAATTTGCTCGGTAAGCTCAACGTTGACCTGAGCCAATGCTGCGGTACGTTCATTCACCAGTTGTTCAAGCTGAGTCTGATGTAATATCAATTCTTGTTCCATCAATTTACGATCTGTAACGTCAGTAGCAATTATACCCAGACCTTCATTGACTTGAAAAACTTTGACTTCAAAAAACCGGCCGCCTTTCTTGGAATCATGAGTGGCGGTAGCATAATTTATTCGACCTCCGTTGGTCAGGACATCCTGGTATGCATCGGCATGCTCCGTGACCCCAATGTGTTTCCCTAATTCAAATAGATTCAGCCCGATAGCCTGCTCCCGAGTCATGCCGAGAAGATTGAGTGCCGCCCCATTCACCTCAACCAGTTTCAAAGAAACATCATAGAGGTAAAATGAATCAGTCGCTGAGGTGATAAATGCGGACAGCTGTTGTTGTGATTCCCTGAGTGCCTGTTCTGCCTCTTTGCGGCGGCTGACATCCCAGGCAAAAACGAAGTTGTATTCTTGATCGCCATATTTAACGCAACTGCCGCTGATTTCAACTGGAAACGTCTGTCCGTCCCGGGTTCTGAATACTGAATCCATTACCGCAGTCTGCACTTTTTTAAAATGATTCCACATCATTGGCCAGAGGGATGGCGGAAAATTAATATCCACCTGGTGAATTGTCATTTTTAATAGTTCAGCAAAAGAATACCCCAGAGATTTAATTGCCCCTTCATTGGCGTAGACAATATTACCCTCATGATTCAACCATAAAATCAAACCACCGGATTTGTCCAGGAATAAACGGCTGACGTGTAAAGCTTCACTTATCTGACGCCTCCGGGTAATATCTCTGATGAACAGAGCAATCTTCGCCTGCCCGTCTACCTGCACCATCCGGCTACCAACTTCAACTGGCAACTTTGTACCATCAACCTTAACTAATTCATATTCCTGACCGGTATCCGCTGATGCAGTCAAGTCACGATTATCACCCATTTCATAATTAGGAATAATTTGGCGAATGGTTGTAGGTACCGGAAATCCCTCCCCAAACCCGGAGAGTTCGGCAATGACCCCATTTACCGCCGATATGAGTCCCGTGGGATAATCAATCAGCACGAACCCCCAGGGCATGGACTCAAATAACTGGTAAATTTCCGCCCCTAGCGTCTTGTCAGATAATAATCCGGGTAATCTTTCAGTTGAAGCCGTTAACGACTTGGCATTTCGCTCAAGAGATTCATCATCCATCAGCAAACATTATAATTGATAACTTTGTGTTTGTGAATTTTTTTCTTACGTTTAAATTAACCTATAACATTACCTAACCTTTTAGAGGTGCAGCGTTTGAAAGAGCTTTCAATACTACCTCAGATAAAGCCGGATGAATATGAATACCCGCCGCGATATGATTCAAGCCACCCTCAACCGCCATAGCGTTAATCACTTCTTGAATCAGCACTGAGGCCCATGGTCCGGCAACATGCGCGCCGAGAATACGTTCGGTTTCTTGTTCCAAAATCACTTTAAAGAAACCGTCTTCGTCCCCCATCGCGGTCCCCAGCGCCGTGTCTTTGTAATCCGCGCGGCCCACCAATATTTTGTATTCTTCATAGGCAGCTGACTGAGACAAGCCGACTGAGGCAACCTGAGGATGGGTGAATACCGCATGGGGTGAGGCCCTGTAGTTCATTTTTACCCGGTGACCGTGCAGTCCGTTGGCAACGGCTACTGCCGCCTCAGCATGAGCAGTGTGGGTAAAAAGTTCTTTGCCATTGATATCACCGACAGCATAGATGCCTTTTTGGTTGGTTTCCAGATACTCATCCACAGCGATAAAGCCATCACCATCCAGTTGCAGATCGGCGTTTTCTGTTTTGAGCAGGTCCGTATTGGACCGCCGACCAGCTGCTATCAGCAGCTTTTCAGCCGTAATTTGTTTTACCTCGCCCTCATGATTGCGGTGATAATAAACATCTATCCGACCGTCCGTAGCCGACCCAACCTCAGTGACCTCGGTACCTGTCAAGACCGTCATCCGCGCAGCCAGTGCTTTTTCAACCACTTCTGAGATTTCCGGTTCTTCTCCCGGTAGTATCGCTGCCTGCATTTCCAGCACCGTAACCTCGGTACCCATGGCTTCAAAAAAGTGAGCAAACTCAACCCCCACGTAACCACCGCCGATGATTACCAGGCTCTCAGGGGCTCTGGTTAAATTCAAAAGAGATTCGTTATTGAGGTGCTCCACGGTTTCCAGACCATTGATCGGGGGCAACACCGGCCGCGTTCCGGCGGCGATAAATATTTTTTCAGCCGTTAGTTTGTGCTTACCTACTTGTAAAATATATGGAGCGACAAATTCCCCGCTTCCGTCATAAAAATCCAGATCCGGTGAGCTTTCCAAATATCTTCTGATGCCGGCGCTGTCATCGTCCACAACCTGATGCATCCGGCGCATAATAAGACCGAAATCTATCCCACTGATTTCCGCTTTGATGCCGAGCCTGGAAGCTTCTCTAATCTCCATCACCCGATCGGCGGGGAAAATTAGCATCTTTGATGGGATACAGCCGACATTCAGACAGGTTCCACCGGTTGGCCCGCGGTCGATCAGCGCAGCTTTCATGCCAAGCCCCACCGCCGTATCCAATAAATCCAAACCGGCCCCGGATCCGATTACAATCACATCATATTTCTTCATTAAAAACCTCCAGTCTTAGATCATTGTAGCACCGGCAAAACCGTAATTATAACAGTAAATATCATACAGGCGGCCGGTTGCCTTAACTCAATAACACTTCTATACTGATATAAACAGGCCGAGGTGATGTATGTGGCAGTTCGAAACCCGTTTCTCCGAGATAATCACCCGTGCGCCCGGCGTTAAATCATTCCGTATGCCTATATCTCCAGCTGAGGCACCGTTTCAACCTGGACAATATTTCTTCGTTACCATAAAGGTTGCTGGTGCGGACGCCGTGCACCATTTCACTATTTCCAGCTCTCCCCTCGACCCCTACTTGGAATTCACCAAGCGCATTACCGAACACCCCTACTCTCTAGCTTTGGATGCAGTTGAACCGGGGGGGAAAGTCACCATCCATGGCCCTTCCGGTAGTTTTCTGCTGCCCCCAGAGAAGTCTAAAATCGCTTTTCTGACCGGCGGTATCGGTATCACCCCGGTCAGAAGCATGATGGGACAGATCGCTGCCGTCGAATTAGAGTATGATGTCGTTCTCGTCTGTGGGAATACACGGCTGGAAGATATCATTTTTCATGACGAGATAGGAAAGCTGACAAAAGGACTGAAGTCAGTTCGTGTTGTGAACGTACTCACCGAACCTGCCGAGGGTTGGACCGGACCGAGGGGAATAATTGATAAAAAACTGATTATGACCACAATACCGGATTACCGTGAGAGGCTTTTTTTTATTTCAGGCCCACCTAGGATGGTGATGGAGCTTCAGAGTCAACTCGGAGCGCTAAAAGTACCAACGGCTCACATCGTCAGGGATTCATTTACCGGATATGACTAAATTATTTTGGAGTTATAGGTTTGGAGAATCAGATTGACTGAAATCCGCCGCGGGACCTCTGCGTTTGGTCACCCCGGACACCAGCCAAATTGGACAGCGGGGGCAAAGGAAGGGGTCGGTACCGCATACAATTCCATGAGTCGGATATGGTTCACCTTAGCTCATGGAACCGTGACCGAGGTCTATTATCCTACAATTGACCGGCCGCAGGTGCGCGATCTGGTGTTGTTCGTCACCGACGGTGAGACCTTTTTTCAGGCGGAGAACACCCATCTATTTTCGGAAACCAGGACCGCCTCGCCTCTCTCATTAAGTTACCGAATAGTGAATTCCGACCCGGACGGGCGCTACGCCATCACCAAGAATATCATTGCAGACCCGTCTACAGCCTGCGTTTTGCAGAACGTGAGGTTAAGCGGGGAACCGGATTTCCTCTCAAAACTTAAACTGTACGTTCAATGCGCTCCGCACTTGAATGTCAGCGGTTGGCATAATAACAGCATGGTAGTGGAATCAGCCGGCCGTACCCTGCTGGCGGCCGAAAAGGATGGTGTCTGGTTGGTATTGGGTGCTAACATATCATTCAGACGCGTTTCGTGCGGCTACTCCGGAGTCAGTGACGGCTGGACAGATCTGAATGAAAACTACCGGATGGACTGGGAGTATGTTCAAGCCCGAGACGGCAATATTGCCTTAACTGCAGAACTGGCTGTTGAACCGGAAAATGATTTCACCATCGGCTTGGCTCTCGGCGACAGCCTGCAGCACGCGATCACCAATCTGTTCCAGGCACTGGCATTACCCTTCAGGGGGCGTCAAAAGATTTATGACCAACAGTGGAAACAGCACGGCGACTCGCTGCTACCACTAGGCGAACACTCCAGAGATGACGGAGCACTCTATCGTGCCAGCACCGGCCTACTGGCTTCCCACGAAGATAAAACATATCCCGGGGCCTTTATTGCTTCACTCTCCATCCCCTGGGGAGAGAGCCGCGGCGGTGATGAAGAATCCGGCGGTTACCACCTGGTCTGGACCCGCGATCTGGTTAATTCAGTCACCGGGTTGCTGGCAGCGGGCGACGGCGAAGCTGCCCGACGGGCGCTGATTTACCTGGCAGCGGCGCAGCGAGGCAACGGAAATTTTCCGCAAAACTTCTGGCTGGACGGCCGTCCTTACTGGGAAGGCGTCCAGCTTGATGAAGTGGCATTTCCTATTATTTTGGCCCGGAAATTATATCAGGCGGGCATCAAATCAGATTTTGACGACTACCAGATGGTTAAACGCGCCGCCGGCTTTCTGGTCAACTATGGGCCGGCAACTCAACAGGAACGCTGGGAAGAAAACTCCGGATATTCACCTTCCACTCTGGCGGCCAACATCGCCGCCCTCATCTGCGCCGCAGCCTTTTGCCGGGAAAACGACGACGCCGGAACTGCGGAGTTTCTGGAGGATTACGCCGATTTTCTGGAAAGCCACCTGGAAAAATGGACAGTCACCACGCAAGGACGCCTGGTAGATGATATACCGCGCCACTATATTCGCATCAATCCGGTTTCTATTGACGACCCGCATCCGGACGATTCTCCGGACGGCAAGAAACTGACCATTCACAACCGCCCTGCCGGAAATCCAAGCGAATTTGATGCCTGCGATATTGTTGATGCCGGTTTTCTGGAATTGGTACGTTACGGTATCCGCCGACCGGGAGACTCTCTGATTGAAGACTCTCTTAAGGTGATTGATGCAGTATTAAAGACAGAAACCCCCTTCGGCCCGGTATGGCACCGCTACAATCATGACGGTTACGGGCAACGTCCGGACGGTTCTGATTACCAAGGTTGGGGTGTCGGCCGCGGCTGGCCGTTGTTGACCGGAGAACGGGCGCACTATGAACTGGCTGCCGGACGGGACATCCTTAGTTATCTGAAAGCCATGGAGGGTTTCTCATCTTATACCGGCTTACTTCCGGAACAGGTTTGGGATGATGAAGATTTATCCGAGGCAGGAATGTACCTCGGCCGCCCGACCGGGTCGGCTATGCCGTTGATGTGGGCTCATGCCGAATATATAAAACTGCTGCGTTCCAAGGCCGACGGCGTAATTTTTGACCTGATTCCTGAGGTGGCCGAACGTTATGTCAAAAACTACAAAACTTCCAATTATCATGAAGTATGGAAATCTAACTACCGACCGAAACACATTAGCTCCGGCGAGCGGTTGAGGGTCCAGGCATCAAACGTGTTTCAATTGGTGTGGACCATGGACGAATGGCAAACGGTTAATAAAACCGATGCCGCTGCTACTGGAGTCGGTATATATTATGTTGATTTAATGACCAAACAAGATTCCGCTGACCCAGTTCGTTTCACCTTCTACTGGACGGAGGAAAGCCGCTGGGAGGGCCGGGACTACGAAGTGGCGATATCAAACCGTGAATAAAGGAGTACCTGAATGAAGATCGGCATCATCGGATTGGGCAAAATGGGCGGAAATATTACGCGCCGTTTGATCAGGGCCGGACACGGTGTGGTGGCCTATGACCCGGTCGCCGAAGCGGTGGCTGCTGTCAGCGCCGAAGGCGCTGACAGCGCCTCATCATTGGAAGATATGATATCAAAACTGGCCACCCCCCGGGCAGTCTGGGTCATGGTACCGTCCGGGGCACCGACCGAATCCACGTTGGATAAATTGGCTGGACTGCTGACCGATGGTGATTACGTCATTGACGGAGGCAACTCCAATTATAAGGATAGTATTCGTCGGGCCGGTAAGTTGGCAGAACGAGGCATAGCCTTACTGGACAGCGGCACCAGCGGCGGTATCTGGGGGCTGAACGAGGGCTTCTGCCTGATGATAGGAGGTACTACCGAAGCTTATAAGGCACTGGAACCGATATTTCAGGCTCTGGCACCCTCTCCGGATCACGGCTATGCCCACGTCGGGCCTTCCGGTGCCGGGCATTTCGTAAAAATGGTTCATAACGGCATTGAATACGGTCTGATGCAGGCTTATGCCGAAGGATTTGAGTTGATGAAGGCCAAAGAAGAATTCAACCTGGACATGGCTCAGATATCCGAGTTATGGCGTTATGGCAGTGTGGTGCGTTCTTGGCTGCTTGACCTGGGGGCAGCGGCGTTGAGGGAAGATCCGGAGTTGGATAAACTCACATCCTGGGTAGCTGATTCAGGTGAAGGACGATGGACGGTGGAGGAAGCCGTGGAACTTGGTGTACCTCTGCCAGTAATAACACTAGCGCTTCAGTCCCGTTTCCGGTCCCGTCAGGATCAGCCTTTTTCCGGCAAACTACTGGCCGCCCTAAGGCAGCAATTCGGGGGCCACGCCGTCAAGGAACCTAACCAATAATAGCCAATATATATTTGTAACCGAGGGAGACCTAAAAATGATTGGTATCGGCATGATCCGGGGTAAAAGCAACGTAACCGAATTGAATCTGCCCAAACCTCGACTTCAAGAAAGTGATGAAGTGCTAATTAAGGTGAAGGAAGTCGGCCTGGACGGTACTGACTACGGCATCCTGACCAAGGGGCAACCGGATATCGCCCCCGGGCGCGACAGCATAGTGCTGGGGCATGAGATGACCGGCTTTGTTGAGGAAATCGGTCCGGCGGTCACTTCGGTCAAACCGGGGGACCTGGTCACCGTTACTGTTCGTCGGGGTTGCGGCATCTGCCATCCATGTCTGGAAAACCAGAGCGACATGTGCATGACAGGTCTACACACCGAACGGGGTATCCACAAATTGGACG
Source organism: Dehalogenimonas sp. (assembly GCA_050864255.1). Taxonomy (GTDB): domain Bacteria; phylum Chloroflexota; class Dehalococcoidia; order Dehalococcoidales; family Dehalococcoidaceae; genus Dehalogenimonas. The sequence goes on from JBOWAX010000001.1 coordinate 573,112, forward strand.
GTTTTCTGACCGAATTCGTGGTGGATAAGGAACAATATGTCGTTAAGGTTCCAGCTGAATGCACAGACATGGCGATATTATCGGAACCGCTTTCAATAGTTGAGAAGGGTATTCAGCAAATCCGCCTCATTCAAAGCCGGATGCCCTGGAACTGTGTCCATCCGGAACATAGTTTTACGTCTCCCATGTGGGGTGGCTGTAAAATCGTCATGGTCATCGGCGCAGGTCCGTTGGGACTGATGGCCGCTGCTTTGATGCGCCTGGCAGGTGCAACCGTCATTGTAACGGATATTGTGGCTGAGGATCACCCTAAAGCAAAACTAGCAGCTTACCTGGAGGCGCAATATATCAATATTAAAGGCCAGAACGCGGCACAGATCATGAATAGCGAAGTCATAGGCGGTGAACGGTTGGATGTAATTTTTGAAGCGTCCGGAGCTTCTACCAATGCCTTGGAAATGGTTAACTACATGTCCCGCAGCAGTATCTACGTCCTGACCGGCATCCCGCAACAGGAGCAAATGGTCTGCGTAGATGCGGCAGCTATCCTGCGGCAAATGGTGCGGTTCAACCAGGTTATTGTCGGCAGCGTGAATTCCAACCGCCGTCACTTTGAATCAGTAATGCAGATAGTCCCGGAGATCAAGACGCGTTTTCCAGAACTACATGGCCGGATTCTAACCGATCGATACCCAATAAGTGAATATCAAACCGCCTTCAAAAAAAAATCGCCCGATGGTATCAAAACAGTCATCGAGGTGGCGTAAGCCAGAAGCCGAATTAATAAATTAACCTCAGGAATATTATTCTAATTCCTCGTCAGCTTCACAACGGCGCTCTATTAGCTCCCACCGCACCATGCCGTCCTCAATCAGTTGACGAATGCGCTTTTGGGCCGGGGTTAACTGGGGGTTCTGCCCACTCTTGATTTCCATGATCACGATTTCCCGAGGGTCTCCGGTGGCCAAGCCAGGGAAAACCACGAGGTCAATTGGACTGCCGATAAAACGCGCTTCTGTCGGATCATACCGAAATTCCGGCAAGTAAGGCGCCATCTGCTCAGTAAACCGACCACCAAGTACCGCCCGGCTCTGGGTGACGGCCTGTCGGGAGAGCCGGGTGACTTCGGCCTGCCAATATTCCTGCTCCTGTCGTTGCCAATCACGGAAACGGGATTCAAAGCGCCACTTAATAAGATAATAGTTGATAGTAATAATCAAGAAGGCCGCCACCACCGCCAGGACAACAATCAGCGTAGTATCCACTAACTGCTCCCGGGTTTGGTAAGCGGTTCACCATCCCGACACAGAGGACAATTTTCGGGTGGGTAAGCCGGAGTCACTGCTTTCAAACAGGAAAATAACGGAGTTCCGCCAAAATCCAGAGGCTTGTCGGAACGATCCACCAAAACACCAATTCCCAGAATGTCCGCTTGATGCCGGCTAAGAGCGTCAATCACTTCGCGGGTGCTTTTTCCTGTGGTCAGCACATCGTCAACAATCAGCACCCGGCACCCGGGTGCAATCTTGAAACCACGACGAAATCGGCGTTCGCCGGATTCTTCTTTTTCAGCAAACGCCGCGGGCAGCTCCATCTGACGGGCCACCTCAAAAGCCAGAATGATACCACCAGTGGTAGGACCGACGACCAATTCAATCCCCAGTTCCCGGAAATGGTCAGCAATCATACCGCATAACGCCACCGCGGCCTCCGGGTTCTCGATAATCCGAAATTTCTCCCAATATACCGGCGAATGGAGACCTGATGTCAGTTTGAAATGGCCGTTCAGGACAGCCCCGGATTTGATAAACAGTTCTTCAATATTACCGATATTTTCAGTCATTGGCTTTGCTCCGCCCAAAAAACCGGATTAGAGGCACCAACAAGGCCCCGGCTGCAAGATCTTCAAATTCATTATTAGGTGCCCCACCAAAGCTGCCCAACGGCCAGAAAATCACCCAAGCTTTACCATGGATATCTTCACGCGTGATAGTCCAACCCTGTGATGAGTCTAAGCTTACCGGCCGATTATCACCTCTAACGTAGTATTCGCCTTCTGGTACAGTTATCGGACCAATGGTCTTGTTGTCCCGGTTGACGATATAGGGCTCATTAAGTAATTGGCCGTCAATATATATATAGCCGTCAGTGACCTGCACGGTTTCCCCGGGCATACCGATAATTCGCTTGATAAATTCCCTGCCGTCATCGTAAGGGGAAGGAAAAACAATGATGTCGCCGCGCTCCGGCTCCCCAAAGGTATAAGCCACCTTGCTGACCAACAGGCGATCCCCATCCATCATATTGGGGGCCATGCTGGTGCCGTCAACGATGGAGTTCTGCAATGTGAACTGGAATAGAATAAATATTGCCAGCGCCCCGACCAGGATGTAGGCAATTTCTATAAGAGCGGATTTAACAGCTTTCAAAAACACTCCTTAAACGTATTCATTATAGCAAAGTTTTTTTTAATTTACATTGACACAAGCCTAAGGCAGTCATAGAATGGTCAATATTGCATTGCATGGGCTTAATAGTCCGTAGCATGATTAGGAGGCGACGTTTATGGGTACCGGATTCCGCAATTTTATTATTGCAGCCTTGGTGGTGCTGCTCGGTTTGAGCGGGTTCAGCAGCTATACGGTGATGCAAAACAGCTCTGATTTAAAGGATGCTCAAGACGAAATCTCCAGCCTGACCAGTCAGTTGTCCACAGCACAATCAACCATCAACACCCTGCAGGGACAATTCGGCGGCATCGATAACGACATCGCCGGCCTTATCGCTAGAAACAACGCCGTAGAGACTGCCGCAGCAAAAGCCCTGCCATCCTTGGTCTATATTGAAACACCGTATGGATCAGGTTCGGGAGTGATAATGGACGCCATTAATGGGTATATCCTGACCAATAAGCATGTGGTGGAAGGGGCGGCTGAGGCTATAGTCATAACTCAGGATCGCAGGATATATGATGCTGTAAATATATGGGAAGATAGCCTTATGGATCTGGCAGTTATCCAGATAGACGCTAATAATCTAACCGCGGCAGAATTTGGCGATACCTCAGGCCTGATAATAGGCGATACGATCGTAGCTCTGGGTAACCCCCTGGGCTATTCACCCGCCGATTATGGCAGCACTGTCACTGCCGGTATCATCAGTAATCTATTAAGTTATTGGTACACTTCTGGTGATTACTGGTATTCGGATCTCATTCAATTTGATGTATTCATCACCCACGGCAACAGTGGCGGGCCTCTTATTGACCTTGACGGCAAGGTCATCGGTATCAACAGCCTGGGAGAAGAAGCCGGGATCAACTATGCCATCAACGTAGCCACCGCCGAGCGAGTTTATAATAACCTGGTGGACTCCCATCAAAGCATTCATCCCTACTTAGGCGTTGATATCTGGGATCACGAACAACCGATCCCGGGTGAACCAACTGCAACTCAACTGTTGGGAGCTGAAGTATGGGATGTTGTCCCCGGCTCGCCGGCCGCCGCCGCCGGAATTAAAGTAGATGATGTAATTATCGAGGCCAACGGAGAAATTATCGGCTTGTCCATTGAGCTTATCCGCATGTTATGGAGATTGGATGTAGGGGACTCGCTGGCTCTTATCGTTGATCGCAACGGGACAGAGATGGAATTTACTATCACACTTACCCAGCGTCCATCTTTTGCCGAACCCTACATATTCTAGCAATAAACCAATCACGAATCATTACCCAGAGCCGCAGATGTGTTCTACGGCTCTGGGTTTATTTATTAAAATATTTTATTCAGCATCGTCAGAAACCATGGCAGAATAAAAACCATCTTCTTCCGCGCCAGGTTCCGTGATAAAGATATGCCGCCCCGGGAATGGTGACTACAGAAAGCTACGGTCCAGGCAAACCGGCTTTCGTATTAATTAAGAGCAGGGGATAAACCTGCTTGCTGAAATGCCGATACAACGGCCTTGAACAAATCCCCGGACGATTGATAACAAAATAGATGTGATTGACAGCGGCAGTCGGAACATCCGAAGCCCGGTATTGAGGGGAAGACCTCCAATGCCGCGGCGATAACACACTCATGCCGTTTGCTGGCTTCTGAAGAAACGACATGGATGATATTACTCTGTTCCAGCAGATAATCTATATGCCAGTGTTTACGTTTTTCAGACGACAGATGCCGACTTATACGGATTTCAAGTCCATTCATCGCCGATCCAATGTAGACGTAAAAACCAGCGTCGAGTTGGAACTCTTTACGACGAGTTCGGAAGACAGCGCTTGCCGGCAACTCCAGCAGAATAGCGTAAATACCTTTGGTCATAGTCAAATATTCATTATACCAATAGGCACCTTCACTTTGACATGCCGGGCAGTTTCATCAATAATCGGCTATCCATATGGATACGTCTCTGATAATCCTGGTCATAATATCGGCGTTGGCGGCTTCCACGGTCGCGGCGGTGGCCGGATTCGGGGGCGCGGTAATCATGCTCCCAGTATTGGTTTTGGCCTTTGGTGTGCAGGATGCCATTCCCATACTGACCGTTTCTCAGCTCATGGGTAATCTGTGGCGGGTAATCTTAAACAAAACCAACCTTAACTGGGCAATAGTCCGCCGTTTCGCCCTGGGAGCAGTACCGACCGCTATCATCGGCGGTATTATCTTTGCCACCGCTCCGGCGGCAGCCCTCACCCGGGTACTGGGTGTGTTTCTACTGTTAATAATCATATACCGGCATACCACATGGGGTAAAAACCAGCGTATGACCTTGAAAGGCTTTCTGCCTTTAGGCGCCGCCAGCGGCCTTATGTCGGCCACAATGGGTGTGGTCGGCCCGGTGGCGGCACCGTTTTTCCTGGCATATGGTTTGGTTAAAAGCGCCTATATAGGCACCGAAGCCATGACCACAGTAGTGATGCATGTTGCCAAACTGGGAGTTTACGGCGGGTACGATCTGTTAAACCTATCTACCATTTTTATCGGACTAGCCATCGGGGCAATCATGTTCCTGGGAACCTATCTGGGCAAACATATACTTGACAGGATCCCAGACAGGGTATTCCCCTATATCATTGAGGGAGTTCTATTGTTTTCCGGAATCCTGTTTATCGTTCGGGGCTAACCGGCCTGACCACTACTAGTAATCAAGGCCCAATAATATTTTCTCCAATCACCTATCCAGGCCGCAACCACAGCGTTATACATCGTGAAACTGAATTACAAGGAGAAACAAGTGAAAAAGAAATTTCTGGTTATGCTCTCGGCGATAATGCTGGTGGCGCTTGGATTAGGCGCTGCCGGTTGCGCCGCTACCTCGACCCCGACCGGCAACAATCAACAAAGCGGGATTTGGGTCAGCGGCAACGGCAAGGTGACAGTGACGCCGGACACCGCCAATCTTTCTATAGGAGTACAGGTAGAAGCCATAAGCCTGAGCGATGCCAATCAACAGGCCGCTGACGCGATGGCCGCGGTAATCGCCGCTGTGAAAGCTCAGGGTGTGGCGGACGCGGATATCAAAACTCAGGGCTTTAGTATTAATCCGGTGTACGACTATGACAAAGATACGGGGCGCAGTTTTATCCGTGGCTATCAGGTTTCCAATACTGTTGAAGTTAAGGTACGCGCTATCGAAAATACCGGCAGCGTGATAGATGCTGCAGTGTCCGCCGGCGGCAACGCGGTGCGGGTAAACAATATCTATTTCAGCGTTGAGGACTTGATCGGAGCCCAGGACGATGCCCGCGAGTTAGCCCTGTTGGACGCCAAAGCCAAGGCGGAGCAGATTGCCCGAGTAACTGGTGTCACCTTGGATAAAGTATCCTATGTCGCTGAGACTTCCAGCGGCGGCGCTCGGGTGGACGCACCCTCAGCAATCGGTGACGGAAAAGAAGGTCCCATTACTCCAATCCTACCCGGTGAAACCGACGTAACCGTCAGCGTTCAGGTAATCTACAATATCAAGTAGCGTTCCCTGCCTTCTGGAGATAGAAAAAGCGCCCTCTCATCCGGGGCGCTTTTTCATTTGCTTCATTAAAAATTTACGCTTTGGATAGTTTAGCAAAGCTCAGTAACAGTTTTTTCAAACCGACCGTTTTAAAAGATATTACTATCTCATGGTCATTCTTGACCGGCATGGTGCTTATAACCACCCCGTCGCCGAATATCGGGTGAGTAACCTGGTCGCCGGTTTTGAACAACGGGGGCCCCGGTCTGACTGACTTAATCGGTCTACCAGCCGGATCAGCCGGACGCCGGGTTTCCATCTGCGGCGGTCGTGCGGAATATTCATAGATCTTTTTGCCTGACGTTTGCAGCTTGGGCATTTCTTCTCTGGGCAGAGCCCCAGTAGTCAGGTGTGATGGGATAGCGTCCAGAAAACGTGACGGCTCATTAACTTTACTGCTGCCCATCATACTGCGACGGAAAGCTCGTAACAGGTATAGCCGGCGTTTGGCGCGGGTCACCCCGACATAGCACAGGCGACGCTCTTCTTCCATCTGGGAGGGATCATCCAGTGAGCGGAAATGGGGCAGCACGCTCTCTTCCATGCCGACGATAAAAACCACCGGAAACTCCAGACCTTTGGCCTGGTGGAGGGTAATCAGGGTTACACCGCCTTCGGTCTCATTAAGGTTATCAACGTCAGAAACCAAACTAACGCTTTCCAAAAAGAAACTTAGCGCGTCACCTGAAGGGAGATTATTAAACTGTTCCGCTACCGTACGCAACTCAGCGATGTTCTCCAAGCGTTCCTCGGCATCAGGTTGGGATTTCAAGTACACCTGATAACTGGTACGTTCCATGATTTCTTCAAACAACTGAAGCAACGATAACCGGCGGCTTTCTTCGATAAGTGATTCTATCATACGATAAAAATGATCGAAGGCTACCAGCGCCCGTGAAGTAAGGGGCGGCTTTTCCTCACCTTTTGAGGCGGCCTCCAGCGCCTGCCAGAGAGTCAGTTCCCGTGCTCGGGCCCATGTTTGCATCTCCACGATGGATCGATCACCAATACCGCGAGTGGGCACGTTGATAATACGCATCAGGCTGACCGAATCAGCAGGATTATGAATCAACCGGAAATAGGCGATCAGATCTTTAACCTCACGCCGTTCATAGAACCGGGTACCTGCTACCAACTTATAAGGCACGCCATAACGGATAAATGATTCTTCCAGAACACGGCTTTGGGCATTGGTCCGGTAAAGAATGGCCATGTCAGCCAAACGATATTTACCTGAAGCACTCAAGCGTTCAGCTTCCCTGACTACTATCTGAGCCTCTTCCTGTTCGTTGTAAGCTTCAATAAGGCAAACCTTATCGCCCGGCTCGTTCTGAGTCCACAACTTAATGGCTTTACGCTCCCGATTGTCGGCAATAATACCGGAAGCAACTTTCAGAATGGTGTCGGTAGAGCGGTAATTCTGTTCCAGGTAATGGACCGACCGGCCGGGAAAGTCTCGCTCAAAATTAAAGACATTCCGCAGATCCGCCGCGCGCCAGGAATAGATCGACTGATCAGGATCGCCGACGACGGCAATATTGCGGTGATGCCCAGACAACTGCTTAATCAGCTCATATTGCACCAAGTTGGTATCCTGAAACTCATCCACCATAATATGAACGTAACGTTCCTGATAGCGTTTCAAGACCGCTGGCTGTCGCTGAAAAAGAAATACCGTTTTCAGCAGCAGATCATCAAAGTCCAGCGCATTGTTGGCCCGCAGCATTTTTTCGTAATGTTCGTACATCCGGGCAACGATTTCATCAAAATAACTGTGGGCTTTTTCCCGAAATCGCTCCGGAGTCTGTAACTGACTCTTGGCATGAGAAATGGTTGAAGCTATCTTTTTCAGCGGGAATTTCTTGGGATCAACGCTTATTTCCTCGGCGGCTCGTTTTAGCAGCTTTTCCTGATCGTCAGCATCGAAGATAACAAAATCCCGGTTGATGCCAACGGCCTCACCCTCGCGGCGCAGGATCCCAGAGCAGATAGAGTGAAAGGTTCCCATGGTGATGTCATTGATGGACCCGGGCGTCAATTTTTCCAGACGTTCCTTCATCTCTCTGGCGGCTTTATTGGTAAAAGTAACCGCCAAAATCCGATGAGGGCTGATTCCCACCACATTTATCAGGTAGGCTATCCGGTAAGTAATAACCCTAGTCTTACCTGAACCAGGACCAGCCACGATCAAAACAGGCCCATCAATCGCTTCAACCGCTTTGCGTTGGTCGGGGTTTAGGTCGTTAAGTAATTCAATATTCAAGCTGACTATTATAGCATTTTTGGCATCCCTCGGTCAGCCAATTTGATTAGTGTTGAACTTCCGATTGAATTTGATATTTGCACAAAAGGTGGTTGATAAGCCATAATTGTATGAGTATGGAATTCTTAATATTATTTATAATTATACTCTACCTAATAATGTGGATTATCGCAGGTGTTTACCGCCATCTTCAATAGCACAAGACCCCTTATTACAACCGCGCAAACTTTTTCGGAGAAATCTATTTGAGAATATTGCTTGTTAATCCAGCACGGAAACACCTTGATACTTTTGGACGCCATAGTGTTTTTCCCAATAGCCTGCTCTATATCGCCTCTGTTTTAGAGAAAACCGGTCATGAGGTTCGCATTTACGATAATCAGGTGGACCTACGGGAACCAAGTGATTTTGTTGATTTTAATCCTCAGATTGTAGGATTTTCGGTACTATCAGGCCCTAATATTGCCGAGGCAATTCAGCAGACTAAAGAGTTTAAAGCACTATTACCCGATGTTAAGATTATCTGGGGAAATGTTCATCCGAGCGTCATGCCGCAACAGACGATAGCCGAAGATTATATCGATTATTTGTGTATCGGCGCCGGTGAATACCTCATGGTAGAGTTGGCCAAACACCTAGAAACCGGCACACCTTCAATAAGCGAGATAAGAGGTTTAGTATGGAGGAACGAGAGCGCTATCGTCTTCAATAAACCTAGTGACTTCATCCAAAACCTGGACGAATTGCCAGACCCGGCATGGCATTTGATCGATGTACTCAGCTATTGGGAGAAATCGCTCAATACTTCCCGCGGTTGCCCCTCCAAGTGTACTTTCTGCTATTCACCACTTTTCTATAAAGGCTATTCCGGTGACTTATCCGCTGAACGTATCGTCAATCAAATCGAGTACCTGAACAAAAAGTATAACGTAAGATTTATGCGCTTTTTTGAAGATACCTTTACCTGTAATCGCGACAGATTACGACGGTTTTGCGAATTGATGATCTCGCGAAAAGTTCCTGTTCAGTGGGACTGCGATTCGCGTATTGGTCTGGCTGACGAAGACATCGCTTTAATGTCAAAAGCTGGATGCCTCTCGGTCGGTCTTGGTATCGAAAGTGGTTCGCCCCGAGTTATCAAGTTTATCAAAAAAGGTATTACAGTCAAAGCTGTTGAGGAAACAATTGAACGACTGGCCCGCCACAAGATCATGCCAAGGCTCTATTTTATTGCTGAGTTACCAACCGAAACATTGGAAGAGTTCCAGGAAACACAAGATCTTATTAAACGCCTCGACCAACCACCGTATCAGTACATGCCATATATGCCCTTCCCAGGCACAGTGCTCTATGACTATATTATCAAAGAAGGCCTTATCAAAGAGCCTGCCAATTTAGCGGCATGGGCAGGAGTACTCACCCTTCGAGCCATCAACCCATCGTACCTTAAAATACCGCCAGAAAAGCTGGATAAAGCATTAGACGATTTAAGGCATCTTTACTTTCTGAGGCCGTTACGCTTCTCTCTGCGTCATATGCCACTTTACTTTACTCGTCTTACACCGACCCCCGCAGCCCTTGTCAAGGGAATGAAACGTTTCTTCCTTTACTTCAACACACGCCCATTACCGGAGGGTCGGATTAGAGGACAACTCAGGTGATGCAGAAGGATTTAAAGCGCTCAAGGCCTGGGATTTAGACTATAATGCGAGTCCTGTTAGTCAATCCAGCCAAACGTTTCAAAGGTTTTTTGGGTAAGACCCGTTCGCTGCAACCGACAGTATTACCCAATTCTCTGCTTTATATTGCCGCTGTACTAGAAAATGGAGGCCATAAAGTGATTATTTGGGATCAGCAGGTGGATGCCCGCCAACCGGCTGATTTTTTAAATACCTTTGACCCTCAGCTGGTGGGCTTCTCAGTCTCGGTCGGCAGTATCATTTATGAGGCTATCGAGCAGTCCAAAGAGTTCAAACACCTCAATTCAAAAATAAATATCGCTTGGGGAAATGTCCACCCCAGTGTGTTAACCGAACAAACCCTTATAGAGGATTATGTTGATTTCGCAATAATCGGTCCAGGTGAATACACACTACTTGAATTAGTTGAACATCTGGAAAAAGGCCACCCGCATGATATATCCAATATTAATGGCCTGGCATTCAAAAAAGACGGTAAGATCATAATTAATCCGGACCGTCCCTTTATCAAAAATCTTGATGAACTACCAGATCCAGCTTGGCATCTGGTGCCCATGGATGACTATTGGGAAAAGTCTCTCAATACCTCCCGCGGTTGTCCGTCAAAATGCATTTTCTGTTACAATCCCCCTTTCCACAAAGGGCAACTCGGGGAATTTTCCGCTGAACGTATTGTAGGACAGATGGAAATACTCAAGAAGCGTTACGGAGTTACCCTTTTCCGTTTTTTTGAGGATGATTTCTGCCACAACCGACCTCGGTTGCACCGTTTCTGTCGGCTTATCATTCAGAATAAAATGCAAATCCGCTGGGACTGTGACGCCAGGGCGGGGCTAACTGAAGAAGATGTAATGTTGATGAAGAAGAGCGGTTGCGCATCAGTAGGTTTCGGTGTAGAAAGCGGATCTCCAAGAATGCTTGCTTTCATCCGTAAAACAGCCAAACTAGAGGATATCAAGGAAACTTTCAAACTCTTGGTAAAATATAGGATATTGCCCAAGTTATATCTCATCTCCGAGTTACCGACAGAAACGGTGGAGGATTTTGAGGCCACCAAACAACTGATTCGAGAGTTGGGAAACCCCCCGTATCAGTACGTCAGCTTCCTGCCTTACCCTGGTACTGAATTATTCAACTATTGCGTTCAGCACGGACTAAAATCACCTCAATCAACAGAAGAATGGGCAGAATTAATTTCACAACCAGATTGTGGTACCAAATGGGGGGAAGTTCCCAAAGAAATGACGACCGAATTCAAGCGAAAATTGATAAAATACTATTTTTGGCGGCGGATGAGTTTTGCCCTGCGCCACGGGATGTTCTCCTTTTACATTCCGGTTAATTGGAGTCTTAAAGAAATCTTCCGGGTAATTCGTTTTTGGTGGCGATATTATGTTACCCGCCCTTTACACGGTTAAGCTATGGAATTTATGTCTAAAATTACTTCACGCGAACCTCTGGGTGATTTTCGAGGAATCAAGGCCACGATTATCAACCATGAGGTATGGGAACACCCGGCCAATACACTCGAACTCCGACTACCGGAACCACGCAATGTCCTGTGTGCCTACCAAGGTTATCGTAAGGTTTCAGCAGTACTCAACTGTTACCACCCAAAAGAGTCCTGGCATGCAGTGGATAATACCAAACGGACCTATGAAAACTATACGCGCTGGGTTCACCGGGAAATGCTCCGCCAGATTGTCCCCGGTGAACGAGTTGCCCTCCTCTTTACCGGGGTAGACATGCATAAACACGTTATGGTTGAGGAGACCTACGAAGAACAGTGGGTTCAAGCCTGGGTAACCGCCGGAGTTCGCACCAACGCGATACGGGTCGGGCGCGATTCGGCTTTTGGCATTGAACGTGATGGTCTCTGGCAGCCCTTTGGCACAATTAATATCATCGTTCTAACCAGCGCCGACTTGGGACAAGCTGCCATGGCCTCCAGTTTTATCACTATCACCGAGGCCAAGACCGCAGCTTTACAGGATTTAAACATCAGAAGCTCGTATAATCCCGATTGGCAGGCAACCGGTACGAGTACTGACCAAATCTGTGTCATACCGGGAAAAGGTGGCCGTTGCTTTTATGTATCAGGTCAGGTCAAGTTGGGGGAGTTAATGGCCCGTGCCGTCACAAAGGGGGTCACTAAAGCAATTAACAAGGTTATCTCCGAGTGTTAAGTCATTGAAATACCCCCCCCATATCGTATAGGCCTTGTAATCTGCTTTATTTTGTACTGCCATTTAAAGGTATACACGAGTTATATTTATGCTTAAACGGTCAGAAATCAATCCAGCAGACCATACCTACATTTGCAAATCAACAGGTTCGAATATTTCATACCCGAAAACTCCAACAGTTAAAACATGTCCTATTCTTTAGACAATCTCCGGATGAACGGACTACAATAGGATGATGAAGACCCGTCCCGGTAAACTACTAACCAAATCCAAATTCATGGCCGGACTGCAATGTCCGCGTTATCTGTGGTTTTATGTCAACGAACCACAGCGACTGCCACCGCCGGATATGGTCACTCAACACACCTTTGACCAGGGTCATGAGGTAGGAGATCTGGCAAAACGGCTTTACCCCGGCGGAATTGATATGGCCGGTCTGGGATTCAGGGAAATGTTGAACGAAACCACAGCTCGGTTACGGGAGCGGAAACCGATTTTCGAAGCTGCCATCCAAGCTGATCAGCTTTATGCCCGAGTGGACATTCTGGCACCATCGGCGGACGGCAGGTGGGATATTATCGAAGTGAAAAGCGGCACTTCCGTCAAAAGCGAAAATATCGCCGATGTCGCTTTCCAACGCTATGTCTGTACCCAATCCGGCCTCCATATCGACCGTTGCTGGCTGATGTATTTGAACCGGGAATTCCGCAAACACGGTGAGATTGATCCGGCGGATATCTTCCTGAACGAAGACATCACCGAGGATGTGGCTGAACTGGTTGGAGGCATGGCCGACATAGTAGAAGACATGCTGTTGACGATGGCCGGGACCCCTCCCGATCCAGTCATCAGCCGTGCCTGTAATTCCCCCTACGGTTGCCCGTTGAAGGCAGAATGCTGGCAAATCCTGCCGAAACACCCAGTAACCGGTCTGTACAGGATAGGTGAGAAAATGGACGGACTGCTGCGGGACGGCATCACAGCCATCACCAATATCCCTGAAGATTTTGAGTTAAACGACAAACAACGGATCCAACGCAAATGCATCCAAGAGAGTAAGCCCCACTTCAAAATAAACGAAACCGCCTCGTTTCTGAATCATCTGCCTTACCCGCATTATTACCTGGACTTCGAAACCTTCGCCACCGCAATTCCACTGTTCGAAGGTACGCGACCTTATCAGAACATCCCCTTCCAGTTCTCCCTGCATATTGCCGCCAATGAAAACAGCACACTGGAACACCGCCATTTTCTTTACCAAGGAAACGAAGACCCCCGGCCAGACTTCATTGGCGCATTAAATCAGGCGATGGGCCAAGACGGGCGCATCATCGTGTATAACCAGAGTTTTGAGCAAAAAGTGCTGGAAGAACTTGCGGCTGAGTTCCCTGAATACGAGGAATGGGTGGCTGAAGTTGTCTCCCGAATGGCCGATCTGATTGTCCCCTTCCGAGCATTTCACTATTATCACCCTGCGCAACAAGGCAGCGCGTCGCTTAAATACGTCCTTCCAGCCCTGACCGGCATCAGTTATGACCAGCTCAATATCAGCAACGGCCAGATCGCCAGCTTAATGTATTACCATGCAACCTATGGCGACGGCACGGCGGCAGAAACCAAAGCACAGCTGTATGATGATTTGTTAGAGTACTGCGGGCAGGACACCGAGGGTATGGTACGCATCGTTGAAGAACTGCGATCTTTGGTGACACAACCTGATAGTACTAATGACATGTCTTAACTATACTTAGGTACTATTGACGGGATTAATCCGGGCTGCTAGTGTTAATCTTGGAGGAAAAAACCATGCCTGTTCCTTTGGAAAAACTACTGGAATTCATCGTTGCCCGCAACGCGACTGATCTTCACCTGTCCGTACCCAGCGTACCTATGCTCCGCATCGACGGTGAGCTGATACCACTGCCGGAGATCCCACCACTGACGCCTCAAGAACTTGAAAACATCTTTAATCGTATCACTACCGACGAACAGAAGGCTGCCTTCGCCGCTCGCCGTGAACTGGATTTCACTTATAGCATGAGCGGTATTGCCCGTTTCAGGGTCAGTGCCATCCGGCAAAGAGGTTCTATCAGTCTGGCCATTCGGCCAATCCCTTTTAAGATCCCTTCCATTGACGAGTTTGAGTTGCCTCAGATCTGCAAATCCCTCATTGCCAAACCTCGCGGTTTGATTTTAATCACCGGCGCGGCCGGCACCGGGAAATCCACTACTCTGGCGGCCATGATCAACCACCTTAACGAAACCGTCAAGCGAAACATTGTCACGGTTGAGGATCCGATTGAATTTCTGTTCCCGAATAAACAATGTCTCATCCGCCAGCGAGATTTGGGCGACGATACCATCTCTTTCGCTACAGCGCTGGTGCACAATCTGAGACACGACCCCGATGTTTTGGTTATCGGGGAAATGCGGGACCTGGATACCATGACCACGGCAATCACCGCCGCCGAAACCGGACATCTGGTCATAGCCACACTCCACACCGTAGACGCCGCGCAGACCATTGATCGCGTGGTTGATGTGTTCCCTCCGGAACAACAACGTCAGATTCGCTACCAGGTATCCCAAGTGTTACTGGCAGTGCTGTCTCAGAAACTGCTGCATCGCGTCAGCGGCGGCCGTATCGCCGCATTTGAAATCATGCTGAACAATGCGGTGGTTTCCCGGCTGATTCGTGAAGAAAAGGTCTTCGACTTGCAAGCCAATATTGAGGTCAGCACCAAGGAAGGCATGCAGACGATGGATCAGGCACTGGCTTCACTTATCCGACACAAGATCATCAGCCGGGATGAAGGCATATTACACGCCACCAGTCCGGCCAGACTGCAGCAGCTGCTGTTACCGGATTATGATCCCCATCGTTAATCCCTCAAGTTTTACCCGACCAAATGCCGACCTTCTCCCGCTCTGATGCGGGAGGAAGGCCGCTCTTCTCCATATTCAAAAAAGCGCTCAATGCCGACCAATATCCGATCTACAATGATGGCCAAAAAGGCGGCAGGGATGACTCCTTGAAGGATATAGGCTACGTTATCTTGCGCCAGTCCGGCCACAACCGGCATCCCTAAGCCACCAGCTCCGATGACTGCACCAATCATGGCTGTACCGATATTGATAATAACCGATATGCGGACTCCGGTCAGAATAACCCGGGCGGCTAAAGGAATCTCCACCCGCAAGAGCGTCTGCCGGCGGCTCATCCCCAAACCCCAAGCGGCATCAATAGAAGCGAAAGGTACCGCCTGGATACCTGCAATAGTATTGCGGACTACCGGCAGCAAACCATAAAGAAACAGCGCCAACACGGTAGGCTTTAAGCCGAACCCCAGTACCGGCACCGCCAGGGCCAGCACCGCCACCGGCGGAAACGTTTGACCAATAGAAACTAAATTATTAACAATTGGTTGGAAGCTGATTCCGGAACGGCGGGTAACCCAGATGCCCAAGGGTAATCCAATGAGTATGGTCAGCCCACTGGACAGACCTACCAACCGCAGATGCTCAAAGGTCAGCTGCAAAAGCGAATCCCGGGTGTACAGGACCTGACTCTCATCTGGAAACAGAAACCGCAGAACCCAAGACCACCAATCCGGATTGGCAATTACCACTAGAAACAAAACGGTCGCTACCCCAAGAATCGGCCATCCCCGGAAGTGATTGATCACGCTTCGCTCTCGGCGGTGGCTTTTTCGATGTCGCTCATTCTGATCTCTCCAAGCAAGCGATTCCTCTGGTCAATGACCGGCAGGTTTTTGACACCCTGACTGAGCATCCGGGAGAGTCCTTCTCTTAAGGTACCATTATCAACTATTGCCAATTCTTCCGGGGCCACTTTTTCCACCGCTTCAGCCGGTGTGACACCCGGTTTAATCATCGTCCGGTCAAGCCAGCCCAGCAGTTTACCGTCCGCACTGGTCACCCAGACCCAGCGGCAACTCCGACAGGCTTCGGCGGTCTCTTCTGCCGAAGCGTCAATAGCGATGGATGGAGCCGGATGAATGAACGACTTGATATTGATGCGGGAAAGCCGTTTGAGCGACCGATCTGAGCCGACAAAATCGTGAACGAATTTGTCGACTGGATGTCGCAGAACAGCCTCTGGGGTATCGTACTGGACCAATTCACCGAAGCGCATGATGGCAATCCGGTCCGCCAACCTGATTGCCTCGTCCAGATCATGCGTGACCAGTATTACAGTCTTTTTCAATTGACGCTGAATATCCAGGAATTGCCCTTGCAACCTTTCCCGGGTCAGCGGATCAACCGCACCGAAAGGCTCATCCATCAGTAGAATCGGTGGATCAGCCGCCAGCGCACGGGCGACCCCAATTCGTTGGGCCTCACCGCCAGACAATTGGTGTGGGTATTTGGCGGCATAGATTTTGGGATTTAGCCCGACCAGCTGTAACAGTTCATTAACTCGAACGCCGATACGCGTTTTGTCCCATCCCAGCAACTCCGGTACCACGGCAATATTGCCGGCTACGGTCATATGTGGAAATAGTCCGACACTTTGAATCGCATAACCGATAGAACGCCGCAGATCCTCCGGACTCCGGTTACCTATACAAGCACCATCAATCAAAATCTGACCGGAAGAGGGCTCAATAAGCCGGTTGATCATTCGCAGGGTGGTCGTCTTGCCGCAGCCCGAAGGACCGATGATAACAGCTACCTCTCCATCTCCCACGGTGAGCGACAATCTATTAACTGCCGGTGCGCCAGTCTGGGAGTATCGTTTGGTTAGTTCTTTCAGTTCAATCATGAATTACTCCGCTTTAATCCCCGGGGCGAACCCAAACTCACCATCAAACGCATCAGGGTATCAACAACAACCGCGATAAAAATAATCGGCAAGGTGCCCAGTAATATCATGTCCGGTGCTGCCTGCCCCAGTCCTTGAAATATAAACCAGCCCAATCCGCCGGCACCGATGAGCGCGGCCACTGCCGTCAAACCCACCGCTTGTACCGAAGCGATGCGGATACCCTCAAGCACCAGCGGCGCCGCCAGCGGTATTTCAATACGGCGAAAAAGCTGCCCCTGGCTCATACCCATACCGATACCAGCGTCCGTGACCCCCGGTTCAATCTGCCGCAAACCAAGAAAAGTGTTCCTCACGATGGGCAATAAAGCGTAGATAAATAATGCGATAATCGCTGGGGCAGCGCCGATACCGCGGATACCAAGATCGCGCAATACAGGAAATTGAAATGACAAAAACGATAACGGCGCAATCATCATACCGAAAAGCGCCAGACTGGGAATGGTTTGAGTGATATTTGTAAGAGCAAAGATGTATTTTTCCATCCGGCGACGACGCGCAGCCCAAATTCCTAAGGCCACTCCAACCAATACAGCAAAGGCCACACTGACCCCGGCCAACAATAGGTGTCGAATAAATTCCTGTCCAAAACGTTCTTGATTGGCTGCATATTCCCTCATTACCGACAGGTCTCCAAATAAGCCGCTGCCCAGCATCATCAACAGAATAATACTACCCGGCAAAGCCGTAAACGGTTGCTGCCAGCGCCGGCCTTTCACCCCACGATACGCCGAAAAAATGACAAAATAGACGGCCAGTAGCGTCAGCCAAACACCACCGCCAAGAGATACCCTCACCGACGTTCCGGCGCCTTCCAGCAGTCCGGAAGCTGATGATGAAATAAAAAGACCGGTGATAACTAGAATCAGGTTGGCAATCAACCCCAATAAAAGGTAAGAAAAAGTTCGTTGCTTGAAAAATGCCAGCATAAAACAGGCCATCCAGAGCAAAATCAGCAACAAAAAGGCACCGGTGCCGGCGGCAAATGCCAGACTGAGATGTTCACCTTCTGCTAACCGGTTTGCCTTCAGAGTGAACCATCCAGCCGTCAGTGCTGCCACTCCAAATAACGAGCCGACAACGGCGACGCTGTCGGCTCCGGCAGTAATTTGGGGTAACCTGAATTTCACAGGCTCTCCTGATTTTTCTAGTCTATAAAACCTTTAGACTGCAGATACTCTCGGGCGACCGCGGCGGTGGATTGCCCTTCAACCACTATCTTACCATTAAGCGTCTGCAAGGTTTCCAAATCCAGTGATGCAAAAACGGGGTTCAGTATCTGAGCAATCTCCGGATACTCCGCCAGCACCTCGGCCCGGATCAAGGGCGCGGGTTCGTAAATGGGCTGAACACCCATTGTATCCTCTAAGACTACCAAATTAAAGGCAGCCAGGCTACCGTCGGTGCCGTAAGCCATGGCAGCGTTAACCCCATCCGTACCCTGAGAAGCAGCCTGTTCCGTCTGTGCGGTATCGCCGCTGCCGACAATAATTAACTGATCGGATGTCAGTACAAAACCATAGGCAGCCTCAAAGGCAGGCATGGCGACTTCACTGTCAAAAAACTCAGCAGAACCGGCTATCTTAAAATTGCCGCCGTCATTGATATATTCAGCCAGATCTTCCAGTGATTCCAGATTATTGACCTCAGCCAAAGATTTGGTAACGGCGATGGCCCAGGTGTTATTGGCCGGTGCCGGAGTCAGCCACTCAATATTATTGGTGGCTTTATCAAGTTCCTTGACCCGCAAGTATCCCTGCTGCGCATTATTCCATACGGTGGAATCGGTTTCATCAAAGAAAAAGGCGCCGTTGCCGGTATAATCCGGGTAAATATCTATTTCACCGGATAAGATGGCGTTGCGCACCACCGGGGTAGTACCGGTACCGGTTTTGTCGGTAACCTTAAACCCGTTATCCCGAAGCAGCAACACAATCATCTGCCCCAACAGGCCGCCTTCGGTATCAATCTTGGAACCGACGGTGACGGGGCCTTTTAATTCCTGATTATTGTCGTCCGGTTCGTTATTACAGGCAACCATCGTTCCCGATAAAATCATCATGCTGGCTAAAAAAACCAGTAATTTTCGTTTCATGGTGCCCCCCTAACTTTCGCCCGGAATAACAGCCTCAATTTTTAATGTATGGCTATTTGGCAAATATGTCAACTTTAAGGAGAATAATATTAATTTCTATGGGCTCTAAAATATTACTTGTTTAAGTTGAAGCTGAATGCTATACTTGCCTTAATTCTATAAACACCCACACCTTTAATAAACAGTCCTGTGAGGCTGGCAAGGGAATCGGGAAGCGTGTGATTGCGCCTCTTGCCGGCAAAGGTTGGCGAGAGGTTTTTTAATGCCCGCAAAAATAGTAATGAATCCGGAGGATATCCGGCGGACGCTGTCCCGCATCGCCCACGAAATCACCGAACGTAACAAGGATACCTCAGCCCTGGTTCTGGTGGGAATGCAGACCCGCGGCGTACCTTTAGCCAACAGGCTCGCGGCCCTGATTCAGGGATTTGAAGACGTTCAGGTGCCGGTTGGCGCGTTGGATTTCAGCCTCTACCGGGATGACCTCAACCGGCGCAATTTCAACCCACAGGTCAAATCCACCGACATCCCAGTCAGCATTGACGACAAAATCATCATCCTGGTGGATGACGTGCTTTATACCGGGCGTTCCACCCGCTCCGCCATGGATGCCCTGATAGATTACGGACGGCCGCGGGTTATTCAGCTGGCGGTGCTGATTGACCGAGGTCACCGGGAATTACCGATCCGGGCTGATTATGTAGGTAAGAATATCCCATCAGCTGCCACTGAAGACATCAGAGTGAGGTTGGCTGAGATCGATGATTCTGATGAGGTCGTCATTGCCTCGGAGGGGGAGATGTCATGACCACTTCAAATTCCGCAATACCGGATACCGCCGGATGGAACCGCCGACATTTGTTGGATGTAGATGGCTTCACCCCTGAAGAGTTTCAAACCGTATTTCAAACTGCCGATGCCATGAGCGGCATATTGGCCCGACCGATCAAGAAGGTTCCGGCACTGCGCGGCCAGACAGTGGTCAATATGTTCTATGAAAACTCAACACGCACCCGCGCTTCCTTTGAAATCGCCGCCAAAAACCTGTCCGCCGACGTCCTTAACGTTACTGCGTCTGCCTCCAGCGTCACCAAAGGAGAGAGCCTCATTGACACACTTAAAACCCTGGAAGCCCTGGGTGGCAATATTATCGTCATGCGCCACCAACTGTCCGGCGCTCCCCAACTGGCCGCCCGCCACAGCCAGGCCGGTATAGTAAACGCCGGGGACGGCTGGCACGCTCACCCGACCCAAGCACTGCTTGACCTGTACACCATCAAGCAGCATAAGGGAGACCTTAAAGGATTAAAGGCCGTTATCGTCGGCGACGTCCGCCATAGCCGGGTAGCCCACTCCAATATCTGGGGCATGACCCGCCTGGGTATGGAGGTTACACTATGCGCTCCGGACACCCTGTTGCCCTACGGATTAAATGGTGAGGAATCGTCTTTCCCTAAGGTGTCTGTAGAGAGAGACATCAACCGGGCGCTTGAAGGCGCTGACGTGGTCATGGCACTGCGTCTGCAGAGGGAACGCCAGCAGGGCGGGCTACTGCCATCAGTCAAGGAATATATCCGGCGCTTCCGAGTAACCTCTAACAGGCTTAAGTTGGCAGCGAAAGATGTGCTGCTGATGCATCCAGGCCCGGTCAATGAAGACATTGAACTGGCTATTGAAGCCGCTTACGGCACACAATCGGTGATTAACGAACAGGTGGCCCACGGGGTGGCGATCCGTATGGCGATACTGTACCTCCTGAGTGGAAGACAGGGCGAATTATGAAAAATATCCTTATTAAAAGCGGCCGCCTGATTGACCCGGTCCGGGGTCTTGACGGTATACAAGATGTGGCGCTGACGGACGGTAAAGTCGCCTGGACCGGCATCGGTCAGCCACCTGAAGGTGACTGGGAGGTGATTGACGCCGAAGGCAAGATCATCGCTCCCGGCTTCATTGATCTGCACTGCCATCTGCGGCAACCGGGATTTGAACACAAAGAAAGCATTGCTTCCGGTACTCTGGCGGCGGCTCGCGGCGGCTTTACCACTGTCTGTGCCATGCCCAATACCGAACCAGCCATTGATGACCGGGTATCAACAGCATTTATCCTGAATACTGCGGCGGCTGAAGGGACAGTAAGAGTACTGCCGATAGGCTGCATCAGCCGGGGACGCAAAGGCGAGCATCTGGCTGAAATGGGAGAGATGACAGAGTCAGGGGTTATCGGTTTTTCGGATGACGGCTCCAGCGTGCCTTCGGCCAGATTGCTTAAACAGGCAATGGAGTATGCCGCCACTCTGGGAATGCCCATTCTGGAGCACTGTGAGGAAACGAGTCTGGCTGAAGGCGGCCAGGTCAATGAGGGGGTTATTGCCACCCGACTCGGACTTGCCGGTATCCCTAATGCAGCGGAGGATATCATCGTGGCCAGAGATATAGCTCTGGCCCGGCTCACCGGCGCGCGGCTGCATCTGTGTCACATCAGTACCCGGGGCGCCGTATCACTAATCCGCCAAGCCAAAGCCGAGGGGGTTGCAGTAACCGCGGAGGTCACCCCTCATCACCTGACACTGACCGAGGATAGATGTCTGAATTACGACACCAACGCCAAGGTTAATCCTCCGCTGCGGACAACCGCGGACGTGATGGCTCTGATTGAAGGACTGATTGACGGAACCATTGACGCCGTGGCCACCGATCACGCACCACACACCGATAATGACAAATGCTGCGAGTTTAATTTGGCGCCGTTCGGCATCTCCGGATTGGAAACGGCCTTCGGCAGCCTGATGAAACTTGTTCACAGCGGCAGGGTGCCTTTTGAATTGATTATCGAGAAGCTGACATCGGCCCCGGCGCGCATAATCGGTGGCCTTCATGGCCTAACCGGTTCATTAAAACCAGGGGATCCGGCAGACTTGGTGATGCTGAACCCGACTGCGGAATGGACAGTGGATATCGGCGAATTTGCTTCCAAAGGGCGGAACACTCCTCTGGCGGGTGAAAGGCTCAAGGGTAAAGTCACCATGACCATCTGCGGCGGCAAGATCGTTTACCAGGCTATGAGTTGAAATGATGGCTTGGTGGAAATCGACCCTGGCCGGAATAGTGAAAGGACAAGAATGATAAAACGCGCGATACTGGTTCTGGCGGATGGCTCTGTTTATGAAGGTAACAGCTTTGGCGCTGAAAAGGACGCCGTCGGCGAGGTGGTTTTTGCTACCAGCATGACCGGCTACCAGGAAATGCTGACTGATCCTTCATTTGCCGGCCAGATACTTATCCCTACCTATCCACTCATCGGCAACTACGGGGTAAATCCGGATGACTGGGAATCCAGCCGGTTGCAGGTGCGGGGTTTCGTGGTCAGGGAAGAATGTGCTCAACCTTCTAACTACCAGTGCGCCGGCGGTATTGACGATTATTTAAAACAAGGCGATATTCCCGGGGTCTGGGGATTGGACACCCGCTCGATTACCCGTAAACTGCGTAGCCACGGAGTGATGATGGGCATGATCACCACTGAAAAAACACCGGGGCAGGCACTGGAATGCTTGCGGACGGTACCGGATTATGGCAACAACGACTTCGTCAAAGAGGTCACCACTAAAGAGGCCTACGAATGGGATGCTAAGGGACTTCCGGCTGATGCACCACGGGTAGCGCTCTTAGATTTTGGCTGCAAATTCAACATTATGCGTATCTTGAAAAACCACGGCTGCAGGATCACCGTCTTCCCCTGCACCGCCTCGGCAGAGGAAATGCAGGCCATCAATCCCAACGGCATCATGTTATCACCTGGCCCCGGCGACCCGGAACTGCTGGATTACGCCGCAGCCACGGTCAAGGCTCTAACCGAGAGCGGCAAACCCATGATGGGCATCTGCCTGGGTAATCAATTGGTTGCCCGAGCCTTCGGGGGGCGCAACTTCAAACTGAAGTTCGGACACCGCGGCGGCAACCATCCGGTGAAAGATCTAGCCAACGGCCGCGTGCATATCACCGCTCAAAACCATGGCTACGCGGTTGACCCGGAGTCAATCAAGGACTCCGGTTTGGAGGTAACCCATATTAATTTGAACGACGGGACAGTGGAAGGCATGCGGCATCAGACGCTTCCGATTTTCACCATCCAGTACCATAGTGAGGCATCCCCTGGACCGCTGGATAATATTTATTTGTTTGAACAGTTTATGGAAATGATGGGAGTCCATTAAATGACCAAGCCCTCAAAAGTATTAATCATCGGCTCAGGGCCGATTATCATCGGCCAGGCAGCGGAGTTTGACTACGCCGGTACGCAGGCTTGTAAAGCCATGCGCGAAGAAGGCGTAACCAGCGTGCTGGTAAATTCCAATCCGGCCACCATCATGACCGACGAAGAAATCGCCGACGTGGTGTACATTGAGCCGCTGACCGTAGAGGCCGTGACCCGGATTATCGAACGAGAACGGCCCGATGGGTTGCTCCCGACGCTGGGCGGACAAACCGGACTAAACCTGGCGGTAGATCTGGCTGATGCTGGAGTGCTGGAGCAGTATAACGTCCGCGTGCTGGGAACACCCATTGAGACCATCCGTAAAGCTGAAGACCGGGAACTGTTCAAACAATTGTTGGATTCCATAAACGAGTATCAGGCACCGTCAAAAACAGTGACCAGTCTGTCTGAGGCTAAAAAAGTAGCAGCGGACATGGGGCTGCCGCTCATCATCCGCCCCGCTTATACCATGGGCGGTACCGGCGGCGGCATCGCTCACAACATGGATGAATTTGAAGAAATCGCCACTGGTGGCATTGCGGCTTCGCCGATACACCAGATATTGGTGGAGAAATCACTGGCCGGGTGGAAAGAGATTGAATATGAAGTGATGCGGGACGCCGCAGACAATTGCATTACTGTCTGCAACATGGAAAACTTTGACCCAGTGGGCATCCATACCGGCGATTCCATCGTCATCGCTCCTTCCCAAACCCTGACTAACAAAGAATATCAAATGCTGCGGACAGCCAGTATCAAAATCATCCGGGCACTGGGCATTGAAGGCGGGTGTAACATCCAGTACGCTCTGGACCCGGTGTCCGACAACTATTACGTTATTGAAGTAAATCCGCGGGTCAGCCGCAGCTCCGCCCTGGCCTCCAAGGCCACCGGCTACCCAATCGCCCGGGTGGCGGCCAAGATTGCGGTTGGCAAAACGCTGGATGAGATACCCAACGCGGTAACCGGCAAGACAGCGGCTTCCTTTGAGCCAGCGCTGGATTATGTTGTGGTCAAGATACCCCGTTGGCCATTTGATAAATTCGCTACTGGGGACCGCATCATCAATACCCAGATGAAAGCCACCGGTGAAGTGATGGCCATTGACCGCACGTTTGAGGCTGCGCTGCAAAAAGCGGTTCGTTCTCTGGAATTTGGTAAGAAATCCATTTTGTGGGAGGACCCGGAATGGACAATGGGTGATGACATCTCCGGTTACCCCCTGAAACCAACAGACATCCGCCTGTGGGCCATCATGGCAGCGCTCCGGCGCGGCATCACTCCGGAACAGATATTTGAGGCTACTAGAATTGACCCGTGGTTTCTTAACAAACTGCTGAACATCGTCGGTATGGAAAAACGGCTGCTATCGGAAACTCTCAATCCAGACCTGATGAGGCAAGCCAAACGGTTGGGTTTCGGCGACAGCCAGATCAGCACGCTGGCCGACCGGCTGCCGGAACAGGTTAGAGAACAACGCAAACAGTGGGGTATTCTGCCTACCTACAAGATGGTGGACACCTGTGCTGCGGAGTTTGATGCCGAAACACCTTACTTTTACTCCACTTATGAGTCAGAGAATGAGGCTGTACCGGACAATTGCGACAAAGCCCTGGTCATCGGTTCCGGGCCCATCCGCATCGGTCAGGGGATAGAGTTTGATTACTGTTCCGTTCACGCAGCAATGGCTTTATCCAAAGCTGGCTATCAGTCAATCATGGCCAACTCCAATCCGGAAACAGTATCAACTGATTTTGATACTTCTAACCGCCTGTATTTTGAACCTTTGGACGTCGAAAGTGTTCGCGACATCCTGGACAACGAAGACGCCGGATGTGATCGGGCTACAGCATCCATCGTTCAGTTCGGCGGTCAAACGGCCATCAACCTGGCTGATCCGTTAACAAAAAGCGGCTATCCTATTATCGGGTCTTCCTCTGAAACCATTGACCTTGCCGAAGACCGTCGCCGCTTTGAGGCTTTCCTATCCGAACTCGATATTCCCCAAGCCCCCGGTGCCGGAGTAACTACTCTGGACGAAGGGTTGAATGTAGCCGACCTTATCGGCTATCCGGTGGTGGTGCGGCCCAGTTACGTGCTGGGCGGGCAAGCCATGGAGATCGTCAACGACGCTACAGAATTGGTTAGATTCATGAAATATGCTATGGACCTGCAGACCGGGCATCCGGTACTGATTGACAAATACCTAATCGGTAAAGAGGTGGAAGTTGATGCCATCGCCGACGGCGACCGGGTGCTGATTCCCGGCATCATGGAGCATATTGAGCGCGCCGGCGTCCATTCCGGTGATTCCATGGCCGTATATCCCGGTTTGAACCTGTCTGATGCGGAAACCGCCTCCATTGTCGATTATACCACCCGCATCGGACTGGGTTTGAATATTCGCGGATTAATGAATATCCAGTTCGTAATCACCAAAGAAGACGGCCAGAGCAAGGTGTATATTCTGGAGGTCAATCCCCGAGGTTCCCGTACCGTCCCTTTCCTCTCCAAAGTCACAGGAGTGCCTATGGTGGAAGTAGCGGTCAATATCATGCTGGGCCGCAGTTTGAAGGAACAGGGCTACGAAGGTGGCCTGTGGCCGGCCAAACCACTAGTGGCAATTAAAGCGCCGGTGTTCTCCATGTCCAAACTAGTCGGCGTTGATACATACCTGGGCCCGGAGATGAAGTCCACTGGTGAGGTGATGGGTATTGACCGCGAATTCAATGGGGCCTTAATTAAAGCCCTGACAGCCGCCGGCCTGGCGCTGCCCGCTGAAGGCAATATCCTTTTATCCATCGCCGACCGCGATAAGGCCGAAGCCTTGCCGCTTATCCGTAAGCTTCACACCGCCGGATACCATTTTTACGCCACAGATGGCACCTCTGCCATGATAGAAGCCGCCGGTTTACCGGTAAAATTAATCTCCAAAAAACTGTCTGAGGGTCATCCGAACATTGTTGATATTGTCAGAAACGGTACCGTCAACGGAGTCATCAACACCGCAACCGGTGACCGTACGCCGCTCCGAGACGGGTTCCATATCCGTCGGGCCGCAGCTGAGAAGCGCGTCCCCTGTTATACATCCCTGGATACGGCGCGGGTGGCGATCGACTCCATCAGCAATAAAGGGTGCAAATATAATATAAAACCACTGACGGAATACCGCGATGGCTGATTTTAAACCAGTACTCGTTCAGGCAAAGGTAACGGCAAACGATCCGGTCATGTCCGGGGTTTTTCAGTTAAAGCTTCACTGCCCTGAAATCGCCTCTGTGGCCCTGCCGGGGCAGTTCGTCATGGTAAAATGCGGCGACGAAATGCTGCTGCGACGGCCCATCAGTATCTCCGGGGCTGATACCGTCACGGGCGAAATTAGACTGCTCATCGCTGACATCGGCAAAGGCACCAGGTGGCTGGCAAATCGAACGGCAGATGATGAATTGGATGTCCTCGGCCCGCTGGGTCAGGGTTTCACCATTCACCCTGACACCGTCAAAGTACTGCTTATCGGCGGCGGCATGGGCATCGCCCCGCTCAACTTTCTGGCTGAGCGGGCTGCGGCGATGGGTAAAACCGTCACTTTGGTGTTAGGCGCCCGCACCGGTAACATGCTGTGTCCTACATCCCACCTCCCGGAGGTACATGAATGTGTTCTATGTACGGAAGACGCCTCAGTGGGCCTCAAGGGACGGGTGACCAACTGTCCGGATGAATACATTGGCGCAGCAGATCAGATTTTCGCCTGCGGTCCATTGCCGATGTACCGGGCACTGGTAAATGATCCCCGCCTCAATGGTAAGAATATGCAGGTGTCGCTGGAAGTTAGAATGGCCTGCGGCACCGGTTTGTGCTATGGCTGCACTATTAAAACCCGCAATGGACTCAAACAGGTGTGCCGACACGGTCCGGTATTCAATATGAACGATATTATCTGGGAAGAACTGGCCAACCTTTAGCGGAAACTCTGAGAACTAAATTACGATCCGATATATTATTTGAATACTATTTTGTGTAACACCTTGTGGACTGGCTTAGGAAGGGTAATATTATATCTGTGAACTCGATCCAAGAATCGCATCGATTACAACGCGTGGTTGTCATCGGCGCCGGAGCCGCTGGCCTGATGGCCGCCGGCCGTGCCGCCGAAATGGGAGCCAGTGTCACCTTGATTGAACGAATGGAAACGCCGGGTAAGAAATTATTGATTACCGGTAAAGGACGTTGCAATATCACCAATTCCGCGCCGCTCAAGGAGTTTCTGGCCACCTTCGGTCCAAACGGCAGGTTTCTTTTCGGCGCCTTTCACCATTTTTTTCGTGAAGAACTATTGGATTTTTTCCGGCACCGCGGTGTGGAGACAAAAGTTGAGCGCGGCGGACGGATTTTTCCTGCCTCCGATTCCGCGAGTGATATAGTTACGGCGTTACTTTCTTATGTAAACAATGGCGTAGAAATTAGACTTAACAGCCGAGTTACTGCTGTTGAACGAGATGGCCGTGGAGTTTCCGGAGTCCGCCTGGAAACCGGTGAAATAATCAAAGCTGACGCAGTTATCCTCACAGCCGGAGGAATGTCCTATCCAGGTACTGGATCCGCCGGTGATGGTTTTAGACTGGCGCACAGCGTTGGCCACCAGGTAAACAAATTATATCCGGCACTGGTACCTCTGGTGCTCAGAGAGGCTGAGTTTGCCCAGGCTTGCCAGGGTGTTAGTTTGGCCAATGTTCGTCTGACCGCCTTCGGCTGTGACCGAACGGCGGTTCCCAGTATGACCATCAACTATGATTATGGTCGCGGCACCAAACATGATAAACCACCGGTTCCCATCATTGAAAGCCGGTTCGGTGAGATGTTATTCACCCACTTTGGTATCGGTGGACCGATAACACTGTTAATGAGTCAGGCAGTCGCCCGAGCTCTGGACAACGGCCCGGTCACGGTAGTCATTGACCTGAAACCGGCGTTGACCAACAAGGCATTGGACGCACGGCTCCAACGGGACTTCGCCGCCAATCCACGACGGCAACTACCGGCTTTGTTGCGGCAGCTCTTACCAGAAAAGATGGTAGAGCCGGTTGCGGGTATTTCAGATATCCCGGTCGGCAAGACCGCCGCCAATATCACCGCTGAAGAACGCCGAGGATTGGTCAAACTTCTTAAAAACATGTCCTTTGAGGTCAAGACTCCACTGCCGCTGACCGCAGCCATGGTGACCGCCGGCGGCGTAGAATTGACCGAGGTTGATCCCCGTAACATGTCTTCCAAACTGGTTCCGGGACTTTATCTTGCCGGAGAGGTATTAGACCTGGACGCCGACACCGGCGGCTATAACCTCCAGGCAGCCTTTTCCACCGGTTGGACCGCGGGGGAGGCGGCGGCTCAATTCCTCCAGTCTCAATAATTCGGCTTACGCCGCAACGGCGTTATAATAGAGGTGGAAAATATAAAATCACCGGGAGTTGTATGAAAAAGATAGCCGTATTGACCAGCGGCGGGGACGCTCCGGGCATGAACGCAGCCATACGGGCGGTCACCCGCTGCAGCATTGCCACGGGGTGGGAGGTTATCGGCGTTAATCATGGTTACTCGGGACTCATTACGGGTAATTTCCGCGAACTCGGCCCTCGCGATGTTTCCGGAATCATTCAAGCCGGAGGAACCATGCTGGGTTCCAGCAGGTCCCCAGAGTTCGAGACCGAAGCCGGACGACAGCAAGCCATAAGTAATCTCTATGACCATAAAATAGAAGCCCTGGTGGTCATCGGGGGTAATGGTTCCCAGACCGGGGCTCATCTACTGCATCAGACAGGATTCCCTGTAGTCGGCGTGGCTTCCACCATTGATAACGACCTTTACGGTACCGATCAAAGCATCGGCGTAGATACAGCGTTGAATATCGCCTTGGAAGCCATTGACCGCCTGAAGGTAACCGCCTCCTCCCACCAACGGGCTCATATTGTGGAAGTCATGGGGCGTCATCAGGGTTACCTGGCACTAATGGCTGGGATCACCGGCGGTGCAGAATATGTGGTTCTGCCGGAGGTTCCCACCAGTCCAGAGGAGATCGCTGAGGCGATTATAGCCAGCTACCACCATGGAAAATCCCACTGCCTGATCGTGGTAGCGGAGGGTGCCTACTGGAATGCCCAAAAATTACTGCACCATTTTAACAACAATACCGAACTGGGATTTTCTTTGAGAGCAACTATACTGGGACACGTTCAACGGGGCGGCGCGCCGACTGCTTTTGACCGGCTGTTGGCCACCCGCACCGGTGCGGCAGCGGTGAACGAATTGGAAAAGGGCCGCGCCGGGGTGCTCCTTGGCTTGTCCTGCGGGGATATCAAGGCCACACCGCTGGAAGTAATTGCCGGAAACCGAAAACAGCTGGACCTATCTTTCCTGCCGATAGCAGAAAAGCTGGCAGGATAGTTGTTTGACAATCCCCGCCCTTAGAATTAGAGTTAACCAATGTCAACACTGATTCTGGCCCGCCATGACATTGCTCGCTTGATTACCATGCCGGAAACGCTCTCCGCCGTTGAGGACGCCTTCTCCTCTTATGCCAGAGGAACCGCCCTGATGCCGCCCAAAGCCTATCTCACGCTGGACACCGGGGATTTCCGGGCCATGCCCGCCGCCGTACCTGGTGCCGCAGGAATGAAGTGGATCAACGTCCACCCGGGTAACAGCGGCATCGGCCTGCCGAGTATCATGGGGATTATTATCTATTCCGATCCAAACACCGGCTATCCGTTGGCCATCATGGACGGTACTGAAATCACCGCCTACCGTACCGGGGCGGCCGCAGCTATCGCGAGCCGCTGGTTGGCCCGACCTGAATCTCGGATTTTGGGCCTGGTCGGCACAGGTAGCCAGGCCGACACTCAAATCAAGGCTCATCTGGAGTATTTTCAATTTGATGAAATCAGGGTCTTTGACCGGTGTCAGGAAGCAGCCGGGCATTTAATAAAACGCTTTCCAGAGTTACCAATAACCCAAACCAACCTGGAAAATGTCTGTGGCGCTGATATCATCTGCACCCTGACTCCGTCACGTACGCCGTTTCTGAAGTACAGTTGGATGAAGCCGGGAGCACACGTTAACGCCATCGGTGCCGATGCCCCGGGCAAGCAGGAATTGGAATTTGAGGTGCTGATGAATTCCAGAGTAGTGGTCGATGACATCTATCAGGCCACTCACGCCGGCGAACTAAACATGTCCATCACCGCAGGTGTCTTCAGCGAAACCCATATATACGCCACACTGGGCGAATTGACGGCTGGACTGAAGCCCGGCCGAACCGACAATGACACCGTCACGGTATTTGATTCAACCGGCTTGGCTATCCAGGATATTGCCTGCGCCAGATATATCTACGAAAAGGCCAGGGAACATGGCGTCGATCAAACTTTTGATTTGATCGGTGTTTAATATTTCTGATCAATGATCAGCCCCACTCTTTCATGATAACAGACTCACCAGTTGGGCAACCGCCTAAATTTTCCAATTGTAAAGAAACCTTGAAACGGCTACAATAGGTTCAAATTATTAAGATTATCGATGCATCAAAACAATATGAAAACCAATCAGATAACCACAACTGAATCAGCAACTGAACACCTTTTCCGTACAATGTTTGACAAGGCGACCGACGCTATTCTTCTTTGGGAATATTTTGGCGGGGATACTGGTTTTCACATCATTGAAGCAAACGCGATGGCATGCGAACGTTATGGATATACCAGAGAAGAATTCCTGACCTTAAACAATAAAGACTTGAATACACCCGAAAGCTTTGAACAGATGAAATCCGCCGCAAAGCTTATTATGAAAGCTAAACAAGGTCGGTATGAGCTCATTCATCGCACGAAAGATGGGACACCCATTCCCTCTGAAGTGTCGGCGCGTCTTTTTACAATGGGTACCAGGACCTTTATCGTTTCCATCGTCCGAGACATTACTGAACGAAAAATAAATGAAGCACAAATCCGGCAACTGGCCAGTTTCCCGATGTCGAATCCGAACCCGGTAATTCGAGTGACTCCGGACAGCCAAATTATTTTTGCGAACCCTGCATCAGAAGGACTGCTTTCGTGCTGGAATACAAAACTCAATTCATATTTACCATCACCGTGGCCGGACTTAATCAAAACCACCTTCGAAACCGGCCGCGCCTTCGGTTACGAAACTTTATGTGGGGAAACAACCTATTATCTGACCATCAATCCAAATAAAAACGAAGGCTATCTCAATATATACGGTTTGGATATCAGTAAGCGTAAACAATCCGAAAGGGCGCTCCAGGAAAACCGGGATTATTTATCGAACCTCAACAATTCACTGCCATTAGCTGTTTTTACCGTAGATCTTCCAAAGCGAATCATTCGGTATATAAACAATAAAGTTGAAACCATCTTCGGATTCTCATCCCAGGAATGCTTGGGCACGACACCTGCCTTTCTGTTTCCATCTAACTATGCTTTTCAAAAGCAGCGACGAAGAATCGATGCCTCCATTAAAAAAAGGGAATTGTCACTACGCACAGAGCTATTTTTTAAACGCAAAAACGGTGAAATTTTTCCCGGAGAATTAACCCAGATTTTCAATTATACAAATGAGGAAGCTATAACCGTTATCAATATCGTCCAGGACATTACCTTGCAAAAACAAGTCCAAGCCCAAAGCGACAATTATCGCAAGGAATTGGAGACTACAGTTGGAGAGCGCACCAAAGAACTCAAAAAAGAAATTGTTATTAGAAACCAAGCCGAAATTAAACTAAATAAATTATATAAAACCGAAAAGTCACTCCGGAAGGCTTTAGAGAAGCAAATCAGTGAAAGGCAACTGTTCATCCACGCCTTGGTCCACGAATTAAAAACACCATTGACTCCGCTCATCACCGCTTCGGATTACCTCGTTCATTCTCTATCGGATCCGGTATCTCTCAGCTTTGCCCGCAACATTGATATGGGTGCCAAAAACATGGAAAGGCGCATAAACGAATTGCTTGACATGGCTCGGGGAGAGGTTGGGTCACTCAACCTCATATACACCCTGTTTGATCTCCGTCTGTTGCTCCAAGAAATCGCTGACTATATGCTCCCGGATGCAAATTATCGGAAGCAACACTTTGTGACGAACATACCTGACGAACCTTTAATGACATATGCTGACCCTGATCGTTTGCGACAGGTGATAACGAACTTACTATCAAATTCATTCAAGTTTACCCGTCAAGGTGGACATATCAGTCTGAACGCTTCAAATGAAGATAATGGAGTCCTGGTTTGGGTAGAAGATGATGGGTCAGGAATTAGTGGAACAGACGCTACCATGTTATTCAAACCATACCAACGCGGCCAGACATCGGAGGGGAAACGTTTAGGTGGATTGGGCTTGGGAACAACATTATCAAAGATGATTGTAGAACTACACAATGGCAAGATATGGTATGAAAGCAATAAAGGCCGAGGTACCACTTTTTATTTTAAAATACCCCATAGAGTACTTGGAAAGGAACTAAATAATGAAAATCCTGATTGTTGAAGATGACAGCGCCATCGTGGAATTGGTCAGTTTATGTCTCAAGATAAGCTGGCCGGATGCCCAAATCTTTTACGCCGGACTGGTTGACGAAGGCCTGGAAATGGCCAAGGAGGAAAACCCGGATCTGGTTGTTTTGGACTTGGGGCTACCTGACCGGAGCGGATTAGAAATGCTCAAGGACTTAAGACAGTATTCCACGGTACCGGTTATTATTCTAACTGTTCGGAGTGATGAAGCCGATGTGGTTAGAGGGCTGGAACTAGGCGCGGACGATTATATCACCAAACCATTCCGTCAAATGGAGTTAGTCTCGCGCGCCAAGGCACTATTGAGACGGGAAAATATTAAAGGCACTAATGCTCCTGTTACCATCGAACCATTACACTTTTCAGCATCACGGCGCCAAGTCACCAGCAGCGGTAAAAGTATCCATTTGACCGCTGCCGAAGGGAAAATGCTTTTCCTGTTGGCTCAGAATAAAGGCAAGCCGGTCTCTCATGAAGCCATTTCACAGGCCATCCGGGGGGAAACAGTTCCTGATGCCGCTAACTCAATACGAGTCCATATGCGTAATCTGCGACAGAAGTTGGAACTGATCGGACTGGGTGATATCATCGCCACTCGCTCCGGTGCAGGCTACCTGATGAAAAAGTAATTATAACTGTTACTTGATACGGCGACCGGGCTAATCCCGGTCGCCGTTATTATTCCGGGTTTGCGGCAGCAGCCACCGGCAGCCCTAAGTTAAAACGGCCCAGCCACCGAGTCTATTCTCGGCTAAAGCTCTCCATGATTCTGCATTACGATGCCATGGCAGACAAACAGGTCGAGAGCAGTAACTTGGTCGACTTCTCTGGTAGTGAAAATCGGGGCAAATATCCGTTTCGGATTTTGCTCTAGTATGCCCGCACCGCTGAATATTTCAACGATGTCACCATTACCGACAAGGTTTGAGGTGCTTATCTAAAAATGAGGTCACCCTTTCCTGAATCAGGGGATAATCATTCCAATTGTAGTCATGACCCGGTGCACCGATGTACAGCAACACGTTACCTGGAGACTGATCATTTTTGCCAAAAAGTGCCATGACATTGGCAGAGATTGCCCTGCGCCAATGTCCGTAACTAAAGGCGTCCGGAGTTTTACCATTAGAGCGCATGTTCAGTACCCGATCATTGAGAAAACTGTTATACCAGAAAGGCGGACCAAACTCTATACTATATAGCAGCGGATCTTCCGGCAACAGACGCATCACCTGGTTTGACATCACCGTACCGTTACTTTCAGAAGTCAACAAGACCTGGAGATCGGGTAAATGCCGCCTCAAAAAGCTCAAGCGCAAAGCCAGTTCTCTGGGTTTAGCAACAGATTTGGCTCCAGCGTTCAGAATTTCACTAACGTATCCGCGGACACCCCGGTAAGCCCGTTGGTAACTCAAGACAGTCACCCGGCATCCGGTATCAACCAGTTTCGCTTCAATGGCGTCAATAATCGTGGCGTATCCTGAAGCCTTATCCAGATTTGACCAACCATAACCGCCGGAATTGAACAACACAAAAACATCCGTTGTCAGCAATTCCCGGTAGGTCGCCAGCATATCGGCGGCCAGACGTATTTGTTTTTTTCGATCGCTCCGATGTGCTGCTTTGGCCGTTGCCAGAGCATCTTCCCTAACACCCTTGGGTAATTCCAACGGTGAACCGGCCGCCAGAAAGGCGCCGTTACGGGCCTGCCGCATGGTGCCGGGTTCCGGCACCTGCCAGCCTAGAGCAACCAAAACGGTGATAACGAGAATAATTAATGCAACGTATATCATACCCGGCTTTAGCCCTGATCAGAAGAGCCAAGCCGAACGATGGCTGTATTCAATTTTTCAATAGCCTCATCGATTTCCTGCCGGGTGATATTCAAAGCCGGCATCAACCTCAGGGCATCCACTTTTACGTTGTTGACCAACAGTCCGTTTTCCAGGCAGCGGCGGGCGAGCGCCACGGCAAAATCGCCGTCAAGTTGCACGGCAACGAGCAGCCCTTTCCCGCGAATACTGGAAATAACATTGGGATGCTTATCCTTCAGATGCATCAATCGCTCGGTCAGATATAATCCCATGTCATGGGCATTACGTGGAATGTCGTTTTCAATTACATATTTAACAGTGGCATACGCTGCCGCGCAAGTGACCGGATTGCCTCCAAAAGTGGAACCGTGTTCTCCCGCGGTAAACACAGAAAACTTGTCCTTGGCCATAATGGCCCCGATCGGCAATCCGCCGCCTAAACCTTTAGCCAGAGTCATGATGTCGGGCTCCACGTCATATAATTGATACGCGAAAAGAGACCCCGTGCGTCCGATCCCTGTTTGAATTTCATCTAAAATAAGTATTAAACCCTTTTCATCACACCATCGGCGGACCTCTTTCAGGTACTCGGCCGATGGAACATTGACCCCGCCTTCACCTTGGACCGGCTCTAACATAACGGCGCAAACGGTATCGGTCGTAGCCTGTCTAACAGCTTCCAGATTATTGAACTCCACGTTGATAAAACCAGATGGCAACGGAGTGTAAGGCTGCTGATACTTCAACTGTCCGGAAGCGGAAACCATGGCAAGGGTTCTCCCATGAAATGATCCGGTTGCTGTAATAACCTCGTATGCTCCGTTAAGGTGTAGCTTGCCATAGCGCCGGGCCAGTTTGACCGCGCCTTCAGACGCTTCAGCGCCGGAATTACTGAGAAAGATCTTGTCTAGACAACTGTTTTCCACTAGTATTTCCGCCAGCTGTAATTGGGGAATGGTGTAATAGTGGTTGGAAGTCTGAATAAGTTCCGCCACCTGCCGCTGAACGGCAGCCGTTACCGCCGGATGACAGTGCCCCAGCGCATTGACCGCCCAACCGGCGACAAAGTCCAGATAGCGACGACCCTGTTCATCCCAGACCGAGCTGCCGGCGCCCTTAATTATGGTCAACGGCGCCCGTTCCACGGTGCTCATGAAATATTTCTTTTCCAGTGCTGCCCAGTCCATCTTATACATTCTCCCGGAAATCAAGCAAGAATTGAGGTGCCCTTACCGCCTGTAACGACTTCATTATACAGGATATGAGGCTCCCGTCCGTCAATAATACTGGTAACCGTACCCGCAGCGCTGGCCCGGCGGGCGGCGCGAATTTTAGGCACCATGCCGCCGGTGGCTACGCCGGTAGTCACCAGTATCTCGGCATCCCAGGCAGTAATGGATTCAACCATTCTGCCATCACCGTTATTAATTCCAGGCACATCAGTAAGAAAAATAAGCCGGGCGGCCTGCAAAGCGGCTGCCAGCTCTCCAGCTACCGGATCGCCGTTGATATTAAGCAACCGCGTCTGGTTATCACCCCCATTAAGCGACACCGGAGAGACGACCGGCACCATATCATTATCCAGCAATGTCTGCAGCAGTGTAGGATTCACCAGTTCAGCATCCCCCATGTAACCCCAATCTACACCACGGGGTTTTCCACTGATCAGCGCCCCATCAACGCCGGATATACCCACTGCCTTGACCCCGAGACTTAACAGATGAGCTACCGTTTCTTTATTAACCAAACCACCTAAAATAGCAACAACGACTTCCAGTGTATCTTTGTCAGTCACACGTTCCCCATCATGTATCCGGGTGGCTATACCCAACCGTTTGAGCCAGCTATTGACCGCAGCCGCACCTCCATGAACCACCACAGGCTTGTAACCTTCTTTCTTCAACCGAACTACGTCCTCTAAAGAAGTATCCCGGCTGCCCATAACCGATCCGCCCAGCTTAATTACGATTGTCTTATCCATTAACTAATCCTCATTGACGGGCTTTTTCTATCCACTATGTCTTGTAATCAGCGTTAATGCTGATATATTCCGCACTCATGTCGCAACCCCAACCGGTAAGCGTACGTGTTCCCAAACCTAAATCCAAGCAGAGTGAAACTTCCGGTCCGGACATTAAAGCAGCGGCAAGGGCTTCATCAAAATCCACTGGTTGACCCTGGTTTAAAACTACGATATTACCGATTTTTAGATTTATCCGTTCCACTTCAAGGTCAACCCCACTGCGTCCCGCCGCGGCAACGATACGCCCCCAATTGGGATCGCCGCCGTGAACCGCGGTTTTGAACAGAGGTGACGACAACACTGCCCTGATAATCTTACGGGCGTCTTCGTCGGTGGCCGCACCTCCAACTTCAAGCTGTACCAAACGGGTGGCTCCTTCACCATCACGGGCAATAGACCGGGCTAAAAAGACACAAACGTATTCCAAAGCCGCGGAAAATAATTCGTAAGCCTTGGTATCCGGCTCCAGATTCACTCCAGTAATACCATTAGCGAGCAAAAACACGCTGTCATTGGTTGAGGTATCGCCATCGACGGAAATAAGATTAAAAGACCGGCCAACCTTTTGACAAAGCAGTTCCTTTAATACCCCGGGAGCCCCTCCGGCATCAGTAGTAATGAAAGCCAGCATAGTTGCCATATCCGGATGGATCATTCCGGAACCTTTGGCACACCCGCCGATAGTGAACCCGAATTCCGGTACCATGACGGCGATTTCTTTGGATACCAGGTCAGTGGTCATGATAGCACGGGCAAAATCATGCCCCCCATCTTCAGATAACATCATCCGACCTAACCCGTCTTCTATTTTGATCATGGGCAAATGGACGCCGATAACCCCGGTACTGGCGACCAGCACATCGGCTTCACTGACTCTCAACATTTCCGCTGTCTGCCGGGTCATAATCTCAGCGTTCGTAAAACCCAAGTGCCCCGTTCCGGCATTGGCACAGCCGGCATTAACCAGAATAGCCCGGCTTTTCCCACTGCTTAAACGCTTTTCAGACAGAATCACCGGGGCGGCCCGAAAACGATTGCGCGTAAAAACGCCGACCGCAGTGGCCGGAGCCTCGGCAACCAGCAATGCCAGGTCAAGCGCGCCGGACACCGATTTAATGCCAGCCGATACTGCCCCGGCAACAAATCCAGGTGGTGAGGTAACTGAACCATCAGCGACAACAATTATCCCAGTATTCATAAGGAGTTGCTAGAATATAACATAGCCGGATAAACAGGGCAAAGTAGTGTTCCGGCGCTACCATAATACTTGTCTTGACAGAATTTTTCGGCAAATATTTACCGTATCTCTCTCTCGTAATCTGCCGTATCATTGATGATTTAAAGTATCTATTTTGTTAATATTAACGGCATATTTACTATTATATTGCCGTCACATTTTCTACAAATAATTAGCCAAGGACTAATCCTTATGATATACTCATTGGACTTTTTATAGTAATGAGATGCTACCCGTCCCGATTCGGACGCTTCTGGCACAATTTATAAATCAATTGTAGGGGGGAATGCATGCCGGAGAACTCAGTACTAATCGTTGACGCCGACCCCGCTGTCCGGGAAACGGCCGCCTGGCTTAAAGGTGCCGGTTTCCGGGTATCCACAGCCGCTACCGGAGAGGAAGCGCTGAATCTGATTGAAAACCAGGACTTCAGTGTCATGCTCTTGGATATGCGCTTGCCCGGCAAACACGGTCTGGGGGTGTTGCGAGAACTCAAAGTGAAACGCCCCTGGATGCAGGCCATCGTCACCACCGATCACCCTTCGGTTGAATCGGCGACCGAAGCCCTGCGACAGGGCGCTGTTGACTACCTGGTCAAGCCGATACCGCCGCAGGACTTGGCACAGTTGGTCAAAGACACCATCAAATCGGCATCAAAACAACGACCGGCTAACATACAGATCAAGGCCAAGGCCGCACCGAGTAAACTGACTCCCCAAGCCTCTTTTGTTATCAGCCGCGAAAGCCTCAAAAGCATGGTCAACAACTTGACCAGCGAACGTGAAGCCATCGGAGTGAAAGCCAGACAGGGTAAATTCGTTTTTGATAAGGTCAAGAATTTTGATGAACTATCGCTGGATTATGACGTTACCGTCAACCCACCGACTGCCTTCTTTATTCCGCCTTGTGAGACAATCCTCCGTTACAAGATGGGAGACAACCCTGAGATTACACCGGTAACCGACACCTCACCTCGGGTCATCTTCGGCGTGCATCCCGATGATATCAACGCTATCAATCTGCTGGATGAGGTCTTTATGACCAATAATCCGGATCCCAATTATACCGCCCGCCGTGAGAACACGCTGATTATCGGCGTGGATGTCATGACACCGCAACCGGCATCGTTTGCGCCTAGTATGGGCGCCCATATCGCCGACAGCGGGTTTGATCTTCTGCTGACTGATATCGGGAACGCCAGCTACATCGTAACCGTAGGTTCGGAGGCCGGGGCAGAAATACTGGCCCGCTTAGCCCAAGTGAGAGAACCGACGGTAGGTGAAACCGCCCGTCAGAAACAACTCCGGGATGAAGCAATGGCTAAATATCGTCTGTTTCTGGATATGCCCCGTGATAAAATACCCAATCTGCTGGACAACAACTATGATGCTCCTTACTGGGTATCACGCAGTGAGGATTGCCTCAATTGCGGTTCCTGCATCATGGTTTGTCCCACCTGCTTCTGTTTTGACGTCCAAGATGATGTTGCACTTAATCTGGTTGATGGAGAGAGGGTACGCAAGCCGGATGGTTGTATGCTGGTAGATTTTTCAAGAGTGGCCGCCGGAGCTAATTTCCGCGGTGACAAGATGAGCCGCTTTCGGCACCGCATGTAC
Source organism: Dehalogenimonas sp. (assembly GCA_050864255.1). Classification (GTDB taxonomy): domain Bacteria; phylum Chloroflexota; class Dehalococcoidia; order Dehalococcoidales; family Dehalococcoidaceae; genus Dehalogenimonas. The sequence continues at coordinate 612,740 of JBOWAX010000001.1, forward strand.
CATAAAGGAAAATATATCCTTGACCGTTACGGCAAATTCGGTTGTGTAGGTTGCGGCCGCTGCTCTATCGCCTGTCTCGCGGAGATCGCCAGTCCACTGGAAGCCTATAATGCCATCGCGGCCGGCGAAAAAACCAAGGAAAAAGCCCGCCGTACTGTCACTAATACCCGACCTCAGCCGGAACTCTACCTGCCCCATCTGGCAAAGGTTGAGAAAATTACGCCTCTTTCCGGCCGGGAAAAACTGTTTGAATTCCGGCTTAACGATGGCAATAAATTGGGACACCGCCCCGGACAGTTTATTGAAGTGTACCTTTTTGGTATTGGTGAATCACCCATTTCGCTAACCTCATCACCCACCCGCGACCATACTTTTGAAGTTGCCGTCAGGAATGTCGGCAACGTTACCGGCGCTCTTCACCGCCTGGAAGAAGGCGCCTCAGTGGGTATCCGCGGTCCTTTTGGCAACGGCTTCCCACTGGAACAGATGGAAGGAAAGGATATCCTGTTTATTGCTGGTGGAATTGGTATCTTCCCATTGCGCTCACTCGTCCAATACGTCCTTGACCGGAGGGAATCATACGGCCATGTCAATCTTCTGTTCGGCGCTCGATCCCCGGAGGAAAGAGTCTTTGCCGATGAGATGAAAGAATGGGCACAAGCTCCGGACGTCACTTTCCTGGAAACCGTAGATAAAGGTAATGACTCCTGGGAAGGCAATGTCGGCGTTATCACCACTCTGATTCCTAAAATTCAATTTAATCCCAGAAATACAGTGGCGGTAGTGGTTGGCCCACCGATCATGTACCGTTTCGTAATCAATGAACTTAAAAAGCGCGACCTGGCTGATGACAACATAATTGTTTCGTTGGAACGCAAAATGAAGTGCGGCGTCGGCAAGTGTGGTAACTGCCAGATTAACGGCGTCTATGTCTGCCAGGAGGGACCGGTCTTCAGTATGACCCAGCTACGCACACTAAGGGAGGCCATCTAATGAAACCAAGAGTGGCATTTTTTGATTTTACCAGCTGCGAAGGCTGCCAGCTAGATGCCCTGAACCTGGAACCCGAGGAACTGCTGGGTTTGCTGGGGGCGGTAGACATCGTGAACTTCCGCGAGGTTAAAACCGACCGATCCGAGGACTATGATATCGCTTTTATTGAAGGCAGCATCACCAGGGAATCAGAGATTTCCCGACTCCAGGCCATACGCGAAAAGGCCAAAGTACTGGTCGCACTGGGAGCCTGCGCCTGCACCGGCGGTGTCAATTGCCTTAAAAACGCTTACGACTCGGAAGACCTGCTCAAAGGTGTTTACGGCGAATGCGCCGGGTACTACAACACTATCCCGGCCCGACCGGTCAGCGCGGTAGTTACGGTTGATGCCTATATCCGTGGCTGCCCGCCAACCACCGCGGAATTCGTTAAGGTGGTTAAAGCCATGCTGCTGGGTAAAAGGCCGGATTTGCCAAATTACCCGGTCTGTACGGAGTGCCGCCAGGCCGGTAATGTATGTGTTTTCCAGCGAGGCGGTACTTGTATCGGTCCGGTGACTCGCGCCGGTTGTGACGCACTCTGCGTTAGCGCCGGCCGGTTTTGTTGGGGTTGTCGTGGACTGGTGGATGACCCAAATACCGGCTCGGAGAAGGATGTACTGGCCCGGTACGGTCTAACAGTTGATCAAATATTGGAACATTTCAGAATTTATAACTCCTACTCGGAGGCGGCTCAATGTCAGAAATAAAAATCAAAGTTAATCAACTCACACGCGTCGAAGGCCACGGTAACATTCATCTGGAAGCTACCGACGGCAAACTCGACCGGGTGCTATGGGAAGTAACCGAATCCCCCCGGTTTTTTGAATGGATGCTGCGGGACCGCAACTATGAAGACGTTTCTATTATTTCATCCCGCATCTGCGGTATCTGCTCTATCGCCCATACCACCGCCTCTCTCCAAGCGACCGAGGCGGCCTTCAACATCAAACTTTCTGAGCAGTCCTGGCTTTTGCGAAAACTGCTGTACGATGCGGAATTACTGGAAAGCCACGTCCTGCACGTGTTGTTTCTGGTAGCACCGGATTTTCTGGGTGTTGATTCAGTTATTCCGCTGGTGGCTACCCACGGTGATGTAGTGGTTATGGCGGTTCGACTGAAAAAACTGGCTTACAACCTGGCCGAAGTCCTGGCCGGACGCAAAACTCACCCCATTACACCCGTAGTTGGCGGATGGAGTAAATTGCCTGATGTTGATGCCCTCAAATCCATCCGGCAACGATTAGAAAAGGCTATGGAAGATATGGATACCATGGTCGCCGTGGTCAAATCGCTGGCGCCCGGAATTCCTGACTTTCAGCGCCCAACCGAATACGTCGCTCTAAAAGACAACAAAGAATACGCGTTCATCACGGGTAAAATAGCTTCCAGCGATGGTGGTACTACGGCCTTGAACGATTACGCACAGGTGACCAATGAGTTCTGCGTCCCTCATTCTTCGTCAAAATTTACCAAACACAAGAGGGATTCATACATGGTAGGCGCGCTGTCCCGTTTTAACCTGAATTCCGATCAATTGCTGCCCAAGGCCAAGAAAGCGGCTCGGGAACTTGGACTGAAAGCTCCGATTCATAATCCTTTCATGATTTCCGTAGCCCAAACTGTGGAAACGGTTCATGCTATTGAAGATGCTATCAACATCATTGACAAACTGCTGGCTCGCGGACTTCATGAAGAAGAAGTCAAGGTAAAACCGCGCGCCGGACGCGGCGTCGGTATTGTTGAAGCACCTCGTGGCATGTTGATTCATGATTACACCTATGATGACAACGGGCATATCGTGTCCGCCAACTGCATCATTCCCACCGGGCAGAATCATATGTCTATCCAGAAGGATTTTGACGCCCTGGCGCCAACCATCCTGGAACAACCGGAGGAAGAAATCCGGCACACGCTGGAAATGCTGGTGCGGGCTTATGACCCCTGTATCTCTTGCTCAGTGCATTAGTTTCAATGTTTATGTGCAAAAAGCGCCCGGTTGTACCGGGCGCTTTTTTACAATCTCCCTATCAGTAATAGCTTTGTCCTTGATGACGCTTCTGCTAGAATTCTTCTTATGGAGAAATCATGGCATTCAATCCCCGCCTCAGAAGTATTGAAAACCTTCAGTGTTACTACAGTCGGGCTGAATGACACCGAGGTCAAGATCAGGCAACAACGATACGGATTCAACCGTTTGGAAACCAAGCCACCCCAATCGCCAATAGTGGTTTTTCTCAAACAGTTTTTGAATCCGTTGATTTATGTACTACTGGTTGCCGCCGTTGTTTCAGCAGCAACCTCCCATTTGATTGACGCTGTGGTCATCCTGGTGATTTTGCTGATAAACGCCATTATCGGTTTCATCCAGGAAACCAGGGCGGAAAGGGCCATGGAGGCTTTGAAGGAATTGGCGGCGCCGCAAAGTCAAGTGCGCCGCAACGGTAAATTGAGTATGATTCCTTCCGGAGAAATTGTCCCCGGCGACGTCATAGTCGTCGAGGCGGGGGATAGAATTCCTGCGGATGCCCGCATCTTGGAATCGGCTGGCCTTAAAGTTAATGAGTCAGCCCTCACCGGCGAATCTCAACCGAGTGATAAGACAGTTCCGCCACTGCCAGCCGATACCACGCTGGCCGACCGTTATAATATGCTGTATTTAGGCACCTCAGCAACCCAGGGTCGTGCCGTGGCTGTTGCAATCGCTACCGGAATGGAAACCGAATTGGGCCACATTACCAGCAGCCTTGAATCTATTGAAACTGGATTAACTCCTTTACAGCAAAGCATCAACCGTTTGAGCAAAATCCTGGTGATTGTCATGCTGGGAGTAGTTATTGTCATCTTTGCCGTGGGAATCTGGAGAGGTTTGGACACTGTTGAGATGTTCTTTCTCGCGGTAGCCGCCGCGGTGTCCGCTATTCCGGAGGGGTTGCCCACAGTAGTCACCGTGGTACTCGCCATCGGCATGCGGCTGATGGCCCAGCGTAATGCCATTATCCGGCACCTGGTAGCTGTGGAAACACTGGGTTCTGCCACAGTAATTTGTTCCGACAAGACCGGAACACTGACCATGAACCAAATGACACTCCGGCGCCTTTATTTCAATGGGAAGAACATTGAAGTTACCGGAGATGGCTATTGCCCTATCGGCGAATTTCGGCTAGACGGCCGCAAACTGGAGCCAGAAACCGATCGTTTCTTAAACATGGCATTAACTGCCGGTATCCTGGCCTCTGATTCCACCGTCACTGTCGGAGAAAATGAATGCTCTTTGTTCGGAGATCCTACTGAAGGGGCAATTCTTGTGGCCGGTGCCAAAGCCGGCCTGATCAAAGAAGCTCTGGATAATGATCAGCCCCGATTGAGTGAAATCGCATTTTCCAGCGACCTGCAATATATGGCCTCGCTCAATGACTCACCGAACGGCCATATCGCTTACGTCAAGGGGGCGGCTGAAAAGATTATCGAAATGAGTTCTCATTTTTGGGTGAACGGCCAAAAAACAATCATGACGAAATTCCATCAACAGTCACTTCATCAGCAGGTCAGCGACATGGCCGGCCAGGCCATGCGGGTTTTAGCCATAGCGTATGCTGAGATACCCCAAAATGTCACCCGTCTGGAGCCAAAAGACATCGACGGTCGACTGACTCTCATTGGACTGGCAGGCCTTTTTGATCCGCCTCGTCCTGAAGCCACCGAGGCCATCCGACAGGCCACCAGCGCTGGAATCCGGGTCGTGATGATTACCGGAGACCATATAGCCACTGCTGAAGCTGTAGCCCGCGAAATTGGGCTACCTTCCGGCCGTGCCGTCACCGGCCGGGAAATAGCGATTATGAATGATGAGGATTTACAGGCACAGATAGAGGGAATTGCTGTTTTCGCCCGCATTGAACCGCTACACAAATTGAGGATAGTTCAGGCCTTACAGAGCCGAGGACATGTAGTTTCCATGACCGGAGACGGCGTAAATGACGCCCCAGCGCTCAAAGCGGCGGATATCGGCGTTGCCATGGGGCTATCGGGCACCGATGTAGCCCGTGAGGCGGCCGATATGGTGCTCACCGATGACAACTTTGCTTCCGTGGTCGCGGCGGTAGATGAAGGACGGGCCATATTTAACCGATTGCGTAATGTGATCTACTACTTGCTGTCCTCCAATATCGGTGAACTCCTGATGTTGACCGCCGCTATCGCTGTGTTGGGCCAGGCGCCGCTACTGGCGGTTCAAATACTTTGGATTAATATATTGACCGATACTACCATCACAATTCCTCTAGGGTTAGAGCCAAAAAGCGGCGATGAGCTCAAGCACCCGCCTCGCTCACCCAAAGTAGGTCTGCTGTATCCTGGACTCATCATGCGGGTGGCTTACACTGCGGTACTTATGGCCGCCGGAGTCTTTGTGGTTTTTGCCTGGGCCCGTGAGCAAATGGGAATTGACGAAGCCAGGACACTGGCCTTTAGTACCATGATTGCCTTTGAATGGTTTAAGGGGTTCATCGCCCGGTCTGATGAAAAATCCATCTTCAAGCTGGGATTATTAACAAACCGCTGGCTATTGATGGCTGTTGGAATCGCTGTAGTCTTGCAGTTACTGGTTGTTTATACCCCGTTCCTACAGGCGGCTTTCCACACCGCCCCGTTTGAACCACAATACTGGCTGATTGCCATCGGCGCCGGACTGACGCTCTTTGTAATAGAAGAGATCCGCAAGATATTTTTACCCTTGGCCTTTTCCAAGGGAAAGTGGCATAAGGATTGAACTGAGACATCCAACCTTCAATAACTGGCACGCGACCCCGTTTTGTAGCATAATGTAGCTACTCATCAAACATTAGAAAGGTTTCTTATGGCTGAAAAAGTAGTTCTGGCATATTCCGGCGGTATTGATACCTCGGCGGCTATCCCCTGGCTTAAAGAACATTACGACATGGATGTAATCGCACTGACTATTGATGTCGGAAATGAACGAGATTTTACCATCATTCGCGATAAGGCTCTCAAAGTAGGCGCCGTTAAAGCACTGGTTATCGATGCCAGAAAAGAATTCGTTAACGATTACATCTTCCCGGCGCTGGCTGCAGGAGCTCTATATGAGAACGAATACCCACTGGCTACAGCTCTGGGGCGACCGCTAATCGCCAAACTCATGGTGGACGTCGCCATTGCAGAAGGTGCCACCGCCATTGCTCATGGCTGCACTGGTAAGGGCAACGATCAGGTAAGACTGGACGTAGCCACTGCCGCGCTTGCACCACAACTTAAGGTTATCGCTCCGGCTCGAGAATGGGGCATGACCCGTCAGGAGACCATTGAATACGCAAAAAAATTCAACATTCCACTACCGGTCACGGCGAAAAGCCCTTATTCCATCGATGAAAATCTATGGGGCCGGTCCTGTGAGTGCGGCGTTCTGGAAGACCCATGGGTGGAGCCGCCGGCCGACGTCTTCGGTTGGACACGGGATGTAAATGACACACCCAAAAAAGCCGCATATGTTACCATCGGTTTCCGCAAGGGTGTCCCGGTTACCCTGAACAACCGCCGCATGGACGGCATCGACCTCATCTCCAAATTGAACGACCTGGCTGGCACCCACGGCATCGGGCGCATCGACCACGTGGAGAACCGGCTGGTGGGCATTAAATCTCACGAAATATACGAAGCCCCAGCGGCGGCTGTGCTATTGAAAGCTCATGCGGCTCTTGAATCATTAACCCTGGCCAAGGATCAACTGCGATTCAAAGCCCGTGTAGCCCAAGAATACAGCGACTTGGTCTATAACGGCTTGTGGTTCTCGGCTCACAAAGCCGACCTTGACGCCTATGTCAAGAGTACGCAGCAATATGTCACCGGTACGGTGCGGCTCAAGCTGGAACGAGGCAGTATGCGCGTGGTCGGCCGTAAATCACCGTATTCACTGTATGCCCACGATCTGGCCACTTACGAAACCGGCGACCATTTTGACGCCTCAGCTGCCGTCGGATTCATCAAACTCTGGGGTTTACCTGTCAGGACTCAGGCTAGAGCTCAGTTTTTGAAAAAACAGATCAAATCCTGAATCCAAATCTTTTTGAAGTTTATAATTTTGAGAGTGTCTCGGGTTTTAAATTGGCTTGGTAAGGTAACAAACGGTATCTGGAAAGAGGAGATGGGTATATGAGTCATGTCAGGAGCCGATTCGACAAGCCCGCCGACGAGTTGGTAATCAAATATACTTCATCCCTGCCGTTTGATCAGCGGCTGTACCGGGAAGATATTCGCGGTTCGGTGGCTCACGCTCAAATGTTGGCTAAACAAGGAATTATTCCCTCGGCGGACGCTGAGGCGATTATTAATGGTCTTGGCGACATCCGGCAAGAAATTGAATCCGGCAGTTTCAGTTTTAAACCGGAAATGGAAGATATCCACATGGCTATTGAAGCCCGGTTGAAAGAGAAAGTCGGTGAAGCGGCCGGGCGGTTGCATACCGCCCGGTCGCGCAATGACCAAGTGGCCACAGATCTGCGGCTGTATCTGAAAGGTGCCATCGCCGAAACCACAGCTGCAATTGGTGACCTTCAGGCTTCACTATTGACCATTTCAGAAAAGCACAGCGATGTCATCCTGCCCGGCTATACCCACCTTCAACCCGCTCAACCGATCCTTCTAGCCCATCATTACCTGGCCTATTTTGAGATGCTGGAAAGAGATAAGGCCCGCTTCATTGACTGCGCAAAACGTACCGATGTCCTGCCGTTAGGCAGTGGAGCGTTGGCAGGAACGCCATATAATACCGACCGCGAGTTTTTGGCCGCACAACTCGGGTTCGCCACAGTTTCCCGCAACAGCCTGGACGCAGTGTCCGACCGTGACTTTGTGGTGGAATACCTTTCAGCAGCATCCATCGCCATGATGCACCTTTCACGGCTGGCCGAGGAATTGATTGTTTGGAGCAGCGCTGAATTCGGTTTTATTGAAATTGATGATGCCTATGCCACCGGATCCTCAATCATGCCCCAAAAGAAAAACGCTGACGTCGCCGAACTCGGCCGAGGAAAAACCGGCCGGGTCTATGGTCACCTGACAGCCCTGTTGACGACTCTGAAGGGGTTGCCTTTGGCTTATAACCGGGACTTGCAAGAAGATAAGGAAGGGCTCTTTGATGCTGTTGATACCCTACTGTTGTCGCTTAGGGTCTTTGCCGGAATGCTCAGTAGTTTGCAGATAAAGGCGGATAGAATGGTCAGCTCTGTTGATAATAGCTACTTACTGGCTACCGACCTGGCCGATTTCCTGGTGAAGAAAGGTGAGACCTTTCGTAACGCTCATGGTGTTATTGGACGATTGGTCAGCCATTGTGTAAAAGAGAATAAAACTTTTCCGGATCTATCGCTGGCTGAATACCGAAAATTCTCTCCGCTATTTGACGATGATGTGTTCCAGATTACCATTGTGTCATCCATTGATTCCCGGAATAATATCGGTGGCACGGCCAGGCGGCAGGTGACAAAGTCTTTGATTGAAGCCCGAAAGCTTCTTTCCTTTGATTAAGCTCCATAGTGAAGAAAAACAACAACTGCCGCAGGAAATCCTGCGGCAGTTAATTTTCGGGACTACCTTGATTATGCAGCGGTAGCTTTGGAAATGGTGCGGAGACAACGGGTGCACAGTGAAAGTTTCATCGGCTTACCGTCTACCAGTACTTTGGCTGGATGGCAGTTGGGTTCGGAACGCTTGTTGGTGCGTCGCTTGGAATGGCTGACATTATGTCCGTATTGAGCGGTTTTTCCACAGTAATCGCATTTCATAACCTTGGATATGGGCTCCTTTGACTATTCATTCAGTGATATAATAAAATCCAACAGTAAATATAGCATAGACACCGATTGGTGACAAATCCGTAATGGCGCCACCGTTCCCCGGTGCTCTCTTGAGGTGTGATATATGTCAGTTCAAAATACCATGTCCGGTTATGAGATGCGCGATATGCTCGCCGCCGCCGCGGCCTGGCTTGAGAAAAGCTCCTCCGATATTGATGCTCTGAATGTTTTTCCGGTACCAGACGGCGATTGCGGTACCAATATGCTGCTCACCCTGCGATCAGCAGTGGAAGAATCAGGTAAAGTCACCACTGACAATGTAGGAGCCATCTCAGCAGCAATTTCCAAAGGCGCCCTGATGGGGGCTCGCGGCAACTCCGGAGTCATCTCTTCTCAAATCTGGCGGGGCGTCGCTGCGATCTTTAAAGACAAAGAAACAGTAACCGTCGTTGACTGGGCTAATGCTTGGACCCAGGCGGTAGAAACTGCCTACAAAGGCCTCTCCAATCCGGTTGAAGGGACTATCCTGACGGTTCTCACCGACGTAGCCAGTGCGGCCAGAACTTCCGCAGCAAGCGACGAGTCCATCCCTAAACTTATTGAAAACGCTATGTCAGCTGCCTCTGACTCAGTCGCTAAAACACCTTCACTGTTACCAGCCCTCCGGGATGCCGGAGTGGTAGATGCCGGTGGCCAGGGTCTTTTTACCATCCTTGAAGGCATGTTGCATTATCTCCGCGGTGAAACAGAGCAGATGCAATTTAAAAAATCCCGTGTCATTGCCAGTTCAAGCCCGATGGGTACTCGGACTGCTCAATTATCACCGGTTGATGAAGAACCTTTCGGTTACTGCACTGAGTTTCTGCTGAAAGGCGAAAATCTGGACACCGAAAAAATCCGGTCGCGACTGAAGCGCAAGGGTGAATCTCTGATTGTAGTCGGCGATGACACTACTATTAGAGTCCACATCCATGCAGTGGCGCCCGGTCGGGTAATTAATTTTGCCACTAAACTGGGCACGGTTCACAAAGTCAGCATCCGCAACATGGACGAACAATACGAAGACTTCCTGGCTCTCCAGAAAGACCGACAGCCGACCATGGATATCGCTATCGTTGCCATCGTCGCCGGTGACGGCTTCGCCGATGTATTCTCCTCTTTGGGCGCTGCGGCCATCGTCCCCGGTGGTCAAACCATGAACCCATCCACCAAGGATATTCTTCAGGCAGTGGAGCGGGTCGGTTCCAACAAGGTGGTTATCCTGCCCAATAACAAGAATATCGTGCCTGCAGCCGAACAGGTTAAACAACTGACCGGTAAAACCATATCAGTAATCGCTACCGAAACCCTACCCCAGGGCGTGGCGGCACTGCTGGCCTTCGACTATGAGGCTGATTTCCCGACAAACGTTCAGCGGATGACTGAAGCCTCATCTCATGCCCGCACCATAGAGATCACCCACGCAGTGCGGGACACCAAAATCAACGGATTGGTAATCAAAAAGCATCAAGCCATCGGGCTTCTTGACGGTCATCTGGCGGCAGTCAACGATTCTTCCGATAAGGTTCTGAGCGGTCTGCTGGCCAAAAGCGACCTCTCTCAGGTAGAGGTCATGACCCTGTACTACGGCGGCAACGCCACCGAGGAAACAGCAAATGCCATGGCGGCATATTTGATGGCCAAATACCCTGCCATACAGGTCGAAGTGGTATCGGGCGGCCAGCCCCATTATGATTACGTTGTCTCTCTTGAATAATCTCACCCGCTGCTGGTCAGGAGGCTCAATATGACGGTTCGCATTATTACCGATTCTACGTCGGATCTTACCCCGGCTATGGCCGAGCAGTTCGGAATCAGTGTTATACCGCTGACCGTCTCCTTCGGTAAGGAATCGTTCGCCGACCGGGTTGATATTTCTACTGATGATTTTTACCATCGTTTAGCCACACAAGATATCTTTCCGACGACGACTCAGCCCTCACCTGCGGCTTTTCTGAACACCTATAAAAAACTGGCTAAAGAAACGGATGAAGTTTTGGTCATAACTATTTCCAAGAAGTTATCCGGGACCTTTGATTCAGCCTCAGCGGCCGTTCAACTACTGGAAAAACCCGACTGCCGGATAGCTGTAGTCAACTCCGGCGTCACCGCCGGGGCCTTGGGTATCCTGACTATCTGGGCGGCTAAACAGGCCGCCAGCGGCATGGGGCTGGATGAATTAAAATGCGCCGTGGAACTGAAATCGACAGAAACCAAACCAGTGATGGCTTTTGATACCCTCAAATACCTGGCCAAGGGGGGACGCGTCGGCAGAGCTCAGGGCCTGGTTGGTTCTTTGCTTTCAGTTAAGCCGGTGCTGACCATGAGGGACGGCGAAGTGGCTCCGCTAACCCGGGTACGTTCCATGAATGCCGGACTAGAGATACTCTATAACTTTGCCGCCGGTCATAAAACAATTGACGAAATGGCAGTAGAATACGCTACCACTCCGGAAGTAGCAGAAACCCTTATAAAAAAACTATCTAATATATATCCGGCTGATAAAATTTACCTTACCACGGTCAGTCCGGTACTGGGCGCCTACATGGGTCCAAATGTGATTTCCGTTTCGGTATTGGGTACGAACTAGTTAAATACCCACTCAGGTTGGAGGATGCGCCATGACCGTCAGGATTGTGACCGATTCCACCGCAGATCTACCGCCGGAACTTATTGAACAACTGGGCATTACCGTGGTGCCGGTATATGTGCGTTTCGGGCAGAACGTTTTCCGCGACGGTCTCGATATCTCCCAAGATGAAGTGTACTGCCGCATACTCTCCGAAAACGCCACAGCGACGACTTCCCAACCATCACCGAATGACTTTCTGGAATATTATGAGAGGCTGCTGAACGGAACGGCCGACCAGATAGTTTCGCTACACCTTTCCAGCAAGCTATCCGGCACATATAATGCCGCCCTCAGTGGCCGTGAGCTTTCGCTTCACAAAGATAAAATAACCGTTGTTGACACCCTGTCGCTTTCCATGGGACTGGGTTTCTGCGTTTTGGCGGCGGCACGCTTGGCCCAAGCTAAAGCTGAACTCAGTGAAATAATTCAGGCAGCTAAAGGAACGACCTCTCTTACCCGTATTTCCGCAGCCTTCGACACGCTGAAATATGTATTAAAAAGCGGACGACTGGGTGCGGCGAAGGCGCTCATCGGCGGAATTTTGAACGTCAAACCAATCTTGACTCTGAAAGACGGAGTGCTGTGGCCTTCCGGAATCGCCCGCACGCGCCAACGGGCGCTGGACAGTCTGGTAGATTTCGCCAAAAAGACCTCGGGCGTCGAGGAGGCGGCTATCGTATATTCCACCACGCCTGATGAAGCCCACACCCTTAAGGAGCGTTTGAGCGAATTCTTGGATCAGCGCATGATATATATCTCCCGTCTGGGTCCGGCACTGGGGGCCCACGGCGGACCCGGAACTATTGTCCTGGCCTTGAAACGCAACCTGACGCCCAGTGGTAAAACAAACCACCCGTGAACAAAGCCGGTGCATGGGCTATAATCTAACTATGCCGCTTAATACAGAAAAGTTGCTCGCCGTTTTTAACCTGGAACGCAAAAAAGGCTTTCAAAACACCGCTGTTATCGGGGGGTTGGATCGTTTCCTGGCGGCCTGGGCTGACGAGGCCGCCCAATCATTCACTGATCAAGATTGCCTGACCCGACTCCAGACCCTACTGACCGGATTCAACTATGCCGATATTGCCTCTTCAGAACGAGCTGCTGCCATGGACAATCTGCTTGATTCAATAATAAATCTGAATCCGTCGTCAAAACCAGTACTTTCTGAAGAAATCGCACGGGAAAAATCAGTATTTGAACCCCCCATCATCCAGGAAGCCAAACCTAAACCCAAAGCCCCTATCCATCCTCCGTCTGCGCTGGAAATTCCGGTAACCGCTTTCAAAGGAGTCAATCAGACAACCGCCGCCAAGTTCAAAAAGCTGGGAATTGAGACCGTCCGGGATATGCTGTATCACTTTCCCAGCCGGCATTTAGACTATTCCCGAACTACCAGCATCGCCGAACTGGCACCCGGGCCGGAACAGACTATTTTGGCTACCGTTTGGGAGGTCAGGTTGACCACCCCCGGCGGCCGCCGCTCCACTGAGGCTATCCTGGGCGATGAAAGCGGCAACATTCGGGCATTGTGGTTCAACAATCCTTACCTCCTGCGGCAGATCCACGCGAATGATCGGCTGGTCGTTTCCGGTAAAATTACCGTTTTCAAGGGAACGCTGGTATTTGAATCTCCCGAATGGGAAAAATTGGAAAACAAAGAACTAGTGCACACCGGACGCTTGGCCCCTGTTTATCCGCTGACGGCCGGACTCTATCCCAGAATAGTGCGGCGACTTATGAAGGAAGTGGTTGACGGCTTTGCACCCTCTCTTATAGATTATTTACCCGAAACTATCCGGGTGCGTCGGGAATTGGTCTCTCTGCCCGATGCTGTAGCCCAGGCACATTTTCCAGATAATGAAGCCGCCAAGGATGCTGCCCGTAAGAGGTTGGCTTTTGACGAGCTTTTTGTTCTGCAATTGGGCGTAATGGCCAAAAAAAGGGCTTGGCGGATCTCTCAACCCGGCATACCGATAATGAATAACTCTCAACTCATGTCTGGCTTTCTTAATACACTTGATTTTCAATTGACCAGGGCACAGCAGCGGTCTTTGAACGAAATACTAGGTGATCTGGGCCGGAACGAAGCCATGAGCCGCTTACTTCAGGGCGATGTCGGCTCCGGTAAGACAGTCGTGGCTACAGCCTCTATCCTGATGACCATCGCCGCCGGATACCAAGCCGCTTTCATGGCACCGACTGAACTCCTGGCGGAGCAACATTTCAGGTCCGTTAACGGTATGCTGGAAAGACTGGCAACCAACAAACAGGACAACGGGGATTCGGTCAGCTACTTGGGTATTGTTCCCGACCGACCACTGACGGTCGCTTTGCTCATCGGGGATGCCAAGCAATCCGGTAAAACCATCATCCGCAACCGCATCAATGCCGGTGAAATTGACCTAGTCATTGGTACCCATTCGTTAATTCAGAAATCAATGAAGTTCAAGAAATTGGGTCTGGCCGTCATTGATGAGCAGCACCGATTCGGTGTGGAGCAGCGACAGAGCCTTCGTCAGAAAGGGGTCAATCCTCACATTCTGGTAATGACCGCCACACCCATTCCGCGGACGCTGGCACTGACCCTTTACGGGGACCTTGACCTTTCCGTCATTGACGAATTACCGCCGGGACGTCAGATTATCAGGACCCGATGGCTTAAACCAGAACAGCGCGCCAGTGCTTATGCCTTCATCAGGAAACAGGTCGCCCTGAAGCAGCAGGCCTTCATCATCTGCCCTTTAGTTGAGGAATCTGAAACCATTCAGGCTAGAGCAGCTACCGCGGAATATGAAACCCTCAAAATGGAAGTGTTTCCGGAATTCAGGCTGGGTCTGATACACGGACGCATGTCTGCCGCGGAAAAGGACTCAGTCATGAGCGCTTTCGGTGCCGGCACGCTGGATGTTCTTGTATCCACTCCAGTTATTGAGGTAGGCATTGATGTTCCCAACGCCACCGTGATGCTGATTGAGTCCGCCGACCGTTTCGGACTATCGCAATTACACCAATTCCGAGGCCGGGTCGGCCGGGGCAAGGATCAGAGCTATTGCATGCTGCTGGCGGAGAATCCCTCAGACTTGGCCAACGCCCGCTTGACTGTCATTGAGAAAAACCAGGACGGTTTTGTCTTGGCCGAAGAAGACCTGAAACTGCGGGGGCCAGGCGAGTTCTTCGGCACCCGCCAATCCGGATTGCCGGATCTTAAGATGGCCCGCCTATCCGATGTGCCGATACTGGAAGCCGCACGGGCTGAAGCCATCCAGCTATTTGAGGAAGACCCCAAACTGCAACAACCGGAACATCGCCGTCTGTACGAGGAACTGACTCGTGTCTGGCCACAGACGGGAGAGTGGAGTTAATTTGTCACCACGGTAAGCCGTCTCATCACGGTTTCGGTCTGGAGCGGCATATCCAGAGCCGCATCCGGATTACACAAATACTGGCCGCATCGCCGGCAGACATGAAGCGGCCAGCGGGTATGCTGAACAGCATACCCCTCTGAACAGACGCCGGACTCATCAATCCCGACCGAATGCGCAAAGGAAAAGGGTTGTTCACACCTAGGGCACCGATAGAGTGTTCTGTTCATCATTCCTCCTGCCGGGGTATTCATTGGAACCGCCCTGATAATTATTCACCCATAATGCTTCTTTGGGTATCACCTAAAAGGGCTATCTATTCGGTTACTTAGGTACTGGCCGAGGGCTTACGGTGACTGTTATGTTAAAATATCCAGGTGACTATGCCATATATTGATGAACAGGTACGGCAAATGCCAGGCAGCCCGGGCGTTTATCTCATGAAGGATGCACGGGGGCAAATTATATATGTCGGCAAAGCAGTAAATCTCAAGAACCGGGTTCGCTCATACTTTCGTAACATTCCGAAACTGGATGGCAAAACCAAATTGCTGGTGACTGATGTTTTTGATTTGGAATATTTTGTTACTGGCTCGGAACAGGAAGCGTTGATTCTGGAACTTAACCTAATCAAACGTCACCGCCCCCGCTATAACATAATGCTCAAGGACGATAAGAGCTATCCATATTTGCACATCACCGCCGGAGAATGGCCCCGGTTGGAAGTAACACGTCGTTATATTGAAGGCGAGGGCCGATACTTCGGGCCATTCACCGATAGCCGCAGCGTGCGTGAAGTTCTGGAACTGCTGCGACGAATTTTTCCTTTCCGCTCTTGTACCAAAAAATTAAAAACCGTCAAACGGCCCTGTTTGGAATATGACATGGGGCGCTGTCCTGCACCCTGTTCCGGCAAACTATCGGTTGAAGAGTACCGTAAGTCTATTGAACAAATCACCCTATTTCTGGAGGGACGTCAGGAAACAGTGGTGCGTCGCCTGCGGCAGGAGATCACAGCCGCCGCCGATAAAATGGAGTTTGAACGAGCCGCTCAGCTACGAGATCGGGTCTTTAATATTGAACAGGTTATCGCTGACCAGAAAATAGCCATTAAAGCCAGAGGCGAATTGGATGCAGTCGCCTACTCTCAGGACGGTGATGAAAGTTTTGTCATGGTATTTTTCATCCGCGGTGGCAAGCTTATCGGACGAGAACATTTTGTACTCAAAAGAACCCGGGAACAACCACCGGAAATGGTTTTGTCCAGCTTTATCGGCCAATTCTACAGTAATGCTGCCCACCTACCCCCGCTGATCCTGCTTGAAGCACTGCCGGGAGACCATACAGTCCTGGAAGAATGGCTTACTCTCCGCCGCGGCAGCCGAGTTAAGCTGGTGGTTCCCCACCGGGGTCCGCGGATTGATTTGATGGACATGGTTAAAAATAATGCGCGGCAGGGACTGGAACACCATAAATTAAAACGTCTATTGACTGGCGCTGACGACGCCCGGGTCGCTTTGGCGGAGTTAGCTGAAATTTTGAAATTAAACGCGCCGCCCCAACGCATCGAAGGTTACGATATCTCCAACATCCAGGGGCAACTGGCGGTCGGCAGCATGGTGGTTTTCCACGATGGCAAACCGGAATCAAAGCATTACCGTCGCTTTCGCATCAAAACAGTGGAGGGGGCAAATGATGTCAGCATGATGAAGGAAGTCATCGGCAGGCGCTTCAACAACGCTAAAGATGACAACGAGGACAAATGGGTCTTACCAGACCTGATCCTTATTGACGGCGGCAAGGGGCAGCTTTCAGCGGCTCTGGAAGCCCTTATAGACAAAGGGGTCGGTGATACAGCCATCATCGGGTTGGCTAAGGAACGCGAGGAAATATTTTTACCCCGCCAATCAAACCCAATTCTGCTGAATGAACGTTCCGCTGCCCGGCACCTATTGCAAAGGGTACGCGACGAGGCCCACCGTTTCGCCTTGGGTTACCATACCAATTTGAGGCAGAAAGCAGCGGTAGGTTCTGCGTTGGACGCTATTCCCGGCATCGGCCCGGCAAAAAGGCGCGCCTTGATTAAGCATTTCATTTCAGCGGCAGGAGTCAGAGCGGCCACCATTGAAGAACTTACGGCGGTCAAAAGCATCACGCCGCAGCTTGCTCGGTTAATTAAAGAGAGTCTATAATCGTCTGGTATCACAGACCAAACCGACACAGGAGTAATAAATGGACTGGATAATCATATTCTTAATCGCGGATTTTCTGCTGGCGATTCTTATAGGTATATTTATTACCAAGCGGATAAAAAGTTGGGACTCGGCCCGCAAGCAGGAGATCAAGAAGCTACTAACCGCAGCCGAGCCGCTCAATAAGACCTTCAAACCCTCCGATGCTGACCGGTTGCCGCTTCCAGTACGCCGTTATCTGCAAAAAACGGTCAAAGAAGGCGCTGCCTATATCAGTACCACCCAGCTCAACCAAAGCGGCCAGATACGTTTCAATGACCGTTGGATTAAGCTGAACGCCCACCAGTATTATTCCGTTCAGCCTACCGGCTTCATCTGGGATGCCAAAATGAAATTAGGCCCGGCCTGGATTACCGCCCGCGACCGTTACCAAAACGGTAAAGGCAACATGCTGATAAAAATACTTTCTGCTTTAACCCTCTTTGATGTTAAAAGCAAGGAAATGGATCACGCCTCAATTTTACGGCATCTCTCTGAACTGCCCTGGTTGCCGACAGCTCTGTTGGTTGATAACATCATATGGGAAGAAATTGATGCCCATACCGCCAAAGCAACCATCAAAGACGGCGACTTGCGCGCGTTTGGCACTTTTTATTTCAACGAGCAGGATGAAATTACCGGTTTCAGCGCGCCCGAGCGCTTCCGCTCCGATAGTGGAAAGATGGAACCATGGTCCGGCAGTTTCAGCAACTATCGGCAATTCGGTGATTACCTAATACCCACCGAGGCCAGTGCCCTATGGAACTCGCCAGGCGGTGATTTTGAGTATGTCCGGATCAATATCCAAGAGGCGGAGTTTAACCTGAAACCATTCGATTAAAGCAGGTAATTTTCTATGGCCGCCGCCACACCGGAGTCATCCACACTGAGGGTAACATGGTCGGCTATAGCTTTGAGTTCATCACGAGCATTGCCCATTGCAATCTTCAGCCCGGCCTTCTCAAGCAGCGAGAGGTCATTGGTCCCGTCGCCGATGGCCATCACCCGATCCAACCCGGTACCGATATATGACACGAGCGTTTCCAAAGCCGCTCCTTTTGACACGCCGGGATCCATCACGTTAATGAATTTCATCTCCGGATAAGCCGGCGTCCGAGCTTCAGAACCCCGCAGAAGCCCTTTAAATTGCTCCATGAATAACCGGGCTTTCTCTTCTTCCAGGTCATTGTGAATCATGAGTTCACACTTGATGATAGCTTCCCGTCCGATTATGTCATCAAAATCTGCCAGCGTACTGCGCAAACCAAAAAACTCTCGGTGGATTTTATCCGCCCAGGTTATCTCTTCCACAAAATAGCGATCAATAGCGTAAAGCTCTAGATAAATATCGTTAGCATGGACGAAGGCTACTCCAGACTTGAGCGTATCTGAGTTTATAGGCTTAACATGCAGCGTTTCCTGCCGGCCCAGGTCATAAACTACCGCCCCGTCGAAAAAGATGTTAACCCCGTTCAGCCCAAGTTCAGAAATAACGCCCCGGCTGGCTTCAATAACCCGACCGGTTGACAGTACCACTTTCACCCCTTTAGCCTGGACTCCGACTATGGCTGCTTTATCAGCAGCAGAAATCCCTCCGCGAGAGTTAACCAAAGTGCCGTCAATATCCACCACCAACAAATCGTATCTTGGTTTCAATCTATGTCCTCCTGATAAGGTTTCCAATAATACCAGAAAATCAGTTGTAAATGCTGACAGCCGGCGGCGCCATCGGGTACAATAAACGCCATGAGCCAATCAAGTCTCACTCCGCTTCGCTCCCAATACCTGAATATCAAAAAACGTTACCCCGAAGCCATTGTGTTCTTCAGGCTGGGGGACTTTTACGAGACCTTTGATGCCGATGCGGAATTGACCGCCCGGGAACTGGAAATCGTCTTAACCGGTCGGGAGATGGGCAAGGGAGTCAAGGTACCCATGGCCGGCATACCGTACCATGCGGTGGACAATTACCTGTCCCGGCTTATCAGCCGCGGCCATAAAGTGGCTATCTGCGAACAAACCAACCGCCCCGGTGATAATAAAGGCCTAATGGAACGTGAGGTGGTGAGGCTGGTAACCCCGGGCACCCTGGTGGAACCAGGATTGCTGGACGGCAGGCAAAATAACTACTTGGCCGCCGTGGCACCAGGAGACAGTGAATCTGGCTTTGCCTTTATTGATATTTCCACCGGCGAATTCGCCGCCGCCCAGATGCCTTTGGGCAGGATAGAATCAGAACTGGAGCGTTTGCGACCGGCGGAGGTAATCATTCCTCTGGGAAACTCTTATCAACCCGTTTACAAGACACCGCTGACCCGATCCGAAACCCTGGATTTTGATCCGGAGTCCGCCGCCGAATTGCTCAAGGATACATTAGGCGTCAGTACCTTGGAAGGATATGGTATAGCCCGCTTGCCGATGGCCACCGCCGCTGCCGGAGCAATTATCAGCTACTTGAAGGAAACCCACAAAGAAGCCGTAAAGGCTATCAGCCACCTGTCCGCCTACTCAGTCGGTGACTATATGGCGTTGGATGAAAATACCGTGGCTAACCTGGAGATATTCCAGAATGCCACCACCCGTACCATAAACGGCTCACTCCTGGGAATCCTTGATGTTACCCGCACTCCCATGGGTGCACGGCTCCTGCGGCGGTGGTTGGGACAGCCGCTGTTAAACATTCCGGCAATAAGGGAAAGACAAGACGCTGTGGAATGGCTGCTCCGGCAACATATGATTCGTGCTGAACTTGAGCGCTGGCTCAAGTCTTTCGCTGACCTGGAACGCCTGGCCAATCGGATCCGTGCTTTCACCGCCCTACCGCGGGAAATCATAGCACTTAAGCGGTCGTTGGAGGCGGCGCCGGAATTGGGACGGGCCCTAAATGATAAGTCGGTCTCTAAGCTTAAAGAAAATCTCAAAGAACACACTGATATTATTGCGTTAATTGAAAATGCCTTTGAAGCCGAACCTTCCGGAGCCGTCGGAGAAGGTGGAGTGATCCGTACCGGTTTTTCCAGGGAGCTGGATGAACTACGGGATATGGCTACCGGTGCCAAAGGCTATATCACCCGGCTGGAAACAGAAGAACGGGCCGCCACCGGCATCAAAACCCTCAAAGTAGGTTACAACCAGGTCTTCGGTTACTACCTGGAAGTATCCGCCGCCAATCTGGGGCAGGTACCGGAACGCTTCATTCGTAAACAGACTCTGGCCAACGCTGAACGCTACATCACGCCGGAACTTAAGGAATATGAAGCTCGAATCCTCAGTTCCCGCGAGCGCTTGGCGGATATGGAAACGGCCATTTACCGCCGGATATTGGGACAGATAGCCGAATCATATGAGGCATTGCTGGCTTTAGCCGACGCCGTCTCCAGATTAGACACACTGACTGCTTTCGCGTCGGTAGCTGCAGCCAATATTTATGTCAAACCAATAGTCCACGACAATACCGATATGCTAGTCACCAGCGGGCGTCATCCTGTTGTTGAAGCCGGCCTGCCCCCGGGCCAATTCATCGCTAATGACACCGCATTTTCGCCGGATAAAGGTCAGATCGTTATCCTTACCGGACCCAACATGGCCGGTAAATCCACCTACCTGAAACAAACAGCTCTCATTGTGCTCATGGCGCAGATAGGCTGCTTTGTTCCGGCTACTAATGCGGAAATCGGACTGTGCGACCGTATTTTCACCCGTATCGGCGCGCATGAAGACCTGGCCACCGGAAAGTCCACCTTCATGGTAGAAATGGTGGAAACGGCCAATATATTGACCAACGCCACCCCTAAAAGTTTACTGATTCTTGATGAGATCGGGCGCGGTACCTCTACCTATGACGGTCTGGCCATTGCCCGCGCTGTTGTGGAATATATCCACGAGCATCTAAGGGCAAGAACACTGTTTGCCACCCACTACCACGAACTGGTAACCATGTCCGACAGTCTGTCGCGAGTCCGCAATTTCAATGTTGCGGTTTCCGAGGATAAAGGCGAAGTTGTCTTCCTGCATAGAATCGTGCCCGGCGGTGTGGACAAGAGTTATGGCATCCACGTTGCTAAACTGGCCGGGTTGCCGAAGCCGGTCATCAGGCGGGCCACTGAGGTGCTTTTAGAACTAGAATCGGTCAAAGATAAAACGGCGGCGAGTGCTAAAAAACTCACCCCAACGCCCCAACTCTCGCTATTCCAACCTCAGCCTCCTCAGGTGATCGAGGAACTGTTGAAGCTCGAGATTGATTCAATGACACCGCGACAGGCACTGGAGAAGTTATACGACCTCAAACGCCAAGCGGCGGAGTAGGCACAGCGCCCGTCTTGAACCCGGCCTCAATATGGTTGCCGTCGCAGAACGGTTTGTTTTTAGAGCGGCCGCAGCGGCACAGCGTCACCCGGTTCCGCGTCTCATAGACAAACCCATCGTCAGATTCTATCGGTATCCCGCCGCGTACCCAGATGGGACCGGATAATCCCTCGGGAAGGGATTCGATTAGGCCGATGGACGGCGGCAGGTCCGGCTCAATAACGTTGCCCGATTTATCGTGCAGCATTATCCGGCCTGAAGGGCAATCCCCGGCTTCTTCGATGGCCGTCTGCCGGGCACCCGGATCATCCGACCGCTCCACCAGGTGCCAGGTATCCCCGTAACGCTGGCAGAATCGGGCATAGGTGCATAACTCCGGAACCTCGGTTAGGGTAATCTCTGGACCAACGAGTTCTTGAGACTGCACCCTGAAAGAATCCCGACTGGCCGTCTCCGTGCCATCGAACCCCGCAAAATGACTGCCATCACAGAAGGGTTTATTCCGTGACATGCCACAGCGGCACAGTGCGTATGTCTCCGGCGTTTCATAACGCCTGCTTTCACTCCAACCATGGCATTCCCCGTTAGGATCGTATCGGATTATCTGCACTGATAACGGCGGTCCACCGCTGACGATATAAGGCCCGTCACGTGTTATCTTGATGTGATAATTCACCGGTTCCGGTGGTACATTTTTATGCATACTGCCTGAATCGATGCCTTTTTCTTTCATATTATCGGGCCTACTCGTACCGCAGTGCCTCCACAGGATCCAGTTTGGCCGCACGTCCAGCGGGATACAATCCAGCCAGCAGACTAACGGCCGTGGTCAGCAGTATAACGCCGGGAATCAGCCAGACCGGAAACGCAGTCAGTTCAAAACCGGGGAAATCCGACAGGAAGGTTCTCGCCCCGATGAAATTAACCGCTTGTCCCACCAATAGCGCTAAACCGCCGCCGATAGCACCACCCAAAAATCCCAGAGTGGCTCCCTCGGTAGTGAACAGCCAGCGTATATTACCGCGGGTAGCTCCCACAGCCTTCATGACACCGATCTCCCGGGTGCGTTCATGGATGGCCATCAGCAACGTATTAATAATACCAATGGCAGCCACAATCAGGGCAATCACGCCGAAGGCCGACAGCCCGACCTGAATCACACCAAAGACACTGTTTATCTGTTCCAAAATGTCATCCGGGGTAGTAGCAGAAAATCCCAAATCCCGCACCGCTTGAGCTACCGCAGGTACCTTAGAAACATCCGTTGCTTGGAGCTGCAGAAAAAAGCCGGGCTGAGATTCGGAATAGCGCAATGGATTATCTTGATAATAACGCGCCATCTCAATTGCGTCAGCACGGGGAATAAGTAACTCGGCGCTGGAAACCTGTTTGTCGATTACTCCAACAATGGTAAAGGTAAATTCCCGGGATTCAAGTGTATAGGCATTCTGTTTGCCGACATTCACGGTAACAGTGCGGCCAATAGCCGAGTCAGGGGCATCTTGCCAGCCAAAAGCTTCAAGATAGTTGTAAGCAATCAGAGCCACACCCGAGTCGCTGTCGCTAAAACTGGATCCCTGATATAGTGGTCTGATCGCAGCTTCATATTCCGCCACGCCTGAAACACTGACAGTGTAAATTTTTTCACTGGTCTCAGGACTGATCCATCGGGCGGAAACATTGACCAGGTAATCAACCCTCTCTACACCGGGTATGTTCCTTAGGTTCTCAAGATCTTCGGCCGTAAACGGATTAATTACGATAATCTCGGACGTATCTATCTCTTGCGGGCCGCCACCGCCGCTGAAGCCCCCAATGTCGCGGCCTGATGAGGCGATAACAGCAGTGTCTGGAAAATTCAGCCCGAATTGACTGACGACAAAAGCCTGTAATCCGGAACCCAGGGAAACGACCAATGAAATCAATGTGGCACCGATAACCACCGCCAGCACCGTCAGCGAGGTGCGCAGTTTCCGCCGCCAGAGGTTAGAAAAAGCCATGCTGAATAATTCATTAATCTTCATGCAGGGTATCTCCAACAATCAATCCGTCTCTTAGATTTACCACCCGGCGGGCCCTGCTGGCCAGTTCGGTATCATGAGTCGCCACCAGCAAGGTAATCCCCTTTTCCTTATTCAACGCCCCCAATAAGTCCATAATCCGGCCGCCGTTGACAGTATCCAGGTTACCAGTGGGTTCATCAGCCACGATAAGCCCCGGATCAGTGACCAAGGCGCGGGCAATACTTACCCGTTGTCTTTCACCGCCTGAAAGCTGATTGGGCCGATGATCCGCCCTATGTCCCAAGCCTACCGCCTCAAGGGCTTCTTTGGCTTTTTTCAATCGTTCGGATTTTCCTAATCCGGCAAATATCAACGGAATAGCCACATTTTCAACTGCTGAATAAGTCGGATGAAGATGAAAGGCCTGAAAGACAAACCCGATATTATGGTTGCGGTACGCAGCCAGTTCCGTATCTGAAGCCCGGCTTAGATCTTTGTCATCAACTACGATACTCCCGGAAGAAGGCGTGTCCAACCCGCCGATCAAGTGCAGCAAAGTGCTCTTGCCAGAACCGGATGGCCCGACAAAAGCGGCGAATCCCCCTTTATCAATTTCCAGACTCACCCCGGCCAGGGCATGTACCGTTTCTTCGCCCAACCGGTAGTCCTTTTTCAGATTATTAACTTGAATCATTTACACCTCATTCAGTCGCGCCGGCTGAAAGCCGCCGCCGCCGTTAATAAAAATACCACGCCAAGAGCTACGACTACCATCATATCATCTAAAATGCTCATCGTATGCCCAAATACGGTAACGCTGACTATTGAATCAGCGCTCGGGGCACCTAAAAATAGTTGGCGGACCGCGTCAGCCCCATAAGTCAATGGGTTGACTTTGGAAAGAGCACCCAACCAGGCCGGCACATTTCCCAACGGAAAAAAGACACCGGAGGCGAACATCAGCGGCAATAGAAGCACCTGCATGACCATCTGAAAGCCTTGCTGGCTCCGCATACGGGAACCAAGCAATAGCCCCAATCCAGAGAAAGTCAAAGAGATCAAAACCAGAACCGGGATGAGTTGTATTACCAATGCCACGTCAATTGAAACATCCAAAAATGGTGCCAGCAATAGCATTATCAATCCCTGAAAAAGGGCGATAACCGCAGTGCCGATAGCTTTTCCAGCAATGATGCCGCCGCGCGGCAGGGGTGCAACCAAGACTTCCTTTAAAAACCCAAATTCCCGATCCCAGACAATGGTTAATCCACTCATAAGCGATACCTGAAAAGCAGTCATGGCAATTATTCCAGGATACATGAATTGAGTAAAATTCACCCCCGGGATCAAAGCGCCGATAGTATTCGAAAATCCCGCACTGAATACTATCAATAACAAAACCGGCATCGTAAACGAGGAAATCAGGCGGGTCCGGTTACTTAAAAACCTTAGCAGTTCACGATAAGCGGTAACCCAGATAGCTCTAAACGCCAAACTCATCCGTGCATACCTCCGGTCATTTTAAATCTTCTACGGACCATTGCCAGCGGGTCAGCGTTTTCCTCCCGAATCTCCCGGCCAGTATAGTTGAGGAAAACATCATCAAGTGTCGGCCGCCGGATTCCTATCGAGATTAGCCGGCCGTGAAAATTTTTTACGAATTCTGGGATAAATTCATCGCTATTTGACACGCTGAATACCACGCTCTCAGCTTTGAGCTGAGCATCAATTCCATAATGCTCTTTGATTTCCTGGATAGCAGCCTGGTTATCTGAAGCTTTTATAGTTACCATATCTCCCCCGATACCATCTTTTAAATGTTCAGGGCTATCCAGTGTAATGATTTTTCCATGGTCGATGATTGCGATACGATCACAGTTTTCAGCTTCCTCCATGTAATGCGTCGTCATAAAAATAGTAAGATTAGTTTGCTGCTGGAGCCGTTTGATATGGTCCCATATGTTGCGTCGTGTCTGCGGGTCCAGGCCGATTGTCGGCTCATCGAGAAACAGCACCTTTGGCTGATGCAACAAGCCACGGGCAATCTCTAAGCGCCTCTTCATACCACCGGAGAATGTACGGATGGCATCTTTGCGCCGGTCCCACAGTTCTACCATTTCCATCAGTTCTTGTATCTTGGATTCACGATTTGCAGCCGGTATGCCATAAGCGTACGCATGGAAACGCAAATTCTGCTCGGCATTTAGATAATCATCCAAAGTTGGTTCCTGAAACACCAGACCTATGGAACGGCGCACATCATCCATTTGTGTTTCAACATCAAATCCATTAACTATCGCTTTACCGCTGGTTGGTTTCAGCAGTGTGCATAACATGTTAATGGTGGTAGTTTTGCCCGCCCCATTTGGCCCCAGGAATCCAAATATTTCACCCTGTCTTACTTGAAAAGTGGCATTGATAACCGCATTAATCTGCTTGAATGAACGGCTGAGATCAGTTACCTCTATGATATTTTGTATATTACCGGGTTCAATCATCCAACTGTTTCCTCCGTTAATTTACGAATTCTAAAAGGGCTATCATTCCTGAATGATGGTTTCGATATCACGGCAGGCATTTTTGATCGTTTTCTTGATTTCTATTATCTGCCGCTCAGATAGGTTGCCCATTTTTTTACCAAACAATTGGCGCATGTGATGCAATTCCTCGATAGTATCCTGCCACTCAGCTTTGTTAAAATTGAGGGCACGGTGTTCTGAAATATGCTTCAGGTGCTCAACTACTCCCGCGCGTTCCTCAAGTAATTTAAGACCTTCATCTGTGATAGTGTATGTTTTACGACCTTCCTGATCTTCGGAGCTAACCATTCCTTTTTCCTGGAGTTTTTGCAGCACTGGATAAATACTGCCGGGACTTGGGGTATAAAAACCGTGCGACCGCTCTTCCAGTTCCCGTATCAGATCGTACCCATGGCGGGGCTTTTCCCTGAGCATATCGAGTAAAATAAACTTGAGAAAACCCTTTTCAAAATAGCGGTGGGCTCTCCCCTGCCCGAACGGTGGCCAACCGGGAGCTATGTGACGGTTAAGATACAATTTGTGCAAAATATTCATTACGATATATCGTAACATATCGTTTTGCATTGTCCAAATTTATGTGCACCACAATAAGCTGGAACAATTAGGTGTTCCGGATCGCCGACGAGCCTGGTTCCGGTCTAGTCCACTTCCTGCACTTTCAGCAGATTGGTGGTTCCGGCAATCCCGATAGGAACACCGCCGGTGACGATAATTGTGTCTCCGGCCTTGGCCAGCTTTAGCTTTTTTACCAACCTGACGGCGGTAGCAAACAGGTCGTCAACGGTTTTTGGTGTGGGTATCTGACTCGCTTGGACACCCCAATTCAGAATGAGGCGACGGCAGATATCTCCATTAGGAGAAATCGCCAGTATAGGCGCACTCGGCCGGTACTTGGAAACCCGGGCAGCCGTAGATCCGGAGGAGGTAAAGGCAACAATAGCCGCCGCATCAAGCCGCCGTGCGGTAAGAATGGCGTTGTAACTAATCAGTTCCTCGGTTTGGCTGGTCAGCCAGGAATCCCGTTCAGTAATCCATAGGTCATAAGGCAACATCTTTTCTGTTTCCAGTGCCACCGCAGCCATCATAGCCACCGCCTGAACCGGATATTTGCCGATCGAGGTTTCCGCCGAAAGCATTACAGCATCGCTGCCGTCAAGAATGGCATTGGCCACATCAGTTACTTCAGCTCGGGTCGGCCGTGCGGCAAAAATCATGGATTCCAGCATCTGAGTCGCGGTTATCACCGGCTTGCCGGACTTGTTAGTTTTATGAATGATATCTTTCTGCACCAATGGCAAACGTTCCAGAGGTATATCCACCCCCAAATCACCTCGTGCCACCATAACCCCGTCGGCTTCAGCTAGAATGGCTTCAAAAGCGGTAACCGCTGCGCCACGTTCAATCTTGGCGATAATCGGAATATCAGCCTTAAGTTTTTTTAATATCTGCCGTACGTGCCGAATTTCCGATGCTCGGCTGACAAACGACAAAGCGAGATAATCCGGTCGTTGATTGACGGCAAAATTAATGTATTGTTTTAACTTGTCGGTCATAAAGGGCATACTGGATTTACGACCGGGAATGGCAATGCCCCTCCCCGCCTTAAGCGGACCACCCACCAGTATTGTGCAATACACATCTTCGCCCTTGATTTCCCGACATCTTAATTGCATAGCCCCATCGTCTAACAATAACAGGTCACCCGGCCGTACATCTCTTGGCAGCGCCGGCAGATTGACCGAAACCTCTTTTTCAGAACCGGCCACCGTTCTTGTAGTTAGTATTATCTCCCCGCCTTTAACCAGCTTGACGCTGTCGGCCGCCAGTGGGCCTGTACGGTATTTGGGGCCGGGAATATCGATCAGTACCGCTATCGCCGCCTTCAAACGTTTGGCCTCAATGCGCACCTGCTTTATCTGCTCTTCGTGCTCCTCCAATGAACCGTGGGAAAGGTTAAACCTGGCGACATTCATCCCGGTGTTTATCAGGTCCGCCAGCACCTCTGGTGCAGCAGAAGCAGGTCCTATAGTGGCAATAATCTTGGTGCGGCGGTCAATTTTTTGTTTCATACCAAAATTATCACACAGGAACGGCCTTCACTCAAGACTTTTGTTGAATTTATTATGGCTCAAGGTTGAATATTTATACATTAACTTATAACATTGTTGGTCACTTGGGCTTGAATACCATGCTATAATATATCTATCAAATAGTAATTTCTGAAAAGGCAGGTTATGCTAAAAAAAGGCGATCGTATTTCCATTTCTTACCGGACTGGCAAGGATACCAAAGGCAATTATATTATTGAGACCCTAACTGACGCTGAAGTTGAAGAGTATATCGGCAGTGTTTTACGGGTCCGCACCTTTGAGCAGGTACCGGGGCCCAAAGGCGATGAGGTAGAAATAAAGCACTTCACTTTTGACGTTAACTCCCCGGAATTTGTCGGTGCGCTCCCGGAATAATTTCTGGGTAAGTTTTTTCTTGCCTATCCCCCGGCATTCTCATTAAGCATTAGCTGCGCGACAAAAAATAATGATTGCCTCCCCGCCCCTCCCGTTATATAATCATAGACCACTTGATTTAGAACCGGAGGAACCACTGTAATGCGCTTGTCTTGTCTTCAAGAAAATCTAGCTAAAGGCCTTAATATCGTCGGTCGCGCCGCGGCCAGCCGTTCAACTCTGCCGATAACCACTAACGTTTTATTGGCAACTGATGAAGGACGGCTAAAACTGTCTGCCACCAACCTGGAAATGGCCGTGACCTGCTGGCTGGGTGCCAAGGTCGAGGAAGACGGAGCCACCACGGTTCCTGCCAAGCTTATGACCGAGTTTATAGGCTCTCTGCCCAACGATAAGGTTGAGATGATTTTAACTGCTAATAAAACACTCACCCTAAAATGCGGCCGCTTTGAGGCACGCATGACCGGGGTGGATGCCAAAGATTTCCCGCCGGTCCCCCGGGTTGAAGGCGGTACTACCGCAAAGGTTGACGTCGGTGAATTCAAAAAAGGTGTTTCCCGTGTTGTCTTCGCCGCAGCTACCGATGAATCACGCCCTGTACTGACCGGCATTGATGCCGAATTTGAAGGCTCAGTGCTGACTTTAGCTGCTGCCGACGGCTTTAGGCTAGCCGTATACAAGATGGCCCTGGCCGAACCGGTGGCCCAAAAAGTTAAGGCCATCATCCCCTCCAAAACCCTGGCCGAGGTTTCCCGATTGATTGCTGATGCGGACGAGATGATCAGCATCACCATTGATACCCAGAAGTGCCAAATCCTATTTAAACTCAAAAATATTGAATTGGTTTCTCAACTGCTGCAGGGTACATTCCCACAGTATTCGCAGATTATCCCGCAGTCTCACACTACCCGGGTAGTGCTTGATGTTCCCCAGTTCCTGCGAGCAGCCCGCGCCGCTCAGATCTTCGCCCGAGACGGTGGCGGGATCGTTAGGCTCATTATGACCCCGGGCAGCGGCAAGACACCCGGACGCCTCTCTATAACCGCCCGCTCTGAAGAGATCGGAGATGATCAGGCAGAACTTGATGCTGCTGTTTCCGGTGAGGAAGCCAAGATCGCTTTCAACGGCAAGTATCTTCTGGACGTGTTGAGTGTGTTGACCGAGGATCAGGTCGCCCTGGAAGTCACGGGACCCTCAAGCCCGGGTGTAATCCGACCGATAGGAACGGACAATTACATCCATGTTGTGATGCCCATGTTTGTCCAGTGGTGATTAGGTTCAAATCCACATAACCTTTAATATCACAGCTTTGCGGAGATGCCTTTACCTTGAGGTCTAAAAAGGTGAAGGCATCTTTTTTGTCAGCCGTTGTGCAATTATCAATATCAGCAACTATTCGGGAGCAAAGTTCTTTAAGTTCAGTTTCAATATTTTGTGATTTTGAAAGCTGATCTTTCATGATGTTCAGAACCAACGATCCCGATGATTGGTCCGACATATATTGACAGTCGAGATATAATTGTATTGAGGCTTGCAATCGGTATTATATGAACAAGTGGATTACTCCATCTAGTGTTCATGGCAAGTTCGCTCTTATAGCGATTCTTTTGTGTTTTCTTGTTTTTGTCTTGAGTCAAAGCATCAGGATTGTTCCCAATAACATCCCTGAAAACCCCTCTTTTTTTAATGAACCCGTCAAAGCCACTTTAGTTATTCTTGCTTGGTTATTCGGGTCATTCGCTTTCTGTTCAGGGTTTTACGCAGTAATTAAACGACACGAACGGGCAATCCCTGTGTTTATCGCAATCACATTTGGTCTATTTGTGCTTCTTTTTGGAGTGGGAGAGGTTATTTTTCCTCATTAATCTGTACATACGAAATGATAAACATCCATTTCCCATGGGACAAAGTGGGATTGACTCTTTCATACTTGGCCAATCGTACGTCCACAAAAAAAGGCGTCCCGTTGATTGTTTTGTGACGCATATATTCTTTGTCTTAATGTGGTTGACATGCTAGTGTAAAATGATAGAAATACACATGGGAGGCAAGTTACGATGTGGGCTGCAGGATTTGCCACGGGTTTAGCAGTTGGTGTTACTCTCGGAATGATATTGACTCGAAACACATCCAAGGAAAAATCGCCGGAACAAGTCACTAAAGAAAAGAAGGCCTTCGCTTGGTTGGTGATAATTGGAATTTTATTTGTAATCGCGATCTTTGCTAATTTGTTACTTGGCTAAAGTTATGCCCGTTTCAGATGAAACCTCCTATAAACTGGCTGTTCTGATGCATATCACCACCATAATTACATATCCAGCCCTTGGCTGTACGGGTGACTCGACTATCCGATAATCAATCTTATTTCATTGGGGTTTACATGTTCGATATGAATATCAATTCCTTCTATTTGAATATCCTTGCTTGATGTCGGATAAAACTGGTTCCAGCTAAATCCTCGATACATGAATTCCCATTTCAACCGTACAATTGAGAACACATTCTCAGAAGGCATCCCAGCATAGCAAAGGCGATCTTTCCCAAATCCAAAATTATATTTGTCACCGACAGTTAAAACTATTGTCTTGGCCACAATATTCACCCCAAATAGTATTTACAGCAAGACGCCTCTGCCGTATAAGGTAAATTATAAACCCTAGATCAAGTGACTTTGGAAGATTACTCATCAACTCACAAACTTCAGCACCCCGTATTTTCGAAAGAATTAGACTCTCTCCCATCTCAACCAAAAATTAAGTTTTCAAGTATTCTCATCCAAGCTTTTTACATTCATCACAAACGTAAGCATGAAAGGGCAGACATCCCGATGTTCGTGCAATGGTAGCAAACTGTATCCAAGTAAATTCGCCAAAAGGCGTCTAGCTGAATCGCTAGGCGCCTTTTCATTTAGAAGTTAAGGAGTAGCTGGTCACTCCAATGCTTTACCACTCTCTGAGTAATCCTGCATAGATAAGCCAAACTGCCTCCAACTATATTTCCAAATCTAAATCTGCAGTCCCTATCTTTAACCAATAAAACCGTATAGTTGAGTGCTCCAAATACATTTATTGCGCTCTCTACCATAGGTTGCTACAGATAGATGGTATGATGACAAAGAGATAGTAGAGATACAGTGCGGTCTTGAAACCGAAGGGGAATTACATGAAAATAAATGGCGGAATCATAATGACAATATTGGGTGGTATTATCGGAGTTATCGGTTTTGTGGCGTTTCAACGGGCAAACGAGATCATCTCGCAAGGCGATGCCTTATTCGGGTTCGGGTGGTTTTTCTCGAATATGACCAAAGATGATGCTAATATACTTCAGATAGCCGGAATTGGCGGCATGGTAATAGGTGCCATCTTATTGCTAGTGGGATTGATTAAAATTTTCAAATCTAACTGAACCAAGATCACCTTAGAAGCCATGTTTCCTGGTTGAAATATTCACCTGGAAAGGCAACAATACTATCAATAGTGATACATCTCCAACACTGGTGAGAATCCGAAAGGTTAGATAAAACAAATGGAAAAGAAACTCAAACAAGTCGGAGCCCAATTTAGAGTGTTGGGAATTGTGGTGTTTTTGATTGGTGTTTTCCTTGGGCAATTCGAAGTAAGCGGTGGTGTCGTGATCATTGCTATTGGGCTTATGTCGGCCATCCAAGGTTCAATACTTGAGTATGTATTCAGAGAATAACGCTTTTCAGTTGTCGTGGTATTATGCATTCGACAGACTGGGCGGAACAATTAATCGTTTGATACGAAATGCTCAGGAACCTATTTGGTTCCCCTTGCCGGCATATTATTTAATTGCAATGTTAACCGCGGAGGGATAATGAATTGGTCCGGTAAATCAATCCTGTTTGTTGCGCTCAACTTCTTCTTTATGGGCTGGCTGGCCGCTATCTTGGAAATGCTGTTGCGGTTACTCCGGGGGGAAGATCCGCTGGCGCTCTTCGGCATCTTGGTGGCGGACATAGCTTTCGTGGTTGTTGGCATCGCCCTGATGGTTCTGAATAAATCCTATCACATTGCAGCGGTTAACCGGGTTCTACCGATCATAGCATTTATCGGTCTTACTGCTGTCGCTTTGTCGAATGTGTCGAACGCTACTCTCTGGGCCGGGGCTGTCCTGTCCGCCGCGTTGATCATCGTCCTTGTAACCACAGTTATCATGACTTTAATCAAACGTTGAAAACCGTGCTTTTGGTCAGACTGAATTGGAAGTGCTGAGCCAGGGCGCCTAAAACGGAACAGGTAGTCCGGGTATCGGGTAGAATCATCACCTGTTAGACGTCATGATTCCCAATAATCAAACTCTCTTAACTGTCTCATATAAGTAGCGAATATTGTGCAAAAAAGCGCTATACTACGGTATGTCAACCCGTGACGAGTTTTCAAACTGTGCCAAAAGAACCAAAAACAAGACCTTTTAATAAACTAATCGGACGGATTCCTATTCTGACTCCGCTATTAAAGCGGAATTTCCGTTTACTATGGGCCAGCCAGAGCATTTCCCTCCTAGGTGATCAATTCCATTTTATAGCTTTAAGTTGGCTCACTCTTCAGCTTACCGGATCAGGGCTTGCGCTGGGTACAGTGTTGATGGCCGGTGCAATCCCAAGAGCGCTATTCATGCTTTTCGGCGGTGTGTTAAGCGATCGCTTTTCACCTCGACGCATCATGATTATTTCTAATATTGCCCGATCGGTCGTAGTTGCCGTCATCGCAATTATGGTATTTTCACAGATCATTGAACTTTGGCATTTATATGTTTTATCAATTTCTTTTGGTATTGCCGATTCTTTTTTCCATCCCGCTATGAATGCCCTTATCCCTACTGTGGTAGAAAAAGAACGTTTACGGGCGGGCAACGCCATCCTCCAGGGAACTCACAAACTTAGTTTCCTCATAGGATCTGCTCCGGCTGGGCTACTTATATCAGCTATGGGCATGGACATCGCCTTCGGTATTGATTCAGCATCATTTGTCATTGCTGCCGTCTTCCTTTCAATGATGACCGACACGATTATCAAAAGGAGTTCCCCAACGAATAATCTCCAGACCAGAGAAGAATCGTATACCTTCCGTAATATTATTTCCGACATTCGGGAAGGACTGAAATTTGCCTACTATCAACCTGCCTTTAGAGCGATGATCCTGGCCATTGCCGTAATAGATTTCTGCTTCGCTGGGCCTATTGACGTAGGTCTTGCCTGGCTGGCAGACAATCGGTTTAGCGGAGGGGCAGCTGCCTTGGGTGCCGTGCTTTCCGCTTTCGGTGCGGGGGCCGTTATCGGCACCATCATCGCGGGAATAACCAAGTTCAGGCGCCCTGGCATAACACTAATGCTTATCTGTGGCCTTTTAGGATTCGGTTTGGCTTCATTTGGCATCCTACCAAACGTAACATCAGCGGTCATCGTTTCGGTTCCGCTGGGTATTGGTGTTGGCATATTCAACATTATTCTTGTGACTTGGGTTCAGCGGGAATCACCGGCTCATATGATCGGCCGCATAATGAGCCTTGTATCGTTTGCCTCCGTCGGAATGATGCCGTTTTCTCTAGCTATCGCCGGTCTTCTGGTGGACTCCAATATAGTTTTCATGTTTGCTGTTTCAGGGGGGCTGGTACTAATAACCGCCGTTTATATGCTTTCAGTTTCAGCTGTTAGGAATATTGCCCAATAAACCTTTGTTATTTGCTGCTGATACCGATACCACTTTACATCATTGTTGAGATCATTTTAACTACAGACTTTTTGAACGGTTACATTAAAAGCAGGGAAACTTCCCTTACAAGTCTTACTCCAGGGCACAGGCAAGTGCGGCATTCTTTTTGACTTATTTTTTGTATTTACCTACCTCGCACACAAACGAACAACGTACCAGGACCCGCGTGAGAGCCAATGGCTGCCCCAAGCCTTGATATGACGATCTTTTCTCTAGGGAAAAATTCGCCAAGTCGAGCGGCTAAATCTTGGGCGTCATTTTCAGTATTGGCGTGGACTATCCATAGATCTTCAATCTTGCTGAAACACCCCGCATACTCCACAAGTCGATCAGCCCCCTTGATACGGCTTCGCACCTGACCGGAAGGATGAAGCTCCCCATCTTTAAGCGTTAAGACCGGTTTAACATTTAAGACAGAGCCAATTAGGCCCTTTGCCTTTCCAATCCGTCCTCCAGCCATCAGATATTTCAAGGTATCGAAAAATCCTAATAGATGTATCGTTGGAATAGCTTCGTTTACGGCAGTTGTGATTTGGGAAAGAGTCTTGCCTTCTTGAGCTAATCGAGCTGCCAGCATTGCCAGGACCCCTAAACCTATGGTGGTGGATTGAGAGTCTACGATTTCAATTGGAATATTCAAATTTAGACTCTGTCTGGCTTGAAAAGCGGAATCATAAGTGCCGGATAACTTTCGTGATACACAGATAGAAAATATTCCATCAGAATTATCACTATTCTCCTGGTAGACATCAATGAAATCTTGTGGCGACGGTTGAGAAGTCGTCGGAAATATCGAACCGTTCTGAAGACGTTCAAAGAAAGCATCTTCAGAGATGTCAATTCGATCGCGTAGGCTTATATCACCAAAACGTACGTAACATGGCACAATAGAAATGCCGGCGTTTTCGGCGAGTTGTTGGGGGAGATCGGCAGTGGAGTCTACAATGATCTTGACACTCATGAATAACCTCCGAGTTTTTCGTTGGGTGAGATCGTTGTGGCCCCCGTCATCATACAACAAATTGAAAATAAATCAAGATATCGTTTATTATGGTCAACAAAATATTCCGATAAGTGCGATATTATCCGGCATTATTTATAATTGATTATAGTTGGCACGGAAGGAACACTTGTGGATAGCTTTGGAATCATCGTTCTAGCGTATTTTATCGGTTCATTTCCCCACCTCTTGATCATGGCCAGGGTAAATCATATTTCAACTGATGGTGATTTACATATGGCACTTTGGCAACAGGCAGGGCCGTTTATTGGGCTATCGGTAGTAATTGTTGATGTTTTAAAAGGTATCGGAACCATTTGGCTGGTAAGGTTGTTGGGATTCAATATCGAAACCATTGTCGCCTGTGGAATCGTTGCTACAATGGGCCAAATGTGGCCCGTCTGGAAGGACTTTGACGGTGAGAAGGGTAATACGACTGGATATGGTGCTGCAGCAGCGATAGCCCTCATTCCGACGCTGCTGGCTTTAACAGGAGTTCTAGTGGGATTGATGTTCAAACTTTTTAGAGCCTTACAGCTAAAGGATATTCCAAAAAGTGAAAGATTTTCAAAAGGTGCCGGACCAAGCATAGCGCTTCCGGTTGGAGTAGCAATAGGCTTTGTTTTACTCCCTTTCACTGCTTTATGGCTCGGACAACCTCAGCAGGTTGTTATCGGATTTGCGGTATTATCGACTCTAATATTTATCCGGCGCTTGACTGCGGGTCTCGGGAAAGATCTTAAAACCCAAAGCAACCGGATGACTATATTTTGGCAACGATTATTGCTGGACCGGGGACAAAAATAATATTCAACCCAAGCCAAGAATGGCCTGGTGAGCCAAATTTGATCTTGAAGCACCTTAAGTTTTCTGAATAATCGTTCCTATTAAATTCCAGCTTCTACAAGCTCTATTCCTGAAATCATTCTAAAATATTTTTTCTATAAAACAAGTACCCTTCGGAAAATATAAGTTCTGGTCCGACAAAAAATCTATGCCTCTGTAATCTTTTGGAAACACTTCTGGATTAAAATTTCCAGTAAGATTATTACTGGGAGGCTAGATTATATGGTCAGTGCCGGCGATACTGCTTGGTTATTGATGTCCACCGCTCTAGTTTTATTAATGACCCCCGGAGTCGCACTATTTTATGGCGGCATGGTCCGAAAGAAAAGTGTTATCTCCACGCTGATGATGAGTTTCGTAATGTTGGGGGTTGTTGGACTCCTTTGGGTATTTTATGCCTATTCACTTGCATTCGGTTCTGACATCGGCGGTTTTATCGGGAATCTAAATTACGCGTTTTTGAACGGTGTCACCGGTGACCCCTCGGACATCTACGCAACCACGGTTCCACACCTTATCTTCATGATGTTTCAGGGGATGTTCGCCATTATTACCGTGGCGCTTATCACCGGGGCCGTTGTGGAACGCATCAAGTTCAGTGCATTGATGGTTTTCGCCATCGCCTGGTTAACTCTTATCTATACCCCTGTTGCCCACTGGGTCTGGGGTGACGGTGGCTGGTTGATGAATTTGGGTACGCTGGACTTTGCCGGTGGTATCGTGGTTCATATCAACGCAGGATTGTCAGCTCTCGCGTTAGTATTCGTGTTAGGTTCACGGCGCGGATTTCGTCATGAACCGATGGAGCCCTCCAGCATCCCACTGGTCATGTTGGGGGCCGCACTGCTGTGGTTCGGCTGGTTTGGTTTCAACGCTGGAAGTGCCTTAAGCTCCGGTTCACTGGCTTCTACCGCTCTAGTGGCCACCAATACTGCCGGAGCGGCAGCAGCGACAACCTGGATGCTTTTAGCTTGGAATCATCGCCGGCCCACTCTGTTGGGTATTGCCACCGGTGCCGTGGCCGGTCTGGCAGCAGTAACCCCGGCGGCCGGGTTTATTCAGCCGATATACGGCGCGGTCATCGGCATCGTCGCCGCTGTGATCTGTTACTACGCCATGATCGCTAAAATGAAAATGGGTATTGACGATTCACTTGATGTGATGGCAGTCCATGGCATCGGCGGTATCTTCGGCGTATTGGCTGTCGGCATCTTCGCCACCACTAGCGTCAACGCTGCCGGAGCGGATGGCTTACTGTTCGGTGGCGGATTCGCTCTGCTGGGAAAACAATTGGTGGGCACGCTGGTCGTCGGGGTCTTTGCTTTCGGCGGCACTTGGGTTATCGCCAAAGTTATTGATGCCACCATGGGCCTAAGAGTTAAAGAAATGGAAGAAGTAGTAGGTTTAGACCTGTCGCAACACGGTGAGCGTGCACTTGGAGGGATCAGATAAATGAAAAAGATAGAAGCCATCATCAGGGAAGAACGCCTTGATGCCGTAAAAAAAGCCCTGGACGTCCACGGCATTCACGGCATGACGGTGACCGAAGTGTCGGGTCGCGGCCAACAAAAAGGTATTTCATTGCAATGGCGGGTCGGTGAATACCGGGTTGAGTTTTTACCAAAGCTGAAAGTGGAGATCGTATGCCACGATGATCAATGCCAGGAGGTGGTTGAATCCATCATGAAAGCGGGCAAAACTGGTCGTATCGGTGATGGCAAGGTATTTGTCATGCCGGTTGAAGCAGCGTTCCGCATCCGAACCGGTGAGACAGGTGAGGCCGTAATTTAAGACGTAACATGCATTATTCCCCTCTACACTTCGTTTAACCGTAAAGCAAAAATAAATCATAAAAGAGAGGATATTAAATTGAAACCGGAAGCAATCCTGCAATTTTGCAAAGAAAATAATATACAGATGGTTGACCTGAAATTCAATGATCTCCCGGGAATGTGGCAGCATTTTTCCATCCCCGTTTCGGAACTGTCTGACCTTGATGATCCTAATCGAGGCATCTGGGTGGATGGTATCGGATTCGACGGCTCAAGCATCAGAGGTTTTCAAGCCATCAATGAAAGCGATATGCTGCTGATGCCGGATCCCACCACAGCCATGCTGGATCCGATATGCGAAGTGCCGACACTTTCCATCATATGCGATATTTACGACCCAATGACACGTAAACCATACAGCCGGGATCCTAGGTTCATTGCCCGGAAAGCGGAAGCCTACCTCAAAAGCACCGGAATCGCTGACACCAGCTACTGGGGTCCGGAAATGGAGTTTTTTATTTTTGATAACGTGCAGTTTGAACAAAACGAACATACCGCTTTCTATACCGTTGATTCAGTCGAAGGCTCATGGAATACCGGGCGTGCCGAAAATATAGATGGAGACGGCAACTCTCATAACCTTGGTTACAAACCCCGCTACAAGGAGGGTTATTTCCCAGTTGCCCCCAGCGATTCATTACAAGACCTGCGAACGCGCCTTGCGCTGAAAATGGCGGAAGTTGGTATCAAGGTTGAAGTACATCACCATGAAGTCGCCACCGCGGGCCAGTGCGAAATTGACATGCGTTACAACACCATGGTCAAAATGGCTGATCAGATGCAGTGGTTCAAATATGTCGTCAAAAACGTCTGTAAATCTGAAGGACGTACTGCCACGTTTATGCCTAAGCCCCTATTCAAAGATAATGGCTCCGGCATGCACTGCCATCAGTCGTTGTTTAAAGAAGGTATAAACCAATTCTTTGACCCTGAAGGGTATGCTCTTATCAGCCAAACCGCAAAATATTACATCGGCGGTTTGCTTGCGCATGCGCCGGCACTAATGGCTATTTGTGCCCCAACCACGAATTCCTATAAAAGGCTTGTGCCTGGTTATGAGGCTCCGGTAAACCTGGTGTATTCCGCCCGTAATCGTTCCGCTTCAGTGCGCATCCCCATGTACTCCGACAATCCCCGGACTAAACGTATAGAATTCCGCTGCCCGGATAATACCGCCAACGGCTACCTCTGCTTATCAGCTATGTTGATGGCAGGCTTGGACGGTATCCTAAATAAGATTGATCCTGGCGATCCGATGGATAAGAATATGTACCATCTCAGCAAAGCCGAATCGGCGAAAATCAATACAGTTCCTTCTTCATTAGAGGGTGCCTTGGATGCTTTGGAACAGGATCACGACTTCCTGCTGAAAGGCGGCGTTTTCACCAAGGATGTCATTGATGTCTGGCTGGACTTCAAGCGCACCCAGGAAGTAGATGCAATCCGTTTACGGCCTCACCCTTACGAGTTCCACCTCTACTATGATATTTAGGCTCAAGCTATCTTGATAAAGGAACCCCTTCTTTCCAAGAGGGGGTTCCTTTTTACTGTGCGTTTTGTCTTTGCATTAAGCATAGGATTATCACTAATAAGCCTGTATATGATCTATATCGTACCGGAAGAGTAAATTAGCGTACCGGTCACCAATCCACACGGCATATACTTAGGAAAGTTGATACCGGTTCATTATCATTCGCCCACATATCTCTCGCTACCAAATAGCTTTACTTTTCCTGATTATATACTGAGCCCTAAAACCTCGGTTTCAAGCACGTTATTCCCTCACTCCAAAGGTTTGGACTGGGGGCCCCACTTCTTGGCTCTCCCTGCCCCGGTTTCCAATTCAAGTGTTGATGAAAATCCTGATTCTGATTCATGATTTAATCATAAAAGATTTTACGCAAATTTGGAATGGATTTTTATTTTAAACATGAATTGTGTGTAATAACCTCCCAGCGTTTTTATCAGGTAATAGCACCTCCTATCCGGTTGACAAATTAAGTATTGCCTTCCTAATAAATCGGCATGTTACCTATATCGATATTTTTTAATTGGTGATATAGTTATGTCAATAAGGGAAACCAGCTCTCCCTGACTCCCTGAAAGTTGCTGACAGTAGCAGGAAATGGAGGTAATTAGGATGTTAGGCTTAGGAGTACTTGGAACGATTATTGTCATCGTAGTGATCATCTTATTGTTAACGTAATCACATCCGTCCACTGCTATCACCGGGATGCAAAAATAAAACATTAATCGGAGGCTGAATGGAAAAGAACGAAGTCAAGGGTAAAGTAAAACAAGCTAAAGGCAAAGCCAAGGAAGAAGTCGGCAAATTGACGGGCAATAAATCCATGGAAATGAAGGGCAAGGTAGAGCAGACGGTTGGCAAGGCACAGGAAAGCATCGGCAAAGCTCAGGGCAAAGCCGTCAAAGCCGCCAGAAAGCTGAAATAGACGCTATCTACTCTTGGATTACATTTCGGAAAGGGTTGATAACATGACCGAAGGTAATAAAGAACTGCTTGATGTCCTCAGAGAAATCAATGAAAAACTCGGCGATATCAGATTTGATTTGAAAGATATTAAAACCCATATGCCTAAAGTGCCCTATTATGGGGATTTGTTACAGGACATTAAAAAAAGCGTTGACGAGTTGAAAAGATAAGGGAGTTGCTTTTCCGGCAGCTTGCTGAGGACGTTGCGGTATTAGATTGGATGCCGTTCCGCACTTAGTTATCAGCTTTCTAATTTACGTAAAATAACAATCACTATTTAGGTAAATTACCGATTTATTGTCGTGCAACCGCTTAGGTAGAATCATTAAGGGAGACTTTGACAACTATAGCCGACTTTTTCCTCGGCTCAATCCCTTCACTCTGGAGTAGAGTATTGTTTTTAATCAATAATAATAGTCGGGAAGGCAGATTATGTCGCCTTCCATCATGTGGGCCTAAAATGCCGCAATCCCGAGGTTATTTGCCTGGTTGCCGAGGGCCTCAGGCGCCTCATTTAAATCTCACCCTGCCGGAAGGTATACCAAATCCGCCTCTTTTAAGAACACCACTGGCCTATGTCAGCCAAATTAAACACCGGAGGACACTATGAAAATTCTTGCGATCGGCATTGGTCAATGTGGTTGTAACATTGCTGATGAATTCTATGCCATTAACGACTACTCCAAATCTTTCTTCGGCCGGAAGATTGAGATTCTGACCGAGGCCTTTGCCATTAACTCTGACGAAACAGATTTGACCTCACTCCGTTATATCCCCCGTGATCGTAATCACCGCATCGTGATGGGAATGACCAAAACTTTCGGTCACGGCGTTGGCAAGATCAATACCGAGGGTACGAAGCTTATGAAGGAAATTACCCCGGTGGTCATCGACGACGTGCTCAACTCCCCTAAATACCATGAAAGCGACGCTATTGTCGTAATCGCCAGTGGTGCCGGTGGCACCGGGTCCGGTTCCATCGGCTATCTGGTCAAGGAACTCAAAGACCGAATAGAAAAGCCGGTATATGCCATTGTTGTGTTGCCCTTTGCCTATGAGGAAAAGGCAGAAATATCATATGCGGTTATGAACACAGCTACCTGCGTGAACACCGTCAACCAGTACGCCGATGCCGTTTTCCTCTTGGATAATGAACGCTTCGGCCGCGGGGGCACCAGCCTGGAAGATAATCTGCGGATGGTCAATCAACAGATGGTTAAGAATTTCTTTGACCTCTTCTGCGCCGGGGAGGAGCACTCTCGCACCTTTATTGGCAGCAAGGTCATTGATTCCGGGGATATTATGCATTCGTTGAAGGGAATCACCACCATCGGCCGAGGTGAAATTGCCCTGCCCACCTTCCACAGCTTAAGCAGAAACGATTTCCGTGAGGCGTCCAAAGCTAGCTCTAGTCTGGTCGGCGCTTACCAACAAGCAGTAAACAATCTGTCCCTGCGCATCAAGACTGAGGATGCGCGTACCGGCTTGGCAATTATTTGCGCGCCCAAAGACGTCATTACCATGAGCGCCATGGCTGAAATCAATAATTCGCTCCAAGAACGCGCCCCTAAGGCTGTTTTCCGTATGGGTGATTACCCGCGCCGCGGTAAGGAAGTTTCGGTATCGTTAATCCTTTCCACCATTACCGCCTCGGACCGTATGTCCAGCCTGTTCTTCCGT
Source organism: Dehalogenimonas sp. (assembly GCA_050864255.1). Lineage (GTDB taxonomy): Bacteria > Chloroflexota > Dehalococcoidia > Dehalococcoidales > Dehalococcoidaceae > Dehalogenimonas. Next base: position 654,753 of record JBOWAX010000001.1, read on the forward strand.
GCCGAAGATTTGATCAAGAAAAAGAAAGCCTTGGATGAAGAAACCTCAGAACGTATTGAACGGTTATACGGGCTCAGTTCTGGCCTGCCGATGCTGGAATAGCCCGAAGTTGGCGTTGCTTGTGATTCAACAAGAGCCCATAGAGTATTGAAGATGGGGACGGTAATACCGCCCCCGTCTTCATTTCCTTCACTTCGCATATCTCTTGGATCGGCTTAGATAAAAACCTAATCCTGTTCAATGTCATGCTCCCACATATATTTTACCGACTGTACAACTCCGACGATAGTAAGAAATAACCCCACTAATGCCACAAGAGCCAATCCGTGGACATTCGCGATGCTGATTAAGATTAAGCCAAGCCCGAATATACCCAGCTTTCTCAATAAACTATTTGGTAATACTTTTCTCAACATCATAACCACTTTTCTGGCTGCGCCCGGCCTATTAAGGTGACTTTAACTATTCAGACGGTTGTATTAATCACAACAGAAGCATTGTCAGTAATAGCGCAGCAGCCGCTACAGGCAGATAACGCCCGATTTGTATTATCCAATTGGCAGAAAAGACCAACGGCCCCAGCTTTTTATCGGGTGAATTGATGGATTCAATAATGCTACTTTTAGGTAGCATCCATGTAATGAAAGCTGCGCCGGCAATACCGGCCGCCACTATCACCCCGGAACCTGTCAGCTGGTCGACCACTTCGAGAAAAGGCCGGTCTCCGATATTCAATCCAAGTGAAGTAAAGCTCAAGGCAGACGGTATGCCCAACAACATTACAACCGTCGTTACTACCATGGCGGCTTTACGTTTTGTCATCTTAAATTCATCTTGCAACGGCGCCATAGCTACAGAAATTCCTCCCACGCAAGAGGTAAATGCAGCCAGTACCAACAACATATAAAAGGCAATACCGATAAACAACCCTCCGGGAATTTCCGCAAACAGCCTGGGCAATGCCGTAAATGAAAGCTCGCTACCGGCATCGGGGGCAATGCCGAACGTAAACACAATGGGAAACATCATGAGTCCGGCTATTATGGAAATTCCGGAGTTGGTTAAAGCGACAGCTGAAGACGTGGTAATCATATTGAATTGCTTCGGTACATAACTACCATAAGCGATCAGGAAGCCCATACCTATTGCCAAGGAATAGAAGGCCTGTCCAGCCGCATTACGCCAAGTGGTTATGTCCAGAAATCTGGCCCATTCAAAATTAAAATAAAATTCACGAGCCTCGCTCGCACCTGACAAAGTTTGTGTATAAATGGCCAGCGAACCGACAATCAGTACAAGTAAAGGAAGCAGGTATCTACTCATTTGCTCCAGGCCCCTAAGTCCTTTGGATAAAATCCAGAAGGTGGGTACCGCGATTATCAAAAGATACCACAACGAAGCGAAGCCGGAAGTGAATTCTTTAAATGTTCTTAAGTCTCCCCGTACCGAATCGACAGCGTATCCAAGTGCCCAACCGCTGATTACCAGATAATAACTCATGATAGCTATCGTAATCAGGATCAGAAACCGACCGAACCACGGTCCCCATTTGGAATTAACTTGCCTGAAAGTACCGATAGGGCCTCTACCGGCCAACTTACCGGAGCTCGCCTCAATGACATAGAGGGGAATACCCATCAAGAGCATACAGATGATATAGACCACAACGAAGGTGCCGCCGCCGTTCTCCCCGACCATATACGGGAAGCGCCAGAGATTACCCAAGCCAACCACGCCAGCTACCGAAGCCAGAATATAGGACTTTTGAGAAGTCCATACCGAACGCGGAGGCACTAGATCAGCGACTGGATCCTTTCGGGATCGAAAAAAGTTAATTTTAATAAAACAAACCTTTGTTTTTCAGAATCCTGAGCTGTGTCTTTCGCTTGAAGAACCTACCTTCGCGAGACACGCTCCCTATTGCGATAACCGCCCCCATAGGAACCTAAATCCACTATGACTGCGATAATAAGCAAAACAACATCAAGCCCGTTGACACCACCGGGGAAAACCAGGACATAGGCCAGCGTAGTCCAAGGCAGGAAGATAAAGCCTAAAACCGGAATCAGGAAAGTATCAAATGCCTGAGACCACCGACTGGAGGCAACCAACCACCAGATAATGATAGTAGCCCGGGGACCGATCAGCATTAGCAGGGCAACAAGACAACACATAACTTTCCTCCTCAGCTCCGTAAACTTAATTCATTTAATTCAATCCAAGAGACTGCGATTTTAACACCCGCAGCGCTCTAAGTGTTACCCATTTGTTGGGTTGCTTTTTGGCTCCAAAATCAATCCAGGTTTTATCTTTGTAGTCGTATTCTAATAGCCAGCGTCCTTGCTCGTCCTGTTTTTCCGCGATCAAACCTATTACCTTTTCCAATCGTCGGTCATCGCCAAAACCCAACCCGACTAAAGATTCCGTCAGCTGCAAAAGATCGGTAACATAGAAGACCGGAAACCCGAATTTCCACCAATTACCGCTGGGTTTATCACTGTAGCCACAGGGGTAGGCTGCTTTAGACGGTTCCGAACCTAATAGAAAATCCGTTCCGGCAGCGATGGCTGACTTAATTAACGGTGTCTTTTTTGATTCCGGCAACTTACTGAAAGCCAGCATCACTTTTACCGCACCCCAGGCACATGGCAATTTGTTGTTTGAACCGCAGGCAAACCTTGGGCCGCATTTGCCGGCGTAATAGCGCACATCGGCCTTCTTTTCGTTCATTGGTGCCACACCTTCACCAGTGACGCTTCTGGCCATCCAGTCAAAAGCTTTGTCTAAACGAGAGTCTTTACAACCCATATCTAATAGCGCGGCACACAGATTTCCTTGCAGGCAGTCTGCAGTACCGGAAGAAAGCCCATTAGCAGTAAATTGACCACCTTCAGTAAGCGCATGATCCAGAATATAGGAGGAGGCAGTCAATATCCGTTCGTCCAGCGCCGGAACAGCCCCAAGCTGCGCCAGCAAAACCACAGACCACACCGTTCCGGTGTACTTCGGATAATATCCGGACCCCGGACTTTCCCAATATCCTTCACCGTCCATCATTGCTAAAACCCGGCTGATCGGCCCCGTTTCATGCGCTTGTTGCTCGGCTTCTCTCAGGCCCTTGGCGTCGGCGTCAGTCAGGTCGCGTAAAGTTAGGTATCTCACACCCGGATCGTTCGATTCCAGCAACCAGTCGATCGCGAGTCTGGTTTGTTCATTCATCTTAATGTATTGCACCTCCGGCCAATGAAAGTTGTGTAATATTAACCAGCTTTTGTTGATTGTACCAGTATCCTTAGCCAAAATGAACCATTTTTCACAATACCGTGGTGTGCGGTTAGGGACGTCAACTGTATAATTGTGCTATATTCCTGGTAGATTTACTGGAAAATCCATTTCTTAAAGAGCCCCGTTTTATGAAGTTTGAAATCAGCTACGGATTCATGAATATAAAGCTGAATTTGCTGGAAATATTTTTCGCTCTTCACGTTGGAAACTTAAAAATTCCGTTGGCCCAACCATTAATCAGTCTCTGGCACCGGGCTAGGGTTTAATAATAAAATGTCAACCGTAAAAGAAGACCTGTCCCATGTGGAGCTGAACCAGCGTTTTTCTGAGGCCCTGCAAGTAATGGAACGCACGGAAAAAAGCGTATTTATCACCGGGCGGGCTGGTACCGGTAAATCCACCCTGCTGACCTGGTTCCGCCAAACCACCTCCAAGAAGACAGTGGTACTGGCACCGACAGGCGTGGCTGCTTTGAACGTCAAAGGGCAGACGATTCATTCCTTCTTCGGCTTCAAACCGGACATCACGGTAGACAAGATAAAAAAACGCAAAAGCACCAAACAAAGCGTCTATCAGACCATTGAAACGATTGTTATTGACGAAATCTCAATGGTGCGAGCGGATTTGCTGGATTGTGTTGACCGGTTCATGCGGCTGAACGGCCGAGACGAAACCAAATCATTCGGCGGCGTTCAAATGATCTTTATCGGAGATCTCTACCAGTTACCGCCGGTTATCACCGGCGAGGAGAAACTGACATTTCAAAAACTATATAAGACACCTTATTTTTACTCGGCCCGGGTTTTTGATGGTTTTAAAATGGAAATTCTGGAACTGGAAAAGGTGTACCGCCAACGAGACCAGGGTTTTCTGGACATATTGAACGCCATCCGCAACGACTCCATCACCCCCAAAGGTCTGAACCTTCTCAACAAGCGCTGTTTACCGGACGAGATGCCGCCGACGGATGCCGGGTACATTTGCCTAACCACCACTAACGCCGCGGCCGGAGAAATAAACCAATCCCGTCTGGACGGACTCCGATGCCGTTCGCACCGCTTCACTGCGGAAATTGACGGTAAGTTCAGCCGAGAATATTACCCCACCGCAATTGAGCTTGAGGTTAAAACAGGAGCCCAGGTGATGCTGCTGAATAATGATGTTCGAGGCCGTTGGGTTAACGGCAGTATCGGACGCATCGTCGGAATTGAAAACAAGGATGCTGAATATATCATCCGCACCGAACTGTCCGAGGGGCACCAGGTGGAAATAACCCCGCATACATGGGAAATATTCCGCTTTCTCGTTGAGGTTGGACAGCTTAAGTCTGAGGCGGCCGGTTCATTTACCCAATATCCCTTGATGCTGGCTTGGGCGGTAACAATACATAAGAGTCAGGGCAAGACCTTCGATCGAGTTATTATAGATATGGGCCGCGGTGCCTTTGCCTGTGGTCAGACCTATGTCGCATTGTCCCGCTGCACCACAATGGAAGGCCTGATCCTGAAAAAGCCGATTCTCAAACGCCACGTCATGACCGATTATCGGGTGATGGATTTTCTGAAGGGTTACGGATACCCAGAAGCCGACTCTGTGAGTACGGTAGACGACAAAATCCTCCGGATTGAAGATTCCATCGAGAACGGCACGGCGCTACGCATCACTTACCTTAAACCTTCAGACGAAAAATCAGTTCGGATCATCATTCCCAGCGAGGTAGGCGAGATGCAGTACCACGGCAAGAGTTACCTGGGCGTACAAGCTTATTGCTTATCGCGGCGAGAAAACCGGGTGTTCCGACTTGACCGGATATTGGAAATGGAAGCCATCAGTCTGCCGGAATAACGGCAGCAATCAACCTCCATCCAACGACGGGTGTTCCGCGTGAACGAACCACCCTGCCGGGTCAGACAAGTACTCGTGGTAATCCAGCAGCACCAGTTCATGCTGCCATTCTTCATCGGCCAGGGTAGCGTAAAACTGCTTTTCGGTATCGTACACCGCCTTGGCGGCGTGGGCATTGTAAAACTTATAACTCTGTTTTTCTTTCTCAATCGCGGCTTGAACAGCGTCTTTTTCACTATCGGAACCTACTACCTCCATACCCATGGATTGACAGGCCGTGTTCAAATCGGTACGGAGGCTGCGGGAACGCTCGGACTTAAAATCAATGGTCGGCCAGTCATGCCCCTTGCTAATTGTATTGTACAGAGCTTCAAAATGACGCCGGTGTTGATCTTCTTCTTCGGCAAGCGAAAACAGCAATTTTCGTCCCGCCTCATTGCCGCTGTCCCGACCGGCAGCCAGGTAACATTCTTTGCCTTCAATCTCCATCTCTATGGCCGTATTGATGGCCTCAAGCATCCTGGACTGTTCCGCACTAATCTCCATTGTTCCTCCTGCCGCATTGTTTAAACATATACATCTCAATTCTATAATAACCGAATTTTTGAGTTGCCTCAAGAATTGAGATTGCAAGTTGTTGCTAAAAAGGTGGCCTGAGAGTAAAATTATGGTCATTTTTCAATAATTTACCTGATCTGGAACAAATAGTAATGTCGGAAATTGAACAGACCCCGGATTCCCCCGGCGGGATTTTCCCCCGCTTTTTTCGGCACTTCCCCGCAAATCTCCGCCCGGTTTTCATCATTTCCGTCTTGAATTCGGCCGGATTTTCATTTTCCTTACCGTTCCTAGCTCTATACTTGCATCAACAGCGAGATGTTTCTATGGCCTTGGTTGGTCTTTTCATTCTGGCCAGCGGATTGTTTGCCGCAGGAGTGCAAATGTACGCTGGTATGCTGTGCGACCGTTACGGCAGGCGACCGTTGATAATATGGAGCCAGTTTACCAACGTCATTTTCTACTTAATGATGGCCGTTTTGATCTACCGTGCCGCGCCGGTCTGGGAAATAATCATCACCTATATTTTGGTACGTGCCAGCCTCATGGCTTCCCGTCCGGCAACTTCGGCCTTGGTGGTTGACATCATGCCGACCGGCCGGCTGGTGGAGGGTTATGGCATATTGCGCCTGGGACAGAATCTGGGGTTCGGACTAGGGCCGGTAATCGGGGGCTATTTTTGGCTATCAGCATCTTATGCCTGGCTCTTTGTGGCTGCAGCAGTGATAGGTGGGGCAGCACTGGGAGTGTCGTATTTCAAACTCAAGGAAAGCTCCATTAGCTTGAATATGGAAAAAATCACCCTTAAAGCCATGGTTTCTACCGCTAATGACAAAGCATTTCTTGGCTTTACATTAATCAGCGTAATCGCCTTCATGGGTCTTGGGCAATTCATCAGTACACTGTCCGTTTATTCGGTTGACCGCATCGGGTTGACGACGGTTCAATACGGTTCGCTGTTAATGCTGAATGCCGTCCTGGTGGTAACGCTCCAATACCCCATGAGCCGCCTGATCAACAGAATGAAAAGGGCATTAGCTTTGTTGTTGGGAATGGTAATATATGCCGTCGGCTACCTGATGGTAGGTGCGGTCGGCGTTTATTGGCTGGTCTTATTCGCCATGGGAATTATTACCCTCGGCGAGGTTATCTTCTCCCCCATCAGTATGACAGTAGTCAGTGAAATGTCTCCGGCCAACTGGCGCGGCCGGTATCAGGGATTTTACGGCCTGGCAGAAACTTTGGGTATCTCTCTAGGCCCGACTTTGGGCGGCGCTCTATTAGATATGACGGCACCGGACGGCAGGTTGGCACTATGGGGACCAATTGCCGGTATCATTCTGTTTTCTGGCTTTGCCTTCTACTTCTGGGGCAAACGACAGTATCCGAGCATAAACCCGGGGAAGTCCATCTGTAAACCAAATTGAACTATAGCTTTTTTGCGGTGACAGATCTGGTTACGTTAATTCAGAAGTACAATTGGGACAACGGCTGGCTTTAATCGATATGGCAGTGAAACAGTACGGACATTCCTTGGTCTCTGGTGCCGCCGCTACCGCGGCTTCCTTCGTCTTCCGGCGTTCGTTCATGTGGTTGATTGGCCTGGCCACGAAAAAGAAAATGGCTGCGGCCAATATCAAGAAGCTGACGATGGTCATGACAAAAACACCGTAATTGATTGTAACTGCCCCTGCTTCCTGAGCTGCTGCCAAAGAAGCATACGGTCCAGAGGCAACACCCTCGTCAAGTACGATAAAAAGGTTTGAAAAATCCACATTACCCAGAAGCAGACCGATGGGCGGCATGATAACGTCCTTCACCAGTGAATTAACAATGGCGCCGAAGGCCGCGCCGATGATGATGCCCACCGCCAGATCAACCACACTCCCACGCATAATAAAGGTCTTAAATTCTTTAAGCATTTAGATATTCCACGCTCCTGTCAAAACATGCCGTATTTGTCCTATTGATAAAAATGCTGGCTGATACTACGGAGGACTGGCTCCGCAAATCAGGCCAAGGTGGTATCGTCGATTGCAGCCTTAGGGGCATTTTCCTTGACAGACTCAATGCCGTTTATGGCACTGGCCTTGGTATGGTAACCTTCAGAAACGGCGATAGTCTGTCCATTGCCGGAAATTAACCTGAATCTGAATTCGCCGGCCTTGTCTTTATACACCTGAAATTTCGCTGCCATAATGATGATTGTCTCCTTTCATACATATAATGTTGTCTTGGGACGATGTCGGCAACCTTTTCGCCAGTCCTCCCGGTATTTCCGTATCCCTACATACTTATGGTATGCCACATTTTGGCGGTATGCAATAAGCCCACGAAAATTATTTTTGTTTCATTTGGTGATGCGGCCTGTGCCCTTTATAATCAAATGGCGTAATGACGTTATGAATGAATAAATTACTCAGTCTATTTCTGATAGGATTAATGGTTACGATTATCGGTTGTGGTCCCGAGACGTCAGAACCGAATCCGATTACCGAGGGGTGGCAGGCCGACGGCATCATCAGCTCCGGCGAATACGGCCGCTTCAATACCTTTGATAACGGTAATTATGAACTACATCACCACGTCGCCGACGGGTATATCTATTTGGGCATAAAGGCCAATACCACGGGTTGGGTAGCCGTCGGTTTCATCCCTGGCATCTCTCTAACTCAAGTGGATTTCAATATCGGGGTAATCACCGGCAACCGGACTTCAGTATACGACCATTTCGCAGCAGAGCATCCAGGCGAACATGAAGATGACCGGTTTTTGGATGGCACGGCCGATATTATAGAATACGGCGGCAGTGAAAGTAACGGGGTAACGGTGATAGAATTCAAGCGGCTGCTAAATACCGGAGATACCGTGACCGACATGGAGATAACCCCCGGTAACCGCATTGTCATGTGGGCCTACGGTGCTCTGGACGACATTATCTATCACACCGCACGGGGCTTCGAACAGATCCGAATCGGCTAAATAACCAGTGTGTTTTTCAGCACATGCAAGGGCAGCACAATTACCAACGAGATACCCAGAACAATATGAGTCCGCCTCAATTTTCGGTAATGCCGTGGGGCCAGTCCGAACCGCTGAATTATTCCGGTTAACACAATCCCGCTAACCACCGTCAGCAATCCCAACCCGGTACCCCAATCCGGCCCGAAGCCCGCTGGACGGCTGAGTTGATAAGCAAAGTGCACCGCCACCAGCCCGAAAGCGGTCAAATTGCTGAACACATGAAGAGCAACAGTGGTTGCTGAGTGCACCTTGAAGACTCTCTTAAACAGACTGTACAAGGGGACAAAAACAGTGATAACCGCCCCTCCGGTCCAGCCGATCCAGTGTGCCAGTGTGAATTGCCCAAGAATAATGTTGAGTTTCCACCAGCCCAGGTAGGTACCGACTACCGCCAGCAGGATGACGGCGCCCAGCAAAGCAACCGCCGGCGGTTGAATCGACTTTATATTTTGAGCCATCTTAGGCCTCCTCAGATCCATTATGGTAGTTAGATTGTAAATCCCTGTATAGTTTCAAATACTCCCTGGAGGAGCGTCGCCAGGAGTGATCGGCCGTCATACCCCTTTTCATCAATGCCTGCCATTCTTCCCGACAACCATATAATCCTACAGCTTGCCGGATGGTGTCCAGCATGGCCGCGGGGCTGTAATCATCAAACACAAAGCCGGTACCTTCACCCGACGGCGCATAAGGTTCAATGGAATCTGCCAAACCACCGGTACGCCGGACTACGGGTACTGTTCCATACCTCAGAGCGTACATCTGGGTCAAACCACATGGCTCGCGATGTGAAGGCATCAAGAGAATGTCTGCCCCGGCGATAGCCTGATGAGCCAGCGCTTCATCAAATCCGGTCCTCACTCCGGCTTGGCCGGGAAATCGTTGCGGCAACCCATGAAAGTAGCTCTCATATCGGCGCTCGCCGCTGCCCAACATAGTCAATTGAAACCTTGCATCAAAAAACCGATCCCCGGCTTCCATCACCAGTTCCAGCCCTTTACCTTCGGCCAGTCGGGTCACCATACCGATAACCGGAATATCTGCGTTGACTTCCAGTCCATAAGTGGTTTGGAGCGCTTTTTTACACTCCGCCTTACCGCGGATATCCACCCTGGAATAGCACCTGGCAATCAGCGGGTCGTTCTCCGGATTCCAAATATGATAATCCACCCCATTCAAAATACCGGAAAGCTCCGTCGCCCGTTGTCGAAGTATGCCTTCCAATCCGAATCCCTGGCCGCCGCACTGGATTTCTTCAGCGTACGTGGGGCTGACAGTGGTCAGTCGGTCGGCGCACACCAAACCGGATTTAAGGTAGTTCACCCGGCCGTAAAACTCATAATTATCGTTAAAAACGCTGTCATCCAGGCCCAATACCGGCCAGAGCGATGCCGCAAAGACGCCTTGATAGGCCAGGTTATGCACTGTAAGGACTGTCTTGCTGCGGGAAAGTTCCGCATACCGGCCCGTATCCAGTTTCAGCATGGCTGCCGCTGGCGCTGTCTGCCAATCATGGAGGTGTAAAATCCCGTTGCCGGTTATTCGGCCAATCTCCAAAACGGCGCGGGAAAAAAGCGCGAAACGTTCGGCGTTGTCTGGGTAGTCGCCGTCAGCGTCACCGTAAAATCCGTCCCGGTCGAAGTATTCATCCGCGCGGACAAAAAATATATCTAAAGCTGAGCTCAACTTACGGTGGTAAAGGCTTACTTCAACCATCCGCTCCGCAATCGACAACGATAGTACGCGCGCTGGTTCAACCCCATCCAGTTGGGAAATTAGCACCCGTCGATAAGCGGGCATCACCATGGTAACCGAAACCCCGGTGTCCGCCAGTTCGCCAGCCAATGCCCCCACCACATCAGCCAAACCGCCGGTCTTGGCGAAAGGCACTATTTCGGAGGCGGCCATCAGTACTTTCAACGGCTGATTCAGTGTGAAACCCTGCCTTCAGATCAATATACGAAATTAAGCTGCTTGGCAGCTGTCTCAGGTTCAATAATAGTTCCGGGTGCCAGTACCGTGTTTTTAGGAATCACCACAATACCGTCCCGCACCACCCATTTACAGTTATCAATGTCGGTACCGCGGGAAAAGGGCTTGATAACAGATCCCGCGCCCATACTAACATTTTTATCAATTATGGCACCCTGAATATAGCAGTTTTCACCTATACCCAGCGGTTCTCGTGTGCCCATAGGCTCATATTGATCGGCACCCATGATAATGGAATCAGTAATAATACAACCTCGCCGTATCTGGCTCCGTACGCCAACGACGGAATGACTGATACTGGAAGCCCTGATCTGGCAGCCTTCCGTAAGCATAACATCCTGTAAATTACTATCTTCAATGATACAGCCGGGCAAAAAACGGGTATGGGTGTAAATGGGACCGCGAGGGTCATAAAATCTGAACGGAGAATCCTGCCGGGTCAGCTCCAAGCTGGTATTGTAATAGGACCTGATGGTTCCGATATCCCGCCAGTAATCGTCAAATTCATGACCAAAAACAAGCATATTATCCACGGCGAAGGGAATTACATCGCCGCCGAAATCATCAAAATTCGGATGGTCGTTCAGTAAATCAATCAGCACGTTCAGCTTAAAAACATAAATACCCATTGATCCCAGATAACAGTTGTTACGATCCGGGTAGCTTACCATGGCTGCCTGTACCGCCGGGTCTTGAGGTTTTTCAGCGAAAGCCACGATCCGGCCTTCATCGTTTTGCTTCAGCACACCAAAACGGCTGACCTCTTCGCCGTCAATTGGAATCACCCCCACAGTGATGTCGGCATCGGTCTTCCAGTGAGTTTGGAGCATGCTGGAATAATCCATTCGGTAGAGATGATCTCCGGCCAGTATCAACACATCACTGACACACTCAGACCGCACCTGAGAAAGCTGTCTCCTGACAGCGTCCGCGGTACCCTGGTACCAGTCTTCATTGTCTTCCGTCTGTTCGGCCGCCAAGATTTCCACATAACCCACCCCGAATGGATCCATTTGATAGGTCTGAGACACATGACGATTAAGAGAAGCGGAGTTGAACTGGGTCAATACGCTAATACGGAAAATGCCGGAATTAATACAGTTGCTGATAGGAATATCAATCAACCGGTATTTCCCGGCAACCGGAATGGCTGGCTTAGCCCTATTACGGGTTAACGGATATAGCCGTGTGCCACGGCCACCGCCCATGACTACTGCGGCAACATCCTTAATGCTGGGCATGTACCATTCCTTTCCCCTGCATCCTGCCGGTTAAAAGACTCCGGATTATTGTATAACCTTCTTCAGTAGTTTCACAACCAATCAAACATACAGCCAATTATCTACACGGCACAAATACGCTCGGCTTTGCAAACACATCAGTCTAAAACTTATAATGGAGGGTACTTTTACTCTGGAGTGCCCATGAGCGCGCCCATTGTGGCCTTTGTCGGCCATTCAGAATCTGGAAAAACCGGTTACCTGGAACGACTGTTGCCGGAACTTCGTCGCCGCGGTCTCAAGGTGGCCTCGGTCAAGCACGTGCCGCAGCATTACCATGCCGATAACCCACAGAAGGATACCGAACGCCATTTGGCGGCCGGAGCTCTGGCAACCGTAGCTTGTGCCCGGGATGCGATGGTGCTGACCCGGCCGATTGAGGCTGCGCCTGAACTGGAAGACATCGGTTTGATGCTGGGAGATGAATTTGATCTTATCATCGCTGAAGGATTCAAGCAGTCCGGTGTGCCTAAAGTTGAAGTCTGGCGCCAGGGCATAGGTATGCCTCTGGAGGGTATCACCAGCCGGGTGGCGGTGGTAACTTCAGATAAATATCCCGGCACCACCCCTAGAATCTTTCCACTGGATGATGTTACCCCCATGGCCGATTTCCTGGAAAACAGCTACGTTCTGCCACAACAGCAGCGTGTCGGGTTGCTGATCAACGGTCAGGAACTCAAGCTGTCTGCTTTCCCCCGGGAGTTCATCACCAACATGACCCAGGCCATGGTCGCCAGCCTCAAGGACGTACCGGTGGTTAAGTGGCTGGAAATTAGGCTGAAATATTCTGACCGGAAGGAAATTTCCTAATATATCCGTGTTTTTCAGGTATCATAAAATTCAATAACGCGTTTTAACAAGAAAAGAGGTCTGGTAACTTGTCAAAGAAACACAAAAAGCACGCCCAGCCGCATAACGTACTATCTCATAAGGCTAAATCAAAATTAGCCAAGCAGCATCAAAAACAAAGGATCACCCGCTGGATCGGTTTGGGTATCATCGGAGCCGTCGCCCTAGTCCTGAGTATCGGTGTTGTCGCCACCTGGCTGATTCCGGTTTATATTCCCCTGCAACAGACAGTCGTTAGTGTCAACGGCACCAATTACAACGCTGCCTACGTCTCCAAAATGGTCAACTTCTATACGGGAGGTGAACCAAACTATTCTTATCTCTACATTGACCTGGTGTTGGGTCAGATTGAAAAGAACCAGTTGATGAAGGAAGCTGCTGCGGACCTTGGTATTGAGGTTACCGATAAAGAAGTTAAGGATGCCATTAAGGATGGCGGCCTTGACAATAATAATGTCACCCGTGATATCGTAACAGCCTCCTTGCTATATCAAAAACTGAACAGCGAATATTTTGAAACCGTGGTACCTCTCTCCGGTGAGCAGCGTCAAGCTCTGGTAATGCTGTTGGAGAGCGAGTCACAGGCTGAGGCCATCAAAGAGCGTCTCTTGAATGGTGAGAGTTTTGCCGATATCGCCAAGGAACTCTCGTTGGACGATACCACTGCCTCTCTTGGAGGTGATATGGGCTATCATCCGCCAGGATTTCTGGACGATAAACTAAGTGCCGACGGTCTGGATGCCAAAGTGGATAACGGCCAACCTGGTGATACCGGTTATTTTTATGACGAAAATAAAAGTAAAGAACTGGGTTACTGGGTAGTTAAAGTAACTGATCGTCAGACTCTGGAAGATAAGATACAGGTTCAGGTATATGGTATCCTGTTGCCTACCGTGGAAAAGGCTGAAGAAGCCCGCCAACGCATTCTAGATGGAGAGGACTTTGCCTCCGTGGTCGAGGACATGACGCAGGATGTCACCTCAAAGGCCAACGGAGGTGATCTGGGGCTGCTGGCCGCTGATGATGAAGATTTGCCTTTCGCAGACTTTGTTTTTGATGAAGCCACGAACCTGGATGAACTAAGTCAACCCATTCGCACAACCGATGTTTCCACCTCCGGTGCCTGGTGGTTCTACCAGGTGTCCTCGGTAGAAAACAGCCGCCTTTATTCTGAAGAAGACCGCAACACATTGCTGGACCAGGCGTTCACCAATTGGATAGAAGGACTTGAAGATAACCCGGCGAATGAAATCGTCCGCACCGAACTGACCGACAAACTGAAGGATGTAATCGCGGAACAGTCACTTAACTAGAAGGAATATACTGCACATGGAAAAAAGGATTATTGGGGTTGGTCTAATTGGCATCGGCGTCATCGGTGGAGCTGTGGCTCGGGGCCTTCGTGACTGTGCTGCCCGGCTGGAAACACAGCTTGGCTTTCCGGTAGAACTGAAAAGAGTCAAGGTAGCCTCGCAAGACATGACCCGGCCGATTATCGCTGAATTTCCACCGGATATTTTTACCACCGACGATGATGATTTTTTCAATACCCCGGGCGTGGATATTATTGTCGAGGCCATGGGCGGCGAATATCCCGCCTTTGACTACCTATCTCGGGCACTGTCCACCGGCCGTCACGTGGTGAGTTCCAACAAAGAAGTTATCGCGAAACACGCCGCGGAGTTACTTAGTCTAGCTCATAAAAATAATGTCGGACTGTATTTCGAGGCATCAGTCGGCGGCGGTATCCCGCTGCTGGAACCGCTTCAGTATGATCTTGCGGCCAACAATATTCTGGGCATATACGCCATAATTAACGGCACCACCAACTACATTCTTAGCCAGATGGACTCTGAGGGTATTGAGTTTGCGGAAGCTCTGCGTCAGGCTCAAGAGCTGGGTTATGCCGAACGCAACCCGGTTAACGATATTGAGGGTTATGATTCTGTCTATAAACTGGCGATTATGTCGATGCTGGTATTCCGGACTGAATACCACCCGGACACAATTCATCGAGAAGGTATTTCCCGGCTGGAAGTCAAGGATTTCAAGTACGCCAAGGAATTGGGATTTGTCATCAAGCTTCTGGCAATCGCCAAAGCTGATGGTGAAGCGGTTGAGCTGCGGGTTCACCCGGTGCTGCTGCCGCATGATAACTCACTCTCCAAGATAAATGGTGTCTATAATGCCGCTTTGATCAACGGCGATTTGGTGGGCGACGTCATTTTTTCCGGTGAAGGAGCCGGACCTTCGGCCACCTCCTCTGCCGTTATTGCCGATATAATGGCCGCCGCCCAGGATTCTGCCTTCGGTGTCGGCAATCGAATGCGCTGGCGGCTGGACGCCAACCGCCCGTTGATGCCGATGACCGACGTCATCACCCAATATTATTTTCGCTTGAGTGCTATAGACCAGCCCGGAGTGCTGGCTGATGTGGCCGCTATCTTCAAGGATACCTCCATCAGCATCGCCTCCTTGCTGCAAAAAGAAGTGGACGAAGATGCTTTGACTGCTGAAGTAATCATAATGTCTCATCCGGCCCGTGAGTCAGCGGTACGCCGGGCAGTGGAAGCACTGCAACTTCTGGAGACCATCAAGGCAGTTAATATCATCCGGGTAGGTATCTAAAATGAAACAAGGTGTTTTAGCCGCTTACCAAAAATATCTTCCGCTGACTGAAAAAACGCCGCTATTAACGTTGGGCGAGGGTGACACACCGCTGGTTCGTTCCCCGCGTCTGGAACGTGAACTTAACATCGGAGAGCTTTATTTCAAACTGGAAGGCTGCAACCCAAGCGGTTCGTTTAAGGATCGCGGTATGGTCATGGCCGTTGCCAAAGCGCTGGAAGCGGATTACCAAGCCGTTGCATGTGCCTCCACCGGCAATACCTCAGCCTCAGCGACTGCTTATGCCGCCGCCGCCGGTATTGAATCCATCATCATCATTCCTAAGGGTAAGATCGCACTGGGTAAACTGGCTCAGGCCATCGTCTATGGCGCTCGGATCGTCATGGTGGACGGCAATTTTGACGATGCACTGCGTCTGGTACGGGAAATGACCCAGACCCGCCCGGTTGCCCTGGTCAATTCAGTAAACCCCAACCGCATCGAAGGGCAAAAAACAGCCGCTTTTGAGATCTGTGATGCTTTGGGGCTGGCACCTGACCGGCTTATCCTGCCTGTCGGTAACGCCGGTAATATCACCGCTTATTGGAAGGGATTCAAGGAATACTTCGAAGCCGGAATAACCGCCTCTACACCAAAAATGACCGGATTTCAGGCCGCCGGAGCCGCCCCCATCGTCATGGGGCATGCCATACCCGACCCGGAAACCATAGCCACCGCCATCCGCATCGGTAACCCAGCCTCCTGGCAGCAGGCTGAAGCAGCAAGGGATGAGTCAGGCGGCCTTATCGACATGGTCACTGATAATGAAATATTGGCTGCCTATCATCTTATGGCTGAGAAAGGCGGGGTCTTCGGCGAACCAGCTTCCGCCGCCCCGCTAGCCGGGCTGATCAAGTTGAAGTCACAAGGACAGGATTTCAGTAACGAACGTATCGTCTGCATAGTCACTGGTAGCGGGCTCAAAGACGCCGATACTGCCATTCAGGGGTTCTCCGGTGAGTTCATTGAAGTAGCGCCGGAACTGGCGGCAGTGGAAAAAGCGCTGGGTTGGTAAACCATTATGAAACAAGTTTCTGAAGAAGTCGGCGCGTATTATCAGCACTACCCCCGACTGGCCGCAGTGGTGGCCGCCTATCACGACGGAAAACCTAACGCCATGGTAGCTGGCTGGCACACCCCGTTATCTTTCAATCCACCGCTCTTTGGTGTATCACTTTCACCTAAACGCCATACGTATCAAATGATTCTGGACAGCAGCGAATTTAGCGTTAATTTCCTGCCGGCCTCAAAGGTCAATCTAATTGCCGCACTGGGCGGGAGCAAAGGCAGCCAAATGGCCAAATTCTCCGCCTTCGGCATCGCCCGCGACATCCCACTGAAGACTAACTCTCCAATTCTGACTGACGCTTATGCTGCCTATGAGTGTAAATTGATTGATAACCGCACCTATGGTGACCATCATCTACTGGTCGGTGAGGTGGTGGCGGTGCACACGCTGGTGGAGGCTTTTACCTCTGATGAAATGTTGGATTTAAAAACCGTTGCTCCAGCCTTTTATCTTGGCAAGGACAATTATATCGTAAAGATGAAGGCCACGGTGGAAACCATGGAGCGCGAACGCTTCGGCAAGACGGACTGTCTTTAGGAGAATACTGAATTGATTGATGAAAATGCCATAGCCGCTGCGGTAAAAACCATGCTCCAAGCCATCGGTGATAATCCGGAACGCGAAGGCCTTAAAGAGACGCCGGAACGTGTTGCCCGAATGTACACCGAAATCTTCGCCGGTATTGATAAGAATCCTGCAGATGACCTGAAAGTCGGTTACGAGTTAGGGCATCGAGAAATGGTGATCCTGAAGGATATCCCTTTCCACTCCATGTGTGAACACCACCTTCTCCCCTTCTCCGGCGTGGTACATATTGGATATGTTCCCGGAAAAGATGGTCGTGTCGTCGGCATCTCCAAGCTGGCGCGGGTCGTGGAAACGGTCGCCCGCCGCCCCCAGATTCAGGAGCGCATGGCTACGCAAATTGCTGATGCTATCGTTGAAGGCTTAAACCCGGACGGCGTTGGTGTTGTCATTACCGCGGAGCACATGTGCATGACCATGCGGGGTATCAAAAAACCCGGCTCCAAAGTGATCACCTCCGCTTTGCGCGGCGGTTTTGCCAAACGTGCCGCCACCCGCGCGGAGTTTATGTCGCTTATTCAGTAACATAATCATCGTTATAGGTGTAAACTTAAAAAGCGTCTTATTTTTCCTTCCAAGATGAGAAGGCCACCGCCCCATGCTATAATATGGGCTTATGTTAGATCAGCTTGAAAATATTGAAAGACGCTATCAGGAAATAGAAGAAGCTATCGCTGATCCGTCGGTGGCTACGGATATTGCCCAACTCACCAGATTATCCAAGGAACGGTCCTCCATGGAAGACCTGGTTGCCATGTACCGTAAATATAAAAAAGTCGCCCAAGCCCTAGAAGACACCGAACACCTGATTGAAACCGAAAGCGACGAAGAAATGCGGGACATGGCCCGGGAGGAACAGCGCAATCTCAAGGATCAATTGGAAATCATCCATGAGGAGATGAAGCTTGAACTGCTGCCCAAGGACCCAAATGCCGAACGCAACATCATCATCGAAATCCGCGCCGGCACCGGCGGCGATGAGGCTAAGTTGTTTGCCGGTGATCTCTTCCGCATGTACACCCGCTACGCTGAGATGAAGGGTTGGAAGGTTGATGTCATTGACCTGACGGAGCAGTCTGGCGGCACTTTTAAGGAAGCGGTCTTTGAGATTGATGGCGAGGATGTTTATTCCCGTCTCAAATTTGAAAGTGGCGTCCACCGGGTACAACGGGTACCGGTAACCGAAGCCGCCGGACGCATCCACACATCCACAGCTACCGTTGCAGTCATGCCGGTGGCAGAAGACATTGAAGTTGATATCAAACCTGAAGATTTAAGAATAGACATCTATCACTCCGGCGGAGCCGGCGGACAAAATGTCAACAAAGTCGCCACAGCAGTACGTATGACTCATTTGGCGAGTGGGATCGTAGTAGCCTGCCAGGAAGAGCGCTCCCAGCTCAAAAATCGTCAGAAAGCCATGTCCGTTCTTAAGGCGCGTCTGCTAGCCATGGAACAGGAAAAGCAGGACAAGGAGATGACCGACAACCGGCGCGCCCAGGTGGGGTCTGCTGACCGCTCTGAAAAGATTCGTACTTATAACTACCCGCAAGACCGCTTGACTGACCACCGCATCGGCCTGTCCGTCCACAATCTGCCCAAGATCATGGAAGGCTATCTGGACGATGTCATTGACGCCTTGGCTACTGATGAACAGGCCCGCTTGCTCCAGTCAGCCGGGCTATGAACCTCAGCCATTTATTGAAAGAAGCCGACCGACAACTATCCGGCCCTTCAGCCGCCTTGGAAGCCGAAGTTTTACTACGCTACGTGACCGGATTATCCCGGGCTGAGCTTTTTTCAAGGCACGATCAATCAGTCGACAACAAAACGACCGCCGATTATTATCAACTCATTGAACGCCTGAAAAACGGCGAACCACTGCAATACCTCACCGGTCATATGGAATTTTACGGTCTGGACTTTGAGGTCACCCCTGCGGTGTTGATACCCCGCCCGGAAACTGAGCTGATGGTGGAACGAGCTCTCAATATCGCCAATGACTACCCGATCCCGGCCATCGCCGATATTGGTTGTGGCTCAGGCGCAGTGGCGATAGCACTGGCTAAAAATCTGCCGCGGGCGGCGCTCACCGCCATTGACCTGTCGCCGGCGGCGCTGGCGCTAGCCGGTCGCAATGCTGCCCTTAATGGGTGCCGTAACCTTGAATTCAAGGAAAGCGATCTGCTGACCAATTTAGACACCCTAAACTTTGATATCATCTGTGCTAACCTGCCCTATGTGCCTACCGCTGAGGCTAAAAACAACTGTTTTGAGCCCCAACTGGCGCTGAATGGTGGACCGGATGGTCTGGATATAATACGCCGTCTGGTAAGTCAGATCTCTGCCCTCCAGGATAAACCAGCCTGGCTGCTGCTGGAATTCGGCACCGATCAGGCCACAGGAGTTAGAGACATCATCAGACGTTTCCTGCCCAATAGCCGTACCGAAATAATATACGACCTCCTACTGCTGGAGCGTGTCTCGGTCACAAGATTATACTGAGAAATCCATTAGTCTCATGGTTATATTTTTCCGGGAGTAAAACTGGCCAAAAGCATTTGACCCAATGCCCGCTGCAATGCTAAATTAGTAAATCATTGACCAATCGTTCAATAATTACCTCGGAGGCAACTTTGGATATCATAGTCCTGGTGAAACAAATCCCCGATCCGGAAATCCCCCCGGCTAGTTTCAAAATTGACACCGCCACCAACAAAGTAGTGCCGCCGGCTAATGTCGCTCCGGTCATTGACCCCTATTCTGAACACGCCTTGGAAGCCGCGCTTAAATTGAAGGAAGCCAATCCCGGCAGCCGCATCAAAACCATCAGTCTGGGCAGCGCTTTGAATAAGGAACTGCTTAAAAAAACA
Source organism: Dehalogenimonas sp. (assembly GCA_050864255.1). Classification (GTDB taxonomy): domain Bacteria; phylum Chloroflexota; class Dehalococcoidia; order Dehalococcoidales; family Dehalococcoidaceae; genus Dehalogenimonas. The sequence continues at coordinate 674,780 of JBOWAX010000001.1, forward strand.
CTGGCACTGGGCGCTGACGAGCTTATACTAATCGATGATTCGGCCTTCGATAACTTTGACAGCATGGCCATCGCCAAGGCGTTGAGTCTGGCAATCCGGAAATCCGGTGCCTTCGATATCGTCCTCGCCGGCCGCCAGGCAGCAGATTGGGACAATGGGCAAGCGGGGTTGTTGCTGGCCGGTGAACTGGATTTGCCGGTGGTCAGCTGTGCCCGCAAGGTTGAAATGGCCAACGGTAGATTGCGTGTGGAAAAAGTAATCGCCACCGGTTTCGAGATAATTGAGACGCAGCTGCCGGCGGTGGTTACCGTCTCCAATGAAATCGGCAAGCTGCGCCTGCCCAATATCAAAGGAGTTCTGGCCGCCAAAAAGAAGGAACCGGTTTGTTGGAAAGCCACCGACATCAGCTGCGAAGATGGCATCAGCCGAGTCAGGCTTCTCCGGCTCTATCAACCCCAGCGCGAATCGAAATGTGAATCTATCCCGGGCGATACACCGGAAGAACAGGGAGCCAACCTGGCCCTAAAACTGCGGGAATTGAAACTTATTTAAGGGGACGAATATGAGCGATAATAAAGGCATTCTGATTATCACTACCTCTAGTGAAGGGAAACTCGCCGCCGCCGCCCCTGAACTCTTCGGTGCAGCTATCCTTACCAATTCCACTGGATCCGTCAGTGCCGCCGTCATCGGCACCGGAGCAAAGGCCGCGGCATCTGAAGCCGGGACCTTCGGCGCCGGTCGGGTTTTTGCCATTGAAACTGCAGATCGCGTGCCCGATAGTGTTATGAACGCCGTCATCAGCGCCATCAGTGAATTAAAACCCCACCTGATAATAATGACTGAGGACGACCTGGGCCAAGATCTGGCGCCGATGCTGGCATCGGCTTTACAGACCGCCGCAATCACAGATGCCGTAGGGCTGAAAAACGAGAACGGTCGAACGGTCATTACCCGCCCTGTTTACGGCGGCAATGCCCTGGCTGATTATGTCATTGAAACCGAACCTCAAGTTATTACCACTCGCCTTAGGAGCTTTGACCCGGCCGCCGCCGGCAACGGTCAAGCACCCGAAATAACCGAATTGACTTTATCTGCTGACGAATGCGGTGTTTGTCTCGTGGACAGGGTTGAGGTCAAACAGGAAGGGCCGCGCATTGAAGACGCTAAAATCGTTATCGGCGGAGGCCGCGGCCTTGGCGGACCAGAAGGCTTCAAACAGCTGAAGGAGCTGGCCGACCTGGTCGGGGGCAGTGTAGGCGCCTCTCGGCCGCCCTGTGACCAGGATTGGTGGCCGGAAACAGGCCAGATAGGCATAACCGGCAAGGTGATCGCACCTGACCTTTATATCGCGGTTGGGATTTCTGGCTCATCCCAGCATCTTTCCGGTGTGGCCGGGGCCAGAACCCTCATCGCCATCAACAAAGATCCGGAGGCCAATATCTTTAATTCAGCCACGTTCGGCATCACCGGGGATTGGAAGAGGGTACTTCCGGCCCTGACCGCCAAGGTCAAAGAACTGACTGGGAACTAGCACTATTGACCGGTACTAGTACTATATGCTAACATGGCTTCACAATTGAATATCATTCTCTGAAGTCTTGGAACCTAAACCTTTTTTACGAAGGCATGGCAAAAAGACCGGTGGGTGGGTTAAACCACCCCAAGGGTTGCGCTGGAAACAGCGCAGTCTCCCGTGATTTGGAAAGGAGAGTAGGCCATGACCAAATTGGCGTCCGGCTGTGCACCTCCTTAAAGAGGTGCTTTTTTTATTGCAAAAATTGATTTTAGAAGGAAGTTAATAATGAAAAAAGTATGGATAAAACTGTCGGCAATACTGTTCTCAATGATGTTGGTTACCGTCGTTGTTGTCGGTTGCGGCACCGAAACCACCGACCCGGAACCCACTGCCACTACCGATGAAGGCTTAAGTATTCTCGACCCCAGCATCAGGTTGCGGGTATCCACTACCACCAGTCTTTACGATACTGGTCTCTGGGCGCTGCTTGAACCTATGTTTGAAGAAAAATACGGTGTTGAAGTTGACGTCATGTCTAACGGCACTGGTATCGCCTTGGAATATGGTAAACGCGGCGATGTTGATATCGTTGTTGTCCATTCCAAATCCCAGGAAGAAGCATTCATCGCCGGAGGTTTTGGAACTGAGCGATATGTTTTTGCCAGCAATTATTTCGTGATCGTCGGTCCGGCCAATGATCCATTGGGTCTGAAGGGTCTATCCCCAGAAGATGCTTTTAAAAAGCTGGCTGACGCCGAAACCTCCAGGTTTGTCTCGCGAGGCGATAATTCCGGTACCCACTCCAAGGAAAAAGCTATTTGGAAAGCTGCCGGTTTTGATTACGAAACTGTCCGCACCTCGGGTTCCTGGTACATTGACGCCTCTGGCGGCATGGGAGCCACACTTCTTAAAGCCAAAGAATTAGACGCCTATACCTTGGCAGACATCGGTACCTTCCTGGCCTACAAAGCCGATACCGGACTGTCGATAGCGGTTGACCAGGGTGCCATTCTGTTGAACGTCTATTCCGCTATCCCGGTCAATGCGTCAAATGTTCCCGGAGTCAAAAACGCTGACGCCGCTATCGTCATGGCTGACTGGTTGATGTCACAGGAAATACAGGATATTATTGGCAAGTACGGCGTCAAGGACTACGGTGCTCCGCTGTTTAATCCGACCTACGGTATCGAACCGACAAGTTAGGGTAACTATTGGACACTATCTGGCAAGGTTTGCAAAAAGCGATTGAGCTGATCATATCGCTTGATCCGGAAGTAATCGGGATTTCCTGGCGGTCGCTGAGTATATCAGCGACCGCCAGTCTCATCGCGGCGGCTATTGCTTTGCCGCTGGGCGCATTTATCTTTCACAGCACTTTTCCCGGAAAACGCGCCCTCATCAGCCTGATCAATACCTTGTTCAGCCTGCCGACGGTGCTGGTTGGTCTGCTGGTCTTTATGCTGTTTTCCCGCGCCGGTCCCCTGGGTACTTTTGGACTGCTGTTCACCCCGACCATTATGATCATCGGTCAGGCCTTGCTGGTGACGCCTTTGATGTTAGGTTTAGTCATATCGGCACATTCAGGCATTGAACGTCAGGCCAAAGAGACGGCTGTTGCCCTGGGAGCGAGCCGCTGGCAGATGGGTGTGATGATGATAAAGGAAGCCCGTTTTGCCATATTCACCGCCTTCATTCTGGGATTCGGCCGCGCTATCTCCGAAGTCGGCCTGGCCCTAATGATCGGTGGCAATATCAATGGCTATACCCGGGTGTTGACCACCGCCATATCACTGGAAACAGGTCGCGGTGATATTGAACTTTCCATCGCTCTGGGCATTATCCTGCTCGCAATTGCCCTCATAATTAATTTTGGATTGGGATGGTTGCAACAGAGGGAAATTCGTATCAGTAAAAAGGCCGCGGAGTAACCCATGCCGATTATTGAAGCTCGTAATTTATCTCAACGATACGGCCGGGCTGAAGTCCTGAAACACGTCAGTCTGGATGTGATTTCCGGCGAAACCCTGGCCATTATTGGGCCAAGCGGTGCCGGAAAAAGCACCCTCATCCGGATATTGGATTTACTGGAGAACCCTTCATCAGGCACCATTGACATCGCCGGAGAAACAGCCGTCGGTAGCTCCCTCCAGTTAGCATTGCGTCGCCGCATGTCTTTTGTGCATCAAAAGCCTCTTGTTTTCACCGCCAGCGTTTTTGATAATGTTGCCCAGCCGCTGCGCTGGCGCGGCGTCGGAAAAGATGTTATTAAGGATCGTGTTCTTGAAGCTCTGGCTCTGGTAAAAATGGATGGTTATGTCAGCCGGTACGCCAAGACACTCTCCGGCGGCGAGACCCAGCGGGTCGCTCTGGCACGGGCTTTGGTCACCCAGCCGGAAATATTGTTTCTGGACGAACCAACGGCCAATCTTGACCCACACTCCACCTCCATGGTTGAAGAGCTTATCTCCAGCGTGATAAGAGCGCGTAAACTGACTGTCGTCATGACCACACATGATCTGGCTCAGGGGCAGCGCCTGGCCGACCGCATCGGCGTTTTGGTTGCCGGGGAACTACTTCAACTGGGACAAGCCCAGGAGATATTCATGGCCCCCGCCTGTCGTGCCGTGGCCGAATTCATCGGAGTGGAAAACATCCTGAATGGCACGGTCACCGGTTCAGGCAACGGTCTGGTCACCGTTGCCGTAAACGCCCATTCCATCCAGACAATCGGAACCTTTAACCAGGGCGACAACGTTGATCTCTTCATCCGACCGGAGGATATCGTTATCTCCGTCACTGATGATAAAACCAGCGCTCGTAATCATTTCCCCGGTTTGATCACCCGCCTCAGCCTGGTTAGCCCGCTGGTACGCTTGGAGTTGGATAGCAACGGTTTAACTTTAATGGCGGTGGTCACTCAGCAAGCATCCCTCGACCTGGGACTAGCCATCGGCAAACAGGTCTATGCCAGTTTGAAAGCCACCGCCATCCATACCGCCAGGGGCGCCTGCGCCACAAAATAGAGGTGGAGGACTTTCGCCCTCCACATGCCTCCGTTCGGAATTCAGATTTTTACTAGTGGCTTGTCTGGGCTGCCGCAACTTCAGCCGCCCGTTCTTCAACCAGTTTTTGAGTCAGATGTGCCGGTACCTGCTGGTAGTGGTCGAAGGTCATGGTAAATCTACCTTGACCGTGAGTCAGGCTCTTTAAATCAATAGCGTATCGTTGCACTTCAGCCAGCGGCGCCATAGCCTCAACGGTCGTCAATTCACCATCCGGATTCATCCCCTGGACTTGAGCACGTTTGGTGTTGAGGTCACCAATAATATCACCGACCACCGCGGACGGCACAGTAATCCTGAGGGCAACCACTGGCTCCAACAAAATTGGGCCGGCAACCTCCATGCCTTTCTTCAAGGCGCCGGAGCCGGCAATTTTAAAACAGATTTCCGAAGAATCCACCGGGTGGAAACTGCCGTCAACCAAGGTGGCGCGAACGTCAACGATGGGGAAACCCAAACTACCGCCATCCTGCACCGCTTCCTTTATGCCTTTTTCCACCGCTGGAATATAGTTGCGGGGGACTGACCCGCCAACCACTTTATCCACAAACTCCACCCCGCTGCCTGCAGGCAGGGCCTCCACTTCCAGCACTACATGTCCGTACTGACCGTGACCGCCGGTTTGTTTTTTGTGTTTATATTCGGCTTTAGCCGCACCGGTAATGGTTTCCTTGTAAGGCACCCGCGGTGCCTTGAGGTCCACGGCCACCGAATATTTGCGGGCCATTTTTTCGGCCATCACATCCATTTGGGTATCGCCCAACCCGGATACGATGGTTTCATGTGTGTCTCCGTCCCGGTGACTTTCCAGCGTCGGGTCTTCTTCCAAGAGTTTGGTTATGGCATGACCGAGCTTATCGACGTCGGCTTTAGACTTCGGATGAACTGCTACGGAGTAAGCAGGAGGAGGGAAGACAATAGGCGCGATAGTGACTGGTGCCTCCTGAGCGGTAAGTGTGTCATTAGTCACAGTGACCGCCAGTTTGGCTACCGCCCCGATATCCCCGGCTCCGATCTGAGTCGCGGGTTCTTGTGTTTTACCATGCATAATGTAAAGCTGACCGACCCGTTCGTCAGCATTCTTAGTGCTATTCCATACATGAGAGTTAGAGACCAGAGTGCCCCGGAACACCCGGAAATAGGTCAACTTACCGACGTAGGGATCAGCTGTGGTTTTAAAAACCAGCGCCGCCAGCCCTCCCCCATCGTCTGCTTTCAATTCCCCACCCTCAGCAAGAACAACCTTACGATGCTCTGGAGAAGGCAGGAAATCCACCATGAAATCCAGCACCGAATCCACCCCAATATTGGTCAGCGCCGAAGCCGCCACCACCGGCTTCACCGCCCCGTCCAGGATGGCTTGCCGGAGTCCCTGAACAAGCTCTTCATCAGTGATTTCCTCACCGCCGAGGAACTTTTCTATCATTACATCATCATTTTCCGCTACTGCTTCAATCAAACCATCGCGGTAAGCATCAACAGCCTCCGCCATCTCCGTCGGTACCGGGCCTTCTTGGGCGGGATGAGTACCAATAAAGGCCTTTTTCGTAAGTACGTTTACCACGCCGTTAAAATCCTTGAATTCACCAATGGGCACCAAAAGCGGCACACAACCGGCACCGAATCGGCCTTTTAAAGATTCTATGACCGAGTCAAAATTAACGTTTTCGCGGTCCATCTTGTTAACAATGATGCAGCGGGGCAATCCGACAGCCTCTGCGGTCATCCATGCCTGCTCAGTCCCTACCTCAATGCCGGAAGAAGCTGCTACCACAATGGCCGCACTTTCCGCCGCGGCCACAGCCGCCCTGGTCTCGCCGGCAAAGTCCGCATAACCCGGCGCATCTAGAATGTTAATCTTGGAATTTTGCCACTTAAAAGGCAAAAGCGAAAGATTAATACTTATCTTTCGCTTTACTTCATCGGCATCGTAGTCCGATACCGTCGTCCCATCATCCACTTTACCCATCCGGCTGACCGCACCGGCGCTGAAATTCATCGCCTCGGCCAAAGTGGTTTTACCGGCGCCGCTGTGCGACAGGAGCGCCACGTTTCGGATACTGGCTATGCCATAGTTCTCCATGTGTCACCTATCCTGTATTTAGTCATTGGGGGCTATTATAACCAGCCCGTGCGGATGGGGCAAGTTGAAACCCGGGCATGCCCTTTATAAAACAGTTTTAGCCAAACCAGCCGATAAAAAGAGGCGTAATGAAACTTTCAATCAGGGCTGCCGGCAGGAGAAGAATTAAAGCAACACCCAACCGCCGCAGATTAACCTTAGCCTCCGGCATCACCCGATTCCGGTAATCCGAACGGAACAATCCCCGCAGGACAGCAAAACCGAACGCAAGTGAGGCTGCCATAGCTACAATATACGCTGGAATCTCAATGACACCGTGCGGCAGCAACCCAGCAATAAGAAAACCTATTGACTGATCCTCCAGCACTAACCGAGACACCATGGTAATAACGGCTCCGTTCAATAAGAGCGACGCGACAGGTATCAGTAAAAAAAGAGGTGCTAAAAAAAATGATGTTAGAAACGCGGTAAAATTGCTGAACAGAATAAACACCAGCAGCCCGATACCGGATATTGTCGCGGTGTCACCGCCCAATTCATCAAAGATGGATAATTCCTCAGAAATGGCTCCAGTCGGCAGCAGGGTACCGAAAAATAGCCCGATGACAAATAAACCGGCGGCAATATACACCCAATGCCTAAAGGTCATCGACCAGGTTGCTCAAAGGTATCGTAAGAAATAATCTCTTCCAGACTTTTGCGCGGCGGCGCCAACGGACTGACATCAGCCGGCGGATGACCCAGCGGCGTCATGGCTACCACAACAAGGTTTTCCGGGAGGTTAATGATTTCCCCAACCATGGCCGCGTCAAAGCGCCCCAAATGCACCGTGCCAAGCCCGATAGCATGGGCGGCCAGCGACAAATTCTGCATCGCCAGCGCAGCATCATACATGTACCAGGACAGCCCTTTATCGGTTACCGGTACTCCGTCAAAGCAGCCGGATTTCCCCGGCTCGGCGCAACAGACAATAAGCAACGGAGCCTGTTGTACCGCCTGGGCGGCCCGGTTGCCGGTCAGCGAGTCAGCAATTTTGGACTTGACGCCCTTGTCCAACACAACCATAAAATGCCATGACTGACTGTTTGCCCAAGAAGGGGCCCAACGGGCTGCTTCCATTACCGTATTGAGTTCATCTTCAGTGACTATTTCATCGGTATATTGCCGATGACTGCGCCGGGTCTTAATGGCATGAATAACGTCCATGTCTGCCTCCGGAAGGGTAGTTTAACTGAACAAAAATGAGGTCGCCACAAGAACCACCAGCAATATCCCACCCAGAATAGCAACCCGTTTGAGTTCCATGGTCAAATCTGGAGCGGCAGCTGTGGGCCTTTCGGGCCGGACTGTCGCGGCGGGAATCGTGGTTGGAGCGGCGGGGGCTGCCGCCGGGACAACCTGGTCGTATCGAATGGTTTCTTGAGCAACCACAGCCTTGCGGGCTTGGGACTTTTTCTTTTTTGTGGACTTATGGGAATATTTATCGGTCATCTTAATCTATCCTGTTACAAATTTTTCGGTCTATTTCCGGGCGCGGGGATGAGCGCTGTCATAAGCACGGCGGATATGATCTGAGGTCAGATGGGTATAGATTTGAGTGGTAGAAATATTGGCATGACCTAAAAGTTCCTGAACGGAACGCAAATCAGCACCACCGTTGAGCATATGAGTGGCGAATGAATGACGCAATGTATGGGGCGTGACCTCACCGGAGAGTCCTGCGGCGGAAGCGTATTCCTTGAGAATCTGCCACAAGCCCTGCCGGGTCAACCGTTCGCCCCGGCGGTTTAGAAACAGTGCCTTCTCATCATCATCCCGCAGTAACCGGGGGCGGACTTCATTGGTATACTCAAAGACGATACGGGCAGCCTGGGGATGAATGGGCACTATACGCTCCTTACTGCCCTTCCCGAAGCACCTTACCTGCTCTTCATCAGTGTCCACGTCCGCCACATTAAGGCCTATAAGTTCGCTTACCCTCATACCGCTGGCATAAAGCAGTTCCAGCATAGCACGGTCGCGCTTGGCCTCCTGGCCACCGCTTTTAGTCGGCTGTTCCAGTAATGATTTGACCTGTTGAACTGAAATGGCGTCCGGCAGCGGTTTACCCACCTTGGGTGACTCAATATTATCGGTGGGATTCTGGCGGATCTTCTTTTCTTCCAGCATGAAACTGAAAAAGCTCTTGGCGGCCGCCAGTTTCCGCACCACCGTGGTTACGGCGTAATTGCGCTTCTTCAGATCAATAATATATGCCAGCATGTCCTGACGGTTGAAGTTATCCCATAAATCCTGGTCGCCGCGCTTTCGCAAAGACCTGTAGCCAAAGTCGGCCATCTGATACAAATCGTTGTGGTAGGCGTCCTTGGTATTACCGGAAAAGCCTTTTTCTACCATCAGGTAATTCAGAAAATTGTCTATATCAGTCTTCATGCCGCATACCTCAACGCCGATTTTATTGTTATGTATTCTAACATAACTACAGAAATGGTCAAGCGAATTAAGTATATCCATCTATTAACCGATCTCTATGCTAATTTAGTTTTTACTTGATCAGTAATATCGTTGAACTATCATTCAATAATATGCTATAAATAGACATCTTTGCTTTGAGGTGCGTTTCTGATGTCCGATACAAATACAGGTTCCGCCGCTAACCGCCGTGTGGTCATTACCGGAATCGGTATGGTCAGTCCGCTCGGTTTGAGTGCCGATACCACGTGGAACGGCCTGATTAACGGCACCAATGGTATTGAAAATATTACCTTGTTCGACGCCTCTATGCTGGAGACCCAATTTGGCGGCGAGGTCAAGAACTTTGAACCCACCGATTTCATCAACCGCAAAGATGTCCGCCGTATGGACCGCTTCGCCCAGTTAGCTGTTGCCGCGGCCCGACAGGCGGTGGAGTCTGCCGGATTTGATTGTGAAGCAAGAGGTGAGGAAACCGGCGTGATTATAGGCTCGGGCATTGGCGGGCTGACTACCATGTTTGAGCAAACCAAAATATTTTTAGACAAGGGCCCAAACCGGATTACACCGTTTTTGATTCCGATGATGATTTCCGACATGGGTGCAGCTCAGGTATCTATCGCACTTGGGCTAAAAGGACCCAATTTCTGCACCACTTCGGCCTGCTCTTCCGGGTCCGACGCCATTGGAGTCGCTTTTGAAAACATCAAACAGGGAAGAACCGACGCTATGCTGGCCGGAGGCGCTGAATGCGGTATGAATCCGCTGGCTTTCGCCGCTTTCAACGCCTTGAACGCCCTGTCAACGGCTAACGAAGATCCACACCACGCCTCCCGACCTTTCGACGCCGACCGCACCGGCTTTGTGATGAGCGAAGGCGCGGCAGTACTGGTACTAGAAGAGCTTTCGATAGCCCTGACCCGCGGGGCCGATATTATTGCCGAGGTCCTCGGCTACGGTGCCAGTGGTGATGCCTTCCATATCACCCAGCCGATTGAAAGCGGCGAAGGCGCCGCCCGCGCTATGGTCATGGCATTCAAACGCGCCGGCATTGAGCCCAATGAGATTGATTATGTAAATGCCCACGGTACTTCCACACAACTTAACGACAAGATGGAGACCCGAGCTATCAAGACTGTCCTCGGCGATCATGCCTACAAGGTAGCCGTCAGTTCCACCAAATCCATGCTGGGTCATCTAATCGGCGCCGCAGGTGCAACCGAAGCCGCTATCTGTGCCTTAACCATTAAAAATGGTATAATCCCGCCAACAATAAATTATACCACCCCGGATCCTGATTGTGACCTTGATTATGTACCGAATACCGCCCGAAAAGCCGAAGTTCGCACCACTTTGTCCAATTCTTTTGGCTTCGGAGGCCATAACTCCGTACTCATACTGCGGCAATACAGCGAGGGCTAGCTGATGCGCGGCGCCCGTTGGCAGGTAGCTGACGGTGCCGTCCCTGAAGCCCTCAACCGGGCTTTCCCGGCTTTGATGGCTCGTATTTTAGCCAACCGCGGCATCACCAACGAGACTGAAGCCGAATTATTTCTGGCCGGCGACGTCCGTCTTTCTTCAGATCCGATGCTTATGCCCGACATTCAACCGGCTATGACCCGTATCTACCAAGCGATCCTCAGCGGTCAACGTATCGTTGTCTATGGGGATTTTGATGCTGATGGCATTACAGCTACAGCCGTCATGGTGACCGGATTGAAATGTCTCGGTGCTGATGCATCACCTTATATCCCCCACCGCATGAGCGAAGGCTACGGCCTCAAGACCGACGCCTTAAAAAAAATGGCCGCCGAAGGCATCAAGCTGGTAATTAGCGTAGATTGCGGCGTCAATGCGGTCGCCGAGGTTAAAGCTGCCGCCAAATGGGGGCTTGACATCATCATCACCGACCATCACCTGCCGGGACATGAACAACCGCCAGCGGTAGCCGTAATAGACCCCAAACGGACGGACTCCAAATATCCGTTTAAGGAATTGTCCGGTGCTGGAGTCGCCTTTAAGGTGATCGAAGCACTGTTCAACGGCATGGGCAAACCGCTGCCGCGGGAGCACTTTCTGGAACTAACCGCCCTGGGCACCATCGCCGACATAATGCCCCTCACCGGTGAAAACCGCTATTTGGTCAAGGAAGGACTGAAGCACCTGAACGACCATCCCTCTTTGGGTCTGACCGAAATTATCAACTTGTCCCGTTTACGAGCAGGGCAACTGGTTGCTGAAAGTATCTCCTGGCAAGTTGCCCCGCGGTTGAATGCCGCCGGCCGGTTGAATCATGCCATTGCCGGTTATAACCTGCTGACGGCGACCACTGCCGAGGAAGCGGCGGTACTGGCGGCGGAACTTGAAGCTCAAAACGTTGAACGCCAGCGATTAACACTGCTTTATGTCAACAAAGCGCGTGACAAGGTTCTCTCCGAGCCCTTGAAATCTCTCTTGTTCATTGAAGATGAAGAATGCCCCCAGGGCATTCTGGGATTGGTAGCCGGACGTCTGAGTGACGAATTTTATCGTCCCAGCGTCGTCGTCCGCCGTGATGGCAAAATGGCCACCGCCAGTTGCCGCTCCATCCCCGGCTTTAATATTACCGAAGCCATCGACCGTTGCGGCCACCTGCTGTCTCATTATGGCGGCCACGCCCAGGCAGCCGGTTTCAGTCTTAAACCGCAATATCTGCCGGAGTTGACCACCCTCCTCGGGGAGATTGCCGACCGCGAACTGGCATCACTCAACCTGCAACCAGTGCTGCATATTGATGCCGAGGCAATGTTAAAGGAACTGGGCGGCGGACTTTTCCAGATGCTGCAAAGCCTGGCGCCATTCGGTGAAGGCAATAGGCCGCCATTGTTCGTCTCGAGGTGCGTTACCGTGCCAGATTACCGCACTATCGGTACCGGTGGAGACCACCTGAAGCTGCGCCTCACTCAGGGCGGTGTGGTTTGGGAAGCCATCGCATTCCGGCAGGCAGAGGAAATGAAAAAAATACTACCCGATCCTCTGGATATTGTATATAATCTGGAGCTGGACCGATTCAACGGCCGGGAGACACTGCGGCTTAATATAGTGGATTTCGCGCCGTCAGTCTGAGAGACAAGGGGCTGAAATGAACGAAACATTGACCATTGTTTTAGCACTGGCCGCCGCCTATCTGATCGGCAGTTTCCCGCTGGCTTACTTGATGGGGCGCTGGGTCAAGGGGTTTGACATTCGCCAGGTAGGCACAAAAAACATGGGGACTATGAACACCTTCTATCAGGTGGGGTTTTGGCCGGGAATGCTGGTGTTAACAGCAGATATTGGAAAAGGCGCCCTGGCAGTAGGCATTGCCCGGTTGCTGGGCACCCCTGAACTAGTGCAACTGGCTGCCGGCATAGTTGCCGTTGTCGGTCATGTACTGCCGGTTTGGCTTAAGTTTAAGGGCGGCAAGGGTGGCGCAACCTGCATCGGTGTCCTGGCCTTTTTGATGCCTTGGGGAATCCCCATCTATATAGCGGCCTTCGGATTGCTGTTGCTGATAACCAAATTCCCGACTTTAAGTTACAGTATCGCCTTCATTACCTTCGGTTTTGTCGCTTGGCTGATTTACGACTCCATCCTGTTCTTGGTCTATACTTTCGTACTGCTCCTGATACCGGGATTGCAGTACATCATGCGAGTAAAACAGATCGGGGAACGTTCAACCGGTTTCAAAGACGCCGTCTTCAGGAAAAGCATTCGCGACCGAAGATAATTTCAAACATTAGGAACCATCGCCCTCCCGATGGACTCAACGTGGCGGTTAATTTCCCGAGGTCGGCTCGGCTTTATTGCGGCTTTTCTTTTTGCCGTCGGGACCATAATAACTGGGGTACAGTTTAGTCAGGCAATCCGGGCAAATACCGTGAGTAAATTCCGCTTCTGAATGGGCACTGATATATTTTTCCACGCTGCTCCAATAGCCTTTGTCGTCGCGTATCTGCTTGCAGTTGGCGCAGATCGGCAATAATCCGGACAAAGCCTTGACCTCAGCTAGGGCTTCCCGCAGTTCACCTTCAACCTTCTTGCGCTTGATAATATCATTTTCCAGCGCCTGGTTGGCCGTACTCAGATCCTGAGTTCTGTCTTTGACCTTGTCTTCCAGTGTGTGCTGGTATTCCAACAGCTTTTGCTTGCCCTGTTCGTAGCCGTTAATCAGCCCCACCGCCGCCAGGCCGATCAGACCGATGATGATCAATTCCAACAGTAGATACGGGTGCCAGTTGGAGGTCAGAAAGATAATGGCGTAAGGCACCGTCAGCGCCCCAAGTACGGCCCAGAAGGTAAAACCAATATTCAGGCCGAAGCGGAAAGTGGCCAGAGAAACCACTATCAGAAACATTATCTGCTGAAAGGCAAAAAAGACCAGTTGAAATTCATCGCCCACCGGCACTTGACCGCGCAACAGATCGCTGTATACGGCCAAAGTAAACACGACACCCAAACCAGCGGTAAACCAGAATTGTCGGTTACGATATAAACTCACCATAGCTCCAAATGACACTATCCGCCATTATTCCATAAAACCGGAGGGTTGTAAAAAATCATGGCAGTACTGTGCCGCTTTCGCCCCGATTAATACCCAATAGTCCCCGCAGCAACGCCTCGGCAGCTGCCTTGTCCAGCGGTTCATTGTTATTGCCGCACTTCGGCGACTGGATGCAGGCCGGACAGCCGGATTCGCAGGGACATTCGGTGATCGTTTTAAGCGCTGCCTCCCATAGCTGAACTATCATCTCATAACCTTTTTCAGCAATGCCGACACCGCCGGCGTGGGCGTCGTAGATAAAAACAGTCGCCGTCCCGGTATCCGGATGAAGCGGCGTGGACAGGCCGCCGATATCGTTCCGGTCGCAAAGAGCATAAAGCGGCAGAATACCGATGGCAGCATGTTCCATGGCATGCAGACCGCCGGCGAAATCCATGTCCGCACTCAGTCTGGAATGGGTCGGGATTTCGGGTAAATCAAACCACAGGGCCACTGTATTGAAACACTGGGGCGGCAAGTCCAACGGCTCTTCTCCCAGCACTTCTTCAGTAAACTGGGCTTTGCGTTTGAAACCAACCATAGTCACCGTCACTTCTACTTCACCAAGTGAGACCGGCGTCCCCCGAATGAAGCCGGAATGCGACACTTTCACCACCTTAAGTTCGGTAATGTCCTTAGCCTCGGTATAATAAGGTTCCTCATTGGTTTCCACCCTGGCAATACGGGCGTCAGTGTCCAATGACCGAACGATAAAACTTTCGCCCTGGTGCAGGTATACTGCCCCCGGAAACAGCTGGAAAAAGGCAGAATGAGATTCCAATGTTTCCAAAAGTGCGCCGGTAGTGCCGTCAACAACGGTGTAATCAGTACCGCCAAGACCCCGGATGCTGAAATCGCGCGTGGGATAGGCAACATCTGTGGAAAGATAATACTGGCCCCGCCGCGCTTTCAGTAAGCTGCGCTCAATCAGCCCCTGTAAATGGCTCTCATACCCGGGCCCAAAATATTCGCTGTCAGCTGCGCCTAAAGGCCATTCCCAGGCGGCGCACAACAGATGATCAGAGGCAATTTGCCGGTTATCCGGGTTAACCAGGGCCGCTTCATTGGAACGGCCGAAGAAAAAGTCCGGGTGGCACATGAAATATTGATCCAGCGGATCGTTGCGGGCAACCAGAATGGACAATGACCGCTGTTGCCTTCGGCCGCTGCGCCCTGCTTGCTGCCAGGCTGAGGAAACCGAACCGGGATAGCCGGTAAGTACGGTAGCTTCCAGAGAGCCGACATCAATACCCAACTCCAATGCCGAGGTAGCAACCGCACCCGCCAATTGGCCGCTGAACAACTCCTTTTCTATCCGGCGACGGTCTTCCGGAAGATAACCGGCCCGGTATGGCTTAATCCGGTCGGCTTTATCTGGGGCTTGTTTCCGTAACCGCTCCCGAGCGTGAATGAAAATCACCTCCGCCAGTCGGCGACTGCGGGCAAAGGCTAGTGTCCGAATGTTGTGGGTGATCAGATCGGCAAATAATACCGTGGCTTCAGCTGAAGCGCTGCGCCTCTGGGCACGGGCAGAATCCATTAGCGGCGGATTCCAAAAAATGAAATCTTTGCCTCCAGAGGGCGAACCGTCAACCTCGACCACGGTAAAATCCAAACCGGTCAACGCGCAAGCAAATTCGGCGGCATTACCGATAGTAGCCGAGGCCATAATGAACTGAGGGTCGGTGCCGTAGCGGCGACAGACCCGACGCAAGCGCCGCAAGACCAACGCCAGATGCGATCCGAAAATACCGCGGTAAAGATGGGCTTCGTCAATAACCACATATTTCAGATTGGCCAAAAAACGTCGCCAGTTCTGATGATTGGGCAAAATCCCGGCATGAATCATGTCGGGATTCGATAAAATAAACCGGGCCTCACGGCGAATGAGCCCTCGGTCGGTACCGGGAGTGTCACCATCGAAAGTTTCATAATCACGCCGACTGATAACCTCCGGACAGAATAATTCGGTGATGTGCAGCAATTGATCCTGTTCCAACGCTTTGGTTGGTGCTAGGTACAGAGCGGTGGAATTACCGTCGGTCAGTAATGATTGCAGCACCGGCAGGTAGTAGCCCAGGCTCTTGCCCGAAGACGCCGGTGTCGCGATGAATACATTCCGACCGTCCAGTGCAGCGTCAGCCGCCTGCGCCTGATGGGTGTATAGCGGCCAAAGACCGTGCTTTTGAAGACTTTCCGTTAGACGCTGATGAAGGACATGCCTCATCTCCCCGACTAAAGCTTCCCGGGCCGGTATATTTTCCAAATGTTCCAGGCACCCGGTCATCTCGGAAGAGGCTTGCAGATAACGGACGAACTCTCGGATATCCACTAGACGTCAATAATTTCTATACTGGATTCCAGCATTTCCAAGTCAAAGGTTGAGGCGAAAGCCAATGCTTTATTCAGAACTTCGTTGGTGTGGCGTTTATCGTTAGACAGACAGGCCACACCAATAGTGGCAGTCTGCCATAAATCCTGATCGTCCACTTCAGCCGCCGAAACATTGAAGCGATTATTAAGCTGGGCAACCAGAGATTTGATGACCTTGCGCTTCTCCTTGAGTGAATGGCTTTCAGGCAGCCTGACGCTGAACTCAAGTATGCCGACGTTCATTTCTACACCTGTCTCTCAAGATGATTGAGCGGCGCCGGGATTACCGACCGAATTAAAGGTTGCGCTTGAAGCGGTAACCGATATTACGGACGGTTTCCACATACACCTGTCCGTATTCTTCTATCTTAGCGCGCAAGCGTCGGATATGCACATCAACAGTGCGGTCGCCGCCGAAATAATCAAAGCCCCAGACCTTGTTGAGCAGTATTTCCCGGCTAAAGACACGCCCTCGATTGGAAGCAAGGAATTTGAGCAATTCATACTCACGAAACGTCAAATCAACCGGATTACCAGCCATAGTCACTTCACAGCGGGCAGTGTCAATGGTTAATTCGCCGGCGGATATCACCTCGTTTGAAGGAGCGGCATCGGCTTTAAAGGCTAATCGACGGATTCGGGTCAGCAGTTCATCGATATCAAATGGCTTCAGAATAAAATCCACCGCTTCCGTCTCAACAGCCATCTCAGCCAGTCGATGCCGGAAGACCATGAAAATAAAATAGGGTTGTTTTTCCAGCCCCGATGCTTCCAAATCCGGCCAATCACCGTCGGTAGCGACATCCATCACGACTAACCGGGGGGCGTGTTGTGAAATTTGTACTCCCGACTCTTCCCCGGGGGGCGTCATGACGCAGACATACCCTTCCCGGGAAAGGCGGCTTTTGAGTTCCCGGGTTTTCTCCGTTTCCTCAGCTATTATTAGAATTTTAAACAAAGTCGTTTTTTCAGTCTAGTAAGAATAGAGCCGCCCGTAGGGACGCGAAGTCTTGGGATAAAGCTTCTTAAACGGCCGTGCCATAATCGCCGCTGCCTCGCCGCCAAAGTGTCCGCAATATTCCTTTACCAAACCGGCTAGAACTTCCCGGTCGGTGTCATCAAGTTCAGACACGCCGACTTCTTTACCCAATTGGTGTGGCTCAAAGCCACCGCTGATGTAAATAACACCGCCGTGGAGACCAGTACCAATGAAATTGGCCTTGTGCTTTTCACCTTCAGCCAGGCCCAAACCAAGTATCACGAGTACTCCACCAGCCATATATTCGCCCAGAAAATCCTGTCCGGCGCCGCCGATAACCATGACTGGTTTCTTGTCCTGATATTCCTTCATATGTATACCCGCACGATAACCCACATAGTCTCGGATAAAAATCCGCCCCCCTCGGGCGGCCATGCCGCAGATATCCCCGGCGTGACCGTGGACAATTATCTCACCTGCATTCATGGTATTGGCCATACAATCTTGGGCGTTACCAAAGACCTCAATGCGTGATCCGTTCATAAATGCACCAAGGTCATTCCCTGGTGTGCCTGTAATTTTAAAATCCATCGGACGAGACAGGTCTGTGGCAATATAGCGCTGACCGCAAACGTTGTTAAGTTCCACCCGCTCTACGCCATCATCAGCTAGTTGCCGCAATGTTTTATTTAAGTCCCGGTAATAGATTCCAGTCGTGTCTATCTGTACCGTTTTCGGATTTGCCGCTGTCTTGATCATACTATTCACCAGCCATCCTTACACCCAGAATTTCCAATTCTTTTTCGCTCAACCCATAGCCGCGCAAATGAAGACGGTTGCCCCGCAGGCTTTCCAGAGCGTTAACGCCCATACCACCCAGCATATCTTTGATTTCCAAAGCCCAGCCGCGCACCAGATTAGCCGCCCGGCGGGCGCCGATCTCAGGATTAATCCTCTTGGTCAACTTCAGGTCTGAAGTACAGATACCCCAGGCACATTTGCCGGTATGGCATTGCTGACACACACGACAACCCAGCGCTATCAGTGCCGCGGTGCCGATATTGACCGCATCCGCCCCCAACGCAATAGCCTTGGCCACATCGCCGGAAGTCCGGATACCGCCGGAAATAACCAGTGAAGCCTGATTGCGGATGCCTTCAGCCCGTAGCCGGGTGTCCACTGCCGCCAGTGCCAGCTCAATCGGAATACCGACATTGTCGCGGATAACCTTGGGCGCCGCGCCGGTGGCCCCGCGGACGCCGTCTAATACAATAATATCGGCGCCGGCGCGTACCATACCGGAAGCGATAGCCGGTGAGTTATGCACCGCGGCAATCTTAACCGATATCGGTCGCTTGTAATTGGTGGCCTCTTTCAGTGCGTATATCAATTGCGATAGGTCTTCAATGGAGTAAATATCATGCTGCGGCGCTGGGGAAATAGCATCGGTACCCTGCGGAATCATACGCGTCAGTGAAACTTCCGCCGAAACCTTCTCGCCGGGCAAATGACCGCCGATACCAGGCTTGGCGCCCTGACCGATCTTAATCTCCACGATTCGGCCGGAATTCAAATAATCCGAATACACCCCAAAGCGACCACTGGCGACCTGAATAATGGTGTTATCGCCGTATTTGGCCAGTGAGGGATGCAAGCCGCCTTCGCCGGTGTTCCACATCGTGCCGAGCTCAACCGCCGCCCGAGCCAATGATTCCTGAACATTCAGACTGACGGCGCCATAACTCATGGCGGAAAACATGATCGGCACTTCCAGCTTCACCTGCGGCGCAATCTTAGTGGCCAGACCGCCGGTGACCGGGTCAATCTCAATCTGGTCCGGTTTAGAACCCAGATAGGTCCGCATCTCCATCGGTTCTCGCAATGGGTCGATGGAAGGATTAGTCACCTGAGAGGCATTCAACATTAGGTGATCCCAGTAAATCCGGGGCGCCTTATCGGTGCCCATACCGGTCAGCAGCATGCCGCCCTGTTCCGCCTGCTTCTGAATATCTTCAATATATTCCGGCTTCCAACCGGAGTTCTCCCGGTATTCCAGAGGATTGCGCCGGACCACCAGTGCGTTGGTCGGACAGAACAGCACGCAGCGGTGACAACCAATGCACTTACCATCGCGGCATTTAATGTTATCATCGTCAGCATCATAATAGTGGCTGTCAAAACTACACTGGTTAACACAGACCTGACACTTAATACACTTGTCCGGATCGCGTTCTACAATAAACTTAGCGGGTACCAAAGTTCTCATTTCGGCTCCTTATTGCCTGACGGCTATGCCTTTACGGCATAGATAATCTTTTACTTGCGCTATGGTATAACTGCCATAATGGAAAATACTGGCGGCTAGCACCGCGTCAGCCTTTCCCGCGGTTAAAGCGTCATACAGGTGTTCCAAAGTACCGGCACCGCCGGAAGCAATCAATGGCACACTGACAGCTTCGGAAATAGCCCGGTTAAGCTCATTGTCATAACCGCTTTTCTGCCCGTCGCTGTCAATACTGGTCACCAGCAACTCACCGGCACCCATTTCCGCGGCTTTTTTGGCCCATGCCACGGCATCCAAACCAGATTCCTGACTGGCCGAATGGGTCCGCACAATCCATTTGCCTTCGGCGATGCGCTTGGCGTCAATAGCCACCACAATGCATTGGCTGCCGAATTTAACTGCGCCCTCACTGATAAGTTCCGGCCGGGCCACGGCAGCAGTATTGATGGCCACCTTGTCGGCACCGGACAGCAACATTTGCCGCATGTCCTCAATGGTGCGGATACCGCCGCCGACAGTCAGCGGCATGAACACCTTACCGGACAAATCGCTTATAATGGAGGCCATGGTCTTACGGCTCTCTACCGTCGCCGTAATATCCAAAAAAGCCAGTTCGTCAGCCCCCTGTTCGTAATAGAATTGGGCCAACGACACCGGATCGCCGGCGTCCCGCAGATTAAGAAAACTCTGTCCCTTGACCACACGCCCACCGGTCACGTCCAGACAAGGTATGATACGCCGGGTCAGCACGTCAGGACACTCCTCCAGCAACGGGTTCTCTTTTGTTCCCCAGAGGATGCTTCAGCGATCCGATTACCGGTTGGCCACCCATAGGGATCCAAGCCTTGTCCAGTTCCGGACAGATCAATCGGATGGCGGATTCTTCGCTGGACAGATACAACATACTGCCCTTCTCCCCTACCGTCAGCGGCCGCAATCTAATCCGGTCGGTCAAACCGATCATCTCTCCCTCGTGAGCAATAATTATGGTAAAGGGACCATTCATTAGAAGACTGCCGTAGACCTGCCGCAGGGCGGTCAGCAATTCCCGTTGCTCCGGCGTCCGGCGTTCGATCTCAGCCCATAGCGGTGGCGCAAAAATCTCAGCCACCACTTCAACAGGTAAATTATGCTTGCGTACCAGAAGATCGACTGCATAGGCGACCACTTCTGTATCGGTCTGCAGTGTGCAATGATAACCAAACTGTTCCAGATAACGACGGTTAATACCGTAGGAAGATATTTCACCGTTGTGGACTACCGTCCAATCCAAGATGTTGAACGGGTGTGCCCCTCCCCACCAGCCGCGGGTATTGGTCGGAAACCGGCCGTGAGCGGTCCAAAGATACCCGGTATAATCTTCCAGGCAGAAGTATTCCGATATTTCTTCCGGATAACCGACACCCTTGAAGGCGGCCATGTTCTTACCGGAGGAAAAAACGTAAGAATCCTCAATCTTGGTATTAATCTCCATGACCTTGGCAACTATATAATCGTCCACCGACATTTTAGTGTCGGGCGGCAATTTATCGGCATCCAGGAAGTAGCGCCACACCAGAGGCGGATTCTTGATGGCCGCCACCGGTTTGGTCGGTACTTCTTCGGAATGATGAACATTAAAATATTCATTCAGAAAGGTTTCAGTTCGTGACTTACCCTCACGGCTATCATACATGATGTGAAAAGCGTAATAATCCGGGTACTGGGGATATAGCCCGTACACAGCGAAACCGCCACCCAAACCGTTGCCCCGGTCATGCATATTGGCAATAGCACGGGTTATGTCCCGACCGGAAAAACAGTTGCCGGAAGTATCCATCATGCCGAAGATAGAGCAGGCATCAATGACCTTGCCGTCGCCCCATGTATTACTTGTGCTGGTTAAATTTTTCATTAATTAGCTCTCTCCCACTTTCACCCGACCGGCGGTTGCCCCGGTTAGACGCTCTTCAATGATTTCCTTCGGCAACAGCGCCAGTCCGAAATCATCCGCCAGCAGTTTATCCTTGAAATCAGTAAGGGTCGCGCGATCCCGCATCAACCCGAAATAGATACCAGCTTTGTCTATATTCCCGACAAAAATCATCCCCACCAACTTGTCTTCGGCATTGATGATCAGCTTCTGATAGCAGTCCTCACCCTTCTTGACCAGTACTTCGTAACCTTCCTCTGAAGGCGGGGAAGCCATACCGGCGGTAGCCAGTTCCAATCCGAAGTAATTAAGCGAATTCATGGCAGTGCCGCCCCGGTATTTTGTCGGCAGACCGGCCATATTGTAACCAGCCACCCGGCCGCCGATGTAGGCATTAGGCCAAACAGGCGACAATCGCCCGGAACCATAAACATAATCATAAGCTTCAGAAGCGTCGCCGCAAGCGTACACATCCTGAAGGCTGGTCATCATGTGATTATCCACCACGATACCTCGGTTGATGTTGATATCGGCCGCCTGAGCCAGTTCCACCCGCGGAAAGACACCGACAGCAACTACAACCATATCGCAAACCATTTCGTGTCCGTCATCAAAAACGACGCCGGTCACCCGGTCTTCACCCAAAATTTTGGCCACGGTGCGCCCTGTCATCATGTTAACACCGTATTTTTTTACGGCCATTTCAGCCACCCGGCCGGCAGGTTCATCTAGAATGGTATTCAGGATATAGTTTTTCATTTCCACTACGGTCACTTTAAGACCGCGCTTGATCAACGCCTCGGTGGCGGAGATACCGATAAGACCACCGCCGATAACAACGGCGCGGCGGGCTTCGGGTAAATACTCTTCCAGATTCTTGGCATCAGCCAGGTTGATAAAATTGAAGATACCGGCCTTACCCATGCCTTCCATCTTAGGAATAATCGCCTTACCGCCGGTAGCCAGCAACAGTTTTTCGTAACCTATCTCAGTGCCGTCGTCCAGAGTCACCGATTTGTTGACGGTATCCATCTTGTAGGCCTTGTGTCCCAGCTTCAATTCGATGCATTTCTTGTCATAAAAAGCCGCCGGACGAATCCGCATACCGTCGGGATCATACTCACCGGTAACGTACTTGGAGATTAATGGCCGGGAATAGGCTGCGTAAGGCTCTTCGCCAACAATGGTCAAAGCGCCGTTCGGGTCGACCTCTCGTATAGCCTCTGCGGCGCCGATGCCTCCAGCTGAGTTCCCGATAATAAGATATTTTGTCTTCATCTGCTTCCTCTAAGTGCCGTCTTTAAAAAATTATCATATATTTTCAGTCCTGCCGGACCGCTTTTTTCCGGATGAAACTGGGTGGCTATAATACTGCCGCTTTCCACCATGCTGGCAAAATCCAGACCATAGGACGTCTGCCCAATGACGACCGTGGGGTCTGCTGGCTCGGCATAGTAACTGTGCACAAAATAAAAATAGCTGTCATCACTGACGCCTTCAAATAACGGGTGAGTCTTGAGTTGTCTGACGTTATTCCAACCCATATGGGGCACTTTCAAACCGTCGGAAGGCAGGAGTTTAACCCGCCCCTCTATCAAACCCAGACAAGGACAACCGCTGCCCTCTGTAGTGTCTTCGAACAACACTTGCAAACCGACACAAACGGCAAAGAGCGGTGTTCCCCTGGCTACAATCTCTCGTAAGGCATTATCCAGTCCGTGCCGCTTAAGTGAACTCACCGTATCGGCGGCCGCACCGACACCCGGCAGAATCACCGCATCGGCTTTAAGAATATCATTCGGGTTACCGGACACCACCGCCCGGTAACCCAGGCAGGCAACAGCATTTGCCACTGAACGCAGATTGCCGGCCCCGTAATCTATAATGGCTATCATCGCTAATACTACTTTTGTTCCACAGCCTCAGTGCTGTCATCAGTTATAAGCACAATGGCTTCATTCGGACAATTAGCTACACAGGCAGGCACATCCAGGCCGGGGCAAAGATCGCATTTTTTCACAACCTTAGTCAGTTTATCCTTGACCAAGGCACTATTAGGACAGGATACCACACAGGTCCAGCAACCGATGCACTTGTCCGGATCCGATGTGACCACCCCGGTAACCGGGTCCTTGCTCATCGCACCGGTTAAACAGGAATAAACGCACCAGGGCTCATCGCAATGACGGCAGGGCACCGAGAAGCTGGTCTCATTTTGCCGTTCTACCTTCAGCCGCGGTACCGCTTTTGGCGATTCTTTACGGTGCGCTTTCAATATATCCTTGGAATCTGAATGCTGGGTGGCGCAATAAACGCGGCACAACCCGCAACCGATACAGACCTCTTTACGGATGTAAATCTTTTTTTTCATTTACCACCTGCTTCACCGAAAATACGGCAGTCTTTTACCAAACAAATAAACCAAGTAATGGGACTAATATTATAGCTGATTGGCGAATATATTTCAAACTTGTTACCCATTCATCACCAATACCGCCTTCGCATTCGGCGACGAAAACCGCTGAAGCACTATATAATACGGCAATATATTGATATCTTTGCCGTATTAATAATTGACATATACCTATATGGCACTATAGATTACGGCAGGAAATAATTGAATTATGGTAATAGATGTCCGGTTACACTGCCGGTTCAAGCGGTCAGTCCTTCCACCAGTATCTTGATGCCGATGCCGATAAGCACCAATCCGCCGAATAGTTCGGCCCTCTTGCCAATCATCCCGCCCAAGCGGCGGCCAACGGCAAAGCCAACAAAAGAAAGCCCGAAAGAGACCAAACCCACCAGCACCCCTGCCGGTACAATGGCTACCTGTACGAAAGCAAAGGTTAATCCTACCGCCAGTGCGTCAATACTGGTGGCTACCGATAACGCCAGCAAGGCTTTGCCCCGGCTGATGTCCACGGCGGATTCGGTTTGCTCTTTTTTTTCAAACGATTCTTTAATCATCCGGGCACCGACAAAAGCCAGCAGGATAAATCCCACCCAGTGATCAAGGCTTTCTATCGACTCAACGATTGTACTGCCGGCCAAAAACCCCACCAGCAGCATTCCAAATTGAAAAAGCCCGAAAGAAGCCGCCACCTTCAACTGTTTAGCCCGGTCTAAAACGGAACCCATGCTGATACTGCCGCTGACAGCCACGGCAAAGCAGTCGGCCGCCAGACCCAGCGCGATTAGTAGAATGGGAATAAAATCCATAGCGTCCCAGTGTAGCAGATAGCCGACTGGGGCCTCAAACCGATCACCTTTTTAAATGGCTAAAGAAAAAGCAGCCGCTGGTATACAGCGGCTGCTTATGGGCACCCTGCGGTAACTAAACTATGGTTTGCTGGGCCATTTCATCCCAGACGCCATCAATCACCGCCGCGGTTACCTGTCCAGCTTCAACCGTAACTTTTACGGTATGCGGTGTAATGGCCTGGGTTACCATCTGACCGGTGCGGTCACCGTACCCGCCGTGAGTGCTCTGAAACTCGAAGGTGATGGCCCACGCCTCACCGTTTTGTTGGCTGCCAACAATTTTCAGGGTGTCCGACATGCCGTCAAACCCATAAGTGGGCGAAGTTTCAACAAATCCCCTGGCTAAATCAGCAACATCTTTTTCCGAGGCATCGGCACTGAGACCCGCCGCACACCCGAAAACGGATATGGCCAAGCTCAGCAACAGTACTGTAAGTATAAATCCTTTCTTCATTTCAACCTCCTGCAGGGTAAAACGCCACCCTTATAAAAAAGTTAGTTCAATTTTCAACTGTAAATTCAAAATATATTTTTTTGGTGAAGCTGTCCCAAAGCTGAAAGCCCATTGACGCCAGCCGCAATTCTGATACAATTAATAGAACATTTTTTAGGAGTCTTGAAAGTGAAATTGGAAATACCCGCCGCCGAAGATGAAGCCGAACCCCCCTCGTTGCCGACCACTGGAATGGAAGAACCTCCCCTTAAGGTGCCGGTTTTAAACCGGCATAAATTATTCCCGGACGTCTCTGATACAGAGTGGAATGACTGGCGCTGGCATTTCCGCAACCGTATCACTACAGTTGAAGCGTTGTCCCGATTCCTGCCGCTTTCGTTGAAAGAAAAAACCCGTCTCAAACTTGTCAGCGCCCGTTATCCCCTGGCTGTCACACCGTATTACCTTTCTTTGATGAATACTGCCGACCCAAACGACCCAATCCGTCGTCAGGCGGTCCCGTGTGTACGGGAATTGACCGACTCTGCCGGACGTGAAGACCCGCTGGAAGAACACAGCCATTCACCCGTACCCGGTCTGGTGCACCGCTATCCGGACCGCGTCCTGATGGTGCTGACCGACATCTGTCCCATGCTCTGCCGTCACTGCACCCGGAAACGCGAATGGCACAATGGCGGCTGGGTTCAGACCCCTGATCGAATTAAAGCCATGATAGACTATATCCGCCGCACACCAGCAATCCGCGATGTTATCATCTCCGGCGGCGACCCTCTGACGTTGTCCACCCGGCGGCTGGAGGAGGTTCTTGCCTCACTCCGCGCAGTTAAACATGTCGAAATCATCCGCATCGGCACCCGTTTCCCGGTAGTGCTACCGCAACGTATTGACGCCGAACTGTGCGATATGCTGTCCAAATACGGCCCTATCTGGCTTAACACCCATTTTAATCATCCCAACGAAATCACGCCGGAAGCCGCCGCTGCTTGTGACCGGCTGCTGCGCGCCGGCGTTCAGGTCAACAACCAGAGCGTCCTGCTCCGGGGAATTAACGATACGGTGGGTATTCAGCTAAAACTCTGTCACGGCCTACTTAAGGCCAAGGTCAGGCCGTACTACCTTTTCCAGTGCGACCAGGTACAGGGCACCGAACATCTGTGGACTCCGGTAGAGGTCGGGTTGCGTATCATTGAAGGCATGAGGGGCCATACTTCCGGTCTGGCTATTCCCAATTATGTGATAGATCTACCTGACGGCCGGGGCAAAATCCCGCTGACCCCTAATTACGTCATCAGCCGTTCAGATCAGGAACTGGTGGTCAGGAATTATGAGGGCCACATCAGTCACTTTGCCAACCCGAAACAGACGTCCACACCAAAAAGACCCAAAACGACACCGGTCGGCATCACATCAACCCAACACAAAATTGAGGTAAGAGATGAAAATAGGGCTGGCGTACGATCTTAAACAGGCAGTAACCGTTTCCGCCGCCGAGCCCGATGACTCCTTGGAAGAATATGATTCCGCCGAAACAGTTAATCTGCTG
Organism: Dehalogenimonas sp.; assembly: GCA_050864255.1. Lineage (GTDB taxonomy): Bacteria > Chloroflexota > Dehalococcoidia > Dehalococcoidales > Dehalococcoidaceae > Dehalogenimonas. The sequence continues at coordinate 701,286 of JBOWAX010000001.1, forward strand.
ACCGCGGCAATCCAGAGTGCCGGACATGAAGTTATCACCTTGGGTGGCGGCTGCGAATTTCTGAGTCGCACACTGGAAACGAACATTGATTTCGTCTTTAACATCGCCGAAGGCCGCGGAGCTTACCGCAGCCGGGAAGCCCAGGTACCGTCTGTGCTGGAAATGCTGGGTATTCCCTACTCCGGCGCCGATCCGCAAACGCTGTCCGTAGCCCTGGACAAACCGCTGGCTAAACGCATACTACAAACCGCAGGTGTGGCCACGCCGCGTTGGCAAGTATTTGAAACTTCAGCTGACACTAATAACACCGACTGGAGCCTTTTCAGGTTTCCGGTGTTCGCCAAACCAGCTTTTGAAGGTTCCAGTAAAGGGATTCGATTCAGCGCCATAGCCGACACGCCGGAACAGGCCATTCGGGAGATTGCCCGCCTGCTGGAAAATTATCGCCAACCGGTCCTTTTGGAAGAGTTCATTGATGGCGATGAGGTCACCTGCGGCATTATCGGCAACCTGACAACCGACGGGGTAGAGCCCCTGGTCTGGCCTTTGCGTGTGGTACCGCGGCAAAAGTCAGGGCCGTTCATCTACTCGCTGGAAGTCAAGCGTAACTACCGGAATCTGGTGAATTATGAGTTTCCGGCGGCGCTCCCAACGCCGATACTGGCTAGGATCAAACAACAAGCGCTGGTAGTATTTAACACCCTGGGCTGTCGTGATTTCTCAAGGGTAGACTTCCGCGTCAGTGCCGACGGAACTCCCTGGTTTCTGGAAATCAATCCGCTGCCCGGACTGTCGCTGGACAGCGACATGTATATCATGGCCACTGCCATTGGCTGGAGTCATGAACGGCTGATTCAGTCCGTTCTCAGTGCTGCTTTGGCAAGATACCCGGAATTATGCGGATCGCGTTAATCTATAACCAACCGGTGCCTTCCACCTACGATACGCGGGGTGAATCAACCGCTGAAATCGGCGTCATGGACGCAGTAGCAGCCGTACACTGCGCTCTGGTGATTAAAGGTCATGAGGTCACCGAACTACCGATAAAACCACCTTTGGCAGATGCCATTGATGCATTAGCCGCGGTCGAGGCAGACGCAATCTTTAATTTGTTTGAAGGTTTCGCCGGTCAACCAGAATCTGAAGCTGCCATGGCCGGACTTCTGGAACAAACCGGACTGCCTTTCACCGGCTCCTTGTCCCGAACCCTGGCCCTGACACTTGATAAGTCAGCTGTCCATCAACTATTACAATCTCAAGGCCTGCGGACTCCGCGTTTTCAACTGCTGACACCAGATTTACTGGACAGCTTCAATCTAAGCTTTCCCTGTATCGTCAAACCCGCCGCCGACGACGCCTCGCACGGATTGTCGGCAAAAAGTGTAGTTTTTTATCCGGCGGACCTGACCCGGGAAATCAACCTACTACACTCAGACTATCCCGGCGTACCCGCTCTTATAGAGGAATTTCTGAACGGCAGGGAATTCAATGCCACCGTTTGGGGAGGGAGTTCTCCGCGGGTACTGCCTATTTCGGAAATTATCTATACCCTCCCGCCAGGCCAGCCGAATATCTTGACATTCGCCGCCAAGTGGGAGCCGGAGAGTGATTATTACCGACATACCGCGGTAGAATGCCCGGCTCGCCTGGATCCGATTCTGGAACAGCAAATCCAGACTGCAGCAATGACCGCATTCTGTGCTGCCGGATGCCGTGGTTACGCCCGGATAGATCTCCGACTGGATCAGGATGGAAATCCGGTAATCCTGGAAATCAACGCCAACCCGGACCTATCTCCGAACGCCGGTGTCGCCCGCCAGGCGGCGGCGTCCGGGATGACCTACGATCAACTGGTAACCGGAATTGTGAATTTTGCCATGGAGGCCGTATGAGCGTAAATTATCGCCCCCTGGCTTTGGCGGATAAACCAGCAATTATGAAAATCCTAAAACAGACCCCGGAATTCACCTCTGAAGAACTGCCGGTGGCTGAGGAAGTCCTGGATGAATGCCTGCTAAATCCCGCCGATTCCGGTTATCACGGGATTACCGCAATCAAGGACGGGGAATTATGCGGATATATTTGTTACGGCAATACACCTCTGACCAAGGGGAACTGGGAGATTTACTGGCTGGCTGTTGGCCTTTCGGCCCGAAACTTGGGTATTGGCAGACTGCTGCTGCACCATGCGGAAACGGACATCCGGAGCCGAGGCGGCCGGCAAGTAACACTGGAAACTTCTTCACAACCGTTGTATCAAAACACCCGCCGTTTTTACATTAGGTGCGGTTTCCATGAAACCGCCTGCATCCCGGATTTCTATGACCTGGGTGATAATCTGGTGGTTTACTTGAAAAAACTGGCTTGAACGCAGATCAACGGCAATAGACACTGTTGCTGCCAGGGTTCAAGGCACAACCCGGGCACCGGCATTCAAGACTGTCATCAAACCGTATTTCCCCATGATTCCGACAATAGAGTCCAGTTTGAATCTGCCCATCATCAAAAATGTTCGAAATCACCCGGCGTAAATGTTCGCTGTTACATCCCCGCGATGTCCTCGCGGTACAATCAGCACAGCAGCACAATAAAATATCATCAGGTGTGGCAATTTTTTCGTCAGGCATTTAAATCCCTTCAAATGGTGCTAAGACCCTGCCCATATTGTATAATAATGGTAGTAATTACGCCATGACGAACCATAACGATAAAACTCAGGATGAACTCATCGCAGAGATTGAACGGCTTCAGTCCGCAGGCAAAGCCGAAAGTAAACAGGTAGAGTTGGACTGCCAATCCGTCCGTGAAAGCGAAGAGAAATTCCGCATGCTCTTCCACAACGCAAATGATGCCATTTTCCTGTGGGAGGTTCGCGACGGCTTTCCTTCGGTGCTGCTGGAAGCCAATGAAGTGGCTGCCCGCCGCTTAGGCGTTCCCATGGAGGAAATGCACAACCTTCAGGTATCAGACGTCTCCGTCAGTAGCCCTGAGGAGACAGCAGCCAATATTCGCACCCTTTTACGGGATCATCACGGCACTTTTGAGACGGTTCATAAGAGGAACGACGGCACCACTTTTCCGGTGGAAATAAGTTCTCACGTCTTTCAATTGGGTGATAAAACCGTTATCCTGTCCATAGCAAGGGATATCACCATACGTAAAAAATCCGAAGCAGAATTAACCACGCTGTATCATAGAGAAAAGGATGTGCGTCTTGCACTGGAAACCGAAATCAGCAAGCGCATTGACTTCACCCGGTCGCTGGTACATGAACTCAAAACACCCCTGACCCCAATGATTGCTTCGGGTGAAGTCTTGCTGGACATTCTTGAAGACGAAGATGAACTGCGCCTCGCCGGGAATATCTACCGCGGTGCCCTAAACCTGGAACGGCGAATCAACGACCTGCTGGATTTTGCGCGAGGCGAAATGGGGGTCCTCAAGGTTACCCGCCAGCCGTTGGACGTATGTCCATTGCTTTTAGACCTGGCCGCCGAGGTATCGCCTCAGTTTGACCGCAAGCAGCAATCACTGGAGCTGAACCTGCCGGACAAGTTGCCGCTGGTACTGGCAGATGAAGATCGCTTGAAACAGGTGCTATTGAATTTACTGACCAATGCCGGGAAATTCACCCCCCGCAGCGGACAGATTACCCTTGGCGCTAAAGTTGATGGGAATATGCTACAATTAAGGGTAGCTGATACTGGTCGAGGTATTGGACAGGAGGAACAGAATAGTATCTTTCTGCCTTATTACCACGTCCAGGATGGCAATGAACCCAATGACGGCATGGGTATTGGTTTGGCTTTATGTAAAATGCTAGTCACCTTACACAGAGGTAACATCTGGTTCACCAGTGAAAAGGGCCAGGGCAGTACTTTCTTTTTTACACTGCCGCTGGCTAAAAATATGGAGTGAAGAAATGAATAAACCTGAACTGACTGTGGCCTTGATTGAGGACGACAATGAAATCGTGGAAGCGGTTACCCTGACATTCAAAATCCGCTGGCCCCAGGCCAATTTCCTCTCCAGTTCTTCCGGAGAAGAAGGCATCGCTCTCGTTGAGAAGAACAATCCTGATCTGGTTATCCTGGACTTGGGATTGCCGGATACCAGCGGCTTTAATGTGCTCAAGGATATCCGCCGGTTCAGTCATGTACCCGTCATAATATTGACCGCGCGCGGTGAAGAGGCTGATATCGTCCGCGGCCTGGAACTCGGCGCCGATGAATACATCGTCAAGCCTTTCCGCCAAATGGAGCTGCTGGCCCGGGTTAAAGCCATCATGCGCCGCCACGAAAGCTCAGGCGAGGAATTGCCGCTGACCGTCGGAGGTATGAGCCTGGGTCCTTCTGTCAGGGATCTTAATCTAAACGGCCGCCGCGTCAACCTGACCCGCACCGAAGGTATCGTCCTCAGTCAGTTGATGCGCAGTGTCGGTCATCCGGTCAGTCATTCCGTCCTGGCTAAAGCGCTTTGGGGTGAAGAATACCCTGGGGCTGCTGAAAGCCTGAAGGTCTATGTCCGGCACTTGAGGGAAAAAATTGAAGAAAACCCTTCCGACCCCAAGTTGTTGCTAACAAAAATAGGGGCTGGCTACCAGTTAGCCAAACCCAGTTAAGTACAATCTGGAATACTTACGAAGCCTTTTACCTTCCCAACCGAAAATCGGTCGCTGTATTAGGCGTCGCTGGATGTTTAGATGAAGCAATATAAAGTCGCCCTGCTGCACCTGGCTCCGGAGTTGGGCAAAATTGAAACCAATAAAAAGCAAGTGGAGAAGGCGGTACGTCTGGCCGCTGCCGCTGGCGCGGATATCGCCATAACACCGGAGACAGTTATTCCAGGGTATCACTTCGCCGAACTCATAGGCACTGATTGGATAGAACCCCAGCCGGATGACTGGCTCCGCTATATGGCGTCACTGGCAGGTCAACTTAGCCTGAATATATTTCTGGGTTACCAGGAACGCGACCCAGCCGACGGCAGGTTATATAATACTGTTTTCTGTCTTGATAAAAGCGGCGTCATCGCCGGCCGTCACCGGAAGATGGGCATCAGCGCTGGCCATAACGCCGAGTCTTGGGCAACAGCAGGTGAGGATGTGGACGTCATACAATGCGACGGTTTCAAAGCCGGTGTTCTCACTTGCGCTGATACTTGGGGGCCGAATCACGCCGCCAAACTCAAATCCCGCGGCGCGCAGTTCATCATCTCCCCAGCCGCCTGGCCGCCCCGACCTTGCCCTCCCGAAAGCTGCTGGGAGAACCGCAGTGCTGAAACCGGCCTGCCGGTTTGGGTTTGCAACCGCACCGGCGTAGAACCGGGGCTGGATTTCACTGGTGGTGAAAGTGTCGTAGCAATCGGCGGCAATCGCATAATGGAATACAAGGAAGCAGCACCGGCGATATTACTCTTTGACTGGGATATTAACGTTCAACAGCCGCAACAGAACGCTTTTGAAGTCATTAAATTGACTTAACGGCTTCCGGTTATTTGACCACCGGATATTCTGCACTTTGCCAGGCAACGATGCCGCCATCCATATCATTAACTTCCTTAAACCCCAGATTTTTCATAACGTTGACTGCCTGACCGGACCGGTTGGAAGTACGGCAATACACCAGATATCGGATGTCTTTATCCAGTTTATCAACCTCGGCTTCAAAATTACCGGCGTTAAAATCCAGGGAAACTGCACCCTCAATATGGGCTTCGGCAAATTCGCTGGGCGTACGGACGTCCAAGATAACAAAATCTGCCTTACCTTGATTATCCTGAATCATGGTATAAGCCTCCGCCACGCTCAGATTACGGATAATCTGGTCATCAGGCGTGTCTGTAGCCCCACAGGCAGCCAGCGGCAGCACAAATACGGCGGCCAGTAAAAATGGAATCAATCTTGGCAATTTCCCACTCCTCTGCGTAAATAATAACGGTTAAATTATAACCCACCGAACAGCGGCGGCAAAAGCGGGGGGCGGGTAAAAATCCCGCCCCCCGCTTGATTCCGTATTATCCGATTTATTTAATATCCGGTTTCTTCTCTGATGTCTTGTAGTGATGAGCGCCCGTGGTCAGCTCGGCAAAGGCTGCCTTAGCCTCGTCAATAGACGCTCCGTCGTCCAGCGTAGAGGTATCGCCTACGGTCGCCCCGGTGGCTACAGCCTTTAACAGCCGCCGCATGATCTTACCGCTGCGGGTCTTGGGCAGCAGATTGACAAAGAATATCTCCTCCGGGGTAGCTAAAGCACCGATGGTGGCCCTCAGATGCCGGGTGAGTTCGGCCTTGATTTCCGGCGAAGGATCGGTACCCTTGCGCAGAGTCACGAACAGGATGATGGCTTCGCCTTTGACTTCGTCCGGTCGAGAACAGGCCGCAGCCTCAGCCACCGCAGAATGACCCACAATGGAGCTTTCAAGTTCAGCGGTGGAAATGCGGTGACCAGCCACCTTGATTACCTCATCAGCGCGGCCCAGCAGCCACAGATAGTTATCCTGGTCCTTCATGCAGAAATCACCCGGCAGATAGTAACCGGGGAAACGTGACCAATAGGTTTTCTCGTAAAGTTCCTGGTTATTGTAAATATCCAACAGCATACCCGGCCAAGGCTTACGAATAACTATAAAACCGGTCTGGCCATTAGGTAGTTCATTACCGTCCGGATCCAGTACGGCCACATCCACCCCGGGCATCGGCTTGGTAGCTGACCCGGGCTTCAAAGGATGCGGCTGAATACCGGGAGTGGGTGAGATCATAAAGCCGCCGGTTTCTGTCTGCCACCAGGTATCGGAGATGGGAATCCGTTCATGCCCGATATTTCGGTAATACCACAACCATGCTTCCGGATTGATCGGCTCGCCGACCGAACCTAGAGACTTCAAACTGGACAGGTCATACTTGGCCGGCCACTCTTCACCGTGACGCATAAACATCCGGATAGCGGTGGGAGAAGTATAGAAGATGGTCACGCCATACTTGGCGATAAGTTGCCACCAGCGGTCAATGGCTGGAAAATCGGGGGCCCCCTCATACATGACCGATGTCAGACCCAATTCCAGCGGTGCGTACACCACATAACTGTGACCGGTAATCCAACCAATATCGGCAGTACACCAGAAAACACTTTCTTTATCGGGATTAAAAGCCCACTGTAGCGTCTTGGCAATCCATAGGGAATACCCGGCGGTGCCGTGGAGAATACCCTTGGGTTTACCGGTGCTGCCGGAGGTGTACAGTACAAACAATGGGTCGTTTGAATCCATCTCTTCCGGAGCCACATATTCATCTGATGCCGCCAAAATATCATCCAGCCAGACATCACGTTGGGGATCCATTTCTGTATGGTGACCGGTGTGCTTAACAACAACAATTTTCTCTACACAAGGACATTTGGTCGCCGCTTCTACAGCATTTTCCTTCAAAGGCAGTATCTTACCGCGGCGATGCATACCGGATGAGGTAATAATAACCTTTGCCCCGACGTCTTCCACACGGTCGGCCAGAGCCTGACCGGAGAAGGCGGAGAAGACTACGGTAAAGATAGCTCCAATACGGGAACAAGCCAGCATGAAAACGGGCAGCGCCGGGATCATCGGGAGATAAAGCGCGACCTTATCGCCTCGCTTGACGCCCAGGCGCTTGAGGGCGGCAGCATAGTTGTTAGTCAGCCGGTACATCTCGTTGTAGGTAAGCACTTGGGTATCACCCAGCTCACCTTCCCAATAGAAAGCCACCTTGTTCTTGACGTCTGTTTTCATGTGACGATCCAGACATTGGTAGGACAGATTAAGCTTGCCGCCGACGAACCAGCGGGCATAGGGAGCCTGCCAGTCAAGAACCTTCTCCCATGGTTTGAACCAGTCCAGACTTTCAGCCTGTTTCGCCCAGAATCCTTCCGGATCCTCAAGGGAACGCCGGTACAGTTCGTCATACTCGCCGGACGGCGTGTAATAACTGCCGGTGGGTAAATGGGTTACGCGGGAATCAATTTGTGTCATCTTTCCTTCCTCTCTATATATAATTCGGTCAATTATTCAGGATAGTGCCCGGCCAAACCGTGCTGCCGGAAAGCACCAGGCTGGGTCCGACAAAGACACCATCAGCCAAAGCTGCTCCGTCTACTTGAGCCCCGGAGCCGATAGAACATCGGTCGGCAATAATGGAGCAGCGGATATCTGCTCCGTCTCCGATGTTCACCTCCGACCAAATAAGTGATTTTGTAATCACTGTGCCGGCACCGATACAGCTGGATTCTCCGATTACCGCCGGTCCGTTAATAACTGCACCAGCCTCAACGCGGCAATTGTCGCCGATAACCACGGAGCCCATGATGCGGGCGGAAGGGGAGATTTTGGTCCCTTTACCGTGATAATTCTTGACTTCGCGTGAGGTAGGCAGCAAGTCCAAATTGAGTTGAAAATATTTTTCCCGATTGCCCATATCTATCCAATAAGCGCTGCTGATATCGTAACCGTAAAACGGTTTGGATTCGGCCAGTAATAATTGAAAGGTTTGGCGTTCAACACTCACAGGGATATCCGGTGGGATATAGTCAAGTACCTCAGGTTCCAGCAGGTAGCAGCCGGCGTTGATCATGTTGGTCATAATTTCGTCGGCCTTCGGTTTTTCCAAAAAGCGACGGATGCGCCCGTCGCTTTCAGTTTCCACCAGACCAAAGGCCGCCGGGTTGTCCACCGTCGTCAAAGCAATGGATGCCATCGCCTGTCTCTCACGATGCAAGCGCAACATGGCGGTATAATCAATATGGGAATAAACATCACCGTTCAGCACCAGAAAGGTACCATCGTCCAGGAGAGCCTGGCAGTTTTTGATACCGCCGGCCGTACCTAGCGGATAGGGTTCGTTAACGTAAGTTACCTTCAATCCGAACCCGGTTCCATTGCCAAAATAACGCTCCATCTGCCCAGCCAGATGGCCACGGGTAAATATAACCTCAGACACCCCGTGTTGTACCAGTCGTTCCACTACGTGTCCCATGAACGGCATGTTCAGCACCGGCATCATTGCCTTAGGGATATTGACGGTCATCGGCCGAAGCCGTGTTCCCAAACCGCCTACCAGTATCAACGCTTTCATGAAATAACGGGTTTGTCCTCCAATATCCAATTTAAGGATGGTGACTAGTCTTTACTGGACGGGACGCTTCTATCTTATAGGAACTAATCCCTCCAAATCAAGCTCTAATACCTGTATTTCATACACTAGGGTGGATTTCTCTCAGAATTACCCTGGCTTTGACGGCGGCTCGAGCCCGGTGACTAAGACCGTTTTTCTCTTCCGGTGTCAACTCGGCCATAGTGCAGCCAAGTTCGGGTAAATAAAAAACCGGGTCGTAGCCGAACCCGCCGCTGCCCCGCGGTTTGTCGGTAATTATGCCTTCCACCACGCCTTCAACCACCTGGGTACGATGTCCGCTTCCGGCGATGGCGATGGCGCAGCGAAATCGGGCGGTGCGCTGCGGCTCAGAGATGTCCTTCATATTTTCCAGTAGCAGCGCATTACGGTCGGCGTCGGTAGCGCCGTCCCCGGCATACCTGGCTGATCTGACACCTGGAGCGCCCCCCAAGGCATCAACCTCCAGCCCTGAATCATCCGCCAGCGTCAATAGTCCGGAGGCCGCCGACAGTACTTCGGCTTTAATGACCGCGTTTTCAGCAAAGGTTTGCCCGGTTTCAACGGGGTCAATCTCCATTCCTTTATCTTTGGGCGTCACCAAGTAAAAACCGGCTCCGGTAAACAGTTCTGTATACTCTTTGACCTTACCTGGGTTATTAGTTGCCAGCAACAGTTCCAGTGTTGGCATAATTCCCTCCGACTGAGTCACAAACTACCAAAAAATGATTACCCCCTTCTTTCCAGCGCCCAGCGTTAGGGAAACAAGGGGGTAATCATTCAATATCGAACTTAAATAGGTTCGAAACGCCCTTCCAGTTTATGGGATACCTGGGGCATGGTGGTATATTCCATTTCATCCAAAGGCAACCGGTGAGGCTCAAATGGCCCATGTTCCCGCATCATGTAAGCCATATCGTTAGCCTTCTGGCGAGCCTGATCATAGGACACGTCAGCAAAGAAGTCCCTCGGCCCTACCAGACGGCCTTCAGATAACTGGAATCCCAAGGCGGTTACCCGCGGAGGTCCGTCAAAACGGGTGGGTTGGCTCTGGGCTACACTTACCGGCATCAACGGGCCATAATGGGAACCGCGCATCCAACCTTCAACTAAATACGGTTTGGCAAACGGCTCCAGCACCTCACCTACGGCCGGGAACGAACCCTGACAGCGGACAATACACACCGGGTCATCCTTACCGACATAGCGCCCGGCCAGAAAAGCCAGTTTCTGGGTGGAGGAAGAAGCGGCAATTTCTCCGTTCAGGGTATAGACGGCCTTGATGGGATAGCGGTTGGCCGCGCCGATAAAAACCAGCATATCGTAGATCTCTTCCGGAGTTTTGAAGGTGATCTTTTTGCTTTCCTTAACATCGTGCACCTCAAATTTGAAACCCTGGTGCATGTTCTCAGCAATTACCAAACCAATGGTGTTAAAGGGGTCGGCAAACATCTTATACAGTGGCATATTCCAAGCACCGGAGGAAGTTTTGTCAGCCATGAAAACCACAATCGGCTCAGACTGCCGCTCTTCAAACTCCATCTCAGCCGCGCCCGGGCCCATGCCCTTGATATTACCGGAAAAAGCGTCAGACAACAGGTCCTGTCCGGCGCCATAGAGCTTTAACTTCTTGGCAACCTCGGTGCATTCCACAAAGGTATCCCAGGCCATTTCATGAATATCAGTGTCGTTTTCACCCTTCTGGTGAGTCATAATCAGTTGCAGGTCATCACCGCATTTGGTGACGTGATAATCAATCAGTAGTCCCTTTTGTTTGGCCCGCGCCAGCGCCGAGTCTGCGGTGCAAAGACAATCGGGATGGGCATCAGAATGACCGACAAAGCCGCCGATATCGGCTTTGATGACGCTTACAGTTACCTTCATGGGCTTCTCCTCCGAAACATATTAGTAATCAATACCCTTGCGGGCGCGAATCCCTTCATTAATGGGGTGCTTGATCATCAGCACCTCGGACACCAGGTCGGCCATCTGCACCAGTCGCGAGTCAGCGTACCGACCCGTAAGTACCATCTCCACGTTGTGAGGCTTGGTCTTTATCAACCTGACCACTTCTTCAATGTCCACCAGGCTGCTGGCGATGGCACCGTTCACCTCATCTAAAATAATAACATCGTATCCGCCGCTGTTCATTGCCGCCGAAGCAGCGTTCAGCGCTTTTTGCGCCTGTTCTCGGTGCTCCGGCAGAACATTACCCCGCTTGGCCCAGCCCCGCTGGCCGAAGGTGTCGATGGTGACGTTGGGCAAGTCTTTAAGCACCCTAAATTCGCCGTGGTCAAAAGCTTCATTGGCTTTCATCATAAAGACCATATAAACCTTGAGCCCGTGGCCGGCAGCCCTCACTGCAGTACCGATGGCAGCTGAGGTTTTGCCTTTGCCGTGACCGGTAAAAATATTTACCAATCCTCGTTCTAGTTTATATTCGTTATCTGATGATGCCTGTTCGGTCAAAACAACCCTCCGGGAACGAAATTATTGAAACGGGAAAAAAGTAACGGTAAACCCTTCCAAGTTTATCAAGCCCCATCGTGAAGTGTCAACTGGACAACGGTGTTGGATTTTCTATTATTGTTCCCATTTTTCCTATATTCCAGCTTTGTTACATTTATTGGTAGCGCATTATTCTGGTTACAGAAATATGCGGTTGTCTACGGTGTTGCCTGGTGGTTGTGCACACTGCAGATTTAGCGACGAAGGTCAAGGGAATTTAGTCTGGGTGGAAAAAGACATGATTAACGGCTAACTCGGTTGCGCAAGACTCCAATATCTTCAATTTTTATCTCCACGGTGTCCCCCGGCTGCATGGGCCCAATGCCGCTGGGAGTGCCGGTGGCGACCACATCCCCGGGCAGTAATGTCATCACATGAGAAATGAAGTGGATCAGATAATCCACCGGATAAATTAAATCAGCGGTATTGCCGTGCTGTTTGCGTTCATCGTTCAAATAAGCTTCCACCGTCAATGCTGACGGATCTACCTCGGTACATATCCAAGGGCCGACCGCAGCAAAAGTATTAAAGCCCTTTGCCCGGGTCCATTGGCCGTCCTGTTGCTGTAAATCACGGGCTGTAATGTCGTTGAAACAGGTATACCCCAGGATACAATCCCGCGCTGCTTCCCGGTTAACCCGCCAAACCGGCTTTTTTATCACCACCGCCAGTTCTGCTTCATAATCCACCCGATGGGACATCGGCGGGTAGATAATATCTGCCTCCGGTCCGATGACCGCGGTGGATGGTTTCAGAAAAATCAGCGGCGCGTCGGGTATCTTATGATTCATCTCTCGGGCATGACCGTGATAATTGACCCCCAGACAGACGATCTTGCTGGGCTGACAAGGCGCCAGCAATTCAACCGCTTCCCGGACAAAATCCCGGCCAGTATATTCAATGTTTTTGAAGGGTGTGCCCGCCAGTTCCCTGACCGATTCTCCTTCAATAGTCCCGTAGTGTTCGCTGCCGTCGGGTTCTTTAAATCTGACAATATTCATCAGTTTGAATTGTAACCGGAAAGACTCGGAGGTACAAGCTTTCTCCGGTTTGACACCTCGCGCCCCGGTAGCTAACATAGGCGCATTATGCTCGCCAAAACTATGACCTGCGCCCTGCTTGGCCTGGACGGCACCATTGTAGAAGTAGAGGTTGATATTGCTCCCGGGTTGCCGTCCTTTACTGTCGTCGGTTTACCCGATACGGCCATTCAGGAGTCAAGGGAAAGGGTGCGCGCCGCTGTTCGAAATTCCGGATTCAATTTCCCGATGAAACGGGTAGTCGCCAGTCTGGCACCGGCGGATTTCAAGAAAACCGGCCCGGCCTACGACCTTCCCATCGCACTAGGTATTTTACTGAGCTCCGGCCAGCTCCGGGCCCAGGTCAAAGATATCGTGTTTCTTGGTGAGCTGGCCCTTGAAGGTAAGCTTAGACACACCGGCGGCATCCTGCCGATGGTATCTCTGGCTCGGGAGAACGGCTTCCGGCGGGTGGTCGTACCTGCTGAAGACGCCCTTGAAGCCGCTTTGGTGGACGGTGTGGAAATTATCCCGGTCACATCCTTGAGCCAACTGGTGTCATTTCTATCCGGCGATATAGCAGCGCCGCTGCCGCCGGAACGCCCCGCCTTTAATGATGACGGGGCCGCCGATAACTTTGATATGTCCCACATAAAAGGGCAGGAACACGTCAAACGCGCCTTAGAAGTAACCGCTGCTGGCGCCCACAACGTGGTCATGTCCGGCCCGCCCGGTTCCGGCAAGACCATGCTGGCCCGGGCGCTGACCACCATCCTGCCGCCGCTGACCAACGATGAGGCTTTGGAAGTTACCAAGATATATTCGGTTTCCGGCAACCTGCCGCCGGGCACCCCGTTGGTACAGCGCCGCCCCTTCCGGTCACCGCATTACACTACTTCCGCCGCCGGGCTGGTCGGGGGCGGTCATCAGCCGCGGCCGGGAGAAATCACCCTCTCCCACCGGGGGGTGTTATTCCTGGATGAACTGCCGGAATTCGGTCACAGTATGCTGGAAGTGCTGCGCCAGCCGCTGGAAGACCGGGTGGTCACCATCAGTCGTTCGCAAGGCACGGTCACCTTCCCGGCCAATTTCATGCTCATCGGGGCCATGAACCCCTGTCCCTGCGGATATTACGGCGATCCCCTCAAGGAATGCCGTTGCGCACCTTCACAAATTACCCGCTATCAGACCCGGCTGTCGGGGCCGTTTCTGGATCGGGTCGATATTTTTGTGGAGGTGCCCCGAGTGGATTATGACAAGTTATCGGGCGACCACCAGGGTGAATCATCGGCCGCCATCGCCGGCCGGGTTACCGCCGCCCGGGAATACCAGACTGCCCGCTTCCACGGCAGTCGTCTGACCGCCAATAACGACATGTCGGCAGCCGACATCAAGAAATATTGTAAAATGGATGCCGCAGCAGAGAGCCTGCTGCGAACGGCTATGCGGCAGTTATCACTCTCGGCCCGTGCCTTCCACCGCACCCTCAAGCTGTCGCGCACCATCGCCGACCTGGACGCCGCTGACCAAATCAAGGTCCACCATATGGCCGAAGCCTTACAGTACCGCCCGCGGATTACGGTTTGATAAAAGCTAAAAATCCGCTATCATAAGGTAATGGCTGAAATCAATATTGAGCCTCCGCCCCCGAAGTCTTCTGATCGGGAAGACCTCAAACAGCCTTGGCTGGTGACTAATGTGCGCCGTAACTTCATCACCGGTCTGCTGGTCACCATACCGGCCGCCCTGGTCATCCTGTCATTGCTGTGGTTCTTCAATACCATTGACAATATCCTGCAACCCTTCATCCGCGCTATTTTCGGTCAGTCAATTATCGGCCTGGGTTTTGTCATTACCGTTGTTTTAATCTATATGGCCGGTATTCTGGCTTCTAATATCGTCGGAAAACGGATGATCCTGTTCGGTGAGTCCATTGTGGGCCGCTTACCGGTGTTGCGCCAGATCTATAATGCCGCCAAACAGGCCATGGCCAGCCTGTCCGGCATCAACAAAACGCGGACGGCCTTCCGTGAGGTTGTGATGGTGGAGTTCCCGCGCCGGGGAATGTGGACAGTGGCCTTTATTACCAATGAACTGCATGATGCCGCGGGCAACAAATTGATTGCCATCTATGTCCCGACGGCGCCGGTGCCGACTTCGGGCTATTTTGCCTTAGTGTCGGAAAATGAAATCAAGCGGACGGATATCTCGGTGGACGCAGCCATGAAAATGGTTATCTCCTCCGGTATCGCCTCAACTGAGGATATCAGTGTCGATCTAACCGGCGAACTTCTAAGTTATCAGCAACCCGATAATGAGGATACCTACCCCAACCGCCAGAGCAATCCACCCGCCGGTGCGTACTGACCCCGGCTCGGCACGCTCTGGATTATGAGTCACGAACTCCCGTAGATCTCGTTTGCCGGACAGTGCTTCATAGTACCCTTTTTCCTCCCGGGAACCGATAAACAGCATCACCACGCCGGCTAGGATAAAAAATCCCCCCAGCGCCAGTATAACCCCGGTTTCTCCAGACATGGGAAACCTCCTTCATCCGGCATCGCTCCCGTCTGAATTATAGTTATTCCCCTGCCCCATAGCAAGACGTAGGCCTCCAATCCCCGGTTCTCCGTTTAATATTGCCGAAATAGTACCGGCATAATTACACCCGATAAGCTTTTCACCGGGCAACGCCTTGATAGTACTACGGGGCTTTACTACTACAATGCCCGTTACTATGATCCGGCGATTGGGCGGTTGAACCGTTATTCTTACACCGTCAATAATCCGTTGAAATATACGGACCCGCGCGGGCATGCATGGATCAGTGATGACGGGGGTGGAGGCGGCTATATAGGACCTCCAGCCCCGGTACAGACGCAACCAAGCCAGGGAACATCTGGTGCAAGCGTGAATTTACCGCTTGGTCCAGCACTGCCGGTTGGTCCGTACCCACCAGGGCCGTCTTTACCTGGCATGACATTTTCAGACGCTGCCAAATTGGCTGATGATCATGGCGGCCTGCCATCTGATTATATAAACGGAAGCAGGACAGCACCTGACCCGTGGACGGAAAGTATTGGCATTGTAATTAATATAAACGTTCTTGGATTCAGCGGCACAGTTTCTGGGGGTTTCGTTTGGGATTCAAATGGCGGTTTTGGTATGTATGGTACCGCAGGAGGGGGTGGCGTTGCTGGCCTGGGGGTGTCTGGAGGCTTACAATACCAGACAACAAATGCTTCGAATATTGAGCAGCTTGATGGTCCAAGTGTGCAAATGGGTGTATCTACCGGTGCTTTGAACCTTAGGGTTGTGAATGCAGGACCGGGGGGTGGTTTTGAATGGGTAACTGCTGGCGATCGCTCTTATCAAGGCCGAAATTGGGTCGTGGGAGGAGGGGCCGGTATCGGACCAGGTGAATTTCATGTTAATATATAACAAACTAATATTTGGAAATGGTGGGATTAGTAAATACAAGTCAAATGGATATTAATTGGTTCCTTGGTTCATTAATTTTCATATTAATACTCTTCTTTTTGTTCGCCGGTATTCTGATGTTGTTCTTCACCAGAAAACTCTTTGGTTGGGCAATCCCAATGTCAGTAGCTTTATTGAAAAAAATGATATTGTGATTGGGATTAGGAATAGAAGTAAAGATATCCGAGAAAGCCGTTGAATTTACGGTTTGGTATTTCAGGGCTTTTGGAATTGTTACAATCGTCTCTAGCGTGAAGGTATTGTATTTTTTCCTTAGCTCGCTACCATAATAGTCAAGTAGGGGCTTACTATTAATCGAGGTTCCTTTGCGAATTTTGTAGATGAACCTTGAACTGCAATTTACACCAACAGCGAGTGAACAGCTCTCCGCTTTAGAGGGTGATCCTAATTTCCAAGGAATTTTAAGACAGGTAAGAAAGACACTGGGTCTTCTTGAAACGGATATCCGTTCAAAATCCCTACAAACCCATGAGTTTGAATCACTCACTAGGAGATATCAGAAAAAAGTATTTGAGGCCTACGCCCAAAATCAGACTTCTGGCGCTTACAGAGTGTTTTGGCATTATGGCCCAGACGAAAAAGACCAACAAGGGCAAAAAGTAGCGACTATTACTATCGTAGCTATGACACCCCATCCATAACTGAAAATCATTTCTTGCGATGTAGTAACGTACCAGCCAAAAAGCCGACTACTGATAACTGTAAAAATATATTTCCTAAATGAGACATTTGCCCCTTGCGTCACGTCCAGGACTATGCTAATATATGTTCTATTGTTAATGGCTTAGAAAAGGAATTACTCGATCTTATTTGTTCCCTATCCCGACGACTCCTCCGACCACCCAAATTTAATCATAAAAATGGAGTCGTTTCCTTCGTTTCCGCAACGCAAAACGACCGGACTCCTGGAAAGCCTTTCGTGGCAATCGGCCTATCCTCCACAAAATGGGAGGAACCATGCACTTTACAAACTGAGAACTGAAAACTATCTACGCCAATCCGGAGTATGAATTGAATCAATTGATTCAATGGCAAACAATGTTGTTTTTGGCGGTTTTTAATCGTAAAAAGAGATTCGTTTCCATAAACTTTATTTAAAAACACAAAATCAATTCCTGTCATATATTCGGCTTTATCCCTGATATACCTGGATGTTCTGAAGGCTGACGACTGCTGTTCCAGTACGTTGCCCGCCCATTTGGCAATGTGCTATACTGCTGTGTTATACTCTCTACTTGGCTAAATACACTGGGCCTTAATATACAGGAGGAGTTTCACTTGCCGATCACACAGACCAATATCAAGGAATTACTGGAGTCCGGGGCACACTTCGGCCACCAGACCAGCCGTTGGCACCCCAAAATGAAGAAGTACATCTTCACCAAGCGCAATGACATCCACATTATTGACCTGGACAAGACCGTGGTCATGCTGGATAAAGCGCTTGAATTTATTGACGGTATTGTCGCTGAAGGCGGCAAGATACTGGTCGTCGGCACCAAGAAACAGGCCCAGGAAATCGTCGCTGAAGAGAGCAAACGCGGCGGGCTGTACTACATCAACCAACGCTGGATCGGCGGTATACTGACCAATTTCGCCGCTATCCAGAACCGAATTGACTTTCTGGTACGCCTGGAAGACCAGCACGCCCGCGGCGAACTGGCCCGTCTGCCCAAGAAAGAACAGCTCAAACTGGCCGATGAAATGCTGCGACTCAATAAAATGATGGGCGGCTTCAAGGAAATGACAGCTCTGCCGGACGTTATTTTCATCATTGACCCCACTAAAGAAAAGATCGCCCTGGCTGAAGCTCAGCGCATGGGTATTCCGGTGGTCGCCATCGTAGATACCAACTGCAACCCGGACGGCATTGACTATCCCATCCCGGCCAACGATGACGCGATGCGCGCTATCAAGCTTGTCCTGAGCAAGGTTGCCGACACCGTCCTGAGCGCCAACGAACAGCTCACCAAGTTTGAAGTGGAACAGGTGGAAACCGTTGCCGCACTGGCCGAGGCCGATGAAGCAGCAGCCGAAGACACCGACGAAGCCTAATTACTTAATCTTATAATACGAGGTCTATTGAATTGCAGATATCAGCGGAAACAGTAAAAGAATTACGTGAAAAATGCGGCGCCGGCGTTATGGATTGCCGCAATGCCTTGATTGAATCCGAAGGCAACCTGGACAAAGCTTTTGAGGCCCTTCAAGCCAAGGGTTTCCAGAAGGCCGCCAAGAAGGCCGAACGCGTGACCGGTCAGGGATTGATTGAAGCTTACGTTCACACCGGCGGCCGGGTTGGCGCCTTGGTGGAACTGAATTGTGAAACCGATTTTGTCGCCCGCACCGAAGAATTCAAAAAGCTGGCTCATGAAGTGGCCATGCAGGTCGCGGCCATGTGTCCGGTCTACCTGTCCGAGGCTGATCGCCCGGAAGATTGTGAAGAGGACGCCAGCAGCGTGTGTCTGCTGTCCCAGGCCTACATCAAAGACCCATCCAAGTCCATCAACGACCTGATTACTGAAGTAATCGCCCGCACCGGTGAAAACATCCGGTTGAAGCGGTTTTCCCGGTTTGAACTCGGCGGCTAAGGCCGCCAGAATACAGTAACGGTTTATCCGGCCACGGTTTGCGGTCGGATATCTAAAATAGATGAGGAGGCCGATGACTGACGTGGCGAACTCCCGAACGACACCAGATACCGCCTCTTTGGATGCTTCCACCAGCCCGATTGCCGGGGATGAAACCGGCGGCAAATTGAAATTCAAACGCGTTCTGCTGAAACTCTCCGGTGAAGCCTTCGCCGGTGACGCTCGGGGTCTCATTGACATCCCCACCATCCGCAGCATTGCCCGCCAGATCAAGAATCTTATCGGGATGGGCGTTCAGGTTTCCGTGGTCGTCGGTGCCGGCAATATCTGGCGCGGCGCTACCGTGGCCAAGGACGGTATTGACCGGGTAACCGCTGATTATGCCGGTATGTTAGCCACCGTCATCAACGCCCTGACGCTCCAGGACCTGCTGGAAAAAGAAGGGGTCAGCACCCGCACCCAATCCGCCATTACGGTACAGCAGGTCGCCGAGCCTTTTATCCGTCGCCGCGCTATCCGGCACCTTGAAAAAGGTCGGGTGGTTATCTTCGCCGGCGGTACCGGCAACCCTTACATGACCACCGATACCGCCGCTGCACTGCGCGCCATAGAAATTGAAGCCCAGGTGCTGTTGATGGCCAAGAATCGGGTGGACGGTGTCTATTCCGCTGATCCATTGAAACACCCGGATGCAGTCAAATTTGACCGGCTGACCCATCTGGAAGCTCTCAATAAACGCCTCAAGGTGATGGACGCCACCGCACTGTCGCTCTGTCTGGAAAATAAACTACCGATTATCGTCTTTGATATGACCGCCCCTGAAAACCTGGAACACACTGTCGTCGGTGCGGCGGTCGGAACTTTGATAACAAGCGAGACTTAATTATGAGTATTACTGAAATCATGCAAACCGCTGAAAAGAAAATGGGTATCTCCATTGAGGTGCTGCACCGGGAACTGGGTGCCATTCGCACCGGACGCGCATCAACGGCTATCATTGAACACGTCCGCGTCGATTACGCCGGTACCCCAACGCCGATCCATCACTTGGCCAATGTTTCCGTACCGGAATCCCGCATGCTTTACATCCAGCCATGGGACCGCACCATGATGGGCCCGATCGAAAAAGCCCTCATGAAGTCAGATCTGGGACTGACCCCATCCAATGACGGACAGGTCATCCGCCTGTCCATCCCGCCCCTGTCGCAGGAGAGGCGTGTTGAACTGACAAAGATGACTCACAAACGGGTTGAGGATGACAAGGTCGCCATCCGCAACATCCGTCGGGAAGCGCTGGACCATTTCAAAAAGCTGGAAAAGGATAAGGAAATTTCTCAGGATGAGGCTAAGCGCGCCGGAGATACCTTGCAGAAACTGACCGACAATTACATCGCCAAAGCCGACCAGTTGGGCAAGGAAAAGGAAGAGGAACTGCTGAACGGCTGATCCAGGCTTAACCCGTATCCAGACTATACCGTGTTGCTGCACCTGATCTTTATTAAACGCAAATTCGTCCCGGCCGGACTGCCGTATTGTGCTATAATCAATCAAAGCTAAATTACCTTATATTTTCGGAGAGACGCGCTTGAACGGACTGCTTTCAGTCAAACAATTGGTCATTGACCTGATTAACCAGGCGGCCGCCGCGGCCCAGGAAGCTGGCCGATTGCCGGGGGTAACCGTGCCGACTGCTGGCATTGAACACCCACAAAACACCGACCACGGTGATTATGCTTCCTCGCTGCCGCTTAAGATGGCGCGTTCAACAGGTATGAAGCCCCTAGACATCGCCGCCGCCATCACAGAGTTCATCCCGAAGGCACCGGAGATCAAGTGTGTGAAGATTGCCCCACCCGGTTTCATCAACTTCACCCTGTCAGATGCTTGGATTATTGAACAGGTGGAAGGCATCCTTAATTCTGGTGATACCTACGGCAGCATTGATATCGGTCGCGGTAAGACCGTTCAGGTAGAGTACGTTTCCGCTAATCCCACCGGCCCCATTCACGTCGGGCATGGACGCGGAGCCGTCCTCGGCAGCACATTGGCACTGGCACTCGAAGCCGCTGGTTTTGAAGTCCAGCAAGAATTTTACGTTAACGACGCCGGTAACCAGGTGCTCTCATTCAAGCGCTCACTGCATGTGCGATACCTGCAGCAGCTCGGCCGGGACGCAGAGATGCCGGCGGAGGGCTATTTCGGTCATTACATGATTGACCTGGCCGCACAGATTGTCGCTGAACACGGCGATACCTTTGCCGATATCCCGGAAGCCGAGGCGCTGGAAAGGCTAGGTGCCATCGGACTCGAGAAAATGCTCGGTCTGATCCGGGACGACCTAGCCGGCCTAAGGGTCAATTTTGACCGCTGGTTCTCAGAAAAGAGCCTGTTCGAGAGCGGTGAATATGATGCCGTCATCAACCGGCTGAAAGCAGCCGGGTATATTTTGGAAAAAGAGGGAGCGGTATGGTTTGCATCCACGGCCCTGGGAGAAAACAAAGACAACGTCATCGTCCGCTCCGACGGCACCCCCACCTATTTTGCCAGCGATATCGCCTACCATTATGATAAATTTGTCAGCCGCAAATTTGATAAAGGCATCAATATCTGGGGAGCAGACCATCAAGGTCATGTCTCCCGGATGAAATCGGTGTTACAAGCGCTCGATATTGACCCGGAGCGGTTGCACGTTATTATTTCCCAACTGGTCACCCTGCGCCGCGGCGAAGAAATGGTCCGCCTATCGAAGCGCACCGGCGACATGATTACCTTGCGAGAGGTGCTGGATGAGGTGGGTCCGGATGCCTGCCGCTTCAATTTCCTGTCCCGCGGCGCTGATTCCCAAATGGACTTTGACTTGGAATTGGCCAAGAAACACTCAGCAGAAAACCCGGTTTATTATGTCCAATACGCTCATGCACGTATTTGCTCCATCATTAGCCTGGCCGCCGAACGCGGTATCAGCTATCCCAAAGGCGATGTTACTAAACTGGTGGAACCGGCGGAACTGGAACTGTTGCGCAAGATGCTGCTGCTTCCGGAAGTCGTCGCCCAAGTCGCCGAGACCCTTGAACCGCACCACCTGGCCTATTATGCTCAAGTCCTGGCCACTGCCTTTCATGCCTTTTACAAAGACTGTCGGGTCGTCTCAGATGATGCCTGCCTATCGCAGGCCCGGCTCAAGCTTATGGTCGCCGCCCGCCGAGTGTTGGCGCGGACGCTTTACCTGATGGGCATGTCAGCACCGGAAAGCATGTGAAGTGATTACTGACCGGCACAATTTTCCAGATAACTGCCGGCTCCATAATTCTTTCACATTTTCAGGCTATAATAGAATAGTTGGTGTTTCTGGCTTTAGCTATATGCACATTTTCTGAAGGAGTAACCCGTAATGAACCGCTGGTTGGTATCCTTGATTGTGGTAATCCTAATCGCCGGAACCGCTTACAACGGCAATTTGTTGCGGCAGGCTAATGATAATTTGAACGAGGCTCAATCCGGACTTAGCTCGTTAGAAACCGCCAACACCGGATTGCAGGGGTCCCTCACCGACCAACAGAATGAACTTGATTCCCTGTCAACCGCCATCACCGCCATAAAGCAAACGGTTGACCAGTTGTCCGACACCCCCGCTGCCCAAAGCAGCGCTGATTTCGTCTCTATGGTCAAACAGGTGGAACCGGCCATTGTTTATATTGAAGTATCTTCACGCTTTGGAGCCGGTACCGGTTCCGGTACCATTATCCGAGCAGATGGTTATGTGCTTACCAATCAGCATGTCGTTGACGGAGCCACGTCCGTTCAAGTGACGCTGATGACCGGTGAAACCTACAGCGCTACTGTCGTAAACTACAATATTGACATGGACGCCGCAGTACTTAAACTCAACACTACCCGCACCGACCTGCCGGCCATAGTCATCGGTTCTTCGTCAGCCATGCTGGTCGGTGAACAGATTATGACCGGCGGTTTCCCCCTGGGTTCTGAATTACCCGGACCGGCCACCTTTAATTCCGGAATCGTATCGGCCATACGTACCATGACCTCCAGCAATTCATTCAACCCCAATTCACAAATTGACTATATTCAGATCGACGCCGACATCAATCCCGGAAACTCCGGGGGCGGGCTGTTTAACACTCAGGGCGAACTGATTGGCATTCCATCCTATGGCTTCGCCGCCGGCATTAATACCGCAGTGCCGGTTGACGCTATCAAATCATTTATCCAGAACGCCCTTGGCAGTTAAGAGAGCAAACTGATGAATATTAAAGCTATGCTCTCCGCTGCCATTGTTACGATCGTTATCGTCGGCAATGCTGTCATATTTTCCGCCCAATCTAACGTAAATGATCAGATCGATGCCGTTAACGATCGCCGGAACACCGCAGACACGGTTAACTCCCAGCTTCAAGCCGACATTTACGCTTTACAAGCAGAAACTGGCCAAGTTCAATTGGCCTTCAACTCCCTGGCCGACACCATTACCGCCATGCACACCGGCACTCCGGTATCTCAGACCGGAACCTACACCAATTTAATCCAATCTATTGATCCGGTTACCGTATTGATCAATGCCACCGGTCAGGGGCTACGCGGCTTCGCCTCCGGAATCATTGTCAGTGCCGACGGATATGTTTTGACTGTGTTGCATAACGTGGACAACGCCAATTCCATCCGAGTTACCCTTAATACAGGAGAGCAATTTACCGCCTCAATCGTTCAAACGGACACTGCCGCCAATCTGGCGCTGCTCAAAATGAACACCGGCCGGACCGACTTGCTGGTGGCCGAGCCGGGCACCATGTCTTCGGTGCAGACCGGCGAGGCGGTCATTGCCGCCGGTTACCCGTTGAATGATGAACTGCCCGGTCCGGCCAGTTTCACCTATGGCATCGTCTCAGCCCTACGTACGACAACTGATTTCTATTTCATCCAAGGTGAAGTGCCCATTGCCCCCGGTAGCGGCGGTGGCGGGCTGTTCACTCTGGACGGCAAAGTCATCGGATTGGCTTCTCTGGCCGAGGCAACTGGCATCTATTTATTCGTGCCCATTGACTTGGCTGCACCCCTCTTGGCATTGATTCCTGCATAGACTGCTAAAAATCTTACTAATAAAAGCTGGAGGTGTTTCAAAACACCTCCAGCATCAGATATTCAATTGTCCCAGCGACTAGCCGCCTTGAGCAACCGCAATGCCCAACTGCCTGGCGCTGATTTTACCCTTTTCCAGTTCTGACGGTGCTGCCAGTACCCAATCGCCGAACTTTTTCCAACCCAGGTAGGTTGCAAATTTATCCAGCGCGGCAGAGGAGTCAGCAGCCTCGTTGGCATGACAAATGATAGCGGCGAATGTCAAGCCTTTTTTAACCTCTTCCCGAGCAGGCCAGACCATCTCAAAAAATTTCTTGGTGTCGCCGGCCAATGACTGAAAAGGTTGGGTGGTCAGCAAGATAAAGGCATCAGCGTTAGACAGGTCTGCCGCCTTTGTTTCGGTGATGTTCTTGACCTCGGCTTTACCACCGGCCTGCCCAACACCCTCAGCGACGGCTTCAGCCAGCGACTTGCAGCTACCAGTGAATGATTGATAAGAGATAACAATTGCACCCATAAAATATAACTCCTTAAATTTAGATTACGTGTTGTTGGGGCGGACATTCTGTGGGGCATTCTTCAGCATCACAATTGACACACTGCGAAACCATGGAGACTAAAGCCTCCCTTTCTTCGCTTTCCCGCTGGAGTTCTGCTATGCGATTACGGCTGCGTTCAGCTTCCAGAAGCAAAACTTCAAGAGTATGCTCAACCCGTTCCCGGCGGTCGGTGCCATCACCGGTAATAGCGCCTAGGATTTCTTCGAGGTCAAGCCCAACATTGCGCAAGCGCCGGATAAGTTTGACCCTACTGACATCACGATCATCAAATAGACGCATACCGCCGGAGGTGCGCTGAGGTGTTTCCAACAGTCCTTTTTCTTCATAAAAACGAACTGTGCGGACACTGACCCCGGCACGCCGGGCCACCTCGCTAACCTGATAAACAACTGAATTGAAATTTGTTTCAACCATTGTGACTGATTTTACCTTGGTATAACGTTAGTGTCAATATCTTACGTTACGTCGCATATCGCTCATTTGAGGGCATGTTAAGGCTATGCTACAATGGCTCTTCGTCAAGGAGAACTAACAATTCATGAAAAAACGTGTATTTTCCGGCATCCGCCCTACTGGCCGGATTCATTTGGGTAATTATCTGGGTGCGGTCCAGAACTACGTTACCATGCAGGATGAATATGACTGTATTTACAGCGTAGTGGATATCCATGCTCTGACTACATTGGAAGACACTCATTTATTGAAAGATAACGTTCGGGAGCAGATCATTGATCTGCTGGCCGCCGGTCTTGATCCCGATAAATGCATCCTATTCGTTCAGTCCCACGTACCGGAGGTAACTGAACTTTTCACTCTGCTGGGAATGGCCACACCTCTTTCCTGGCTGATGCGGGTACCCACCTTCAAGGAAAAGGTACGGTTGCAGCCCCACAACGTCAACTACGGTCTGGTAGGTTATCCGGTATTGATGACCGCCGACATCGTACTTTATAAGGCCGAAGCCATCCCGGTCGGCGAGGATCAGTTACCTCACTTGGAATTGGCGCGGGAAATCGTTCGGCGTTTTAACGAACATTTCGGACCTACTTTCCCTGAGCCCCAGGGCAAGCTGACTAATTTTCCTATGGTGGTCGGTCTGGACGGACGAGACAAGATGAGCAAGTCACTCAATAATCATATTGAACTGGCAGCAACTGCGGAAGAAACGCTGAAAAAGGTGATGAGCGCCGTCACCGACCCAGCCCGACGACTGCGTTCAGACCCGGGCCATCCAGAGGTCTGCAATGTCTATAAACTCCACTGTCATTTCAGCCCCACGATAATTGACTATATCGCCTCCGAATGTCGCGGCGCTTCCCGCGGCTGCGTGGACTGCAAGAAACAACTTGGGGCGGCCATCAACGAATACCTGACACCATTGCGCACCCGCCGGGCCGAAATATCAGCAGATCAGGCCTATGTGGATAAAGTCATCCGGGAAGGGGCAACCAAGGCCCAAGCGATAGCTAAGGTAACCATCACCGAGGTCAAGCAAAGGATGGGCTTGCTGTAAGCGGCTGCTGAAAAGCTTTATGAGTACCGCTATTCTCAAGGTTAGTTGCCAGGATAAAAAAGGCCTTATTGCCGCAGTTTCCGGTTTTATCTCCGGTCATGGCGGCAACATCATTACCTTAGATGAATTCGTTGACCGCGACACCAATACCTTTTTTATGCGGGTGGAATGGGATATATCCAAATTTTCTATTCAGGGTGCATCTGTCAGCACTGCCGTAAAGAATCTAGCAGCGGAGGGCGGTTTCGGTGGTAACTGGGAGCTCTATTTCTCCGAAGAACAGCCCAAAATGGCAATCATGGTTTCCAAATTTGACCACTGCCTGTGGGATCTCTTACTGAGGCATAAGGCCGGAGAACTAAACTGCCGGATACCGCTGATTATCAGCAATCATGAAGACTTGAGGTATATCGCCGACTTTTTCGGCATCGCCTATCATTATGTCCCCAAAACTACCGATACCAAAGCAGAGGCCGAGAAACAGGAATTTGAGCTACTTGATAGGGCTGAGGTTGATTTCATCGTCATGGCCCGCTATATGCAAGTACTCAGTTCGGATTTCCTGAATCGTTACCGAAACCGTGTCATCAATATCCATCACTCAACGCTGCCGGCTTTTGAAGGCGCCAAACCGTACCATAAGGCATTTGAACGGGGAGTTAAGATCATCGGCGCAACAGCACACTTCGCTACTGCAGACTTGGATAAGGGGCCGATCATTCACCAGTCGACCCTGCAAATATCTCATCAGGACAACGTTGGCGACCTTATAACCAAGGGCCGAGACATTGAAAAACGGGTACTGTCTGAAGGAGTAAAACTCTATATCGCCAGCCGAGTTTTCGTCCACGGGAATCGGACGGTGATTTTATAAAGCTAGTCCGCCTCACCTACCCCATCTAAAATAAAAGCCTCCTCGATAGTCGAGTGCAGCGTACGGGCGCTGCATGTTAAAAGGTTTTGCAGGCATTTTGGGAAATTAGTCAACACTAACGCTATTGAAACGGAAGGATGCCTCACGCTTCTGGGGCTTTATCAGACGAAACCGCCTACAAGCGGCTTAGAAACCGCTCGATTCGCTCCAGGGCTTCCTCAATTTGAGACAGAGAAGTAGCGTAGCAACAGCGGAGATACCCTTCGCCCTGTTCACCAAAAGCGGTACCCGGTACTGCAGCTACTTTTTCTTCCTTCAGTAGCTTCTCGGCGAATTCGTCCGATGACAAACCTGTACGCTTTATGGAAGGAAAAGCATAGAAAGCGCCACGCGGTTCAAAGCATGACAGGCCGAGAGCATTAAAACCGGAAACCATCACCATGCGGCGACGGTTATAGTCCTCCACCATGGCTTGAATATCTTCTTCCCCATTCTTGAGCGCTTCAGTAGCTGCCGCCTGCCCCATTGAGGAGGCGCAAAGCATAGAATACTGATGAATCTTGGTCATTGCAGCGATGATTTCCTGCGGACCGGCCGTATAACCGATGCGCCAACCAGTCATGGAATAGCATTTAGAAACACCGTTGAGCAAGACGGTCCGCTCTTTCATACCGGGCATACTGGCAAATGAAGGTACGGTGACACCGTAGGTCAGTCGATTATATATCTCGTCAGAAATGACAATAAGGTCATGGCGTTCAGCTAGAATGGCGATTTCGGCCAGTTTACTCTCAGGCATGATGGCTCCGGTGGGATTAGCCGGATATCCCAGCAAAATCGCCTTGGTCTTAGGCGTAATATGACGGGCGACATCCATGGGGTTAAGCTCAAATGATTGTTCTTCATACGTGGGTACCGATACCGGCACCCCACCTGCCAGCGTAATACAGGAGGCATAAGACACATAGCAGGGATCAGGCACTATAACTTCATCGCCGGGATCCAGTATCGCGCGGGCAGCCAGGTCCAGTCCCTCGCTGACACCCACCGTCACCAAAAGCTCACTCTTCCAATCATAATCCAGGTCATGAACCCGGTTCAGGTATAAGGCAATCTCACGTCGTAGTTCCGGAGTACCGGAGTTGCTGGTGTACATGGTGCGGCCATGCTCCAAAGCAAAAATGGCTGCCTCCCGAATATGCCATGGCGTAGCGTAATCCGGCTCACCTACGCCAAGCGAAATGGCGCCTTCCATGCCGGACAGGAGGTCAAAAAATTTCCGAATACCGGAAGGTTTGATCGCCTTAACCCTTTGGGAGGTTCTTGAATATTCTAAATCAGCTTTAATAGACATGTTTATTACTTTTTAGAGAACTACCTGCTGCCGCTGCACTTCTTCACTGCCGGCTAGGATTTCCCCATCTTCTTTATAACGTTTGAGCATGAAATGAGTGGTTGTTCCCGTCACTCCGTCAATTTGAGACAGTTTCTGGGATACAAAATTGGCCACCTGGTGCATCGTCTTTCCGGTAACCAGTACCGCCAAGTCGTAGGTCCCGGACATCAGGTAAACCGTACGGGCTTCTGGAAAACGGTATATACGTTCTGCGATGGAGTCAAACCCAGTATCCCGTTGGGGTACCACGCGGACCTCAATAATGGCCTCAACACGTTCGTTGGAAACCTTCTCCCAATTAACTACCGTCTTGTAGCGGACAATGGTCCGGTCATCCTCGGCATC
Source organism: Dehalogenimonas sp. (assembly GCA_050864255.1). Lineage (GTDB taxonomy): Bacteria > Chloroflexota > Dehalococcoidia > Dehalococcoidales > Dehalococcoidaceae > Dehalogenimonas. The sequence goes on from JBOWAX010000001.1 coordinate 729,823, forward strand.
TTTGATAATTTGTTTAATCTCGTCAATACTACCGCCGGTCATACGGGCAATGTTATCGGGATTGGCTCGCGCGTCGGTCTCTAAAATCTTCAGAATTTCTTGTTTGAGCATAACTGGCCCCCATCACAACTGTGTATGTCATTATACGCATTCAGTCGGAAGGGTGTAAAGAACAATTACAACATGCGGCTTTGTTTGCGGGCACCCGCTTCCAGCAAGGACCCAATGGCAAGTCCTATTCCAACTCCAATCGCGATGCCGGCCCCGACATTATCGATGGCAGCACCCAAGGCAACTCCAATACCGGTACCTAAAGCCATCCACATGCCGGTGTACTCGCCTTCTTCGCTAAGGTGATGAACTTCCTTCAGATGTTTGACAATGTGATCAAGAGATTGGCTGTAGTTTTTCCAGTTATTCCTTTGCCATTGACCGCCATATGAGTTCAATGAAGATATTAAACCGGATATATACTCCTCACCATTATCGGAACAAAAACTGCAACTTGCCGAAAATAACTCAATCCTCTTGGCCACTCGGAGGACTACCTCCAGCCGAAGTTTCTTCTGCTCTTTGGGACTAATTTCAGTCTTCAGAACTTGAATTCTTGATTTCAGTACCCTTGATAAGGTATTTATATCTTCTATGTTTAATTCCTAGAAGTGAAACACACTATGTTACTGGTTGGATATTAACTTTTGGGATTCTAAAGCGTCAACTTAACGGCGTAAGGTTGCTCACAAAATAGGAAATTTCTTCATCAACTGCTTCAGCTATTTGATCAATAATGACAGATACAGGGTAACCCAAATTCTTATCATAGGTCACTTTCAGACTGTCTGCCTCAGAGTTGATTGCTTCTTGGATAATCTCAAAAAGCTTATCTACAGTATCAGAGCGCGCGAAAAATTCCGTAGTAACCGGACTATCGTTATCAGCATAAACCAGAGCGACTGCGACACTGTCAACCACATTGATCAATACCGGTTGAACGATCTCTTGTGGACAGAAACAACTAACTCGGAGTTCGAATTGATAATCTTCAATATTCGCTGAAACCCACAGTTTCCTTGCAGCGTTCAGTTCCTTTTGCGCGGGGCTATTCCCCAAACTACACCCTGTCGCCAGGGTGACGGCAACAAGACTCAGGAGTGCTAGTTTCAACATAATGGGCATCTTCATACTTCCTATAACTGTATTGTACCAAAAATAATACCAAGAAAGGCTTGCCATCTATCCTGCTTATGCTACAATATTTTCTTAACACGCCCAAAATGGAGGAGTCTCAATGGTTCAGGAACTATCTGAAAAGGAAATTTACGAACAGGCAGTCAAGCACGTAAAAGAGAAGAAGGATTTTTTTGTCCACCTGCTGACCTATATCGTGGTCAATACCGCCATTTTACTCATCTGGATGATGAGCGGCGCCGGTTATCCGTGGTTTATCTGGCCACTTTTCGGCTGGGGAATCGGCCTGACCTTCCACTTCCTGAGTGTCTGGGTCTTTGACCGCCAAACTGACTGGGAACGGCGGGAAATTGACCGTGAGATAGCACGGATGAAGAATAAATAAGCCTAGATAAATCGTTCAAATCGTTCCTTGGGTACTTTGCATATGGGGCAATTATCCGGCGGCTCCGGCCGAGCGCTCAGATAGCCGCACACCTTACACCGCCATACCGGCTGAGATAGCTTAATGGAAACACCCCCGGCGGGTTCTTTTGCTTCTGTCATCTCTTGACCTCTCCTTTCGGGTACCGGTTGGACGGTCTGTTTCCCTTGTTTAATTGCTGTGTTAACATACAACCCACAGAAACAGGCACCGTACTCACTGATATCAGGATCGCGGTAATCACAGGGGCAGATGATATCCAAGTCTTCGGCTTTTTCACCGGAAGCCAATCGGCATGGGCAGGCCTGATATCCGTACCGGTCTGTATTAACCAACAACCCTTCTACTAGTGACTTGGTGAACGGGATATCCGGGTTCAGGTGATATCCTCCATCCTCAGCATCGGCATCCAGTTTCTGATAAAGATGATCAACGGCACCTGCGTTAACCTGATAATCTTTCATTCTAAGGCCTGTCTTATCTGATCCTCTTTGAAACCTACAATAGCCTCTTTACCGTTAATAACCAACGTAGGAAAGGAGCTGGCCGGATTCCAAACGGTTAATTCCTTTACCGCCGCCGCCCGCTCATCACCATGTAGCAGGTCAACATCTTCATAGGAATAAGCTACCCCTAATTCGTCCAATAGCTTCTTAGTCTTGCCGCACCAGACGCAGGTGGATAAGGCAAAAAGCATAATATCGCCTTTAGCGGTGCCTGCAACCTGAATTTTAGCCATGTATTAACTCCTTTACTGTGATATATGATAATTGTCCCCCATAGTCTGTACTGTGTCAAAATAAACGTTGACAGCATTTCATAGCGGGTTTATATTTAGACAAACAAATGAAGTGACCACGCGACTGGCGGAAGTGGAATTGACCACATGGAGCGCGGTTCTCAACAACAGCCGACCGCCTGGGCAAAAACCGCTCAGGCGGTTGTTTATTTTTAACACCGGAGGAACAGCTGTGTTTTCAAGAGAATGGTTCGTGTACGTCTTTGGCCGTTGGATATTGTTATCCGGTATCGCCGGCGCGATCATGCAGGTTATCATCGCCGACAAAATAGGCATACCCACCTTTCCCGCCTTCCTGATTAACCAGTTAATTCTGGCTTCAGTATTCTGGTATGTGGACAAATATATCTTTCAACGCCACTTCAGCGCCGTAAAACAGATATTCAAGTTCCCGCGCGTCCGCGGACATTTCACCCCGGAGCACCAGTTCAACAAGATTTCCGAGGAATACCGAGAATTTGCCATCGCCTATGAAAAAGACCCGGAGAACCACGATAAATGGCTGCATGAGTTTTTGGACCTGGCCCACGCCGTAGAAATGACGGAACGGGTTTTGCGGGAGAAAGGGGCTGACGTGAATGCCGAATTCTACCGGATAATCCAACAAAACAAAGCTAAAGGACTGTATGAAAACGGCGATTGACCTATCATCAGATACCGACATGGTTGACACCGATGGCTATTAAGTGGGATAATGGCAACTTGTCTGACGCGGGGTGGAGCAGTGGCAGCTCGTCGGGCTCATAACCCGAAGGTCATAGGTTCGAATCCTATCCCCGCTACCATCTTGGTTAATATGTAGAACTTCCCTCGCGGAAGTTCTACTTTTTTCTATTGGCAGAGGAATGGTGTAGTCTATTGTCACCTTCTCCAGATCAACTTCAACCCGTTTGAGGAATGTCCTCATAAAGGCTTTCTGTTGAAGCAGCTCCGATTCTTCAAACACCCTCTTAATCTCATCCGCGTATCTCATCACGACCAGAGGATCCAATTCGTCCGGTTCCTTGAATTCAATTTTTTGAATCAGAAGGTCGCGCTGCCGTTGTAAATCTTGCTGGCTTGACCTCAGTTCCTTGATCCTTGGAGCTAGGTCATCGAGGTCGAGTTTGCCGCTTTCCAAGGCCTGGTATAACTTCGTAAGCTTATTGCTCGCCTGGAATAACTGTGTTTCAGTTTGCTCAAGCTCCTTTTCATGGTGGCTAGTGGTTTCAATGAGCTCACTGTTGAGAAGGCGAACCAGTTCAACAATATGTTCTTCCGTGAGTACGTTATTCCTTAGTCTGGATATGATAAAACTCTCAAATTTGGCCTTGCTAATCCTGATGCCGCTACAACTCTCTTTTCCGATCTTGAAGTGGGAGTTACACTCATAGTATTGATATTTACCGGACTTCGCCGCTGTTCCAATGAGAGCAGCTCCGCATTTACCACAGAAACAGAAGCCACTCAGAAGAAACGGGCTGGCGATGGATCGAGGATGTCTCACTACGGGCCGCCGGTCAGTCAGCAATGCTTGGACTACCTCAAAATCGTCCTCGGAAACAATCGCCCGATGGGCGTTTGGAACCAATATCAACTCACCGGCTGGTTTTCTCAGCGCTCTGTCGCCAGTTTTATCATTGCGGTTCCAAGCGAGAGTGCCCTTGTAAACGGGATTTCGTAACCAGAAATTGACAACGGTCGTTGAGAGCAGTTTTCCAGCGCGTGTCCTGAAACCACTAGTATTCAGCTGTCGGGCGATTTCCTTGGCTCCATTTCCTTCGAGCGAAAGACGGAAGGCTCGTTTAACCACCTGCGCTTCGACTTCATCGGGTTCGAGCTTGGTTTTCATTGAGGCCCCGACTGCAACTTTCACCGAACGATAGCCATAAGGGATATTCCCGCCGTTACAATAGCCTCGGTTAACATTTTCTTTCATGCCTCGCATGGTGTCCTGGGCGAGATTGGCGGAGTAAAATTCATCGATAACCTCTATCATCCCCTCAAGAAGCCGTCCAGAAGCGCTGTCATCGATCTGTTCGTTTATGGATACGACAGAGATTCCCCTTTTTTTAAGAAGCGACTTGTAGATAATGGAGTCTTCCCTGTTGCGGGCGAATCTGGACAGTTTCCATACCAGAATGATGTCGAATGGTTGTTCCTTCTTTTTAGCTGCGGCGATCATTTTCTGGAACGCTGGCCGGTTAGCACTTCGGGCACTTTCAGCTTCATCAACAAACTCTGCGACGATATCCCAGCCTCTCTGCAGCGCGAATCTCTTGAGCGCCTTTAGTTGGGCGGGAATGGAGAGGTCCTTCTCAGCTTGTTTTTCCGAGGATACTCTGGCGTAAACTGCCGCATTTTTGAGGTCAGTGCTCATGTCTTTATCCTCCTAAATATGCCGGTGGAAGTCTCCCGTTATCGCGGGCTTCAGAGCATCTATTTGGGGCTTGATCAAGTGCATGTCGCGCGTCTGTAACACGATGAGCGCCACCTTTTCTACTTCGGCGCCTTTGCGGACTTGGGGACTGGCGATTGCGGCCAATTCATACTTGCCGGGTTGAGAATTTAAAGACAGAGTGATACGTTTCACAAGCTGTGGCCTTCGCTCCTTGACAGCATGATCGACCAAAGAGCCGGGAAGTGCGACTCGGCCCTTTTTTGGAAACAGCCAGTCAAGGCCATAAATGTTTGATTCGCTATCCTCATTGTGACAGCCGGTCCAATAGGTGACCGCCCATTCACTGCCATCAGAGGAGTTAGACTCGTACAGCGCGCCATAAAAGAATAGTCGGCTTTGAAGTACTTCGCCCATACGAAGAAGTACTTGGGAACAGCTTTTTGAGAAAATCCGGGAAAGAGCAATAACATCAAGCCCTGTCTCGTAGACCCTATCTCGGAACTTCTCTTCAGGCAGTAAAACCGCCGATGCAAACCGGTTAGCGGCAATATGGCGGGCACTCGTCTTCAGTGGTTGGTATTCGGGTTTTACTACGGTAAACAATGTTTCCATCATCTCTCGTATCTCATGGAGTATGGTGTTCTGGATGCCGCTGGGGGTGTCGTCCTGCCGATAGTAGACATATTTATCCTCGCCGCATAGTTCATGATAGCCCCTAACGTGTCGCGGCATTTTCTCCAAGCCTTTAAGTTTAATATTCAAGCACGGAGTTATCGCCATGATTGACCTCAGGTTGATCGGAAGATCCCGAAAATACATCTGCGTGAACTCTTCTGCTTTTTGATCCTCTGTCGAAGCCCTGGGGTCACCGTATTTCCTAATCAGGTGATCGCAAAATTCCTCGAAGAAATCGAGTCCTATCACGCTCCGGGCCCTGGCATCAACTTCTTTCCGGTAGCCTTCTCATACATCTCGACGATGAAGCGCTTGACTTCAATCGTCAACTCTCCGGTCATACGGGTGCCGGACTTATAGCGGGGGTCATTCATGACGTAATTGAAGGCCATCTCCACTTCCTGTTCGTCGCTTAGAGATGATTCGGCGTTTTCCTCAAGATAACCCGCCGCCCTCAGAAGGTCCTTCAGTGTCACCTCGTAAATCGGTGCCAGGCGTTTCATGAAATCAGGCCCAGGCGGGTTTCTTCGTCCCTGTTCGATTTGAGCGAGGTACGAGTAAGAGATACCGGTTTTCTGAGCGACATCCCTTAGGGATAAGCGTTGATTCTGTCGTAACTGTCTAATATATCCTGCGAAATCTGGCATACTACCTCCTTGTTCACAATACTAACACACATCGGTCATGCTTGCAACAATTATATGGCGAGAAAATGACAAGTATTGTTCACCAGTAATGACATTCAGGCATTGACCGGCGGGGGTTATTGTTTTATTATTGTGCCTACTTTTTATTTCAGGAGTGTCACATGTTGAAGGTCATTTTGAACCATGACTTCCTCGAAAAGGCCATGCTTCGCCGCAATCTTTCGCGTAAAATCCTGGCCCGGCAAATCGGCCTTTCGCCAAGTTATCTCTCCCGTATTTTGAATGGCAAACAAGCCCCGACAGCCGCTTTCCGCCAGACACTCCTGGAATACTTCAAAGGCTGTTCGTTCGACGACTTATTCATCATTCAGGAAAACGGTGATGACGACCGAAGCTGAAGATAAGGTTATGCACAACGGCTTGCAGATACTCGCCCGCATGATCGCTCAGGTATATCTGAAAGATAAGGCTAGGTCACAAGGAATCGAACTCGAGGAGGTAGGCAATGCCGATTGAAGGAGTGAGTGTAGTTATTTGGCTAGGAACCATAAGGGAACAAAACAAAGATGTCGCCCCAGACAGAAAGAAGGTCTGCCTCGAAGATGGGGTTACCGAAAAAGAACTTATCGAATTATGGGACAAGGCCAAAATGAAAATCGGTCAACTCGACATCCGTAACTATCAAGTCAAGCGTTGGTTCAAGAAAAACTGCCATATTGATGCGGACATTGATGACTTTGACTCGTCTCTACCGCCGAGCGAATTTTCCGCCGAGGGGCTGAAGCGTTTTCTTAAGGCGGTGGAACGCGAGATAGCTTACTAACAATGGGTAGAAGCAGAATGTTTCAAATAGACGGCAAACGGATGAAGACCTGGAACGTCGTGCATGGTTGTCATTTCAACTGCAAATATTGCAGCGTTCGGTTATTGGTAGAAAACCGGCTCCGGAACACTCCCAAGTATGCCAATGGGATGAAGCCGGGATTTTCTGAGAGGGAAATGCGCAAGGCATTCCACCCCGGTGAGTGGGTCTTTATCGGCTATATGGGTGACATAGCCTGTCAGCCGGAGGCTAACATACTCCGGGTTATTGAGCGGATCAGGACCCGCCCGAAGGTAAATTTCTATATGCAATCTAAAAACCCGCAGATGTTTGTAAATCTCATCGAAAAACACGGCCGCCAGGTGTTTCCGCAGAACTGCTGGCTGGGAACCACACTAGAGACCACCTGCCGGGTTCCATTCAGCAAGGTTCCGGCCCCAATCCAGCGTTTCGAGGCAATGGCGACCCTCCGACTCAAATACGGGCGCGACTTGATGGTCTCAATCGAACCGATCATGGACTTCAGTCCGACGGTGTTCGCTTTCTGGCTGGCAACGATTGAGCCGGATTATATCTTCATAGGCGCCGATAACTACCATAACCACCTGCCTGAGCCGCCAAGGGCCAAACTCAGGGAGTTTATTGACCTGTTGCAGCATGACCATCTAAACGTGATCCTCAAGGCTGGATTGGAGAGGTTGTTGGATGCCAAACCGAATCCTTAAAGACTCGATCTGCACCTCATCAGAGATAGAGAGCCTATCCCCTGAAGCAGAGGTTTTCTTCTACCGGCTAATCATCAGCTGTGATGATTTCGGCCGCATGGATGCCCGGCCGCAAATACTCCGGGCCAAGCTATACCCGCTTAAAATCGACAGGATAAATGACGACGAGGTGTTTAAGTGGCTGCGGGATACCGAAGAAGCAGGATTAACCCGCATCTATGAAGTCGACGGCAAGCCATACCTTGAATTAGTTACCTGGGCAGACCACCAACAAGTCAGGGCAAAAAGAAGTAAATATCCAGCACCTGATAGCAATTCCCAGCAAATGAAATCATCTGATATCAATTGCAATCAACTGATTACAAATGTCCCCGTAATCCAATCCAATCCAATCCAATCCGAATCCAATGCGGTAACGCGCGCAAGCGCGCGCGAGGAAACAGCTGCTGCCGCCTTTCAAGAAAATGAATCAGGTGATATTTTCAAATTTTACGAAAGCGAAATCGGGGCTCTCACCCCGACTGTCGCCGACGGCATAAAAAAATGGCTCGGTGAGCATCCGTTACAGCATATCCAGGAAGCCATCAAAGAGGCTGTTAACGCCGGCGTACGAAAACCGGCGTATATCAACGCTGTCCTGGAGTCTTGGAAAACCAACGGATATAAATCCGGCAAACCCAAATCCCGCGCCAGCCCGGCAAAGACACGTTGGAATGACCTGCCAACAGGTGCCGAACTCAAAAAAGCATGGGGGGTTGATTGATGGATAAAAACCTGATTGAAAAAGCCGTTGATAGCTTAAGAAACGCGAAGCCTCAGGCGGAATGTGAAATATGCGGCGCGTCATCATATTCGCCCGTCACTCTGGAGCACGAACCGGACTGTCTGCGGGAACGAGAGGCGAGGATGCAGCGGATCGTTGAATTCGCGCGTCTGCCTGCATCGAAACCACGGACGTTCGATGGGTTCAAGCTAGTCGAGGGAACCTCGAAGGCACTCTCCGCAGCCAAAATGTTTTGCCTCCCGGAAACGCGTCGTCACCACTTCCTGACCCTCATAGGTCCACCCGGTGTCGGTAAGACCCACCTCGCCCAAGCCATTGGGTGGCATTGGGTTGAAGAGTTGAAATACAACTTGCGGTACATCCAGGCGGAGCGCATGCTGGACGATTTACGCCGATGTTTTAACCAACCGTCATCTGATTTTGACAGGGAACTAAATCTATTGTGCAAAGTCCCACTCCTGATTATGGACGATCTAGGCACCGAATCGACCAGCGATTGGGCCCGGTCCAAAATACAGTCAATCATCGATGAACGGTACGAAAACGCACGGCTGACGGTATTCACCTTAAACGGTGAACCGGGCATGCTTGGCCAGCGTGTCGCCTCCCGGCTGCGGGAAGGCGTGGTGGTCGTTATCGACGCACAGGACTATCGGCAGATAATTGCGGGGCGGAAATGAGTAAATGTGCCGCCAAGCTAAACAAGCAAACTCAAAGCACAATGGCCGGCATTAAGAGATTTTGTTTATGAAAGTAGCCTTATACGCCCGGGTCAGTACTCGGGATAAAGACCAGAACCCGGAAGTTCAGCTGAGTGCCATGAGGGATTACTGCCAGCGTCAGGGGTATGAAATTATCGGGGAGTATGTCGATAAGGCATCCGCTGCCGATTTCGTCCGCCGGGAGTCTTGGGTGAAATTGATGAAGCATGCCGCCACCCGGAAGTTTAAAGGCGTTTTAGCCTGGAAACTCGACCGGGTCTTCAGAGACACTGTCATGGCGCTGACTGTGGTCCGCCGGCTCCGAGCTTGGGGCATTGATCTGCACCTTATCACCCAGCCGGAGTTATCGGTTGCCGGTCCGGCCGGCGACCTGATGCTGACCATCTATGCTGGTTTTGCCCAATTTGAAAAAGATCAGATCCGTGAGCGGGTCAACGCTGGAATAGCCCTTGCCCGGAAAGAGGGTAAGGTGTTTGGTCGCAGACCTGCCGGAGTAGACGTTGCTAAAGTTTGTAACGCCTACCATAAGGCAGGTGAAGGGCGTGGACGGTGGGCAAGAACTGCTGAAATTATCCGGGAGGAAACCGGGCTGAAAATGAGCCGCGGTTTCGCGCATAAAAGACTCAGCCGGGCTGCTGAGGTCGAGGGGATGACGGTTGATGAATATGTTACAAAACACATCTTTAGCAACATTCAAATTATGGGACCCATCCACGATTAAAAACAACCCATTTTGGGGGGGGTGTTTTGTAACAAAGAAAACACTGGACAGTCCTGAGGTCATATAATGAACCCCCGACTCCAGTTTTTGAGATGCCCCCGGTGTGGCGGGAGTTTTGTCAACGACCCTGTCGCTGAGTTTTCCAGTTGCATCAACTGTGGGCACGATATTGCACCAGGGAGCGAGGGGAAGATCATCCGTGGTAAATGGTCGGAGGTCATCCTTGACGGTCGGAAGCTAGGATGGGAAGGCGCAGCCAAAAAGTGGCGATTAGGTAAGACAGCTAAAAAACGGCTGAAAAGAGAATTGAAGGAGAACGTTGCCAAATGAAAAATGAGATTTTGATCTTAATGATTATCAGATTGGACGTGGAGACTGGGGGGAGTCGGGCTCTACCAGAAACAGAGGGGGTTGAATTGTGTAGTCGCTAAAATTACCGATATTATGATGGAATCATACGATTAGATAAGAATAGACGTGACAATCAAGCCAAGTGTGATAATAATGAAAAATGACTTTTTTTGGATACTAAGATTAAATGTATTCTTGGGGTATTCGTATTATACTGGCACCTCAAAAACCAAACAGGTAAGAGTTAATTCCCTGCCCGAATCATCAAGGTGTCCGAAAATGTACCTGAATCCTGTTTCGCTTTTATAATCGACTTCTCGCTTGAAATTTTTGTGCCCTTTGAATACTTCAGGAAGCTTTTCAAGCACGGTAGAAAGGGCCCTGTCTCTATTGAACACGAGTAAAGCGAGCTTACTATCACGCCAAGTGGCATATCCAAGGAGTTGGTCCAGTGCTTCCTTTAGCTTTTCTGGTCCGCCCCAAAATTTACACTCCGCAACAAATATATTCTTGTCTTCCACACGGACAAGGATGTCAGTCTTGCCGTTAAAATTGAACGTTTCGCCTGTCGCTTGACCTTCATATTGGCCGTTGAGTTGGACAAGGAAATGCTGTCTTAAGTCCTCCTCTTTCATCCCCTTAAACGCACTCGGGCTTCTTTCCATCACAACCACCATATTGGATACCACAGATAAAATATGATCGTACTCTGCCATATCCAATGTTGGTTCAGGAGCGAAGGGCGCAGTACCTGTAGATGGCAATCGTGGAGTAATCTTTCGTTTGACTTGCGGGGCAATATACGTTTGTGAAATCCCTTCGCTACGCTTCAGAGGAAACCCGATTTTCTCAACAAGCCCACGGTCCTTGAGTATTTTATCACGTCGTTTTTCGATGTAACTATGTGCTTTAGTTGGTAACCCATTGTTGAACTCTGTCACATCCTTCTTTATCCAAGATAAATACTCTTCTGTACCTTGTAGCTCGTGTTTAAACTCTGCTTCAATTTTTTCTATTTCGGAGATTGTTCGTTGATACTGAAATACCAACTCATTGTCTTGAACATCTGCTCTAGGCGGGTTGTAATTAAAAGTTGATGGCCTACATTTGAAAAGCTCTTTGTCTCCCTCAAAAGGTACATAGAACGTGATTATTGTTCCGGTGACGTATGTCGGTCTATCCCTAAAAACCGCATATCCTGACCTTCGGCTTACATCTATCCCAACGTCGCCATAATCCATTTGAATGCCATCCCTGTTAAGGATGGGAACATTGATTGTGTACTCTTCTACGAAATAGAGACAAAGATCATCAACTGATGTATTTAATAGTTGATTTTCAGGTATTTCATTGATTTGCTGATACAATTTTTTTTCATGACTTTCAATAACTGCTCTGAGGTCAGATCGATTAAAAAGAATATCAGTCATGATCAGTCTCCATTTTTTCGTAGAATATCTGGAAAGCTTGGCTTCTCGTCCAGTACATTATCAGTGTTTACTGATTTATTGGATTAGGCTATCCAATGATGGCCCAACACCTATTCAATCGTTGCCAGAATGTACTCCATACCGCGCCTTTTACACCAAATCTCGGCCGCTTTGCGTTTGCGCTTAACCTCATCAGTGTCTAATCTCGAGGGATCCTTTATTTCCATAATAACTTTTCGACCATCAGTGTACTCAACGATAAAGTCAGGCCAATACCGGCGTTGGTGTTTCTGAACATCAATCCAAGGAATTGTAATACCATGGCGCTTCATCCATTTTAAAACGGTGGGATCGTTTTCTAGCTGTTCCATCATCCATTGCTCAAGTCTGGACTGATATTTTTCAAAATTATAAGGACTTTTTTTAGGATTCCAGAAAATTTCATGTTTACTTATCTGCATATTCTATAATGCCTCCAATAAGCCCCGACGTTATTACCAATTTGTGTCTAACCTGAGGAAGCATTTTCCATGCATAGTCAAGCTTGTCCCTTTCAGCCAAACCCAACGAAGCGTCACCCAAGAATTTGAACCTAATGTGAGCCATAAGTGCGCTATAAAGATCACCCTTGAAACCTGCCGCATAGCCTGCCAAAATACAAAGTTCCTCAGCTATATCCAAGACTGCACATTTAATGGCATCACGAACGGAGTCATCCGGGATTTCATATTTAAATTCAGGGCAGGCTACGATGTCTGGTGCGCGACTTATTGTCTTCCATCCCTTGCCTGCCAGTTCACGCCCGATGACTCCTGTCATTTCCAAGCTTGTGATTTCCACTGTTTCAGTGTTATACGAAAAAGCAGCCAGTACCTCGCGCCAGTTTTCAAGCGGAGTAGCGCTTGTATCAATTTCCACCTCAAACTGATCATCGTCTGTAATGCCTTCAAGTTCGTTGGGGACATCGATAATTGATTCAGGATTCACAATCTCCTGGCGGGGAGGTGGGGGAGGCAGGTCCTCCGATTCATCAAACATTTCTTCTGTGCTAACATTCGGTCTAACGCGGCAATTGAATATATCCCAAAGCCATTGGTGTTCCAGCTTGGGATGATCAACCACAGCACATATCTGCGGTTCTTCTGTAGGGACACTGGCCAAGCGTACCCGCCTGAGACCTCGACCGACGACCTGCTGGCCATAGACTTTACTGGTGAATTTACGCAGAAGTAAGATAATACCTACTTCAGGTACGTCCCAGCCCTCGCGCAGCATCAGCACGCTAACAACTGCCTTATAAGGTTCTTTCGTCTTTTTCTGGCGTCCCAATTCCCGAGCCATTTGTCTGTCAGCCTCATCACTGTCTTCGGTCACAAGGAGAGTTTTAAGCTTGAAAAATCCCTGTAATGTTTTAGCAGCTTTTTCGGCGTCCTTCTTGCACACAGCCACGACGAAAAGGATTGGCTGATAACGCCCTTTAGCCCGCATCTCTTGTTCTTGAAGACGTTTTAAGGCTATGGACATTTGCTGTTGCATGGGCTTATCATCAGTAACCCATTGGGTGGCTGTTAAGCCCTTACGATCAATATCATCCCAATCTATTTCCTCAACTTTTTTTGTGATGCCGGTAAGAGCATCGGTATAGGTGAGTTGAACAGTTTTAATGTCCGGTTGGTACACAACTGGCGTGGCAATCATGCTGTCAGCTAAGGCATTGTTGACATCGTATTCAAAAATCATGGAGCTATCCGGTGCCCTACCGTCAGCCCTGTCTGGCGTGGCTGTAGTGTCCACGCGTAACATAACTTTCTTTTCAACTACCCTTAGGATCTCGGTATATTCTTCTGCCGGCGAGTTGTGGGCTTCATCATTGAATAGCACAAAGTCGGGCCCGTTCATCATGGCTGAAAGGTTACTTTGTCCGGACGTGTTTGTCTGATAAAACTGGTGAATGTTACCCAGGATAACGTTGGCACCGAGCAGGTCAGCCCAGCCACTCCCTTTACCGCTCCCTAAAGTGGTTAAGACAAAGTCCTGTGGGCGAGTAATAGCCCAATCTGGTAGTAAGTCACGGTCTTTGAAAACCTTCCCGTTTTCAAAATCCTCTTCAAGACGGTCTCGTACGATCAGGTTGGGACAAAGCAAAAGGAATTTTTGGGCGGAATGGCATATTCGCATCCAGGCGATGATAGCGGCAATAATTGCTGTTTTGCCACCTCCGGTGACGATATTCAATAACAACCCATGAGCACCTACGTCAGCCTTACCCAAAACCTCATAAGCATAAACCACGCGCAAAAAGGCTTCCCATTGATGCTCCCATAAAGTGCCAGGACGGGGTTTCTGATCATCCTGCGGATCACTAAGGTAATCAATGTAACGCCACGTCTCGGGGCACGTGCCATGGTGGCCATCTTGACACCATGCTCTGAAGGCGCTTTCATATTTGGCAAACTCATTAAACATCAGTCAACCTCAATGTAACCATTCCAGAGGCCCTCGCCGCCGATATCGTCCTGAACTTTGCAGGCGATGCGGTATCTACCACTAGATGGGAAGGCATATTCTACCTGTAAAACCGGAGCTTTTGAACTCGTCCGGATAAATGAATAACCCTCCGTGCTGGTAAAGATGTCATCATAATCAAAATCCCATTGAACATTGATGATTTTACCGCCCGGATTCAAAACAGCAGTCTCGCTGACGTCAAATTTATACTGCCTACCGCTAACTTTTCGCCAGCCCACCTCAACTTTGGGAGGTAGAACGAATGTTAAGAAACTGGAATAATCCCCTTTTCCAGTGTCAAGAACACTGACATGTTGGCGGAATTGGGGTGAATCAATGCGTACCGTATCCAACCGAATAAAGTGTAAATCCGTTGCCTCTTGCTCACGAAGTTTCTGCGCCACTTGCAGTGCTTCCGGTTTAAAAGCCCAAGCTAACATTATGCCGTCACGTAAATTGTCCTGTTGGTAACGCGCAGTTTTCCGTACCGCATTGGCAAAGTCAATGACTTCTTGAGGGGTGACCGACGATTTCTGAGACGGTAATCCGACCCATATAGGAACCGCGCCTTTATGACCATGAATACCAGGCTCAGTTGTATCTGGCACTGCACCATAGGCACGAAGTACAAATTGCATGAATTGTTCTGGTGGAGTATTCGCTAAACGTTTTGCTTCGTAGATCCCCCAATGTTCAACGGTAAAGTCAGGCACTTGAAAAGAAGGGGTGGCCTGTTCTAAAGGTACCTGTTCTGCTACTTTTGACAACCTATCGGAAGTCAGAGCCACTGCAACACGGGATTGATCGCTCGCTATCCAGCGTCGGCCCAAGCGTTGGGCTACTGCCGGAGTCGTGCCTCCGCCACAAAAAAAATCTGCAACCACATCTCCAACATTAGATGAAGCTCTAATGATTTTTTCGACCAGAACCTCGGGTTTCTGTGTGGGATACCCGATGCGTTCCTTGGCCATCCCATTTATCGTTGCGATATACCAAACATCCGTTGGTAGCGCCTTTTCGCTTGATCCACGCTTATTGTGATCACGGATTAATGCTCCGCTATATTCAAGACGTTTTGTGGTACTTTCCGATAGCTGTCGGTCTTCAAGTACCTCCTGTGCATTAAATGTTATCTGTTTACCCTTTGAATAAAAAAGAATATCGTCATGTTTTCGATTCCATTTTTTTTCAGTTCTTACACCCCAAGAATAGTTCCAGATAATGTGTGCTTTGAAGCCTTGCTCATTACCATCAGATCCCCCACTGCCAAAAATTTTATCCATTTCAACTTTGACATAATGGCAGGCATGCCAATCCAAATGGACGTAAATTGAGCCAGTTTTTTTTAACAAGCGTTTCATTTCATACAACCGTGCATTAAGCCAAACCAAATACCCAGGCATACCGTCTTCCCATATGTCACTGAATGAACGGAGTTCATTTAGATCGCCAAATATGCAATTGTATTGTTTTCCCGAAAAAAAAGGAGGATCTATGTATATTAGGTCAATGCTCTCGGAAGGAAGTTGCCGCATAACATGGAGATTGTCTCCCCAAAATAGGCGATTCGGCTCAAGTCCTTTATTCCCAAAGCTGACGCGCTCAACAACCTGAGTTGGCAACATAACCTGGGGATAATTTTTATAGAAACCTCTGCGATCGTCCCAACCAAGCGGCACTTTTTCAACTGGAATGGAACCGAAACGGGTCGGTGGACGCCAGAATTCCTCCTGGTCGGGAAGCGCCTCCACCCTTTCCTCTGTATCGGCTGGTGGAGCGACGAATTCACCCTTGACGGGGCCAGAGGTTTCGCGGGCTTCTCCTAGACGAGTACCGAAGAGTTCGTCGCCGAGACCGTTTTGAGATGTGTCTGACATTATGATCTCCTGCAAGCTCAAGCTATGGGTACGGGACAAATGTTAACACCCCGGGGATTGGCAGAGGCAACCACGTCTCCAAAACCAAGCCCTTTCGGCTCAGGTCATTATAAATGCGTAGGGGATGCAGTACAAGGCAGTCATGACTTTTTTAGGACTTAAAATATTTCGTTAATTATGTCCAGTCCCCTTGTTTGTGCATTTTGAAAAAGTGAAAGTTTTCAAGTTGGCCTGACACCTTTGAAAGTGTTTTGTACCACTAGAGCCCTAATGTTACATTTAGCAAACGTGAGCAATCGTGCTGAATACGAGTGCCCAGAGGGAGCATCCCCGTTCCGGGGCCAAAATTTTTCAAAATTTGAATGCACAAAAATAAAAACAACAACTGTCTTCCATGAGGGTTTATCGATTGAAGCATGTGTAACTGATCAACTAAACAAGTACAGATTATTGCAAAGACCATTTGTATCAACTAAAATCGGATTACATTAGCGGGTTATTTATAGTCATCACTCTAGTAATCCGACAGTAAAAGGACTGCCATGATTGAAAAAAGCGAACTTGGTAAACTTTTAACTCCACGCCGAGATATAAATACACCCATTTATAACTGGTATCCCTATAAGCACAGCTATTCAAAAGATCTCGTCCTCAATCTTTTAGAGCACTTTGGCTTAACCTCGGGGTCATGGGTGTTGGACCCCTTTTGTGGTGGTGGGAATACTCTATTGACCTGTAAAAACGCTGGCATCAATTCACAAGGATATGACATTCTACCGTTTGCAGTATTTTTAACAAGAGCGAAAACGAGCAATTACAACGCTGAAACCGTCCAAGCCGCACTTGAACTTCTAATTGAATCCAAACACGCGTTCGCCGAAGGTTATGAACCGTCCACAATCCCCATATATGGGAGAGCTTTTGGGGAAAACACTCAACGGTGGCTTCATCATATTAAATCAAGAATCGATAAAATTATGGATTTAGATACCCGAAATCTAGCAACGCTCGCAGTATTAAGTATACTTGAGAGTGTAGCAAAAGTGGCAAAATCAGGGGGTTTTTTAAGGATTATTGAAAGATCAGAAGCGTCATGCGAAGAACTTGAAAGGAAATTTATTGATCGTTTTAGGTCATTCTTAGACAATGTCAAAACCAACACACTTCCAGAGCCGCCGTTGTCTTTTGCTGAACTTGGAGATGCGAGGAAACTGCCTCTTGCGCGCCAATACGATGCGGTCATCACTTCCCCACCATATCCCAACCGTCATGATTACACCAGGATATATTCCCTTGAATTAGCCTATCATTTCCTTGCTGACAATGACCAATTGAAAAGATTACGCTACCGGACTTTGCGCTCCCATGTTGAAGCACGTGAACAATACTTTCCTGACGAATACAATGAACCATTTCAATTGACCACCCTATTAAACCAAGCATTGGCCAACGGATTCAATAATCCACAAGTTTATACAATGATGAGGGGCTATTTTGCGGATATGTTCATGGTTCTTAAGGAGATAAAAAAATCGCTAAAATCTAACGGCCGGGTAGCTGTTGTAGTAAGCAATGTACGCTTTGCAGGTACAATGATTCCAGTTGACGAATTACTTTTGGAAATTGGACAACAGGCCGGACTTAAACCAGTTGATCTTTGGGTAGCAAGATATCGTGGGAACAGTTCTCAACAAATGAAAACCTATGGACGCATGCCTACCCGCGAAAGTATTGTACAATGGGAAACAAATGACTAAAGTCGCTTATTTGTTTGGGGCTGGCGCAAGCCACGCAGAGATAAAATATCTGAATCGGGCCTGCCGGGGTATCTTGATGGATGATTTTGTAGGGGATATACCGTCGCAGTTGGATGATGACAAACCCGATTTCAAGCAAATAATAAACATACTAGCATTAGACAATCAAAGGAAAAAAATAGACATAGAACAAATTATTACTCTTTATGAGCATGATGTGGCAAAAAAACATCATAAAGTATCGCATGAACTCAGGAGACTGTTCAGAAAAGAAATCACAACTCGAATTAACCAAGTTGTGTGTCCTGAAAAGAACGGGGCTAATTGTTCTTTCCATACTAGCTTGCTTTCTGTGTTGTTTGATATGCATAAATTAGATGAACTTGATGAAACCATTTGTGCGGTATTGACAACCAATTATGATGATTTAATTGAGCGAGCACTTCAAAATGTCTATGGAGGGTTCGATTATCGATTTGAAATCGTCAACAAATCAGCTACACCACGATTTACAATTAATTCTGCAATGCCCTTATTAAAATTACATGGTTCCTTCAATTGGGTTGGAGAATACCCAATAGAACTTAAGGAACCTTCAACAACACAGGAAGATCACAACTTGGATGATCCCATCATTTGGGCACCGCCTGGTACCAATAAAAATAAAAGTGATTACCCTTTTTCTTCACTGTGGAATACCGCACGTGAAATACTCAAGTGTGATGTATTGAGAATAATTGGGTGTTCTCTTAATAGAAATGACTGGCAATTAATAACACTCATTCATGACGCCCAGAAAATGAGAAATGTCTCTAATCTCAAAATAGAATTATTAGATTATCCAAAACAAGCATACCATTTGTATATTTCTCTCCCTTTTCTTAATATTGATTATATTCCATTTGAAGATTACTTTTCGTCGTACTGTGCAGATCTACTATCTATTGATTCTCTATGCCATCGTACTTGGGTGGATTATTCTGACCTCGAACGAGATAAATTGTTTCAAACAATACAACCTACGTCCGTCTCAAATATTTTCCAAGAGTGGTTAACTGCGAAAGGCCTGTATCTCAGGAATACCAAAAAAATTCCCCTAAACACCGAGAAGAATCTCTTCAAACAGTACTTAGAAAACGAGGATTCAAGATGAAGAAAACTCATAGTAGTTGGTCTGTTTCAAAATTAGCACGCTTAGCCACCAAGATTAGTTACCCTGAGTACCAGCGAGAATCGAATGTTTGGGATCGGCAAGCAAAACAGCGTCTAATCGATTCTATCATCCGTGGATTTGACATTGCGTCCATTTACTTTTATGTCCCGGAAATGCCAGATGATACTGATGATATCCCATGTTTTGAATGCATCGATGGTCGTCAACGAATAAACGCTCTACTGTCTTTTCTTGGTATAAATGAGGATAAGTTGGTTGAGAAGGATCTCAATTTTAAAATACGAATCACGAATGAAGTCGATCCAGACACTGCAGATGAAGCGTTACATATGCTAAATGAACTGTCTTACGCCGACCTAGAAAACTCCGATTATCCCTTTGGCCTTGAGTATAAACAAAAAATTGATAATCATGAAATTAACGTAGTTATAATCACTGAAATTAACACAGATATCAACGAATTGAATCTCCTTTTCGAACGACTTCAATTTGGAAAAACTCTCAACGCAGGAGAAAAGCTACATGCAATGGCTGGTGACATGAAGGATTCGATTTTTAATACAACATCAGGTATTACATTACACAAATTTTTCCAACAATTAGAGATCCCCAAATGGAGATACTCAAGAGAGCAGGTTGCTGCGCAGATTGTATACAACCATTTTTCTAAGTATGAAGACCCAGGGAGGGCAACACAACCACCTGGCACAAGGGGAATCTATGCACGTTCTCGTTATTACGACCTCCAACTATTCTTTAAGGATAAAATGGTTTTTTCTGAAACAGACAATCAACATATCCAAAATATTCGGGAGTATTTAGATACCATCTACGATGCTTTTGGAGAAAATATTTCTCATATAAAGAATCGGGCTCTTGCTGTTTCAATATATCTCTTCGGAGTGTGGTTAATAAAACAAGAACAAGAGGATAAGCTTAATGAATTCTCTGAATTCATTGTAAAACTTATTCGAAGGGTTAATTGGCAAGTAAAAAAACTAAGTAAAATGCGACAAAGTGATGCGGAATATCGGGGGTTATTTACTTTCCAATCGTATATTAATCAGGCTGCGGTTGAGGAATATGCAATTGCAGGACGTGAACGTTATCTACATGAACTATTTCGTCATTATCTAGAAAATAATGGAGAGATAGAAGGGGATAGAGCGTTTTATTCTAGAACGGGGAATCAACCAGACTCTTCTCCCCTAGAATAAGCGGAAAACCGAGTTACGCGAAATATAAAGCGGTATACCTATTTATGATCTGACAAGAGTTCCACCTGCTGTAACGAAAACCTCAAGTGGAAAGGCAAGTACCCCGGTTGCCATTGCCCGGGAATTGGCAATTCCGGTCGCAATCTAAAACAAAGTACATATGGCGCCAACAACGGTCGGCCCGAAAACCTTGAAGGTGATTTGGCTCTTATTGTTCAGGGAATTGACCGAATTCTGGATATAGACCGGCGTTCCGTCCGGAGCCGTGTATTGTTGATTCTGTGTGTTGATGTCCACCCGATACATGGTGCCGTTCACCCGCCAGTCTTGGACTTTCCATTGAGCCGGACCAAAGCCGGCACCGATTCCGTCAACCGTCGCTGATTCCCCGGATGTATAGAGACGGTTGTCTTGGAGTATCAATTGCCCTTGCAAAGCCGAGATCTGATCAATGGTGATCCGGTAACCAGTGCCGGGGCCAATACCACCACCGCCGGCGGAATTCGCCGACATCGACAGATTGCGCACGGCATATTGCCCGGTGGCCTGTCCTAAAATACTAGGATATTCGCTGGCTTTGATCTTGGCGGTTATGGTATGCGTTCCCAGCGGCAAAGTGCCGATGGTTTCACTCCGGGATACCTGCTGCGTTGGGTCATTCTCTAGGCCCCAACCAACAAGGGATGGAATGATCAGTGAGGCGAGGGTTGCGCCGGTTTGATCAGTGACAAATACCTCGGCGTACCACCCTTGCCCCAGGAAGGGGCGGCCTTGGCGTTCGATCGTAAAGGCCAGATTGACGGTCACCGGCGCCTGCGGGTCACTGACGACCACATCGACGTTCTTTGTGGCTAACACAGCGTCTGCCGGTGCAATACCGCCCTCGTCGACGTCCGCCAGTGGGAAATACTTCTTGAAGACCATATAGCCACCGACCACCAGAGCGCCGAGCATAACCACGGTCACCCAATTTGTACCACCGGTATTTACAACGATGGTCTGTGGCTTGGTGGGCAATCGTGAGTCAGTCATGTTGTCCTCCCTGCTGGTTGGGAATATACTCAGTCCCCCAAAAGAAATGCCCCATTGCGAAACCCAGGCTGAATATAACCCATCCAGTAATCACTGATTGCCAGTTAAAATGATGTCCCAGCCAGACGCCCAGGCTAACCAGCCCGACAATCCAGACGAATTCAAACTGGTGCCACAGGTCGCGGATGATATATGTCCACGGGCGACCCCCGATGCGTGTCCATAACCACTGGTAAATATTATTCATCGCCTCGTCTTGAACGCCTCCCATACAGTCGCACCACCCAATGCCGCAATAGTTCCAATTGGCATCCAGATGTTGTCTGCGGTAACCACACCCCATTCAATTCCGATTACAGTCAACGTTGTAACAGCCAGAATTGCTAATCCTGATATTATTTTCTCCATTCCGTCACCTCGTTGGTTTTACACGGTTTCCAGTCTTCGTCATCGTACCGCCACCAGTAATGATACTTAGGGCACTCAGCCAACGTGATCCACTGGTGCGAATGCTCTGAAAACCACCGTTCGACGAGCTGCATCGAGATACCACAAGCCGGGCAGAACATTACAATCCCCCGCCATGGCATGACGTCGTAATGTACGCACCGACCGGGGGAATTCCTTCCTGACATTGGCCATAGGCATAGTAGCTGTATGACTTGCCAAAATAGACTGCAGCGTCATGCTGGCGCTGGGTGCAGTTCGAGTACGGCTGCGGCAGGTCGGCATAGGCATACAGTGGCTCATCGGGTGGCGGCGTGGTGCCGTCGTCATAGGCTGACGCGTAATCCAGAAGCCACATGCATTGCGAAGTGTTCCAGTAATACGGGATGTATTGCCCGTTTGCGGTATCGTGGTACGGCGCCGGTTGCGCGGTCGGCTGACACGGCGGTGGCGGTTCATCCGGGGCCAAGCCAGTCACTGATATTGTCTGGCCTCCAAGCGAAGCCGAACGGGTACCGGTAAAGTCCACCGACAGCGAGAATGATTTAGACGCGGTTTCGAAGGCGTTTAGAGAGCCTGAGAAGCTCTTGTTCGTCAGGTTGCCGATAAAGGCTACATCATAATTGACTGACGAGCCATTGGGATTGGTGATCTCGAAACGCACCGTTGTGAAGCCTCCCTGGTGGACAGAGGTAGCGGAAACACGCAAGTTTGATATCTGCACCAGTTGGACCACGCCAGTCCCGCCAACGCCGCTACCATTTCCGCTCAGAAGCGGATTATCAGTCTCCAGCCAGTTGGTATAATACTGGCCGTTCCAATAATCAGTGTATCCGCCGTCAGGAGTCCGGTAGACCGTATAACCGGGGCGATTGGCCGTCTGCCATTGATGATAATCCATGCCACCCAGATTGGCGGTTTTGTACGCCGCATATTCTGCATCCTTGCCGGTGGCCAGCCAGTCATAATAACCGCCGAAGTTTCCGGCATTTATCCACGCCTGATAGCCGGAATTATCAATCGGGAAGTCGTACACGGTGTAACCGTCAGGCATGTAATTTCCAGCATCGTCAAACTTGGCGTTGGCAGTGCCGCCGTAACCGAGCGCCTGTTGCCATAGCCGCCAGTCGGCACCGAAATAATCCTCGAAGTCGCTGTCGTACACCTGGATGGCACCGCCCTGTCCCCGGGTCCGGATAAGCTCCAGCGTGTAGCCCAAATGCCAGCCTTTGGCTTTGGCGACAAACTCAGTCTTTGAAATGCCGGTGGCCTGGACGTTCCTGATGTCGTACCACTCCTCCCAGGAGATGATGGCACCAAACGGTTTCAGGGGCGACAGCGGGTTAGCCGGCGAACCGGCAGGCTGCGTCGGGTCAATGGGTTCCTTCGTAAAGTACGATAGCGGACGTTGGTCTTCCGGTAAATTCAGGAAGTACTGCTGCCGTTCTTCCCATGTCGCGAATTCTTTGGGAGTGATCGATGACCTGGTGCCGCCCTCGGTTTCGTCCCATCCTGGGGGATTAGCTCCATCACCGCCACCAGGCAATGTAACAGATTTGTTCAGGTACAGGTAAGCAAGACCGAGAAGTCCGGCACCGAGTAGTACTCGCTCTGATTTAGCCATTTGGCGTTTGCCTCCCTCTCTTGCGCAGGCTGACGACCGTCTCCAATTTGCCGAGTCTACCGGTGAGATCATTGACCTTGGTGTGCACCTCTTTGACCTCGCCGTCGGTGCATTTCAGCCGCTCCCGGAGGTCGTTGTAATCCTCTTTTTGCTCTTCCCGGAGGCGGGCGTTTTCGTGTTGCTGCTGTTTAAAGTTGATGGCCACGTCCCGGCGCACAACGTTAATGAGGGCGCTGATCCTCCACACAGCGATCATTAGCCCGCCGAGGATCGACAGGGTGGACAGACCGATTTCAGGTGTTACTTCAAACACAATTCACTCTACTTTGTGCTTGATTTCAGAGCGAGCACATCACCCTTTAAAGAAAGTATTTCAGCTTCAGCGATAGCAAGTTTGGTTTTCAGGTAAACGATAGGGTTCTCGATTGGAGATGTCGGCGGCTCTTCGGAGGTAAAGATTAATATTCCGGCCGGTTTTTTGCCTGGAGACCATCCGGCCTCGAAATCATCGTGTATAAGCCTTAAGCTCAAGGCCTCATTTTCTTTTATCTTTGTTTTTCGGTCATACAGTCCGTTGTAGCTAATTTCCATGGGTTTGATCACTCCTAATTAAGTTTATGGGCAACAACATAAGAGCCTTTCATCATGATGGTATCGACCGCGGTCGCGGTCCATTGCGCCCACGACAACCAAACATTTCCAGCGTTGACTCCGTTTGTAACAACGCCAATGTAGTGGGCAGTTTCACCGTACGTCGCTCCATTGACTCGGCTTTCGCGAACAACCCCTGAAGAGGACACAAATATAAAAGTATCACTACGATCAAGGCCAATATAATCGTAAGCTTTGGTAGCTCCAGAAGGGCAATTGAGCAAATGCCTTAAGTCAGGCGTGGTATTTGAACACCGGTACCGCATCACAAAATGGAAGGCCCAAATCTCATTTGCCCCGATAGCGAAATATAAATCATCGTCGGCCGTTAAAGAGGCGCTGTTGTTAATAATTTGGTCGGAGGCTTTTACAGCGACTGTCGCTCCTCCCCCATCCGGGACAGCAAAAGCGCCAAGCCCATTCAAAAACTTGGTGGCGTCATTGGGCAGTTTTGGCACAAAACCATGCTTGGAGGTTGAAGCATCCAGTGTAACTACATCGGATAACGCGAGCGCGCCTTCAGTTATTGAGGCTCCATCACCACCCTCGTGATTATGACTATCGCCATTGGTAACACCTTCGGCAACCGGAGCGTAAAGAGCTGAATGGTCGTCATCAGATAAGCCTGTTAAATCCCCATGATCCCTGGCTGGTATTTCCAGTATATTTGTTATAGGAAAACGATTAATGGGCATACTCTACTCCCAAGTTACTATTTCGATAATTTTCCCCGCGTCACCAGAAGCAAAATATATGGTTGAGGCACAGTTCAAACCATCTTCTGAGTAACTACTATTAGCTGGCACAGTTAAATATGGATTGGTGGGAGTCGCCACTTTGCCTGTCTGAAACGCTAAACGGAAGGCACTCCCATCACGTGTTTTGATTTCAAAGCGTTTAACCTGAGAACCCAGCGCCTGGGAATATTCGGTGTCGGCTAGTGTCATTTCAACATTACGTATAACTGGTGTTGTAGCCTCGTCGATTGGCGATACAACCGCGCCATTGGCATCCAACAGCTGGATCAAATCAGTTCCCTTTTCCGGCACCGTCGATCCGGTCCGACCAGCGAACAACTGGAGAGTTTTCCCTGGCTGCGCGCTGAGCGTCAGGTAGATTTTCCAAAACGGCTGGAACTTGATGGGGTTCCATCGGTCTAGATACAACACATCCGCATTCGGGTGATTTAAACGGATACCTACACCGGAGAAAGAACCATCAGTCCAGGCGGCTAGTGACCGACCTTCAAGGAGTACCTCGAAGTCCGTCTTTGCTGTATCCATTGCTATGGTATAGGTGTGATACGGGAAGTATTCGCCTGATTCCAGCTTCTTTCGCAAGTCAGAGAGTGTAGGCACGTCGATGCCGTAAAGCATCTCCAATGAGGTCGCATCACTTCCGCTTAGAACTGGCCTGTCCAATGCACGCTGCAACATCGAGCGCATTTCAATTAGCTGGTTATCTGTCCTGGAAAGCCAGTCAAGTGGGCCTGCGGTCAGTGGTGTATTTCTTTCTATTTGCACGAATCTCCTCCTATTTAAAGCGGGGCGGAAGGCTCATCGCCTTTTCCCGCCCCGGTGCTTTAAGACTGCAGCGTATTAACGTCCTACATAGGACGGATTGATAGCCTGCAGTTGATCCCAGTAGATGATGGTATCGTCGCCTGCAGCGTAGTTCTCGATGGTCAGACCGAGTTTCACGCGGCCCTGCTGGGTCTGGCGGAGGTCCATGCCATAGACCGGATGGAAGCCGCGGCCGCGGAATTTC
Organism: Dehalogenimonas sp.; assembly: GCA_050864255.1. Taxonomy (GTDB): domain Bacteria; phylum Chloroflexota; class Dehalococcoidia; order Dehalococcoidales; family Dehalococcoidaceae; genus Dehalogenimonas. Next base: position 755,546 of record JBOWAX010000001.1, read on the forward strand.
CGCAGGTCGATTACTGCCAGACCATCAGGCAGGTTCATGTGGCCGGTAATGGTATCGGCTAACTGGAATGGATACCCGGCAATCTTGCCCTGGAATGAAGAGGCTTTGAGACCTTCCCAGGTCTGCTCAAAGATCGTCTGGCCGGTGCCGGGGATGCTTAACTTGATACCGGTGACTTCGTCATTCTTGCGGACGGGCCGAGTGGCGGTTTCATCCTGCACCAGCATAAAGATGCGGCGCAGCCAGTTGCCGGTCGGGACATCGATCTCTTCGGAGAAGTCCGACTTGTTGGCGGTGTGCGTCTTGGTCATGGACGAGCCGATGGGAGACATCAGGTCGCCGGTGATTGGTACGCCGAGGATATGGTTGACCTCGTACCGGAAGGAGCCGGAGTCCAGAGTGATGGTGTCGTCGACCACAGAGTTGGCGGTCGTGGTCAGCTTCACCAAGAACTCGGACAAGGCCCGGGCCGGAATCACCGCGCTCATGTCGAACGGATCGGCTGGGTTGCTGCCTGGGTGGAACACGAAGGTGACAATGCCGCTCGTGCCAGACTGCACATTGATCATCGGGGTGCCGAAGTCGTACAGCGTCCAAAGCGCCAGCAGGCGACCCATCTGCTCGCCGCTCATGCCAAGATAGGCGCGACCGCCGTCACCCTCGATTTTGAGGTTCTGAATTACCCTAAACAGGCCATCCGGTTGGACCGCGGTCAAAGCTGCTGACATGGTCAGGTTAGCCTGGATCTTGATCTCAGTGATCAAGCCCTCACGGGGCAGGGACAGAGCTGAGAGATCTGAGGACGCCGCCCAGGTGGAGACGTCGGTTACGCGTTTAATCTGTGTTTGCATTTTTCATTCCTCCTAAAAGGCGCTCGCGGCGGTATTGGTAGTAGTAGCTGCCTGAGTGACCGTGGTGGCCACACCGACCCTAGGCAGTGGTAGTTTAGACAGAATGCCGCTGGTAAAAGTGCGGACGTTGCCGCGGATGTTGACAACTTCCTGAACACCGTCATAGGTCAGGAACATGGCGCCGAGATTGGCGGCGTCACGACCGATGACGCTGGGGCCGAATTTATAGGTGGCATAAGCCAGACCGAGTTTCACGGCCCAGGCCGGAGCCTGCGGGAGGACACCCTGGGCTGCGCCGGCGACGGCATCACCGACACCACCGACAACCGCACCGACGCCGACTGCGCCGACCGGCAGGTCAAAAACTTTAAAATCTGAGATTGCTTTCATTTGGATCATGGTCGATTACCCCTTTACGAACCGGACTTTGCCACCGCGCATGCAGTATTTCCGGCCTTTTCTTGTTCGTTTGCATTCACCGTTTTTCATTTTTGCCATAATGTTTTTTGCGATCCTCTCTTTCGTGCGACTATTCAGGGGACTGGTTACCGCTTTTTGGCGAATTTCCGGCAGACTTTCTTGCCGGTTTTCGAGCGTCCCATTTGCACGCATCGAGCGCCTTTCTTACCCATCGCATTAACCTCCTGTTTTTCTAAATTGAGCAACTACTCCTAATATCCACGCTAAAAGAGGCTGTCTGTGACGTCAATAGGCTATTGTCAAAATTTCCAGCCGCTGTGTGCCAAAAATAGGGGAGTTTTGAACGTAATCCGACCCGTTGGAGGTCTTTTTTGAGGGAATTTTGAACATAAAAAAATGCAGTGCCTTGGTAGACACTGCGGTCGGTTTGTGGACGCCTAGCGTGTTACGGTTTCAGGTACCGGTAAACTGTCCGGGATGACACTCCGATCTCAAGGGCTATCTGTTCCGGGGTACGCCCGTTTCGAGCCAACGCTTTGGCCCTACGCCTTGAATTCGGTCGAGGAGCACGCCGGCCTTCGTAACAGGTCGGGAATGGGCAGTTGTCGCAGTCGTTATGGTGCTCACAACCGTTTTTCGGTCCGTTACCGATACGCGCCTCTGCCATTGTCAGGATTGCTCCCGGTAGAACTGAGACAGGTCAGGATCACGTCTTTCAGGTTCAAATAACGTCATTACCGCATTGGCGGCGTTGCCATAAAGAATGGCCAGTCCGATCTGACCGGAGGCAAAATACAGACCCGTCATATAGAGCAGCTCTTCATATGGCGAAAGATCATGAATACTGCCGCTTTTGGCTCGAGTAGTGTCAATGTTGCCTTTGTCTTTCTTGATCTTAACCGCTTCGTCATATAAGTCTTTGGCAAGACTCAACTGCCGCCAATCCTTCTGGCGCTGTCCGAATCGGGTTTTATAGCCCTCTTTCGGCGCCGGGGCGGGGTAATGATAGCCCTCGTATTTGAACCTAGCGTCAAGCACCTCGTTGCCTTTGCCGTGGAATTCAACGCCGAAGGACGCGATGGTTTGGTACTTTTTCGGCGTAAGTCCGGCGTGTCCATACTCCTTCATGTAGTACTCGATGTAATCGTCGCGGGCGACCTCGGCAGGGTCCACTGCCGGCGACGGTGCCGGCGCGGCCGGGGCGGTGTTTTTGCATTTCTCAAATTCCATTAAGGTTAACTCCTTTGGCAGTCGCACCCGATGAGGCGCTGTGCATTTTGATATATTCCAACCCACCGGCGATGCCAGTCGTGATTGCCTGTCTTTGGATGCTCCGGGACGCTTAGGAAATGTTTGTGATTGAGCTCTCCCTCTTTCATGTCGGCACAAACTTGGGCTTTATTTGCCGGAGACGGGGCTGGAAAATCCGGATCGCCGGCTTTCCAGTGAGCGGGATTGGTCAGCGTCAGATCATAAAGTGCTGAAGCGAAATTATAGGCTTTGACATATCGGGGAGCCATCCTGTGAACGAGAACGGACTCATCCGGTGTCAGCCGGTCACGGTTGGCTTTCCCTTCGACCACTTTTTCCATGTAATCAATCCGGTCGTCGCCATACGGCAGACGCTCGACCACCGCGGCAAATCGGTCTTTATCCCACTTAGCCTCTTTGAAAGCCTGCATGAAGCGTCGCTGGGCCAAGTTGAGATCATGAGAGAAAGTCCCGTCATCAGGCTCTCCGGAGTATTTGGGATAAATAGCCAGCAACAGGTCTTTGGCATTCCTTGGCGGGGCCGGCGCTGGTGCGATAATTTCCACCTGGACGCCAAGCTCGGGCTCCGGCGGTGCGATGGTGACCTCATATTCAGAAACCGGAACTGATGCGATAACTTCGACGATAGGCGACGGGGCCGGGGCTTTGTGAGCTTTCAGACTACAGGCCAAAGAGTACTCTTCGTAAACCTTCCGGGTCATCCGGGCCCAGTCCGCCAGGCTGTCGTGCATCTCCAGCGCCTTCCCGGTCATTTCATCACCGCACAAGTACTTCTCCTCGTGCAGTCTTAGAGAACGGGCTTGCTCATAATGTTCGTTTAGTGTTCCGATTATGATTTCTGATTTTTCCATCGCAGCAGTTTCGCTCAAGAGCGCCTCGACAGTCAACAAATGCTTGCGAACACACATTTCGCCCTCTGACTTGCAGGGGCAAGTCGGATCAGCAGCGTGTCCCTGGAGGAGCAAAAGCTCCTTGATTAGCTGCTCGTATTGCCACTTCATAATCGGGCGGCTGATATCAACGCCGGTTTTAGGAACCGGAGCTGCCTTCGAGGTGGGCGTTGCTTTCACTGGTGCTTTACGGGTTTTAGTTGTGGTTGCCATCGTAAAATCCCTCATAATTGCGTATGATTAAATTCGGCACTGTTTTAGAGCCCCTTCCGGTCGAATACACCGCCGTTACGACCTCTATACGCCGGCCTTTAAATGCCTTGCGTACCATCGGGTGGTCATTCAGGGTCACCAGCCAACGGCATTTCAGCCCGGAGAGAAAATTTGCCATCTCCTGCGGGTTAATTTCGCAAGAGTGGTAATTACAGTCGGTTTCCAAATACGGCGGATCGCAGAATATAAATCCGTCCTTGCAGTCGAATTCCGAAACCACCTTGCGCCAATCACTGTTCATGATCTTCGTCCGAGCCAGCCGTGATTTATAGTCCGGGAAACGGGCGGCGACCTCTGAAACCTGGCAAAGCTTCGGATTATCGGACCTGGCACACATTTCGGCCTCTCCAGGTGAATATGACTTGCCGCCGTCACAGCGGAAGGCGTACTTAATCTGAAACAGAAAGTCGCAGGCCGGGACAACGTCACCAGACTGCCGGCGTGCCTTGATCTTGTCCCAACGTTCGCGTGAGGGCGTCATGTCGCAATCGAACCGGCGCTTCTGCACAAACTCTCGATAAAAGGCCATAAGCTGCGGATCGATATCGTTAATCACTTCGATCTCCGCGGGGTCTTTGGCCCAGAACATGTGCCCGGCTCCAAAGAACGGCTCGATATAGACCCGATGGGGTGGGCATCGCCGCAGAAGTTCTTTAACGAGCGACCGTTTGCCGCCTTGCCAGCAGAGAATTGCCTTCATTCAACACCTTTTTGATTTTTCGGTCCCTTCAAAAATCGTATAAACTGCAGAGTACCGAACGCAAGTGCTGCATGTCGCAATTCCAGCTTTGAAGCAGGCACATTTTGCGATTGCACCGGACTCGCCGATTCCTCGGCTTTTTCCAGTATCTCGTCCAGCTCTCCCCGGAGCTTTTCATTCATCTCCGGCACCGCTGCACCTCCTGGACAACTTTGATGATCTGCATAGGCGACATTTTGAAGGCGCGGGCATAGGCAGACATTTCCGACAGTGACAGCGTTTTAAACTGCCGCGAGATCTCGGTCACGACCGAGTCCAGGAATTCCGGAGTAATTTCGACCTCCCGCCCTTCCGGAGCGGTAACTCGCACCCATGCCATTATTCAGCTCCGGCCGAGGCTGCTTTGTTATCGGCCTCCATCTGCAGCATGGCCAGATAGTTGGCGGCCTCTGATTTGCGGCCGATCCAATAGCTTTTGGTGGACCCATCAATGCCTGGCATCTTCAAGATATCCTCGGACATTGTCAGGGCCACGCGGGCAGCGCTGATAGGGTCTACCCGCTTGTTTTTCAGCATGCTGATCATGTGGGCAGCGCCGCGGCTCATCATCGATGCATTCAGTGGCTCTGCCTTTTTCTGGCTCTGCTGGCTCTTTTTGAGTACCGCGGCAATTATCGACGCCGGGTCGTTCGGGTCAGCGCCCAGGAATTCGGCAGCAATTCGCAGCCAGTCAATGCCGCCAAAGGCGCCAAGCTGCCCCCGGCCATTTAGAGGAGACTGGGCCTGTTGGTGTTCTTGTGGCATCGGATTATCCTGATCGACAACCACCTGCTCCTGCCCTCCGAGCATCGTTTGAACCTGTTTCTCAACAAGCCCGGGCAGTTTCTCGCAGGTTTGCTCGATCATGCCGATAGATTGACTCATCATCGTTGACAACCGCTCTTCGGCCTGCGACATCATCGACTGGACTCTCGCATCAACCAACGCCTGTATCTGACGCTCAAACTCGACGGGATCGACACCAGGAGGCGGATCGATGGTTTCGGTTTCGCCAGTCGGAGGTGTTTGTGGGTTTTGGTCCAGTTGTAGAAATTCCTCTGACTGCTGGTATTCTTCGGCGGTTTCTGAATTGTCTTTGATTTCCGGGACTCCGCTGGCCGGCAGCCGCTGACAACGCCGAAAATGAGACCGAAGGCTGCCCTTGTTGGAATATGGGCCCTTGCCGCAATAAGGGCAATATATTTCCCTCTTTGCCATTAACTCATCACCCTGTTCCAGACAGGTTCGTCATCGGTTTCCTGTTGGTCTGAAGACGGCGCCGGTTCATCCGTATTGACAGCCGGTTCCGGTGGCGCCGTTTCTCTCTCAGGTTTTGTATCGGCAGTTGGTTCGCCGGCTTCGGCAACTGGTTCCTCCGGCTTGGAACGCTCAGCCAATCGTTTGGCTAGATTATCGGCTTTGCTCTTGCAGCCCGGACAATTCAGCCAGTGGTCGAATAACTCCTCAGTCGGTGCGTAGTGAGCATGCTCAGTAGCTTCAGTCTGCTCAATTTGCCGGGCTTTAATATCGGCAACATCCTGACAAAGCGAAGGGAAGCGAGTGCAGAAGTCTTCAGGTAGCGCTTGGGTTTTTGACTCGATCTTTGCCAGACGCTCAGCTATATCAGTGGTGGGATTGTGCTCCGCTGATACGGTTTCGCTCTTGGCCCCAGGGACTTTGACATTCAGTTTGCTGTTACAGTTCGGGCAGTCAACGTCGATTTCGTGCGTCATTGTTTTTTCTCCTCGATGACAATGTTTTCGGGGTGTTGAATTTCAATATGAATTCGGAGGCCGCGTTCGTTTTTGCACTCCGTACCGCAGGCTGGGCAATCGAAAATTGGTATGAGACGCTTGACATACCTTGAAGGTTTAGCCAGTGTAGCGGTGAGGTTAATTACTGAAATACTCATAATTCCAATCTATCAGAGATTAGACGGGTGTCAATGGGTTTGAACGTAAATAGCAGGTTTTTGGTGGACATTCAACGGCGCTGTGGGAGATATAATTTTAGTTAAGGTAAATGGTCAAAATGGTCCGAGTTCAGCTGATTAGCTTTGGACTTGGGCGGATCGTTTTTCAACACATACGACCAATTGACACACAGCTGACATGTTCACTATCATCACCTCATGAATGACACGCCCGCTTTTTTCATACCCTCCACACGCCATCTTGATTCCGAAGCACTCTATATTCGCGTCAAATCGTACATTCAATCCCAATGTAGCTTTCCTATTGCTAGTCGCCGCATCTTTAAACTCATTTGTGAGCACAACAGCACAATCAAGGTGCCCGGCCAATATCCTATTGAGGTAGGCAAGCCCATCAACGATAAGGGCGAAACTGTCATCGCAATCTTTGAGGCCAAAGATTGGTACATGGTCTGCACCAAAAGCCGAGGTGCGCTCACAGGTCACCCGCACTATGTTTCCAGTGAGGATGTAGTCGAGACAGAGCAGTTCATCAGTTAAGCTATAAATATCTTGATTCCCCTTCCATACCCATCACTTAAATTAGTGCGGACCATTGTCACATATACAATCCTAGGTTAAAGTGAATGGCTAATCTAAAATTGGTTCCGATTATTAGGAATAAACGAGATGCCGTACTGTATTCATTGTGGAAAGTTCATCAAGCCCAAAGATGACTACTGTCAGTATTGTGGCCGACCTTTGTGGGCAAGGAAATGCTATCAAAAAGATTCTGCTTGGCTTGATTTGTTTTTAATTCTCGTACCTTTCCCTTTGTTTGCAATCCAACTTGTCGCGGATGTAGTCAAGGTGTATCATCGCTAGTGTCATGCACGAAAACAGCCATTACAATCAAGAAGGGTGGATTTCATCATATACGCAAATAGCGAGTCTGCTTCCTGGATTGATATCAACTTTACTAGGGCGGCAGATTGACTCAGATTCCCAGATAGATATCGAGAAAAGTGGATCTGATCTAGCGAAGATGGCTTTGGAAGTATTCCCTAAACTACCTACCCTGAAGGGAATTGAGAAAGGCCCAGCCCAAACCCAAGCGCTTCTGAGCATCATTGATTCGAGCCTGAGGCCATATCTCAAGAATATTCCGGATGACAAGACCCTAATAGACGTCATGATAGAATTCATGGACCCCCGGAAGCCCCTACCGAAGGGAAGTTACTTGCTGGAAACGTCCTACCAAGCATATATGGACCTGGTGACTCATTTGGCAATGGAAACAGTAACCAAACTTCAATTTCAGGAATATGACGCTTATCTAACTTCGTATTTCAGTTCGAGTGAAGATATGATGGCATCAGGCCAGAGGTTCATGATGCGATTTCCAAAGATGCACAAGGATTTTTCTGAAGAAAGATTGTACACGAGGGAAGGGGCAGAGCAGGACATCGGATACTATAATGATTTAGCAGGCCACTATGAGAAATCCATAGCTCTGGTTGTCGGCCTAATGAAACTGCTCGAGGGGAAACAGGTTGACTACCCATCGATGAGAAAACGACAACTTTCGGCTAATTTGAAGAGTGTAACCAAACGTGAATACAGCCTGCTTGCTTCCTTAGACAAGCATATCCGCAATGCAATAGCTCATAATCAAGTGATTCTGCACCCAGACAAGGGATCAGTGACGTTTTATGATGCCGTAAGTGGGTTCTCAAGCGAGTATTCGTACGAAGACGTTCGCAAGAAAGCAAAGGAATTGGCGGCTTCTGTAATAGCATTGTATGCCGTGCCAAATCTTATCCACACTGAGCTATTTATCAGTCTTCGAGACTCTGCTATTGGGGCAGTGAAACCCTAACCTCGGATAGATTGAGGGATCTATTGCAAGCCTTACCACTCATGACAGGGTTTGGGCTGGATTCTCAAACTATTAACGGCCACCTTTGAAGCATTGATATTTTGGGAGAACGGCGCCAAATTAGGGTTAGTTTAGCCGAGTTAATGTCATCTTTCGATCCGTCCAATAGGGCAATGGGTCCACTCACCATTTTCGATGACTTGAACACTAAATAGCCAAGTCGAACTCTGCCTTGAAAGTTCTATATTTTGAACAGCCTGGGCTACCAATCAAACCAAGCCCATCTTCCGATGGGCTTTTTCTTTTCAGCTTGATCGCCTTGCCTCTCACACTTTCTTAATCTTGTGCCGGCGCGGTTGCTGCTCAATTAGCTTGGCGTCATAATAGAGAAAAGACTTAGGAGGCAGACATGGTGAGATATGGCGCACGGGTCTACCAGCTTGATTATGAGAAAATATTGATCAAGCAAACTATCCAAAAGGAAACCTTGGGGGAGTATGTCGTAGACGTTATGGATAAAGGAAAGCACAGGGAATCCCACATTCCCATAAATGATGACCATGCCATCGCAGAAGCCGTCCGAACCGCGCTCCGTGGAGAATTACTCGTGTCGTAACATTTGAAGCAAAAATAATTAAACTTGGTGTAGTGCAAACCGTTTCGCGGCTAACCGGCGCTCGTCTGAGTGGGTCGCTCTCCACGCAACATTACAAAGTGATAAAGGCCCGCTCCGTCAGCTGGAAGTATACTCACTCCAAAATGCGCATGACACGAGATCCAATGACAGCTTAAGTTGGCGAAGTCTAATCTTTAGACAGTGCTGAGGGGCCTTACAATACTCGCCGCACTAAGCCAGGTGGCTGAATCAAAACATCTCCCCGCTACCAATAACCTTCAAGAGGTCCGTTAAAAAACGCACCTCTTTTTTCACCATTAGTACTTGCTTTATTCCAGATCACCAAACACCTTTGGGGCTTCGGCTTTCATAATTCCCTTGATGGCATTCGCTACCGCGCGCATTTCCGGCAATGCCGCTGGTCCGGAGCGCAGTTTGACGATATGCCGAATTTCTCGGAAATTCCAGGTGCAGATAATCTCCGTGGAACAGGCATTCGGCAGCACATAGCGGGCGATTTCCGGTTTGATGCCAGCATGCAGTAATTTGCGGTAAGCGTCCCAGGCATCGTTCATTGATGCCTCATAGACTTCAGACGCCCCTTCAAATGCCGTCAACTCAGGGGGAGTAATAAAATCCGCCTCAGATTCCTTGACGTACCGCTGGCTCCGCTGAGAATAGCTGGCTATGCGATGTCGGACCAGTTCATGGGTCAGCGCCCGGGAAGCCCGGATGTAGAAAGATGCTGAGGCGTGTTCCAGCAAACTCTCGTGCCCCTGTTTTATCCGGGCCTGAAGCCAGCGCTCACTGGTGCCCTGTTTATCACCGCTGGCGTAACACAAACGTCCGGCCTGCTCGGTGAGGTCTTCACCCTGGGGCGTAATGGCCAGCAACCGGACTTCAATATCATACTGTTCAGTCATGATCACCTCTCAAATATCACCGGCATTATAGCATCGCCGACTAAAACGGTCACGGTTCATTGTACTACCCTATCCCCTTGCCTTGGATGTTATAATACGCATGAATGGAGACAATATGACGGACCTGAACGACTATACACTCAAACTCCAACAAGAGGAAAGCCAGTTACTCTCCCGCCGCAAGACCGTGCTGGGGCAGAAGTTACTTGTTGACCGCGTTTTCACCACTGAAGCAGCCCGTCGGCGTAAGGAGCTGGAGAAGGAACTCACCACCATTGAGAATCGTATCAGCCAGATTCGGTCTATTCTCGGTCAGCGATTCAGCGAAAACTGATATACCACCGATATGAAGAGAGAAAACTTTTCAGAACTGGTCGCTCAGGCGTTGGACAATCTGCCAGAGGCATTTTTGGAACTACTGGATAATGTTGAAATCACCGTAGATGATTATCCTGACCGGTACCAACTTCAGGGAGACGACCAGATGAGTCTGCTGGGTCTATACGAGGGTGTACCGCTGACCGAGCGCGGTGCACACTACAACCTGGTACTGCCGGATAAAATCACCCTCTTTCAAAAACCCATTGAAGCTATCTGTTCTTCCGACGCAGAAATTATTGCCCAGGTGGAAGAAACCGTGCGTCATGAAGTGGCTCACCATTTCGGTTTGAGCGATGATGAGCTGGACAGGATTGAAGAAAACCGGGCTTCAAGCTGAAAACCGCTCCCTGTTAGTGCTAGAATAGACCGTTATTTATTTTAGCAAGGATTTTGTCATGACCGACGCACCAAAAACCGAACTGCCTAAAGCCTATGAACCCTCGCTGGTGGAAGACAAGTGGTACCGCTACTGGATGGACAAGGGCTACTTCAAGCCCAGTAATAATACCGATAAAGAACCATTCACGATAATCATGCCGCCGCCCAACGTCACCGGCGAACTACATCTGGGGCACGCCCTAACTGCGGCGTTGGAAGACATTATGACCCGCTGGCATCGCATGAAGGGAGAGCCCTCCCTTTGGCTGCCGGGTGTTGACCATGCCGGCATCGCCGCCCAAGTGGTGGTGGAACGAATGCTGGCCAAGGAAAATAAAACTAAATATGACTTAGGACGGGAAGAGTTCACCAACCGCATGTGGGAATGGGCCAATTCCTGCCGAGCAACCATCCGTAAACAGCACATGAAATTGGGTGCGTCCTGCGACTGGGATCGGGAAGTATTTACCCTGGATGAGGGGCCTTCCAAAGCAGTACGCACTACTTTCAAGAGACTGTACGACCAAGGGTTAATCTACCGCGGTGAACGCATTATCAACTGGTGCCCCCGCTGCCATACCGCCATCTCCGACCTGGAGGTTGATCATAAAGACCTGAACGGTCATCTGTGGCATATTAAATACCCGTTGTTGGATGACCCGACTAGTTTCGTCACCGTAGCCACTACCCGTCCCGAAACCATGCTGGGCGATGTAGCGGTGGCGGTGAATCCCGATGATGACCGCTACAAAGCGCTTATCGGTAAAAAACTGCTTCTACCGCTGATGAACCGGGAAATTCCCATCGTGGCTGATGACGTCGTGGATATGACCTTCGGTTCCGGTGCGGTCAAAACAACGCCGGCACACGACCAAACCGACTTTGACATCGCCCAGCGTCATAATCTGCCGCTTGTAAACATTTTTGACCAGGATGCCAAACTCAACGCCAACGCCGGTAAATATGCCGGTATGGACCGTTACGCCGCCCGCAAGGTGGTTGTTGAGGAACTGGCACAGATGGGGCTCCTGGTGCAGGTGCAAGATTATGCCCACTCTGTGGGTCACTGTCAGCGCTGCGCTACCGTCGCCGAGCCGACCGCCTCCCGCCAGTGGTTCGTTAAAATGGAGCCGCTGGCCGTACCCGCCATTGCAGCGGTCAAATCTGGCGAGATCCAGATACTGCCGGAACGCTTCAACCGAGTTTATCTCAACTGGATGGAGAATATTCGCGACTGGTGCATCTCCCGCCAGCTCTGGTGGGGCCACCGCATTCCCGTATGGTACTGCAAGGATTGCGGGGAAACTATCGTCGCAATTGAAACTCCGACCGGCTGTCATAAATGCTGCTCCGCCAAGATAGAACAAGACCCCGACGTTTTAGACACCTGGTTCTCCTCAGGCCTATGGCCCCACTCAACCCTCGGTTGGCCGGAAGATACCGATGCCTTGCGCCGCTTCTACCCGACCAGCGTCATGGAGACCGGCTACGATATCCTGTTCTTCTGGGTGGCTCGCATGATCACCATGGGGTTGCACAACACAGGCAAGGTCCCCTTCCGCACCGTTTATCTTCACGGCCTCATCCGGGACGAGAAGGGCGAGAAGATGAGCAAGGTCAAGGGCAACGTCCTCAACCCGCTGACCCTCATTGACCAGTACGGGACCGACGCGCTGCGCTTCGGCATCACCACCGGTAATTCACCGGGTAACGACATTAAGCTTTCACTTAACCGACTCGAGGCCGGACGTAACTTCGCCAACAAACTGTTCAATGCTTCCCGCTTTGTCATCGGTTACCTAAATAAAACCGCGCCCGGCGGGATTAACACGGCCGAATTGCCTGCCGAAGACCGCTGGATACTGTCCCGGTTGAACCGCGTCATCGGCCAGGTTGATTCCTTTGTGAAGGAATTCCAGTTCGGTGAAGCGGAGCGAACCATACATGACTTCATCTGGGGTGAGTTCTGCGACTGGTATATTGAGCTATCCAAGATACGCCTGCAGTCCGCTGCCGGACAATCCCCGCTGCCGGTACTGTTGAAGGTGCTGGATAACTCTCTCCGGATGCTCCACCCGTTCATGCCCTTTGTGACCGAAGAAATCTGGCAGCACCTGCGGCCCTACCTCAATGATACTCCGGATTCCATCATGATTGCTGCTTATCCAGAAGCCGAACCGTCGACGGTAGATGCCACCGCGGAGAGCTTCGTGGACGGTCTGATAGAAGTAATCAAAGCCATCCGCAATGTCCGCGCCGAACACAAAGTGGAAGCCGGACGCTGGATACCTGCGGAACTTCACACCGGCGAACTGGCAGCTGCTCTGACGCCGTACAAGCCGATTATTGAGACACTGAGCCGGGCCAGGCCTCTGACGATCATTGATGACCGCATACAGGCCGAAAGCGACGCTGAAAGGCTGGTACTGGTACTCCGGGGCGCTGAACTGGTACTGCCGCTGTCCGGGATGATTGACCAGGAAGCCGAGAGCGCCCGTGCTGCCAAAGAACTAGCTGAAGTAGAAGCTCAGGTAACCCGGTTGTCCGCCATGCTCAGTAACGAAGCTTTCACCGCCAAAGCCCCACCGCCGGTGGTAGCCAAGGAACGAGCCAAGCTGGAAGCCCTGGAAGACAAGCTAAAACGGCTGAAGGGCGGATAGTAGGCCGAGCTATCAGCTATCAGCTATCAGCTATCAGCTATCAGCTATCAGCAAGGGTATAGCATGGATAAAATGGCTACACAATAATCGTTCAGTTATGTGTGTGTTATGTGCCGCGGCTTCGGTTATCGCCGTGGTGACCGGCCGAATGGGTGGCAATCACCTCCGCTGCTGGTTTATCATCCCGGAGCCGTAAGAATACCGGAGCGCGAAGCGCGCCATCGGTGGTAATCTCGGCATATTTCACCTCAACCACCAGTTCCGGCTTTAACCATTTAATGCCGCTTTCACCTATTATTCCCTCGTCAAAAGGAGAATCTGTCGCTTTAATTCTCTCCATGGCCTCCTTTAGCGACCTCAGCATAGCCTCGTTAAAACCGGTGCCTACATTTCCACGGTATTTCAAATGTCCGGCAGCATCATACTGTCCCAGCACCAAGGCGCCGAAAGTGCCGGTTCGGTTGCCCTGCCCCGGCGTAAATCCGGCGACCACAAAATCATCACTCAAGGTAGATTTAATCTTCAGCCAATCCGGTGAACGCCGCCCTGGCCGGTAGACAGCGTCACGGTGTTTGGCGATGATGCCCTCCATACCCACGGCGACCGAGGCTTGAAAAACCTCTTCGGCATCACCATTCAGACGGGAAACCGACTTGATATTTGCGCCAGGCTGTAGTGTCTTATCCAGTAACGATGAGCGAAATTCCTGGCGCATACCGGTAAGGTCGTAGCCATCAAGATAAAGAAGATCAAATACGAAATAACGGAGCGAAAAGCCAATCTCGGTCCGACCGGTTTGGGGTTTGAAGAGACCCTGCAGACACTGGAAACAAGGCCGACCTTGCGCATCCAACGCCACCAGCTCTCCATCAAAAACCGCCTCTTTCACCGGCTGGAGAGCCAGATCCCGGACTATTTCAGGAAATACCGAGGTATAATCCTGGAAATTGCGCGACTGAAGCCTGACTTGCCCGTCTTGAACAAAAGCGATGATGCGGTAGCCATCTAATTTGGGTTCAAAAAACCACTTCGGGTCGTTGAAGGGCTTTTCCGTCAAAGTTGCCAGCATCGGGGAGATACGCCGCGGCATCTCACAATGCAGAGCTCCGGGCAGATCATCGGGCTGAGCCGGTTCAGGGCTACTCACGGGACGTTATCTCTTTCCTGCACCTGTCTTGGCTTTGGCCAGGCTGGCTTCCAGTGCCGCCATGAGATCAACCGTATCTTCTTCTGACGGCAGGGCTTCCGGTGTCTCCGGTTTCTTGCCCTTGATCTTGGCGTCGATGATCTTTTGGAGGGCCTCCCGATATTCATCACGGTACTGACCCGGATCAAAGGGCTGTACCATGCTGCTTATGAGTGACTCAGCCATAGAAAGCTCGGCTTTGGTCAGCTCATTCTTTAACGGCACCACCTCTGGCGGCGGCACGATTTCTGCCGGGTAGCGCATGGAGTGCAGTGATAGTCCCGCGCCATAAGGCCGCAGACAGGCCAGGTGTTCTTTACGGGCAAAGGTGACCTTAGCGACCGCTACTTTTCCGGTCTTGATCATAGCCTCCCGCAGCAATTGGAAAGGCTTTTCACCCATCGGGCGTGGTTCCAGGTAATGCGTGTCAAAAAAGAAAACTGGGTCAATCTCCTCCGTCCCGACAAAGGCTTGTAAATCAATACTGCGGGTGGTCTTGACCGGCACCTTCTCAAAGTCCTTGTCGGTCATCACCACATACTGTCCCTTGGCGTACTCATAGCCGCGGACGGTGTCCTTAATGCTGAAATATTCATCATCTTCCGGGCAGTGCAACACCTGGTTGGGTTTGACCAGGTCTTTCTTGTGCAGGTAACTAAACCGCAGCGGTCGCTCCCGGATAGCGACCGACATTGAGACCGGGATGACCACCAGCCCAAAGCTGATAGCCCCTTTCCAGAATGTTTTCGGCATACACGCCTCCACACATATTTCGTTACCTACAATAATACTCTAAAAAAAGATGAACTCCACACTGAGAATGGGCAGTGAAGAGTTATCAGTAATCAGTAATCAGTAATCAGTAATCAGTATTCAGTATTCAGTATTCAGTAATCAGTGTTCAATAATCAGTATTAAGTGTTCAGTATTCAGTGTTCAGTTTTCCTGTATAAGGTTTCCATGGGGGAAGTGAATTGTTTTCACGATATTTAAAGTGTTTACAGAAGCGAATCCATTTTTACGATTGAAAAAGGCCTAAAACAATAATTGTTAGCCGAAGAAACAATAAAATCAAATGGTTCGAGTAGTCAGTAGGCAGTCATCAATAAACAGTGATCAGTAAGCAGTTTCCAGCATTCAGTTTTTAATACAGGTTTTCACAGGGCATTGTGCCTGGTGCTGATAGCCTCACAAGGTTTTTTAAGATAAGCGGACGCGGCATTTATTCGGATTATATCGGAAAGCGAATGAAACGAATCCTTTTTTACGATTAAATTGGTGTCACAGATGATTCGTCAGGGAAAAAAACAAATAAGAGCTATGGTAATTCTTTTTCCGGCCGCACTTATTTAGAACATATAATAGCATAGTCCGCGACATGGCGCAAGGGGCAGATGTCTCATTTTAGAAATATATTTTTATAAGTTTTCAGCAGCCAGTATTCAGTTATCAGCTCTCAGCAACCAAGGGGGCGAAAAGCGCCTCGCCCACGGCATAGCCTTCCCGGACAGCGTTTTCCATACCGACCAACTCATCATCGGTCAAAAACCCAAAATGCGCCTCCCTCTTTTTTACCGATAGACGCCAGGAGTGTGAGCGATTGTTAATAAACGGTTTTAGTATCCTCTAAACGTTTAATTTTAGGCATAATTCCCCGAAATTGATTATGATTCAAACCACCGAGGTAACGAGTAAACAGTTTTCAGCTCTGAACATCCGGCTTTCACGCGTTCTTTCCGTTGCCCGCTTCGGCTCCTGATGCTATAATCCACCGATATGGAACTTTCAAGAGAAGAAGTACTGCACATCGCCAGGTTAGCACGTCTGGGCATTGAAGATGCCGAAGTTGACCGTTTACAGGGTGAACTATCCGACATCCTGGGGCATTTTACGGTGCTCCAGCAAGTGGACACCGAAGGGGTACCCCCGACCGCTCACACCGTAGCCCAATGCAACGTCCTAGGTTACGACGAACCGGCACCGTCTTTAGCCACCAAAGAAGTACTGGCTAATGCGCCCGACCGGGAAGGGGATTTCATTCGGATACGGGCGGTGCTGGAGTAGGGGCGGTGAAATTCTAATATCTAATTTCTAAATCCTAAATAAATTCAAATTACCAATATTAAATGACCGAAACGGGGGACGAGTAGACAGTTTTCAGTAGACAGTAGTCAGTGAAGAGAGCCGAGGACGCTTCGCCTGAGCGGTGAAATCCTAATATCTAATTTCTAAGCACAAAACAATATCTAAATCACAATAATAAATTACCAAAACGATAGAATGTTGATTACTACCAATAAAAATACCAAAAAAAGCCCCGTATGGATTGGTTCTGCGGGATATCAATATCAAGAGGGAATTACTTGTCTATAAACGTCAGCCAGCTAACTATCGTTGAAACCGCTAAACTGCTCAAGGAGAAGGAATTCTCAGCAGTTGAACTCACCCGCGCCTACCTGGACCGGATTGAAGCGGTGGAGCCACAGGTCAAGGCCTTGATGACCGTCACCGGTGAACACGCGCTGGCGCAGGCCAAGGCGGCGGACGAAGCTATTGCCGGCGGCCAGTCCGGGATGCTGACGGGCGTACCGATTATTCTGAAAGACGTCCTCTGCACTAAGGGCATCCGCACCACCTGTTCCTCCAAGATGCTGGAAAACTTTATACCGCCTTATGACGCCGGTGTGGTGGAACGGCTGCACGCTCGTGGCGCAGTTGTCATTGGCAAAGCCAATATGGATGAGTTCGCCATGGGTTCTTCCACGGAAAATTCAGCCTATTTCACCACTCATAATCCCTGGGATTTGAGCCGGGTTCCCGGCGGTTCCAGCGGCGGTTCCGCGGCGGCGGTGGCGGCTGGAGAAGCCCCCGCGGCGCTGGGTTCGGACACCGGCGGCAGTATCCGCCAGCCAGCCAGTTTCTGCTCGGTTACCGGACTTAAACCGACCTACGGGTTGGTCAGCCGTTACGGCTTAATCGCCTTTGCATCCTCACTGGATCAAATCGGCCCGTTGACCAAAGACGTGGCTGATTCAGCGGTCATGTTGAATGCCATTGCCGGCTATGACTCGCGGGACTCTACCTCTGTGGCTCAGCCGGAGGAGGATTACTTCGGTTGTCTGGGCAAGAGCGTAAAAGGCATGAAACTGGGAGTGCCGAAAGAATACTTCGCCCAGGGCGTTACCGCTGAGGTCAGCGAAGCGGTTAAAGTGGCGCTGAAAGTCTATGAAGAACTGGGTTGTTCGATTGAAGAATGCTCCCTGCCGACCACCAGCTACGCCTTAGCAGTGTATTACATCATCGCACCGTCCGAGGCTTCGGCCAATCTGGCGCGTTATGACGGCGTCAAGTACGGTTTCTCCTTCAAGGATACCGAAAGTATGTGGGAAGCCATGGAGAAGACCCGCGGATTGGGTTTCGGTCCGGAAGTAAAACGGCGCATCATGCTGGGCACCTACGCCCTGTCCGCCGGTTATTACGATGCCTGGTACGTCAAGGCTCAGAAAGTACGCACGGTGATCCGGCGCGAGTTTGATGCAGCTTTTGAGAAATACGACGCTCTGATTACCCCGACGGCACCGACAGTGCCTTTTAAGATTGGGGAAAAAGCGGCCAATCCGTTCTCCATGTACCTGTCAGACATTTGCACCATACCGGTCAACATTGCCGGACTACCTGCACTGGCCTTACAAGGCGGCTTCTCTCAGGGGTTGCCGATCGGGCTGCAAATCATCGGCAAGCCTTTTTCCGAGAAAACCATTCTCAACCTGGGTCATGCCTACCAGCAGGCAACCGACTGGCATAAACGGCAACCTCAGCTCTAACTGCCGAATAGCAGTTTTTAGGCATTCGCCTCCTTACCATATCCTTTACCGTGTCACACACAACCACACGACAGATCAACAGCAAACGCAATCTCATCAAAGGAACATCGGGTGAACCACCAACCGGGCGATGGTTCGTTGTTTGACGTTTATCTGTTTTATTGATATATTTATTTTGATAATTTTTATATTTGTTTTATAACGGAGACCACCATGAAAAAGTACGCCTTAATCCTCATAACGTCCATGATTCTAATGGGAATGATTCTTTCTGGTTGCAGCGGGAGTTCGCCTGTTGCCGGGGAGAACAACACTGATAACAGCTCAAATACGGATACAGTCCCAATTGACATCCAGGCAAGCCAACTTGTGGCTAATCCAGCTAGTTATGTCGGCAAAAAGGTTTCTTTTACCAGTTCTGTTACTGATCTGGGGCCATCTTATGTTCTTTTTGATACAATAAAAGTTACTGTTGATTCGGTGCCGGCTGGAACCGAATTTGGAATTTCATGTATGATCATCGGAACCGTCACTGGGTTAGTTGGCGATTATATCGTGGTTTCCGATAGCCTCGTCATACCTGATTGCGACGGTTAAACCGTGGACAATCCACGTGGAAGCCGGCCGATATTTAAGGCTAATTTATATTTTTAACACGACGGGCGCTCAGTGTCTTTTGCCTTCTCTTTTGCTACAGCCGCCTTTAGGGCCTTCAGATGAGTGAGGATGTGTTTGGAAACGATTTCCAAGTGTTCTTCCGGAGAATAGCTCCGGGATCCTACTCTATAGGGAATTAAAACCAATTTTTCACTTAATACACATTCGTTAACGACGGAATGTGCGGTGACGAACCTATTTAATACGTCTTCAAAGGTTTGTGTTTTCAATTCTTCAAAACAGCGGCGGTTAAGCTCTGCGTATGCACCAGCTACCGGTTTCGGCTTAATATCGTTAACAAGGTCATGAATGTTTCGGGCAAAGCTTTCATGCCAAAAAGTAATATGCCCCAGTGTCTGTTTGACGGTCCAATCTTCATAAACAAGGATTTCCGGGTCAGTCACACTTTTACTGAATTCCAAAAGCTGCGCGGCACTTGCGTTAAATCGGGCGAGTAAATCTTTCCTGGTATCCATATTATGGTTCGTTTTTTGCCCTTCCCATTAGCCGAAGCTTTTCACAATAGCCTCAGCATAAAACTGAGCCCAATCCCTTTCGGGGGCCCGCAGCGTCCGTTCCTTTTCCAATAACGGCAGCAGCCCGGTCAGTTCTTCAACGCTCAGAGTAACTGCCAGCTTATCCGTCAGTTCCGGTCCCAGTTTAGCAGCGTACCAATGAGCCCAGTCCGGATCAGCCCCATTAACCATAACGAAAGCCCGATGGTGCTCATGACCGATGGTTCTTAGTGTGTCTGCGATGGCGTCGATTTTGTTATTCATGGTCACTATTATACCCCCTTCCCACCAATAGCCAAACTACAAAAAGCCTTATAAAGTAGTAGTTCTTTTGACCGATGACCGCCCCCATAGTATAATCGGGACATTCGCAATCGTTCCTTGAAGGGAGGTGACAAGCATGTCCGGAATTACTTTCCACCGCCGAACCTGACGAAGTTTTCTTTCGGCGCGGGTACCGCGCCTTGGGACTGCTTGCGCCTCGATTCCGCTGTTATTCAGCTGATTGCTGATTTATGCCTGATCCCCCAGCGGCGGAGGCCAATCCGCCGCTTTGATTTTGCCCCGACGCGCGGCAGTCCCTCCTCAAATACACCACCAAAGATCTGAATTATTTTTTGAGAGGAAACCGCAAAGTGACTTTAACCGCTAATGAACAGATGTGGTCGGAACTGGGTATTGACCTGGAATCTCACGGCCAGTTAATGAACGCCCTGGGCCCCATCTACGGAGAAATCTATCTGAGCCAAAAGAACCGCCCGGAAGGAATGGGCTTTTATGATTTCGTGGTCGGTGACATCCACGGCATCCGCGTCAACGAACTCCGGGAACACGCCAAAGAAGGCGGCAAGGTGGTGGCCACCTATTGTGTCTTCGTACCGGAGGAGTTTTGCTGGGCAGCCGAGGCTATTCCAGTCAGCCTGTGCGTCGGCACTCAGTTTTCCGTCCCGGTAGCCGAGGAAGTGCTGCCCCGCAATACCTGCGCCCTGATCAAATCCTCCTACGGTTTTAAGCTGGGCCGACTTTGCCCATACGTCCAGGTCAGCCACCTGATCGTGGGTGAAACCACCTGCGATGGTAAGAAGAAAATGTTTGAGCTTCTGGCGGAACAGCAGCCCGTTTATGTCATGGAGGTGCCCAATAAGCGCGGGCCAGCCGGCCGGGTTTTGTGGCAACAGGAAGTTCGGGATTTTAAGGCTAAGATTGAAGAGCTGACCGGCAATGAAATTACCGCCGAAAAATTGAACGAAGCTATCAAGCGGGTCAATGCCCGCCGGCGTCAGTTCCGCCGATTGTCTGAACTGCGCGCGGCAGACCCGGCACCGATCTCAGGCAAAGACGCCTTACTAGCCACCCAGGTATCCATGTACGATGACGTGGATCGCCAGACTCAAATGATTACCGCGCTAAACGATGAACTTAAGAAACGCGTTAAAAATGGCGAAGGTGTAGCTCCCAAAGGCGCCAAACGCATTTTGATTTCCGGTTCACCGATGGCCATCCCCAACTGGAAACTGCATCATATAGTAGAAGCTTCCGGTGCGGTCATCGTCGGCGAAGAGTCCTGCACCGGTTCCCGTTTTTACAACGAACTGGCACCCGAAGACATTGATAATCTTGAAGATATGCTGACCGCACTGGCTGACCGCTACCTCAAAACCAACTGTGCTTGCTTTACCCCGAACACTGAGCGGTTGGATGACATCATCCGGATGGCTAGAGATCTGAAGGCGGATGGGGTCATCCATTACAACCTCCAGTTCTGTCATACATATGCCAATGAAGCCGTACAGGTAGACCGGGCGCTGGCCGAGGCCGGCATACCACTTTTACGAGTGGAAACCGACTACTCCGATGAAGACTCCGGTCAGCTCAAGACCCGAATTGATGCGTTTCTGGAAATGATTTAGCGGAGTTATCAGTTATCAGTTATCAGTAAACAGTTATCAGTAAACAGTGATCAGTAAACAGTGATCAGTAATCAGTAGACAGTAAACAGTTTTCAGTTGTGACCGGAGAAAGACAAGGGGAAATCGAACTTGAAAGAATGTGATACAGACAGGTGATAACCGCAGGATTGGACGTAGGGTCGCGCACCATCAAACTGGTGCTGTATGACAACGGTATCGTGTTGTCAACGGTGGCTGACAGCGGTTTGAAGCCGCAGGAACGCTGCCGCCGCCTGCTGCACAACAAGCTGTTTGATAAACTGATGGTCACCGGCTACGGCCGAGACCTGGTGGCGCCGGAGCTTTCCGGCGCCACCATCTCGGAAATCTCCGCACAGGCAGCGGCAGCCCGATTCCTGTACCCTGATGCTGCCAGCATTATTGATATCGGCGGACAGGATTCCAAAGTCATTCGTCTCAATGATAAGGGCGGCGTACTTAAGTTTGAGATGAACGACCGCTGTGCCGCCGGAACGGGTAAATTCCTGGAGATAATGGCCCGGGCATTGGAACTGACTATTGATGAATTTGCCCGTACCTCGCTGGAAGCTGAGCGCTCGGTGACTCTGAATTCACTCTGTACCGTATTTGCTGAAAGCGAGGTAGTGTCGCTAATCAACAAGGGGGAGGATGCCCATGCTATCGCCATGGGACTGCATCAGTCAGTGGTTACCCGGGTGTCCGGCATGGCCCGTCGGGTGGGAATGGCAGACCGGGTCATCTTCTCCGGGGGCGGCGCCAAGAACCCTTGCCTGGTTAAGCTGCTTGAGGATAAACTAAACCTAAAAATCACCGTACCTGATGAGCCGCAAATAACAGCAGCGCTGGGTGCTGCTATCATTGCCGCTAACGGGCGGCCTTGATTAAGGAGAAATATATCATGCCCAAGATTGTTGACGCCCGCCGCAAGGCTTGCCCCCAACCGGTACTGTTAACCGGTGAAGCTTTAAAGAGCGATAGTGAAGTAATTGTCATCGTGGACAATGTCACAGCACGGCAAAACGTATCCAAATTTGCCAAAAGCCAAGGCTGCGAGGTGGAGGTAGAGGAAAAGGCCGACGGCACATACATAAGCCTGTCCCAAACAGTGGCCTGCGCCTCCGTTGAAATCCCGGCTGGCCCGGGTATCGTGATATTCATCGGTTCCGATATTGTCGGACGGGGTGAAAATGCAGACCTGGGCCGACTGTTGATGCAAAGCTTTCTGAATACACTGCAATCACTGCCCAACCGGCCGGAAAGCATTATCTTCATGAATAACGGCGTTAAGCTGGTAGCCGATGATTCTCACGTCCTGGGCGAACTCAAGCAACTGGCGGATTCCGGGATTGAACTTTTGGCTTGCGGCACCTGCCTGGCCCGGCTGGGATTGTCCGATAAGGTGGCGGCTGGTCAGGTTTCCAATATGTTCACCATTGCCGATACGATGACCCGGGCAAACAAGGTCATCAGTCTGTAATTCTACGGCCCGGTAACAAAAATACCACCGGCATCCATGTTATAATCCGGTGAAAATCCGTCATGTCCGCCTGAAGGAGAACATGTTAAAATCCATACTTGAAAAAAGTAAATACATTACCCTGGTAGCGGTTTTTTCGCTGCTGGCGGCTTCGCTAGCCGCCTTTTTCCTGGGTTTGTTACAGTCAGTCAAAATTCTGATGGATCTGTTCTCCAATTTCAGCATCAGCGGTACCGACATCATACCGTTGATAGAAATTATGGATATCTTTCTCATCGCCACCGTCCTGCTGATTTTTGCCTTCGGGTTATATGAACTTTTCATAGGCGCTCTGAAACTCCCGGAATGGCTTATCATCAAGAATCTGCATGGTTTAAAAACCAAACTGAGCAGTATCGTGATAATGGTCATGGCCATAGTTTTCCTGAAACACCTGGTCCTCTGGGAAGATCCTCAGGGGACACTGTTTTTCGGGCTGGCCGTGGCAGTGGTGTCTGCCGTACTAATTGTTTTCAATCACACCGGCGACAAGGTAAACTGATATTGTTCCAGGAAGGACGTCTCCCGTGAGATGTCCAGATTCGTGTAAGCGGATGATTCCATACAAAACCTTGAAAAATAGAACTAGCCACACTTTACGGCGGCTCTGTGGGTGAGCCGGTAATAGATGGCTCCTGGCTGCTGGTAACGGCGCTGGCAGGACTCGGTTTATTAGTCGGTATATACGGCTCCTTGATCGGCGTCGGCGGTGCGCTGCTGTTGGTGCCGGTATTAATCTTCATCTTTCCGGAAGCCGAACCGCTGGCATTGACCGCAGTATCACTGACTATTGTATTGGTCAACGCCCTAGGTTCAGCGGGGGCATACGCATGGCAGCGGCGTATTGATTACCGCAGCGGCCTTTGGTTTGCCGCCGCGGCCATACCCGGCGTCTGGCTGGGCATCTGGACCCTTCAATTCATCCCCCGCTCTTCATTCGTTTTCATCTTCGGCGCGGTGATGATTCTCATCGCCGGGACGCTGGCTTTCCGGTCGATACCTTCATCCAAAAATAACGGCGTAGAAACCACACCAAGGCACCGACCATTGGGTGCCGGCTTAAGCGTGGGCGCGGGATACCTGTCTGGACTATTGGGTATCGGCGGCGGGATCATTCACGTACCAATGATGACCTACTTACTGCGCTTCAAGCCTCACATCGCCACGGCAACCTCCAGTTTTATCCTGGTGTTTACCGCAACCGCTGGGGTAGTCACTCACCTGACGCAGGGTAATCTCAACGGCAACTGGGCCGTTATTCCCTGGCTGGCCGCGGGCGTCATCGGCGGTTCTCAGATCGGCGCCCACTTGTCTAAAAGACTGCAGGGGCAAGCGCTAATCCGAATTTTAGCAATTTCTCTGGCGTTGACCGGCATAAGACTGCTATTCGGATAAATATCCACCTGATTCAGGCGGGTTTCGTGCCATCCCGGCTGACATGTGCTAAAATTACCAGGCAAAACCATCAACGGGCGAGGCGGTAAATCATGGCCGTTAATCCGAATAAGAAATCCAACAAAATCACCAAGTATAAGGAACCGACTCTTGATATTGAGCGGGTCTCCCACGGCACGTTCACCTGGCTCAATATTGAGAACCCTAACGAACTGTCAACCACTTACCTGGCAGAGAACTTCCCGTTCCATCCGCTGGACCTGGATGACGTACTGTCCAAGCGTCAGCGGCCCAAACTGGATGAATACAAAGACTACCTGTTCTTCGTGCTGCATTTCCCGGTTTATAACAAAGAGGAACGGGTGCTGGTGCCATCTCAGGTATCGGTATTCATCGGTCAGGATTACCTAATCACCCTGCATTCCGGCAACCTCAAACCACTGACTAAACTGTTCCGCGAAGTTGAGATTGACGAAGAATCCCGTCAGGAATACTTCTGCCACGGACCGGGTTATCTGCTATACCGGATTGTTGACCGCCTGGTGGACTACTGCCAGCCCATCGTCAGTAAGATATTAGATAATACCGATGACATTGAGGATGAGATATTTACTCAACCGCGCGACACTACAGTCAGAGAGATTTCCGCCCTGCGCCGCGATCTCATCTCCTTCCGCCGCACCATCTGGCCGATGCGCACGGTTATCTCCGGGCTGGAACCAAAGCTCCGACGTTATACCGACCATGACATGAGCGTATACTTCGGCGACCTTGCCGACCACGCAGACAAAATCTGGGACGGTCTGGATGAAACCAAGGAGGTTATTGAGGGGCTTTCTGCCACTTTTGACTCCCTGTCCTACAACAATTACAACTCCGGTATCCGGACACTGACTATCTTCGCTACTATTACCCTGCCGGCACTCATCGTAGCCAGTGTTTACGGTATGAATATTGACCTGCCGTTCCAGAACGCCGACCACCCGTTTATTATCGTCATGATCATTACCCTGGGCTTTTCACTGCTGACGGCCTATATCCTGCGCCGTCTCAAAATCATTTAATCTGAAAAGGAATACCTTGAACGTATCCTACCGCTTTGTAGTGGTGACCGCTTTATTTGTCGCCGCCCTGATTACCGCCAATGTCATCGCCGTTAAGCTGATAGCGGTAGGAGCTGATATTGTGCTGCCGGCGGCAATTCTGGTTTTCCCCTTAAGCTATATCATCGGGGATATTCTAACTGAGGTGTACGGCTTTGCCTGGGCCCGGCGCGTCATCTGGCTGGGTTTTCTGTGCAACCTGATCTTCGTCTTCTTCGTCTGGCTGGGCGGCCTGCTGCCCGGTGCTTCATTCTGGGGCGGACAGGAAGCCTATGAATCCATTCTGGGTTATGCGCCGCGGCTGCTACTGGCCTCTTTTTGTGGGTATTTAATCGGCAGTTTCTCTAATGCCGCTGTGATGTCCAAGATGAAAATATTGACCAAGGGCCGCCACCTGTGGAGCCGCACTATCGGTTCAACAATCATCGGCGAAGGCCTGGATTCTGCGGTATTTATTACCATCGCCTTCATCGGCACCCCGGCCTTCGCGCCGGTTTTTATCTTATATCACTGGGCAGCCAAGACACTTATTGAAGTGGCGGCCACTCCGATTACTTACGCCGTAGTCAACTACCTCAAAATGGTTGAGAAGGTCGACACCTACGACGCCGATGTCAGCCTGAATCCGTTTTCTCTGGCGGATGCCCGGCGATGAAGCTTCGTTTTCTGGGCTGCCACAATGTGGAAACGGCGACAACCGGTATGAGTTGCCTGCTGGTAGATGACACGCTGGCGCTGGATGCCGGGGCTTTAACCCGCTATCTGTCAGCATCCGCAATGTTCAATCTGCGGGCGGTGCTGCTGTCCCACGGCCATTTTGACCACATCCGTGACCTACCGGCCCTAGGTATGAACCTGTACCTCAGCGGTAAAAGCAGTGATATCTACGGCAATCAGCAAACCAAGGAAAACTTAACTAGCTGTCTGCTGAACGGCACCATGTATTCCAAATTCCTGGAAAAACCAGCGGAGCAGCCGACCTTCAGATATCACGTGGTGGAGTTGGATAAGGTCTTTAATATCGGCGAATATGAAGTGCTGGCGGTGGCCACCCCTCACTCTCAGCCATCACATGGCTACCAATTGACCGACGCCGGGGGTAAGCGGCTGTTTTACACCGGTGATACCGGCCCGGGACTGTCCCGGTGTTTCAAACAGGTGACCCCGGACCTGATGGTGACAGAAGTAACAGCATCGTCCCGCTTCACCGACTTCTTCGCCTCACCGGAAGGAAAACACCTGACACCGGAATTGTTACGCCGGGAACTGCTGGATTTTCAACGCCTCAAGGGTTATCTGCCCCAGGTTGCCTGCGTCCACATGAGCCCGTCAATTGAAAGCGAAATTGAGCACGAAATCAAAGCCCTGGCCGCCGAACTGAATGCCCGAATTTTCCTGGCGCATGAAGGGATGACGATGACGCTTTAGGCCGTCTTGTCCCGGCGCGGCTGAGCGACCGGTTCAATCAGGTCCCGCTTGAGTTCTATCACCCGGTCACGCAGCAGCGCAGCCCGTTCAAAATCCATTATCTTGGCCGCTTTCTTCATCTGGGTTTCCAGCTCGCGAATGAGACGGGCCAGTTCTTCCTTGGTCAGCGGCATAGACTTATAGCTCTCGGATTCAGACTCGCCGACCACCGCCAGCTCTGCTGTGCGTACCCGTTCGGTGATATCCTTAATAGCTTTGTGGATACCCTCCGGTGTGATGCCGTGTTCCCGATTATAGGCTTCCTGAATCTCCCGACGGCGTTTGACCTCAGCGATGGCCCGTTCCATGGAACCGGTAATGGCATCGGCATACATGATGACCCTGCCGTCAATGTGCCGGGCGGCCCGGCCCATGGTTTGAATCAGCGCCCATTCCGAACGCAGGAAGCCTTCTTTATCAGCGTCGAGAATGGCTACCAGCGACACCTCCGGCAGGTCAAGACCTTCCCGCAAGAGATTAATGCCGACGATAACGTCATAGACACCCAACCGCAGGTCCCGCAGTATTTCAACACGTTCAAAAGTCTCTACTTCGGAGTGCAGATATTGGGTTTTGACACCAGCATCACCGATATATTCCGACAGCTTTTCCGCCAGTTTCTTGGTCAGGGTCGTCACCAAACAGCGCTCACCCCGATCAACCCGCAGCTTAATCTGTTCCAACAGGTCATCAATCTGTCCCTTGGTCGGTTTGACCTCGATAATCGGCTCCAGCAACCCCGTCGGCCGGACGACCTGTTCAACGGTTTGCTTAGAATGCTCTTTTTCATATGGCCCAGGCGTGGCGGACACATAAATGGCCTGATCCGTGCGCTGGCGAAATTCGGAGAAGTTCAACGGACGATTATCCATAGCCGACGGCAGCCGGAAACCGTAATCTACCAGTACCTCTTTACGCGCCCGGTCACCGTTATACATACCGCGAATCTGGGGCAGCGACATATGAGACTCATCAACAAACAGCAGGAAATCCTTGGGGAAGTAGTCTAAAAGCGTCCACGGAGTCGACCCGGCCGGCCGTAAGGCCAGGTGACGGGAATAATTTTCCACACCGCTGCAATACCCGGCCTGTTCCAGCATTTCCAAGTCATAATTGGTCCGTTGTTCCAGCCGGGCAGCTTCCAGCAGTTTGCCCTGTTGGTTCAGATCAGCGATGCGCTGCCCCAATTCATCCCGAATAGCCTGAATGGCCCTGGCCAGCTTTTCCGGCGAGGTCACAAAATGCTTGGCCGGGTAAATATCAATAATCTTGAGTTCTTCCAGGTATGCCCCGGTCAACGGGTCAATGCGGAGAATCCGTTCAATCTCGTCACCGAAAAACTCCACCCGCACCGCCGTTTCCTCGTAAGCCGGGCGCAGTTCCAGCGTATCCCCGCGAAGCCGGAACTTGGAACGAGAAAAGTCCACATCATTGCGTTCATACTGCATATCCACCAGCTGGCGGATAATGGCGTCACGGTGATAACTGACGCCTTTCTCCAGGTTCAACACGAACTGCATGTATTCTTCCGGTTCACCCAGACCGTAAATACAGGAGACCGAAGCGACAATAATGACATCACGCCGTGACAATAACGAGCGGGTGGCAGCATGACGCAGCTTATCTATCTCATCATTGATATCTGCTTCTTTTTCAATATACATATCCCGCGAAGGAACGTAGGCTTCCGGCTGGTAATAATCATAGTAGCTGACAAAATACTCCACGGCGTTATGGGGAAAAAACTCCCGAAACTCGGCGTAAAGCTGGGCCGCCAGCGTTTTATTATGGGAAATAATCAGAGCCGGACGGTTAGCCCGGGCAATAATATTGGCCATGGTGAAGGTCTTGCCGGAGCCGGTAACACCTAGGAGCGTTTGATCCTTCAGTCCGTCACTAAGACCGCGGTTAAGCGCCTCCACCGCCTGGGGCTGGTCACCCATCAGGCCGAAATCAGATACTAATTGAAATTCAGTCACCCTTCAATTATAGGGGACAATGAAGGGGATTGGCGAATAAAAGCTTTTTCCTTTTGGCTGGCTTGGGCGGGGAGACGGGGGAAAGTTGCACTATACCGGACACGCGGGGGATACATTAGTGGGTATATTTGAACAAGAACCAACGACGTAAACGCGTGGCATCTTATGTAAGTCTTGGTATTCCCATTGCACATACATCGGGATGACCGTTTAAATTGAGCCTAGCTTTCCAACGGGTTATTTAAACGTATTTCTGGTTCCCAATTCAAATATCAAGTAGGGGAAGTGTTATAATTGCCTCCAAAATCCGAGGGGGAAATATGAATTCTGATTCAAAAGAGATTTCAATAACTGGACTTTCAAAAGATTTGGGGTTACCCACGAATTCAGTATTTCAAGATTTTTCTGAACTGGGATATATTGTCCGAAATACCGAAAAAGACACGTGGGAATTGACTAAATCAGGATTGGGTATTGGGGGAATATACAAAGTTGGGCCATATGGCAAGTATATAGCTTGGCCTGAGTCAATCAGGACTGAATATCAAACTTGGTTAAATAAGAATCCAAAGCATGAGCTAATAACTGCGAGTACCATCGGTAAGCATTACCAGATGACCGCAGATCGTATAAACCAAATACTGTCGGAACTGGGCTATATTACAAAAGACCTACGCGAGTTAAACAAAGGTTGGCATATTACCAAACTTGGTTTAACAATTGGTGGTATCGAATCTCGCCATACCACAAGTGGTGCTTCATTCGTACGTTGGCCCTCAAATCTTATCAATAATCCTATTTTAAAAAATGGGATCAAAGAATCACAAGGTGATGTCTCGCCTCACTCAATGAATGTTTCACAGAACGATGAAAGTGTAGGTTTTCGGGAAAAATTCAAAGCAGAACATCGAGCTAAAGATGGTCATATGGTCCGATCAAAATCAGAAATTATTATTGATAATTGGCTCTACGATGCAAAAATAGTTCACGCTTACGAACGTAAACTTCCAGTTGAAGAAGACGTATATTGTGATTTTTACATACCGACACAAAAAGTGTATTTGGAATATTGGGGACTTGATGATGCCCAATATACTGGACGTAAACTTGAAAAACAGAAAATCTACGCCAAATATAATTTCAATCTGATTGAATTATCAGATAAAGATGTAATAAATTTAGACGATGTACTACCGGCTAAACTACTAAGCTACGGGATACCTACTGAAAATTAGCTAGAATATTCAATGCTTGAGGGTTTGAACATAAGCATCAACGATGCAAATAGGCTATCGCATCTTTCATGTGTTTATTCCTAATCATGAGTTTAGATTGAGTTTTTGGTCAGCTCATTGATCTGATATATTCTCTCGGATGATAGAATATTTATTATCCATGGGTTCATTTCCTCGTATGTAATTTTCATTATCCTTGTAATAAAGCTTGTACTTGTATGGATATTTATGGTGGTTAAATCGACAAAATATTTGAGGAATATATCCGTGTTCATCACCTTCTAGGTCAACATGGATTATATCTTCATATGGCACTACTCCCACCATTTTAATGTTGAAAACCTTTTGAGAATCTGTACCACTTTCCTCCGTAGCGTGTATCGTTTATCAAAGCCTCCCAGGGAAACCAATCACTCCATTCTAAGTCAATGGCTGGGATTTGAATGGTTTGTTTGCTCAAGCAAGTACCTCGTTGATAAATCTCAGGGGTAATATACAGCAATCCGGAAAGAAGGAGAAATCCTGCAAAAAGCATTTCATGATAAGTGCTAAAGATTGGTTGGATGGTTTATGCTATTAGATACAAGTCATATACCCGTGGACCGGTGATAATTCGGCCTTTGTGATTACAGAAAAACGACCATGAACGAAGCTAATACTGAGATCAGAATTACAAAAGGTATTCTAATCTTAACCTCTGTAAACAGTTAAGGCCTCGATGTATAATAAAGGCCCATGACAGATGACCAGAACTACACCGCCCGGATAGAGTCTTATGCAAATTACCTTCCAGGCTACCCGACAGCTTATATTGACTACCTGACCCAACGGGGCAAGTTGAGGGATGATTCGATAATAGCCGATATCGGGGCCGGAGCAGGCATCCTGGCCAAAGCGATCGCACCGCGCGTTAATAGAGTGCTGGCGGTGGAACTGGATGAAAAGATGCGGCTGGCAGGAGTGGAAAACTGCCGCAGCGTGCCCAATATCACCGTTATCCCAGGCAGCGCTGAGGGGACCGGATTAGAATCCAGCAGTATTGACCTGTTAACCGCAGGACAGTCCTTCCACTATTTTGATACCGAGGCTAGCAAGCTAGAGTTCCGAAGGATACTCAAACCGGGCGGTCTGACGGCGCTGTCTTGGCATATCAGAGTACGGGACTACCTATTCGGCGAAGCCTTTGAAAACCTGATGCGGCAATTTTGCCCAGACTATCGCGGAGCCTCCGTAAATGAATGGCCGACTGGACAATTTTTTAAAAACGGCGAATATGAGCGCCGGACCTTTGCCAATCACCGCCTTGTGGACCTGGAAACACTCATCGGATACGCCCTATCAATGCCGTTTTCCCCAACAAAAGGTGAGGCGCGATTCTCTGAGTTTGTGGAAAAACTGGCGACGCTTTATGATAAGTATTCCGACCACGGCAAGCTGGAATTGCGCGCCGCGGTTGACAGCTACTGCGGCGAAATCTGAACAGCGAGACTGTACGACATGACCGGAAATTATAAGACGGTGGAATGGCTGGGTGACCGGTTGCTGATTATTGATCAGACCCGCCTGCCCCGGCATGAAACCTACCTGGAACTGGCCGATCACCACCAGGTAGCTGAAGCTATCAAGTCACTCCGAGTCCGGGGCGCTCCGGCCATCGGCGTGGCCGCGGCCTACGGTATCGTACTGGGAGTCCAAAGAATAGAAAGCTGCGACCATGACGAGTTTATGAAACAGTATCATGCCATCGCCGACGAATTGGCGGCTACCCGACCGACCGCCCGCAACTTGTTTATGGCAGTGGAGCGATTGAACGCCGCGGCAGAAGCGGCCTCCGACAACCTGAGTGCCCGGGAAGAGGTACTAGCTGAAGCCGAAAAGATTCAGACCGAAGAGATTGAAGCAACACGGTGCATCGCCGAATTTGGGGCTACCCTGATTAAGGACGGCGACACCATCATGACCCACTGCAATACCGGCCCGCTGGCAACCACTGGACACGGAACTGCCCTGGGAGTCATTATTGAAGCGCATCGACAGGGTAAACAGATTCAGGTGCTGGCAACCGAAACCCGACCTCTGTGCCAGGGCGCCAGGTTGACCGCCTGGGAACTTAAGCAAGAACACGTCCCGTTCCGGTTGATTACCGATTCCATGGCAGGCTACTTCCTGAAAGAAGCACGGGTGGATATGGTGATTACCGGCGCTGACCGGATTGCTCTGAACGGCGACACCGCGAACAAGATCGGCACCTACGGACTGGCAGTGATGGCTAAGGAGAATAACGTTCCTTTTTATATCGCCGCACCGTCAAGTACTTTTGATCCGGAGCTGCCCACGGGCGACGACATTATTATCGAAGAACGTTCGCCGGACGAAGTGACCCACCAAGCGGGCAAAAGAGTCGCTCCGGAAGGGATCGAGGTCTGCAACCCGGCCTTTGACGTTACCCCAGGCCGCTATATAACCGGATTCATCACTGAAACCGGCATCGCATCAAAACCGTAAATGAACAGGAGACCAGCACTTGAACAAAACTGCAAAAATTGAACTGGCCGTCATCGGTGGCACCGGACTTTACGACATTGAAGGACTGACCGATGTCCGTGAACACGAATTGGATACGCCTTACGGCAAACCCAGCGATACCATCGTCACCGGCACGCTGAATGGCGTCCGTATGGCTTTTCTGCCGCGGCACGGCCGGGGACACCGGATTCAGCCGACCGATATACCGGTGCGGGCCAATATCTGGGCGCTAAAAAGCCTGGGAGTGGAACGGATTATCGCCATCAATTCCGTGGGCAGCTTCAAAAAGGAAGTGGCACCGGGGAACCTGCTGATCCCGGATCAGTTGATTGACCGCACCAGCCGGAGGGTGAGCACCTTCTTCGGGGACGGCGTGGCGGCCCACATTGCCTTCGCTGAACCTTTCTGCCCGGATATGAGACGGCTGCTGGTAACGTGCGCCAATGAGGCTGGGGCGACAGTACACGACGGGGGCACCTACGTTGTCATGGAAGGCCCGGCCTTTTCCACCCGGGCTGAGTCCCGGCTGCATAAAAGCTGGGGGGCCGACGTCATCGGCATGACGGCGCTGCCAGAAGCCAAACTGGCCAGAGAGGCGGAGATCTGCTACGGCCTGATCGCCTGCTCCACCGATTATGATTCCTGGCATGAAGAGGAAACGCCGGTAACCGTGGATATGATTATCGCCACACTCAAGGCAAATATGGATCTTTCAAGGCGGATTATCAAATTGGCCGCAGCACGACTGGCGGTCACCCGGGACTGCGCCTGTCCCAGGGCTCTGGCCGGAGCCATAGTCACCGACCCGACGACCATCACCGCGGAACGTCGGGCCGAGCTGGAACTGATTGCCGGAAAATACCTGCGTTAACGGCAGGTGATGGTGATGTTTTCCCGGCAACCCCTTTTTATGGTTAAATAGAGACAGTTTTATACTGATGGAGTTTTACTTGGCTGATACTGAATTTAATTTAGCGTCCACCATTATCGGCAGCATGCCGCACAAAGACCCAAAAGCTGCCTGCGAACTGATTGCAAAGTACCTGACTGAACTGCCGACCTGGCCCCAGTTACCCCAGCGTTCCAACCGGGAACTGATGACGGCACAATTTGCGGAGGGTTTCCCCGGGCTGAAGATTACCGATGATGAAGCCGTAATGGACCGAACCACGGTGGAGTGGGACAAAGAATTAGAAGCCCTATACGGAGCCTATATCGTCAGCGATACCGAAAAGTACGGCATCAGTCCCGAAGCGGCCGCCGGTTTCCACACTTTTCTGAAAATCCACCCGCCGTCACCGAAGGGCGTCAAAGGCCAGGTGGAAGGCCCGATCAGCTGGGGATTGTCCATCAAGGATGAGACCGGTGGACTGATGATCTACGACGACGTGCTGTCCGAAGCCGCTGCCAAGCTGTTGGCACTTAAGATAGCCTGGCAGGAAAAGCAGCTGAAACAGATAGCAAGCAAAACGGTCATGTTTCTGGATGAGCCGGCGCTGACTGCCTATGGTTCGGCGTACCTGCCCTTGTCCAAAGAACGTATTCAGCAGATATTGACCGAGGTGCTGGGCGAGATCAAAGGCATCAAAGGCATACATTGCTGCGGTAATACTGATTGGACTCTCTTGACTGACCTGACACTGGATATCATCAGTTTTGATGCCTATAACTATGCCGGCTCGCTGGCACTGTACCCCAAGGAGATCAGCCGATTTATCGAACGCGGTGGAGCTATTGCCTGGGGAATCATACCCAATACCGATAAAGGGGTAACTGAAGAAACCCCCGCCAGTCTCCAGGACCGCCTGGAGGAGGCTATGGCACCCTTTACCCGCCAAGGGATGGAGTTCCGAAAGCTGGTGGGACACGGTCTGATCACCCCCAGTTGCGGAATGGCATATATGAGCGAAGACGGTGCTGAAAAAGCACTGGAACTGGCAGCGGAGCTGACCGACAGGATGCGGAGCCGCTACCGGTAATATTAACCGTATCAAATAAAGAGGGAGAGATTTTACATGAACAAAAAGAGGCGTGTCGCCCAACACAAGCAAAAAATACGCAAGGCCGCACTGAAGGAAAAAGCCAAGGTTCTGCGGCTGGCCGAAACCGGCGGCAAAACTATCCCGGCACCGGCACGTACCCGATATGAAATTGAGGAAACGCCTGAAGCAGCTGTAAAAGCTACCAAAGCAAAAACCGCGGTTAAACCCGCTGCCAAAAAGAAGGCTGAAACTGCTGCCGAAGAACCCAAGCCAGCGAAAAAAACGGCCACCAAAGCCACGGCTGAAACTACCGCCGCAGCCAAGCCCAAGGCAACTAAGGCGAAGGACGAAACCGCCGCCGAAGCCAAGCCCAAGGCAACCAAAGCGAAGGACGAAACCGCCGCCGAAGCCAAACCCAAGGCAACTAAGGCGAAGGCCAAAACCGAAGCCGCTGCGGAAGACAAGCCCAAGAAAACTGTTAAAAAGGCTGCCAAAAAGGCAGACGCGGAATAACATCTGAACTCATGAATCAGTTGCCTGAAGTTATCACTGCGCTGTTGCAACCGTCCCAGTATCCTGATGAGTGCCCGCAACAGGTGGAACTGCTCCAGACCCAGATGTCCTTTGTGCTGTTGACCGGCAAATACGCCTACAAGATACGGAAACCGGTCAATCTGGGGTATGTGGACTATTCCACGCTGGAAAAACGCAAGTTGTTCAGCGAAAAGGAACTCACCCTCAACCGGCGTTTATGCCCGGGAGCTTATATCGGGCTGGTGCCGGTGGTGCGCAATGATAAGGGTAAAATACAGCTCGGCGGTGAAGGCAAGCTGGTTGATTACGCCGTCAAAATGAAACGGCTGCCCATAAGCGGCATGATGGACCACCTGCTGCAAACCGACGGACTGACCATTGATATGGCAGAGGCGGTAGCCCGCAAAATGGCGGGGTTTCACGACGAAGCCGCCACCGGGGACGACATCAACCGGTTCGGTTCGCTGGAAACCATCAGGGGCAATATCGAGGAAAACTTTGAACAAAGCCGGCCTTATATCGGCCAGGCGCTCAGTCAGGCTCATTTTGACGCTCTGAAAGGTTACTTTGACCGGTTCTTGGCGGATCGTTCAGCTATGCTGGAGAACCGGATCGCCGGAAACCACATCAGAGATTGTCACGGCGATCTTCATTCAGCACATGTGAATTTCAACGGTGATGCCATCTGCGTCTACGACTGTATTGAATTCAACGACCGTTTCCGCTACGGTGATACAGCTTCGGAAATCGCTTTTCTGGCCATGGACCTGGACCGTCACGGACGCAGCGACTTGCGGCAGGTTTTTGTCCGGGAATATGTCCGGGCCAGCGGTGACCGGCGGCTGTATGGACTGCTGAAGTTCTATCAGGCCTACCGGGCTCATATCCGGGCCAAGGTAGCCTGCTTCAAGATGGAAGACCCCTGCGTGTCCGCGGAGGAAAAAGCAGCGGAATTGGATAAAGCCCGAGGGTATTTTGACCTGGCGCTGGCCTATACTCTGCCGCAGCCGCAACTCTTCATTACCAATGGATTGACCGGTTGCGGTAAATCAACACTGGCCGCAGCCCTGACCCGGCACCTGGGACTACGGCATATCTCCTCAGATGTCACCCGCAAGACAACGTCAGGCCCGGCAGCGGTAACTCCTTCCCCGGAAAATACCGGCCGGACATATAATGCCATGCTCCATGAAGCCGGTAAAGTGCTGGCCGGCGGAGAATCAGCTATTCTGGACGCAACCTTCCTGCGAAGGGCCGACCGGGACGCGGCACTGGGGCTGGCAGCACAATACAGCGCTGAGGCGATGATAATTGAGTGCCGGCTGGGTGAACTGGAGATACTGGAGCGCCTGGAGCAGCGGCAAAAAGCGGAAAACGTTTCCGACGGTTGCCGGGAGCTATATCTTAAACAAAAAGAACTTCTGGAACCCGTAAACGAACTGCCAATAGGCCGAAATCATGTTATAATTGATACTCAAGAAACTCTTGAAGCAAACCTGCGGCAGATAGTTGATCTCCTGGTCTGACTAGTCAACACAAGCCGCTGAATATTATTTGGAAAGGTCTGTCATGTCACCAAAATCCGATATCAAAGACGCGGGATTGGCCGCAGCCGGTAAAGAACGTATTGCCTGGGCCGGACGCGAAATGCCGGTTCTCAAACTTATCGCAGAGCGATTTGAAAAGGAAAAGCCCTTCAAGGGCATCCGCATCGCTGCCTGTCTTCATGTTACCACCGAAACGGCCAATCTGGCACTGACGCTGAAAGCCGGGGGAGCCGACCTGATCCTGTGCGGTTCCAATCCATTGTCCACCCAAGATGACGCTGCCGCAGCGCTGGACGCTTACGGTATTCCAACCCACGCCATCAAGGGCGAAGATGATGCTACCTATTACAAACACATTATGTCTGCGCTGGAAGTTCAGCCTCAATTAACGGTAGATGACGGCGCCGACCTGGTTACTATCCTGCATACCAAACGAACCGAACTGCTGAGCGGGGTCATCGGCGGTACAGAAGAGACGACCACAGGCGTCATCAGGCTGAAGGCAATGGCTGCCGAGGGGGCTTTAAAATATCCCATAATCGCCGTCAATGATGCCAAAACCAAATACCTCTTTGATAACCGCTACGGCACCGGGCAAAGCACGCTGGACGGCATCACCCGGGCCACCAACGTCCTGTGGGCGGGCAAGAAAGCGGTGGTGGTCGGCTACGGCTGGTGCGGCCACGGTCTGGCTCTGCGTGCCAGCGGCATGGGATCACATGTGATTGTCGTTGAAGTTGATCCGGTGCGGGCACTGGAAGCCGTCATGGACGGATTTGCCGTCATGCCGATGGAAGACGCCTCGAGAATCGGCGATATCTTCGTTACTGTAACCGGAGACAAAAACGTCATCGACGCCAATGACTTTGCGGTGATGAAAAACGGCGCCATTATGGCAAATTCCGGCCATTTCAATTCCGAGATCAACATTCCGGCGCTGGAAACTATGGCTTCCGGTAAACGAACCCTCAAACCGTACGTGGAAGAGTACCTCATGCCGGACGGCCGCAAACTATACCTGCTGGGCGAAGGCCGACTAATTAACCTGGCCGCCGCTGAGGGCCATCCGGCAAGCGTCATGGACATGAGTTTTGCCAATCAGGCGCTGGGCTTGGAACATCTGGTGAAAAATCGCGGTAAACTGAGTGCCGGAGTATACCCGGTTCCGGCTGACCTGGACGACAACGTAGCCGCCCTTAAACTAACCAGTTTAGGCGTGACTATTGATACGCTGACCGAAGAACAGAAAGAATACCTGTCCAGCTGGCAGGAAGGGACTTAGGAGGCATGATGTTAAGCTGCAAAGACTCAGGAAAATACCTTTTTACTTCGGAATCGGTTACCGAAGGACATCCGGATAAATTGTGCGATCAGGTTTCCGATGCGGTGCTGGACGCCATCATCGCCAAGGACCCTTTTGCCCGTGTTGCCTGTGAAACCGCAGTCACTAACGGCCTGGTTTTCGTGCTGGGTGAAATCACTACCCAAACCTACGTAGAAATACCCGAACTTGTGCGCAATGTTGTTCGTGAAATCGGTTATACCAACCCGGAATGCGGCTTTGACGACAAATCCTGCGGCGTGATGGTCTCAATCAACAAGCAGTCAGCCGACATCGCACTCGGGGTCGGTCAATCCGCTGAGGCTAAAGCCGGGTCCACTGATCCGCTGGACGCTGTCGGCGCCGGAGACCAGGGTATGATGGTGGGGTATGCCTGCAATGAAACCCCGGAGCTGATGCCCCTGGCAATTGCCCTGTCTCACCGTCTGACCCGACAACTGGCTCATGTCCGCAAACAGGGTATCATCCCCTACCTGCGCCCTGACGGCAAAAGTCAGGTAACGGTGGAGTATCAATACGGCGTACCAGTCAGAATTGAAACGGTGGTTATCGGTGCCCAGCATGATGACGGGGTCAGCCAGGAACAAATCTATGCAGACGTGCTCAGTCACGTCATTCAGCCGATCATTCCGGCTGAATTGACGGATGACAAGACCAATTATTATGTAAATACGACCGGCCGGTTCATCATCGGCGGCCCGGCCTCCGATACCGGTTTTACCGGCCGCAAGATACTGGTGGATACCTACGGCGGTTTCGCCCGTCACGGAGGCGGCGCTTTTTCAGGCAAAGATCCGACCAAGGTGGACCGCTCCGCCGCGTATATGGCTCGCTACGTTTCCAAGAATATTGTCGCCAGCGGTCTGGCCGACCAGGTGGAGATGCAGATTGCCTATGCCATCGGCCGCGCTCGCCCATTATCGGTCTCACTGGAAACGTTCGGCACCGCCAAGGTCACTCAGGAAAAACTGATGGAACTGGTGGAAAAGCATTTTGACCTGCGGCCAGCAGCCATCATCAAAAATCTGGACCTGCGCCGACCCATTTATCGGCAAACCGCTTCTTACGGCCACTTCGGCCGGACAGATGTTGATCTTCCTTGGGAACGCGTTGACAAAGCGGCGGTACTGAAAGCCGAAGCCGGGCTTTAAGGTACCTAATAAAGTGATGAACGCCGAGGACAGAGTTATTCCGATCAAATTCGGGACCGACGGTTGGCGGGATCTGATCGCCCGTAATTTCACCTTTGACAACGTGGCCATCTGTGCCGCTGGATATGCCCGTTATCTT
Source organism: Dehalogenimonas sp. (assembly GCA_050864255.1). GTDB lineage: Bacteria > Chloroflexota > Dehalococcoidia > Dehalococcoidales > Dehalococcoidaceae > Dehalogenimonas. The sequence continues at coordinate 794,769 of JBOWAX010000001.1, forward strand.
AAGGAGACCGGGGCGGCGGCCAGAGGGATCATCATTGGCTATGATACCCGGTTCTTGTCCGCTGATTTCGCCTTGGAAACCGCTATGGTGTTGAATGGGGCCGGCATCAAAGTCAGCTTGTCACGAGAGGCGGTACCGACACCCACCGTCAGCTTCAGTTCTCTGAAACGCGGTGCCGGTGGTGCGGTGGTCATCACCGCCAGCCATAACCCGGGGCATTGGAACGGTTTCAAGATTAAGTCAGCTACCGGCTCCAGCGCTGCTCCCTCTGAAATAGCAATGATTGAAAAACATATCAAAGATGTCTTTGACTGCGGCCGACATCCGGAACGTATCAGCCCGGATAAGGGGGCCGCCCAAGGCTTGCTGGAATATGTAGATCTGGCACCACCCTACCTGGAACATCTGGGCACGCTTGTTGATCTGCCCAAACTACGCATGTCAGACAATACCATCTTGCTTGATTCCATGCACGGCGCAGGCGCCGGGTACTTCCGCCGCCTCCTGGGTGAAGATTACCCCATGACTGAAATCAAAGCCGAGATTAACCCCACCTTCCCCGGTATGCAGCAGCCGGAACCAATTGATGCCAACCTGACCGAACTCAAGGCCGCAGTGATCAAAAAACGGGCCGATGTTGGTCTGGCGACCGACGGCGATGCCGACCGCCTGGGTGTGGTGGATGAGAAGGGCAATTTTGTGACCCAGCTCCAGGTGATGTCCCTGCTGGCGATGTATTTGCTGGAAGTCCGCGGACAACGCGGCGCGATCATCAAGACCATTACCACGTCGGCCATGCTTAATAAACTGGCTAAGCTGTACAACGTGCCTATTTTTGAGACGTCGGTGGGATTCAAGAACATCGCTCCTTTGATGGAGCGTGAGAATGCCATCATCGGCGGTGAGGAAAGCGGCGGCTACGGTTTCAGGAACCACGTTCTGGAACGCGACGCCATGCTGGCCGGCCTGTACTTCCTGGATTTTATGGCTGCTACTGACAAGACACCATCGGAGTTATTGAAGGATTTATACCTCAAAGTAGATCACCACGATTACAACCGGATTGATATCAGCTTTGAAGAAACAGCACGGCAAGCGGTGATAGACCGGTTGTTCTGCGCTAATCCCGACCGGCTGGACGACCGACCGGTGGTAAAAGACATGCTGGATGGTTTTCGCTTCACCTTTGAAGACGGGGCCTGGCTGCTGATACGGGCTTCCGGTACCGAACCGCTATTGCGTATCTACGCCGAAGCCGATTCCATGGCGCGGGTCAACCGGCTGCTGGAGCAAGGTAGAATACTGGCTGGAGTTTAATAATGAATGAAATAATACTGGACCAAACGGAAACTTACGAACGTCTTGACCCTGAAGGTATGGGACAGCGTATCCGCGAGTTACCGGAAACTATACTGAACGCCTGGAACCAGGCTGCAGAGTTTGAACTGCCGGAGTATCAAGGAATTGATAAAGTTTTGGTGCTGGGTATGGGCGGTTCGGCCATCGGCGGTGACCTGGTACGGCGTCTGCTGATGGGGGAATCCAAAGCCCAAATCAGTGTTTTGCGGGATTATGATCTGCCCGCCTGGGTGGATGCAAATACGCTGGTGGTTGCATCCAGTTATTCCGGTAATACTGAGGAAACCATATCGGGATTTGAACAGGCTTTAGCAAGCCCGGCTAGAAAACTGGTTATTACGACCGGCGGCCGGTTGCTGGAACTGGCCCTGGAGCATGATATCCCGGCTTTTGTCTTTGATTACAAAGCCCAGCCCCGCGCCGCGGTGGCCTGGGGAATATTCCCGCTGCTTAATTTTCTGACCCGCTTGGGACTGGCAGCGGACAAGAAACCTGATGTCTCAGAAGCAGCTCTGGTGACAGAGCAATTTGCGAGGAAAATTGAGCCCAGCAAGGCCCTGAGTCACAATCTGGCCAAGGAAACGGCCTATAAGGTATTTGGACGCATCCCTGTGATCTACGGCGGTGGAATAGCCATTGAAGTGGCATACCGCTGGCAAACCCAGTTTAATGAAAATTCCAAACAATGGGCTTTTACCCAGATAATACCGGAATTGAATCATAACGCCATTGCCGGTTACCAGTTGCCGGAGCAACTGGTTCCTTATATGTCTGTTGTCATGTTGCGCTCCAACCACCTGCCGGGGCGCATCGTTAGCCGGTATCAGATTACGGCAGAACTACTGGTAAAATCCGGCGCTAAGGTCAGCTTTGCAGACGGCCGGGGGATCAGTCCGCTGGCCCAGATGATGAGCCTGATCCTGTTGGGTGATTACGTCAGCTATTATCTGGCGCTGCTCAATAATGCCGACCCTTCGCCGGTGGAGAATATCACTTACCTTAAAAAGCGTCTAGCCGAATCTGATTAACCCTGCTTCAATTACATGAAAAAGCCACCTGAAACAGGCGGCTTTTTTGGTATGTGAAAACCCGCACGGACTAGTCCGTGCGGGTTTAGATTTTCTAAAAGCCTATCAGCAGGCTACCGCTTGGTGTACTGCGGCGCCTTGCGAGCCCGTTTCAAACCAGGCTTCTTGCGTTCCTTGGTGCGCGAATCGCGGGTCAGTAAACCGTTTTCCCGCAACACACCCTTATGTTTTTCATCAGCGGCCACCAGAGCCCGGGACAAACCCATGGCTATGGCATCAGATTGACCAGCAATACCGCCGCCGGAACATTTTACCATAACACTGAATTTGCCTACCGTCTCGGTCACCTCAAACGGCTTCATGACCGATCGCAGATATTCCGGTCGGTTAAAGCGTTCTTCAAATGGTTTCCCATCAACCACGATAGCTCCCTTACCGGGAGTCAGGCGTACTTGGGCGACGGCAGTTTTGCGGCGGCCGGTGCCCTGAAAATAATTTTTCTTTTCCATCTTTATAATTCCTCGCTGCTATTAGGCTTCTTTGGCGGCTGTTACCTGGCTGAGATGTGGATGTTCCGCACCGGCGTACACCCTAAGTTTAGTGATCATGGCTGCACCCAAACGGTTCCGAGGCAACATGCCGCGGATGGCCCGCTCAATGGCAAAGGTCGGTCTCTTCGCCATCATCTCATTCAAGCTGACTTTACGGAAGCCGCCGGGATACCCGGAATGACGGTAGTACATCTTGTCGTTACCCTTTTTACCGGAAAATTCCACCATAGCGGCATTGATGACGATAACACCATCACCGGTATCCAGGTGGCGGCAAAAAATCGGCTTATGTTTGCCCATCAGGAGACGCGCCGCTTCGGTCGCCACCTGCCCGAGCACCTTGCCTTTGGCATCAATGACGTGCCATTCCCGGGTGATTTCTCCCGCTTTAACATTATAGGTTTTCATTGTAATCTCCCAAATCCTTCAAATAATTAACACTGATCAGGCACAGGCCCTTGCCGGGCACTGCCGGTCCGGCTGAGCCGGGCACTGCCGCGGTCATCAGATCCTTAAACTCGTCTAACGTCATCCGGCTCTGACCCACCTTGATTAGAGAACCGACGGTGTTCCGCACCTGATGCGGCAAAAATGATGCCGCCTTAATCCGAAACGTTATCTCGGTACCCTGCCTGACGACAGCCGCTTCATGCACACAACGGATGGTGCTGCCGGCATTTTTTCCCAGCCTGCTGGCGAAAGCCGCCATATCATGGTTGCCCACCAGCATCGCCGCCGCCCGGTTCATGGCTCCCAGATCCATTTCGCCGTACACCCGGTAACTATATCGTTCCCGAAGCGGCGATGGGACCTGACTGTTCCATACCAGGTAACGATATTCCCGGCTGACCGCGTGACGCCTGACATCAAAACTATCAGGTACCCGATACACCTGCAGCACAGCAATTTCAGCCGGCAAATAGTGGTTCAGCGCGTTGGCTACGGTTTCCAATGGCAGGTCAAGTGCAGTCCGAAAACTGGCCACCTGGCCTGTGGCCGAAACCCCGGCATCGGTACGGCTGGCAAGGTGTACCCTGATCTTTGCCCCGGTTAACTTCTCCAGCGCCGTTTCCAGTTTTGACTGAATAGTCTCTCCGTTACGTTGCGCCTGAGACCCGCGATACCCTGTCCCGTCATATTCAATTGTTAAAACCAGTTTTTGCTTATCTAGAGCAGCCAAAACAAGCTACTTTAGCAACTCCACTACGGCCATCGGGGCAGCGTCACCCTGACGCGGTTCCAGTTTGATTACCCGGGTATAGCCACCTTTGCGATCGGCAAAACGACCTGCCAGCTCGTCAAAAAGCTTGGAAACTACTTTTTCGTCATAGATGAAAGCCAGTGCCCGTCGGCGAGCACTTAAATCACCTTTTTTTCCAAGAGTCACCATTTTTTCCGCTACCCGCCGGATTTCCTTAGCGCGAGACTCGGTGGTGGTCACTTTTTCATAACCTAGCAAATCAGTCACCAAGCCTCGAAAAAGGGCTTGGCGCTGCCCGGAATCACGATCAAAACGTTTGCTTCTTAGTCCATGTCGCATTTTATTTCACCTTACTCAGTGGCCGCATCAGCGCGTTTGCGCTTGGGCTTTTTTGCTTCTTCTTCCATTTCAACTTCTTCAATATTACCGGACAATAGCCCCTCCGGAGCATTGAACGATAGGTCAAAAGCCTGGAGCCGTTCTTCAAGTTCATTCAGGCTCTTTAGACCGAAATTACGCAGACCCATCAGTTCGTCAATCCCTTTGCTTAACAACTCACCGACAGTATTTAGCCCGGCATGGCGCAAACAGTTGAGGGAACGAACCGAGAGATCTAATTGTTCAATCGGCATATTAAACTTCTCTTCAGGGATCGCCAGTTTTTCAGTTCGCTTTTCCTGAAGAACCAGCGGGGCAGCCCCGATAGCGGTAAAAGGTTGAAAATGACTTACCAAAATGGCGGCTGACTGTGATATTGCATCAGCCGGAGCCATGGTGCCATCCATCCAGATACGCATGTGAAGACGCTCATAGCTCATTTCCTGCCCCATGTGAACCGGCTCAATCTCATAGTTCACCTTATCCACCGGGCTAAAAATGGCATCCTGAGGGATGGTACCGATGGCGGCATTGTCGGCGGAAGCGGCTTCAACAAAACCACGACCAATCTCAACTTCCATCTCAACGTACAAATGAGAGTCCGCACTATCCAAGGTAGCCAGATATAAATCAGGGTTAGCCACCTGAAAATCAGAGGAAGCCTCTATATCGGCAGCAGTAACCTGCCGGGCCCCTTTTACATCCAACACCAGCCGACCCGGCCGGCCTGAAAGAGGCTTCACCCTTAACCCCTTGAGGTTAAGCAGGAAGTTCATGGTATCTTCCTTGGCGCCGGGCAGCGGAGAAAACTCGTGCTGTACACCTTCAATGCGCACCTGAGTCACAGCTGCACCGGTTAAAGAGCTTAACAATACCCTTCTCAGGGCGTTGCCGACAGTAGTCCCGAATCCCTTTTCCAACGGTTCAACCGTGAAATGGGCGAAAGATTCTTCGGCTTCTTTAGTTTCAATTATGGGCTGGGCAATTTCTGTCACAGCCTGACCTCCTTAAGAACGAACCAACTAGCGTGAATAATATTCCACCGCCGCCTGAGGATCCAGTTTCTGGTCCAGATCGCCACGCGTGGGTAATGACACCACTTTACATGAAAGGGTTTTCCGGTCAATAGTCAGCCAATCCGGAATCACTTTGGTTTCAATCACTTCAAGCACCCGTTTGTAGTAAGCGGTTTTGGTGCTCTGCTCCCGGAAACCAATTTCATCTGATTCCCGAACCACATAGGACGGGATATCCAATTTCCGACCGTTTACGGTTATGTGCCCATGGCGGACCAACTGGCGCGCTTGAGCGCGGGAGTCAGCCAACCCCAACCGGTAAACAACATTGTCCAAACGCCGCTCTAACAGCACAATAAAGGTATCACCGGTGACGCCGGGCAACCGCTCGGCTTCAGCAAAGAAGCGTCGAAACTGCCGCTCTAGTACACCGTAAGTGTAACGAATCTTCTGTTTTTCCCGAAGCTGAGTGCCGCGGTCGGATAACCGGCGCGGTCGACCGAGCTGGGGACCAGGCGGCTTGGGGCGCTTATCAAAAGTGCACTTGGACACGCACTTGTTGCCCTTAAGCATAAGTTTTTCACCGCTACGGCGACATTGACGACAAACTGCTAAATAATATCTGGCCATAATCTTCTATACCCGCCTTCTCTTGGGAGCCCGGCAACCGTTGTGGGGAATAGGCGTCACGTCCCGTATACCGGTAACCACCAGTCCAGAAGCCTGAAGCTGACGAATAGCCGCTTCACGCCCGGAACCGGGGCCTTTGACGAGAACTTCCACTTGGCGCAAACCACTTTCCATCGCCTTTTTAACACAGTTCTGGGCCGCCAGTTGAGCCGCATAAGGCGTACTCTTGCGGGAACCCTTGAACCCGGCATTACCGGCACTGGTGGATGCCAAGGCATTGCCCTGCATGTCAGTCAGCGTGATAATGGTATTGTTAAAGGTCGCCTGGATAAAGGCTTTGCCTACCGGTATATTCTTCTTTTCTTTTTTCTTGACGCCCGTGCGTTTTTTGGTCGCCATTAAAGCCTCCTATTTGATGATGTAACTATCATATTATTTTTTAGCCGCGCCGCGTTTCTGACCGCGTCCGGCAACCGTCTTACGCGGACCGCGCCGGGTGCGAGCATTGGTCTTGGTGCGCTGGCCACGCAAAGGCAGGCCCCGACGGTGCCGCATACCTCGATAGGAACCGATATCGGTAAGTCGTTTTACGTTAAGAGTAATTTCTTTACGTAAGTCACCTTCGACCCGATATTCCTTATCGATGACTTCGCGCAATTGGTTAAGTTCTTCATCGGTCAGATCACTTACCTTGGTGGTATGTTCAATGTTCAGCCGATCAAGTATCTTAGCGGCCAAGGTGGGCCCAATACCGAAAATATACGGCAGGGAAAATACCACCTGTTTGTTACGGGGAATATCAACGCCGGCAATACGTGCCATTTCTGCCTCCTAACCCTGTCTCTGCTTATGTTTGACGTTGGGGCAAATGTTTCTGACAACGCCCTTGCGCCTGATAATTCTGCATTTTTCACATCTCGGTTTGACCGAAGCTCTGACTTTCACCATTATCTCCTTTGACTGATTACGATTTAAACCGGTAGGTAACCCGACCCCGAGTCAGGTCATAAGGCGACAACTCCACCAGGACACGGTCGCCGGGTAATATCCTTATGTAATGAACACGCATTTTACCCGATATATGCGCCAAAACCTCATGGTTGTTGGCAAGTTCAACCCGAAAGGTGGTGTTGGGAAGTGCTTCCAGCACTGTACCCTCTACTTCTATGGCATCCTTTTTAGGCATAATATCCGACGGCTAGCCAGCCGCCGTCAGCACCTCCGCTTCCCCATCGTTTATGGCAATGGTATGCTCAAAGTGAGCAGACAACAGTCCATCCCCGGTGGAAACAGTCCAAGCGTCCGGGCCGACTTTTGTCCGCCATGTGCCCTGATTGAGCATAGGCTCAAGCGCCAGAGTCATACCATTCTTCAGCAATGTGCCGCTGCCGCGCTTTCCATAATTGGGTACAGACGGGTCTTCGTGCATCTCGCGGCCGATACCATGACCGGAGTATTCCTTGACTACCCCATAGCCGCGGGACTCCGCATACTGCTGAATGGCAGCGCCAACATCACCCAAACGACTACCGGCCTTGGCAGCGATAATACCCACAGCCAGTGCGGACTCAGTGGCAGCGATGAGATTAGCCGCCTCAGGTGAAACAGAACCAACACCAACCGTTATCGCGGCGTCGCCCTGAAAACCATCAATGACCGCTCCTAAATCCAGCGATACCACGTCACCTTCTTGTAGAATACGTTCACCGGGAATCCCATGAACGATCTCCTCATTCACCGAAACACACAGACTCCCAGGAAAACCACGATAGCCTTTGAACGAGGGTGCCCCGCCCATGGCTCGAATCAATTCCTCGGCCTTTTTATCTAATTCTATGGTCTTCATTCCCGGTTTCAGTTGTTGCTTCAATTCCATCAGCGCCGTACCGACAATCCGTCCGGCTCGGCGCATGATAACGATCTCTCGTTCCGATTTGATAATAATCCCCATTAATTCTATTTCAATGCCTCTGTTATTCGTGCAGTGATGTCTTCAACATCTCCCTGCCCGTCAACTTCAGCCAGGACTCCCTGTTGCTGGTAGTACTCAATCAGTGGTGCCGTTTCGCGGAAATATACCTCCAGACGGCTTTTAACCGTCTCCGGAGTGTCATCCGGCCGTTGGTACAATTCCCCTCCGCATTTCCGGCAAACCGCGGACTCTTTCCTGTCAGCACCGGAATATGTCGACTGACAACTGCGACAAACCCAGCGGTCAGAAAGCCTGCGTTCCAATTCGGTTTGCGGCACAGCGATATAAATCACTCGGTCAACATTTTCTCCCTGGTCTTCCAAGGCAGAGCTTAACGCCTCCGCCTGCGACAGCGTCCTGGGAAAGCCGTCTAAGATAATACCGGCCACTTGCTCCAGTTCACTGATCCTTTTCAGCACCATGGTCACGGTCACGCTGTCAGGTACCAATTGACCCTTTTCGAGAAACGTCTTCACCTGTCGGCCAAGATCATCGTCCCGTTCAATAGCCTTACGGAACAAATCACCGGAGGCCAGATGCGCCAAGTTTGCCTTACCGGCAACCAATGCCGCCTGAGTACCCTTGCCGGCGCCCGGAGCGCCCAGAAAAACTACATTATACACTATTCCGCTCTACTTGATAAAGCCTTCATATCGGCGCATCACCAGCTGGGCTTCCAACTGCTTCATAGTATCCAGCACTACGCCGACCACAATCAGCATACCGAAACTGGAAAGCTGCAGTGTCTGCACATTAGTGACCTCCCGTGCCAGGAAAGGCATAACCGCTACCGTGGCCAAAAACAGCGCTCCGGCCCAGGTGATATTACGGATAACACCATTCAGATAATTAGAGGTCATCTTGCCAGGCCGGATACCCGGAATAAAGCCGCCCTGTTTTTGCAGCGTTCCCGACAAATCCTGTTGCTGAAATACAATCATGGTATAGAAAAAGGCAAACGCCATCGTCAGCAGGAAGAACATACCCCAATAGAACAAACCTATCGGCAGTTCAGCGCTCGGACTAAACCAGTTTACTATGGTGTTGGCAAAATTGGGATCAGTTCCGGTAGGGTTGGCGAAATAACTGGCCACCGTACCTGGAAAGATTATCAGGGCCGAAGCAAAGATAAGCGGGATCATACCGGCGGTGTTAACCCGCAACGGAATATGAGAAGCACCGCTCTGGCGATACATCCGACCGCTCTTAATCACGGTTTTAGCATATTGAACCGGCACCCGCCGGTGGGCCTCTGTAAATATAACAATCAATACGGTGGTTGCCAAGGCGATCACGGCATATATTGCCAATCCAAGGAATTGGTCCTGTGCCAGGAAACCTTGACCAACAAGCTGCGGCAATCCAGCAACGATACCGGCGAAAATGATAATGGAAACGCCATTACCGATGCCGTAGTGAGTGATCTGCTCGCCCAACCAGACCAGAAATAGAGTACCGGCTGTCAGAGAAATAATGATAGCCGCGGTTACCAGTGGCTCAGAGGCGGCCACTACGCCCTCACGTTGAAGGAGCACCAGTTGCCCCCAGCCGCCCATGGCTGCCAGAGGAACCGTAATCCAATGGGTAAACATATTTATCTTATTACGACCGGCCTCACCTTCCTGTGAAAGCCGCTGTAAAACCGGAACAACCGGCGTCATCAGCGTCATAACGATGCTGGCGGTAATATAAGGATACACACCTAGCGCGACTAAGCTGAAATTGCGCAAAGCACCGCCGGAAAAAATATCCAGCATGCCCAAGACAGCATTAGAACCCATCAGGTCGCTTAACGCCTGTGAGTCAACGCCCGGCATCGGGACATGCGCGATAAAGCGGAAAGCCACCAGGATACCGATAGTTATCAGGATGCGCCGCCGCAAATCCGGCAGGCTGAAGGCATCAATCATCGCCTGGAGCAGCTTGGGTCGGCTCGATTTCTCGGCCATTTTAGATTTCCTCTACCTTGCCACCGGCAGCTTCGATTTTTTCCCGCGCAGCCTTGGTAAAGCGGTTGGCTTTTACCATCAGGGCCCGGTCAAGCTCGCCGTTGGCCAGAATTTTTACCGGAGCCTTGGTATTCTTAATGAGATTCCTGGTTACCAACAACTCCGGAGTGATTTCAGTATTAGCTTCAAACGCATTAAGCGTGCCCACGTTAATAATGCTGAATTCTACCCGGAATGGGTTAACAAAACCGCGTTTCTGCGGCAACTTCTTGATTAACGGATTCTGGCCGCCTTCAAACCCGGGGCGCACCTTGCCACCGGCTCGAGCTTTTTGGCCCTTCAGGCCTTTTCCAGAATAGGCACCATGCCCGCTGGCGTCACCGCGACCAACTCGTTTGCGCTCTTTGCGCGCTCCCGGAGAAGGAAATAGTTCATGCTCTTTCATTATTCTGCCTCCGCCACTTCGACGAGATGCCTGACTTTTTGAATCATCCCTCGAATGGACTGATTGTCATCATGGACCACCGTCTGGTGCATCTTTTTTAAACCCAGAGACTCAATAGTCGCCTTCTGGTCTGCCTTATATCCAATAGTGCTTTTCACCCAGGTAACCGCCAGTTTAGCCATTAACGGCCTCCTCGATTGTCAGGCCGCGCCGTTTGGCCACCGCAATCTTGGGGTCTTTAATCTGCGATAGTGCTGAAATGGTAGCCCTAGCAACATTGGTTTTATTGGCGCTGCCCAATGACTTTGTCAGGACGTCTTTGACCCCGGCGGTCTCCATAACCGCACGTACGCTGCCGCCGGCAATAATACCGGTGCCAGGTGCTGCAGGTTTAAGAAAAACCTCGGCCCCGCCGAAACGCACCCGAATCTCGTGATGAATAGTAGTGCCCTTCATATCAACCTTAATCAGATTCTTTTTAGCGGTAGCGCTGGCTTTGGCAATCGCCACCGGGACTTCCTTGGCTTTTCCCAAGCCGACACCCACGTGTCCAGCGCCGTCGCCAGTAACCACTAAGGCCGAGAATGCCATCCTTTTACCACCCTTGACCACTTTGGTGACCCGGTTGATATAGATAAGCTTGTCATTCAAAGACAACTCTTCTGCATTAATTTTTGATATTACTTCTTTTTTATTAGTCACATAGCCTCCTAGAACGACAATCCAGCCGCACGGGCCGCATCAGCCAGAGCTTTAACCCTGCCATGATATTTAAAGCCGCCGCGGTCAAATACAACTTCCTTTATTCCGGCTTCCTGGGCTCGCCGGGCGATGGCCTGACCAACCATTTCCGCCTGGGCGACCTTGGCGGCCGCTGCGGATTTCTCTTTAAGGTCCGTATCCAAAGTTGAAGCCTGTACCAAGGTTGTACCCCGGCTGTCGTCTATAACCTGAGCATAAATATGCTCCAGGGAACGAAATACGCACAGCCTTGGACGATCAGCACTGCCTTCAACCTTCTTGCGAAGTCTGATATGCCGCACCTTGCGGGCATAACGAGAATCTGTTTTAGTCATTATTTACCCGCCTTTCCGACCGCTTTGCCCGGCTTGAGTTTAATGACCTCACCGGTGTAACGGATGCCTTTACCTTTATAGGAATCAGGTTTGCGGACGCCGCGAATCTCAGCGGCTACCTGACCGACCTTTTCTTTATCAATACCGGACACTTTCAACTTGGTGGGGGTATCCAAGGTAAAGCTGACGCCCTCAACCGCCGGTATCCGGACGGTATGAGAGTAACCAACCCGTAAAATCAGGTTCTCACCTTCCTTTTCCGCCCTAAAGCCAACCCCGACAATGTCCAGGCCCTTGACGTAACCTTCATTAACACCCTGGACCATATTGGCCAACAGGGAACGGGTCAGACCATGCATCGCCCTGTGATCGGGCGCATCGGACGGGCGTTCAACCATAAGCTGGTTGTCTTCCTGTTTAATGACCATATCCGAGTTAAAGGTGCGTTTCAGTTCACCTTTAGGCCCGGTCACGACCACGTCGCTTCCTTCAATGGTCACCTTCACCCCCAGGGGAAGGACCACCGGTAATCTTCCAATTCGTGACATCGTATATCCCTCGACTCTTTACCAGACTTTTAAAAGCAGTTCACCACCGACACCCTGCCGCCAGGCCTGGTAGCCGGTCATCACCCCGCGGGAAGTGGACAAAACAGTAATGCCCAATCCACCGTAAACTCGGGGAATTTCCCCTCGCTGTACATAGACCCTCAGTCCCGGCTTGGATATCCTTTCCAGGCCATTGAACATGGGCACGCCTTTTTCATCGTAGCGCAAAGCCACTTTGATATGGCGCTTGGGTTTATCTCCAACGATCTCAAAGCTAGAAATGAACCCTTCCTGCTTCAGCAATTTTGCAATATTTTGTTTCACCCGCGACTCCGGTATCAGAGTGCTGTCATGTCCTGCCATCGAGGCGTTGCGGATCCGGGTTAGCATATCGGCAATTGGATCAGTCATCCCAATCCCCCTGAAATTAAACAATCAATTATTTTTATCATCTTACCAGCTCGACTTCCTGACACCGGGGATATTTCCCTGAAGGGCGAGTTCCCGGAAACATATGCGACAAATACCAAACTGCCTCATATAAGCCCGCGGACGTCCGCACTTCAAACAACGATTATGCTGCTGCACCGGGTATTTCGGCGCCCGGTTTGCCTTGGCGATTTTAGATGTTTTTGCCATTGTCTCCCCTATTCCTTCGCGAACGGCATGCCGAGACCTTCAAGAAGGGTTCGGCTTTCCGCGTCTGTTTTAGCCGAGGTCACAATACAGACCTCCAGCCCACGCAGTTTATCGACTTTGGAAAAATCAATTTCCGGAAAAACCGAGTGCTCCTTAAGGCCTAAGGCATAGCTCCCCCGGCCGTCAAAGGCGTCCTTGGGTACTCCTTGAAAATCCCGTAGGCGAGGCAACACAACGCTAATCAGTTTATCCAGAAAATTGTACATGTTCTTACCGCGCAGAGTAACCTTGACACCGACCGGCATACCCTCACGTAATTTAAAATTGGCGATACTACGTTTGGACCTAGTGACCACAGTATGCTGTCCGACAATAGAGGCCAGATCAGCCTGCACAATTTCCACAACCTTAGGGTTTGAAGAAGCTTCCTTGCCGACGCCGACATTCACCACTACTTTGGTCAGGCGCGGCACTTCCATGATGTTGCGATAACCGTAGGCTTCCCGCAACTTAGGAACTGCTTCCTTTAAGTATTTTTCTTTCAGTCCGGCCATATTAGTCAATTACCTCGCCACAGGATTTACAAAAACGCACCTTTTTACCGTCGGCCAGGACGCGATTACCCAGACGAGTCGGCTTGTTGCATTTATTGCACAGCAGCATCACGTTGGAAACGTGAAGGGGTGCTTCGCGTTCTATAATGCCAGCCTGCCGCGCTTGAGCGCGGGGACGTGCGTGTTTTTTGACCATATTTACGCCTTCAACCAGCAACCGATCCTCGGTCGCCACCTGGCGAACCTTACCGCTTTTGCCGCGGTCCTTGCCGGCGATTACCAGCACATTGTCGTCTTTCTTAATCTTCATTATGCCTCACAGTACCTCGGGGGCCAGAGATACAATTTTTAAAAACTTTTTGTCCCGTAGTTCACGGGCCACAGGACCGAAAATCCGGGTTCCGCGGGGTTCGTTCTTATCGTTGATAACCACAGCGGCATTTTCATCAAATTTGATGTAAGAACCATCTTGCCGCCGCAACGGGGCTACTTGCCGCACAATGACGGCTTTAACCACACTACCTTCCTTGATGGCGGAATCCGGTGCAGCTCTTTTAACTGAACAAACAATGACATCACCGATGCGGCCGCGTAGTTTGCGGGAGCCACCCAGTATATTGATACACATCAGGGACTTAACGCCGGTATTATCGGCTGCCTTCAAACGGGTGTAAGCCTGAATCATTTAGGTGATCTCCTTCAATTCCGCGGATTCGGCTACTTCACCCCGGGTGAGAATCTGGCCTAAGCGCCAATGCTTGGTTTTTGACAGCGGACGGGTGGGAACAATCTCTACAGTATCGCCGTAATGCGCCTCGCCTTTTTCATCATGAACCTTATAGTTCTTCACAACTTTATAAGATTTTTTATATATCGGGTGCTGCCGGCGCGTTTCCACGGCTACAACAACCGTCTTATCCATTTTGTCGGATACCACCTTGCCGATGGATTTTTTTACCTTACGAGTCTCTTCCATAATAATTCCTACCTTATACCCAGGGTACGTTCACGCAGTACTGTCTTGAACCTGGCAATATCTTTTTTAAGCTGCGGCAGTTCGCGATTATTTTGAAGCTGTTTGGTGGCCAATTTAAACCGTGCTTCCATTAATTCCCGGTAAACGCCATCCAACTGCTTCTTAATCTCTTCACCAGACAAAGAGCGTATCTCTTCAATTTTCACTAAACAACCTCCTCGGTCGCGCCAGCTTCCACTTCTTTGACCACAAATTTTGTTTGCAACGGCAGTTTATGGGAAGCTAAACGCATCGCCTCACGAGCAACGTCCTCAGCGACACCGCCCATTTCAAACATCATGCGACCCCGCTTAACTACAGCCACCCAATGATCGGGAGACCCCTTACCGGAGCCCATACGGGTTTCCGCCGGCTTTTTGGTAACCGGATGATCAGGAAAAATCCTGATCCAAACCTTACCGCCGCGCTTGATATAGCGCGTCATCGCGCGACGGGCAGCTTCTATTTGCCGGGAAGTAACCCAGGCGGTAGAAGTGGCCTGCATGCCGAAATCTCCAAAATCCAGCTTGTTGCCGGATTGAGCTTCGCCGTGCCGGTGTCCTTTGTGACTTTTTCGAAATTTTACACGTTTTGGTTGCTGCATGGTTTTCCTCTAATTAATATGCCTGACGCTAGGCGTCTTCTGTTTTTTCTTCGGCCGCCTTACGGACGCGACGTTTAGGTTTTTCAGAACCGTCTTCCGATTCAACGCCCACTTCATCTGTTTCTGTTGCGACTACTTTACGCCGACTACGTGGTTCGGCCACGGCCACAGCCTGCCCGGCGCCGATGTCTGATTCGTTTTCTTTCTCTAACGCTGCGGCGTCAGCCTCGGCTGCGGCAGCGGCGGCCTGGGCTTCACTAATGAAGTCCTCTTCCACCACTGCTTTGGCTTCTGGCAATATATCGCCACGGTAAATCCAGACTTTAACTCCAATACGGCCAAGCGCGGTGTTAGCTTCGGCAAAACCATAGTCTATATCAGCACGAATAGTATGCAAAGGAACCCGCCCATTGTGCATTTCTTCCTGTCGAGCAATTTCCACTCCGCCTAGACGTCCGGCGCATTTGATCTTAATTCCCTGGGCGCCAGCCTGTCGGCTGCGGAACATGGCCTGCTTCATTGCGCGCCGATAGGCGATACGCCGCTCCATCTGGTCTGCTACTGAACGCGCCACCAAGTAAGCGTCCAACTCCGGCTGACCGATCTCATGGATATTGAGCTGAATCTTTTTACCCGCAACTGTTTCCAAGAAGCGACGCATTTCGTCAACACGTTGACCTCCCCGACCGATGACTATGCCCGGCCTTGAGGTGGAAACAGTGACAGTAACTTTGGCTGCCTGTCGTTCAATCTCAATGGTGGAAATACCAGCATCGCTGTATTTCTTTTTTATTGACTGACGTATTTTCAGGTCCTCTAAGAGGTTCTCTGAAAAATTCTTGTCGGCATACCAAGTGGAATTCCAACCCTTAATAGCGCCGATGCGAAAAGCGTACGGATGAACCTTGCGTCCCATTAACCCTCCTGGTCCGCTACGATGACGGTGAGATGGCTTGAACGCTTAAGGATCGGCGACACCCGACCGCGCGAGCGGGGTCGGTGCCGTTTCATCATCGGCGCTCCGTCAGCGTAGATTTGTACTATTTTTAATTCATTAGGCTCCATTTGGTAATTGTTCTCTGCGCTTGAAGCGGCAGATTTCACGGTCTTCGCGACCAGCCCAGCTGTCGGAGACGGCATAAATCGTAGTATAGATAGAGCCTCAGCGACCCCTTTACCCCGAACCAGGTCTACATAGAGCCTGACCTTTCTTGGGGATACCCCGGTGTTTTTAGATATTGCCTTAACTTGCATCTTTCAAAGACCCCTTATTTCTTGCCCTTGGCCTTGACCTCGGACTTACCGGCGTGACCGCGGTAGGTGCGTGTCGGCGCAAATTCGCCCAATTTATGACCGACCATATTTTCAGTGACAAACACCGTCACATGACGCCGTCCGTCATGCACCCCGAAGTTGAGACCTACCATTTCCGGCAATATGGTGGACCACCTGGCCCAGGTCTTAATCATGACCTTTTTCCCGGCGCGGTTGGCTTCATCAACCTTTTTCATCAGCTTGGGGTGAACTGCCGGCCCCTTTTTAACAGAACGTGACATCTAAATATTTACCTCCGACGTTTGACGATAAGCTTATTGGAAGCCTTGGTTTTCTTACGTGTTTTATAACCCAGAGCCGGTTTGCCCCAAGGTGTCTTGGGGCCCGGCATACCAATCGGCGACCGGCCTTCGCCACCACCGTGCGGATGATCGACAGGATTCATCGCGGAACCTCTGACAGTCGGTCTCCAGCCCATATGTCTCTTGCGTCCGGCTTTACCGATAGACAGCGTCTGATGTTCTTCATTACCGACCTGGCCAACAGTGGCATAAGCGCCTATTCTGACCTGACGCATCTCACCGGAAGGCAATCGGATCAAAGCAAAATCACCTTCTTTGGCCATCAACTGTGCTCCAGCGCCAGCCGACCGGACCATCTTGCCGCCCCGACCCGGCTCCAACTCAATATTGTGAATGACCGTACCACTAGGCATAGAACCAAGAGGCAAAGCGTTGCCCACCTTTAGCTCAGCGTCAGGGGCAGCAACGATTTTGTCGTCAACCTTGAGCCCTTGAGGGGCCAGTATGTAGCGCTTTTCACCGTCAACATAAAATATAAGCGCTATGCGAGCCGAGCGACCTGGATCATACTCAATAGCGGCCACCCGACCGGGAACGCCAATCTTATCACGCTTAAAATCTATAATACGAATAAGTTTTTTTGCGCCACCCCCTCGATGACGAACAGTCATTCGTCCCTGGGAGTTGCGACCGGCGTTATTTTTCACGCTCAGTATCAGCGCTTTTTCCGGACGGGTCTTTGTAATATCTGAGAAATCAGATCCAGTCTGATGACGACGCCCCGCTGATGTTGGTTTATATTGTTTTAATGCCATAATTATTAAACCCCTTCGAACAGCTCAATCTTGTCGCCGGCTTTCAGGGTAACCATAGCCTTTTTCCAATCCGGCGTCCGGTGATATCCCTTGCCCATACGTTTCACTTTACCCTTGACCCGGACAATATTGACCGCAGTCACTTCAACCTTGAATGCAGTCTGCACAGCGGCCTTAATCTGTGGCTTGGTCGAACTCTCGGCCACTTCAAAGACATACACTCCGTTGTCCTGCAACCGGGCGCTTTTTTCCGTAATTAACGGGCGGCGTAATACTTCTAATATCTGCATCAGTTTCTCCTTAAGCGGCCTCGGCGCCCCAAACCTGCTGGATTACTTCGAGGGCCTGCTCCGTCAACAGGAGCGTATCGTATTTTAAAAGATCAACCACGTTCAGCTGGTTAGCCGGAGTGGTTTTTACCCGCGGCAAGTTGCGGGCGGACATAACCACTTGGGAATCTACGCCCCCCGTAGCAATAATGGCCGAAGACGCAATCTCCAGTGCCCCAAGAACGGCAACCATCTCTTTGGTGCGGGGTGCTTCAAATTTAAACCCTTCAATGACTTTCAGACCGCCGCTATTTACCTTGTCCGACAGCAGACAACGAATAGCCAGTTGGCGCATTTTTTTGGGTAAAGCTTTGGAATAATCCCGTGGCTTGGGTCCAAAAATCACACCACCGCCAGGCCGAAGGCCGCTTTTCCGAGAGCCGGCCCGGGCTTCGCCGGTGCCTTTTTGACGAAACAATTTTCTGGTACTTCCGGCAACCTCGGAACGGGTCTTGGTGCTAGAGGTACCCTGTCGGGCATTAGCCGCCTGGGCAACCATCGCCTGATGCACCACCGCATCGTTCATCGGCACACCAAAAAGCGCTTCGCTAACGGTAACATTCTTGACCACCTGGCCGCTTGTGTTATAGACAGGTATTTCCATATTATTTGCTCTTCTTCGACTTTTTAATCAGTATCAAACCATTCCTGGCACCGGGCACCGCGCCGCGTACCAGCAGAAGGTTCTTTTCCAAGTCTGTTTTGATTACTTTTAATCCGCTTACGGTGACTTGTTCATGTCCCATATGGCCAGCCATCCGGGTGCCTTTATAAACCCGCCCGGGGGTAGTGCCGGACCCGATGGAGCCCGGGGCGCGGTGTCGGTCACTCTGACCATGAGTCTTCGGGCCGCCGGCAAAACCATGACGTTTTACCGTACCAGCGAAACCCCGGCCTTTACTGACTCCGGTCACATCAATAAGTTCACCGTCCGCGAACAGACTGACGTCCACTTGGTTGCCAACCTCTACACCGTCAAGGTCATCAAGACGAAATTCGCGCAGGTGCCGGAAATTGCCCATTTCCTTGACATGACCCTTTTCGGCTTTGGTCAAATTTTTAGCCTCACCAAAACCCAATTGGGCGGCTGTATAACCATCACGCTCAGGGGTTTTAACCTGTACGACGGTGCAGGGGCCTACCTGCAGTACGGTGACGGGTTCAACTTTACCCCCGGCGCTATAGATCTGGGTCATGCCCAGCTTCTTTCCTATAATCCCGTTAATCATCTTCAGTCTTCCTATAGCTTAATATCAATATCAACACCAGCCGGCATATTCAGACTGGTGAGAGAGTCAATAGTCTTTGAAGTCGTCTCCACAATGTCAATAAGCCTTCGGTGGGTTCTAATCTCAAATTGCTCTTGAGAATCCTTGTCGATAAAGGAAGAGCGAATCACGCTGTACTTCTTTATTTGAGTCGGCAGCGGTACGGGGCCGGAAATAACGGCACCGGTACGCTCCAGAGCCTCAACGATTTGCACCGCTGACTGATCCAGAATCTTGTGGTCAAACCCTTTGAGTTTGATGCGAATTTTTTGTTTTCCCATTTTCTTTATAATTCCCCTATTTGTTCGCTGCCTCGGTCTCCATGACCGTTTTGGCAATATTGGCTGGCAGTTCCTGATACTTGTGGAACTCCATAGATGAAGTTGCCCGTCCCTTGGAAATACCACGGATGGTAGTGGCGTAACCGAATGTCTCTGCCAAAGGCACGAAGGCATGTACTACGGTGGAATCGCCGCGCGGTTCAATAGAAGATATATGTCCACGGCGTGAGTTAAGGTCTCCTATTATGTCTCCCATGTATTCTTCGGGAGTCACCACTTCCATTTTCATCACCGGCTCCAGCAGAACCGGCTTGGCTTTGGCCACCACGTCTTTAAGGGCCATGGAACCGGCAGTTTTAAAGGCCATTTCGTTGGAATCAACATCGTGATAGCTTCCGTCGTAAATGGTAACCTTGATACCAACCATGGGATAACCAGCGTAAGCCCCGGTCGCCGCGGCTTCCTTGATGCCGTTGGCCGCAGCATTGACGAAGTTTTTTGGAACCGTACCACCGCGAATTTCATCAACAACTTCAATAGCGGTAGATTCAGACAGCGGTTCAATATTGACTTTAACATGACCGTATTGGCCGCGACCGCCGGACTGACGTACAAAGCGACCCTCGCCAGAAGCTGTACCGGTAATGGTCTCCCGATATGCGACCCTAGGTTGACCGATTTTAGCAGCCACTTTGAACTCAGTCAGCATACGGCTTACCAAGACGTCCAGGTGAAGTTCGCCCATACCTGCAATAATATTCTGGCCGGTTTCATCGTTGTATGAAACTTTAAATGTGGGGTCTTCATCAGCCAGTTTTTGAAGTGCGTCAACCATTTTATCCTGATCAGCACGGGTCTTGGGTTCAATTGAAATAGAAACCACCGGTTCGGGAAAAGAAATATTTTCCAATACTACCGGATGATTGGGGTCACATAAGGTATCGCCGGTAAAAGTGTTTTTCAAGCCAAGACTGGCGATAATGGACCCTGTATCGGCTTGACCTACTTCTTCGCGACTATTGGCGTGCATCACCAGCAATCGCCCGATGCGTTCACGCTCACCGCGGGTGCTGTTAAAGACGCCGGCACTGGCATTGATGGAGCCTGAATATACCCGGAAATAAACCAGACGACCTACGAATGGGTCGGATACGACCTTGAATGCCAACGCAGAGAAAGGTGCGTCGTCAGAAACCGGGCGACTGACCTCTTCCTGAGTATGCGGGTCAACGCCGATAACCGGCGGAGTATCCAAGGGAGAAGGCAGGTAACTGATAACAGCATCCAGCAATACCTTTACGCCTTTCTGGCGGAAAGAACTGCCGCATAACACGGGAATACCTTTATTGGACAGAGTCACCCTGCGTAGACCAGCCCTAATCTGATCTTCAGACAATTCAGCGCCGTCGAGATAAGCGCACATTATCTCATCATCGACTTCAGCCAGACGTTCAATCATCTGGTGACGGGCACTCTCATATTGTTCACGCTCAGATTCCGGCAACGGTATCTCAACCGGTTCCGGGGTGCTAGCATCACCGTCTTCTTTATAAGCTTTACCGGTGATCAGGTCGATTACACCACCGAAGGTTTCACCGTTGCTAATGGGGATGACCACGGTGATATGATGGGCTTTCAATCGGTCTTCAATCATCTTTAAACAGCGCCAAAAATCGGCACCGGTGCGATCCATTTTATTAATAAAACAGATACGGGGTACTCCATACCGGTTGGCCTGGCGCCAAACTGTCTCAGATTGAGCTTCAACGCCGGCAACACCGTCAAACACCACTACACCACCGTCAAGAACCCGAAGTGAACGTTCAACTTCGGCAGTGAAATCAACGTGACCGGGAGTATCAATAATATTGATGCGATAATCCCGCCAGTGGGCGGCGGTTGCGGCGGAGGTAATGGTAATACCTCGTTCGCGCTCCTGCTGCATCCAGTCCATCACAGTATTGCCGTCGTCAATATTACCAATCTTGTAAGTGCGCCCTGTATAAAACAGAACGCGCTCGGTGGTAGTGGTCTTGCCGGCGTCAATGTGGGCGATGATGCCGATGTTGCGTATTTTATTTAATTGAAATGTTCTATTTTGACTCATGTACTCGTCTTATGATCCTTGACCGAATTACCAGCGGTAGTGAGCGAAAGCGCGGTTTGCTTCAGCCATTTTGTGAGTTTCTTCCCGTTTCTTTACCGCTGAGCCCAAGCCTTTACTGGCGTCAGTCAACTCTGCGGCTAGTTTCTCCGCCATGGACTTACCGTTACGAGCGCGAGAATACTTGGCCAACCAGCGAAGAGCCAGAGAAAAGGCTCGATCAGGACGGACTTCCACCGGTACCTGGTAGTTGGCACCGCCGACACGGCGCGCTTTAACTTCAATCAGGGGAGTAATATTTTTAACCGCCTGCTCAACCAAGGTGACCGAGTCCTTGCCTTCCTGCGCTGCGATTATTTCCATGGCATCATACACCACGCGTTCCGAAGTACTCTTCTTGCCGGAATACATAAAACGGTTAATCATCTTACCGACCATCACGCTGTTATATTTCGCGTCCGGCGCCACAGGGTGCTGTTTGATACCTGAATTACGTCTTGCCATTTTCCTCTATTTGCCTCCCTGAATATCAGAACCTTTCCTATTTTTTGGCCGCAGCCTTGGCCACCTTGGAACCATACTTGGAGCGCCCCTGTTTGCGGTTAGCCACCCCTGCGGTATCCAGAGTGCCGCGGACAATGTGATAACGTACACCCGGCAGATCCGGTACACGCCCGCCGCGGATAAGCACTACCGAGTGCTCCTGCAGGTTGTGGCCTTCTCCGGGGATATACGCAGTAACTTCCATATGATTAGACAGGCGCACGCGGGCAATCTTACGAAGCGCCGAATTAGGTTTCTTTGGGGTAGTGGTTTTAACCTGTAAACACACTCCACGCTTCTGAGGCGAACCAGTACTGTAAACACTACGGTTTTTGAGCGCGTTAAAATTGTAATGCAGCGCTGGCGTCTTAGCCTTCTTGGTCAGCTTGCGGCGGCCTTTTCTGACTAACTGATTTACCGTTGGCATGTGTCTCGCTCCTTATAATTTTCCGGACAATACAAGAAGGATGAGACGAGCCCACCCTTCAACAAGCCCGTGGCAGACTGCCTTAAATACGCATCATCTGCCATGTTCGTAATCAAATCACAAACAACGGGCTAGTGTATCACGCCGAATGGCCCTTGTCAATATTACAATCCTACGGCCAACAAAGTTGAAGCATACCCTATTGGGGCCGTTACCATGTTAATCCTTCAGCGGTCTATAATCGAAAATAGATGTTTGAGGCCGCTTCTGAATATCGGCCTATTTGGATGTATATGAAACGTTTTTGGCAAACCTTAAAAGCGCAAGCCGCCCGCATCATGGTTGCATTGGAAAAAAACCAGGCTTTTAGATTCCTGCAACGTCTACTGAGAAAATGGGGGGAGGATGATGCAGGCGATCGCGCTGGAGCAATAGCATTTTACGCCTTCGTTTCTATTTTCCCCCTTTTGCTCGGTGTCATATCAATACTAGGGTTCTTTTTGCCAGATCAGGACATACGAAATGCCGTTTCGGAGGCCATTGTGCAGATACTCCCTGGTTCGGTTGACTTTATTGAACAGACACTTGAATCAGTCATAGAACTTCGAGGTTCGAATGGAATATTAAGTATTGTGGGGCTTATTTGGACCGGCAGCAACCTGTTTGCCGCGCTAAGACGAGCCTTAAACCGTGCCTGGGGCTTAAAACATGAACGCAATTTCATTATCGGGAAGATCCGTGACCTGGCGATGGTCTTGGGGACAGGCCTGCTATTGTTGCTCTCGATGGCATTGACCAATGCTATCAACCTTGTTGATGAGGCAAATTTCGGCCCCTTCTATCCACTATTAGCCTTCGGCAGTCTCTTAATAGGCTTTCTGCTGACACTGGCGGTTTTCGCTATTCTCAATCGCTACCAGCCTAATAAACCAGTGAGTTGGCGTTTTACCTGGCCAGGAGCCTTGCTCTCGACAGTATTGTTTCAAGCAGGTACTTATATCTTTGTATTTTATTTGTCCAATTTCGCCGATTATCAATCAATATATGGACCTTTAGGCTCGGTGATCGTCCTGCTCATCTGGATTTATGCTTCTGCCGTGATTCTACTCTTGGGAGTGGTCATAAATTCCGTCTCTTATGAGCAAAGCACGACCCATAAAAAATAAAGTCAAGCTACAATTCACCCACAGACACCGATGGGGAGGCAGAAAAATTTAAGGCTCCGACTATTGGGCTTGCCGGGTTTGCGGTTTGGATTTGGGTGGAAGCCCCTCTTCAATCAACGATTCGTATTCAGCGTTATCCAGTTCCGGGTTTTTTCCGGTGTCCAGCTTAAGCCCAAAATACTTTGAACGCTCTCTAAAATTGTCGTCCGTCTCATCTTCCCATGGTATGTATTCCAGAGCGGCCGGACTGCGAAAGGCATAAAGTAAAAGGTCAATAACTTCTCTTGATGAATTCGCCAATTTCATAACAGTATCTTTTCTGGCAGCATAAACCTGTCCGGTTACCAGTGTTGGCACATTGGGATAATAGACATTTATTATAGGAAAAAACGCCTTGTGATTGCTCAATTTAACCTTTTCTTCCGAAAGGATCCAGCCGTAAGACAGACAGGTCGGCGAATACAAAAAAAGACAAGGTTGCATGTTAGCCAATCTGCCGATTGTCATTATCTCACCCTGCCCAAAGAAAAGCCCGATAAAAGGTATCTTTCCAAGCACTTTTCCCAGTTGAGTCATCTTCAATAGCAGACCGGTGAGGTACACAATCAGCAGGAATAGAATCAGTCCCATGCCAAAAATAAGATATTGCTCAGGGACAGCTAAACTCAAAATCATGCGCCCGACATTTTCAGCATTACCAGCCACAAACACCGTCAGGTAAATCACCAAAATCAGCGGAATCCAAAATATTATTCCATAAAGGAAAAATGTGGACTGGCTGTTTAGTAATTTCCGACGCCTGGATAGTTTTTTCTTCATAGTACTTCCCCGGTTGCAAATATCTAAAGTGGGAGCCCTGCAGTTGGCAGCTACTCCCACTATAGATATTGTCAAATCTACAACTATTTAATGCTTAGACCGTTTTATCATCAATCAAAGCTTCCGGTGCGTTATGTCTGACGGACTCAATACCATTCAGCACACCGGCTCTGGCATTATAACCCTCGGAAACTGCGATGACTTCACCATTGGTCGCGATCAATTTGAAGCGGAATTCCCCCGCCACATCTTTGTTTATCTCAAACTTAGCATCCACCACGCGCCGAGCCCGTTTTATATTGACCGATTGGACGACACCTAAATAGGACTGATAACCGTGGCGGGTATAATACCGGTCTATGTCTGCAATATCTTCTTCGTGCTGCCATTTATCGATTTCCTCTAACCAGTGATCCTTATCCATGCCGGGAGCCTCTTTCAATACTTCCGCCGGCATATCCAGAACAAACTTCATAGTCTCCGGGCGCCACGTGAGGGCTTCCCAAGGAAGAGCGAACCATTTATCACCGAACCCCAAAGTACCCCCGAAAGCTACCAGCGCAAACGCGATCAGGCCTTCATTCATATCCACGATAAAAGTCTGAACCTGCCCCATGTCCTCATCTTGCTTGTTAATCACATCATACTGTTCAAGTCTGATGGTAGGTACGAACCTTGATGACTTATTCATTAGATTTCCTCCTCCCTATTATAAATTTACGTTTCACCTTGCTAGAAAGCCCTGAAAACACTTTTGAGTAACCAGATGATTATCAAAATCACCCCTAAGACGAGCGCAATATGGACTAAACTGCCCAAACTGAAGGCAAACGCTCCCAGCGCCCAAAGGATTATGAGAATGATGGCGATAAGTAGTAACATGACAGCCTCCTTTCTTCCGGCAATACCCTGAGACACACTTCCTACAAAGGACTACTCATGGATGACGCCTTCTGCAATTACTATAATATAGCTCTAATTAACCATATGACCAAGATGATTACCGCCAGAACAAGCAAGATGTGGACTAAGTTTTGATTAGAACCACTGCCCCTGCCGAAACCAGTGCGCCAACCGGTCAGCCATAATACGAACAGGATAATGACAATAATTAACAAGACATCCATACTGAACCTCCCAAACTAGCTATTTCACTGCTGATTACTCTGAATATTCGGCTGATTCCAGCCTATCACCGTCACCACTCAACAGCAATAAGTAATTTACTTAGAAAAGGATGTGTTAAATACCTAATTAATCCATTTGGGAATATTAAACATCTGAATTTAGAATATATATTTAAGGTGCTATCCTCACCTCTGCTCTTTCGTTATAATAAGTGCACCGGCAAAAACCGGGGAGCGCTGGTGATACCATCAGACACCACCAATCAACCGGCAAGGGGGTTTTTCCCAGGTGCAACAAGACGAGCGAGAAATTGTGGCGCGGGCTCAAGCGCGTGATACGGAGGCATTTGGGCTAATCTATGAAGCCTATTTTGACAAAATCTTCCGCTATATCAGCATTAAAACAGGCAACCGCACGGAGGCGGAGGATTTGACGCAGCAGGTTTTTATTAAAGCTATGGGCTCAATCAACTCCTACAAGGTCAGGGGTGAAATCCCTTTCAGTGCATGGCTGTATCGTATTGCTCATAATCAAATAGTTGACAGCCTGAGAAAACGATCCCGCCGCCCTACGGTGGAACTGGATGAAACCATGTCGCTCCCATCAAATGATAACCCTGCCGCCGAAACTGAGCTCAAGATGGAAAGCCAGGAACTTATGGCAGCCACTAATAAATTGACCCCCGCCCAAAGAGACGTCATCGCCCTGCGCTTCGGCGCCGAACTGCCTATCGCTGAAGTAGCTCGCCTGACTGGCCGTTCTGAAGGAGCCGTCAAAGCAATGCAACACTCCGCAGTAGCCGCATTGCGGCGGTTGATGGATAAGAGAATATGAACACTTCAACTAACAATGACAATATAACAATAGAAGATATCTTTGAAGAATGCTTGGATGCAGTAATCTGCGGCACGGCTTCAGTGGAAACCTGCATCAAGAAATACCCCGAGCAGGCCGCGGAACTTGCAGGCTTGCTTGATACCGCTCTGAGTATCTCTTCTTCTCCCGACATTGAACCTTCTCCGGGTGCCAAGATGCGCGTCCGTTATGCCCTGAATGAAAAACTGGCCGATATAACCCGTCCGCAAAACAAACCATTCTGGCGTTTCGGTTGGGCCAACGCCGTGGCGACAATAGTGCTCAGCCTCAGTCTGGCTGGCGGCGGTCTGGCCTTTGCCGCTGGCGGCAGTATGCCAGGTGAGGCATTGTACCCGCTGAAAACTAGCATGGAACAGACCTTAGTTAGCTTAACTCCGGGGAATGATGCCAAAATAACACTCTATACCGCCATCATTGACCGCCGGGTTGATGAAATCATGTACTTGGCCAGCATCGGTGACTCGCTATCCATTGCCGAAGTCACTTCAAGCATTGCCGCCAATTTTTCTGCCGCTGCGGCGATCCAAGGGCTTGATCCCAATAAATCCATGGATATGCTGGCCACACCGCCCGGAACAGAATCCACCGTCGGTATTACCGGCGCGCCCACTACAAGCCGGGCTACGACAGAGTCAAAAGCCGTGTCCGGCATATTGACTGAGGCCGAAGCCTCCCAACTGGCCAACTTGGCCGATAGCCCTCTCGGTGCTTCTCCGGCGGTTCAGCTGGCTCTGGAACAGGCCGCGGCAGTCATCCACGAGGGTTACTCTAATCTGTTATCACAATTTGAATAAGTAAACAGGAAATGGCGTAGGCCATCTCCTGTTTACCTTTAATATCAGATCTTCATCAAACAGCGACTTTTTCCAGTTCAGTTACCCTGACCTTTCCGGCGGTTGAGATCAAGAATTCAATGATTTCCGGAGAGGCGTTGATACGCGGCGGTGACAAATGAGCCAATTCCGCACCAGCTGACTGCTGTTTCAGTTTATAAAGCTTAAAGGCACCCCGCGGCAATATCGTAACTTCCAAGGGGTGTAATCCGGTGAAATCTTCCAGCTCAGAATACGGCTGGTCAAGTTGTTTAAGTTCAGCATGAATCAGTCCAGCAGCCTCCTGCGCAGTAATTCGCTGCCCCAATTTTGGTTCCAGATAAAAACGCAACACTGGACGCCCCTTACTAGTTTCCTTGCAGGCAATCCAATTTTGATAAGCCACACCGGAATGCTCCAAGGCTTGCCACAGAACTTTTTCAGACAGTCGGGTAAATCCGGCTATATCAATCTGGTCATCGACACGGGTCAGGAAGCGCATTTGAGGAATATCAATGTCCAGTTTGTCATTCCGGAGCGAAGTAATCTGCACCAGATGTCCCAAGCGGTAACGTACGAAAGCACCACCATGGAAATTGGTAATGACCAGTTCATAGTTGCCAGGCTTAAGCTCGTTCATCAGGCAGGTCTGCGGCTGATATGACGGGTCCTGCCAGCACTTAACAGCCTCTGCTTCGGGAATAAATTCGTAAAAATTCATGTGCGGAATAAAGGTCATGCCCTGGTGGTCCCAAGTCTGCATGGCAATAATTGGAGCTTCGGTACAACCGTGAAAATCTAACGGATAGCATCCCCACATTTCGTTGATCTTATCCCGGAAAACTTCGCCGTCAATGCCGTAAGTTATGAGCCCTTTGAGTTTCCACAGATCCTTCGGCAGCATCGGCCGGCCAGCCAGTTTGGCCTTCATTTTACCCTTGATTAACCGTGCCAGCATCGCTGGTTTCTTCACCATTTTTTTAATGTCAACCTTGCCGCCGGAATTCTTGAATTTTTCTCCCATGGCTACTGTCACGCTGGACATGGACAAACAGTAATCCATGCCTTTTTCCAGTCCCATCTTGAAGCCACGGGTAACACGTTCCTCAAAGGAAGTCAGTTCAGCTTCCTCCACCGGAGGCAGAAATTGGAATATCTCATGGGGAAACACCCTGGTCATGGTGCCGGTAGCATAAGGCGGCGGTGCCATCCCGTAAAGTACCCGGTCATTGGGCCGGATAGTGACATCACGCCGCTTTTTGGCACCAGAAAAGAAGGCTAAAGCGAAGACCAAGGCTTCAGTTTCATCCATCATCCGGGCGGTCACCGGAGCCCAACGATAAGAGTACTCAGCGCTTTTACCGGAGGTATATTGCCATATAATCGGCTTGCGGGGCAGCACTTCCCAACGCCGTTTTAAAAGATAAGGCGCGTAATCCTCGTAACTGGTCAACGGGACCATACGGCGGAACTCCTCCACGGTGGTAGGATTGGCTCCATTGAAGATACCCTTGCCAAGCTGACAGTTTTTTAGCATTTCAATTTGTTCCAAAAGCAAACGCTTCTGGATGTCCATGAATTGATTGATATTCAGATCAATAAACCCGCAGCAGCGGTCCCACATCTCATCGTATTGTCCTTGTTCCAACATGTCACCTAACTGGCTCATTTTGACTGGACCTCCAATTTGTTATTTTTATTTAAGCCTTTGAAAAAGGCAGATAGACTGCGTTTGTTTGGAATCAGCATCGGGGTACTTTTCCGATACCCGGTATAATCCGGAAACATGCGGGGGAAAACATAACGGTCCTGCAAATAGACAAGTATGAAGGAGAGAGCCGTCCAAGCAGTACCAGCCTCAAGAGCCCGCATGGAGTTAGATGCAAAAACTAAACCCACCATGGCAAGTCCAAAAAACAAAAGCCAAGGATGACGTACCAGGCTATACAGCCCATGAGTAATCAATTGACCGCTGGTTCCGGGAGCTACATATGTGTTGCCAAAAGGCAGAGCTACATATAACGAATAGGCCATGAAATATGAAGCTACCGAGAACAAAACCCAGCCGGCAACTTGCGACCATACCGGGAAATTTAGGCGATCTCCCGTCACGGCAACCATGACCACCGCATACACTATTAGTCCGGTTCCCACAACCCACAGCACAGGCTTCAGTCCCGACACCTTCTTAAATGAAGCAAAATCAAGAAGATGCATCAGCATGAAACCGGCGGTGCCTAATAAAACATAATTCATAGTACTTAGGTAAATACTATGACAGCCGTAGTGGACTATTGGAAGGTATATAATACTAGAACAATGTTCTAGTCTAAGCTGGGGTACGAATAAAAAAATTCTCCCCGTTTGGGGAGAATCATCTTACCACTATTAATTTTTCAGGCTTAGGTGTCGGCTATTTCCATTTAATCTTGACTTCTCTGCCTTCTTCTGGGATTTCCTTGTCAACACCGGTGAATTTGGAAGTCATTTCCTTTAGATCCAACGGCCCTTCCTTCCCAAGTTCCAGCCCGTAGCCAATAAAGTAATCCACAAAACTCTTCATCAGCTTCTTGGTATCTTCCTGAAAACCGGCCATCTCTTCTTTCAGAGCGTACTTATAGCTTTCCTTGTTAAGCATCTTGGCAAACTCTGCTCTAAGCTGTTCCATGTCCTCACGGGAAACACCCGCCGCCGGTTGAGAGACGGTCTTCAGCTGATTTTCAATCAGAAAATCAATGAACTCAGCGTGAGAAAGGTCACCCCGATTATTGTCAATCTTGTTGACCAACTCCGCGGGTACAATTAACATTCGTTTTTCGGTCATAGTACTCCTGTCGGGGACGCTTCATCATCGTCTTCTTTGAGATTAAGAGTATCAAGGATTTCGTCGATATGACGCAAAAGCGTCAGACCTTTTTTGGTTACCCGGTAAGTCACCGATGGATTGCCCAACTTAACTCGATCCACCAACTCACGATCAATCATAAAATTGAGATATTTTTGTAGCTGGAAATAACTCATATTAACGGAATACATTATTTCCGTCTTGCCAGCTTCACCCAGACGAAGCATATCAGCGATTATTTCAATACTGGACCTTCTGCGGTCTAATCTCATCGGTATCCTACTAAAGTACTTCTTTTTGCGTATTACGACTAGTACTATTATACTACCCGAGTCAAGTGTTTTTTAGTGTATTATATAATCATACTTAAGAACACACTTAAGTAATATCCAGGGAGGTATCATGAAAGCGGAAGAACTACTCAGGGCGATGGTTAAAGCCGGGGCTTCTGATCTGCACCTAAAGGTACCCAATCCCCCGGTTTTCCGAATTGACGGTGTGTTAAAGCGCCAGACTAATTACGGCCCAATCAATGCCGCCGACATGGAACGCCTATTTCGTGAAATGACAACCCCGGAACAACAGGAGCATTTTGTCCGAAGTAAAGAACTTGATTTTGCCCTTTCAGTCCCCGACGTCTCTCGCTTCCGGATTAATATAATGTATCAGAGGGGAACCATCTCAATTGCCGTTAGACAGGTTCCTTTCCATATAATGACTATTGATATGCTGAACTTGCCCGGAATTCTCAAAAGTTTAATAATGAAGCCGCGTGGTCTTGTCCTGATTACCGGACCAACCGGCTCTGGCAAATCCACGACAATGGCCGCAATGTTGCAGCATCTGAATGAAAACCGCCATTCAAGCGTCATCACCATTGAAGATCCAATTGAGTATGTCTTTCAGGACAACAAATGCATTATCGCCCAAAGGGAACTAGGGGGGGACACTACCTCATATCCCATCGCCCTACGTCATGCCTTACGCCACGACCCGGATGTCATTGTCGTGGGTGAAATCAGAGATATTGAAACGATTACCACCGCCGTTGCCGCCGCCGAAACCGGACATCTTGTTTTAGGCACGCTGCATACCATCAATGCCGTGCAGACTGTTGACCGAGTGATTGACATGTACCCCCCGGCTCAACAACACCAGATCCGTATGCAGTTGTCACAAGCCTTGGAAGCAGTCATATCTCAGACACTTATCAAACGAGCCAACGGGAATGGTCGGGTGGGCTGTTTTGAAATCCTCCTCTCTAACACAGCAGTTAGAAATCTGGTTCGCGAAGGAAAGACGTTTGAGCTTCACTCAGTTATGCAACTGAACCGCCAAGCCGGGATGCAGACGCTGGACCAGAATCTGGCCGAACTTGCAGCTAACGGGGTAATTACCAGAGAAGAAGCACTGATGAAAACCGATAACCCCGACCGTCTTGAACGTTTGATTGAAGATACAAAGCGCCATGTCAGAGGCCCGAACCCGTTCTAAAATACTAGGGTCCACAATTGTAAATTTTAAAGTAGTTGAACATACTAAGTCATTAGTACTGGTCAGGCTAATTACGAACAATTTTCTTTGACATCCAAGAGTCTCTCGGACATAATGAGCCGAGAATCGAACAGTTTATCGGTGGAGTAATATAGTTTGAACATCTGGGCCATCATCCCTCTGATCGCCGTTGTTGTCTATCTAGTACTCTTGTTTCTAGTACTGCAGGACACCAAGAGTAAAGCAAATCGTTTTTTTGCTTACTTTTTAAGCGTCGCCGCCTTCTGGAGTTTCAGTTCTTTCATGCTGGTATTCAATCCGTCGGCATCATCTGAACAACTTCAGTTCTGGAACGAAATGGTAGCCACGGCCATCGCCTGGATCGGTGTAGCCTATTACCATTTTGTCAGAGTGTACGTTAACAAGACCGGGGGAGTTTGGGTTTACCTTGGTTATGCGTTTACCTTCGCTATTCTGATTTTAGCCCTCAATGGAATAGTGGTTTCAAATGTCAGCCTCGTTGACGGCTACATTCTCCATGATATCCGCCCCTGGGATATAGTTATCGGCTCAGTGGTTGCCCCGTTTGTGATTGCCGGGGTTTACATGCTGATCCGACGCTATCAGCAATCCATTGATCCGATCGATCGTAACAGGACAGTCTATCTATTACTTGGTTCTGCTGCTTTGATTCTTCTTAGTTATATTACTCCATTTACTCCGGCTCTAGCCGGGCTGACAACTGACCATATCGGCAATATTATCAACGCGGCACTGATATCTTACGCCATATCTCGCTTCCATTTACTTGATATTAAACTGGTCGCACGCCGTGGACTGACTTTCGTGATACTTATTACCGCACTGCTGACCGCATACGCTGGTACCCTGTTCCTTACAGTGTGGTTGTTTCCAGAACTTCCACCGAATACTGTCATGATCATCGCCGGCATCGTCGTCACCCTATTGGCTTTAACTGCCCGACCGCTGTCTCACTTCGTCACCGTCACCGTGGATCAGATTTTCTATCGGAAAAACTATATCCACCGTCAGGAACTCCTAGGTTTTTCCAATAAAATGAGTTACATCCTGAATTTAGATGAACTATCACAAGCTATCCTGCCGCCTTTGGTCCAGGCCCTCAATATCAACCATGCCGCTCTATTATTCCAAAATAACCCGGCTGCGGATTTCACCGTTCAATATATTTTTCCAGAAAATCATGACCTGAAGAACAGTTTCCGCATGCCCGCGGACAACCCAATTGTTGAATGGATGGATCTTAAAAACAGGGCCGTCTCGCCCGCTCAGGTGCAATCTAAGGCGGAATTCAAGGGATTATGGCAATCGGAAAAAGAACAACTGGCTAGTGCCGATTTGGCCTTAATCCACCCAATTAAGAGCCGGGACAAGCTGGTTGGCATCATCGCCACCGGCAACAAAAGCAACGGCGGAGTTTATTCCACCGAAGACCTGGAACTGATTACCCGGATATCTTCCCAGGCCGGGGTTATCATCGAAAACGCCCAACTATTCATTCAGGCCAATACCCGGGCTAATACCGATGAGCTGACCGGGCTGTACAACCACCGCCATTTCCATGAACGAGTAGAACAGGAGATCAGCCGCGGCAGCCGGTTTGGCATCACCTTCTCCCTGATACTGCTCGACCTTGACCTATTCAAGGTCTATAACGATATCTACGGTCACCTAGCTGGAGATCAGCTCCTGCGCAAGGTGGGACAGATGATAAACACATCGGTGCGCAATATCGACCTGCCCTTCCGCTACGGCGGCGAGGAATTCGCGATACTACTGCCCGAGACCAGAATTGACGATGCGTACAGAGTGGCAGAACGGTTGAGGAAAACTATTGAAGCCCGTTCCAGCTTCCGCGAAATGCCGGTTACCGCCAGCCTCGGGGTTTCAAACTGGCCAAGTGACGGACTGATGAAGGAAGAAGTAATTCACCGCGCCGATACAGCGATGTACCGAGCCAAACGGCTAGGGAGAAACCGAACCTGCCTGGCCACGGAAACCGCCGATCCGGAATCTCCCGAACTGAACACTGAGCCGGAGGCTCAGCCTCAAGCATTGTCCATAATCTACGCCCTGGCAGCTACCGTGGATGCCAAGGATCACTATACCTACGGCCACTCACGCAAAGTGAGTGAATACGCCGTTTCCCTGGCTGAAGCCATAAAACTCCCCGAAGAAACAGTGCATTTTATTCGTGCTGCCGGGTTACTTCATGACATCGGAAAAATCGGGGTACCGGATTCAATCCTGACCAAACCGTCGGCCCTTGACCTGAAAGAATGGGACCCCATACGTACCCATCCGGAATTAGGGGTGGAAATTCTTAAGCATGTAGTGGACCTTTCCAAATGCCTCCCAGCCATTCTACATCATCACGAACACTGGGACGGCAGCGGCTACCCGCACCATCTCAAGGGGGAATCAATACCACTGGAAGCCCGGATACTGACGGTGGCCGATGCCTATGACGCCATTACCTCACCTCGACCCTACCGTGACCAATTGACGCTTGATGAAGCCCTAGGGGAACTGAGACGCTGTTCCGGCAGTCATTTTGACCCACAGCTGGTTGAAGCGTTCTGCCGCATCATGCAACCTTCAGAGGAAGAGCGTACCGGAGCCGAACGCCGCGCAGAAATGGAATCCACAACCGACGAAGATTAGGTCAGAGGTTCCAGAAATCCTCTGACAACAGTTAACATTATTCCTGAGCCGCGGGCCGACCGGTGACAAAATCCAAACTGAAATTAATCGCTTTTGCCGAGTGGGTAATAGCACCAACCGAAATAACATCCACGCCTGCTTCAGCCACTTCCCGGACGTTATCCAAGGTAATGCCGCCTGAGGCTTCCAGACTGATTGAGGGTGGTACCAACTTCACCGCCTGCTTGATATCTTCAAGACTCATATTGTCCAGCATAATGATATCCGGTTTTCCATCAATGGCTTGTCTCAGTTGTTCCAGACTCTGAACTTCAATTTCAACCTTCATACCGTTGGCCTCAGCCTTGGCCTTGGCAATACCATCCGAGATGCTGATACCCTTGGCAGCCATAGCAACAATATGATTGTCTTTAATCAGGATACCACTGGCCAGGTCCGGGCGGTTATTTTGACCACCGGCAGCATAAACGGCGTATTTTTGCAGCAAACGCAACCCTGGAAAGGTCTTCCGGGTATCACCAATCTTAACCCCGAGATCCTTAACTTTTTCTATATACTGGGTGGTCAGCGTGGCCACACCTGAAAGATGACTAAGGAAGTTCAAAATAACCCTTTCGCCCTTCAAAATGCTGGTTACTCGGCCCGTTATAACCATGACCACGTCACCGGCTTTTACCGGATTGCCATCTTGGATTTCTATTTTAACTTGTAGGCTTTGATCAACTTTTAGGAAAGTAATGCGGGCGATTTCACCGCCGGCTACAATACCATCTTCCCGGGCGATGATGGCTGCACTACCACCCATATTTGCCGGTATAATCAACTCTGTGGTCCGGTCGCCTCGCGCGACATCTTCCTCTAAAGCGATGTCAATAATGCGCTCAATTTGGTTGTGGGTTCCCATGTTGGATATTCCTTCCTGTTTATGTGGCGTTAATTATGATATGCCGTCGCCAGCGTTCGTCCGGCTTTGGATAATCCGTCCGGTAGTGCGCACCCCGGCTTTCGGTCCGGTACAGCGCCGCTTCCACCAAGAGCCTGCCTGTGAGTATCAGGTTGGCCAGCTCATATTCATGACGGCTGTCAAATGCTGATTTTTGAACCAGCGCGTCCCAACCAGCCAGCTTTTCAGCCGCTTCAGCCAACCCAAAGCCATCCCGCTGGATGCCTGCGGTCTGCCATAGTAATTCCTGTAACTCCGACCTGTCGGGTAAAGATAGTAACTCATGAGGCACAATATGGGCAAGTCGGCGCCGTTCTGCTATTTGAGCCTGGGCACTTGAATTGGAATCAATACTATGCTTGATAATTCGCCGGGCAAAAACCAGAACCTCCAGCAATGAATTGGAAGCCAACCGGTTAGCACCGTGCACACCCGTGCAGGAAACTTCTCCAGCGGCATAGAGCCCCGCCAACGAGCTGGCGCCCCAAGTATCAACCTTGATGCCGCCGATCATGTAATGGGCCGCCGGGGCAACAGGGATTAAATCTCGAGTTATGTCCAGATTATTTGCCAGGCAATGTCGATAAATTTGGGGGAAACGGGTTAAAACCAACGTTGGAGGCAGGTGAGTGACATCCAAATAAACGTGATCAGCTCCGGTGCGGCTCATTTCCGATACGATCGCCCGAGACACTATATCCCGGGAAGCCAGTTCCACTTGAGGCGTGTAATCCGCCATGAAACGCCGACCGTCGACTGACCTGAGCAGACCGCCTTCACCCCTGACCGATTCGGATATCAAAAACGGCGGCACTCCCGGTATTGTTAACGCCGTGGGGTGAAACTGAAAAAATTCCATGTCCTTTATATCCGCACCTGCCCGATATGCTAAAGCTACCCCATCTCCAGTAGCGATATCAGGATTGGTGGTCAGACTAAACAATTGCCCGGCACCACCGGTAGCCATAATCAGAAAACGACAGCAATAGGAGTGGCGTTCACCCCCCTCAGAGGAAGCTGTGAGGGTCTCCACGCCGCAAACCCGGCCGTCGACCACGTTGATTGAAGTAACCAGGCAGTGTTCCAATATTGGGATTCCTGCTGCCCGCACACTTGCTGAAAGGGTTTCTTCAATATGTCGCCCGGTAGCATCACCGCCTGCATGAAGAATGCGGGGCATTGAATGGGCAGCCTCCAAAGTGAGCGCTACTTCACCTTCAACAGTATCAAAGGGAACACCGATTTCAATCAGGTCCTTGATACCCAGAGCGGCCTCCCGCACCAGAATCCTTACCGCTGCTTCGTCACTGAGACCGGCGCCGGCATTCACGGTGTCCTTGAAATGAAGCTCAGCGGAATCTCCGGCCCCGATAGCAGCGGCGATGCCGCCTTGAGCAAAACGGGTATTGCATTCCTCGATAGTGCCCTTAGTAGCGATAAGTACAGAGCCGTGACGGGAGGCCAACAGCGCGCTGTAAAGACCGGCAATGCCGGAACCGACAATTATATAGTCGTATACCGCCAATTCGGCCTCCAATTAATACGCCCTGCTGATATATGGCCGTGTTGATTGGGCTATAACGCCTAGCGCCTAAACTGTATTGCAGCGACGTTCCCCTTTTCAACGCTGAATGAGTATCAACCCTGAATATTTATTCCAGAGCGGTAGTTTCTTCCTGTTCCTGTTTCATGGCCACCCCGCCCCTTACCAATCGTAGCAACGCACCAGACTCAGTTTTGATAACGAGACTTTTCTCGTCAATAGCCTCAATAGTGCCGTAAATACCGCCGATTGTAACAATTTGGTCGCCCCGTTTTAGATCTGCTAGCATATTCTGCTGCTGTTTTTGCCGTTTTTGCTGCGGTCTGATAATTAAAAAATAAAACCCGGCGAACATCAGCAGCATAAAACCTAAAAGCGTCAGTGTTTCATCATTCATATCAATTCTCCTTAAACACCTCCGGCGACCAATTCTCCCCGCAACGACCACGGACCGGCGGCATTGATTTTAATATTGACCAATTGACCTTTGAGTGCCAACCGGCTTTCAAAGAACACCAGTTTACCATGTCTGTTACGCCCCCGCCACTTATCTTTAGCTGTGTTCTCCACCAGAACTTCGGTAAGGGTTCCCACCAGAGTTTGATTGTTGGCTTCGGCAATCTGCGTTTGCAAAGCTTCCAAATCGGCCAGACGGCGGGATTTCTCTACCGCCGAAACATCGTCCCGGTATTTTTCTGCAGCTTCCGTACCCGGACGAGGCGAATATACCGCTGAATGTACGGCATCAAAACGCATGTCTTCTATCAAACGGCGGGTATTATTATATTGGTCTCTGGTTTCACCGGGAAAGCCCACGATGACGTCAGTGGTCAGTGATATATCCGGTACTGTTTGCCGGATTCGCTCGACCAGAGACCTATATTCAGCCGAAGTATAATCACGCCGCATCAATCGCAATATCTCATCATCTCCGGCCTGGACCGGAAGATTGACCGCGGGACAGACCTTGGGCAAGCGACTGATAGTCCGGATTAGCCGGTCCGTCATATCCTTGGGGTGATTGGTCAAAAACCGCAATCGGTAGAGGTCCTCGATCCCGTCAAGAACCATCAGCAGGTCGGCCAGATCCGGCCGGCCGGGCAGATCATGGCCCCATGCGTTAACGTTCTGCCCCAGCAGAGTCACTTCCCGGGCTCCACGAGATACGAGTTCCCTGACTTCAGCTTCCAGTTCTTCCAGAGGCCGAGATTTCTCCCTGCCTCTCCGGTAGGGCACGATACAGTAAGAACAAAAATTATCGCAACCCTGAATAATTGGGACATAAACCGATACATCCGGTTTCTCCGGCAAAGTATCACGGGGTATTTCATCCAAAAATTCCGGTAACGATCCGGCACTGAAAAAGTAGTCAACCATAGGATACTGCTTCTTCATTGCGGAGATATCCTCACCGACCATACAGCCGGTAAGGGCAACCCGTAACTCGGGACGTTGAGTTTTTAATTTCTTCAAAATCGCCAGCCGGTTGGTTATTCTTTCTTCAGCACTTTGCCGCACAGCGCAGCTTACCAAAAGTACCAAGTCAGCTCGTTCCGGTTCATCAACTGGAAAATAGCCTTTGTGGGCCAGGATATTCCCCAGTCGCTCTGCCTCAGATTGGTTCATCTGGCAACCGATAGTAAATATATGATAATCAGGCATGGGACAATTTTACCCGATTGATGTCCTCAACAGGCAACCAGTCATCCATATTCCCAAAGCCGCTCCGGTCAAAACAAAACGGTTCAACCTCACAAGAAGCTCCAATTTCAATTAATACCAGAAAGCGCTTGGTGCGGTATTTATTCTTCTGGGACTCGCTGAGCTGAAGTTGCGGTTGACGCTGCTGAATTAAAGCTGTTGATTCTTCCAGTGACAATTTATTTGAATTGAAAACACTTCTGACTTTCGCTGTTGCCCGAATTCTCCCCTCACCGTTGTTCTGAACAAAAAATAACGTATCTCCGGAGAAGACCCTGCCGTAAGGGAGTTTTCGTCCGGCAGCTCCACGAATAATCAATGTTTTCGATCCAGAAAGTATCGTTTCCAATTCCCTAGAACGTTGATCAACATACACAATATGGTCTGCCAAGAGTCCAATACCCCCTTTATTACTGCTTGAACGTACCATTATACGTAAGTTTGTAAATTTCTTACAAAAAACCTGCCGCCCCGTTTAGGGCGGCAGAAAGGAGGTACAAAGCTATATTTAACCAGTTACGATTGCGGGCGGGAAATAAAACTGGCGAAATCAAAGGCCCCTTTGGGGGCAGACTCATTGTCCTGAGTCTTGTCAGCGGATTGATTGCCACCAGCTTTGGCATCTGCAACTACCGCTTCACTCTCATCCTTGGCAACTGGGAATTCATTAACCGGCACAGGAACCGGGGCTTCATCAAGCTCCAACTTTTCAGTTTCAATTTGTTCTTCTGGTATCAGCAAATTCCGAACCAGATTATCAGCTTCAGCCTGACGGCCATGAATAAATTCATCTACCAAATCGAGGGCTTTTTCTTCAGCTTGGAGCAGTACTGCCTGGCGGATTTGTTCAGCCAGCTTGGCACCTTCATCCCTGACGCTGTCCTGCATATCCAGGACAATACCCTGAAGTTTGCGGCGGTATTCGTGCATCGCCAAGGTCCCAGCTCGTTGAGCCTGAATCCTAGCCTGAGCGGCGATCTGGTCAATCATTGGGAAGGTATTTTGCACCGCCAGTTCAACATCTCCGACGGGCTTCTTTTCATTAAATTCATTAGTTTCCACGGGTAGACCTCCCGATTTTCTTTCACCCCTATATCGTAAACCTGCCGGCACGGAAGTGCAATTACCCATTAGTACCGAATTGACTAGAAAATAGTACCAAAATTCAAAAAACCGCACGAAGCGGTTTGATTTTATAACGGTTTCAGATAAACGGCGGAGGGAGGGAGATTCGAACTCCCGACCCCGGTTACCCGAGGTAAGCACTTAGCAGGCGCCCGCACTAGACCACTATGCGATCCCTCCACGAGACATTTGGGACACTAAATATATCACAGAATCAGCACTCCTCTCAAACTGCCGGACTTAGCTTTATGATCCGGTATCTGGCCAATGACATCATTTGGCTAATCTATTGTCGGCGCTGATTGATTTGCCGGTTGCCAAACCAGTTGAGGATATTACCGACCAACCCAAGAAGCACACCAGTGAT
Organism: Dehalogenimonas sp.; assembly: GCA_050864255.1. Classification (GTDB taxonomy): domain Bacteria; phylum Chloroflexota; class Dehalococcoidia; order Dehalococcoidales; family Dehalococcoidaceae; genus Dehalogenimonas. Next base: position 834,600 of record JBOWAX010000001.1, read on the forward strand.
ATACAGGGTAATTCCTTCGCCGATGAGAATTCCGGCTAATATCGAGGCTACGGAAGCCAGAATGAGCCCAAGACCAATACTTCTTAATACCATAAGATGAAACCTCCTTAACCGCGGATACTGGCGGAGCAGCTATTATGATATACTAAATAACAATCTTTTGGTAGGAGAAACCACACTGGAAACTATTGATTTGGCCCGGCGCATCGCCGATATCGCTTTGGAAAAACAGGCTGAAGATATCATCATCACGGATGTCCGCGGCTTTTCCAGCATTACCGACTATCAGGTAACCCTTTCGGCCGACAACCAACGACTGGCACGTGCGGTACTTGACGATGTCGCTGATAAACTCAAAAAAGAAAACGTCCGACCACTTTTCTCTGAGGTCAGCGGACAGGACGCTGATTGGTTGATTCTGGACTATGGAGCCGTAATGCTGCACATCTTCACGCCGCAAAAACGAGCCTTTTTTGATTTTGACCGACTGTGGCCTGAAGCCAAGACCGTCCTGGCGCTTCAATAAATCGTTATTTAAGGGCAATATTTACCTGCCCGTTACTCCATCACTCTCCGCCGCATCACCATTGAGGCCAGCAGGAAAAGCGCAACCGTCGTTACAGCGATTATCAGGAATGACGTCATGGTCGTTGAGTTGAATTCCCCGGTAACCAAAGCCCGCATCAAGTTAACCGCCGGCGTCAAGGGCAGAAATGGACTGATATCCGAAACGATTGCTGGTAGCCGGTCCAGGGGAAAAAAGGCACCGGAAAAAAAACTCATCGGCGCTATGAACAAGGTAAAGTAGTAATTGAAGCTGTACACTGAAGAAGCAAAAGAAACGAATATTATCGCCATGCTGGAGAACAGCAGCCCCACCATAAACGCCATCGCCGGTATCAACAATGCCCACCAGGAATCCAATAAACCAAACATTAGAGCCACCGCAAGGATGATGGTGGCTGTAATGATGGAACGCGTCGCCCCCCACAAAACCTCACCGCTTACGATATCCTCAATGGTCAGCGGTGTTGCCATAATAGCATCATAAGTCCGCCGATATTCCATGCGGAAAAAGGCACCGTAAGTACATTCAAAGGTTGCTGTGGTCATGGCATAAGCCGCCAGCACCCCAGGGACGATATAATTAATATATTCAGTGCCGTCAATAACCCCCATATAAGCCCCAAAGCCCAACCCTACTGCCAGCAGCAGCAGCACCGGTTCAATCATGAAAGCCGGCGCCAATGACCACCACAACCGTAAGAACACATCCCGGTTCCGCCTCCACATATGAAAGGCCCGAAAGGTCGGCAGAAGTATCATTCCACCAACGCCCTTCCGGTAAGCCGCATGAATACATCTTCCAGCGTACCCAAACGCTGCCATGCCCGGTAACCGCGAGCTGTTAGATCAGCGCACAATTCGTCCGCATCGGCATGAAACACCTGAATCAAACTCTCCGCAGGTTCGGCATCCAGTCCACGGTTTTTGAGTTCTGCCAGCACTTTATCCCTAGAATCAGATTCCGGCAATACCTCCACAACCTGCTCACCAACATGCCGTAGTACCATGGCTTTAGGCGTATCCAGTGCCAAAATACCACCCTGGTGCATCACCGCCACCCTATCGGAAAGTACGGCCGCCTCGTCCATATTTTGCGTTGTCAGAAGCAAGGTAACGCCCCGATCCCTGAGCTCCTTTAGTTTCTGCCAAACCAAGTTGCGAGATTGAGGGTCCAATCCAACGGACGGTTCATCCAGGATGATGATCCGAGGATTATTCAGTAGGCTTCGAGCTAATAGCAGACGGCGCTTCATACCACCGGACAATGTCTTGATTTTGCCGTCCGCCTTGTGCTCAAGTTTAAAAAGACTCAATACTTCTTGACTGCGGCGCAAAGCCTCAGCCTGTGGAATTTCAAAATAACGGGCGAAGGAGGTCAGATTCTCAATAACCGAGAGTTCGGGATCAAGATTATCTCCCTGAGGTACGACACCAAAAGAAGCCTTTATTCGCCTCGGATCATCCGCCAGATCCATCCCCATAACCTTGATGGAACCGCTTGTAATCGGGGAAATGGTGGTCAGCATTTTAACTACAGTTGTCTTGCCAGCACCGTTGGGGCCCAATAGCCCAAAACATTCCCCTTCCATGATGTCTAACGACAAGTCATTAACTGCAGTTAGCTTCTTGAAGCGTTTGGTCAGATTAGAAATCTCAATAATTGCGGACATCGGTAAATAATATCACCCGATTGCTTTAGGCACAAAATACATACCACTTTGATCCAAGTCGAAAATCATTTTCAACTCATCGTGCCCTGACGCAGACTATTGAGAATGTACTGAATCTCGGTAGCCGAAACACCGTAGCGGTGCAAAGCGTGACGGGTTATTTCCAGACTGGCCTCAAACTGCGGTTTAACCAATTCATTAACCCCGATATCCTTAAGTATGTCAGCGTCACGATCACGTTCAACCCGGGCAACAATATCCAGCCGGGGATTGATCTTACGGGCATTCTTGACCGTTAGCTCTACATCCATAAAACCGGGGTAGGTACAGACGAGTAATTTTGCTTTCTCTAAATGGGCACAAGCCAATATTTCCGGGTTTGAGGCATCACCGTAAATGCAGGCTACGCCTTCACGCCGTAATTGAGCGATTGTTTTCGGATCAAGGTCAATGACCAGATAAGTTAAATTACGCCGCTTAAGCACCTTAGTTAAGGCCGCAGCCGAACGTCCGTGACCACAAATTACGGCATGTCCGGATAACTCAACGGTTGAGCGAGCATTAGTGACCTCTCCTCGCAGATTAAATATTCGTTGCCCAACGGGCGTGTTTTCCAGCCGATGGTACAAGACATTTCCAAATCCCATAAGAAACGGGGTCAAAATCATAGTGGTAATAGCGGCACCAAGCGTGAGTGAATAGGTTGAATCACTCAGTACCCCCGAAGCAATACCGACACCGGCCAACACGAAACTGAATTCCCCTATTTGACTCAAACCAAACCCGGTAGAGAGTGAAGTGCGAGCGCTATAACCGAAAACCCAAGGCACCGCAGAACTAATAAGGAATTTCGTGATCAAAATGAAAAATACTACTCCACCGACCAACAAAGGATTTTCAAATATAAACGACAAATCCGCGAGTGTACCTAGCGAAACAAAAAACAGTGCACCGAAAGCATCTCGGAAAGGCACAATATCGGCCAGAGCCTGACGGGCAAAATTGGATTGTCCGATTAAAAGACCGGCGATAAACGCTCCAACCGCAGCCGAAACACCAAAAAACTCAGCCCCGATAGCCGCCGCCAGTGATAGTGAGACCACAGTAATCAAAAATAGTTCACGAGAGCGGGAGCGGGCGACTCTTTCCAGTAGCCGAGGCAACAACCAAAAGCCCAATGCCGCCATCCCAACAATAAAAGCGAGAGCTTTGCCACCAGCACTAATCAGCGCCGGTCCTATATCCGCATCTTCAATGCCGAGAGTCGGTAAAATAATCATCAGCGGCACCAGAGACAAATCCTGGACTAGCAGAATTCCGGTCATAATCCGGCCGTGAGTGGTGTCCAGCTCACCTCGTTCCATCAGCAATTTGAGGACGATCAAGGTTGAACTAAGTGACATCAGAAAACCGAAAAACACCGACTCAGCCGCACCCCAGCCGAGAAACTGCCCTAGGCCGAACCCAGCCACCGCAGTCAGTAGTATCTGCCCCACGCCGCCGAGAATAGCCACCTTGCCGATGCGCCGAAGCTCTTCCAATGAAAATTCCAGACCTAAGGTAAATAAGAGCAGAATTACCCCGATGCCGGCCATTGCCTCAATTGCTTCGGTATTTTGGACTAAACCAAGTCCGTGCGGGCTTACCAACATCCCTGCCAGCAGGTAACCCAATAGTATCGGTAGTTTTAACCGGTGCGCCAATACGCCGCCAAGCACGGCAGCTACAAGCACGATGATTATCTCTATTCCAAAATCAAGATGACCCAAAAATGGCTCCGGTTACTTAAGGATGGCTAATTTTAACATAATCACGCCCAAGCAGGTTAGATTACAGCTTTAACCACAGCCCGGTCTCTGTGTTATACTGTGGGACCATGTCTAAAATTAAAGTAGGCATCCTTAATGTCACCGGTTACGCCGGAGTAGAGCTGGCGCGGTTGTTGTCAGATCATCCCGGTGTAGAACTGACTTCAGTCACCGGACGAAGTGCCGCCGGACAACCCCTAGGCCAGGTATTTCCCCATTTGGCTGCATTAAACTTGATCGTGGAAGCTGAAATCGGAGAAGCAGATCTGGTTTTTTCCGCCCTGCCACATCGGGAAAGCGCTGAACAGATACTGCCGTTACTGACCCGAGGTATCAAGATAATTGACGTCAGTGCTGATTTTCGTCTAAAGAACAGCGACCAGTATGAGGAATGGTACGGTTTCCAACATCCAGACCCGAAGCTTCTGGCGGAGGCAGTATACGGTTTACCAGAGCTTTACCGGGATTCAATAAAATCAGCCAATCTGACGGCTAATCCCGGGTGCTATCCGACGGCGTCCATTTTAGCGCTCGCCCCAATGCTTAAAGCCGGACTGATTTCCGGAAACATCATTATTGACGCCAAAAGCGGGGTGTCCGGCGCCGGGCGCAGTTTAAACCTGAGGAGCCACTTCTGCGAAGCCAACAATGACGTTTCAGCGTATGCACTAACCGCGCACCGGCATCAGCCGGAGATTACACAAGAGCTGCAGTCACTTAGTACAGAGGTTAAATCCGTTACCTTCACCCCGCATCTGATACCAGTGAACCGCGGCATCCTGGCAACCTGTTATGCCCCGCTGAATAAGATCATTTCCGATGCCGAAATTCATCAAATTTATACCCGTTTCTACGATCAGGAGCAATTCGTAAGAGTAACGACAACACCACCGCATACCAGGGACATTACCGGCACTAATATGTGCCTGGTTCACCCGGTTATTGACCGGCGCAGCGGATTGTTGATTGTGATATCCTGTATTGATAACCTGATTAAGGGTGCAGCCGGTCAAGCTATTCAAAATATGAACCTGATGCTGGGGATACCGGAAGAAACCGCCCTTCCAAAACTGGCGCAATACCCATAATCACAACCAAACGCAGAAACCGAATGGGGCCCTGAAATAATTCAGAGCCCCATTGTCTATTCGTTGGTTTCGCGTCCCTAGGTTGCCGGCGATGGAGCTGCCGAAGTACCGGGATCAGCCGGCCGGTTTTTAGCCTTGGCTCTTGGCTTGACGGCCTTCGCCGGTTCCTCCATCTTTTCAGGTTTTGCTTCAGCAGCAACGGCCACGGTTTCTTTGTCTGCCGGCGGCGGTATGGGCCCGCTAAATAGCTTTTCCAGCTCATCACCTTCAAGAGTTTCCACAGCCACCAAACGCTCCGCAATATAGCGCAAACGGTCCCGGTTTTCGGTAAGTATGGTTTTAGCTGTCTGATATCCAGCCTGAATCAATACCTCAACTTCCTGATCAATCAAATCGGCAGTTTTTTCACCATAATCCCGTTGTTCGTGAATCTCCTTACCCAGAAAAACCATCTCTTCCTTACTGCCAAAGGTACGCGGGCCAAGTTTTTCACTCATACCGTATGATGTAACCATCTTTTTGGCCAGATTGGTGGCTTCCTTAAAGTCTTGGGAAGCCCCCGTGGACATCTCGTTAAACACTAATTCTTCGGCTAACCTACCGCCCATAAAGATAGCAATCTTGGTATTAAATTGACCCCTGGTAGCAATATATCGATCTTCTGTCGGCAGTTGCTTGGTATAACCACCGGCCATGCCACGAGCAACAATTGTAATTTTATGTACCGGGTCAGCTGAAGGCAATAAACGAGCCACTAGGGCATGACCCGCCTCGTGATAAGCGGTAATCTCCTTTTCATGCTGGTTAACCTTCCGGTTTTTACGTTCCGGACCAGCAATGACACGGTCAATGGATTCTTCCAGGTCACTCATCTCAATGACCTTCTTACTGGCGCGCGCTGCCAGAATGGCACCTTCATTCATCAGATTGGACAGGTCGGCGCCGGAAAAGCCGATGGTCTGTTTGGCAAGGGATTCCAGATTAACGTTATCAGCCAGAGGTTTGCCCTTGGCGTGAATCTGTAATATCTGATGCCGGCCGTTCAAATCCGGCATGTCCAGTACAACGCGGCGGTCAAACCGACCGGGGCGTAACAGCGCCGGATCCAACACATCGGGACGATTGGTGGCGGCAATGACAATGATCGTGGTGTTGGATTCAAAACCATCCATCTCCACCAATATCTGGTTAAGGGTTTGTTCCCGTTCATCATGACTGCCGCCAAGTCCGGCACCGCGCTGTCGCCCTACCGCGTCAATTTCATCAATAAAAATGATACACGGAGCATTAAGCTTAGCCTGCTTAAACAGATCCCGGACACGGGAAGCACCAACACCGACGAACATTTCCACGAACTCTGAGCCGGAAATGGAGAAGAAAGGCACGCCGGCTTCACCGGCGATGGCGCGGGCCAAGAGTGTTTTACCGGTGCCGGGATAACCGATCAGCAAGACCCCCTTGGGAATCCGGGCACCAAGCGCCTGGAATTTCTCACGTGATTTCAGAAATTCCACAATCTCTTCGACTTCCTGCTTGGCTTCATCAACACCGGCTACATCACTGAAGGTATTGGTCGGCTTATCAACGTTAAACATCTTGGCCTTGGAACGGCCGAACTGCATAGCCTGAGAGTTGGCACCGCGCGCCTGAGAAAACAGAAATATGATGATGCCACCGATAATTATGATGGGGATAAAATTGATTAATACCGCACCCCAATCAATGCCGGTGTTGCCTACAGGCGATATTTCAATACCGGTAGGATCAAATCCGGGAATATCATAAATGGAGGTCAGGCTCTCCTTGTAGGTAAACAGATTACGCACCGGCGTTTCGTTAGTCTCTATGTCAATCCGCTCGCCGTCGATGGAGATAACATCAATCTTGTGCTGTTGGGACAGCTCAACCAATTGTGTCTGACTAATTTCGACCGGTTGTTCGTTCGTATTGGGCAGGAAAAAAGTAAATACAACGATACTGATTATGAGCATCACGATATAGGCAATGGTGGTTCTGCGCCAGTTAAATTTCATCTTCGCCTCAAAATAGATTTGGATACAAATATAGGTGAAATATTATGTCTATTATACCAGAATAACCCGTTTTCCAAAAACATCAGCCCTTCGGACAGTCGTGCGGCATAAGCTCCCGCCAGGTGCGGTGCAACAGCACCGCATCATCTTCAATGTTAGGGCTTTCACAGATGAGCAAACCTCCGGCCTTGAAATCAGCCAATGCCTGCAGAAGTTCCTCATACTGGTAATCAGTCTCCTGCAAGTTTAAGTGACGCCTTTCGCCACTTTTCCCGGCTTCAATGCCGGAAACATGCAAGTGCAAATCGTTAATTGATTCATTTCCCAAGGTCTCTCCGACCCGAGTGAGCACCTCAGCGAATTCCAGGTAGGTGTTGTAGCGACCAGTAACAGCATGGAGATGTGCAAAATCAATGGCTGGAGCCGTTCCAGGCAGTTCCCTGCATAAACGCAACAACTCTGAAAGGGTACCGAACTGGCTGGTTTTCCCGGCGATCTCAGGACGCAGGGTAATATGAATATCTTCTTCCCACAATCTGTTCAACACCAGTTCCAATTGTGTTTTGATATTCTGATACACCGTTTCCGATTCGCCCTTGAGGTAATACCCGGCGTGAAAAACCAGACTGCCAGCACCCGCCAAAGCCGCAATACGCGCCGCATTGAAGACCATGGCGCAGGATTTCTGCAATATTTCTTCACTGGCGGCATTTAAATTAAGGTAATAAGGTGCATGACATGATAGTCTCAGCCCAAGCTTACCGGCGACATAGGCCACTGACGGTGCGGTGTGGTCGCGGAGATAAATATTACGGACAAACTCAATCTCCATGCCGGACAAACCCAGTTCTCTTACCCTCTTGAGCCCGGCGACAGTATCACCAGTGCCTTTTGTGCTGGCTGGAATACCAGCGGTACCAAAATAAAGCATGCCTGCAAGTATAATTAACCCTGCGGCACAGGGCAAACCAAAATCAGCCGACAAACCGGTTCAGGGCAAGATAAGGTTTATCGCATTGGAAGCTATGTTGATAGTTACAGGAGTCGTGCCGATGATATCGCCGTCACCCTGAACCGGCATCTGCTGGTGGCAGTCAATAATAATATTGCTCTCTCCGTTACCTATAAACCGGAGTGCCCGTCTTTTTCGGCGCAGCACAATATCCAACGCAGTATCCAAAATATTCTGCGGCGTCCAGTGGGTGATACCCAATACCTCTACCCAGCCATCGGCTAATATTGATTTATCGTAAAGATGAAACTGGGGCACGCCGATAACCCCTGTATTGGTGACATGAATTTCCACGCCCCTAATGGTAGATGCTTGGCCGTCTATGATCACTTGATAGTCACACGGCGTGACTTTCAGAGTAGCCTTGGCCGCCCCGATAACATAGGAAAACATACCGGCAGCCGCTTTCTGTGCGGCGTTTAAGCCGTCAAGTGACATGGAGGAAACGCCGACGGACACGTTAAGTAAACAAAGCTTGTCCGCGACTACCAAAGCATCTATGGCGGCAATTCTACTTCGGGCCGCGGCGATACGCGCAGCTCGTCTCAAATTCATGGAAATCCCTAGGACCCTAGCCAAGGTGTTGGCGGTACCCGCCGGTATGATACCTAAGGCGTGGGGTTTGCCGTACAAACAACTGGCCACCCGGCTGACGGTACCGTCCCCACCCACTGCCAGAAAATCCTCACAGCCACTTTCAATCGCCAGGTCAACAGCGGACTGCAAGCCCGACATCGTTGACAAAAAATGAAATTCCAACCGATGGCCTGCACGTCGGAACTCGTCCTCCAACAACCGGCACACCGCCGGTCGAAACCCACCCGCCCGAGGCGAAACCACCACCAGAAAACAACGGGATGAGTCAATCATGATATTCCTGCATGAGTACATTTACCTCCGGTTCGCCGACCACAATTACGGTGACAAAAAACTTCGGGAAGGGTTTATTAACCCCTCCCGAAGCATACCGGCTCTATTAATACGACAAAATGTCTTCAGGCTTGAAGTACAACGCAGTCTCATATTCAGCTGTTTCAGGTGAATCAGAGCCGTGAACGGCATTGCGTTCAATGCTTTCAGCAAAATCCTTGCGGATGGTGCCCGGTTCCGCCTTGGCGGGATCGGTGGCACCCATCGCGTTGCGTACCCTGGTGATTACATCTTGACCTTCAAACACCGCAGCGACCACCGGACCGGATGTTATATACTCAACCACGCTGTTGAAGAAAGGCCGTTCCCGATGAACGGCATAATGCTGTTCTGCAGTCTCACGGGATATCTTCAGCATCCGAGCCGCTACCAGTTTGGCGCCGGTGGCCTCTAACCGCGCTAAAATCGCACCGGTATTTCCTTTTTCCACTCCATCGGGTTTGACCAATACCAGAATTTTTTCCATTTATACTCCTTTATTCGATTTACTATTAATTAAATCCAATACCGTCGCAACGTCAACTGTTTCCAGCGAAGCCACCACCATATCTGCCCAATCCAAAGTTGATGCCGAATGGGTGTTGCTGACAGCGATAACCGCAATACCCGCCCGCCGGGCGGCTTCCACTCCGGCAACCGCATCTTCAATCACAAGGCAGTCGGATGGTGCCAAACCCATTTTTGACGCCGCCTTTACAAACACTTCAGGGTCCGGTTTGCCTCGGGTAACCTGGGTAGCGTCAACCACGGCTTCGAAATAAGTATCCAGGGTCAGTTCCTGCATGACCAAGGCAATATTCTCCGGCGGCGCCGAAGAGGCAACCGCCTGTTTGAAACCACTTTCTTTCAACGACCGAATAAGCTCTGCCACGCCGGGGAACGACCGGGCTCGGCCTGTCACCATCCGGCGATAAGAACTTTCCTTGTCATCGCTGATACAACGAACTTCATCAACCGGCAAAGCACGTCCTGTGACACAAGCAATGATATCATCATTACGGCGACCGAAGGTGTCATCAAATTGCCGCCGATTCATGCTAAAACCATGCTGTTCAAGGGCGTCCCGCCAGGACTCAAAATGCAGCTCGGCTGAGTCAATTATAACACCATCCATATCCCATATGACACCACGGCCCGGTAGTCCGGACGTATCCCGTGGTTTTTTGGATGGTGTTATCTGCGGCCGACGCAGGTACAATGGCTGCAACGCAGCCGCTGAAACCCCGTGACCGCCATGTAATTGGTCAAGACCGATCTGTCCCAAAGCCGCAACCCGGCTAATGCTTATTTCACATATCACCTCAACATCTTGGCGGGCAGCACTGAACATTTCCAACAGTCTGTCCGGTATTTCCCCGGCCACAGTAGCTCCCTCAGGCAAAGCCTGCAACAGCTCCTCCAGTGTCATGGCCTGTTCATCGACATTTTTGATCCATCTGCCATTTTGGTTTCCGGCAGCGATCACGGCATAATCATGGCCTAACGGCAAAACTATCCATACCTGCTGGACGCTGTCCCGAAAGCGACTGGCTTCAGCCTCCAGTGTAGTCACTCCCACCAAAGGCTTAGCAAGCGCAAAGGACAGTCCCTTGGCATTAGCAATACCCACTCTGACTCCGTTATAACTACCTGGGCCCCGGCACACCGCGATGGCGTCAATTTCATTAAGGGTCATGTCCGCCTGCTGCAATAAAGCAGTCAATCGGGGCAACAGTTCCATCGTCTGGTTATGCTGAGTCAACCAGTTAACCTCGGCGATTACTGATTTATCACGCATCAGGGCGAGTCCGGCATTGCCGGTTGCGGCGTCAATGGCCAGAACAATGGTCATTTACCGTCCTCGATATCTGCGTTAATCTCCCTCAATAGTAGACGGTATCGCTCACCGCAGGCATAAAACCGAAAACGACGGGATTTGTCGCCAGTATATTCTATCTCAATCCGCAAGTGCTCTGGCGGCAGAAGACCCGCGGCCCGGTCAGCCCATTCCACGATAGTTACACCGCCGCCGTAAAAATAGTCATCCAGCCCCATATCAGTTATCTCCGGTATATTTTCCAACCGGTAGAGATCAATATGATATAACTTCAGCCGCCCTTGAATCTCACGCATAAGGACGAAAGTGGGACTCATAACACCGGATTTAATACCCAACCCCATAGCGATACCTTGGGTCAAGGTAGTCTTGCCGGCACCCAATGGGCCCGATAACAATAGGACATCGTCGGGTTTAAGTAACCGGCCGATAACCCGACCAATCTTCCGGGTATCTGCTAGTTTGGTTGCGTCAATAATTAATGATTCCATCAATTCAATATCAACTAAAAAATAAATCTGGTAAATTGTGCTTTACAACCAGCTCAACCGTCAATCAGAAATGCTGCCAACCACTGGGTTCCATGACTATTTGATTCCCCTGGCCATCCAGAAGTTCGATCTGCCCGCCCTCGTGGGTCACCTCTCCGATTACTGTTATTGGGCATTCCGCGGCCGCCGCCACCCTTTTTAAGACATCCGGTCGGGCGGTGAATAGGAGTTCATAATCTTCACCGCCGTTTAAAGCGAACCGGAGGGCATCGTCTCCAAATAAAAGGGTAACCGCCGGATAAATCGGTATCTGCATCGCCGCGAGGCTGGCTCCGACATTACCAGCCTTCAGAATATGACCCAGATCCGCCAACAAACCATCGCTGATATCAATGGCGCACCTGACACCGTGAGTCACCAGTAACCGGCCGGTCTCAAGCCTTGGTTGGGGCCGCCAGAAAATATCACTCAATTCCTTCGCTACAGGAACATCCACTTTTAACTTGCCTTCAAGGACGGCCAAACCACCCGCCGCCCCGCCCAAGCGTCCGGTTACGGCAATTAGATCACCGGGCCTGGCTTTGGATCGCAACAATACCCGGGATTTGGACCTGACAGTACCGGTAACAGCAACGTGAACCGATAGTTCGTTCGCCCGGGTGATATTACCGCCAACAATTACCGTACCAGTCTGTGCTGCCAAATCTCCCATTCCCCGATATAGATCAACTACATCTTCAACAGCAACACCGACCGGCAAAGCCAGCGACACCAAAGCATAGGAAGACTGGCCTCCCATAGAGGCAATATCCGAAAGATTAACCGCCAGCGCTTTCCAGCCTAGGGCTGACCAATCCAGATACTCCCTTTTGAAATGAACTCCTTCCACCAGGGCATCAATGGTGGCCAGTTGATACCCAACATGGGATTTAATAACTGCTGTGTCGTCGCCGATGCCGATAAACGGCGGTTCTGCTCCGACCGAGGGCGTCCGATTGATTTCGGCATTAATACAGTCGATCAATCCAAATTCAGTCAATCCGTTAATTTCCACCAGCGGATTATATCATATCCGTTTTAGGCAACCCCGTTGGCAGCTTGATATTGTACCTGAGGCCAATTATAGGTTAACCTATATATCATACGAATTATAGTTGGAGTATTTGACTCATGTTGGAAGGTTTATTCGGTTTCTTCTTCGCCAGTATTTTTGGGCTGATATCATTCGTCCTCAGTCTGGGAATCTATTTTCTGCCCGGTATTATCGCCTTCGCGGGCAAGCGCCGCAACGCCCTGGCGATTTTCCTGCTGAATCTATTCCTGGGCTGGACCTTTATCGGCTGGGTAATTGCCTTGGTTTGGGCAGTCAAAAAGTAAACCCCGTCATCTAAAGAACAACTTACTGCCCGTCAGATCAGAAGGGGAGTTCGGTGTCCGGAGAATCAGCACCGGAACCAATCAACCTATCAGGGCAATCAGTTGATGTCAGCTCACAGTAGCGGCATTCAGCATGACTGGGAGAGCGCCCCGGGGGTTTTTCAGCCGATAGCAAATCCAGAAAGTACGTCACCCGTCCCTGAAATTCGGTATCAATGGCCGATGAAGGAATGCCGCTTGATTCAGCGTTCTGGTAGACAACGCAACCCTTAAGCGATTTACCCCGGTATAACGGCGAACCATAGGGCAACAATAGCATATACAGCATCACCTGGATGATATCGGAATGGCGCGGGGTGCCTGTCTTTACATCATAAACAGTGACAACCCCTTGTTCATCAAGAGTTATCAAATCCGGCTTACCGGAGACGGTCAGTCCACCCTTGCGGTTAACCTTGAATTGATTCTGTTCTTCCTTAAACATGGCCGCAGTCCCGATTTGCCTCCCGCACAACTCATCCAGACCTTGATTATGAGCAACCATCCATGCAGCCTGTTTAAAATCAGATGGAGCCTTCGGATATTCCGTGTAGTGTGTCCGAAACCATGCAGACCAGTGGCACTGAACTTCTCCGGCCATCAACTTAGCTAACCAGCTTATCCAGACATAGGGTTTGCTGCGTTTTCGGGTCATGGGCTGATTATATCAGTCTTTAACAATCCTGCACGACCCAATATTAACCCCAAAGGCGCACCGATACGACACCAACCTCATTGTATTGAAAAAATTGTTCGTTAGGATTTTGATATTATTCAGCAATTGAAGTTTGTTATTTTAGATTTGCACGGCCTATAATAGCTTCCGATGGAAACCGCTTATGCTATTATCTTTTTTGTTTTCGGCGCCGTCATCGGCAGCTTCCTTAACGTCATGGCAGACCGGATGCCCGGTGAACAATCCATCGTCACACCTCCTTCGCGCTGTCCTGGCTGTGATCGTCGTCTGTCGGTAACCGACATGATACCGGTAGTTTCATGGCTAGCGCTCAAAGGCCGCTGCCGCACCTGCGGCGTAAAAATCCCATCCAGAATCTTCTGGGTGGAAGCTGTGACCGGCTTGGCCTTCGCCTTTCTCTATCTTCACTTCGGTCTCACCCCGGTGTTATGGGTTAGCCTGTTCTACGCCGCTGTGACCATTGTGATCTTCATAATTGATATGGAGCATCAGCTCATCCTCAATAACATTCTGATGCCGGCTATGGCCGTCGCCCTCTTGATAAGCCATTTTTCCAGTCAGATTGAACTTACTCCTACATTATTGAACGCCGTTATCGGTGCGGTGGCCGGATTCGGCATCTTCCTGGTCGTATATATTGTTTCTCGGGGCGGCATGGGAGAAGGCGACGTCAAGCTGGGCGCCCTGGCCGGCCTGATTACCGGCTGGCCAAATGTCGTCGTGGCAGTCATCCTGTCATGGATTGCCAGTGGGCTGGTAGCCATTGGGCTACTGGCATTTCGCCGCAAAGGCCGCCGTGAAGCCATCGCCTTCGGGCCATTCTTGGCATTGTCCATGTTCATCACTTTTCTGTGGGGTAGCCAAATCATAGATTGGTATCTGGGATTATTTTTAAATTAAAATAATTTGATTTTCTTTAACTATGATTGGTCGGGCAGCTATTAATTTGACCAGTTATCAACCTGCCAATCCCTCCAGTTAAAATCCCGCCTGATGCCTGAAGACTTCCCGCCGACTGCTCCTTATACTTATTAAAACTAAAAAGGAGCATGATGATGAAAAAGAATGCGAAACGGTTAACTGGAATTGCTGCAGCCTCAGCTTTGGTGGTCCTAGGAGTCTACCTTGCAGGTCAAAAATGTTCCGGATTTTTTACCGGTAAAAATAAGTCCTCAGTAGTTAATCGATAATCATTGGGTAATGATATTCCTGAAATTAGCATATTTTACTCAAAAAAGAGGTCTGATAAATGAATACTAAAGGTCGAGACCTGTTAAATCTTTCATCACACGATAACTACCAGGAAATATTAATAAAATCTGCCGGCACAGATATTGCGTTGTCCGTTTATTCAACCGGAAAGGAAAATACTTCGGTAGTTTTTCTACCTGGAACCATGACCCACCCTCTGTTTTACGATGAGTTCCTCAGCATAATCGCCAACAACGGGTTCAATGTGGTGGGTGTACACTTTGTTTCTCACGGTAAAAGTCCTCGGCAAAAGCGAAAGTATACGTTTGAGGACTTGCTACAGAACGCCCAAGACGCCGTCACCTTCTGCACTGAATATTTTGGCCAAAATATCATTGTGATGGGTTCTTCGCAAGGGGGTATCCTTAGTATGGCTTTGGCCGCCAAAGATCACAGGATTAAAGCAGTTTTTGCCCATAATATTCTTCTGCCAAGTTTACGAGAATCCATATCGGTCACTAAATTTGCCTCTTTTTTTAAACCATTTTACAATACCATTCCGCCGTTAATGAATTTCGGCGCATATATCTTTCCTTCAATACAAATACCTATCACAGCATATTTGAAATTTGACAGGATAACCCGTTCCAAATCCATAAAGGACAGGTTTTACCACGA
Source organism: Dehalogenimonas sp. (assembly GCA_050864255.1). Lineage (GTDB taxonomy): Bacteria > Chloroflexota > Dehalococcoidia > Dehalococcoidales > Dehalococcoidaceae > Dehalogenimonas. Next base: position 849,997 of record JBOWAX010000001.1, read on the forward strand.
CCCTTTGGGTTTAACCGCCTATCCGTTACAGTTTCTGGCTTCTTTGTTCTCCGCCGACATGAGCGGAATGACATCAGGAGGTATTAATTGTCCGGTAGTCGTCATCGCCTCGACCGGGGATCCCCTTTTCAAATACGACTACTGTACCCAAGTTTTTAACCTGATTGTAGCCCCAAAAAAAGAACTCATGGTATTTGACCTTCAATTTCACCTGATATTCAATGAGTGTATTGATGACGTAACTTTACCGATTGTAAACAAATTAAAAGAATACTCCGAATAATATAATCATTCTGAATCCACAATTAATGAGTTAGAGCGCTCCCACTATCCCCGACCCTTTTGATTTGTTATAATACCGGTATTCCCATGCCGTGCGTTGCGCGGCTTAAGCTGTGAGGAAAGGACCAAATGACCAGACTCCGTTTTGACGACCCGATTATTTACAATGCCATCGCCGCTGAGGACACGCGCCAACAGGAAACCATTAATCTTATTGCCTCAGAAAACTATGCTTCCCGCGCCATCTTACAGGCTCAGGGTTCTTCATTAACCAACAAATACGCCGAGGGTTATCCAGGCAAACGCTATTACGGCGGTTGTCACAATATGGATGACATTGAAACACTGGCTATTGACCGCGCCAAAGAGCTTTTCCGCGCTGAACATGCCAATGTTCAACCACACTCCGGCGCTCAGGCCAATATGGCCGCCTACTTCGCATTGATTAAGCCCGGCGACACTATGATGGGCATGAGCCTGTCTCACGGCGGTCACCTAACCCACGGTGCCAAACCCAATTTTACCGGCAAAATGTACAACGTCGTCAGTTACGGCCTCGATCAGGCGACAGAGCGTATCAATTACGCAGAAATGGAACGACTGGCTGATGAAAGCCAGCCCAAGGTTATCATATCCGGTGCTTCTGCCTATCCCCGGATTATTGACTTTGAACGCATCCGCCATATTTGCGACCGGGTTGGTGCCAAGATGATTGTGGACATCGCTCACATCGCCGGACTGGTCGCCGCCGGAGTGCACCCGTCTCCGGTTCCATATGCCGATATCGTCACCTCAACTACCCACAAGACTCTGCGCGGCCCCCGCGGCGGCTTTGTCCTGTGTAAGGAAGAATATGCCCACGCGATTGACTCGGCCGTTTTTCCCGGTATTCAGGGCGGACCCCTGATGCACGTTATCGCCGGCAAAGCCGTGGCCTTCAGAGAAGCCGCAACTCCGGAATTCGGCGAATACGCCACGCAAGTACTCAAAAACACCAAAACCCTGGCGAGGGAACTGGAGCAAGCCGGGTTCAGGCTGGTTTCCGGTGGTACAGACAATCATTTGGTGCTTTTGGATTTGACCGCTACCGGTGTCAACGGCAAAGACGCCGAAGAGGCCTTGGGTCGCTGTAACATTGTGGTCAACCGCAACACCGTGCCGTTCATCGTCGGTCAGAAGCCCACTGCCCCCAATGGCATGCGGGTTGGTACCGCAGCGGTGACTACCCGTGGTTTCGGTGAAACCGAAATGGTGAAAATAGCTGCCTGGATCACCGAGATCATCAAGAACTTCGGCAACAACGAAGTAGAATCCCGTATTGCCTCAGAGGTTAAGGAGTTAACTGTTAATTTTGCAGTACCAGGCATAACAGACTAAAGCAAATCCGGATTGGAATGATCCCATCAGATAACAGCCAAGACTAGGAATTTAAAATTTATACGTCTGGATATTGTTTGATACCTGTTAAATTGAAATTTTTAATTTCGAAGGAACTGAACAGATGGATGAACTGAAAGTATTTTCCGGCAACGCCAATCCTGATCTGGCCCATGCTGTTGTAGATTACCTGGGCATTCCCCTGGGCAATTGCCAGGTATTTCAATTCTCCAATGAGAATACCTTCGTCCGCATAATGGACAACGTACGCAACCGCGATACCTTCGTCATCCAACCTTTCTCTTCTCCGGTCAACCAGAGCATCATGGAAACCATGATTATGATTGATGCCCTGAAGCGTGCCTCTGCCGGCCGCATCACCGCCGTTATTCCCTATTACGGGTACGGCCGCACCGACAAAAAGGACCAGCCGCGGGTACCCATCACCGCCCGCCTTATCGCTGATCTGATTACCACGTCCGGCGCTAATCGTGTATTAACCGTTGACCTACACGCCGCCCAGATTCAAGGCTTTTTCAATATTCCGGTTGATGAGCTTTCCGCGATCAACTTGATTACCAATCACATCAAGAAAAAGAACCTGGAAAATCTGGTGGTGGTAGCTACCGATATTGGAATTACCAAGCGGGCCCGGGACTTTGCTGAACGACTCAACGCTCCACTGGCCATCATTGAAAAGCGGCGGCTGGGCAACGATGACCGTACTGAGACACTGAATATCATAGGTGATGTCAATGGCCGTATCGCTTTAACTATCGATGATGAGATAGACACCGCTGGTTCGCTGGTCAATTCTGTCCAGACACTGCTCAAAGCCGGCGCCAGTGAGGTTTATTCCTGCTGTACCCACCCCATCCTCTCCGGTCCGGCCATTGAACGTATCTCCGGTTCACCAGTGAAAGAGGTCATTGTCACCGACACCGTACCGGTATCGCCGGAAAAGAAGCTGGACAAGATTACCGTACTGTCTATTGCGCCGTTACTGGGTGAGGCCATTCACCGCATCCATACGGGCTTGTCGGTGGGTGCCATGTTCCAGCAGGATTCCTGAGTTTCAAAATACCCACGATAAGGTAGAACCATCTGCCCCGATAATCAATTCTTAGACGGTGGAGGGAAACCGTTGTCGGTGTCTTTATCCTGCTCCGCCAACACTTCATCGGCAATATCCGGATACAATTTACGAACACAGGCCGGACATAACCCGTGTGTGAAAGTGGCCTCGGAGTGAGCTGAAATATACCCCTCCACCGATTGCCAGTAACCCTGGTCATCCCGAATATTCTTGCAGGACGCGCACATTGGCAATAAACCGTTGAGTTCCTTCACCTGATCTAAGGCCTGCTGAAGCTCAGAGTTTTTTTGTTGCAACTCTCTTTTAACCGTAATCAGCTCGTTCATCATGACGCTGATAGATTGGTGCCATTTAGCATCGTCGCCCGGTTGAATATTATTTAATTGATCATCCGACATGGGACTGAACTCCACGTACCAATTCGGCAACTAAATCAACGGCCTCGCCCGCGTTTTTGACGATGCCGTCAGCCTTGAATGATTCAGCATATTTGGGATTAGCCGCCAGAATATAACCGCCGACGATAATCTTTACATCTGCACTCAATTGCTGCCGCGCCATTGCAATCATTTCCCGTAACGCCGGACCGCTTGAAGGTAAGGCCATGGACAAAGCCAGCACTTTCGCATTTTGCTCCCTGGCAATAGCGATAATACTGGCAGGCGGAGTATTGGCGCCGATATATAACGTCCTCCAACCGGCCAACTCCAACAGGTCAGCGCTCATACGCAACCCAATTTCATGTAATTCTCCGGCCACGCAGGCGGCAACCACCAATTGACCTTTCTTGTTGGCCTTTGCCTGAATCCGCGAATACAGCTCAGACATAATTAGCTGGGTCGCCGCACTGCAAAAGTGTTCATGGGCTACGGTTATCCGACCGGTCTGCCACAGCCGGCCAACTTCATATAAGGCTGGCTGAAATACTCTCAGATAGATATCGGCAATGCCGGCACCTTCATCAAGCTTACGTATAATAAGTTCACGAGCAGCCTGACGATCACCTACTAAAAGCAAACTCAAATACTGCTGGGCTAGCTCCCCATACGACCCGGTTTCTTTGATAAAATTCCGGCTGAAATCATCAGCTTTACTCAGCGCGTCGGCGGCATCAGCAAAATATCCGGAAACAACCGCGTATTGGTCACTGGAAAGCAGTTTACTCAGCGCGGTTGCTTCAGCATCCATCTGCATCTGGACAAAAAATGTCGGCACTTTATGCCCCACCATCATTGAATGCTGCCATACCTTATAACGGCTGAAAAGACCAGAGTCGCCGGCTATTAAAGATTCGGTCAATTGATACAGGTCGTGCCGGGCATACTCAGCGTATTTTGAATAATTCAGTCCGAACTGAGGGGAAATATCCGCCCTTTGCGGTTGCTGGACCGTGGTAATTTCAGCAGCGAGTGAGTCTAAATTGGTATAAACCAATTCAGCAATCTGTTTATGATTTGGCATCAGCTATTACCTTTATATGAATCATTTTTTTTCAGGCTACCGTAATTTTACCACCTAATCAATGGTACTGCGATTTTTACCCGCCTTTTTACTGAGATACATCAGCTCATCAGCCCGGCGTATGAGGGTCTCAGGATTATCGCCGGATCGGGCCACAGTTACCCCGGCAGATACGGTAACGCTCAATTCCCGGCCATTGTAAGTCAACATGGAACTTGACACCAGGTTCCGCATCCGCTCCGCAATATCGTAAAGTTGCCGGCCGTTCACATTAGTACCCACGATTACAAACTCCTCACCGCCCCAACGGAAGAATAATGATTGCGGGCTGCGGATATTAGCCATAATCGTACGGGCAACCATCCTCAGCACATCGTCGCCGATATCATGACCATAGTTGTCATTTACGGCCTTAAAGTTATCAATATCAAACATGATAACCCCGAACGGCCAGTCATAGCGGTTGAACTCATTAAACTTGGCATCAAGGGTAATGTTGGCATAACGCCGGTTACCAGCCCTGGTCAATTCATCAATGAGGGACAGCTTCTCCAGATCAGCGACCTGTTCTTGAAGCAGAAAATTCTTTGAATTATCGGTAAAAGTCTCAATAGCCCCGATTATTTTACCGTCTTCAGCATATATCGGCATGACCTTGACGGTAACCGGTACACGATGACCGTCCCGGTGAAGCATGAACACGGAAGCCTCATGGGGCCTGCCGTCGGTCATGGTAGCTGTCAGCGGACACCCATTCAGACAAAGCCGGGTTCCCTGGTCATCAGTATGGACCAGAATGTTATCGGCACATTTGAAGCCCAGGACTTCATCTGCCGTCCGTCCGGTCAGCTCCTCCGCAGCCTTATTCCAATAGGAAATCCTTTTGTCGCAATCAACAAAATAGACACCTTCACTCAAGTTGTCCAACAAGTTTTTATACAATTCCGCCCGCATCATAGTAAGGCATTCACCTTTTCTTCCAGTTCTTTCTTTTCAAATGGTTTGCTGACGTAAGGTATCTGATGCGTATTCAGGTATTCCCGGGTGGTCAGGTCAGAGGTATCACCGGTAATAAAGAGGATACGGGAGACCATCTCCGGCCACCGATGCCTGATCTCTTCAACCAGCTCAATTCCACTCATATCCGGCATGCGGATATCAATGATAATCATATCGTAGGTATTTTCCCGCAACCTCGCCAAAGCCTTCAACGGATTATCACATTCTTCCACCTCATGCCCTTTACCGGCAAGAATAGCCTTGACCAGAACCATGACCGTACGTTCATCATCAACCACCAGAATTTTGGCCTTCCCGGGAGGCACAACCGGCGCTTCCTCTAACGCTTTGGAGGCAACCAGGTCAGTTACCACGGGTGTTATTGGCAACTCCACGATAAAAGTGGTGCCCCGACCTTCAACGCTCTCCACAGTGATACTGCCCTTATGCTCCTGAATGATGCCGAATGATAACGACAGCCCCAACCCAGTGCCTTCACCCGGTTCCTTGGTGGTAAAAAACGGCTGGAAGAGTTTGGATTTCACTTCAGCCGACATGCCCGGACCGTCATCGGTAATCGAAATGCGGATGTGGCCATCCAGTCTCTCGGTTTTTATCACCAGAATGCCTTTGTCGTGGGCTTTTTTCATGGCGAATTCCGCGTTGACAATGAGATTTAAGAACACCTGCTGTAACTGCCCGGCATCCGCCGTCACCCACGGCAACTCCGGTTCATAATCCCTGACCACTTCAATATTGCTGGTCTTAAGGACATAGCTGCGCAACTCCAGGGTGTTTTCCATGAGTTCAATGATATCAACAGAACTTTTTACGGGTTTGGACTGACGGGCGAAGGTCAGCATGCGTTTGACAATACCCTTCACCCGCTGGCTGCCTTCATTGATTATTTTCAGTTCTTCCCGCATATCCTCAGGTAGCCATTGTCTGCCCAGCAACAGCTCGGAGAAACCGATGACGCCGGTAAGCGGATTATTGATCTCATGGGCAATACCGGAAGCCATTTCACCGACCGCCGCCAGCCGAGAGGACATTTCGGCTTTATCACGAAGCTGGTGCTGTTCTTCTTCAGCCTTTTTGCGGTCACTGATATTTTTTATGATATGAACGGAGCCGGTTAACCGGCCCTGATCGTCAAAAATTGGCGATGAAGTCGCCTCCACCCACAACTTCAATTTCTTATCAAAGTATTCGCTGGATTCCACCTGATGGGTTGTCATCGCTTTGGAGTGCGGGCACATCGGATGGGGCAGATTCATACCGTGAATGACCTCATAGCAACGTGTACCAACAATGGCACCCGGATCCAGACCAAGTACATCGGCAAAGGCCTTGTTCACCCTGATGATTGTATGATTGGCATCCACAATGGCGACCATATCCGTGATGGAGTCAAAGGTTGTCCGCCACTCTTGAGCGGATTGAAAAGCCAGCTGTTCCGCCTGGCGCCGAGCAGTGATATCAACGGAAGAAGCAACAACCCGCTCAACGCCATGGATATTCACAGGTGTTAAACTCACATATTCCCAGAATTCTTCACCGTCCGCCCTGCGGCTCAACCATTCAAATTCCTGATGCCCTTCCCGGGAGGTCTTACGAATCATGGCCAGAGCCTCTTCAAATGAGTATGGAGCCTGACCGAATATATCATACGTTTTCAGTTCTTCCAGAGAAGACAGACCGAAACTTTCCCAGGCTTTAGTATTAGCGTCAATTATGTCGCCGGTATCTTGGTCAAAGATAATTTTGGAAACAGGGGAGTCCCTAAACAGCGCTTCAAATTGCTGTTGACTTTGCGCCAGCGCCTCTTCTTTGGCTTTACGCGATGTGATGTCAAGCATGATGCCCCGGAGTTTAACCGGAGCGCCCTCGCGCATCTCAACACTGACGATTTCACGCAGCCAGATTATATCCCCAGACTTTCTGATGAACCGATATTCAAGTGTGTGAGCAAGGCCCTGTCTGGAAGACACATCGCAATATGAAGGCGCCCATTCACGGTCTGCTTCATGAATATGACGAACCCAGAAGTCCAGGTCAATCCATTCTTCCGGTTTATAACCAAGAATCCTTTCCACCTGAGGCGCGATGTAAGTCCAACGGTCAATAACCGGATCATATTCCCAGGTGATGGCCTCAGTATTTTCCGCCAGCTGCCGGAATCTTTCCTCAGAGTCCTGCAGGGCCTCTTCCGCATGTTTCCGGGCGGTTATATCGCGCACGGTGGAGACCATAATACCCTGCTCAGGCACCGGGATATTGACGGCATTGATAACCCGCTTGTCCCCGGATTTGGTGGTAATCTCAATACCGTCCCAAACCATCCTCGCCGGGTCACCGCTTTCGATGTCCGCCATGATTTTTGACATGATGGTATGCCGGTATTCAGGGTCAGGATATACCTTCTCAAAAAAGGTAGTTATATCAACAATTTCTTCTTTGGGCCAGCCATATATCTCTTCAAATTTATGGTTCATGTAAGTGGCGTGCCGTCACCAATGTTATTGACAGCCAGACCGATGGGCAAATGGTCAATGATGGCCTGAATAAAGACATTCCGGCCTTCCAGTTCTTCCGAGAACCTTTTAAGTTTCTCTTCAGCTTTCTTCCGGTCAGTAATAACTTCGGTATAGACGATCAAACCACCGATTGATCCGTCCGGCTGATACCACGGCCGACATTCCCAACGCGTCCACTCAACGGTACCGTCAGCCCTGACGTATTCATCTTCATCAGCACTGCAGATTTCACCAGCCAAAACCCTTTGATGTACGTCACGCCACTTCTGAGGCAGGTCAGGAAACACGTCATAGTGGTGTTTGCCGATTATGTCCTGTTCCCCGATCCCATACTCATCCAGATACCTTTGACTGACGTAGATGTAGTTTAAATCCCTGTCATGGATGGCTACACCCGCCTGAGTGTGTTCAATGACGTAACGCAGAAGGTCATGAGCATGTTCCAAGGATATTTCTGCTTGTTTACGTTCTGTGATGTCAACACTGATACCAACGATACCGATAATTTCGTCTGCGGAACTCCGCATCGGCTCCATATAGACCAGAAAGGTGCGATTGTTCAGCACCGAGGTTTGCTCAATGACTGTAGATTGACCCGCCAATGTAGCTCTTAATGCCTTTACAAACGGGTCATCTTCGGTAAATCTGGGTGAGTATTCAAAAATAGTCTTGCCGACCAAATCATCTGAAGTACGGCCTGATGTCTTCAGTCCGGTGCCTGAGGCTGAGGTATATCTCAGGTCGGTGTCCATTGCCCACAGAATACATGGCACCTGCCCCAGCATGATCTGTAGTTGGGCTTGGGTCTTCTTCAATTCTGTTTCAGCTTTTTTTCGCTCGGTAATATCCCGCCCAATAGTCAACACGGAGGGTTGACCGTTCAAACTAAAGAGGTGGATGTTGACTTCAACCGGAATCTCATGGCCGTCCTTATGCCGCCAGGCTGATTCCATGACGACCTTCCTATCCAACTCAAGACGCTTCATGATATCAGGGGGAGTAACTCCGGCAACTTCCCAGACGACGATGTCTCTCGGCCCCAGGTTTAAAAATTCATCCCTGGTGTACCCCAGCAACAGGCAGGCGGCTTCATTGACCTCAACAAACTTACCCGGCAGACCGTCTGGCGTGGGACGGTGAAGAAAAGCGGCATCACCGCTACTTTCGAACAGGGACTGGTACTTGGTTCGGCTTGATACCAATTCATCCTCAACCCTTTGGCGGTCGGTAATATCCAGGACATACCCTGAGAGAAAGGCAGGTTGGCCGGAATCATCCAACTGTAACTCGCCAGCTTCAGCCCAAACCCACCGGACAGCGCCGTCCGGCCGGACTATCCGATACTTGAGCGGAGTTGGTTTTCCTTCAATCACAACCCGCTGGTTTGAAGACTCCACGGCGGCTTGATCATCCGGGTGGATTGATTGCGCAATAACGGTATTGAGCTCGCCGTTGAAATCCACCTTTTCGACACCGAAAAGGTGATACATTTCATCAGACCATTCCAATTTATTAGTCTTGATGTCCCATTTCCAACTACCCAAACCGGCATAACGCTGAGCATTTCTTAAAGATTCTTCGGAATTGCGCAAGGCTTCCTCAGCCCGCCGTTCCTCCGTCACGTTCTGTAAAATACAGTGGGTGCGCTCAAAATTACCGGCAAGGTCATAGGCTATCTTATCGTCAACGGTCTCAAGCACAACTACACCGTTTTTACGCCGCATAAAGAATTGCGTATGCGTTTTGCCGGACGCCTTGAACTTGGGGAAACGCTGTCGGAACAGCTCCGCCTGATCCGGCAGCAGAAAATCCCCGAACCACCGCCCGATGACCTCATCCCGGGTATACCCCAGGTCATCCAGCCAAGCGTTATTAACAGCTTTAATGCAGCCATCTGAATCCAATGAATGATACCCAAATGGGGCGTTCATGAATAAATCACGATAAAATTCTTCTTCGGCCAGGAGCTTATCTTCTGCCTTCTGGCGCGCCGTAATATCCATTAGGGAAACTTGGACACGAGCCCATGTTTCCTGGTATTCAGGCAGAATATTCACATGAATGAGAGCGTAGCCGGTTTCGCTGTTTAACAAACTACCTTGGATTTCTGTTGAATAATCTTCACCACGCATCAAGGTGGCTAATCTTTGGGCAAACAAAGGCACTGCCTGGTCGGTAAAATGTTGTCTCAAGGACTTGACGATTAAACGCTTATCTGACGTTTGAAACAGGCGAACAGCCATGTCATTAGCATCAATAATTTTAACCAGATTAATGCAATGTTCTAATTCATCCGAGTGACTTGTCAAATAGGAACCGATATCACTGACGCCCGAAGCAACCAGTTTGTCTAGATATTGCTTGACCGCGGAATAATCCTGAATCAACAACCCGACGGGCAATTTTTCAAATAAGCGTTGGTAATAATTTTCGGAATTTTCGGAGAGATGCTGACCATTTTATTTTTCAAAGTGCCTCCGATGCAACCTGAACTAACTTTTTCTTATTCACATGGCCTTTTATTGGCGTAAATCTACGCCAATAACGCTAATTTGTCCAATGTATTATTGCCGCTAAATAGCGGTTGGCTACCCAATCCCCAATAAAACCCCACCGTTGCCGATTGGCCGATTGCAACGTGAAATGCTATAATAGCCCCCGTTCCAGTCAAGCATATCGGAGAGACATCATAGAAATCATTCCGGCCATAGACATCCGCGGCGGGCGCTGCGTGCGGCTTTTTCAGGGCGATTACGCCCAAGAGACGGTATACTCCGATAACCCGGTGGCGGTAGCCCTCAAGTGGCAATCCATGGGCGCGCCGCGGCTTCATATTGTTGACCTGGACGGCGCGGTGGCCGGTGAAATGGTCAATTTTAATATTATATCTCAGATAGCCCAGTCGGCCGTGGTGCCGGTGCAGCTGGGGGGCGGCATCCGCGATATGGACAGTATCCGAAAACTGCTTAAAGCCGGTGTTGACCGGATAGTGCTGGGCACCGCCGCAGTGGAAAACCCGGAACTGGTACGGGAAGCCTGCCGCAACTTCAGTGAATCCATTATCGTGTCTTTGGACTGCCGCGACGGAAAAATGGCAGTCAAGGGCTGGCAGGAAGAAACCAATCTGCCGACCGTAGATTTCGCCCGCCGAATGATGGATTTGGGAGTGAAAAGATTTGTCTTCACCGACATCTCCCGTGACGGCACATTGACCGAACCCAATTTTACCGCGCTTTATGAACTTATTCAGGCCGTCAAAGCGCCGGTCATCGCCTCCGGCGGCATCGCCAAACTGAGCCACCTCAAAATCCTTAAGCTCCTTGGTGCTTCCGCCGCTATCCTGGGTAAATCTATCTATACCGGCGCCATCGATCTTAAACAGGCGCTGGCTCAATAATTTAGGATTTCAACAGCAAACCCGATAAATAATTGGAGGAGAATATATTTTGGCAGTCAAAGGCAAGGGTCTTAAACTGGATGACAAGGGATTGGTCGCAGCCATCGTACAGGATGTCAACACCAATCAGGTACTCATGCTGGGGTACATGAACAAGGAATCAGCGGAATTGACGCTCAAAACCGGTAGCGTGTGGTTCTATTCACGATCCCGCCAGGAACTCTGGAACAAAGGGGCCACATCCGGCAACGTACTAGTTGTCAAAGAACTATGGTTGGATTGTGACAACGATGCTATATTGGTTAAAGCTGAACCGGCCGGACCCACCTGCCACACCGGAGAGGTGAGCTGCTTCTTTGAGCCGTTGACCACGGAACATGTAACCGCCACCAACGATTAGGGTAAAATCGGTTAAACTAAATTAGAAGGGCTGTGAGTCAATCACAGCCCTTTTTACAGTACGATAATTTCATTCCACTTGATGGCTCAGCTAAGCATTAAGCCGGACTTGGAATTCTTTCTCCCTGGCTGACAAGTCACATATATTGCCTTGGTTAGGCACTTCCACCGTGACTACAGTGCCTTGTTCAGGTTCACTACTGACGCTGACGTTACCGCCAATCAGTTGCGCCCGCTCCCGCATGCCGGCCAGTCCCAGCTTACCGATAGCTGCAAGGTCACTGACCCGTTCCGGTATGGCAAACCCGCGGCCGTTATCTGAGATGGCTACCAACGTTTTACTTTCACCATAATTTACGGTTATTTCCACATTGGAAGCATCTGAATGTTTGCGGATATTATTAAGGGCTTCCTGGGCGATACGGAATAACAGCAATTGTACTTCGCTGGGCAACTGACATTCCGTGCCGCTAATGACGACCTTGGCTTCTATGCCGTGCTTTTTAATCAGGTTATCCGCCATCCATTCCAGCGCCGGTATCAGACCCAAATCATCCAGGATACGAGGCCGCAAATCCTGAGCGATACGCCGGGTGCTTTCCAAGGCTTCAACCGTCTGCACCCGCAGGTCTTCCATTTTTTCCTTCATGACATCGGTCAGTTTCAACCGGCTGTTAGAAACGATAGCATCAATGCGCTGAATGAGCAGCAGCAAAGAAGGGGAAACTTCATCATGCAGCTCCCGGGCCACCCGTTTTCGCTCATCTTCCTGGGCGCGGATGACTTCCTGGACATAGAAACGCATGTTATCCTGATTCTGGCGTTCAGTGGTAACATCCCGGGCGATATGCTGGAAACCTTTGACTTCATCGTAGACATTGAGCAAGGAGGTGGCCACCCGCCAGACGGCGGCTGTGCCGTCCCGCCGGATAACCCGCTGCTCATATGGTTGTTGGCATTCCACTCCCGTCAACAGCCGACGCTTGATATCGTCCGCCGTCTCACTATCACCCAAGGGAAACTTCAATACGTCGGAGTCAACCAACTGACTAACCGAATACCCGGTTAACCGTTCGGCGGCACGGTTAGCATAAACAACATCCCCTACCAGGTCCTCCACCCAGACAGCATCGGAGGCATTTTCAAAAAGGTACCAGTAATCCTGATCGGGCAGGTTAGATTTTTTCTTTTTCATAGGCTTCAATACCCTGAGGTACGTCTTCCAAGGTCACATAACCTTCACGGAAACCCTTGACGATGGCCTCAGTGCGGCAGGAGCAACGCATTTTATTGAAGATATTGGAAAGATGCGCCTTAACGGTGCGCATGGAAAGTCCCAGTTTTTCGGCGATGTCCCGATTGCTCATGCCCCGGGCTGCCAAACGCAGTATCTCTATCTCGCGGGGTGAGAGATGGCCGCGACCTTTTTCATCCGGCACTTCCTTGGACAGGTTGACCACCCGCTCCAAGAGTTTCCGGGTAGCCATGGAATCCAGAACTGATTCACCCGACCGGACGGCACGGATAGCTCCAACAATCTCATCGGCCCGGGCGCTTTTCAGCAGATATCCGGAGGCCCCGGCTTCCAGCAATCCCAAAATATATCGAATATCAGAGTAAGCGGTCAGAATGAGAATACAAGTAGATGGATTAACCTTTTTGATCAATTTGGTGGCTTCCACACCGGTCAGCTTGGGCATAACAATGTCCATCAGCACCACATCCGGCTTTAGCTCATCAACCAGACTGATTGCTTCCTCACCGTCGGCAGCTTCGCCTACCACATCCATGTCTTTCTCTTGTTCCAGCAGGCGGCGCATGCCCTCGCGAAGAACCGCGTGGTCATCGGCGATCAATACTCGAATTTTAGCCATTATTTCCTCACTCCAGAGTCTTAATACAGACCCTGGTGAATTGTAGTATATATTACAAGTTAAATCAATTACTTATTAGACCATTGGATATAGAACTTATTGTATATGGAGGCATACTTTATTAACCTTATCCTTGAAATACTAATCCCGATTACGCCCGCTATGATAGAGGATAGTAATTGAATTCGGTCAGCTACAGCGGGATAATAGAATATCCGACAACCGCAGAGGAGGCAAAGCCCCGTGGACAAGATAGATCTGAAAAAAACATATAAATTCCTTTACAATCCGCCCTCAAAAGAACCGGTATTTGTTGATGTGCCGGCTATGAATTACCTGATGGTTGAGGGCATCGGGGCGCCGGACGGACCAGAAGCCCTGGCGGCCATAGAAACCTTATACCCGGTGGCATATACCCTAAAATTCAGCGTCAAGAAGGAACGGGGGATAGATTTCGGCGTCATGGGGCTGGAAGGTCTGTGGTGGTCAGATGACATGGCCGACTTTTCCGAAAACCGCCGTGACCGCTGGCGCTGGACCTACATGATCCTACAGCCGGACTTTATCACCGCAGAAATGGTCAAACAAGCCGTGGAAGATGTCCGCCGCAAGAAAAACCCGGCCGCCATTGACCGGATAATATTTGCTGAACTGGCGGAGGGTAAAGCTGCTCAGATAATGCATATCGGACCCTATTCAACCGAAGCTTCAAACATTGAGAAACTGCACTCTTTTATCCACGCCGCCGGTTTATCGTTCGACGGCCACAAGCAAAAACACCACGAAATATACATATCAGACCCCCGCCGTACCGCACCGGAGAAACTCAAGACCATTATCCGCCAGCCGGTAGCCCCTTAATAACGCTGTCAAGCGGAGGAAAGATAGCTAATCGTCCAGTTTGACGGTCCCGCTACCGCCACAGGCGTGGCAGGTGTCCTTACCGGTACCTCCGCATTCAGGGCAGGGAATTTCATTACCATAACTCCCCGGCTGAATCATCCTGCCTGTACCATGGCACAAATTGCACGAGATCCGCCCGTTGCCGCCGCACCTGCCACAAGTTTCGTGGTGTGTCATACCAATCCCCCAACCAGTATTAATTAATGTGTTATTTTCCACTGTCGCTAAGTCCCGCCAGCGCCATCTTGATCTTATCTTCCAGCGACAATTCCGCATTCTTCGGCAGGTTAACTACCGCCCGCGCCGCCTCCGAGCCGGAGTACCCCAGGGCAATCAGTGCCGCCATGACGTCATTATCTAATGCGCCGTTACCGCCAGCCGGTGCCGCCACCCAACTGCGGGCCACCTTGTCTTTTAGTTCTAAAACGATGCGGGAGGCAGTTTTCTTACCTACCCCAGGCACAGTGCAAAGCATATCTGCGTTGCCGGTGGCGATAATGGTGGCCAGTTCATCGGCCTTGAAAGCGGATAACAGGGCCAGGGCCAGCCGAGCACCGATACCGGACACATCCAGCATAGTTTCAAATATGCCCAATTCTTCAAAGGCCGAAAAGCCAAACAGTGTCAGCGCATCCTCCCGCACCTGAAGGTGGGTGAAGAGTTTGACCTCCGCGGCATTTTGGATTTGCGACAGGGTAGCCGTGGACATGAAAACCTTATAGCCGATGCCGTTGACGTTGATAACCGCCCAATCGGCGCCCAACAGTTCCACCTTACCCTTGAGAGTTGTGATCATACGTTGTCCTTACTATTTCAGTATCTGCCTTAATTTACGCCAAGGTCCTCAAAAAGGCAAGGATAGACCAGTCAGTGTTTGAATTCAAGCCGAATACTACTGCGGGAATGTAAAATAACTTGAACGCGCACCGCGTAAACGATAAGATTACATCATACTCTCACCGATGGAGCAACTTCCCTCATGACGGATAAATATGAGCCTCAGGAAATAGAACGAAAATGGCAGGCCAAATGGGCCGCGGACGAACTCTACAAGGTCACCGAGCACTCGCCCAAGCCCAAATGGTATGCCTTGACCATGTTCCCTTATACCTCCGGTGATCTGCATATCGGCCACTGGTATGCCATGGCGCCGTCGGACGCCTACGCCCGCTACAAGCGAATGATGGGCTACAATGTCATGCACCCCATCGGCTTTGACGCCTTCGGTCTGCCGGCAGAGAATGCCGCCATCAAGCGGGGCATCCACCCCCGCGAATGGACGCTGAACAACGTGGTCAATATGCGTCAGCAGATTAAGAGCATGGGCTCTATTTACGACTGGGACCGGGAGGTTATCACCTGCCTGCCGGATTACTATAAATGGACAGAGTGGTTCTTCCTCAAACTGTACGAAGCCGGCTTGGCTTACCGCGCCAAAGCACCGGTCAACTGGTGTCCGTCCTGCCAGACGGTGCTGGCCAATGAACAGGTAGTCGGCAACGGAGAATGCGACCGCTGTGAAGGTCCCGTGGTCAAGCGCGATCTGGAGCAATGGTTTTTCCGCATCACCAAATACGCCGACGAACTGATGGACCACGAAGGACTAGACTGGCCAGAGCGTATCAAGACCATGCAGCGCAACTGGGTGGGGCGCTCTACCGGCGCTGAGATAGAGTTCGGTCTGGACGTCCCGGGCACAACTGAAAAGCGCATCAAAGTCTTCACTACCCGCCCGGACACCGTCTACGGCGTCACCTTCATGGTGCTGGCGCCGGAACACCCGCTGGTGGCTCAACTGACCACACCCGAGCAGAAGGAAGCAGTTGAGGCTTACGCGGCCAAGACCCGCCGATTGACCGAAATTGACCGCCTCTCCACCGAAAAGGAAAAGGACGGCGTTTTCACCGGCGCTTATGTGGAAAACCTCCTCAACGGCGAAAAAGTACCAGTCTGGATTGCTGATTATGTCATTGCCTCTTATGGCTCCGGGGCGGTGATGGCAGTACCCGCACACGACGAGCGTGACTTCGCCTTCGCCCAAAAATATAAACTGCCCATCCGAGTGGTCGTCAGCCCGGAGGATTATAACGGCGGCCCGATTGAAGGCGCCTATGCCGGCGAGGGTCCGATGAGGAATTCCGCCCAATTCAACGGCCAGCCGAATACCGTTGCCTTTGACGGCATCTGCGACTGGATGGAAACCCAGGGTTACGGGCGGCGTACCGTAAATTACAAACTCCGTGATTGGCTAATCTCCCGCCAGCGATACTGGGGCGCGCCGATCCCGATGGTCTATTGCGACAAATGCGGCATAGTGCCGGTACCGGAAAAAGACCTGCCGGTGCTGCTGCCGGATGATGCCGAATTTAAGCCTACTGGGGAATCGCCCCTCAAAGACGCTGAAGAATTTGTGAACACCACCTGTCCCAAATGCGGCGGCCCGGCCAAACGGGAAACCGACACCATGGACACCTTCATGTGTTCCTCGTGGTACTTCCTGCGCTACTGTTCGCCGCATGATACCGAATTCGCCTTCAATCCGGAGAAAACCCGGTACTGGATGCCGGTGGATATCTACACCGGCGGTGCGGAACACGCGGTAATGCACCTTTTCTACTCCCGCTTCTTCACCATGGCTTTGCGGGATATGGGGTTGCTTGATTTCGGCGAACCATTCACCCGGCTGTTCAATCAGGGCACCATCACTGCTCAGCACGCCAAAATGAGCAAGTCACGGGGCAATGTGGTCAACCCGGACAAATACGTAGCCGACATCGGGGCCGACACAGTGCGGGCTTACCTGATGTTCGTCGGACCGTGGGAACTCGGCGGCGACTGGAATGACTCCGGCATCGGCGGTATCTCCCGCTGGTTCAACCGCATCTGGAAGCTGGTGACCGAAGATTACCAACCGGGTGAACCGGATGCAGCCGCCGAGGCGGAACTCATCCGCAGAACACACCAGACCATCCGCAAGGTGAATACCGATATCGACAGGCTCCAGTTCAATACCATGCTGGCCGCCTTGATGGAGTTCACCAACTACCTGGCTCCGGCCAAAGAGGCAGGCAAAGTCTCTGCCGAATCCTGGCGCCAGGCCGTTATCAGCCTGATCCTGATGCTGGCTCCGACTGCGCCGCACCTGGCTGAGGAATTGTGGCTGCAGTTTGGGCAGGAGTATTCAGTGCATAACCAGTCTTTCCCCACCTGGGATGAAACCCTCACAGCTGAGCCGGAGATTACCCTGGTTGTGCAGGTCAACGGCAAACTGCGCGCCCGCATCCCGGCCCCGGCGGATGTCAGTGAGTCCCAGGCGACCGAACTGGCCATGAACCATGAACGCGTTAAGGAATACACCACCGGTAAAGAGGTCAAAACGGTCATCTATGTTCCCGGTAAACTGCTGAATATCGTGGTAAAATAGATACAGGCAAAACTCCTTTCTCTCACGGATGAAAAAGACCAAATAAGGGGCTGACAATAATGAAAATCGCTTTTATCGGCGGAGGCAATATGGGCCGCGCCATGATTAATGCCATCATCCGCCAGGAACTGGCGGTGCCGGAAGATATTACCGTCGCCGACGTTCGGGCTGAAAGCCGCGAAGCCCTGGCGGTGGAGCTGGGGGTCACCACTACCAATTCCAACATCGCTGCCGCACTGAGTTCCGATGTCATTGTGCTGGCGGTCAAACCGCAGAACCTTGACGAAGTAATGGCCGATCTTAACGGCCAGTTATGCGACAGCCATCTGGTCATTTCCATTATCGCCGGGAAGAAACTAGCGGCCATCATCGGCGGCCTGAATCACGCCGCGGCCATCCGGGTGATGCCCAATACCCCCGCCCAAATCGGTCTGGGTATGAGCGTCTGGACGGCCACCGAAGCAGTTGACGCAGCGCAAAAAGAAACCGCTCGGCGCATCCTGACCGCGATGGGTGAGGAATACTTCACCCCGGCTGAAGCCGACCTGGATCTGGCCACCGCCGTCAGCGGCAGCGGGCCGGCCTATTTCTTCCTGTTCATGGAAGCACTGGTAAATGCCGCTGAGAAGATGGGCCTATCACCAGAAGCATCACGGCAACTGGTTATTCAGACAGCTGTGGGCGCGGCGGAATTCGCTCACCAGTCCGAACACGACCTGCCGGAACTGCGCCGAATGGTAACCTCCCCCGGCGGGACTACTGCCGAGGCCCTGGAAGTTTTTGAGGAATATAAACTGCGGGAAATCGTGGAAAAGGCGGCCGGTGCAGCCCTCAGGAGAGCGCAAGAACTGGGAGCTTGAGACCATCAGTCCACCGATATATTATTTCCGGCTGACACCGCCTTAACCGCTTCAACCACCCGGTAAGCCATTACGACAACCGAATACCGGCACTCCGGCATTGAATGCAAACCATAAATCCCCTTGGAATCTTTGGTCTGAGGCCAAGTACGACAGGTAAGGGGGCGTACCTTATAGATGGAACAGCGGCCACTGCCCGGGTTCCACCACTGACAAGGATGCCCTTGTTTTATGGTCCATTCTTTACCATTATTGCTAAAAAGATTTTCTTTTTTCTGCTTTAACTCCCGGCTGATACGATCAACATCCTCCTGGACCACCACGATACGGCTGGTTTTGGAACAACACCACCCGCAGCCGTTACAATGCTCCTGGAGCCTTTTCATTTGTCCCCGCGACGGTCCGCCGGAAATATCCACCACACCGATGAAATTCTTCAGGTTATCATCGTTCATCTCCTGAAAAGTCTGGGGGAAGTTCCGCCGCAACAACTCAACTACCTCCATGCGGTAGATATCATAGCGGGGACCGATAACCTTGCGCTTATTGGCGATCAGGTCCTGGGCACGCTGCAGGGTATCATCTTTGGAAGCATCCGATGATACGTCATGATCAGACATGTTTATATCTTCCGTTTCAAGCAATATTTACTTTAAAGCTATGGTTTTTTCCCTGACTGCCTGGGCTACAAATTCCGGCACCAGCCCGGTGACATCGCCCCCGAGGCGGGCAACCTCTTTTAAGATACTAGATGACAGGAACTGGTAATCAGGGGCCGCCAACAAACACACCAGTTCAATTTCCGGCGCCAGACGCCGGTTGATCATGGCCATATCAAATTCCAATTCAAAATCATTGTTGACCCGCAGACCGCGGACGACCGTAGTCACGTTTTCCTGGCGGGCAAACTCCACCATCAGACCCGAAAAGGCCTTCACCGCCACGTTGGGCAAGTCGGCAACCGCTTTGACTGCCAGAACGACCCGCTCACCGGTATTAAACATGAGCTTTTTATCCGGCGTGTCATAGACACCCACGATGACCTGGTCAAACAACCGCGCCGAACGGCGGATTATGTCAATATGTCCGGCGGTGATCGGGTCAAAGGAACCGGGATACAGGGCAATTCTCATGGTTATTTCTCCTTGTGAAAGATGGCGATGACGGAGTCTCCGTGCCGCCGTTCCTTGTACATCTTAAGATTCCCATAGGCTTCATCCAGCGTTACCCGCGGTGAGTGAGTGATGACCAGCCAAGTATGCTCGCCGATCAGAGTCGTGCCCGTCATCTTGTCCAACAATTCGCCGATGTCCTCGCGCCGGTAAGGCGGATCCATCAGGATGACGTCGTAAGTTTTACCAAGAAAATTGACCGCCCGCTCCACGGGAGCGCAATGCACATGAGCTCGGTCGGCGACATCACATTTGCCAAGATTAGCTTTAATTATATCACAGCAATCCCGCCCCTGCTCCACAAAATCAACATGGTCGGCACCTCGCGACAGGGCCTCAATACCCAGCGAGCCAGAACCAGAAAACAGATCCAGAACCTCATCCCAATCATCGGTCACGTTAGCCAGCATGGAAAAGATGGCGCCGCGCACTAGTTCAGTTGCCGGACGGGTGGCCTTGCGGTCCGGCACCTTGATGGGGCGACCCTTGCACTCGCCGGCGATTATTCTCATGTATCCCATACTTCAATTTTGACCGATGGCCGGAACATTATCAAGCTATCAGTTATCAGCTGTCAGTTTTCAGTAGTCCGTTTCATGGACCGGGATTAGCAACCGGGAATTGTTTTTGATTATTTCACATTATATTTAGGAAACGAATCCCTTTTTCACGATTGAAAAAGCTGTTTTCAGGGCATTGTTTACCAAAAACAATCCATTGAAACAAATAACCGGGGAAAGAATAATAAAGGGGCAGGAATGCACCATAAAGTACTAGTGTTCTTTTATGGAAGTGTTGTTATAACGATCTAATTGGGCATTGTCAATAGGCATATGTCCCATTTGGGGAGTTTTCCGAATATTTTAGGGAGAATATTTAACCATAAATAGGCCATAAAACGACTTTAGGTATGGTTGCAGTGCCGGGTTATTCTGCAGACCTGAACAGTCAGGTTTATAAGGATGTTCGAAACGACCTAAATATAAATATTATTGAAGTGATTCAACCAGGTGGTCCAAGGTCAAATTTTTGGTGATGTAACAGCGATACGGGCTAACCTGATCAATTGCCCCGGATTGATTGAGACACCCGCCGGCGCAATGATACCGACAGAAGCAATCCCGGCATTCACTAAGGTTATCGATGTTCCTCGATCTAAGTAAAGCGCGAGTTTCAGCGTTGAAAATAAAGTGACCAGCCTCGTGATCATAACTGCCATGAAAAAACAGTCCGGCTTGGGGACCATGCGGGTCGGTTCTCATATAACAGGCAGTAACCATCCCGGTCGGAGTCACGTTAAAGGCCGGGTCGGTGGCGTAACAATAACTTTTTCGAATGGACCCACCCCGTGCACTACTGAACTCGATTCTAAGACCGTTGTCCCGACCCAACTTCTTGACTGCTCTGAATGCTTCTAAGAAACGGTCGGCATCCGGGACATCAAGCTCTTGGCCCCGGCCGTGTTGATAAATTGGCTCGAGAGAAATAGCCTCAAACCCTGGGCGATTGGCCAGAACATCTATTATGCCCGGGAAGTACTGAAGGCTGTCTTCGGTAACCGTGGACGAGATCCAGTACTTTTTACCGATTTTATCGAGATAGTCAAAGGTTCTCAGGACATCATCGTAACTACCCTGCCCGTTACGCTTTGGCCTTAGTCTGTCATGGATTTCTTTTGTACCGTCCCAAGAAATGCAGAATTCATCGACATGTTCTGCCAACCAAGCCATTCTTTGTTGGGAGAATACCCCGTTAGTGGTAATGCCGATGTATTTCTCAACGCCTTCCAGTTTAACTTTGGATTCAAAGTACTCTATCGTCGTTTGTACCATAGACCAAGCACAGGTCGGTTCGCCGCCGCCATGAAACTGCAGGTGGGCCATAGAATGGTCTTCAGAGGCGTTTTTAATGATAAGATCTATTGCAGCGCGGGCAACAGTCTCGCTCATGGTTTGGGGCGCATTGTTGTTATGGGAATAACAGTACACGCAATTTAAATTACAGACATCAGTAAGAAGTAATCCCGCCCGCGTAGGACGATAATCTGTTGATTGCTGAATATCGGGACTTTCCGGTATCGATTCTGATGTTAACAAGCTAGCGGTTGACAATGAATTGATGAACTTTCGGTCCGCGGAAGTGCTGGGAGTAAAACCCACTCCGTTGAGAGCTTTAATAATCGGTATGGCAGCCTGATTCAGACTCAAGACCTGATGCCTTTTAGGAAAATAAGCTAATTGCAGATTCTGATGCTCAAGCAAGAAGCATTTCTCAACAAAACGTCTTGGGCTTTGTCTAACAGACAAGCTTTTCATACGCGACATTTATGTTTGACTAGAACTGAGAGTTGCCTAAAAAAGGCGCTCAAATAAATTATTCTTGTGGATCTTCACGCCCCCCTATATCAGGGACCTCCAGTAGCAGAGCCTTTTGGGTTAATCCCGGATTTCTTCACCGGCCCAGCCTTGATAATCGCCGGCTTTTCGACTTTTTTGATGGGATTGACGGGCTTCTTTTCCATATAGGGCCTCCATATTTAATCCGGTGTCAATTATACGCCTCCAAATAAAACAATACTAGATACTGAATCCGTCAACACCTTGAGATTTTCCGCCCGACACCCATTTGAGAAACGACTCCATTATTAGCTTTGGCAAAAACACTACCCAATCTTAAATTGTTTAATGGAAACAAATAACCGGGGAAAGAATAATAAGGGGGCAGGAATGCACCATAAAGTACTAGTGTTCTTTTATGGAAGTATTATTATAACGATCTAATTGGGCATTGTCAATGGGCATATGTCCCATTTGGGGGTTTTAGTAAGAATCAATCATAGCTGAGAGATCATTCCTTCGGTGTAAACCACTTATCTTCATAATAACCGTGACTCATAGGACAAGATATTACCTTATTCCTATTGAACTAGCTACTCAAAATTATAATCTTATTGTTTCTATAGTTCACAGAATAGAATTGAACTGTTCTGTGTCGTTAACGGCCTATTGACACAAAGAATATATAGGCGCATAGTAATACACAGATGAGATTCATACCACCTAAATCAAACGCCTGAGGCACCGACGTGGATTTCGTCGGTGCTTTGTTGATTTTAGAGCAAAATGGCTAAAATTGAACGTAATAAAAAACTCCATCCATATCTAACACAAGAAGGTTCCGCAACTCAAGCAGCTGATTTCCATCGCCTGCTTGAAACTACCACGGATGGCATTCTTTTAATTGACGCCGATACTGGGCAAGTGATTGACGTAAATTCTTTTTTCACTAGTACGCTCGGTTTACCTCGAGAAACCCTTGTCAATAAACCTGTTTGGGAATTGGAATTTCTTAAACAAGTCTTTTCTGATAAAGCCAAATTGCTCGATCTAGAACACAAGAATTATACCTTTCACCATGAATTGCCATTTAAATCCCCCAAAAAAAGTGAAGTGCTTGATATAGAGCTAATCGGCAGCCCTTATGAGATCGCAAATCAGAAGTTGATAAGATTGAACGTCCGCATATTAAAAGAGCGGAGCGAAGCCCAAGCGAAATTATGGGAAAGCGAAATTCGATTTTTCCAACTTATGGAAAACGTTCCAATTGGGATTGCAGCGAGCAGACAAGGTATTACAATCTTCACTAATCGTGCGTATTTAGAAATGTTTGGTTATGAAAAGGGTGAAGATCTCTATGGTAGTACTTTCTTAGATCAAATTGTTCCGGAATTTCGGGATGAGGTAATCCAAAAAGCTATTGCTCAGGAACAAGGCTTGCCCGTTGATCCTCTATATGAATATCATGGGTTAAGAAAGGATGGCTCTTCTTTCCCGTTCCAAACTCAAGTCGCAATGGTTGAATTCAAAGATGGCCCCGCCCTGCTGGGTTTCTTCACTGATAAGACAAAAGTGAAACTCGCCGAGAACGAAACAAACTTGCTTCGCGATAAGGCTGAAATGAACGCCCGGCTGGCCACCGTCGGTGAAATGGCAGCCGGAATTGCCCATGAGATCAATAACCCTCTCACCGGAGTGATTGGATTCTCTGAACTCCTGCAAGAGAGAAAAGATTTGCCTCCGGATGTTATGGAAAATCTACAAATCATTAACTCCGGGAGTGTCAGGGTTAAGGAAATCGTCAAGCGCATGCTCACGTTTGCCCGACAGGCCAAGCCAACGAAGTCCAGCGTCAGTGTTAATGAACTGCTAGACAACACCATCGAAATGCGGAGTTATGTACTCAAAACGGCCAATATTGAGGTGATCAAAGATTATGATTCCGAATTACCTTTGATAGATGCTGACCCCGGTCAGTTACAGCAGGTATTCTTAAACCTTATCGTTAACGCCGAGTTCGCCATGAAGAAAGCTCACGACAAAGGAAAACTCACAATAACCAGCCGCAAGTTTGATGACACTCACATAGCCGTCACTATTGCGGATGATGGACCAGGTATGACAGAAGCCGTACAAGCTAAACTGTTCCAGCCCTTCTTTACAACCAAAGACCCCGGAGAAGGTACCGGCCTCGGTTTGAGTCTGTCACGATCGATTGTTTTGGAACATAATGGCACCATAGAAGTCGACAGCAAACTTGGGGTTGGTACCACCTTTACTATTAAATTCCCGTTAATACAATCACAAGATATTGAACCGAAAACAACACCAGAAGCCCGGCGCGCCCGTAGGGTTGTGAGTAGTGCTCACGTACTAGTAGTTGACGATGAACCAACCATTAGAGCATTAATCAAGTCTATTCTTAGCATGCAAGGACACCTTGTTGAAGATACCGATAATCCTCAACAAGCCCTAAAGATGCTCGGAGAAAGCCATTTTGATTTAATCTTCCTGGATATCCGGATGCCGAGTATGAGCGGTATGGAACTCCACGAAATAATCTTAACCCGATGGCCAAAACAGGCTGAAAATATCATCTTTGTGACTGGGGATACTTCGGATTTACTGATAAGAGAATATCTGGCCACGCATCAAATTCCCTATATTTCCAAGCCGTTCGATCGGGCAACCTTGGAAAAAGTGGCTGGTGAAATGTTGGCAAAACCGAGTCGTTAAAAGCATAACAATTGCTACGCATCTGTGTCATCGGCTTAAGCATCACTAGAGCCCAAACCCATATTGAATTATGATAAAAACATACAAAAATAGTTCCTAATATTTTGCTACCTATAAACGAATATGTTCGTTATATTTAGTAGTCACAATAGGTCCAAAGAAACACAAGTAGTCCGTGGTTTTGTACCTCCATAATCCAATCAACCGTGAGAGGTGAACAGAGTGAAAATCAAACAAATATTATATCTATCTGGCGCAATTCTAATGTTATTCTTGTTACCGCTGGTGGCCTGCTCGACAAAGTCAGATCCTAAATCCAGCGATCTTGATAATACTAAATGGCAACTTCAGTCATACGGGAAGGCAGAAAATCCGATTGCGGTTCTGAATGGTACTGAAATTACGGTTACATTTGACTCAGGCCGAGTTTATGGATCAGCTGGAGTCAATATGTATTCCGGAAGCTTTGAGGTGCACGGCAACAAGATATCTATAATCGACCTTGTCTGGACAGAGATGTATCGCCAAGAACCTCCTGGAGTTATGGAGCAAGAATCGGAATACCTGAAAATATTTAAAGCTGCTGACAACTTTCTCGTAAAAACCGACAGCCTGCAAATTAATGCTGGAAACGAGACACTGACATATACCGAAAAGACTCAAGGAATTCTACGTGGAAGCGTAACTATCGGCCCAATTACACCGGTAGAAAGTCCAGGGGAGAAACCTACAGTTCCTCCAGAAGTTTATGAAGCAAGAAAGATAATGGTCTATAACGAGAGTGGAGATAAACTGACCCTCCCCCCATAATTAGTATCGCCGAGAAGTAGAGTCCTCCGCTAAAATAAAGAGTTCAAGGAGGCTCGATTGATCAGGAAAAAATTCACCGAAGAGCAGATCATCACCGTACTCAAAGAA